>NZ_JBVJOW010000001.1:1170017-1407567 GCF_055582965.1 Amycolatopsis sp. NPDC104863
GCCCTACCCCGCCAACGAGGCTTCTTAGCAGCCGAGGTCAGCGAGCGAACACCCGCCGCCCCGCGAACCACGTCTCCACGACCTCCGTCGCTGCCACCTCCGCCGTCCGGAACGGATCACGGTCGAGCACCACAAGATCCGCCGAACGCCCCGGTGTCAACGACCCCGTCACGTCATCGAGGCCGCAGGCCCGCGCCCCGCCCAGGGTGAACACCTCGATCGCCTCCGCCAGGGTGATCGCCTGCTCCGGCCACAGCGCCCCCGGGCGGCGACCCTGCGGATCCTGCCTGGTCACCAGGCCCGCGATCCCCTCCCACACGTTCGGCGACTCGCTCACCGGCCAGTCCGACCCGCCCGCGACCAGCGCGCCGCTGTCCAGCAGGGCGCGGTTCGGCTGCATCCGCGACGCGCGCGGGCCGGGCAGCACCGACGCGATCGCCTCCGGGATCACTCCCGGCACCCACAGGAACGGCGAGATGTCCGCCGCCACCCCCAGCGACGCGAACCGCGGGAGGTCGTCCGGGTGCACGAACTGGCCGTGCGCCACCTGGAACCGCGTCTCGGTGTACCCCGCCGCCCGCACCTGCGCCACCGCGTCGAGGAACTGCCGCACCGAGGCGTCACCCGTGCAGTGCACCTTCGCCGAGAAGCCCGCCGACGCCGCTTTGAGCAGCCAGTCCGTCAGCTCCTCGGGCGGCATCGTGGTCGAGCCGTGGAAACACGCGCCGTGGTCGTCGTCGGGCAGGTACGGCTCGAGGAACGCCGCCGTGCGGGTCGGGGGTACGCCGTCGAGGAAGATCTTCACGAAGTCCGGCCGGTGGTGCTCGGTGCGGTAGCGGCCGGCGACCTCCAGCAGCGGCATGCCGACCGGGTCGAACCCGAAGACCGGGTCGTTGACCAGCACCGACGTCACCACCCACGCGGCCAGCTCCCCGGCCGAGTCCAGCGACTGGAGCGCGCCCAGGATGTCCGTGGACACCCCGGCGTCCTGGAACGCGGTGACGCCGTAGCCGTGCAGGATCTCGATCGCCCGCTGGGAGGCGCGCCGGTGCTGCTCCGCCGTCAGGCCGCCGGTGACGCGCTCGACCAGCACCCCCGCGGCCTCCAGCAGCAGCCCGGCCGGCGCGCCGTCGTCGCGGACGATCACGCCGCCGGGCGGGTCCGGGGTCGCCGCGGTGATCCCGGCGAGCTCCAGGGCTCGGCTGCTCACCCAGCGGTTGTGGCGGCTGTCGTCGGCCAGCGAGACCGGCCGGCCGCCCGCGGCGTCGTCCAGCGCGCGCCGGGCCGACGCGGACGACAGCGTCCCGACCAAAGTGGACGCCCATGCCCCGCCGGTCAGCCACTCGTCCGGTCCCAGCGACGCGGCGCGCGCCCGGACGGCGTCGAGGATCTCCTCGAGACCCGCCTCCGCGCCGAAGCTGAGTTCGAACAGCTCCGCGCGCCCGGCCATCGCGTGGTGGTTGTGCACGTCGACCAGTCCGGGCAGGACAACCGCCCCGCCGAGGTCGACGACCTCCGTGTTCGGGCCGCGGCCGACGTCTTCGAGCGCGGCGATCTTCCCGTCGGCGACGGCGAGCGACGACGCCCACGGCCGCGTGGCGTCCACTGTGTACACCACGGCGTTGGTCAGGATCAGGTCGGCGGCCACGGCTCAGGACCCCGCCGGGTCGAGCTCCGCCGGGTGCACGGTGGTGCTCAGCAGCCGGCCGTGCGCGCCGAAGGTGAAGTGAGTCGGACGCCCGTCGCCGTCGAGTCCGAAGAGGACACCGTGGGAACGCAGCGCCCGGGCGTCGCGGTGGTCGGCGATCGTCACCGACGCGCACGGGATGACCTTCTCCCGCCAGGTGAAGACGTGGATCCCGGGCCGCACCCGGTAGCCGGTGTTCTCGTCGGTGTCGGCCAGCCCACGCTCGGGCCCGGCCAGGCACTGCCAGGTGTACCAGTGCGGGCTGAGGTAGACGTGCTCGTAGGCGTGCTGCTCGCTGTAGACCCACAGCACCCGCCGCCCGACCAGCGCCGTGCTCGGCGCCATCACCTCCCCGCGGACCTCGACGCCGTCGATCGTCGCCGTCCGGAACTCCTGGGTGACCCGCGGGGTGCCCGTGTCGCCGATCCGGGTGGTGATCACGAGCGCGCGGCCGTCGCGCACGTCGAGGACCAGCGAAACGGCTTCGCGGGCGTCCGGAACGGGCTGGACGTAGTACAAGCCGTCGTCGACGAGGAACGCTTCGCCGCCGTTCCCGGTGAAGACGACGGCGCCGTCGTCGTCACGGAGAACGAACTCACGGCCGTCCAGGTCGGTGGTGACGGGCGCCTTGTTCGCGTCGAAGCCCGGCGCGAGGCCGTCGAGGGGGAGCCAGGTCGAGGTGTCGGAGAGAGTGCTCACCCCGGTCAGTCTCGCGCGTCGCCGCGCCGGGCGGAACCGCTCGTGCGGGGGCGGACAACAAGGCTGCACTCGACGCCAACCACCGGGACGTGCCCGCGGTGAGGATGGGCGCATGCGAACCGAACTGGCCGGGAAGGCGGTGCTGGTGACCGGTGGCGCGTCGGGAATCGGGCTGGCGTGCGTGCAGGCGTTCCGCGAGGAGGGCGCGCGGGTCGGGGTGGTCGACCGGATGCCGGGCGAGGGGGTGGCGGTCGCGGACGTCACCGACGAGCCCGCCCTGGTCGCGGCCGTCGACACCGTCGCGCGGCGGCTGGGCGGCCTCGACGTCGTCGTCGGGTGCGCCGGGATCTCCGGCCCGGTCGGCAAACCCCTCGCCGAGACGACCGCGGCGGAGGTCGCCGCGGTGCTCGCCGTCAACGTCACCGGGCAGTTCCTGCTGGTCAAACACGCGCTGCCACACCTGAAGGACGGCGGCGCGGTCGTGCTGCTCGGCAGCGACTCGGCGTTCACGGCCGCGCCGGGCATGGTGCCCTACTGCGCGTCGAAAGGCGCGGTCGTCGCCCTGACCCGGGCGCTCGCGGTCGAGGTGCCGGGCGTGCGGGTGAACTGCGTCTGCCCGTCGGTCGTGGACACGCCGATGGCGCGCGCGGACCTCGGTGACGTGCTCGACGACCCGGCGTTCCCGGTCCAGGCGGCCGCCGACGTCGCCCGGCAGGTGCTGTTCCTCGCGTCCCCGGCTTCCCGGCCGGTCAACGGCCAAGCCCTGCTCGCCGACTTCGGGATGTCGGCCCGCTCCGCGTTTCCCGCCTAGGAAAGGATCCACAGTGGACACAGTTGTCGCCGTCACCGGCGGAGGCACCGGCATCGGCGCCGCGGTCGCCCGCCGCTACGCGAGCGAGGGTGCGCGCGTGGTTGTGCTCGGACGCCGTCGCGAGCCGCTCGAGAAGGTCGCCGCGGAGACCGGCGCGCACGTCATCACCTGCGACGCGAGTGTGCGGGACGACGCCGAGCGCGCGGTGGCCGAGATCGTCGGCCGCTACGGACGGCTGGACGTCGTCGTGGCCAACGCGGGCGGTCACGGGTTCCACTCGGTCGCCGACACCGGCGACGACGAGTGGGAGCTCGCGCTGCGGTCGAACCTCTCGAGCGCGTTCGTGCTCTGCCGGGCCGCGCTGCCGTCGCTGGTCGAGACCGGCGGGCAGGTCGTGGTGGTGTCGTCGCTGGCCGGGCTGTTCGCCGGGCCGAACGTCGCCGGCTACACCGTCGCGAAGCACGCGCTGATCGGCCTGACCCGTTCGATCGCCCGCGACTTCGGCCCGCGCGGCGTCCGCGCGAACGCCGTCTGCCCGGGCTGGGTCCGCACGCCGATGGCCGACGCAGAGATGGCCGAGTTCGCCGCCGCGGCCGGTTTCGACGGTGGCCACGACGAGGGATATCGCCGGGTGACGGCCGAGGTCCCGCTGCGGCGCGCGGCCGAGCCGTCGGAGATCGCTTCGGTGGTGCGGTTCCTGGGCTCACCGGAGTCGTCGTACATCACGGGCGCGGTCCTGGTCGCCGACGGCGGCGCGCACGCGGTGGACCTCCCGACCCTGGCTTTCGAGCGCGCCGGGATGTGACGTCACCGGCCCAGGTAGGCGGCGTGGAGCGTGGCGGGGGCGTCCAGCAGGGTCCGGGCGTCCCCCGCGTACGTGACCCGGCCGGAGGAGACCACCAAGGCGTCCTGGGCCACCCCCAGCGCGGCCTGCGTGAACTGCTCCACCAGCAGGATCGCCGTGCCCTCGGCCGCGAAGCGCGTCACCACGGGGAGCAGGCGGGTGAAGACCACCGGCGCGAGGCCCAGCGACATCTCGTCGATGAGCAGGAACGCCGGCCGGGCCGCGAACGCCCGCGCCAGCACCACCATCTGCTGCTCGCCGCCCGACAGCAGCGCCGCGGGGGAGTCGCGGCGCTTGTCCAGCTCGGGGAACAGGTCCAGCACGGCCTCGAGCTGCACCGGCGTGCGCGCGGTCAGGCGGAGGTTCTCCAGCACCGTGAGCCCGGGGAACACCGCCCGGCCCTGCTCGATGTGCGCCAGCCCGAGCCGCGCCCGCGCCACCCGTGACTGCCGCGTGACGTCGACGCCGCCCACGTGGACGCGGCCGGCGGCGCACGGCACCACCCCCGACACCGCTTCGAGCAGGCTGGTCTTCCCGGCGCCGTTCGGCCCGACGAGCGCGGTGATGCGGCCGGGCTCGAGGGTGAACCCGACGTCGCGGATCACCGGGCCGGCGCCGCGCTTCACGGTCAGGCCCTCGACTCGCAACACGTTCACAGCAGCTCCGTTTCGCCCATGTACGCCTTCAGGACGGCCGGGTCGGCCAGCACGTCCGCCTGCGGCCCGCTCGCCAGGACCTCGCCGAAGTCGAGCACCGTCAGCCGGTCGCACACCGACCGGACGAGGTCGAGGTCGTGCTCGATGAGCAGCACCGACACGCCGAACCGCGCGGGGACCTGACGCAGCCGCCGCCCGAACGCCACGTGCTCCTCGTGCGGCAACCCGGCCGCCGGTTCGTCGAGCAGCAGCACCCGGGGCCGCGCCAGCAGGTGCCCGACGACCTCGACGAGCCGCCGCGCGCCGGCGTCCACTCGCGACAACGGCGTCCGCGGTGAAGGGCAGCCGAAGAACTCCAGCGCGTCGGCGACTTCGGTTTCCGGGAGCCGCCGGCGGGCGACGAACCGCACGTAGGCCCCGACGGTGAGGCCCGGCGGGACGCGGTCCTGCTGGAACGTCCGCCGCAGCCCGGCGCGGGCCCGCCGCGTGGGGGAGCCGGTCAGGGGACGGCCGTCGAGCGTCACGGTTCCGGTCGCCCTCGGCAGGAACCCGCTGATGACGTCGACCAAAGTGGACTTCCCGGCGCCGTTGGGCCCGATCACGCCCAGCACGCCGTGTTCCGGCACCGAGATGTCCACCTCGGACAGTGCCTTGACGTGTCCGAACGAGACGCTCAGGCCGCGCACCTCCAGCACCGGGCCGCCCAGCGGCAGCGGCTCGGCCTCGGCGACGTCGGTGAGCCCGAGGCCGGCCGGCCCGCGGGACCGGTGCCAGAGGTTCCGCCAGGCCGTGCCGAGGTTGCCGCGCCCGGCGAGCGCCTGGATCCCGAGCACACCGAAGATCACGAACCCCCAGTCCTGCGGCACACCCCAGCGCTTGAGCAGCTCTGGCACGGCGACCCAGAGCAGCGCGCCGAACACCGCCATGTCGATCAGGTGCGCGCCGGACATGATCGCCAGCACGTACAGCGCGAGCGACTGGATCGAGGTGAAGCTCGCCGGGAAGGCCAGGCCGACCTGGCCGGTGAGCAGCCCGCCGCTGATCCCGCCGAGCGCGGCGCTGACCGCGAACGCCGTCAGCTTCGACGTCCGGACGCCGGCGCCCACCGCGGCGGTGCCCCGTTCGGAGAAGGCGACCAGGTGCCAGCTGCTGCCCCAGCGGCCGCGGCGCAGGAAGTGCACCACGAGCCCGCATACGACGAGCACCAGCACCGCGAACAGGAAGTAGGACCGGTCGTCGGAGAACGCGTCCGGCCGTTCGACCGAGAGTCCCTCGGTGGCGCCCGGGAACTGGATCTGCACCAGCGTCAGGTCGGCCGCCGCGGCGAGCCCGAGCGTCACGACGGCGAGCGTGATGCCGCGCAGCCGCAGGGCGGGCAGCCCGACGAGCACCCCGGCCAGCGCGGCGGCCAGGCCGCCGAGGAGCAGCCACACGACGAACCCGCCCGGCACGCCCGCGACGTTGCACGCCGAGACGACGAACGCGCCGACCGCGGCGAAGGTCAGCTGGCACAGGGAGATCATCCCGGCGGTGCCGGTGACCACCCCGAGCCCGAGCAGGGCGATCGCGGCGACCACGGCGCTGACGCCGAGGTAGACGAAGTACCCCTCCAGCCCGACGCTCAGGGCGTAACCCACGCCGATGGCGACGGCCGCGACGAGCAGCGGCAGCCCGAACCGCTCAGCGAGCCGCATCCCACACCTCCTTGCGCTGCGTCCACAGCAGCAGCGCCACGATGACCAGGAACGGGAGGAAGTACCGCAGCACCGACAGCCGGTCGGACTGGGCCACGGCGCCCTGGGCCATGCCCAGCACCAGGCCGCCCGCCACGGCCAGGTCGAGCCGCCGGAACCCGCCGAGCAGCGCCGCCGCGGCCGCCGGCACCACCAGCATCGCCAGCGACGTCGGGTCGTTCGACTGCGACGGCGCGACGATCGACACGGCGAGCGTCGCGATCACCCCGGTCGCCGTCCACACGCCGACGGAGAGCGGCCGGGCGGGGATGCCCAGCAGCTCCGCCGTGGTCGGCCGTTCCGACAGCGCCCGCAGCCGGACGCCGAGTGTGGTGCGGGCCAGCACCGCGCGGCAGCCGAGCGCCACGAGCACCGCGAGCGCCACCGTGACCACGGTGACCTGGCTGACGACCACTCCGCCGAGGGTGAACGCCGGCCCGGCCAGCAGCGGGTGGAACGGCTGCGGCTTGTTCCCGAAGAGGATGAACGCCAGCGAGATCAGCAGCAGGAGCACGGCGACGGTCACCGCCGACCGTGTCCCGGTGTCGGCCTCGGCGAGCCAGGTCGAGACGATCCAGCCGAGCACCGCGCTCAGCAGGCCGCCCAGCACGATCCCGGCGAGCGTCGCCAGCCACTCGGGAAGTCCTAAGTGGACGGCGAGGAACACCGCGACGTAACAGCCGAACATCCCGGTGGCGGACTGCGCGAAGTTGACCACGCGCACCAGCCGCGACATGAGCGTCAGGCAGACCGCGAGCACCGCGTAGAGGCCGCCGGCGGCCAGCCCGGCCAAAGCGCCCTGGAGCATGAGTGTCCTCCTAGGACCGGGGGATCCGGAGCCAGTCCTGCGCCGCCAGCTCCCAGCGATTCGTCCCGGAAGCCAGCTTGATCGGCCAGCCCGCGGTGTTGTCGTGGTGGGTCGGCGCGGGCCCGAAGACGTACGGCGTCCCGACCATCGGGTCGCTGACCGGTTTCATCTCGCGCAGCGCCTTGGTGACCGACTCTCGGGTGATGTCACCCTTGATGCCGCGCACGACGTCGAGGAAGTACTTCGCCGCGAGGTATCCGCCCTGGCTGAACGACGTCAGCGGGATCTTGTTCTTCGTCATCAGTTCGCGCCAGTCCTTCGTCTGCGGGCTGCCGGCGTCGGTGAAGGGGTAGAACTCGGCCGGGACGTACACCCCGGCGCCGGCGTTCGAGATCGCCTTGGCGTAGTTCTCGCTGTAGACGCTGGTAAGCAGCAGCCACGTGACGTCGGTCCAGCCCTGCGCCTGCGCGGCCTTGAGCTGGCCGATCGAGTCGGGCTCGACCGGGTTGACGGTGATCGCCTTGCAGCCGGCCGACCGCGCCTTGACGACGTAGGAGGTGTAGTCCGAGCCGCCGTAGGGGACGGTCGAGTCGACGTACTTCAGCTTCTTGCCGGTGATCTTCGTCCACTCGTCGATCGCCGCCTGGTAGGCCGGGAGCGTGTTGCCCGCGATCTCCAGCAGCGCGCAGATGTCGGTCAGCTTCAGCACTTCCGAGCCGTAGAGCAGGGTGAGCGTCATGTCGTGGAACGGGCCGACGTTGACCGGCGCGATGTTCGGGCTGGCGAAGCAGGCCGGGTCGACGCCGATGCCCTGCACCGAAAGGATCTTCTGCTGCTCGTAGTACTTCGAGTTGATCTCGCACTCGATGAGGCTCGACGATCCGACGAGCGCGACGGCGTCGTCGCCGCCGACCACCTCGCGGGCGGCGGCCGCGGCCGCCGCCGGGTCACCCTTGTCGTCGATCGCCTTGTACTCGATCTTCCGGCCGTTGACCCCGCCGGCGGCGTTGGCCGCGTCGAACACGGCCTTCGCCGCCTGCGAGGCCTCGGGGAACGTGGCCGCGCCGCTCAGCGCGTTCACCGAACCGACGACGATCGGGCCGCCGCCGCCCGCGCCGGACCCGGCGCAGCCCGCGGCGAGCAGGGTGGCGGCCACCAGGACGGGAAGGATCTTTCTCATGAGTTCTCCCGGGCCGCGGCCACGACGGGCGCGGAGTCGACGATCTGCTCGAACGAGAGGACTTCGCCGCCGTCGAAACGCCACAAATGTGCGACGCGGGCGGTGAAGGACTTTCCGGTGCCGCGGTGGGTCCCGGTGTAGGTGCCGACGCCGACGACCGTCTCGCCGGCGTCGAGGAGCTCGGCGAGGGTGAAGCGGTAGCCGTCCCAGTCGCGCCCGATCGCTTCGAAGACGTGCTCACGGACTTCGTCGGGCCCGGTGTAGGTCCCCGCGTAAGGGAATCCGGCGGCCTCCGTCCACTGTGTCTTCGGGCCGAGCGGGGCGAGCATGCCCGGCAGGTCGCCGCGGTCGCTGGCGGCGTAGTGCGCGCGGATGACGTCCAGGTTGGACACTTGCGGCTCCTTCAGACGGGCTGGGCGTCGGGGTAGCTGACCGAGCCGAGCGGGTAGACGTGGCCCCCGGCGCGGGAGTGCTCGGACCGGCCGTCGCCGGTCAGGCCGAGGAAGACGCCGGTGGTGCGCAGGGCGTAACCGAGGTCGTGCAGCCACACGCTCGCCACGGCGATCCGGAACTCCCGGAAGCAGAAGAGGTAGAGGCCGCCGGCGAACTTCCACACGGTCGAGAGGTCCATGTCGCCGTGGCCGCGCTGCACACCTTCGAGGCACTGCCAGGCGTAGCGCTCCGACGAGACGTAGACGTGTTCGTAGAGGTGGTCGGGGCTGTAGCGGTAGAGGTTGCGCTTCCCGATGAGGTCGCGGGAAGGGCCCGGCACGTCCCCGGTGGGCGGCCCGCCGTCGGTGACCCCCGCGGAGAACCGTTGGGAGACCCGGGGAACCACGTCTTCGGCGCCGATCACGGACCGGACGGCAAGTGCGCGATGCGTCGCCGTCGAATACACGACGGTCAGCGCTTCGCCTTCGACGCTGGTGAGCGGCAGGTTCACGAAGAAGACGTCGTCGCGCACGGCGACCGCGTCGTACGGGTCCTCGACGCCGTTGTGGACAACGGTTTCCGCGTCCTTGAAGCTCAGCGCGAGAACTTCACCGTCGTCGAGGGTGATCGTGACTTCGCGACCGGAGAGGTCGGCGTTCGGCAGGCGGTAGGTGGCGATCCCGGCGGCGAACTCGTCGTAGGTGCGCCAGCCGTCGGTGGGGGCTTCGGGCATGGGCCCATCGTCGGGTCGGCCCGCCCGCCCGGCGAGCGGTCACGCGCCCGCGGACAACAACCCGTCGCGCACGGTCAACTCGCGCCGCAGCTCGCTCGGCGCGCGGCCGAACGCCGTCTTGAACACCCGGCTGAAGTGCGCGGCGTCGACGAACCCCCAGCGCGCCGCGATGGCCGCGACCGGGCGGCCCGCGTACACCGGGTCGAGCAGGTCGCGGCGGCAGTGCTCGAGCCGCCGGGTGCGGATCCAGCCGGACACGGTGGTGCCCTGCTCCTGGAACAGCCCGTGCAGGTGCCGGGTGGAGATGAAGTGCTCGGCCGCGATCCGCGCCGGGGTGAGGTCGGCGGAGTGCAGGTTCGTGTCGATGTGCGCGCGGATCCGGCGCATCAGCTCGTGGTGCGGGTCCGCCTGGGCGTGCGCGAGGTCGAGCTCGGTCGCGACGAGCGTGGAGAGCAGGTCGACGGCGCTGTGCGCGAGCCGCGCGCCCGCCGGGCCGGCCAGCTGCTCGAGGTTGCCGCCGAGCTGGGCGAGGAACGGCACGACGACGTTGCCGACCCCTTCCTTGCCGGACATCCGCACCGCCGTCAGCCGGCCGACGAGCTCGGCGGGCAGGTCGATCAGCCGCTGCGGGAACATCACCACGAGCGTGCGGAAGTCCTCTTCGAACACCAGCGAGTACGGCCGGTGCGTGTCGTAGAGGGCGACGTCGCCGGGGCGCAGCACGGCCTGGCGGTCGTCCTGCACCAGCAGCCCGGTGCCGGCGAGGATCAGGCTCAGCTTGTAGAACCGCCGTTCGCCGCGTGCGATCAGCTCGGGCGTGCGCTCGACGACGTGGGGCGCCGCGGTGACCTCGGAGACCTGCACCTCGTCGGCGCCGGCCGAGCGGATCCGGCCGCGGAACGTGTCGCCACCCGCGGTGACGCGCAGGGGGACGAACGACTGCGAAACCGCGGTGCGGAACTCGGTGAAGTCGCGGGCGATGAGGGTCGTGGGGGCGGACACGGGGTCACCTCGCAGCGTTGAGAGGGAGCAGTGTCGTATACGATAAGCGATACGATCTTCGCCGACAATGCTCCGGGCGCCCCGACGTAGGATCCCTCGCGGGGGGAGGGTGATGGACGCGTTCGGGACACGGTTGCGCCGGCTGCGGCGCGCGGCCGGGCTGACCCAGGAAGCGCTGGCCGAAAAGGCGGGGCTCAGCGCGCAGGCCGTCGGCGCGCTCGAACGCGGCGCCCGCCGGTTCCCGCACCGCGAAACGCTCGACCGGCTCGCCGACGCGCTCGACCTCACCGACGACGACAGGGCCGCCTTCACCGCCGCGGCCGCGCGGCCCGGAACCCCTGCGGGCACGGCCGTCGTCCCGCGGGAGCTGCCCGGCGGAGTGGCCGCGTTCACCGGCCGGGACGCCGAGCTCGAGCGGCTGCTCGGGTTCTTCGAGGCGCCCCGCCAAGGCGTGGTCGTCGCCATCGCGGGGATGGCCGGGATCGGCAAGACGGCGCTGGCGCTGGAAGCCGGGCACCGGCTCGCCCGGCGCTTCCCGGACGGATCACTGCACCTGGACCTGCGCGGGCACGCGGCCGACCCGCCGGAGCCGCTCGACCTGCTCGACCGGCTGATCCGGGAGCTCGGCGGGGAACCGCCGACACCGTTGTCGCTCGAAGCCGCGTCGGCGCGCTTCCGCACCCTGCTCGCCGGGAAGCGGGTGCTGCTGGTCCTCGACAACGCCCGCGACGCCGGGCACGTCGCACCGTTGCTGCCCGGGGCGGGCGGCTCGGCGGCGATCGTCACCAGCCGCGTCGCGCTGCCCGACCTGCCGCAGGCGCACCAGGTGCTGCTCGACGTGCTGCCCGAGCCGGACGCGCTGCGCCTGCTGGCGGCGGAGATCGGCGCGGACCGCGTCGCGGCCGAACCCACGGCGGCCCGGGCGGTGGCGCGGTTGTGCGGTCACCTCCCGCTGGCTCTGCACCTGGCCGGGGCGCGGCTGGCCACCCGGCCGCACTGGCCGGTCGCGCACCTCGCGCACCGGCTCGACGACGAACGCCGGCGGCTCGACGAAACGGGTGTCCGGGCCAGCTTCGGGCTGGCGTTCGGCGCGTTGGACCCGGTCGCCGCCCGCGCGTACCCGCTGCTGTCCCTGCTCGACGTCCCGGAGCTGTCGGTGGCGGTCGCGAGCCGGCTGCTCGACGCGCCGGAGCGGGAGACCGAGGAACTGCTGGAGCGGCTCACCGACTGCCACCTCCTGACCACACCCGCCCCCGGCTGGTACCGGCTGCACGACCTGCTGCGGCTGTACGCCCGCGAGCACGCGGCGCGGCTGCCCGGGCGCGAACGGGCCGCGGCGGTCACCCGGGTGGTGGAGCTGTGCGCGGCGATGGCGTGGCAGAGCATGGCGCTGGTCTCGGCGGCGTCGCACCGCCACGACTGGGCGGCGGGGCGGTGGACCGGCGCGGGTCCGACGTCGGCTTCGGCGGACGAGGTGTTCGGCTGGCTCGACCGGCACCAGGCGCACCTGGTCACGGTGGTGCGGCAGGCCGCGGCGACACCGGGAGTGCCGCCCGAGACGATCGCCGCCGTCGGGCTGGGCCTGTACGAGTACCACCGGGCGCGGGCACGCTGGCGTGACGCGATCCAGGTCGACGAAGTGGCGCTCCAGCTGGTCGACGGCGTCGACCCGGTGGCGGCCGCGACCCTGCGCAACGACCTCGGCGTCGCCGAAGCCGAGCTCGCCCACGGCGGTGAGGCGGCCGACTTCCGCCGGGCGTACGCCCACCTCCGGCGGAGCCTCGCGGACTGGGAGGCGATCGGCGACGAGCGCCAGCTCGCCGGCGCGCTCAACAACCTGTGTTTTGTGTTCGGCCTCGGCGACGACGTCGAGACGGCGATCGAGTTCGGCGAGCGGAGCCTGGCGCTGAACCGGTCACTGGGCCTGGCGCACGTCGAGACGTTGAACCTGGTCAACCTGGCGGTGTTGTACGGCCGTCAGGGTGACCGCGGCCGCGAGCTCGCGTACTCCGCCGAAGCCGTCTCGGTGGGCAAAGACACCGGAGACGTGCGAGGGATGGCGTACGGCTGGATGCGCATCGGCATCGTGCACCGGGAGGAAGGTCAGTACGCCTCCGCCGTTTCGGAGCTGAACCGGAGTGCCGCACTCTGGCGCGAGGCCGGCGTCCGGCTGTACGAGGCGATGACGCTCGCCGAGCTGGGCCGCGCTCACCTGGGCGCGGGCGCCCGCGACCGGGCGCGGGAGGTGCTCACGGAAGCGCTGGAGATGCTGGGGGAGTACGGCGGTGAGGCGCACGTGACAGCGGTCCGGGCCGAGCTGGAAGCGTTGTGACCACGGCCGTCAAGTAGGGCCGGGGCCGGTGGGTGGCGTGGCAGGTGATCGTTCCGGCGTGCGGCGCGCAGGTGAGGAGCACGGTGTCGCGGACCCGCTCGACGAAGACCAGGTGCGTCGACGGCTCGTCGGCCGCGGCGGGCGTGCCGGTGAGGACGGTCGCCGCGAGGAGCGCGGCCGGAAGCGTCATCCAGGCGGTGGTCACCGGTGCCTTCCTCGTCCGGGAGCTGCGGGCAGCCGATCTTCGCCCGGACGAGGTGGGGCGCGACAGCGACAACCTTTACGAAGGACCTCTACAACCGCCGCGCTCAGGCGACCGTGTCCTCGGCCAAGCTCCGCAGCAGCGCGGCGAGGCCGTCCGGTGCCCGGCCGTCCAGCCTCGCGCTCGTCACCACCGGCGCGCCCGACTCGTAACACCGGCGGAACCCCGCCTGGCCGAGGCGACGCCACAAGTCGTGGTCCTCCCCGGTCGCCCTCGGGCCGAAGCCGCCGACGACGTCGAAGGCGTCCGCCCGGACGCCGAGGTTCGCGCCGTAGACCGAGCCGTGGCCCTCCGTCGTGCGTGCGTGGTCCAGGAGGTGCTCGTACTGCGAAAGCGCCCGGGCCGACGAGCTGAACGGCGCGGACAGCTCGGCCGTTCCGGCGATCGCGTGGTATCCCTGCCGTGCCCGGGCCAGGTGGGCGCGCGCCCAGCCCGGCGTCACGCGGGTGTCGGCGTCCGTGCTCAGCAGCAGCGTCCGCGCGGCCGGGGCGCCCAGTGCCGAGCGCACCCGGGCGACGCCCAGATCGCGGACCTCGCCGATGGTCCGCGGCGCCGTGTTGACCACCACCTCGACCGGCCCGAGCGCCGTGCAGGCCACCGCCGCCGTCGGGTCGGCGCAGCGGTCGGCGACCACGCAGACCGTGCGGGCGATCCCCGCGGGCAGCCGCCGCAGCGCTTCGCCGATCGCCCGCAGGCACGTGCCGATCAGCTCTGCCTCGTCCCGCGCGGGGACGACCACGCCGACCGCCGAGATCACCGGCGCCTCAGCACGTGCAGCAGGAACTGCTCGTCGGTGTGCTCGACCAGCGGCTCGAGCGCCGGGTGGGCGAGCAGCCGGGCGTGCGCGTCGCGGCCGTCGCGCGGCGCCTCGGGCGCCCACGGCAGCCAGTGCACGGCGAGCAGGTGCCCGCCCGGCCGCAGCGCCGCCACCGACGCCTCGACGGTCTCTTCGAGCGCCCGATCGTCCAGGTAGTACAACAGTTCGCTGTACACGAGCAGGTCGACCGGGCCCGCCGGGATCGCGGCGGGCACCGCTCCGATGTGGACGTCCACATGGGACAGACCGGCGACGGCGGCGCGCGTGCGCTCGGCCGCGGCGGGCACCGGGTCGAACGCGACCAGGTGGCCCGCCCGGTCCGCCAGCTCCCGGGTCAGCGCCCCGACGCCGCAGGCCGGCTCGACGACCTCGGCGTAGTGCTCGTCGGGCAGGCACGCGAGCACCATCGCGCGCTTGCGCCGCTCGTACCATTTCGTGCCCACCGACCACGGATCCTCCGCGGCGGCGTACAGCGACGCGAACCGGCTCACCGGCGCCGACGTCCGCGGCGGTTCGCGGAAGAACACCTCGGCGCCGCCGGAGAAGTGGGCCAGCACCTCCTCCGGCAGGATCGGCTCCTCACCGCGCGGGCCGGGCTTGAGCTGCGAGGTGAACGTCCCGATGGCGGCGGCCTTCGTGTCCCGCTCGGCTTCCGTGAGCCGCAGCGACCGCGCACGGTCCCAGGGGATCGCCGGGTCGTCGAGACGCAGCCAGTGCCACAACCAGATCGGGTACGACCAGCACTGCGCGGGCACCGGCGCCGCCGCGAGGGCCGCCCGCGCGGCGGCCTGGTGGTCGGGGTGCGGGTCGCCCGGCCACGGCAGCAGGCACAGGTCGTGGCCGGCGGCGTGCTCACGCAGGACGGCCGTCAGCTCGTCCTCGTGCGCGGCCAGATCGGAGTCCGGGAGACCGGCCCAAACCGGCTCGACCTCGGAAAGCCCTTGCGCCCGAAGGGAATCCCGCAGCTCGCGCCGGCGCGTCCGGGCCAGCTCCCGCCGTTCCGCGGCGTCGGCGGCCGGGAACGCCGCTTCGCCGTCGGTCGCGACGACGAGCGTCACCGCGGTGCCCGCCGTGTGCAGGCGCTGCAGCAGGCCGCTCGCGCCGAGCGTCTCGTCGTCCGGGTGCGCGGCGACCACGAGGGCCCGCTCGAACGGCTCCGCCGGCCAGCCGGGCACCGTCCTCATGCCGCGCCCAGGACGTCCCGGCCGAGCGCGGCGAGGTCCCGCTCGGCGTGGTGCTGGCGGACGTACACCGGCAGATCGGCGACCCGCTGCGCGAAGCGCCGGTCCCGGCACGCCGGCGTCGGCCCGGTCACCTTGAGCGCGCGTTCCAGCACCTCGACGGCGGTGCGTTCCGCCGCGGCCCGGCAGGTGCCCGCGACCAGCGCGTCCACCTCGCCCCGCGAGGCCTGGGCGAGCACAGCTTCGGCTTCGCTGAGCGCGGTGTGCATGGCGCCGACGTGGGCCAGCTGGTGCTCGTCCGCCCCGCCGCGATCGCGCAGGTACGCGAGCACACCGTCGAAGACGCCCGCGGCGCCGCCCAGCCAGACGGCCGCCACACCGGCGCCGCCGAGGGCGAACCCCAGCCGAGTCACGTACCAGCCCGGTGGCCCGACGAGGGTGCCGGGCACACCGTCGAACACGACGTCACCGCTGTCGGAGGCGTCCATCCCGACGGCCTGCCAGGTGTCCGGGTGCCGCCGCACGCGCGGATCGGCCAGGTCCACCTCGACGAGCCGGTCGCCCGCCGCGACCAGGACGCGTTCGAGCAGGGACAACCCGGAGCAGAACCGGACCGTGCCGGTCAGCACGTCGTCTTCCAGCACCGCGCCGGTGCCGCCGGACTTCGCCGCCCAGACGCCGTAGAGCGCGCCGGGAACGGGGGAGCGGCCCGCTTCGGCGAGGATCGCGACGGCGTCGGCGTGCCCTTCGGCGAGGCGGGCCAGCGTCAGGTCGCGCCGGCCGAACGCCGCCAGCGCGGCCCAGCGCTCCGCCGTCCGCTCGCCGGGCAACGGCAGGTCGAGCGCGCCCGCGGCGTGCAGCGAACGCAGTTCGGCGCCGACGGACGCGGAGGTGCGCGGCGACGAGAGGGGTTTCGGCGGGGTGTCCGCCAGCAAGGTGCTCACAAGATCGGCGAGTACCCCCGTTCCCGCGGGTTACGCGGGCGTGTGAACGGTTTCCGGGCCGGGCATCCTCGGGACATGACACGAACCCGCGCCTACCGCGACGGCGCGCTGCTGAAGGAAGACTTCCCCGTCGAGGAGGTTTCCGACTTCCTGGCCGAACCGGACACCGCGGTGTGGGTGGACCTCTGCGCACCGTCCGAAGCGGACCTGGCCCAGCTCGCCGAGGAGCTGGGCCTGCACCGGCTGGCCGTCGAAGACGCGGTCCAGGAGCACCAGCGGCCGAAGCTCGACCGCTACGACGGGCACGCCTTCCTGACCGCCTACGCCGTCGACTTCCGGGCGGAGAGCGGGCGCGCGACGACCTACGAGCTCGCCGCGTTCGTCACGCCGCGGGCGCTGGTCACCGTGCGCAAGAACGACGGGTTCGACATCGAGGCGGTCGTGCGCCGCTGGGACGACGGGACCGACCTCGCGAAGGCGGGCGTGCCGTTCCTCCTGCACGGCTTGCTGGACTACGTCGTCGACGGGCACGCCGAGTCCGTCCAGGCCCTCGACGAACAGGTCGAAGCCCTGGAGGACCTCGTGTTCGACGAGCGCCCGGACCAGTCCGAGCTGCAGCGCCGCTCCTTCCGGCTGCGCAAGAGCCTGACCGCGCTGCGCCGGGTCGTGCTGCCGATGCGCGAGGTGGTCAGCTCGCTGATGCGGCCGGACCTGCGGCTGGCCGACGAGCTGACCCGCCCGTACTTCGAGGACGTCCACGACCACGCGCAGCAGGCCGCGGAGCAGACCGAGGCGCTGCGGGAGCTGATCGCGACGGTCCGCGAGACCCAGCTCAACCTGCAGGGCAACCGGCTGAACCTGATCATGAAGAAGGTCACCGGGTGGGCCGCGGTGATCGCGGTGCCCACCGCGGTGACCGGCTTCTACGGCCAGAACGTGCCGTACCCGGGGAACGGGGCGATGAGCGGGTTCTGGACCTCGGCGATCCTCTTGGTGGTGCTGTCGGTCGGGCTGTATGCGCTCTTCAAGAAGAAGGACTGGCTATGACGCGGGCACCGGGCCGCCGCGTCGGATGAGCTCCCGGCCGCGCTCGTGGTCGTCGTCGGCCTCGTGGGTGAGGACGCCGACCGCCGCGCCGTCGCGTTCGTACCAGATCGTGAAACCGCCACCGTCGTGCGCGACCGGGCGGGCGCGGTCGAAGCCGTCACCCCAGGCCGCGTACTTGAGCACGCGGTCGCCGATCACCGACCAGAAGCCCGGCACCTCGTCCCACGACGCGTCCTGACCGGCCGCCGTCCGGCCGGCCACCTCGCCCATCGCGAGGCCCTCACCCCAGTGCTCGACGGCCAGCGCGCGGCCGGCCGCCGGGTTGTGGGCGAAGGCGACGTCGCCGGCGGCGAGCACGCCGGGCGCGCTGGTGCGCAGGTGCTCGTCGGTGCGGATCCGGCCCTGCTCGATGGTGAGCCCGGCGGCTTCGGCCAGCCCGATCCGCGGCCGGACGCCGGTGGCGAGCACGACCAGTCCCGCGTCGAGGATCGGCACCACGTCGGTCCGGACCCGGTAGCCGTCCTCGATCGACTGGAGCTTCGTGCCGCGCAGCACGCTCACGCCCTCGGACTTGAGCCACCGCAGGAGGAATTCGCCCGCCTCGTGGCCGAGGCGCCGCTCCTGCGGGACGTCGTCCGGGCACACGACCGTCACCTGGAGCCCGAGGCGGTTCAGGCTCACCGCGGCCTCACAGCCGATGAACCCCGAACCCACGACGATTGCGCTCCGGACGCCGGCCGCGGCCTCGCGCAGTTCGCGGGAGTCGGCGGCCGACCGCAGGATCCGCACGTCCGGGTGATCGGCGCCGGGCACGTCGGGCCGTGCGGGCTCGGCGCCGGTGGCGAGCACACACGTGGTGAACGGGTGCTCGACCCCGGCGGCCGTGCGGACGTGCCCGGTTCCCAGCTCGACCACCGGGTCGCCGACGCTGACGGTGACGTCGCTCCCGGTCAGGAAGTCCTTCTCCAGCAACGAGAGCTCGTCTTCGCCGCGCAGGAACTCCTTGGACAGCGGCGGGCGTTCGTAGGGCGGGTCGGCGTCGGCGGTGAGCAGGCGGACGGCTCCCGTGCCGCCCGCTTCCCGGTAGGCACGGGCGGCGGACACGCCGGCCGGCCCACTGCCGACGACGACCAGGTTCTCGGCATCCATGCCCAGGGGTACCCGCTGGGCGCGCCGCGCACACCCGAGCCGCCGGCCTTCCACAGTGGAGTGTCCATAGTGGACGCACGACGAAGGCCGGCGGCGCGGGTGTCAGCGGACGTCGTACCGCCGTTCAGCCGAACGGGTCAATGTGGCCGGATGGCCTGGGAGGGAAGGAAAGACTCGCGAGCACCGCCTGGGAAAACGTGCTTCGGCACGGGCGCGGCTGGTTGCTCAACCGTTGCCGCTCAGCTTAGTGCAGCTGCACTATGCTGAGCCATCCGGTGTGCACACCGGGGCGGCGCCGGGGCGCCGACAACCGAAGAAACGGGTGGGGCGATGGGTGGGGCGATGGTCGACGGCGGGCGCCCGGGTGCGGGCGCTTCGGGCGTGGGCGAGGCGGGGGAGCAGGAGCTGCGCCGGCTGCTGTCCGGCCTGACCGCGGTGCGCGACGGCGACTTCGGCATCCGGCTGCCCGGCGGCGCCGACGGTCTCCTCGGGGAGATCGCCACGGTGTTCAACGGCATGGCCGACCAGCTGTCGCTGTTCACCTCCGAGGTCACCCGCGTCGCGCGCGAGGTCGGCAGCGAGGGGCAGCTCGGCGGGCAGGCGAAGGTCCCCGGCGTCTCCGGCACGTGGAAGGACCTCACCGACTCGGTCAACGCCATGGCCGGCAACCTCACCACCCAGGTCCGCGACATCGCCCAGGTCGCGACGGCGGTCGCGAAGGGCGACCTCTCGCAGAAGATCGACGTCGACGCCCGCGGCGAGATCCTGGAGCTGAAGGATACCGTCAACACGATGGTGGACCAGCTGTCGTCGTTCGCGGACGAGGTCACCCGGGTGGCGCGCGAGGTCGGCAGCGAAGGCCGCCTCGGCGGCCAGGCCCAGGTGCCCGGCGTCGGCGGCGTGTGGCGCGACCTCACCGACTCGGTGAACTTCATGGCCGGGAACCTCACCGACCAGGTCCGCAACGTCGCCCAGGTGACCACGGCGGTGGCCAAGGGCGACCTGTCACAGAAGATCACGGTCGACGCCCGGGGTGAGATCCTCGAGCTGAAGAGCACGATCAACACGATGGTGGACCAGCTGTCGTCGTTCGCGGACGAGGTCACGAGGGTGGCCCGCGAGGTCGGCACCGAGGGACGGCTCGGCGGCCAGGCCGACGTCAAGGGCGTCTCCGGCACCTGGCGCGACCTCACCGACTCGGTGAACTTCATGGCGGGCAACCTGACCGACCAGGTCCGCAACATCGCCCAGGTCGCCACCGCGGTCGCGAAGGGCGACCTGTCGCAGAAGATCAACGTGACGGCCCGCGGCGAGGTCCTGGAGCTCAAGGACACGCTGAACACGATGGTGGATCAGCTGTCCGCGTTCGCGGACGAGGTCACCCGGGTGGCGCGCGAGGTGGGCACCGAGGGCCGGCTGGGCGGCCAGGCCGACGTCAAGGGTGTCTCCGGCACCTGGAAGGACCTCACCGAGTCGGTCAACGTCATGGCCGACAACCTCACCGCGCAGGTCCGGTCGATCGCCCAGGTCACCACCGCGGTCGCGCGCGGTGACTTGTCGCAGAAGATCCGGGTCGACGCGCGCGGCGAGATCCTCGAGCTGAAGGACACCATCAACACGATGGTGGATCAGCTGTCCGCGTTCGCGGACGAGGTCACCCGGGTGGCGCGTGAGGTCGGCACCGAGGGCAACCTGGGCGGCCAGGCGACCGTCCGCGGCGTGTCCGGGACCTGGAAGAACCTCACCGACAACGTCAACGTGATGGCGTCCAACCTGACCGGCCAGGTCCGCTCGATCGCGCAGGTCGCGACGGCGGTCGCGCGCGGCGACCTTTCCGGCAAGATCACCGTCGAGGCCAAGGGTGAGGTCGCGGCGCTCGCCGACGTCATCAACACGATGGTGGACACGCTGTCCGCGTTCGCGGACGAGGTCACCCGGGTGGCGCGCGAGGTCGGCACCGAAGGCATGCTCGGCGGCCAGGCGCGCGTGCCGAACGTCGCGGGGACCTGGAAGGACCTCACCGACAACGTCAACTCGATGGCGAACAACCTCACCGGGCAGGTCCGCAACATCGCCCAGGTGACCACCGCCGTCGCCCAGGGCGACCTGACCCGCAAGATCGACGTCGACGCCCGCGGCGAGATCCTCGAGCTCAAGACCACGATCAACACGATGGTCGACCAGCTCTCCGCGTTCGCCGCGGAGGTCACGCGCGTCGCGCGCGAGGTCGGCAGCGAAGGCCGCCTCGGCGGCCAGGCCGAGGTCGAAGGTGTGTCCGGCACCTGGAAGCGGCTGACGGAGAACGTCAACGAGCTGGCCGGGAACCTCACCCGGCAGGTCCGCGCGATCGCCGAGGTCACCAGCGCCGTGGCCGAGGGCGACCTGACCCGCTCGATCACCGTCGACGCCTCCGGTGAGGTCGCCGAGCTGAAGGACAACATCAACTCGATGGTCGAGTCGCTGCGCGAAACCACGCGGGCGAACCAGGAACAGGACTGGCTCAAGTCGAACCTGGCCACGATCACCGGGCTGATGCAGGGCCGCCGCGACCTCGCCGTCGTCGCGGCCGCGGTGATGGACGAGCTCGTCCCGCTGGTCAACGCCCAGTTCGGCGCGTTCTACCTGGCCGACGACACCGCCGAGGTCCCCGAGCTGAGGCTCGTCGGCGCGTACGGCCACCCGGAATCCGGCGCTGTCGGCGACGGCCCCGCAATCCGGTTCCGGGTCGGCCAGTCACTGGTCGGGCAGGCCGCGCGCAGCCGCCGCCCGATCGCCGTCGACGACGTCCCGCCCGGCTACGCGACGATCTCCTCCGCGCTCGGCAGCACCGCGCCGGCCAGCCTGATCGTGCTGCCGATCGTCGTCGAAGACCAGGTGCTCGGGGTGCTCGAGCTGGCGTCGGTGCACGGCTTCACCGCGGTGCACCGGGCGTTCCTCGAACTGCTGATGGAGCAGATCGGCGTCAACGTCAACAGCATCGTCGCCAACGCCCGCACCGACGAGCTGCTCGGCGAGTCCCAGCGGCTCACCGCCGAGCTGCAGACCCGGTCCGAGGAGCTGCAGGCGCGCCAGGAAGAGCTCCAGTCGTCCAACGCCGAGCTGGAGGAGAAGGCGGCGCTGCTCGTCACGC
Organism: Amycolatopsis sp. NPDC104863; assembly: GCF_055582965.1. Lineage (NCBI taxonomy): Bacteria > Bacillati > Actinomycetota > Actinomycetes > Pseudonocardiales > Pseudonocardiaceae > Amycolatopsis > Amycolatopsis sp. NPDC104863. Next base: position 1,191,465 of record NZ_JBVJOW010000001.1, read on the forward strand.
AGAACCGCGACATCGAGACGAAGAACCTCGAGATCGAGCAGGCGCGCCAGGAGCTGGAGGCGCGCGCCCAGCAGCTGACGATCGCGTCGAAGTACAAGTCGGAGTTCCTGGCCAACATGAGCCACGAGCTGCGCACCCCGCTCAACAGCCTGCTCATCCTCGCCCAGCTGCTCGCGCAGAACCCGACCCGCAACCTCACCGCCAAGCAGGTCGAGTACGCGGGCATCATCCACTCGGCGGGCTCGGACCTGCTGCAGCTGATCAACGACATCCTCGACCTGTCGAAGGTCGAGGCCGGGAAGATGGACGTCACCCCGGAGCAGGTGCCGCTGCGCGGGCTGCTGGACTACGTCGAGGCGACGTTCCGGCCGATGACCTCGCAGCGCACCCTCGACTTCCGGATCACCGTGGCCCCCGGCTCGCCGTCCGAGCTGCTCACCGACGACTCGCGGCTGCGGCAGGTGCTGCGCAACCTGCTGTCCAACGCGGTCAAGTTCACCGAGGTCGGCGGGATCGAGCTGCACATCGAGCCGGTCGAGCCCGAACGGCTGCCGCGGCCGCTGCGCGCGCACGGCCCGGCCGTCGCGTTCCGGGTGATCGACACCGGCATCGGCATCGCCGAGCACCAGCTGGAGTCGATCTTCGGCGCGTTCCAGCAGGCCGACGGTACCACCAGCCGCAAGTACGGCGGCACCGGGCTCGGCCTGTCGATCAGCCGCGAGATCGCCCAGCTGCTCGGCGGGTTCATCACCGCCGAAAGCACGCCCGGCGAGGGCAGCACGTTCACGTTCTCGCTGCCGGTCGCGCGCCCGGACTTCGCCGCGCTGCCGACGGGGGAGCACCCCGGCAAGGCCGTCTCGATCGGCGACGCGGGCACCGGGCTCGCGACGTCGGCGCCGCGGGCCCACCGGCGGCTGCTGGTCGTCGAGGAGCGCCAGCACGGGCTGCTGACGCTCGTCGCCGAAAGCGCCGCCGCGGATCTGGCCGACAGCCGGGACATCGGCATCTCCCCGGCCGACGTCGAGGTCGTCACGGCGGTCGGGACGCAGGAGGCCGCGGCCGCGCTCGCCACCGACGCCTACCACTGCGTCGTGCTGGACCTGGACCTGCCGGAGCGGGCCGCGTTCGGCTTCCTCGACGCGATGCAGGGGGACGCCGCGCTGCGGCTGGTGCCGGTCCTCGCGCACAACAGCCGCCGCCTCGACGGTGAGCTGGAGCAGCTGGTGCAGTCCCGCGCGGACGTCCAGTCGCTGGAGGTGCTGTCCGGGCTGGACGAGCTGCGCGAGCGGATCGCGCTGCACCTGTCGGCCGAGGAGCCGGGCGCGGTGCTGCCGCTGGTCCGCCCGGACGAGCCCGCCGCGCCGGTGCTCGCGGCCGACGTCGACACGACGCTGGCCGGGCGCACAGTGCTGATCGTCGACGACGACCCGCGCAACGTCTACGCGCTCACCGGGATCCTGGAGCTGCACGGGATGCAGGTGCTGCACGCCGAAGACGGCCGCAAGGGCGTGGAGACGGTGGCGTCGCACCCGGGCATCGACCTGATCCTGATGGACGTGATGATGCCGGAGATGGACGGCTACACCGCGACCGCCAAGATCCGCGCGATGCCGCGGCACGCGGCGATCCCGATCGTCGCGGTGACGGCGAAGGCGATGCCGGGCGACCGCGAGAAGAGCCTCGCCTCGGGCGCCACGGACTACGTGACCAAGCCGGTCGACGCGGACGACCTGATCGCCCGCATCAAGCGGCACGTGACGGCGTGATCGGGTGACCGCCGAAGAGGAGACGCTCCCGGTGCTCGCGCCGCCTGCCGAGGTGTCCGCCAACCTCGCCCGGCTCGCCGACACCGTCGCGCGCCTGCGCGGCGAGGTCGACCACGCGCACGCCGTCGCCGACGGCCGCGCGCTGATCGAGCTCGCCAAGGGTGTGCTGATGGAACGCCTGCGGTGCACCCCCGCCGCGGCCGCGCGGCAGCTGGAGACCCTGGCCGAGCAGGCCGGGATGACCCCGCTGGAGATCGCCGCGGACGTCGTCGGCGAGGCCGCCGAAGACCGCATCAGCGAGGTGGCGCAGGAGTTCCTGGCCCGCGCGGACGGCGAGGAGTCGGTCGCGGTGCGGCTGCGCACGGCCGAAAGCGGCGTGCTCGCGGCGGGGGACACCCAGCGCGTCGCGGAGTCCATTTTGGAGCACGCGCTGCGCCCGCTCGGCGCGACGGCGGTCGCGGTGTGGCTCGCCGGGCCGGACGGGTCGCTGACCCTGGCCGGATCGGCGGGCTTCTCCGCCGAAGAGGCGGCGCGCTGGCGGTACGTCCCGCCCGGCGTGGCGACCCCCGCCCGCAGCGCGCTGACCGAGCGCGACTTCGTCTGGCTCCCCGCGCTCGGCACCGCCGGGCTGCCCTCGATCGGGCAGCACACGCTCTCCGGCGGCGGCCGCGCCGCGGTGCCCACCGGCACCGGCGGGCGGATCATCGGCGTGGTCGAGATGTGCTGGCCGGACCCGCTGCCCGCCGAACCGGGCCGGGTGCGCCGGCAGCTGGAGGCGCTGGCCGAGCTGTGCGCGCACACGCTCGACACCTGGGACGGCGTCATCGCGCCGGTGGCCGCGGACGGCTCCGGGGACTTCCTCGGCGAGCTGGTGGCCTTCGTCGACGGCCTGCACGACCCGGCCGTACTGCTCTCGCCGTGCCTCGACGGCGGCCGGCTGAGCGACTTCCGCATCCACCACGCCAACGTCCGGTTCGCCGACCCGGGCGGGCGCCCGCGCAGCCGGATCGTCGGCACCCGGCTGCTGGAGAGCTACCCGCTCGCGGCCGAGGAGAGCGGCCTGCTGGACATGATCCAGCGCGTCTACGCCACCGGCGAGCCGTTCCGCGCCGAAAGCATGGCGATCACCACCCTGGTCGACCAGGTGCCCCTCACCGTGCTCAGCGACGTCAGCGTGACCCGGTTCGCCGGCAACGTGCTGCTGATCCTGCGCATCCAGGACGACGCGGCGAAGCTCGCCGTGCTGCTGCAGCACGCCCAGCGGCTCGGGCGCATCGGTGGGTTCGAAGAGAACGTCGTGACCGGCGCGATCACCTGGAACACCGAGCTGTTCGCGCTCTACGGCCTGCCGCCGAACGCCGCGCCGCTGTCGCTGCACGAACTGGCCGGGCACGCGCACTCCGACGACGCGCCGGCCATCGGCCGGTTCCTGCGCGCGGTGCTGCACCACCAGCGCCCGTCGTCGACGGCGTTCCGGCTGCAGCGCTCGGACGGCGTCGCACGCTACATCCGCGTGGTCGCCGAACCGGTTGTCGACGGCCGTGGTGAGCTGGTCGCGGTCCGCGGCGCCTACCAGGACGTCTCGGCGCAGCACTGGACCGAGGTGGCGCTGGCCGCGACGCGCGACAGGCTGGCCGAGACCGAGCAGCAGGCGATCGAGCGCAACCGGCTCACGCTGCAGCTGCAGCACGCGATCATGCCGCCGGCGACCGGCCCGATCGACATGCCGGGCCTGCGTGCCGCGGTCCGCTACCGGCCCGCGGAGAAGGAGCACCTGGTCGGCGGCGACTGGTACGACGCGGTCGCGCTGCCGACCGGCGACGTGCTGCTGTGCGTCGGCGACGTCGCCGGGCACGGCATCGACGCGGCGACGGGGATGGTGAGCCTGCGCAACGCGCTGCGCGGCCTCGCGGCGACCGGCGCCGGGCCGGCCCAGCTGCTCACCTGGCTCAACCTGGTGGCCTACCACCTGACCGACCACGTGACGGCGACCGCGGTCGCCGCCGTCTACGACCCGGCGACCCGCAAGCTGCGCTGGGCGCGGGCCGGGCACCTGCCGCCGATCGTGCGGCACACTGCGGGCACCGCGACGACGTTGCCGCTGATCCGCGGCTCGCTGCTCGGCGCGGTCCGGGACGTGACGTACCAGGAGGAGGAGCTCCAGCTCGACGAGGGCGACATCCTGCTGATCTACACCGACGGCCTGATCGAGCGCCGCGACCGCCCGGTGCAGGAGTCGGTGTCCCGCCTGGTGACCCTGGTGGAGGGCCACGGCGGCGGGCTGGAGCACCAGCTGGACACGCTGTTGACCTACAGCACGGCGGACACCGACGACGACACCTGCGTGGTGGGTATCGAGGTCACGCGGGGCAGGTGAGCGGGTCGCTTCATCCGGTGGAGGGCAGCCGCCGGGCGTCGGCCGGATCGCCGCCGCCGAGAATCTCCGCCAGGATCTCCGCGCCGTGGACCACCCGCGGGCCCGGGCGGTTGAAGTGCGCCGGGCCGTCGAGGACCCAGACCTGCCCGGCCCGCACCGCGGGCAGGTCCGCCCAGCCGGGCAGCTCCGCGAGCTTCGGCGCCTCGGCCACCGAGCGCTCCGGCGCGAACCCGCACGGCATCAGGAGGAGCACGTCCGGCCGGGCTTCGACCACGGCGTCCCACTCGACTGGCCGGGTGTGTTCGCCGGGTTCGGCGAGCAGCGGTTCGCCGCCGGCCAACGCGATCTGCTCGGGCACCCAGTGGCCCGCCGGCCAGAGCGGGTCCAGCCACTCCAGCGCGACGACCCGCCGCCGGGGAAACCGGGGATCCAGCGCGTTCAGGCGCGTCCGGAGGGCGGCGATCTCGGCCGCGGCGCGGTCCGGCACGCCGAGCACGTCGCCGACCTGGCGGAGGCAGTCGAGCACGCCGTCGAGCGTGGCCGGTTCGAGGCTCACCACGAGCGGTCCCGAGTCGAGCGTGCGGACGGCTTCGGACACCTGCCGGTAGGACACCGCGCAGACCTCGCACAGGTCCTGCGTGAACACGACGTCGGGAGCCAGCTCGGCGAGCCGGGCGCTGTCGAGCGTGTAGAGCCCGGACCCGCGGTGGGTCGCTTCGGAGATTTCCCGGCTGGACAAGGCATCGGGGTCGAACTCGGCCCGTGTCACCACCGGGACGTGCTCGACCTCCCCCGGCGGCCAGTCGCATTCGTGGGTCCGGCCGACCAGGTCGGGCAGCCGTCCGAGCACCGCGACGAGGTCCGTCGCGGCCGGCAGGAGCGAGACGATCCGCATCAGGGGTTGACGGCCAGCACCAGGAACCCGGCCAGCAGCACCAGGTGGACACCGCCCTGCAGCCGCGTCGCCCGGCCGGGCACGACCGTCAGGACACTCACCACCACCGTCAGCGCCAGCAGCACGATCTGCGTCGGACCCAGGCCCAGCAGCAGCTCTGTCGGCAGCCAGATCGACGCCAGCGCGATCGCCGGGATCGTCAGGCCGATGCTCGCGATCGCCGAGCCGTAGGCCAGGTTCAGGCTGATCTGCATCCGGTCGCGCTGGGCCGCGCGGGTGGCCGCCAGGGTCTCCGGGAGCAGCACCAGCAGCGCGATCACCACGCCGACGAACGACTGCGGGAACCCGGCCGCGCGCACGCCCGCCTCGATCGCCGGGGACTCCACCTTCGCCAGCCCGACCACCGCGACCAGCGCCACCAGCAGCAGCGCGAGGCTGCCCAGCGCGGCCTTGTTCGTCGGCGGTTCGGCGTGGTCGTCCTCCTTGACCTCGCCGTCGGCGGCCACCGGGAGGAAGAAGTCGCGGTGGCGCATCGTCTGCGTCAGCACGAACGTCGCGTACAGCGCCAGGGACGCGACGGCGGCGAAGGTCAGCTGCGCCGGCGAGAACGCCGGGCCGGGGGTGCTGGAGGTGAACGTCGGCAGCACCAGGCTCAGCGACGCCAGGGTCGCGACCGTCGCCAGCGCCGCGCCGCTGCCTTCGGAGTTGAACAGGGTGACGCCGTAGCGGCGCGCGCCGACGAGCAGCGAGATGCCGACGATGCCGTTGGTCGTGATCATCACCGCCGCGAACACCGTGTCCCGCGCGAGCGACCCCGCCTCCGGGCCACCCGAAACCATCATCGTGACGATCAGCGCGACCTCGATGACGGTGACCGCGACGGCGAGCACCAGCGACCCGAACGGCTCGCCGACCCGGTGCGCGACGACCTCCGCGTGGTGCACCGCGGCGAGCACGGTCGCCCCCAGCGCGACCGCGACGATCGCCACGAACACCGCGCCGAGGTCGCGGCCCCAGGCGAGCGCCAGCACGAGCACGGCGAGCACCGGCGTGACGGAGGTCCAGGACGTCAGGAAGGATCTCAGCGCGGCCACCATGCCTCCACCCTGTCACACCGGCGATCACTTTGCGTGGTCGTACGGCGATTCTCACATTTCCGGCACAGTCCCTTGTGGACGGTCGAACGCGCCGAGGACGTGCCGCCGGAAGGTCTCGCTCAACGGGGGGAGAGTCCGGCCCGCCGCCCACGCGAGCCCGATGTCGCGCGCGGCGTCCACATCGGTCAGCTCGAGGTGCGGCGCCGGGACCACGCCGGTGTGCGGCAGCGGCAGCAGGGAGACGCCGAGCCCGGCGGTGACGAGGCCGCGCAAGGTCTCGACCTCGTCACCCTCGAACCCGATGCGCGGCGTGAACCCGGCTTCGGCGCACAGGCGCTCGGTGGTTTCGCGCAGCGCGTAACCCGGGCGCAGGAGGATGAACGTCTCGTCCGCGAGCTCGGTGAGCCGGACGCAGTCGCGCCGGGCCAGCCGGTGCTGCGGCGGCACCGCGAGCCGCAGCGGCTCGACGAGCAGGCGTGTCCAGCGCAGCTGCGGGTGCCCGGGGTCGTCACTGGTGAGCACCAGGTCCGCGGTGCCGTCCAGCAGCTCGGCCTCGAGGCCGGCTTCACCGTGCTGGCGCAGCTCGAACCGGGCGCCGGGGTAGTCGCGCAGGAAGCCCCGCAGGATCTCGGGCACGAGCCAGGTGCCGAAGGTGTGCAGGAAGGCCAGCGGCACCACGCCGGTGCCCGGCGCGACGATCTCGCCGACCTCGCGCAGCCCCTGGTCGAGCTGGTCGAGCACCAGGTCGACGTGCCGCTTGAACGCGTGCCCGGCCGGGGTCAGCCGCAGCACGCGCCCGGACCGGCGGAACAGCTCGGCGCCGGTGTCGTGCTCCAGCCGGCGCAGGGCGCGGGAGAGCGCGGGCTGGGTGAGGTGCCCCCGCGCCGCCGTCTCCGTGACGGTCGCGCCCGCGGCGACCTCGCGGAACAGCCGGAGCGTCTGGACGTCCATGTCCCCAGTGTATGGATTTTCATCCCATCAGGCATTGGACGCATCGATCGGGACGGGCCACGCTGGAGGTATGGCAACCGTGGCAGAACAGCTGGTCAGGACCCTGCGGGACGCGGGTGTCGAGCGCATCTACGGCATCGTCGGCGACAGCCTCAACCCGATCGTCGACGCGGTCCGCCGCACCGACGGCATCGAGTGGGTGCACGTCCGCCACGAAGAGACCGCCGCCTTCGCCGCGGCCGCCGAAGCGCAGGTCACCGGCAAGCTCGCCGTCTGCGCGGGCAGCTGCGGGCCCGGCAACCTGCACCTGATCAACGGCCTGTTCGACGCGCACCGCTCCGGCGCGCCGGTGCTCGCGATCGCGTCGCACATCCCGTCGAACGAGATCGGCACCGGCTTCTTCCAGGAGACCCACCCGGACCGGCTCTTCGCCGAGTGCAGCCATTTCAGCGAGGTCGTGGCGGACCCGGCGCAGCTACCGCGGCTGCTGCGGATCGCCACCCAGGCCGCCGTCGGCAAGGGCGGTGTCGCCGTGCTGACCATCCCCGGCGACCTCGCCGACCGCAAGGCGACCGGTCCGCTGACCGAGCGCCTGCCGCTCGTGACGCCGTCACCCGCGGTCCCGTCGGCGGAGACGGTCGCCGAGCTGGCCCAGCTGCTGAACAACGGCGAGAAGGTCATGCTGTTCGCCGGCGCGGGCGTGCGGGGCGCGCACGCCGAGGTGATGGCGCTGGCCGAGAAGCTCGCGGCGCCGGTTGGGCACTCGCTCGGCGGCAAGGAGTGGATCCAGTACGACAACCCGTTCGACGTCGGCATGAGCGGCCTGCTCGGCTACGGCGCCTGCTACGACGCGATGCACGAAGCCGACCGGATCGTGTTGCTGGGCACCGACTTCCCGTACGACAAGTTCCTCCCGCAGGCACGCACGATCCAGATCGACCACGACGCGTCGCGCCTCGGCCGCCGGACCCCGCTGGACCTGGCCGTGCACGGCGACGTGAAGGAGACGCTGCGGGCCCTCCTGCCGCTGCTGCGCCCGCGCACCGACCGGACCTACCTCGGCCGGATGCTGCGCGAGCACGTGCGGAAGCTGGAGAAGGTCGTCGGCGCGTACACGACGAAGATCGAGAACCGCCGGCCGGTCCACCCCGAGTACGTCGCTTCGGTGCTCGACGAGGTCGCCGCCGACGACACCGTGTTCACCGTGGACACCGGCATGGGCAACGTCTGGGCCGCGCGCTACCTGACCCCGAACGGCCGCCGGCGTGTGCTCGGCTCGTTCCGGCACGGCAGCATGGCGAACGCGCTGCCGCACGCGATCGGCGCGCAGCTCGCCCAGCCGGGCCGCCAGGTCGTGTCGCTTTCCGGCGACGGCGGGCTCGCGATGCTGATGGGCGACCTGCTGACGCTGCCCGCCTACGACGTGCCGGTGAAGGTCGTGGTGTTCAACAACGCGACGCTGGGCATGGTGAAGCTGGAGATGCTCGTCGACGGCCTCCCGGACTTCGGCACCGACCACCCGCCGGTGAACTTCGCGGCGATCGCGGCGGCGTGCGGGATCTTCGCCGAACGCGTCGAGGACCCGGCCGACGTCCGCGGCGCGCTGGAGAAGGCCTTCGCGCACAACGGCCCGGCGGTGGTCGAGGTGGTGACCGACCCGAACGCGCTGTCGATCCCGCCGCGGATCACCGGCGAGATGGTCCGCGGCTTCGCGTTGGGCGCCACGAAGACCGTGCTCAACGGCGGTGTCGGCAAGATGGTCGACCTGGCGCGCACCAACCTGCGCAACGCGCCGCGGCCCTAGGGGTCGGCGACGATGACCCCGGTGTCGGCCAGGGTTTCCAGCGCGGCGAGGATCCGCGCCCGGCGGGTGCCGCCCAGCTCCGCGGCGTCGAGGGCGTCGCGGAGCGAGGCGTGCATCGCCAGCGCGCGGACGAACCGCACCAGCTCCGGGCACGTCAGATAGGACAGTTCGCGGTTGCCCGTGTGGTAGGCGAGCGCCCCGAACGGCTCGGGGCGCAACGCCACCAGCGGGTTCAGCCGGTACGCGGTGTCGAGGTCCATTGTGGACTTCGGCGCACCGGCTATGCGGAGTGGACGATGACGCCGCGGATGTTCTTGCCGTCGCGCAGGTCCTGGTAACCTTCGTTGACCTGGTCGAGGGTGTACTTGCGGGTCACCAGCTCGTCCAGCTTGAGCTTCCCGGCGTCGTAGAGCCGCAGCAGCCGGACGATGTCGTACTGCGGGTTCGCCGAGCCGAACAGCGTGCCCTTGATCGTCTTCTCGAACAGCGTCATCACGCCGCCGGAGACGTGCACGGTGAGCTTCTCGGGGTTGGCGAGCCCGGTGATGACCACGGTGCCGCCCTTGCCGACCACGTCGAACGCCTGGCTGACGACGTCCTCTTCGACGGTGCCGACCGTGATGAGCGCCTGGTCGGCCAGCTGGCCCCAGGTCAGCTCGTTGACCTTCTCGGCGGCTTCGGCGGCGGTGGCGAACGCGTGGGTGGCGCCGAACTTGAGCGCGGCCTCCCGCTTGAACTCGACGGGGTCGACCGCGACGACGTACTTCGCCCCGGCGTGCGCGGCGCCCTGCACGGCGTTGATGCCGATGCCGCCGATCCCGTAGACGACGGTGGTGTCCCCGGCCCGGACGCCGCCGGCGTAGTTGGCGGTGGCCCACCCGGTCGGGACGCCGCAGCCGACGAGCACGGCGGTCTCCAGCGGCAGCCAGTCGTCGACCTTCACGACCGAGTGCTGCGAGATGGTGGCGCGCTCGGAGAACGTGCCGAGCATGCACATGGCGCCGAAGTCCTGGCCGCCGCCATGGAAGCGGAAGGTGCCGTCGGGCAGGTGGCCTTCGAGGATGGTGGCGCCCATGTCGCAGAGGTTCTGACGGCCGGTGGAGCAGTAGCGGCAGGTGCCGCAGTTGGGGATGAAGCTGCAGACGACGTGGTCACCGGGCTGCACCTTGGTGACACCCGGGCCGACGTCCTCGATGATCCCGGCGCCTTCGTGGCCGCCGATGATCGGGAAGCGCGGCACGAGGTCGTTGTCGATCAGGTGCAGGTCCGAGTGGCACAACCCGGCGGCGGTGTACTTGATGAGCACCTCGCCCGGGCCGGGCCCGTCCAGGTCCAGCTCCATGATCTCGAACGGCTTACCGGCATCGAACAGTACGGCGGCCTTGGTCTTCACGGCGTCTCCTCCACGTGGGGCGGTGGTGCCCTCGATTGTGTTGACCCGGCGGGCCGGTGAAGTGTCCGAATCCCGGACACCCCGGTCAGCGGACCCGCAGCGCGCGCATCCGGTTGTAGAGCGTCGACCGGCTGATGCCCAGCTGTTTCGCCGCCCGCACCTTGTTGCCGTCGCACGCTCGCAGCGTCCGGACGATCACGTCGTACTCCGCCTGCTCCCAGCCGCTCAGGGCCGCTCCCGGCGCCGTCTCCAGGCCGCCCGGGGCGAGGTCGGCCGCCGTCAGGTCGCCTGCCGACCGGCGGTCCGCCGCGCCCGCCAGTACTCCCGCCAGCTCGCGGAGGTTGCCCGGCCAGTGCTGGGACGCCAGCAGCTCCAGCGCGCCCGGGGTCAGGCGCAGCGAGCCGCCGAGACCGCGCAGCAGCTCCCGGGCGATCGACGGGATCTCGGCGCGGCGCTCCCGCAGCGGGGGCAGCTCGATGCGGCGGTGGACCCGGGCGGCGAGCGTCGCCTGCTCGCCGTGCAGCTCCGACGGCGGGCCGCTGACCAGGGCGAACCACGCCGAGGTTGTGTCCAGGACGCGGGCCAGGCGGACCGCGGCCAGCGGGGGCAGCAACTGGATCCCGTCGACCACCAGCAGCTCCGGCCCGCCGGCGGCCGCCTCCACGCGGGCGCACCACTCCGCTTCGCCCGAGACGACGTCGGAGACGTCGAACACCTGCACCGGCGCGTCACCGGCGACGACCCGGGCCGCGGTGCTGCGGCCGGCGCCGGGCTCGCCGGAGATCAGCACCCGCCGCCGGGCGCGGCCCGCGCCACGGAGCCGCTCGTCGATCTGCGCCGGGAACAGGCCGGGCGCACCCGGCGGACGGGACACGACCGGGCTCGCCGGGCGCACCGGCGCCAGCTCGAACAGCAGCCCGGCGTTCGCCGACACCGCCTCGACCCGCACCTCCACCGGCGTGCCCGACGTCAGCCGGAGCCGGCGCAGCCCGCGCTGGGTGCGGCCCAGCTCCTGCAGCAGCCGGTGGTCGGCGGTGTCGACCAGCTCGGTCGCCGCGGTGTTGGCCAGCACGACGTCGTGGCCGAGCGCCAGCACCGCGCACGCCCGGTGCTGCACGGACTGGAACGCGGCGAGCAGCTGCTGCTCGGCCAGTTTCGCACCGTCGAGCAGCCGCCGTTCGATGTCGGCGACCGCGCGCCGCAGGAACGGCCCGAGCAGCGGGTTGGCGTCGCCGGCCGGGCCGGTGATGTCGAGGACGCCGGCGAGCCGGCGGGTCGCCGGGTGCACCACCGGGTGGCCGTAACAGGTGAACTGCTTCATCGCTTCGAGGAAGTGCTCGTCGCCGTCGACCGCCACCCCGCGGCGGGTCTCGAACGGCGTCGCGAGCGCGTTCGTGCCGGTGCGCTCCTCGAGGAACTGGCAGCCGGGCACGGCGCTGATGTCCTCCAGCGCCAGCTCCACCGACCGCTCGCTGAACCGCCGCGCCACGATCCGGCACTCGGCGTCGGCGAGGATGACGCAGAACCGCGTGTCCGCCAGCTGGCGCGCCAGCTCGTCGAGCACCGGTGACGCCGCGCGCAGCAGGCGGCTGCGGCTGTCGACGTCGGCGAAGTCCAGGCGCTCGACGGACGACGCCGGGGAGAGCCCGGACAGCTCCGCCCGTCGCCACGACTGCGCGATCTCGGTCCGCAGGTCCACTCGCACTCCTCGTCGAGCCGTTCGGTGTCCCCGGACTTCCATCATCACACGGGACGCAAGCGTGGTGGACCCGTCCGATCGGGCAGGTGCCCGCCCGCTCCGGCCGGACGGTTCTCCGGCGCCGCCCGGACGGTTTCCGGGGTGAGCTGTTTCGCAGGCGCCGCACCGCAAATAGCGTCGGCCGCACGCCAAGCCCGTTCGTGAAAGGGATGCCCCATGCAGGTCGACGAACTGATCAAGCCGTTCCCGCTCAAGGAGTTCCACCCGATGCCGCGGGCGCTGCTGGGCCCGGGCGCGCACGAGATGATCGGCCCGGAGGCCCTGAAGATGGGCATGAAGCGGCCGCTGGTCATGACGTCGGGCCTGCGCGGCACGGACATCGTGCACAAGCTCTTCGAGTCGCTGAAGTACCACGGCCTCGACCCGGTGCTCTACGACCAGGTCGAGTCCAACCCCAAGGACTACAACGTGATGGACTCCGTCGCGCTGTACCAGGAGAACAACTGCGACGGCTTCGTCTCCATCGGCGGCGGCTCCTCGCACGACGCCTGCAAGGGCGCGCGGATCTCGGTTGCCCACGACGGCCGCAACATCAACGAGTTCGAAGGGTTCAACAAGAGCGAGAACCCGAAGAACCCGCCGCACATCGCCGTCTCCACGACGGCCGGCACCGGCTCCGAGACGTCGTGGGCCTACGTCATCACCGACACCACGACCGACCCGGACAACCCGCACAAGTACGTCGCGTTCGACGACGCGTCGGTCGTCACCCTCGCGGTGGACGACCCGGTGCTCTACTACGACTGCCCGTCGCACTTCACCGCGCAGTGCGGCTTCGACGTGCTCGCCCACGCGTCCGAGCCCTACGTCTCCCGGCTGAACTTCACGCCTTCGCTGGGCAACGCGTTGTACTCGGCCGAGCTCGTCGGGCAGCACCTGCGGGCCGCGACTTGGCACGGCGACAACCTCGAAGCCCGCGAAGGGATGATGTACGCGCAGTACACCGCCGGGCAGGCGTTCAACTCCGGCGGCCTCGGGGTCATCCACTCGGTTTCGCACGCCGTAAGCGCCTTCTACGACACCCACCATGGCCTCAACAACGCCATCGCGCTGCCGCGGGTGTGGGCATGGAACCTGCCGGTCGCCTACAAGCGCTACGCAAAGCTCGCCGGCGCACTCGGCGTCGACACGACCGGTATGACCGACGTCAAGGCCGCGGACGCCGCCGTCGCGGCCGCGATCCGGCTGCTGCGCGACGTCGGCATCCCGGAGAAGTTCACCGACGTCACCCAGGACACCCACCCGAAGAACCGCCTGGGCACCGGCCCGTCGAAGTACTACGAGCAGGCGAACGTGATCAAGGGGGACGCCGAAGACGTCGACCGCGTGTCGAACCACATCCTCGGCGACTCCTGCACCCCCGGGAACCCGAAGGAGACGACCTTCGAAACCGTCCGCCCGGTGGTCGACCACTGCTTCAACGGCGACCTGGACGACTTCCTCTCCTGAACCCCCGGCCCGGGGGTGTCCCGGCACCCGCGGGCCCCGCCTGCGAAGGGGCACCCGTGACGAGTTTCGCTTCGGTCGACGACGTCGCCGCGCGGCTGGCCGAGGTCGGCTACCTCGCCGACCGGCGGCTGGCCACCACCGTGTTCCTGCAGGCCGAGCTGGGCAAGCCGGTGCTGCTCGAAGGACCCGCCGGCGTCGGCAAGACCGAGCTGGCGAAGTCCCTGGCGGCCGCGACCGGACGGCGGCTGCTGCGCCTGCAGTGTTACGAGGGCCAGGACGAGACGAAGGCGCTCTACGACTGGGACTACGGCAAGCAGATGCTCTACACGCAGCTGCTGCGGGAGAAGATCGGCGCGATCGTCGAGGACGCGGCCGACCTGCGTGAGGCCGTCGACCGGATCAGCGCGCAGGACAGCGTCTTCTTCTCCGAGCGGTTCCTCGCCGCCCGGCCGCTGCTCGAAGCCGTGCGGTCGCCGGAGCCGGTGGTGCTGCTCGTCGACGAGGTCGACCGGGCCGACGAAGCGCTGGAAGCCGTGCTGCTGGAGATGCTCGCCGAGCAGCAGGTGTCGGTGCCCGAGCTGGGGACGTTCGTCGCCGAGCACCCGCCGTACGTCGTGCTCACGTCCAACAACACGCGTGACCTCTCGGCCGCGCTGAAACGCCGTTGCCTGCACCTGTTCCTCGACTACCCGTCGGCGGCGCGGGAGCTGGACATCATCCGCAGCAAGAAGACCGGGCTGCCGGACGCGCTGGCCGAGCACCTCGTCGACGTCGTCCGCGGGCTGCGAGCCCTCGGCCTGCGCAAGCCGCCGAGCATCTCCGAGACGATCGACTGGGCCCGCACGCTCACCGTGCTCGGCGCCACCGAACTGGAGCCGGGCCTGCTCGAAGACACCATCTCCGTGGTCGCGAAGTACGACAAGGACGTCGAACGCGCGACCGCGGCCCTGCCACAGCTCCTGGCCGGCGAAGAGGTGGCGGCGGAGAACGAAGGCGCCGCGCTGCGGGGCGACCGCGACCGGCCCGGCCGGCACGGGCCCGGCTACTACGGCGAGAAGCAGCAACCCGCGCCCGGCGACGAGCAGGGCCGGGTGCGGCAGGTCAGCACCAGCCAGGGGGCGCGGTCGTTCACCGCCAACCTCGGCCGGCACCGGCGGGCCTGATGGAGGCGACCGTGCACCGCTTCGCGCGGCTGCTGCGGGCGAGCGGCGTCCGGGTGTCGGTGTCCGAGACGCTCGACGCGCTCGCCGGCGCCGCCGCGCCCGGGATCCTCGCCAACCGCGGCCTCTTCCGCGAGGTGCTGCGCGCGGCGCTGGTGAAGGACCACCGCGACGACGACCGGTTCGACGAGCTCTTCGACGCCTTCTTCGCGCTGGTCCGGTTCCCCGGTGAGCAGTCCCGGCGCCGGGCGCGGGACCTCGACGAGTTCACGATCGCCGACGAGCTGGGCCAGCGGCCGCCGCGCGCGGACATGGAGAGCCCGGACGCCGAGGTCGGCGACCTGTTCGACCGCTCGAAGCTGGTCGAGCGGTACAGCCCGCACCCCGAGCTGAACCCGATCGTCCTGGACAGCGAGACCACCGACGAAGTGGTGTTCTCACAACAGGAAGTCGGCTCGCTGGAGGACTCGAACTCCGTCCGGCTCGACGTCGACCGCACGCACGGCGCCGACCCGGGCACGCTCAGCGCCGCGCCGGGCACCCGGCTGGACACCGAGCTGAGCCTCTCCGAGCAGGACGCGCTGCTCGGCTGGCTCGACGACACCGCCGACCCGGGCGGCGACGAGGAGGACGCGGCGGCGATGCGGGTGCGGCTCGCGGGCGTGCTCAACGGGCTGCCGGAAGCGTTGAAGCGGCACCTCGAGTACCTGATGTCGCTGCAGCACACGGTGGAAGGCCGCCGCGTCGCGCCGGTGGGGGAGCTGGGCGGCCGCGAACAGGACCAGCTGGAAGCCGCGGTGCGGCGCCTGGTGCAGAGCCTGCGCGGCGCCCCGACGCACCGCAAGCGCGAGGCGGCGCGCGGGCGGGTCGACTCGGCGCGGACGATGCGGCGGAACATGCGCTACGACGGCGTCCCGTTCCGGCCGGTGACGGTCGCGAAGGCGGAGGACAAGCCGCAGCTGGTCGTGCTCGCCGACGTCAGCCTGTCGGTGCGCGCGACCGCGCGGTTCACGCTGCACCTGGTGCACCGGCTGCAGGGGATGTTCGGCCAGGTGCGGACTTTCGCGTTCGTCGCGGGGCTGGCCGAGATCACCGGGTTGTTCGGGCGTTACCACGTCGAGGAGGCGCTGGGCCTGGTGTTCGGTGGTGACGTCCTGGACATCGACGCGAACTCCGACTACGGCCGGGTGTTCGGGACGTTCCTGTCCGAATTCGGGTCCGCCGTGACGCGCCGCACGACCGTGCTGGTGCTCGGCGACGGACGTGGCAACGGCGCCGACCCGAACCTGCCCGCGTTCGAAGAGCTGACCCGCCGGGCCCGAGAGACGATCTGGCTGACGCAGGAGCCGCGCTACTCGTGGGGGCTCGGGCCGTGCGACCTGCCGGCGTACGCGGAGTTCTGCGACCGCATCCGTGTGGTCCGCGACCTGTCCGGTTTGGACAGTGCGGCGGCGGACCTGGCCACGGCGAGGACCGGCCGGTGACGGCGGTCCTGGACCCGCTCGCGCCGGGCCACCGCGGCTGGTGGGAGTGCGGCGAGGTGCTGGTGTGCCACGAGGACGGCGTCGCGGTGCCGAACGCCTTGACCGCCCGGCTGGCGCCTTCGCACGTGACTGCGCATTTCCGGGTGTTTTCGCTGGGGCGGCGGACGCTGGTGTCGCACCGCTACCGGGGTGACGAGCTGGACGACGATCTCGCCGGTCACCTCGCTTCCGAGCTGGACTTCCTCGCGGGGCACTTCGAGGAGCTGTTCACGGGCGTGGTCCGCACGACGGTGCACGACCCGCTGCTGGCGTGGACGGTGTTTTACGCCAACACTTTGGCGGCGCTGCGGCGTCCAGGTCCCGCGGGCACGATCGCGTCGTTCGCTCCGGTGCATTCGCGGGCGTTGGAGCTGGTGCGGGGCCGGTCGGTGCTGGATCTGGGGTCCTGCTTCGGGTTTTTGCCGCTGCAGATGGTTTCGCGCGGGTTGCGGCCGATCGCGTCGGACCTCTCGCCGGGGACCATGGGGCTGCTGTCCCGGGTGTCCTCGTGGTTCGGAACACCGGTCCCGGTCCTGGCCTGCGACGCGGCGGCGGTGCCGCTGGCCTCCCGGAGCGTCGACACGGTAACGGCGATCCATCTGCTGGAGCACGTCCCGGTTGAGCACGGAACGGCGGCGCTGCGGGAGATGCTGCGCGTGGCCCGGCGCCGGGTGGTGGTGGCGGTCCCGTTCGAGGAGACGCCGAACCCGGCGTTCGGGCACGTGCGGTGTTTCGAATTCGCGGCGCTGCGCGAGTGGGGGAGGGTGTCGGGGGTGCCGTTCACGGTGTTCGAGCACCACGGCGGCTGGCTGGTCCTCGACGTGGAGTGAGCTAGTGGACCGGGTGGCCGTCTTCGCAAAGGAGCAGTTCGCCGGACCGCGCGGCAGCCACCGCGGCGGCCACCCGGCGGGCGAGGACCGGTTCGAGGCCGGGTTCGGCTTCGGCGAGCGGCAGCAGGGTCGCGGCGACGATCTCCGGGTCGGTGAAGGTCAGACGCGCGACGTCGTCCTCGGTCACCAGGCCGCCGTCGAAGATGAAGTTGATGCCCTCCGGCAGCTTCGCCGCCGGCTGGTGGTCGATGACCAGCAGCCGACCGGGTGCCCGGTCGAGCCCCAGCTCTTCGCGCAGTTCGCGGCGGGCGGTGCGCCACGGCGGTTCCCCGGCCTCTCCGGCGTCGCCCGGGATCTCCCAGAACGGCTTGTAGGACGGCCGGACGAACACCACGCGATCGGCTTCGTCGCGGAAGAGCACACCCGCGGCCGTGCGCTTGCGGTCCAGCGAGCGGGCGTACTCGTCGAAGCGGAGCAGTTCCACCCGCCGACCGTACCTAGATCAAAGCCCGCTTCGAAGCCGCGTACACCGCTTCCGCCCGGCTCCCCGCCTCCAGCTTCCGCATGATGTTCCCGACGTGGAACTTCGCCGTCGTCGGCGAAATGAACAGCTCCGCCCCGATCGCCTGGTTCGACAACCCCTGCGCCAGCAGCTTGAGCACCGTCAGCTCCCGGTCCGTCAACCGCTGCGCGTCCGGCTGGGTGCGGCCCGACAGCGTCCGGACCACCGACGTCACACTCCGCGAGTCGAACGCGCTTTCGCCGCGTGACACCGCCTTGATCGCGTCGGCCAGCGCCGTCGTGTCGACGTCCTTGACCACGTATCCCCGCGCGCCCGCCTGGACCGCCTCCATCACCAGGTGGTCCTCGAGGAACGTCGTCAGCACCAGGACGGCCAGCGCCGGGTACGCCGCCGTCAGCGAGCGGCACAGTGCCAGGCCCTCCGAGTCGGACGACGTCGAGAGCTTCAGGTCCAGCAGCACCACCGCGGGCCGGTGGGCGGCCACCACCGCCTGGGCCTCCGCCGCCGTCGACGCCTCGCCGACGATGCGGAACAACGGATCCCGCTCCAGGACCGAACGCAAACCCTGGCGCAGGATCGCGTGGTCGTCGACCAGGACGATCGTGATCGGGTCAGTCAAGGGGCACCCCCACCACGATCTTGACGCCGCCGATCCGGGAGCGGCGCACCGAGAACGTGCCGCCGAGCTCGCGGGCGCGGGCGTCCATGTTGGCCAGGCCGCGGTGGGCGCCGTCGAGGTCGTGGCCGCCGGCGACGCGCAGCACGCGGCGCAGCACCTCGGGCTCGCCGCAGCCGTCGTCGGACACCGCCAGCACCACCTCGTCGAGGCGGTAGCTCAGCCGGATCAGCGCGCGCCGGGCGTGGCCGTGCACTGCGCTGTTGAACAGGGCCTCGCCGCAGATGCGGAACAGCGAGTGCTCGGCCTCGGCGGGCAGTTCGACCGGCTTGCCGCCGATCCGCAGCTCCACCGCCAGCTCCGTCGGCAGATGCACGGTGGTCAGCTGCTCCAGCAGCTCGGGCAGGCCGGCGTGCGAGCGCTCGCGGTCGTGGCTGAGCGCGTGGATCACCGAGCGCAGCTGGTCGACCGCGCCACGGGTGAGGTCCTTGGCCACGGCCAGCCGGTCTGCCGACTCGCCGCTCGCCTCGGCCCGGCACAGCTCGACCTGCATCCCCGCCGAGAGCACGGACTGCGTGACGCTGTCGTGCAGCTCCCGCGCGATCCGGTGCCGCTCCGAGTCGATCACCTCGCGCTGGCGCGCGGCCAGCAGCTCCTGCTGGGCCCGCTCGCTGCGGCGGTGCAGAGACGAGTTGTGCAGCGCCACCACGCTCTGGCTGGCCAGGATCCGCAGCACGGCCTCGTCGGTCGTGTCGATCTTGCGCCCGCGCGGCGCCCACAGCAGCAGCCCGCCGACGACCTCGCACGCCAGCGTCACCGGCACCCGCAGGTGCCGGCCGGGCTGGTCGTCGGCGGTGTCGAAGCCGAGCTGCCCGGCGAGCGTGCGGGTCAGGCAGCTGCGCACGTAGCCCGGCATCGGGTCCACAGTGGACAGCTGACGGCCGCCGGGCCCGATGATCGTGCACCGCGGCTCGGCTTCCGGCAGCACCGAGTCGGCGACGGCGAACAGCGCGTACTCCGCGTCGACGTGCTCCGCGGCGGTGCGCACGGTCGCGCGCAGGAGGTCGTCCTGCTGCTCCACCGTGCGCACGAGCGTCCGGGAAATCCGGTCCAGGGCGTGGATCACGCCTTCGAGGCGCTCGATCGACGTCACGTACGCCGGGTAGAACGAGCGCTTGCTCGACCGGACCCCGGTCAGCTCGGCCAGGTAGCCGGGCCGGTCGTGGTCGTCGAGCGGCGCGCGGGTCACAGGGCGGCCCGGAACAGCGCTTCGATCTCCGCGGCGTCGGCGGTGCGCGGGTTGGTGGCCAGGCACGCGTCGTGCAGCGTGTTGCGCGCCAGCACCGGCAGGTGTGCCGCGGTGACGCCGAGCTCGCCCAGCCCCTTCGGCACGCCGACGTCATCCGCGAGCGCCCGCACCTGCTCGGCGACGGCGAGCCCGGCGTCCTCCGGCGGCGTGTCGGCCGTCGCGAGCCCGAGGGCCCGCGCGATCGGCACGTACCGGTCCGGGTGCGCGCGGGCGTTGAACCGGACGACGTGGGGGAGCAGCACCCCGTTGATCACGCCGTGCGGCAGGTCGAGCAGCCCGCCGACCTGGTGGCTCATCGCGTGCGCCGCGCCGAGGATCGCGTTGGTGAACGCCAGCCCCGCCTCCAGGCTCGCCTGCGCCATCAGCAACCGCGGCGACCGCTCGGCCGGGCGGTCGATGCTGCGCACCAGGTTGCCGTTGACCAGCGCGATCGAGTTGAGCGCGTGGTGGTCGGTGAGCGGGTTGTGCGCCTTGGACACGAACGCCTCGATGCCGTGGGTCAGCGCGTCGAGCCCGGTCGCCGCGGCCAGCCAGTCCGGCATCGTGGTGAGCAGCCGCGGGTCGGTCACCGAGACGTCCGGCACCAGGGTGCGGCCGATGATGGTGATCTTGGTGTTGTGCGTGGTGTCGGTGACGATGCAGAACTGCGAGACGTCGGCGCCGGTGCCCGCGGTCGACGGGATCATCACCATCGGCGGGATCGGCTGGCCGCTGCGGTCGACGCCCTCGAAGTCGAGGATGTCCCCGCCGTTGGCGGCCAGGAGCGCGACGCCTTTGCCCGCGTCGATCACCGACCCGCCGCCGAGACCCATGATGACGTCGCAGCCGGCTTCGACGTACCGCTCGTGCCCGGCGGTGATCTCGTGGTCCTTGGGGTTCGGTGTCGGGTCGGCCCACACCGTCGGGGCCAGGCCCTCGGCGCGCAGGTGCGCGAGCAGCTCGTCCACCCACGGCGTCGCGAGCAGTCCGGCGTCGGTGACGACCAGCGGCCGCCGGGCGCCCAGCCGCGCGGCGACGTGCCCGGCCTCGGAGAGCGCGCCCTCGCCGAACATGATCTCGGGCGCGTGGAACTTGGCGATGGTGAGACCTTCGGGCCCGGCCGGCGCGGCCGCGGCGCCGTACAGGCCGGCCGGCTGGGTGAGCACCGTGGCCGGCCAGGCGCCGCCGTCGTCGGCCACCCGGGAGGGCGAGGGCCGGCGAGTGAGGACCACGGGCACTCCCGATGCTGCGTCGGCGTTGACTTCCGGCCAGGCTACCCCGGCGCTCCGCCGGTCCGACCCGTCCGATCGGGTAGGTCGGCCCACTCCGGCAGCCGGACGCCGTGCAGGCCGCGGTAGGCCGCGCGCGGCGGTGACGACCAGCCTTCCAGCAGGTCAGCGCGGGGTTTGAGGACCTCGACGCCGATCGGGTGGCAGACGTCGATCGGGTCGCGGGCGTCCGGTCCCCAGAGCGGGACGGACAGGTCGCCGCCCGGGCAGGTGGACAGGGCGCACACCAGGTCGACTTCGGCGAAGAACTCGAAATGGTCGCCGGGGCGGGCCGGGCAGGCCTTCATGAAGTACCGGTCTTCGTCGTTGAGACCGGTGCACTGGAAGACGTTCAGGACGTCGTGCACGTCGAACTCGGTGAGCCCGAACGGCGCGACGGCGCGGACGAGGTTCGAGTGGCAGTGGAAGTCGAAGTCCTCGCCGGTGAGCAGCCGGTTGACGTACGGGTCGCAGCGGGTGCCGAGCAGGTCGTGGACCCGGCCGCCGTCACCGTCCCGGCCGTGGTTTTCGAGCGTGTCGGCGGTGATCGTGGCCAGCGGGCGCAGGAACGGCAGCGTCGACCAGAGCCGGTCGAACGTGCTGACGTGGGCGCGTTGCAGCTGGCGGGTGCGCGCCGCCCAGAACCGTTCGCGCGGGTCGTCGGCGTTCCACAGGTTGAGGTCGCCGACCTGCGGGCCCTCGACGGTCAGGAGCCGGCAGAGGTGCCCGCGCGGGACCCGCCACGCGCGCCCGGAGCGGATCGGCACTTCGAAGGCGTCGATGAGCTCGCGGCCCTCGGCGGTGGCGAGCCGCCGGTAGAAGGGCCGGTCGACGTCGAGCGCGGCGCCGCGGTAGGCGGCCGGAGGTGATGCCATCGGCGGTCTCCCTGATCGGTGGGCGGGTGCCGGTCCAGGATGCCCCGGGGGCGCGGCTACGCACCGTGGTGTTCGACCACTCGTTCGGCTGCTGGGGCGCCGGGCGGTCCGCTCCTACCGTCGAGGGAGTGCTCGCCGTCTCGTCGTGGGAGGTGTGACCGGCGTGCTCGTGGCACTCCAGCGTTCCGGTGAAGACCAGGACCTGCCCGCCGCCGGGAACCATCTCGTGCGGCTGCTCCGGTCGTGGGGCCCCGGCCCCGACCACCTGACGGGACTCGCGTTGGCCGGCATCAGCCTGCCCAGCCGGCGCGGCCCGCTGTTCGTCGACGCGCTCGTGTTCACGCGCTACGGCGTGGTGGTGATCGCGGCGCACGAGGCCGGCCCGGCGCCGTGGCCCGGCCCGGGCGAGCGAGCCGGCGCCGGTGTCGCGGCGGCGAAGGGCGCGCTCGCCGGCCACGACGGCGGCCGGTTCGTGACGGGCCTGGTCGCGGTGGTGACCGGCTCGCCCGTGCAGGCGGACTGGCAGCTGCCCGGCGCGGTGCCCGGGGTGGCGGTCGTGCTCGCCGACCCGCGCGGGCTGCGGCGGATCATCGGCCAGCACAACCGCTGGCGGACCGTCTGGTCGGCCGACGACGTGCTCGACGCGTGTTACGCCCTCTCCCTGGCCCACCTCGCGCCGCCGCGGGCGGTGCTGCTGGCCGACGGGTTCCCCGCGCGGCTCCCGGCGGCGTCACCCTTGCCGGAGCTGCCCGCGGTGATCGAGGTGCCGCCGGATCCGCCGCCACCACCTCCGGCGCCGGCTCCCGAAGAGCCCGGCCCCCGGCTGTCGCGCGGGCCGGGGATCGCCGTGTTCCCGCGGCAGCGGCCCATCCGGCAGGTTCCGTGGGGCCTGGTGGTGGTGCTGCTGTTCCTCGTGACGGTGGGCGTGGTGGCCGCGGTGTTCGTCGCGGACGTCTTCCACGGCTCGTGACTCGATCAGTTCGCGCCAACTAGGCCATCTGCACCGTTTCCCCGGCGCGTCTCCTGGGCATCTCCCGGTAGACGTGAAAGGGGTTCACCATGCCGCGCGCGCTGTCCGTCGTCCTGCTGGCCGTGCTCACCGGGGCCACCCTGGCCGGCTGCAAGCTCACCGACGACCTGGCCGCCGGGTCCGGCGCGCAGCCCACCGGGACGGCCGCCGCCCCGCCGATCTCCCCGGCCCAGGCGAAGACCGAGCTGGCCGCGCTCCAGGTCGCCGTCCGCGGCACGATGGACGGCTACAGCCGCGAGAAGTTCCCGCACTGGGACAAGGTCGAGGGCGCCTGCGACACGCGCGAACAGGTGCTCAAGCGCGACGGCAAGAACGTGACCACGAACGCCGACTGCGCGCCGAAGTCCGGCACCTGGGTGAGCCCGTACGACGGCGAGACCTGGCAGAAGGCGTCCGATGTGGACATCGACCACATGGTGCCGCTCGGGCAGGCCTGGGTCAGTGGCGCCAAGTCGTGGCCGCAGGAACGTCGTGAGCAGTTCGCGAACGACCTGGTCCGCCCGCAGCTGCACGCGGTGACGGACAACCTCAACGAGCAGAAGAGCGACAAGGCCCCGGACCAGTGGAAGCCGCCGCTGGTGTCGTACTGGTGCACCTATGCGGTCGACTGGATCGACGTGAAGCGCAACTACGGGCTGACGATCACGGTCCCGGAGAAGACGGCGCTGGAGACCATGCTGGGGCACTGCTAACCCAGCGACCGCGCCGCGGCCAGCGCCTGACCGGCATAGGACTGTCCGAACAGGACGGTATGCACCAGCAGTGGGAACAGCTGGTGCAGGCCGATCCGGTCCCGCCAGCCCTCGGCGAGCGGTGCGGTCTCGTCGTACGCCGCCACGATCCGGTCCAGGTGCGGGCAGCCGAACAGGCGCAGCATCGCCAGGTCCGTCTCGCGGTGCCCGCCGTGGGCCGCCGGGTCGATGAGCCACGCCTCGGTGCCGTCCCACAGGACGTTGCCGTTCCACAGGTCGCCGTGCAGCCGGGCGGGCGGCTCGGGCGGGCCCGCGACGGCCTTGATCCGCTCGCAGGCGCGCTCGAACGGCGCGGCTTCGAGCGTCCCCTCGTCGACGGCCAGACGCACGTACGGCAGCACCCGATGCGTGGCGTACCACGAAGGCCAGTCCTCACCCGGGACGTTCGCCATCGGCGCCAGGCCGATCCACGCGTCGGCCGGGCCGCCCGGGGGAGCGGCGCCGAACGCCGACGCGCCGGCCGCGTGCAGGCGCGCCAGCCCGCACCCGAACCGGTCCGCGGCCGCCGCGTCCGGACGACCGGCCGGGATCCGGTCGAGGACGAGCCGGTCGTCGTCCTCGCTGTGCACCTGGGGCACCGGCACGGTCCCCGCCTCGGCCAGCCAGCGCAGGCCCGCCGCCTCGGCCGCCGTCGCCCGTGGTCCGGTGCCGCGCTTGACCACGACGGCCCGGCCGTCGGCCAGCACGGTCTCGGTCACCTCACCCATGACCCGCACGGTACCGGCGCGCTACCGTGAACCGGTGCAGGACTTCGAACGGGTGCTCGGCGCGCTGGCGGACGTCGACCGGTCCGAGGCGCGCGACTACTCGTCGTTCAGCGTGCGCGGCAAGCGGTTCGGGTACTACTGGCCGCGGACGCGGACCCTCGGCCTCAAGCAGACGATCTCCGAACAGCTCGCCCTGGTCTCCGAACGCCCCGACGTCTTCGAGGTGCAGTTCACCGCGGGCGGCTTCGGCTGGGTCGTGGTCTACCTCGACGGCGTCGAGCCGGACGAGGTCGCCGAGCTGATCTACGAGGCCTGGCGGCTCTCGGCCCCGGAAGAGCTGGTCGCCGCGGTGCCCTTCACCAGGATCGCCCGCGCGTAGAGCAGGTCGAACCCCTGCCGCTGGACGTTCTGCTGCGACTTGGACCCCGGCTGGGTCGTGACGACGGCGATGTCGCACCCGGCCGCCGTGGCCGCGGTGAGCCGGGCCCGCAGCAGCGCGCTCTGCACCCCGCGACGGCGGTGCGCGGGCGCGGTGGCCGCGCCGGTGAACTGGGCGATCCCGTCGGTGACGCGGAAACTCGCGCCTCCGGCGAACTCGCCGTCCCGCTCCGCGACGTAGCGCCGCACCCCGGACATGTCGCGCAGGGCCCGGATCAGCGTCTCCCGCGGGAAGTCCTCGTGCGCGGGCAGCCCTTCGGTGTCGGCGACCGCGGTGGCGTCGGCGACCATCACCAGCCACGCCTCCAGCTCGTCGTCGCGGATCAGCCGGACGTCGCCGGGCTCGCCGGTGTCGCCGAGCCGCCGCCCGAGCACGTTCTCGAACGACTCCAGCCGGTAGCCGCGCTCGGTGAAGAACGCGCCGGTCCCGGCGGCGGCCAGCGGGCTCAGCTCGACCTGCACCGGCGCGTTCAGCTCGGCGAACGAGGCTTCGATCCCGGCCAGTTCGGTCTCCGACGGCGGTCCGTCGAAGCCGAGCCCGATGACCTTGTTGAACGGCGAGTCCGCCTCGGCGAAGCTGGCGACCCCGCCGGCGAACGGCCGCGCGAACCCCAGGGAGTCCCCGCGCCGCACCCGCGCGGCGTCGCTGCTTTCGGCCGTGAGCCGCGCCTCGGCCCGGTCGATCCGCGCCGCCAGCGCCGTGTCGCAGAAGAGCCGTTCCCCGTCCATGCGCCCACAGTGCCGGACGCACGGACGGGGAACCAACCGATTATCCCTCGACGCGGTGGGTGGCCCAGAACGACGTCAGGTCGGTCGACCCGGCCGCCGCCTGCGCCGCGGCCTTGAACTCGGCCGTCGTCGAGACGCCGTACCAGTGCGACTGCGCGTACGACTTCAGCAGGTTCGCCATCGCCGTGTCGCCGAGCAGCCGCCGCAGGTCGTGCAGCGTGCACTTGCCGTAGTTGTAGACCACCGTCGAGTACCGGGACGAATGCGCGTCCCAGTACGCCATCGAGTTGGTCAGCTTCTCCGCGCTCGACTGCCAGGTGATGCCGCAGCCGCTGCCGGTGACCCCGCGGTAGAGGTCGGTGGCGTAGTCGGTGAAGCTCTCGTCCAGCCACGGCGAGTTGTACTCGTCGTCGCCGACGATCCCGTAGAACCACTGGTGCGCCAGCTCGTGCGGCAGCGCGGTGGTGGACACGAGGTCGAGCACGAAGCCCGGGTACTCCATGCCGCCGAACCAGAAGTTGTTGTCCAGCACCACGTCCACCTCGCCGTACGGGTAGTCGCCGAAGCGGCCCGAGTGGACGTCGATCGAGTCGGCGGCCAGGCTCAGCATCTGGTTGGCGCTGCTGGTGGAGATCCCGCTGACCGAGTAGACGTTCACCCGCACGCCCTTGCCGGACGTCGTGGTGATCTTTGCGAACGGCCCGGCGGCCCAGGCGAAGTCACGCACCTTCGCCGCGGTCGCGTGGGTGGTGGTCGTGCTGCCGCTGGTCGTCTCGGTCGACGTGCCGGTGGCCGGGGTCAGCAGCGACGTCGGGTGCACCAGCGTGACGTCGAAGTCGCTGATCACGGTGTAGAACGACTCGCCGTTGTTGGTGTAGGGGTCGAGGTGCCAGCCCGCGCCGTCGCGGACGGCGAGCACCGGCAGCGCGTTGCCGATCATGTTGTACGCGCCGTCGTGGCCGAACCGGTCCGCGCCGCTGGGCACGACGATGCTCAGGTCGAACCCGATGGTCGCCGACTGGCCCTGCGCCAGCGGGCTCGGGAGCGTGATCTTCATGGCCGTGCAGTTCACGCTCAGCGCGGACGCGGTGCCGCCGGTGACGTTGGTGACCGTGATCGGCGTCGACGGGCAGCTGCCGTGGTAGTTGTCCCACAGCCGCAGGTAGACCTCGGGCAGCGCGCTCGCGGCCCCGTTGGTGAAGCTGACGGACTGGTGCCCGGTCCACGTCGTGCCCGCGGTGTTCGAGGTCAGGTTGACGGTGTACGCGGGGTTGATCGGGGTGCGTGTCGAGTCGGCGGGCGCCGCGGTGATCGTCCAGGCGAAGGTGGCGCTGCCGCTGTTGCCGGCCGGGTCCTTCGCCGTCACGGTCACCGAGGAGCTCCCGGCGGTGGTCGGCGTGCCGGTGATCTTGCCCGTGCTCGCGCCGATCGCCAGCCCGGCGGGCAGGCCGGTCGCGCTGTAGGTGAGCGCGTCGTTCTGCGGGTCGGTGGCCTGGACCTGCAGCGACACGGCCTGACCGACGGCGCTCGACTGGGCGCCCGGCGAGGTGACGACCGGCGACTGCGGGTTGCTCGTCCCGGTCGTGGTCAGGGAGAAGTCGTCGAGGAGGAAGTTGGTCGCCAGGCTCGAGTCCTCGGTGCCGGTGATCTTCAGCGTCACGGTCTGGCCGAGGTAGCGCGACACGTCGACGGTGCGCTGGACGTACCCGGTGTTCTTGTCGAGGTTCGAGTAGCTCGCGAGGGTGTCGGTGCCCGCCTGCACCACGAGCTTGTCGTAGGCGGTGCCGGTCGTCGTCTCCTGGGTGTCGATGTGCGACCACCAGGACAGCGTCGCCGAGGCGCAGCCGGCGGGCAGCGTCAGCGGCTGGGACAGGGTGTCGGTGTGCGTGCGGCCGGTGCCGTCCAGCCAGGCGTCCATCGTCCCGCCGTGCGCGGGTTCCGCCGCGGTGGCGGCGGAGATCACGCCGGCGGTCTGGGTCCACGGCGTGGTGCCGCTCTCGAACCCGCCGTTGCCGACGACCTGGTCACCGCAGGCCGCGGCGGCGTGGGCCGGCGCGGCGACGACAACCGTGCCCAGCAGGCCCGCGGCCACACCGAGCGCAGCAGAAAGCACCCTCGATCTCATGGGGGGCGTCCTTTCCCGGCCCCGTCCGTCGGGGCCAGGGGAAAGCGTGCGCTGCCGCCGGGGCGGCAACAACCCGCCATGAGTCGGGTTCCGCGTCAGGCCTGCTGGAGCACGTTCAGCAGGATGAAGAGCAGGACGAGGGCCCCGGCGACGGCGACGAGCGCGGAGACGGCGGACCGGATCATCTCCCCGAACCCCTTGGCGGTGCGGGCCCGGTAGGCGGAGTAGTTGGAGCGGGCTTCGCGGGCGCTGTGGACACGGCTGCCGACGAACAGCCCGGCGCCCAAGGCGAGCAGGACGGCGACGAAAACGGACACGGGTGGATCCTTCCGGGGTTCGGGAACGAGGAACGGCCTCATTACTAGACCCGACGGACGCCGCGCGCCATGGCTTCTCGGCAACTCGTTTCCGGGCCGGTCGGCCCTGGTGGGACGGACGTCCCGCGTTCCTCGGAAAATGGTGGTGGGGAGCCGACGGTATCCGCGGTCTTCCCTGGCGCGCAAGGAGTTTTCGGTGGCTCAGCGCTCGGCCGCGAGTCCTTTGTGTCGTTCCCGCAATTCGCGCTTGACGATCTTCCCGCTCGGATTCTTGGGAAGACGATCCGCGAACACCACGTACTTGGGACATTTGTAACCGGCGAGGTGTGACTTGGCGTGGTCGACCACTTGCGTTTCGGTGAGAACAACGCCGTCACGCGGGACGACGACCGCGGTCACCGCTTCGATCCAGTGTGGATGGCCGATGCCGAACACGGCGACTTCCGCGACACCGTCCAGCAGGTAGAGCGCTTCTTCGACCTCACGGCTGGCGACGTTCTCCCCGCCGGTCTTGATCATGTCCTTCTTGCGGTCCACGACGGACAGGTAGCCGGCCTCGTCGAGCACGCCGAGGTCGCCGGAGTGGAACCAGCCGGCGCGGAACGCGGCGGCGGTCTTGTCCTCGTCGCGGTAGTAGCCCAGGGTGGCGTGCGGGCTGCGATGGACGATCTCGCCGACCACGCCCGGCGCGACCGGCCGGTCCAGCTCGTCGACGATCCGGGTCTCGACGTTGAGTGACGCCCGCCCGGCCGAACCGGCGCGCTCGAGCTGTTCGTGCGGGCGCAGGATCGTCGCCAGCGGCGCCATCTCCGTCTGGCCGTAGAAGTTCCACAGCTCGACGTCGGGCAGGCGGCGGCGCAGCTCGCGCAGCACCTCGACCGGCATCGCGGACGCGCCGTAGTAACCCTTTCGCAGACTGGACAGGTCGGTGCGGTCGAAGTTTTCGTGGCGCAGCAAGGAGATCCACACCGTCGGCGGGGCGAACAGCTTCGTCGCCCGCTCCCGCTCGACGGCGGCGAGCACGGCGGCCGGGTCCGGGCCGGGCAGGATCACGCTGGTCGCGCCGAGGTAGACGTCGACGGAGAAGAAGCAGTCGAGCTGCGCGCAGTGGTACAGCGGCAGCGAGTGGACCTCGACGTCGTCGGCGCTCATGCCGCCGTCGATCACACACGAGACGTACTGCGCGATCAGCGACCGGCTCGACAGCAGCACGCCCTTCGGCCGCGACTCGGTGCCGGAGGTGTACATGATCCGCAGCGGGTCGTCGTCGGCGACGAAGACGTCCGGCGCGGTCGTGTCCCCTTCGGACAGCCAGGTTTCGACGTCTTCCCACGTGCCGCCGCCGCTCCTGGTGATGCGGCCGCGGACGACGTCGCCGAGGCCGGCCAGATCGAGCGCCGTGGCGGCGGTCGGTTCGAGCGCGTCCTCGGCGACGAACGCCTTGACCTCGGCGTGCCGGAGGATGTAGGCGATCTCGTCGGGGCCGAGCATGAAGTTGACCGGCACGAGCAGCACCCCGAGCTTCGCGGTGGCGAAGGCGAGCACGCCGAACTGGCGGCAGTTGTGGCTCAGCAGCGCCAGCCGGTCGCCCTTGCGCAGGCCGCGGGCGGCGAGCGCGTGGGCACAGCGGTTGGCGGCGGCTTCGAACTCCGCGAAGGTGAGGTTTTCGCCGCCGTCGACAACGGCGAGCTTGTCCGGCAGCCGCAACGCGGTGCGGCGGAGGAGGTCACCCAGCGCGTGCTGCCGGGCGCGGTCGACGAGCGGCTGATCCATGCCCGCAGTCTCGGCCGGGGCGCCGGAACTCGCAAGCGTGGGCGCGGGCCGTCGGCTAGGTTCGGTGATCGTGACGAGCTGGGTCGAGGTGCCCGCGGGGGAGATCGTCCTGCGCGACGAGGGGACGCGGACCGAGTGGCCGGTCGCGGTCGCCGCGTTCCGCCTGGCCGCGTTCCCGGTGCTGGTGCCCGGCACGCGGATGCCGGTGACGGAGACGTCCTGGCTCGGCGCGGTCGAGCTCTGCAACCGGTTCTCGGCCGAGGCGGGTCTGACGCCGTGCTACCGGCTCGGGTCCGACCCGGACGGTCTCGACGTCGAGTGCGACTGGACGGCGGACGGCTACCGGCTGCCGTCGGAGGCCGAGTGGGAGCACGCGTGCCGCGCCGGGACGGCCGGGGTGCGCTACGGCGAGCTGGACGCGATCGCCTGGCACCGCGGCAACTCGGGCGGTGAGCTGCACGCGGTGGGGGAGAAGGAGCCGAACGCCTGGGGCTTGCACGACATGATCGGCAACGTCTGGGAATGGTGCTGGGACCGCTACGACCCGGCGGTGTACGGCCCGTACCGGGTGTTCCGCGGCGGCGGCTGGTTCGACCCGCCACGCGGCTGCCGGGCGTCGTGCCGGCGCAAGAGCCATCCGACGTTCCGGGTGGAGGACCTCGGCTTCCGCCTGGCGCGCTCGGGGAGCGGGGTCAGTCGGTGAGTTTCGCCGGCGGCGCGGCGGCTGGGGTTTCCGGCTGACGTGCTCGGGGCGCTCCGGGACCGGGTCAGCCGCTGAGCTTCGCCAGCAGGGCCGCAGCCCGGGCTTCCAGCGGCCGGTACCCGGCCTGGGCAGCCAGCTTCGCCGCCGCCTCGCCGTGCGTCCGGGCCAGGTCGGCGTCCCCTTCCGCCAGCGCGGCCTCCGCCAACCCCGTCAACGCCGCCGCCTCGCACCAGGTGAAGCTGGTCTCCCGGGCGATGTCGAGCGCCGTCGTGAGGTGCTCGGTCGCCGGGGTGCCCAAGTGGAGGCAGACCTCGCCGAACGCCGTGCGGGCCGAGGCCTCCGTGCCGCGGTCGCCGATGCGGCGGGTCAGCTCCACCGCTTCCGCCGCGTCGGCGAGGGCGCGCGTGCCGTCGCCGGCGCGGGCCTCCAGGACCGCGCGGCCGGACAGCGCCGCCGCTTCGCCGTACTGATAACCCAGCTCCCGGTTGGCCGTCAGCGCGCGCTCGTAGAACTCGGCGGCGACGGGACTGCCCAAATCACGGTGGACGTGCCCGAGGTCGACCAGCAGCACGGCCACGCTGAACGTCGCGCCGTCGTGTTCGGCGATCTCCAGCGCGCGGCCGAAGTGGCGTAGCGCCTCGTCGTGGTCGCCGACCTGGTTGCACGCGAACCCGAGGTTGGCCAGCGCCATCGTGACCCCCGGGATGGCGAGCTCTTCGCACAGCCGCAACGACTCCGCGCCGCACACGATCGCCTCGTGCGGGTCGCCGAGCCGCTGGTGGACCGCGCTCAGGTTGTTGAGCACCGCCGCGCGCCCGGCCGGCCAGTCCGCCGCCAGCCCGTCGTCCAGGACCGTCGTCAGGTGCGTGCGAGCCTCGGCGTAGCGGCCGCTGTTGACCCCGGCGAGCGCGATCGACAGCCGCATCGCGGCCTGCGCCTGCCGCGCCCCGGCGGCCTGCGCGGCGGTGAGCGCGGTGGTCGCCGTCTCGATCCACTCCGTGTGGTGGCCGCGGTGGTGGAAGAACGCCCGGAGCGCGTCGGCCAGGTGCCAGGCGTGCTCGCGCGGGCCGTGCGCCGCCGCGTGCTCGACCGCGGCGGCGAGGTTCGGCCACTCGGTGTCGAGCCAGGCGAGCGCGTCCTCGGTGCCCTCGAACGGGTTCGGCGCCTCGGGCCGCGGGAGCCGCAGGAAGTGCGGGATCAACCGGCGCCCGGCCGCGTCCGCCGTCGTGAGGTAGTGGTCGAACAGCCTGCGCAACGCCGCGTCGCGGTCCTCGGCCGGGTCGTCCGCCTCGACGCGCCCGGCCGCGTAGCTGCGCAGCAGGTCGTGGAAGCGGTAGCGCCCGGGCAGGTGCCGTTCGACGAGGTTGGCCGCGGACAGGGCCTTGAGCTGCTGCCCGGCCCGGACCTCGGTGACGTCGGCGAGCTCCGCGGCCACCGGCGGGGTGAACGTCTGGCCCGGCACCAGCGCGAGCCGCCGGAACAGCAGGCGGTGCTCGACGGGCAGCGCCCGGTACGACACCGAGAACGCCGTGGTCACCGCGCTTTCCTCGGCGCCGTCGACGCTGAGCCCGGCCAACGGGTCGCCGCCGGCGAGCTCACGGGCCAGCTCCGCGATGCCGGACACCTCGCCCGCGCCGAGGTTCGCTGCGGCCAGCCGCAGCGCGAGCGGGAGGTGCCCGCACAGCCGGGCGAGCTCGGCCGCCGCGGCCGGCTCGGCGGCCACCGCGGCCGGCCCGAGCACGGTCTCCAGCAGCTGCCGGGAGTCCTCGGCGGGCAGCACGGCCAGCGCCACCGCGCGGGCCCCGGTGCGGGCGATGAGGTCGCCGAGCCGCTGGCGGCTGGTGACCAGCACGGTGCCCGACGGCGGCAGCAGCGGCGTCACCTGGGCGCTGTCCCGGGCGTTGTCGAGCAGCACCAGGACCTTCCGGTCGGCCAGGAGCGAGCGCCACAGCGCCGTCCGCCCCTCCGGGTCCGGCGGGATCGCGCGCGGGTCGGCGCCCAGCGCCCGCAGCAGCTGCGCGGCGGCGACGGCGGGGGTCAGCGGCTCGTGGTCGGCGTCGAACCCGCGCAGGTCGAGGTAGAGCTGGCCGTCGGGGAAGCGGTCGCGGACGCGGTGCGCCCACCGCACGGCGAGGGCGGTCTTGCCGACCCCGGCGGTGCCGGTCAGCACCCGGATGTCCGGGCCGGCGCCGGCCTGCTCGTCGAGCCGCGCCAGTTCGGCGGCGCGGCCGGTGAAGCCGCCGACGTCGTGCGGGAGCTGGGCGGGCCGCACCGGCTCCGGGGCGCCATCTAGGGCCGGGTCGGCGGCGAGGATCGCGGCTTCGAGTCGGCTCAGCTCCGGCGCCGGGTCGAGGCCGAGCTCTTCGGCGAGCCGGCCGCGCAGCTCGCGGTAGGCGGCGAGGGCGGCGTCGGTGCGGCCTTCGCGGTGCAGGGCGAGCATCAGCTGCCCGACCGGGCGCTGCCGCAGCGGGTGCGCGGCGACCAGCGTGGTCAGCTCGGCGAGCACCGCACGGCCCCGGCCGAGCCGCAGCTGCGCGTCGATCCGGTCTTCCAGCGCGCTCCACCGGGCTTCGCGCAGCCCGGCCAGCAACCGGTCGGCGACGTCGGGTGACGCGGCGCCGGCCAGCGCGTCACCCCGCCAGAGCGCGAGCGCCTCGTCGAGCAGCGCGACGGCCGTCTCGTCGCCGGCCGTGCGGGCCCGCTGGACGATGGCGGTGAACCGGTGGGCGTCGACGTCGCCGGGGTCGGCGCGCAGGACGTACCCGGGGCCTTCGGTGGCCAGTTCGGGGCCGTCCGCGGCCCGGAACACCGCGCGCAGCCGGGAGACCAGCGCCTGGACGGTGTTGCGCGCGCTCGCCGGGGGAGCCGTGGGCCAGAGCAGGTCGACGAGCCGCTCGAGCGACACCGGGCGGCCGGCTTCGAGGAGCAGGACGGCGAGCACCAGCCGCTGCTTGCGGGACCCGAGGTCGACCGGGGCGCCGTCCGCCGTCGCCTCGACGGCGCCGAGGACGCGGAACTCCACCCGGTCACCTCTCCCTCGTCGGCGTGCAAGCGTACTGCAAGCCCGGTCCGCGATCCTCGGCGTGCTGGAGGACACCACCCCGAGATGTCCCAGGCTGGGGGTAGGGCCACCTCGGCGACCACGCCCCCGGTCGCCGTGGTGGCCCTTTGCCGTGCTCAGCGCGCGGCCGGGTCGATCTGGACGGGGTAGCCGGCCCGCAGGACGGCCAGCGTCGAGGGCGGGGTCAGCACGGGGGCAGTTCCTGCGCCGGGCAGCTTCCGCCGGGTGCCGTACCCCGCGGTCGTCCACTCCGTGAGGTGCCCGTCCATCACGAGCTCCGGGTGCTCGCCACGCCGGACGAACGCGCCGTCCGGCAGGTCGGCCCAGCGCACCTCGTGCAGCCGGCGGCGGTGGGTGCCGGGGTACAGGCGCTCGCTGTGCAGCCGCCGGTTCATGGCGGTGGCCGACGGCCGGCCCGGCCACGCGTCGCGGTAGGCGTTGTACGCGGGACGGCGGCACTCGCCGCAGGGCCGGTGCCCGGCGGCGAACGAGACGGCCTCGTCGTGGAAGTACAGGTGCGTGTAGCGGTTGGGCAGCCACTGCTCGCGCCACCGGCCGCGGAACTCGAGCGCGCAGGTGATCCACAGGTCGCCGGCGTGGAAGCGGACGATCTCGTGGCCCTCGTGCAGCACCCCGCGGTTGCCGGTCCACGCGCCCCGCAGCGGGATGTCGACGACGTCGCCGGCCGGCGTCACGCGGTTGCGCACGAGGGTGTCCTCTCCGGGTGGCGCGGCGCGCGGGCGCATCGCAGAATGCGCGCATGCAGCCGACGCTCGTCCGGGTGGCGCGCCTGGCCGACCCGGCCGGGCCCGCCGACGGCGTCCGCGTGCTCGTCGAGCGGGTCTGGCCGCGCGGCACCGCCCGGACGGCGGTGGTCCTCGACGGCTGGTACCGGACCTTGGCCCCGTCCGACGCCCTGCGCACCTGGTACGGCCACGACCCGGACCGGTTCGCGGAGTTCGCCGAGCGCTACCGGGCCGAGCTGCGGGAACCGGACCGGGTGGCGGCGCTGGAGCGGCTGCGGGAGCTGGCGGGCGACGGGCCCGTGACGTTGCTGACGGCGAGCGGGTCGCCCCCGATCAGCCAGGCGGCGGTGCTCGCCGGGGTGCTCGGCGGCGAGGGCTGACCTCACGATCTCGCACCGTCCGGCGCGCTGGTGGTCACCTTCGCCGTGGCGACGCCCAGCGTGGTGTGCTCGGCGACGACGGTCACCGTCCCCGGTGACCCCGCCACCGGCCGCAGCCAGACGGCCGCCGCGCCGCCGGTCGCGCCGAAGTCCAGCACCGGATCCCCGACCAGCTCGCCCGGCCCGCTCACGCTCACCGTCACCGATCCGGTCGTCCCCGCCCGCAGGGTGCCGAACCGGTCCAGCGCCGCGATCACGACGCGTGTGGCGTCACTGCCGTCCGCGCGCAGCTCCTTGTCGTCCGCGACGCAGCTGAGCACGTCCCGGCTCCGGTCGCCGCTGAAGCGCCGCGAGACGACCAGCCGGTCGCCGACGTAACCCTCGACGCGCAGCTGCGGACGGCCACCGCGCGGCACCACCAGGTCGACGGCGAACGGCGGATAGCGCAGGTGCGGGAAGTCCGCGCGGCGGCTGCGGGCCGCGCCCACCGGACGGTCGTCCAGGAACAGCAGCAGGCGGTCGCAGTTCGACCAGATCGTCGCGCCCGGCCCGGGACCACCCGGCTGGGCCGTGAAGTCCCAGGCGAAGCCGGGCTCGACGACCGCCCGGACCCGCGGGTCGCCCTGCGACGCGTAGAACGCCGCCGCCGGCTTCGGGATCCGGAAGAAGTCCGCCACCCCGGCGAACTTGGACCCGCCGACCGACCGCTGCCAGCCCGACGGGTAGTCGAACGCGCACCACGCGAGCAGCCCGCAGTACCGGTCGTCGGCGGCGGCCAGGTCGTGGGCCTTGGCGTGCAGCTCCGCCTGCTGGTGCTGGGTCGCCGCCGGGTCGGTCCGGCGGTAGGAGCGGGACCCGGCGATCGTGCCGATCGTCTCGGTCACCAGGTAGGGCACCCCCGGCCGCGGCGCGCGCAGCTGGAACGGCGCCCCGCGGCGCGCGGTGTAGTCGTTGTAGGCCAGGACCTCGACGTCGGCGCCGGCGAACCGCGCGCCCGTGCTGCTGGCCAGCGCGCCGCTCGTCGGCCGCGACGGGTCGAGCTGCCGCGCGAGCCGCCCGGTCCGCCCGTACATCGCGGTGGTGCCGTTGGCCTCGTTCACGCGGGTGCCCCAGACGATGACGCTCGGGTGGTTGCGGTCGCGGGTGATCATGCCCGAGACGTCGCGGAAGTTCTGCTGCTGCCAGGCGGCGTCGCCGATCCGGCCCCAGCCGGGGATCTCCTCCCAGACGAGCAGGCCCAGCTCGTCGCAGGCGTCGAGGAACGCGCTCGACTGCGGGTAGTGCGAGCAGCGGACCATGGTGCAGTTCAGCTCGCGCCGCAGGATCTCGGCGTCGCGGCGCTGGACGCGGTCCGGCAGCGCGCCGCCGGCGAACGGGTACCACTGATGGCGGTTGAGCCCGAACAGCTTGAGCCGCCGACCGTTGAGGAAGAAGCCGTCCGGGGTGAACTTCGCCTCGCGGAACCCGATCCGCACGACCCGCTGGTCGAGCGACCGCGGCCCGGACCGGACATCGACCACGACGTCGCACAGCGCCGGGTCGTCGACGTCCCACAGCCGGACGGCGTCGAGGCCGTGGACGTCGAACTCGACGGTGGTGACGCCGATCGGCATCGGCGCGACGTCGGCCCAGCCCTGGGCCAGCTCCCGGCCCGCCTGCCGCACCGACGCCGTGACCCGCACGGGCTCGGTGCGCGCGACGGTCGTGTCGAGCTCGCACTTGAGGTGGAGCGAACGGGCGGGGGAGAGGGCGTCGACCGGGCGCGCGAAGACGTCGGACAGGCGGGTGCGGGGCACGGTTCCGATCGAGGCCGGGCGGTAGATCCCGGCCGGCTGGTAGAAGTCGATGACCGACGGGCCCACGGCGCTGGGCAGGTTCGGCGGGACGTCGAGCTGCCAGCGTCCGTCGACGACCACGGCGAGGACGTTGTCCCCCGCCGTCACCTGCGGCAGCTCGACCTCGAACGGGAGGTAGCCGCCCTCGTGGGTGGCGACGAGCGTGCCGTTGAGGTGCACCGCCGCGGTGGTCATGACCCCTTCGAAGCGGGCCCGGACCCGCTCGGCCGTCATCGCCGGGGTCACCGTGAAGTGCTTGCGGTAGATCCACCGGTCCTGCCACGACGACGGCTGCCAGCCGGTCCAGGAAAGCGGCGTCACGCAGTGCGGCAGCTGGACCGGGCTGAGGTCGGTTTCGTCGAACCCGAGGTCGGCGCAGCCGTCGGCGTACCGCCCGAACAGCCAGAAATCACCTAGCCGCACGGCATCCGGATCGGGCTCGGCGAGCCCGGCCGACCCGGCGGCGGTCGAGCCGACCACGGCCGCGCCGAGCAGCGCGGCCCCGCTCGCGGCGAGGAACCCGCGCCGCGACAGCCGCGGTTCCGAGTCGGCCATCAACGACCTCCGTGCTCCGGCGAGCGCCCGTTCGTCCCACCCTTGCATCGCTTGTGGCCGGTAAGACGTCACAGCCGATCGGCGGGTTGCTCAGCGGAGGGTCGAGGTGCGCACCACCAGCTCCGGCGTGAAGACGACCTGCCGGTGCTCGTGCCCGGTTTCGGTGGTTTCGGCCAGCAGCAGCTCCGCCGCCGTGCGGCCGAGGCGGCGGCGGGGCTGGCGGACCGAGGTCAGGGGGACCGCGGCCGCCGCGGCGAACTCGATGTCGTCGTAGCCCACGATCGCCAGGTCCTCCGGGACGCGCATGCGCAGGTTCGCGCACGTCTGGAGCAGGCCGAGGGCGACCAGGTCGTTGGCGCAGAACGCCGCGGTCGGGCGGATCGAGGCGGGCAGCCCGGCCAGGCGCTCGCCGGCGCCCCGGCCGTCGGCCACCGTCAGCGCCGTCGTCGTGAGGTCGACGAGGTGGTCGGGACCGAGCCCGGCCGCGCGGAGCGCGCGCAACGCGCCGAGCCGCCGGTCGCGGACCTGGCCGACCGTCGTGTGGTTGCCGATGAACGCGATCCGCTCGTGGCCCTGTTCGACCAGGTGCCGCACGGCGATCTCGCCGCCGTAGACGTCGTCGACGGCGACCGAGCAGTGGGAAGTGCCTTCGGGAGTGCGGTCGACGACCACCACCGGCGTGCCGCGGCGGGCGATCTCGCGCAGCAGTGGCGCGTCCGGGTCGACCGGGGTGATGAGGATGCCCTGCACCCGCTGCTGTTCGAGCCGGTCGAGGTAGGCCTCCTCGCGGGACGGCTGGTGCGCGCTGTTGCAGAGGAACAGCGAGAGGTCACCCTCGTCGGCCGCGTCCTCCATGCCGGCCGCGACGTCGGTGAAGAACGGGTTGCTGCCGTCGAGCATCACGTAGGCCAGCACCCGGCTGCGCCCGGCGCGCAGCTGCCGCGCGGACTCGTTGCGCACGAACCGGAGCTCCGCCATCGCGGCCTCGACCTTCGCGCGGGTGGCCGGGCTGACGCGGTCCGGGCGGTTGAGCACGTTGGACACCGTGCCGAGGGAGACCCCGGCGGCCGCGGCGACGTCCTTCATACCCGCCGCTCTCGGCTCGGCGCCGGACTCCTGGACCGTCATCGGGACCCCCTTCGGCCAGCACTGTTGAAACGTAACATCGCCACGCACGGCGAGCCTTCGAAGCCGTTTGGCCACTGTTCGGCCGATGCATTGACTTGCTCTTCAACCGCATAGTAGCGTCACCGCGCCAGGTTTGTGAAACCTTTCAGTCCGGAGGTCGCGATGACGCGGCAGGACCCGGGCCGGGCCCCTCTGCTGGAGGTGCGCGGCGTGACGAAGTCGTTCGGCGCGGTCGCGGCCGTTGCCGGGGTGAGCTTCGGGCTGCACGCCGGAGAGGCCCACGCGCTCGTCGGCGAAAACGGCGCCGGCAAGTCCACGATCGTGAAGATGCTCGCCGGGGTGCACAAGCCCGACGACGGCACGCTGCTGCTGGCCGGGCGGCCGGTCGAGTTCGGCTCCCCGGCCGACGCGAAGGCCGCCGGCATCGCGGTCATCTACCAGGAACCCACCCTGTTCCCGGACCTTTCGGTCGCCGAGAACATCGTGATGGGCCGCCACCCACGCAAGAGCCTCGGCCGCATCGACCGGACGGCGATCCGCGCCGAGGCCGACCGGCTCTTCACCCGGCTCGGCGTCCGGATCGACCCGGCCCGCCCGGCACGCGGGCTGTCGATCGCCGACCAGCAGATCGTCGAGATCGCCAAGGCGCTCAGCGCCGACGCCCGCGTGCTGGTGATGGACGAGCCGACCGCCGCGCTCAGCCGCGTCGAGGTCGAGCGGCTCTTCACCGTCGCGAGGACGCTGCGCGAGGAAGGCGCGGCGATCATGTTCATCTCGCACCGGTTCGAAGAGATCACCGAGCTCTGCCAGCGCGTGACGATCATGCGCGACGGCAAGCACGTCTCGACGGACCTGCTCGACGACGTCACGGTCGACGAGATGGTCAAGCGCATGGTCGGGCGCGACCTGGACGCGCTGTTCCCCAAGCAGGACGTCGAACCCGGCGCGGTGGTCCTCGAAGTCGAAGGCCTGGCCCGGGAAGGCGTCTTCCGCGACATCTCCTTCTCGGTGCGGGCCGGGGAGATCGTCGCGTTCGCCGGTCTCGTCGGGTCGGGACGCTCGGAGGTCGTCCAGGCCGTCTTCGGGGTCGACGAGCGCGACGCGGGTGTCGTGCGGGTCAGCGGGAAGAAGCTGAAGCCGCACTCGTCCCGCGCGGCGATGTCCGCCGGCATGGCGCTCGTCCCCGAAGACCGGCGCCAGCAGGGGCTGATCATGGACCTCTCGATCGAGCGGAACGTGACGCTGCCGCGCTCCGGCGCGCTGGCGAAGCTCGGGTTCCTGGGCGGCGGGAGCGAACGGCAGGAAGCCGCGCACTGGACCGAACGGCTGCGCACCAAGTACCGCCGCCTCACCGACCCGGTCGGCACGCTCTCGGGCGGCAACCAGCAGAAGGTCGTGCTGGCCAAGTGGCTGGCGATGGCGCCGAAGGTGCTGATCGTGGACGAGCCGACCCGCGGCATCGACGTCGGCACGAAGGCCGAGGTGCACCGGCTGATGTCGGCGCTGGCGGCCGAAGGCGTCGCGATCGTCATGGTCTCCTCGGAGCTGCCCGAGGTGCTCGGCATGGCCGACCGCGTCCTGGTGATGCGCGAGGGCCGGATCGTCGCCGAGCTCCCGCGCGCCGAGGCCACCGAAGACACCGTCATGTTCGCCGCGATGGGGCAGGGAGCCGCCGCATGACCGTGACCAGGGAAGCCCCGCCCGCCGGGGCCGCGACCGTCCACTCGCGACGGTCGTGGACCGCGAACGTCTTCAAGGCCCGCGAGTCCGGCATCGTGCTGGCGCTCATCGTCCTCGTCGTGTTCACCGCGACGCAGAACTCCCGGTTCCTGTCCGGGCAGAGCATCCGCGACATCCTGCTCGGCACGGCGATCCTCGCGGTGCTGGCCGTCGGGCAGGCGGTTGTGATCATCACCCGCAACATCGACCTGTCGGTCGGGTCCGTGCTCGGCCTTTCGGCGTTCGCCGTGGGCTCGCTGATGCGCGACAACCCCGGTCTCCCGGTGGTCGTCGCGCTGCTCGCCGGGCTGGTCGTCGGCGCGGTCTGCGGGCTGCTCAACGGCGTGCTCGTCCGGTTCGGCCAGGTGCCCGCGCTGGTCGTCACGCTCGGCACGCTCTACGCCTACCGCGGGGTCAGCTTCTTCTGGGCCGGCGGCCAGCAGATCAACGCCGACAAGCTGCCGGCGTCCTTCCTGGCCTTCGGCACGGCGTCGCTCCTCGGCGTCCCGTGGCTGGTGCTGATCGCGCTGGTCGTGCTGGTGATCGCCGGGATCGTGCTGCGCAGCTACCGCGCCGGCCGCGAGCTGTACGCGATGGGCTCCAGCCCGCAGGCGGCGAAGCTGGCGGGCATCAAGGTCGGCCGCAACACCAGCGCGGCGTTCCTCGTCAGCGGTGCGCTCGCCGGTCTGGCCGGCGTCCTGTTCGCGGCCCGCTTCGGCACCGTGGACGCGGCCGCCGGCACCGGCTACGAGCTGAACGTCGTCGCCGCGGCCGTGGTCGGCGGGGTCGCGGTGTTCGGCGGCAGCGGCTCGGTCTGGGGCGCGGGCCTCGGCGCGCTGCTGCTGACGGTCATCGGCAGCGCCCTGGCCGTGCTCGACATCAACCAGTTCTGGCAGCAGGCGATCGTCGGCGCGCTGATCCTGCTGGCCATCGGCGCCGACCGGCTGGTCGCCGTCCGGGTCGCCAAGGCACTGAAGAAGAGGGATTCCCATGTCTGACCCCGGGAACCGGCTCGGCCGGCTGCTCAGCTGGGACGCCGCCGTCGTCCTGGTGACGGTGCTCGTGCTGATCATCGCCTCCGGCGCCGTCGACAACTTCGGCACCAGCCGCAACTTCACCTTCCTGCTGCTCGACCTGCTGCCGATCGCGCTGATCGCGCTGCCGATGACGTTCATCATCGTCACCGGCGAGATCGACCTCTCGGTGGCGAGCACGCTCGGGCTGACGTCCGCGGTGATGGGGTCGCTGTGGGACGCGGGCCTGTCGATCGAGACAATCATCCCGCTGTGCGTCGTGCTGGGTGCGGTCCTCGGCGCCGTCAACGGCTTCTTCGTCACGGTGCTGAAACTGCCCGCTCTCGCCGTCACGATCGGCACGCTCGCGCTGTACCGCGGCCTGGCGTTCGTCGTGCTCGGCGACGGCGCGGTCGCCGACTTCCCGCGGGCCTACACGAGCTGGGTCACCGGCACGATCGGCGACGGCCCGATCCCGAACGTCCTGGTCCCGCTGGTCGTCGTCGCGCTCGTCTTCGGGGTCGTGCTGCACGCGACGCCGGTCGGCCGCAGCGTCTTCGCGGCCGGCGCCGGGGAGCAGGCCGCGCGGTTCGCCGGGATCCGCACCGGACGGCTGAAGTTCTGGCTCTACGTCGTGAGCGGCGCGGTCGCCGGGGTCGCCGGGGTGCTGTGGACACTGCGCTACTCCAGTGCCCGTGCCGACAACGGCTTCGGCCTCGAACTGGCCGTCGTGGCCGCCGTGCTCCTCGGCGGCGTGTCCATCTTCGGCGGCAAGGGCACGCTGCCCGGCGTGCTCGCCGGGGTGGTCCTGTTGGCGTCCCTGCAGAACGCGCTGCGCCTGCAGGACGTGTCGAACGAAGCCCTCAACATCGTGACCGGCGTGCTGCTGATCGTGTCGGTCCTGCTGCCCAACATCGTCTCCTCGGCCCGGACGGCTTTGCGCCGCCGGAGCCGGGCGACTGCTCCGGTATCCCCAGAAAGGTGACGAAGATGTCCCGACGGTTCCTCACCGGCGCAGTGTCGGCCGGGCTGGTGCTCGTGCTGGCCGCCTGCGGCGGCACGACCAAGAACGACAGTGCCGGCTCCGGCGCCCAGCAGTCCACCGCGGCGGCGAACCCGAACGCCGCGGCCAAGGAGGGCGTCAAGATGGCGTTCCTGCCCAAGCAGCTCAACAACCCCTACAGCGACATCGAGGTCAGCGGCGGCAAGGCGGCGCTGGGCGAGCTGAAGGGCGAGTACAAGCTCGTCGGGCCGAACGACGCCAGCGCGTCCTCGCAGGTCAGCTACATCAACACGCTGATCCAGCAGCAGCAGGACGTGATCGGCATCGCCGCGAACGACCCGAACGCTGTCTGCCCGTCGCTCAACCAGGCCCGCAGCGCCGGCATCAAGGTCGTCGCCTTCGACTCCGACGCCGCCAAGGACTGCCGCGACGTCTTCATCAACCAGGCCACCACCCAGGGCATCGGCGAGGCGCTGGCCAAGCAGGCCAAGGACCTCTCCGGCGGCTCCGGCGAGATCGCGGTCCTGTCCGCGACGCCGAACGCCACCAACCAGAACGCCTGGATCGACGTGCTCAAGAAGGAGCTGGCCAAGCCGGAGTACGCGAGCCTGAAGCTGGACAAGGTCGCCTACGGCAACGACGACGACCAGAAGTCGTTCCAGGAGGCCCAGGGCCTGCTGCAGTCGTTCCCGAACCTCAAGGTGATCGTCTCGCCGACCACCGTGGGCATCGCGGCCGCCGCGCGCTACGTCAGCTCGTCGAGCTACAAGGGCAAGGTCGCGGTGACCGGGCTCGGCACGCCGAACCAGATGCGCGCGTTCGTCAAGGACGGCACCGTGAAGCAGTTCGCGCTGTGGAACCCGGCCGACATCGGCTACCTCGCCGCCTACGCGGGTGTCGCGCTGTCGTCGGGCCAGATCACCGGCAAGGAAGGCGAGAAGTTCAAGGCCGGCAAGCTCGGTGACTACACCATCGGCGCGAGCGGTGAGATCGTCCTCGGCCCGCCGACGACGTTCGACGCGAACAACATCGACAAGTTCAACTTCTGATGCCACGGTACTGCTTCTGCCTCCGGGTGAAGCCCGGCCGGCGTGCCGAGTACGCCGAGCGGCACCGGGCGGTGTGGCCCGAGATGCGCCAAGCCCTGCACGACTCCGGCTGGCGCAACTATTCGCTGTTCCTGCGCGACGACGGCCTGCTGGTCGGCTACGTCGAGGCCGACGACCTCGCCGTCGCGCAGGCGGCGATGGACCGCACCGAGGTCAACCGCCGCTGGCAAGCGGAGATGGCGGAGTTCTTCACCGGCCTCGACGGCGGCCGGCCGGACGAAGGGGTCCGGCTGCTCGACGAGGTCTTCCACCTCGACGTCCGGGAAGGACAGTGATCCCTGTGGATGTCAAAGCGGCGCTGCGCGCCCAGCGCATCGAAACACCGTCGTGGGCGTACGCGAACTCGGGTACGCGCTTCAAGGTGTTCCCGCAGCCCGGGGTGCCCCGCACCCCCGAAGAGAAGATCGCCGACGCGGCCACGGTGCACCGCTTCACCGGGGTCGCGCCGAGCGTCGCGCTTCACATCCCGTGGGACCGCGTCGACGACTACGGCGCGCTGACCGCGTACGCGCGTGACCAGGGGGTGGAGATCGGCGCGATCAACACCAACGTGTTCCAGGACGAGGACTACAAGCTCGGCTCGGTGACCAACCCGGACGCCGGGATCCGGCGCAAGGCCACCGACCACCTGCTGGAAGCCATCTCCATCATGGACGCGACGGGCTCGCGCGACCTCAAGCTGTGGTTCTCCGACGGGATCAACTACCCGGGCCAGGACGACATCCGAGACCGGCAGGACCGGCTGGCCGCGGCGCTGCGCGAGACGTACGACCGGCTCGGGCCGGACCAGCGGATGCTGCTGGAGTACAAGCTCTTCGAACCCGCCTTCTACGCCACCGACGTCCCGGACTGGGGCACCTCGTACGCCCACTGCATCGAGCTGGGGGAGCGGGCGACGGTCTGCATCGACACCGGCCACCACGCGCCGGGGACGAACATCGAGTTCATCGTGGCGTTCCTGCTGCGCGCGGGGAAGCTCGGCGCGTTCGACTTCAACTCGCGCTTCTACGCCGACGACGACCTGATGGTCGGTGCGGCGGACCCGTTCCAGCTGTTCCGGATCATGTACGAGATCGTCCGCGGCGAGGCCCTCGACCCGGCGTACGGGATCGCGTTCATGCTCGACCAGTGCCACAACATCGAGGCCAAGATCCCGGCGATCATCCGGTCGGTGATGAACGTCCAGGAAGCCACCGCCAAGGCGCTGCTGGTGGACCGCCCCGCGTTGCGCGTGGCCCAGCAGGCCGGTGACGTGCTCGCCGCGAACGCCGTGCTGATGGACGCCTACAACACCGACGTCCGGCCGCTGCTGGCCGAGCTGCGCACCGACGCCGGGCTCGACCCGGACCCGGTCGCGGCCTACCACCGCAGCGGGTACCAGGAAAAGATCGTGGCCGAGCGGGCCGGCGGCACGCAGGCCGGATGGGGAGCATGAGGATGACCGTGCCCGAGGAGCTCGTCGCGCGCAGCAACGCGCTCGGCGCCGACCCGCGGAACACGAACTACGCCGGCGGCAACACCTCGGCCAAGGGCACCGCCCTCGACCCGGTCACCGGCACCCCGGCGGAGCTGCTGTGGGTCAAGGGGTCCGGCGGTGACCTCGGCACGCTGACCGAGGCCGGGCTGGCGGTGCTGCGGCTGGACCGGCTGCGCGCGCTCGTCGACGTCTACCCGGGTGTCGAGCGCGAGGACGAGATGGTCGCCGCGTTCGACTACTGCCTGCACGGCCGTGGTGGCGCGGCGCCCTCGATCGACACCGCGATGCACGGCCTGGTCGAGGCCCCGCACGTCGACCACCTGCACCCGGACTCCGGCATCGCACTGGCCACCGCGGCCGACGGCGCCGCGCTGACCAAGGAGTGCTTCGGCGACCGCGTCGCGTGGGTGGACTGGCGGCGCCCGGGGTTCCAGCTCGGCCTGGACATCGCCGCCGTCAAGCAAGCCAACCCGCAGGCGATCGGGGTCATTCTCGGCGGGCACGGCATCACGGCGTGGGGCGCTACTTCCGAGGAGTGCCAGCGGAACTCCCTCGACATCATCCGGACCGCCGAGGAGTTCCTGGCGGCCCGCGGGTCCGCCGAGCCGTTC
This sequence comes from Amycolatopsis sp. NPDC104863, assembly GCF_055582965.1. Lineage (NCBI taxonomy): Bacteria > Bacillati > Actinomycetota > Actinomycetes > Pseudonocardiales > Pseudonocardiaceae > Amycolatopsis > Amycolatopsis sp. NPDC104863. The sequence continues at coordinate 1,236,250 of NZ_JBVJOW010000001.1, forward strand.
GGTCCGGTCGTCCCGGGCTTCGAAGCCCTCGCCTCGGAGGAACGGCACGCGCGTGCGGCAGCCTTGGCGCCGGTGATCCGCGGGCTCGCCTCGACCGACCAGCGGCAGGTCGGGCACTACACCGACAGCGACGTCGTCCTCGAGTTCCTGGCGCGGGAGAAGCTCACGCCGCTCGCCGCGCTCGGGACGTCGTGCCCGGACCACTTCCTGCGCACCAAGGTGCGGCCGCTGGTCGTGGACCTGCCCAGCTCGGCGCCTCTCGAGGACGTTGTCACGCGGCTGAAGGAGCTGCACGCCGAGTACCGCGACGAATACCGGTCCTACTACGACCGGCACGCCACGCCGGACTCGCCCGCGATGCGGGGCGCCGACCCGGCGATCGTGCTGGTGCCGGGGGTCGGGATGTTCTCGTTCGGGAAGGACAAGCAGACCGCGCGGGTGGCGGGCGAGTTCTACGTCAACGCGATCAACGTCATGCGCGGCGCGGAGTCCGTCTCGACCTACGCGCCCATTCCCGAGTCCGAAAAGTTCCGGATCGAGTACTGGGCGCTCGAAGAAGCCAAGCTGCAGCGGATGCCGAAGCCCAAGCCCCTGGCCGGGCGGATCGCGCTGGTGACCGGGGCCGGGTCGGGCATCGGGAAGGCCATTGCCCGGCGGCTCGCCGCCGAGGGCGCGTGCGTGACGATCGCCGACCTGAACGCCGACGCAGCATCCGAAGTGGCCGCCGAGATCGGCGGGATCGCGGTCACCGCCGACGTCACCGACGCGGCCGCGGTGCAGGCCGCGGTCGACGCCACCGTGCTGGCGTTCGGCGGCATCGACCTGGTGGTCAACAACGCCGGGCTCTCCATCTCGAAGCCGCTGCTGGAGACCACCGAACGGGACTGGGACCTCCAGCACGACGTGATGGCCAAGGGCTCGTTCCTGGTCGCGCGGGCGGCGGCGAAGGTGATGGTCGACCAGGACATCGGCGGCGACATCGTCTACATCTCGTCGAAGAACGCGGTGTTCGCGGGCCCGAACAACGTCGCCTACGGTGCCGCGAAAGCCGACCAGGCCCACCAGGTCCGGCTGCTGGCGGCCGAGCTGGGCGGCCACGGCATCCGCGTCAACGGCGTCAACCCCGACGGTGTCGTCCAGGGCTCCGGCATCTTCGCCGGCGGCTGGGGCGCGCAACGCGCCGCGGTGTACGGCGTCGAGGAGGCGAAGCTCGGCGAGTTCTACGCCCAGCGCACCATCCTCAAGCGCGAGGTGCTGCCCGAGCACGTCGCGGCCGCCGTGTTCGCCCTCACCGGCGGCGACCTGACCCACACCACCGGCCTGCACGTCCCCGTGGACGCCGGGGTGGCCGCCGCGTTCCTGCGCTGAAGGAGGCTCGATGACCCTCGACCGCATCACGCCGCGCAAGACCCGTGTCGGGCTCGTCGCGGGCGGGCTCGGCGCGTACTGGCCGCAGTTCCCGTCGCTGTTGCCTCAGCTGCAGGAGTCGGCCCGGCGCGTTGCTTCCCGGCTGTCCGGAATGGACTGTGAGGTCGTCGACGTCGGGTTCGTCTCGGATGCTTCCGAAGGCGCGGCCGCCGCCGAGAAGCTGCGGGTCGCCGGCTGCGACCTGATCATCGGCTTCCTCACGACGTACCTGACCTCCAGCATGCTCGCGCCGGTCGCGCAGCGCTCGGGCGCGCCGGTGCTGCTGCTCAACCTGCAGCCGACCGAGGTGATGGACCACGAGTCGTTCGACACCGGCGCGTGGCTGGCCTACTGCGGGGCCTGCCCGCTGCCGGAGATGGCCAACACGTTCCGCCGGCTCGGCGTCGAGTTCCGTTCGGTGTCCGGGTACCTCGAGGACGAACGCGCGTGGACCCGCATCGCGCGGTGGATCAAGGCGGCGGGGGTCCGGGCGGCGCTGCGGCACGGCCGGCACGGCCTGCTCGGGCACCTCTACCCGGGCATGATGGACGTCTCCACCGACCCGACCCTCGTGTCGGCGCAGCTCGGCGGGCACGTCGAGGTCCTGGAGGTCGACGACCTGCGGGTGCGCGTCGAGCAGGTCTCGGACGCGGAGACCAAGGACCGCATGGACCTCGCGCGCGAAGTGTTCACTGTGGACGAGTCCGTCGTGGACGAAGACTTCGCCTGGGGCGCCCGGGTTTCCGTCGCGCTCGACCGGCTCGTCGAGGACTTCTCACTCGACTCCCTGGCCTACTACCACCGCGGCCTCGACGGCGAGACGCACGAACGGGTCGGCGCCGGGTTCATCCTCGGCGCGTCCCTGCTCACCGCGCGCGGCATCCCCGCGGTCGGCGAGTACGAGCTGCGGACGTCGCTGGCGATGCTGGTCATGGACCGGCTCGGCGCGGGCGGTTCGTTCACCGAGCTGCAGGCGCTGAACTTCCGCGACAACGTCGTCGAGATGGGGCACGACGGCCCGGCGCACCTCGGCATCAGCGCGCGCAAGCCGCTGCTGCGCGGCCTCGGCGTCTACCACGGCAAGCGCGGCTGGGGCGTGTCGGTGGAGTTCGACGTCAAGCCCGGGCCGGTGACGCTGTGCGGGCTCGGGCAGGGGCGCGACGGCACGTTCTCGCTCGTCGTGTCGGAAGGCACGGTGGTGCCCGGGCCGCTGCTGCGGATCGGCAACACGACCTCGCGCGTCGACTTCGGCGGTGACCCGGGGGAGTGGACCGACGCCTGGTCGGCCAGCGGCATCGCGCACCACTGGGCCCTGGGTACCGGCCACCGCGTCGCCGAGCTGACGGCGGTGGCGGACCTGCTCGGCCTGGAGCTGACCGTGGTGCGGGCGTGACGCGGGTCGCGGCCGTCGACCTCGGCGCGTCCAGCGGGCGCGTGATGGCCGGGACCGTCGGTCGTTCGACGCTGCGCCTCGAGGAGGTCCGGCGCTTCCCCAACGGCGGCGTCCGCGCGGGCCCGGTGCTGTACTGGGACGTCCTGGGCCTGTACCGGGAGACCCTCGCGGGGATCCGCGACGCCGGCCCGCTGGACGGCGTCGGCATCGACTCGTGGGCCGTCGACTACGGGCTCCTCGACGCGTCCGGCGCCTTGCTCGGCAACCCGGTGCACCACCGCGACTCCCGCACCGACGGGGTGCCGGAGAAGGTGGCCGCGTCGGTGTCCGCGCGTGAGCTCTACGACGTCACCGGGCTGCAGCAGCTGCCCTTCAACACGCTCTACCAGCTGGTGTCCGAACCGGACCGGCTGGCCGCGGCCCGCACGATGCTGCTGGTCCCGGACCTGCTGAACTACTGGCTGACCGGCGAGATCGGCGCCGAGCGCACCAACGCGTCCACCACCCAGCTCTACGACGTCCGCGCGCGGACGTGGGCCACCGGCCTGGCAACGCGGGTCGGCATCCCGCCGCGGCTGTTGCCGCCGCTGCGCGACCCCGGCACGGTGGTCGGCCCGGCGCGGGAGCTGTCCGGGGTGCCGGTGATCGCGGTCGGCTCGCACGACACGGCGTCGGCGGTGGTCGCGGTCCCGGCCGAGCCGGGCACGAACTTCGCGTACATCTCGTGCGGCACCTGGTCCCTGGCGGGTCTTGAGCTGCCGGAGCCCGAGCTGGGTGACGCGGCGCTGGCCGCGAACTTCACCAACGAAGGCGGCGTCGACGGCACGATTCGCTTCCTGCGCAACGTGATGGGCCTGTGGGTGCTGTCGGAGACGCTGCGCACGTGGTCGCGGTCGGACCTGCCGGACCTGCTCACCGCGGCGGCCGAGGCCCCGGCGCTGGCGGCCGTCGTCGACATCGACGCCCCGGAGTTCCTGCCACCCGGCGACATGCCTTCGCGCATCGCGGCGGCCTGCCGCGCGACCGGCCAGCGCCCGCCGTCGGCCCCGGCCGAGGTGGTCCGGTGCATCGTCGACAGCCTGGCCCTGGCCCACCGCCGCACCCTCCGCACGGCGGCTTCGGTCACGGGCCGCCGGATCGACGTGGTCCACATCGTCGGCGGCGGTGCTCGCAACGAACTGCTGTGCCAGTTGACGGCCGACGCGTGCGGCGTGCCGGTCCTGGCGGGCCCGGTCGAGGCGGCCGCGCTGGGGAACGTCCTGGTGCAGGCCCGGGCGCTGGGGGAGGACCTGCCGGACCTGGCGGCGATGCGGGCCCTGGTCCGCGAGACCCAGGAGGTCCGCCGTTACGAGCCTTCGGCCGGCGGCGACTGGGACGCGGCGGAAGCCCGGCTCTTCCAGCCGTGAATTAACGCGCGGCTTGTCCGGGTTGCCGCTCACCGGACAGGATTGCGCGTTCGTCCCCTTCCGGCTGTCCTCGCCGGGCACACTCGCCGGAGCACGGTTGCGGGCCACGGCGGCTCGTGGCGAGCTGGACACGGACCTCCTGTCGGAAACTTTCCGACCGTGATCGAGGGAGTACCGTCATGGCGCACCGTTCCCGCACCTTGGCCGCCGCTGCCGCAGGCGCGCTGGCCCTCTCACTCGCTTTCCCGGCGACGGCGTTCGCCGACCCGCCCGGCGCCCTGCCCGCCAGCGCGAGCGACTTCGAGAAGACCTTCCAGCCCGCCTTCGACTACGACAAGGACGGCTGTTACCCGACCCCGGCGATCGGCCCGGACGGCACCATTGCGCCCGGGCTGTCGCTCGGCGGTGACACCAACGGCCACTGCCGCGACTCCTGGGACCTCGACAACACCAACTCCTACTCGCGCCAGAAGTGCAACAACGGCTGGTGCGCGGTGATGTACACGCTCTACTTCGAGAAGGACCAGGCCTCGCTCGGCCCGGGCAGCGCCGGCCACCGCCACGACTGGGAGCACGTCGTCGTGTGGGTCAAGGACAACCAGGTCGAGTACGTCGCGACGTCGCAGCACGGCGGTTTCGCGGTGCACGACCGCGCGAGCCTGCTGTTCGAGGGCACGCACGCCAAGGTCGTCTACCACAAGGACGGCGGCTCGACGCACTGCTTCCGCTCGGCCAACGGCAACGACGACCCGCCCGAGAACCACAAGGGCGCCTGGCAGTACCCGACCCTCGTCGGCTGGGACGGCTACCCGTCCGGGATCCGGGACAAGCTCGTCGGCGCCAACTTCGGCAGCGCCACCTTCGGCATCAAGGACGACCAGTTCACCGGCAACCTCGGCAAGGCGAAGCCGGGTGGCATCCCGTTCGACGAGAACGCCTAGAGCCAGCCCCGCTCGTCCGCGAGCCGGACCGCTTCGACGCGGTTGCGGGCGCCGGTCTTGGTGATCGCCGCGGAAACGTAGTTCCGGACCGTGCCTTCGGACAGGTACAACCGGGACGCGATCTCGGCGATCGTCGCGCCGGTGCGGGCGGTGATGAGCACGTCGCGTTCGCGGGCGGTCAGCGGCGACTCGCCCGCGGCCAGCGTCGCGACCGCGAGCGCCGGGTCCACCACCCGCTCGCCGGTCCGCACCCGGCGGATCGCGTCGGCGAGGACGTCCGCCGGCGCGTCCTTCACGACGAACCCGGCCGCGCCGGCCTCGATCGCCCGGCGGAGGTACCCGGCGCGGCCGAACGTCGTGAGCATGACAACGCGGCAGTCCGGCACCTGCGCGGCGAGCACCGCCGCGGCCGCGAGCCCGTCCAGGCCCGGCATCTCGATGTCCAGCAACGCGACGTCGGGACGGTGTTCCCGCGCCGCGGCCACGACTTCGTCGCCGCGGCCGACCGAGGCGACCACCTCGAAGTCGTCCTCGAGCGCGAGCAGCGCGCACAGCGCCTGGCGGACCAGCTCCTGGTCGTCGGCGAGCAGCAGGCGGATGGTCACAGCGCCACCCGCAGCCGCCAGCCGCGCGGCGTCACCGGCCCGGCTTCGACGCTTCCGCCGGCGGCCTCGACGCGCTCCCGGAGCCCCGCGAGCCCCGAACCCTCGCCGGGCGGCCCGCCCACGCCGTCGTCCACGACTTCCACAGTGGACGCCGAGAGCGTCACCGCGCACCGGCCGGCGCGCGCGTGCCGGGCGACGTTGGTCAGGCCCTCCCGCACCACCCAGCCGAACAGCTCCTGCCGGTCCGGCCCGACGACGTCGGTGGCGGTCGGCAGGTCGGCGGTGACCCCGCACGCGCGCAGCAGCTCGCGGCCGCGGGCGAGCTCACCGGCGAGCGTGACGTCGCGGTAGCCCGACACCGCCGCGCGGACGTCGGTCAGCGCCTGGCGGGCCAGGGTTTCGACGGCGGTCATCTCTTCGCCCGCCCGGGTGCCGTCGGTGGCCAGCAGCCGCCTCGCCAAGGTGCTCTTGACCGTGATCGCCGTCAGCGAGTGGCCGAGCAGGTCGTGCAGGTCGCGGGCGATCCGCGCGCGTTCGGCCTCGGACGCCAGCCGCGCGACCTCGGCGCGGGCCTCGACGAGCGCGGCGTTGGCCCGGACCGCCTCGGCGACCACATGGACGACGAGCACGGTGAACACGAGCGCGACCGCCTGCGTCCAGCCCGGGACGTCCCACATCACCCACGGGACGACGAGCGCCGCGAGCGCGGAGACGGCGACCAGCGCGAGGGCGCCGCGGGGGAGCCGCGGCGCCGCCAGGGAAACGACGACGATGAGGAGGAAGAACGCGGTGTCGTGGGCGAAGGGGAGAGCGGCGGCGAACAGGAGGGTGCTCATCCCGAGCAGTGCCCAGAACTGCGGCACCGCCCGCTTCGCCGCCGCCGTCGCCGCGAGGACGTAGCAGCCGGCGAACCCCGCGACGATCACGCAGCCCGCGACTGCGCTGTGGCCGGTCGAGTGCTGCAGCACGCCGGGCACCGTCACCGCCGGGTAGACGAGCATGCCCGCGTCCAGCAGCATCACGCGCCAGCCGCGCACCCAGCGCTGCACGTCCGCCGTCCTGGTCACGACCGCGACGCTACCGCGCCCGCGGGCGCGGCCGGTTGACGAGCACCGTCACGCCGAGCAGCAGCAGCCCGCACACCGCCTGCTCGACCCGCAGCCACACCGGGAACAGGCCCGGCAGGGCGACGATGACGACGATCGCCACGAGCATCACCGCGGAGACGATCCGCAGCCGCAGCAGCCCCTTGCGCGAGCCGCGGGCCGCGCTGCGGGCGAAGGCGAACGTCAGGAGCGAGCTGGCGACGACGATCGTGGCGCGCACCCAGACCGCGTCGGTCACCATCGCCGGGTGGTTCCGGAACAGGACGATCACGAGGAGGGTGAGCACGGAGAGCGTGGCGTAACCGCCGGTCAGGAGCAGGACGGGCCGGAAGCCGGCCGTGGTGGTTCGCGTTGTGGTGGTCATACCGGAATGTTCGCCGCCGCGGGGCCCGGCGGGGCAGTGCCGTCCGCCAGCGGCCGGCCATGACATTTGTCATCGGCCCGGCGCTGGGAGAGCGCTCTCACAGCGTGCTACAAAGGACGGGTGACGACGCAGCCGCCCTCGGCGCCGCCGACCTTGGAGGACGTCGCTCGGGTCGCCGGCGTCTCGCGGGCCACGGTGTCCCGCGTGGTCAACAGCGTGCGCAACGTCGACCCGAAGCTGCGGGAGACCGTCGAGCGCGCGATCGCCGACACCGGGTACGTACCCAACCGGGCCGCCCGCTCCCTCGTCACCCGGCGCACCGGCGGCATCGCGCTGGTGGTGTCCGAGCCGGAGCGGCACGTCGAGGCGTTCACCGGCGGGGTGTTCGGCGACCCGTTCTTCGGCCGGGTCGTCGAAGGCGTGGTCGCGCACCTGCGGCCGCTGGGCCTGCACCCGCTGCTGATGCTGGTCGACAGCGACGAAGAACGCGCGAAGCTGGTGCCGAAGCTGCGGCAGGAGCAGATCAGCGGCGTGCTGCTGATCTCGCTGCACCCGGCGGAGGACCCGCTGCCCCGCATGCTGACCGACGCGGGTGTCCCGACGGCCCTGTTCGCGCGCCCGGCCCGCCCGGCGCCGGTGTGCTACGTCGACGTCGCGCACCAGGACGGCGCCCGGATCGCGGCGGAGCGGCTCGTCGCGCGCGGCTGCCACCGGGTCGCCACGATCGCGGGCCCGGCCGGCACCCCGGCGGGCCAGGACCGGCTGGCGGGCTTCCGGGACGCGATGGCCCGCCACGGCCACGCGTACGTCGCGGTGGCCGAAGGCGACTTCACCGAGCACGGCGGCGAACGCGCGATGGAACGGCTGCTGGCCGAGGAACCCGCGCTGGACGGGCTGTTCGTGGCCAACGACCTGATGGCGTACGGCGCGCTGACGGTGCTGCGCGACGCGGGCCGCCGCATCCCGGACGACGTGGCGGTGATCGGGTTCGACGACAGCCGGGTCGCGCTGAGCTGCCGGCCCCGCTTGACCACCGTCCGCCAGCCGGTCGAAGCGATGGGCGCGGCGATGGCCCGGATGGTGCTGGACCGCATGGCCGACCCGGCGCTGCGGGCGGAGTCGGTGATCTTCGACCCGGAGCTGGTGGTCCGGGACTCGGCCTGAGCGCTACCTTTCCGGCATGCCCGAAACCCAGCGGCAGTCCGTGCCCCGCGACGACGACGGCGAGCTCGACACCGCGACCGCGTTCCTGACCTTCGCCCGCCAGTGCGTCCTCAAGAAGACCGACGGCCTCACCGAAGAGCACCTGCGCCGCGTCCTCGTCGGCTCGGGCACCACCCTGCTCGGCCTGGTCCACCACCTGACCTTCGCCGAGCTGGTCTGGTTCCGCCACCACGTCGCGGGCGGCGCCGACCCCGGGGACGTGGACATGACGGTCCCGGACGGCGTCACGGCCGAGGAGGTCCTCGCCGGCTACCGCGCGGCCATCGAGGAAAGCGACGCGGTGATCCGGGCCGCGGGGGACCCGGACCGGCCGATCGCGGTGGCGATCGAAGGCAAGGTCCACACGCTGCGCTGGGTGCTCGCGCACATGACCAGCGAGACCGCCCGCCACGCGGGGCACGCCGACATCCTGCGCGAGCAGATCGACGGCGTCACCGGGCGCTGACCTGTCCGGACAGTTCGGCCCTTTGGTCTGGACATCCGGCGTCCCGCTGTGGTCGGATCGGGACCGGGTTTTTTCCAACGTTGTAAATTGTCGGTCCCCCTTCCCGGAACGGAGTTCCGCCTGTGCGGACGAGACCAGCGAAAACCCTTCACCTGGTGTGCGCGCTCGCCGTCGCCGCGGGTGCCGTCGCGGCCGTCGGTGTCGCGACGCCGGCCGCCGCCGGACCCGCGCGCCAGACCGTCGCTGCCGGGAACGCCCGGTTCCAGATCCTTTCCCCGACGGTCATCCGCACGGAGTACGCCGGTGACGGCCGCTTCACCGACGCGGCCACGTTCAACGCCGTCGGCCGGGACGCGTTCACGCCGACGCCGTTCACCTCGACGACGTCCGGCGGGATCCTGACCATCCGCACCGGCGCGACCACGCTGACCTACCGGCTGGGCTCCGGGCCGTTCGACTCCGGCAACCTCCGCGTGCGCACGGCCACCGGCGCGACGCCGGTGCTCGCCGCGCCGTGGCGGCACCTGACCTGCGCGGTCGGCGCGCTGTGCGAGGGCGAGGACCTGGCGGCCGACGGCCTCGGCGTCGCCACCGACCACCGCGGCTACACCGGCGAAGGGTTCCTCGCCGGGTTCGAGAACACCGGCACGGCGGCGACGGCCGACGTCGTCGCGGCCACCGCCGGGACCTACGCCGTGACCGCCCGCTACGCCAACGGCCAGGGCGGCGACGGCCAGCACGTCACCCGCACCCTGAGCGTCTCCGTCGACGGCGGCGCGCCGCAGAAGCTCACCCTGCCCGCGACGGCCGACTGGGACAGCTGGGCGATCGCCTCGGTGCCGGTCACGCTCGGCGCGGGCCGCCACAGCGTCCGACTCACGCGGGCCGCGACCGACTCCGGGAACGTCAACGTCGACGCGCTCGCGGTGCTCACCCCCGGCACGCCCTTCCCGCCCGCGTCGGCCCGCGCGTTCACCGGCTGCGCTGTGGACGTGAGCTGTGAGGCGGAATCCGCGCTGCGGACCGGCTCGGCGGTGGTCGCGACCGATCACGCCGGGTACGCCGGACGCGGGTTCGTCGCCGAGCTCAACCGCGACGCCGCCCTGACGCACCGCGTCGTCGACGTTCCCGCGGCCGGCACTTACCAGCTGCACGTCCGCTACGCCAACGGCACCGGCGGGGACGGCCGGCACGAGACGAGGACCGCGACGGCCGCGGCCAACGGGGTCACCCGCACGCTGACCCTGCCGGTCACCGAGAACTGGGACTCGTGGGGGAGCGCGTCGGTCCCGGTGGACCTGAAGGCCGGCACGAACGACGTCGTGCTCGGCTGCCCGGACGACACGAGCTGCCACGTCAACGTGGACACGATCGCCGTCACCGCGGCCGGTGCTGCGGCGCCGCAGCCGCACCTCACGCTCGGCGGGTACCGGCGCGGCCTCGACGGGGTCAACGGCGACAACGGGAACCCGTCGCTGACCGAAGGGCTGCTGCACTCCGACGGCTGGTACCTGCTCGACGACACGACGTCCGCGCTGTACAACACGCGGACCCGCGCGGTGACGCAGCGGCCGTCGCACGGCGGGAACCCCTACCAGGACGGCTACGTCTTCGCCTTCGGGCACGACTACAAGGCCGGGCTGCGTGACCTCGCGACGCTGACCGGGCCGCCGCAGCTGCTGCCGCGCTGGGCCTACGGCGTCTGGTACTCCGAGTACATCGACCGCACGGCGGCCGACTACCGCGACACGATCCTGCCGCGCTTCCGCAGCGAAGGCGTGCCGCTGGACGTCCTGGTCACCGACACGGACTTCAAGGCGCCGGACACGTGGAACGGCTGGCAGTTCGACACCACGAAGTTCCCGGACCCGGCGGCGTTCTTCGCCTGGTCGAAGGCGCAGGGGCTGCACAACAACCTCAACATCCACCCGAGCATCATGGGTTCGGACCCGCAGTTCGCCCGCGCCCAGGCGACGGCGAAGGGCAAGCTCGTCAAGTCCGGCTGCGGCACGGACTGCTACGTCTTCGACTGGGGCGACCCGGACCAGCTCAAGGCCTACCTCGACCTGCACGCCGGGATGATGAAGCAGGGCAACGACTTCTGGTGGCTCGACTGGTGCTGCGACGCGTCGAAGTCGAGCCTGGCCGGCGTCACCCCCGACGCGTGGATCAACCAGCAGTACGCCGACCTGGCCGCGCCGGCGACCGGGCGCGGGTTCGTCATCTCGCGGGCCTACGGGTCACTGCAGGCCGGCGGGTACGGCGGCCCGGTGGGGCTCTCGACCGGGCCGTGGGCGGACAAGCGCAGCACGCTGCACTTCACCGGCGACACGTCCTCGACGTGGGGCACGCTGCGGATGGAGGTCGGCGCGACGCCGGGTGAGTCGGCCGCGACCGGCATGTCGGCGATCAGCCACGACATCGGTGGCCACAACGACACGACCGGGCTGCGCGGCAGCGAGACCTACACCTCGGGCGGGCAGCAGCACCAGACGGCCAAGCTGCCCGACGACCTGTACGCGCGGTGGGTGCAGCTCGGCACGTTCCAGCCGATCGACCGGCTGCACAGCAACCACAGCGACCGGCTGCCGTGGCAGTACACCGGCGCGGCGAAGGACTCGGCGACGAAGTTCCTGAACCTGCGCGAGAACCTGGTGCCCTACACCTACACGCTGGCCCAGGAGGCGGCGACGACCGGCGTTCCCGTCGTGCGGCCGACCTACCTGGAGTACCCGGACGAGCCGGCCGCCTACACCGCGGCCCAGAGCGAGTACTTCTACGGGCCGGACATGCTGGTGGCGCCGGTGACCTCGCCCGGCGCGTCGGCGAGCACGTCCGTGTGGTTCCCGCCGGGGCAGTGGACGGACTACTTCACCGGCAGGACCTACGCGGGCGGCACGACGCAGCAGGTGACGGCGGACCTCGGCACGATGCCGGTGTTCCTGCGCGCCGGCGGCATCACCGCGACCCGCACGGCGGACGTCACCAACGACGTCCAGAACCCGCTGAACCGGGTGACGGTGACGGTGGCGACCGGCGGTTCCGGGTCGTTCTCGCTGTACGAGGACGACGGCACCTCGGCCAAGCACAGCTCGACGACGCCGATCCGGTACAGCGAGCGGGGCGGGGCGCACACGGTGACGGTGGCCCAGGGGCGTTCCCAGGCCGGGCCGCGCGAGTGGACGGTGAAGTTCCTCGGGGTGTCCGCGGCGCCGTCACGGGTGAAGGTCGGCGGGGCGTGGGCGCCGCCGTCGCGCTGGAAGTTCGACGCGGCGACGCACACGCTGACGGTGACCGCCCCGGCGACCCGAGGACCGGTGGTGGTGGCGTACTGAGCTTCCGGCGGGCGGAGCCGGAAATGCCGTCGGGGCCGTTTCGGAGGCGGCCCCGACGGTCCCTCACCGCGTTCGGGCCAGCACCTGCTCCTGGCGGGACCCTTCGGCGCCGACCTCCTTGGCCAGTTCCCGGGTCCGGGTGTCCCCGCCCGAGGTCTGCTCGCCCCGGGCCAGCACCACCAGCTGCGCGGCGTGCGCCCGCAGCAGCGCGACGAGCCGCTGGTCGAACTCCGTGCCCCGGTCCGTGCGCAACGCGACCAGGTCGGCCGGGGTCACCATCCCCGGCATCCGGTGTCCACTGTGGACGTCGGTCGCCGGGAGCCCGGCCCGGTCGCGGGCCGCGCGCAGCCGTCCCAGCAGCTTCTCCTGGGGCGCCACGACCGAACCGGCCGCGTCCCGGACCACGGCGCTCGACGCGTGGTCCGGGGCGAGCCGGGCGGCCGTCACGGCGTTCTCCGTCATCGGCACCACCAGCTGCAGCCAGGCGATGTCGGTCGGGTTGAACCCCGGCGCGGAGACCGGGGCGGCGGCGGGCGCGGCGGGGCCGGTGGTGGCGCACCCGCCCATGGTCAGCGCCACCACCACCGCCCCCAGGGCCCGCCGGATCACGGCCGGCCGGGCAGCCGGTAGTTCGGGCCCAGCACGGTCCCGCGATCGGGTTTGTACAGGTCGAACCCGCGCGGGTCGCACTGCAGCCCGCCGTTGATGCAGTGCGTGACCAGCGCGGCGAGGGTCGGCGGGTCCCACGCGTTGAAGAAGTCGTAGTGCCACGAATACCCGCGCCCGCTGGCCAGGTGGACACCGGACATGTCCCCGCTGACCGGGAACGCGATCTTGAACTCGAGCATCGGCACGGCCACCGGGTGGTCGGCCGGGCACGTCAGCGTCGCCCGGTCCGGGTACGCCATGTGGCTCTTGTGGTCGGCCGAGTCCAGGTGGACGCCGTCCCAGCAGCTCGGCGCCTGGTAGCGGATGTTGAGCTGGCTGCCGGGGACGCACTGCACCGGGACGTCCCAGTTGTGGAAGCTGTCCCCGCACTCCCAGCCCTCGATGGCGCCGGGCGCGTGCTGGAACTCGTCCTGGGTCGCCGTCACGCTGCCGGCGACGTACCGCAGGCCGGGCGGGAACGGCACGACCTTCGTGTAGTCGAGGATGCCGGACTTGTAGTAGACGACCTGCGCGAAGTTCGGCAGCACCACCTGGTTCCCGTTGTAGACGGTCGGGAACCAGTACGCCGACAGGTCGTCCGGCGCGAGGCACGTCGTGTTGCCGACGCCGGAGTTCTGCAGCGACTGCAGCGTCGTGGCCGCGTTGGTGGTCTTGTTGCCGATGAACGTGTGGTCGTGCGACGCGCCGGGCAGCCCGGGGAAGACGATCGGGTCGTCCGGCTGGTGGTGGCTGGGGGAGCAGTTGACCTGGAACTCGTGGTGCGTGACCAGGTCGTCGGCTCCGGCGGGCGACCAGGTGGCCGCGGTCAGGAAGGCGCCTGCCAGCACGGTGGCGGTGGTGCAGGCGAGGAGCGCGGCTTTCGATACCAAGGGTCCTCCACGGTGAGGGTGCCTGGGGAATGGGAGAGCGCTCTCCAAGAGCATGCGCACCGAGCCGCCGCCGTGTCAAGGATCAACCACATCCCGGCGATGACAGCGACTGTCCGATTCCCGGCGGGACCTTGACAACGCGGGCGGCCGTGCCGAACCATCGGTCGCGCCGGAGAGCGCTCTCCAACCTCCGTCCCTTGTCGTACGGGAGATCACCGTGGACCGACCGTCGCTCGTCCGTGCCGTCCCGGCGCTGGTGGCCCTGCTCCTGCTGGGTCTGCTCGCCGGCCCGTCCCCGGCGCACGCCGCGACCGTGCTTTCCCAAGGCAGACCCGCGACCGCGTCGAGCAGCGAAGGCGCGGGCACACCGGCGGCCGCGGCGGTCGACGGCAACGCCGGCACCCGCTGGGCGAGCGCCTGGAGCGACCCGCAGTGGCTGCAGGTCGACCTCGGCGCGCCCGCCGACATCAGCCAGGTCACCCTGAACTGGGAGGCCGCCTACGCGACTGCATACGAAATCCAGGTTTCGGACAACGCCGCCACTTGGCAGACTGTATACAGCACGACCACCGCAACCGGCGGCGTCCAGACCCTCGCCGTCACGGGTCATGGCCGGTACGTGCGCTTCTACGGCACCCACCGCGTCGGCGGCTACGGCTATTCGCTGTGGGAGTTCCAGGTCAGCGGCACCCCGGGCACTCCGACGCAGGACGGCCCCGGCGTCACGCGGGTGACCGGCGGCCAGGGGAACTGGCAGCTGACGGTCGACGGGACACCCTGGACCGTCAAGGGCCTCACCTGGGGACCGCCGGTGAGCGAAGCGGCCACGCGAATGCCCGAACTGCATTCGATCGGCGTCAACACCGTGCGCACCTGGGGCACCGACGCGTCCAGCCAGCCGCTCTTCGACGCCGCGGCGGCCAACGGCATCAAGGTGGTCGCCGGCTTCTGGCTGCAGCCCGGCGGCGGTCCCGGCAGCGGCGGCTGCGTCGACTACACCACCGACACGAACTACAAGAACACGATGCTGGCCGAGATCCAGAAGTGGGTGAGCACCTACAAGGCGAACCCCGGCGTGCTCATGTGGAACGTCGGCAACGAGTCGATCCTCGGCATGCAGAACTGCTACTCCGGCACGCTGCTGGAGCAGAACCGGATCGCCTACACGCGGTTCGTCGACCAGGCGGCGCAGGCCATCCACGCGATCGACACGAACCACCCGGTCACCTCGACCGACGCCTGGACCGGCGCCTGGCCGTACTACAAGGCGTACGCGCCGAGCCTCGACCTGTACTCGGTGAACTCCTACGCCCAGGTGTGCCAGGTGAAGCAGGACTGGCTCAACGGCGGTTACACGAAGCCGTACATCATCACCGAGACCGGCCCGGCCGGTGAGTGGGAAGTCCCGAACGACGGCAACGGAGTGCCCGCCGAGCCGACCGACCAGCAGAAGCGCGACGGGTACGTCAACGCCTGGAACTGCGTGCTGGCCCACCCCGGCGTGGCGCTCGGCGCGACGCTCTTCCACTACGGCACCGAAGGCGACTTCGGCGGCGTCTGGTTCAACATCACCACGGGCAACGAGAAGCGGCTCGCCTGGTACGCCGTCCGCCGGATCTACAGTGGACAGACCGGCGGCAACACCCCGCCGGTGATCTCCTCGATGAACCTCAGCCGCAGCGCCGACGTCCCGGCCGGCTCGACGTTCACCCTGACCGCGGCGGTGTCCGATCCGGACGGTGACCCGATCACCTACACGATGGGCTACAACAGCAAGTACATCAACAACGCCGGCGGCCTGATCCCCGCGCAGTTCACCGGGAACGGCACGTTCACCGTCACCGCGCCGCAGCAGCTGGGCGTCTGGAAGATCTACCTCTACGCCCGGGACGGCCACGGCAACGTCGGCATCGAGACGCGCTCGCTGCGGGTCGTCGCGCCGCCGGTGCCGGGCACGAACCTGGCCCGCGGCGCCGCGACCGCGGCGTCGACCTACCAGGCCGACGGCCCGGGCGCGCCCTACCCGCCGCAGGCCGCGACCGACGGCAACCTGGCCACGCGCTGGGCGAGCGCGTGGAGCGACCCGCAGTGGCTGCAGGTCGACCTCGGCAGCAGGCAGGCCTTCAACCACGTGCAGCTGGTCTGGGAGTCGGCGTTCGGCAAGGCGTACGAGATCCAGGTCAGCGACGACGCGGCGAACTGGCGGTCCGTCT
The DNA here is from genome assembly GCF_055582965.1 of Amycolatopsis sp. NPDC104863. Taxonomy (NCBI): domain Bacteria; kingdom Bacillati; phylum Actinomycetota; class Actinomycetes; order Pseudonocardiales; family Pseudonocardiaceae; genus Amycolatopsis; species Amycolatopsis sp. NPDC104863. The sequence goes on from NZ_JBVJOW010000001.1 coordinate 1,252,227, forward strand.
ACGGCACGACGTCCGGTGACGGCGGCGCCGACGACCTCGCGATCTCGGCCACGGCGCGGTATGTCCGGGTGAACGCGACACAGCGGGGCACGGCGTACGGGTACTCGCTGTACGAATTCGGCGTCTACCGAAGCTGACCGGAGTGGTGGCCCCTCGTGCGGAAGGGCCACCACCGGGTCAGCCCGGGATGAGGCAGAAGAGGTGCCCTTCCGGATCGGCGAGCACCACCCAGTCCTCGCCACCGGGCTGGAACTCGGGCCTGGTCGCGCCGAGCGCCTCGAACTCCTCGACGGCGCCGCGGAGGTCACCGACCTTGAAGTCGAGGTGCGCGTGCTTGGCAGCGTCCGGCCAGCCCGGGCCGCGGTAACCGGCGACACGCTGGAAACCGAGCCCGACCGGGCCGCCGAGCTGGACGGTGTCGTCGTCCTGGTAGGTGACCTCCCAGCCGAGCGCCTTCGCGTAGAAGGCGGCGAGGGCCGTGGGGTCGGCACAGTCGAGGACGATCGTGGTGAGTTCTGCGGGCATGGGGTGACTCCTTTCGTCGTGCGGCAGCCTGCCCGCGGCGCCGAGCCGGGTCTTGAAGATCCTTGCGGGCCGGAAACTGTCGTACCCCGGGCGTAGCGTCCGGTTCGTGCTGGACGCCGTCGAAGTCGTGGCCCGACCCGGGTACACCGTCAGCGTGGTGCGCTGCGCCGACGACCACCGGGGCTGGTCGCCGCCCGAGGTGGCGGACGGCCGCCGGCTGGTGCTCGTGCGCCGCGGCCGGTTCCGGCGCCGCGCGCGCGGGATCGTCGCGGACGCCGACCCGACGCTGGCGTACCTGGCCACTCCCGGCGACGAAGAGTCCTTCGCGCACCCGGCGGGCGGCGACGTCTGCACGTCGGTGACGTTCGGCGCGCGGCTGTGGGAGCGCCTCGCGGCCGACCGGCCGGTCCGCCCGGCGGTGTACGTCGACGGCGCGTTGGAGCTGGCCCACCGCCGCGCGGTCGCCGCGGTCCCGGACCCGGACTATGCGTTGGCGGAACAGCTTCTGGTCTTGGTGGGCGGCGCGATCGAGCGCGCAGGGGCCAGTCCGGTGCCGGCGGGTGCGTTGGTGGCGAAGGCCCGCGAAGCGATCTTGACCGGCCACCCGGCGGCGGCCGGGCTGTTCCCGCTGGCGGAGCTGCTCGGGGTGTCGCCGTACCGGCTGAGCCGGGCGTTCCCGCGCGAGGTGGGGGTGTCGCTCACGCATTATCGCAACCGGGTCCGCGTCAGCCGGGCTCTCGAGCGCCTGGAGGCGGGGGAGCGGCGGCTGGCGGTCCTGGCGGCGGACCTGGGCTTCGCCGACCAGGCCCATCTGACACGGACGGTTCGCGAGCACGCCGGAGCGACCCCTGCGGTGCTACGGCGGTTGCTCGCCGGGGGAGGAGGCCGCGCGATCCCGGCGGTGGAGTGAGTTGTGTGGTCGCGCTTGCGCACAGTCCCCGCCCGGCTACGCGAAAACCCTTGAGCAGACGGCTTTTCTGCCGTACCCGACCCGGTCCCGGGCGAACTACGGTCCCCGGTGTGCCGGAGACCCGCGTCCTCCCGTTGTCCCGCGCGCGGCGATGGACCTGGGTCCTCGTCGCGGTCGCGCTCGCCTTTGCCGCCTTGGACGGCTACGGCGTCACCGTCGCGCCGGAGCGGCCGTTCTTCTGGATCGGCCTCGCCCTCGACCTCCTCGTCGCCGTCGTCGCCTGGCTGCTGGGCCGGGCCTGGCCGCCCGAAGCGCGGTTCGGGCCGGACGCGATCGCCTTCGAGCAGTCCGTCCTCCCGTACGCCGACATCACCGAGATCCGGCGCGGCGCGGTGTCGGCCAAGCCGTTCTGGCTCGCCTTCTGGCTGCCGACCTCGCTGCTGGGCGGCTTGGTCGTCGCGCTCCGGCCGGCCGGCGACTTCGACCGTGAGGTCGTCGAGCTCGGCACCGTCCACGGCCGGATGCGGACCCGCTGGCGCGACTTCCGGGCCGCGGACGCCTTTGTCACCGCCGTCGGCGAGAACCGGCCAGACCTCGAAATCGGCCACGGCGTTGTTTCTCAGACCTTCGCCCGCGACTACTCGCCCCGGCTCGGCGTCGGCGGTGGGTTCCTCGCGTTCGGGCTCGGGATCTGGCTGTTCTTCGGCGGCTGGTTCGGGCTGCAGCTGCTGGACCAGTCGCTCTACCGCGGCCCGTTCCCGCCGGAAGCCACGTCGGCCACGATCCGTGACCTGACCACCCACCTCGAGGGCTTCGCGCCGCTGCCGGACGTCGCCCGCGACTTCACCGAATGGCCGTGCGACCGCACCAACGACCTGATCCTCGGCCCCGACCCGGCCGCCGCCGATCTGCACCTGAAGCTGGAAAGCCGGACGCTGCCGGAAGCCCAGGCCGGCGCGGTCGAGGACCGGCTGCGGCGGGCGGCCGGGATGGACGAGGGTCAGTACCTCCAGCGCTACGGCCCGGACGAGCTCGACTTCGAAGTGGACATCCCCGAAGACGACGATCTCTACGTCGAGTTCTCCACCGGCTGCGTCACCAGCGACGCGGTGCCCGGCCTGCGCGACGACCTCACCAAACTGGCCGCGGGCATGGGAGTGCGCTGAGCCGGAGGGGCGCGGCGGGCACGGGGCTAGGCGCGTGGCCACCCCCAGCGACCACGTGAGTCACCCCGCGGCCGCCTGCGCCACCCCGGGTCCTCTGTCCTGTTTGCGAAACACCGGACGGGAGTATCGTAGTCTTTCCGGGACAGGGTGTGTCAAGTTTTCAGGACAGTTAGACTGGGGAGTGTCACGTTTCATGGTTGAAGGTGGTGTGTGGTGAGCGACGAGCGCAGTTTCGCCGACCGGCTGGCGCACTTGATCGCGACCGTGCACCCGCCGGACCGCAAGCCCTACTCCTACCGGGAGATCGCGCACGGCGTCGCCGAACAGACGGGCGTGACGATGTCGGCGACCCACGTCCAGCAGCTCGCCGTCGGCGCGCGCAAGGACCCCAAGCGCTCCCACATCCAGGCGCTCGCCCAGTTCTTCGGCGTGCCGGTCACGTACTTCTTCGACGACGACGTCGCGGGGCAGGTCGACCAGCAGGTCGAGGACGTCGTGGCCTGGCGTGACGACGAAGCGCGCAACCTCGCCCAGCGGGCCATGCAGCTCTCGCCGCGCGACCGCGAAACCGTGACGGCGCTGCTCGACCAGCTGGCCACCTACGACGGCACGCGGCGCCGCGAAGGCCGGCGTCGGAAGCCCGAGTGAGCCTGGCCGGTCGGCTACCATGATCCCGTCGGTGAGCGCGCCCCGGTGCACCCGGCTGGCGCCCGAGCGGGGAGGCCCCATCAACGAGCGCGGTCTGACGGACGTGCGTGCGGCCGCACGCGAGCGGGTGCGGACCGTGCTCGCCGCCGTCCCGCTGCCGCGGCCGTGGTCGATGAACGCCTGGGTCGACGGCCTCGAAGCGTGGCGCGGGCGCGAGATCGACCTCGTGCCGGTCGAGTACCGGCCCGGCCGGCCCTCCGGCGCGTGGCAGGCCCGCCCGGACTACGACCTGATCGCCTACACCGAGCACACGTCGGCGCTGCACCAGGACCACATCATCGCCCACGAGCTCGCCCACCTGCTGTGCGCGCACACCGGCACCTGCCTGATGTCGGAGTCGGAGGCCGCCGAGCTCGCCCCGGACCTGGCCCCGCAGGCGCTCTCGCACCTGCTCACCCGCGTCACGAGCGGCACCGACGAGTACGAGGCCGAGCTGATCGCCGTCCTGCTGATGAGCGCGGTGACGAGCGGACCGCCCGCGGTCGCGCCCGGCGCGTCCGGCCGGGCGGCGGACCAGGCCCGGCGGCTCGCGGCGCTGCTGGGATAGTCACCTCCCGTGATCGACATTCTGTTCCTCGGGGTCGGGGTCTTCGCGCTCGCGATCGGCGTCTGGCGGGCGGTCCGCGCGCGGCGCACCGGCGCGGGCGCCGGCCTGGCCATCTCGCTCCTCGCGCTCGGGGCGGCGTTCTGCTTCCTGTCCAACCGCGCGCAGCTGGTGGAAAGCGAGATCTACCCGAGCCTCGGGCGGCTGCTGTCGAACCTCGCGACGATGGTCGCCGCGTACGGCATCGGCCTGACGGTCGCGGAGATCAGCGGCACCCGCGAGCGCGGCCGGCGCACCCGGCTCGTCGCCCTCGGCGTGGCGCTGGCGGTGCTCGTCGTGACGTTCTTCAGCGCGTCCGACCTGCCGCGCGGCATCGGCGTGTTCGACGAGCTGTACCGCACGCACCCGACCCTGGTGGTCTACGTCTTCGCCTACACCGTCTACCTGGGGTTCGCCGTCCTCGACATCGGGGTGGTGGCCGCGGTGACGGTCCGCGCGAGCGGCGGCGCGCTGCGCGCCGGGCTGGCGTTGCTGCTGCTGGCGTCGGCGTTCGCGGTCGCCTACCTGGCCGGGAAGGTCGTCGCGACGATCCAGGCCCTGCAGGCCGACCATCCGGTGAAAGCGTTGTGCCGCGGGCCGTTCTCGACCCTGCCGTGCACGCTCGACGTCGGGTTCCCGGCGGTTTCCGTGCTGCTGATCGTGCTGGGCCTGACGATCCCGTCGATCCCCGGCCTGGCGGCGGGCCGCCGTGACGCGCGGACCCTCCGGCTGCTGCGGCCGCTGCGGACGCACCTGACCCGGCGGTTCCCGGAGATCGTGCGGATCGACCCGGGCGGGCCGTCCCGCCGCGAACGGCTGCTGACGGCGATGAGCGAGACGAACGACGGGCTGATCCTCGCCGGCGTGACCCCGGAGCTGTCCGCGCCGGCCGCGGCCCGGCTGGTGCGCGACCTCCCGGACGAGCCGGGCGAGGAAGAGCCGCCCGCCGCCGGGACGGAACCGTTCGCCGCGGACGTCGCACGGCTGCGGGCGATCGCGCGTGCGTACCGGAAGCTGGACGGCGCGCCGGCCATGGCCCGCTGAGCTCCGTCAGCCGCCGAACGGCACTTCCAGCCGCGGTTCCCAGCCGTTTTCGGTGAGCGCCACCAGGTGCAGCGCCTCGGCCCGGGCTTCGAGCGGCAGCAGTGGCCGCACTTCGGCGGTGACCCGCTCGAGGTCGCCGTCACCCATGGCCACCGTCAGGTGCGCGTCCGGGCGCGGCCCGAACCGGCCGCCGTAGGGCAGGACTTCGGGCCACCGCGCGCACACGCCGTCGGTGATCGGCTGGAGGGCGGGGGTGGCGATCGCCGCGAACCGGGGTGTTGTCACGAAGTCGGTGAGCCGCACGTCGGTGCAAGGGAGTTCCGCTGCGACCGCGCGGACGGCGGTGAACACGTCTTCGGTCAGCGCGGCGTCCGGCAGGAACGGGTAGAGCGCGGTCACGTGCGCGGGCACCCCGGGGCGGACCAGGGCGGGGTCGACCCGGCGGGCCGCGGCCAGCACGGGTTCGGCGGCGGGCAGCAGGATCAGCAGTGCGGTGGTTCCGGGTTCGGGCACCCCCGCATCATGGCAGTCAGGCGACAGCGCTCTCCGGGAACCGGCTCGAGCGCGCCAGGGCCAGGCTGCGCCGGCACAGCTCGACGAGCTCCCGGTTGGCGCGGCTGAGCGGGCTGCGGCCGCAGAGTCCGCAGTGGATGGTCACGTCGCCGGTCAGCTCGTCCACCGCGACCAGCGCCTGGTGGTCGCAGCGGCGGCACCAGCGGTAGCCGATCGCCGGGTTGGTGTGCACCGGGGACGACACGCAGTCGTGCAGCCAGCGGTGGTGCGTGCGGCAGGTGACGCGGTCGGTCGGGTCGAGGACACCGGCGTCTTCCGCCCGGTCTTCGCGGGCCAGCGTCGCGGCCAGCAGCGGCTGGCGCGCCGCGGCGGGGCGGTCCGCCGGGCTGGGGCCGGCCCACGCGTGGTGGTCGCCGCAGTGGCACTTGTCGGTCATTTCGCCCCCAGGGTCGGGTGGTTCGATGGCTTCGAGTGTGGGCGCGGTCACGCGGAGGTGACAACCGGGAAAACGCTCAGTTTCGGCCAGCGGCACGCCGGCCGCGGCGGACGGATGAGCGGACTTCGGCCGGGGTTTATGCGAACATATGTTCTATGACCGACGAGGGGCCCATCCTGCACGCCGACCTCGACTCGTTCTACGCGTCGGTCGAGCAGCGCGACGATCCGGCGCTCAAAGGACGGCCCGTCATCGTCGGCGGCGGGGTCGTCCTGGCCGCGAGTTACGAGGCCAAGGCCTACGGCGTGCGCACCGCGATGGGCGGCGCGCAGGCCCGCCGGCTGTGCCCGCACGCGGTGGTCGTGCCTCCGCGGATGTCGGCGTACCTGGCCGCGAGCCGGGCGGTGTTCGAGGTCTTCCACGACACCACGCCGTGGGTGGAAGGCCTTTCCATCGACGAGGCGTTCCTCGACGTCGGAGGGTTGACCAGGATCGGCGGACGGCCGAGCCGCATCGCCGAACGGCTGCGCGCCGCCGTCGCCGAGCGGGCCGGGCTGCCGATCACCGTCGGGGTGGCCCGGACCAAGTTCCTCGCCAAGGTCGCCAGCCGGGTGGCCAAACCGGACGGCCTGCTGGTCGTCCCGCACGACGGGGAGCTGGCGTTCCTGCACCCGCTGCCGGTCTCGGCCCTGTGGGGCGTCGGCAAGGTGACGACGGAAAAGCTGCACGCGCGGGGGATCCGGACGGTCGGCGAGCTGGCGACGTCCGAACAGGTCGACCTGATCGGCATGCTCGGCCGGGCGTCGGGTGGGCACCTGCACGACCTGGCGCACAACCGCGACCCGCGTCGTGTGGAGACGGGTCGGCGGCGCCGGTCGATCGGCTCCCAGCGGGCCCTCGGGCGCGGCCGGCGGACCCCGGCCGAGCTCGACGTCGTCCTGGTGGCGCTGATCGACCGGATCGCCCGCCGGCTGCGTGCCGCGCACCGCGTCTGCCGGACGGTGACGCTCCGCCTGCGGTTTGCCGACTTCACCCGCGCCACGCGCTCGCAGACGCTGCCCGAGGCGACCGCCGGCACCGGGGTGCTGCTCACCGCGGCGCGCGAACTGCTCGTCGCGGCGCTGCCGCTGATCGCCGACCGCGGGATCACGTTGCTGGGAGCGTCGTTTTCGAACCTGGCCGACGACGACCCGTTCCAGCTGTCGCTGCCGTTCGAGCGGCAGCGGGCGACCGAGCTCGACACCGCGCTGGACGCGGTGCGGGACCGCTTCGGGAAGACCGCGGTCACCCGGGCGGTGCTGCTCGGCCGTCCGGACGACTTCGAAGTGCCGATGCTGCCCGATTGACGGCGAACGCGGTCAGCGTCCGCCGATTCCGGGCCGTGCGGGAATGCGCGCGTGGGCCAGCGCGGAAAGCGCGGCGGGCCGCAGCGCGTCGGTGCGGTTCCACAGTGCCGGGTCGACGCTGCCGCGCTGTCCGGTCAGTTCGACGACTTCGAATCCGGCGTCGCCCAGGAGTGCGGCCATGGCGGTGGGGGAGAGGAAGGTGCGCCACGGCTCGCCCTGTTCGGCCGCCATCGGCGCGACGGCTTCGGCGTAGGCGTTTCCGGCCGCGTCGCGCAGTTCCGGGGGCAGCAGGTGGTCGGTCACGATTTCCGATCCCGGTGCGAAACCGCCGAGATCCGTCAATGTGGCGAGAATCGCCTTCCGCGTCAGGTACATGGTGACACCGAGCCAGCTGACGAACACGGGGCGGAACGGGTCTAGTCCACTCTGGACGAGCCGTTCCCGGAGCGAATCGGCTTCGAAGTCGACCGGGACGAAGGTGACCGACGCCGGCTCGGCGATCCCGGCGGCGGCGAGCAGTTCCCGTTTGACGGCCTGGGTCGCCGGGTGGTCGACCTCGAACACGCGGAATCGTCCCCGCGGGTCCCGATAGGCGAACGAATCGAGCCCGGCTCCCAGAATCACATACTGGTCTATACCGGAATTGGCGGCCGCGAGCCGCTCTTCGGTGAACCGGCTCCGGCACGTCGCCTGGGCGCGGGCGCCGGCGAGGACGGGATGGGTGCCGTGAAGCCGGTGATATGCCAGGAGTTCCTCGGCGTGGTGCCCGAGCAGACGGGCGGCGAGGGTGTCGGAGAAGAGGGCCGGCGGCGCGTCGACCAGCAAATGTGCCGCTCGCGCGGCGGCGGCGGTGAAGGCGGTGCGGCTGGCACGGGGAGCAATACCGGGAAAGTCGGCGGTCGTCATGCCGTCACGGTACCGATTTGATTTCAAGCATATCACAAAAACAAATATTCGACAAGATCGCGCGCATTTCGGCTCGGTTGCGGTCACCCTGGACCCGGGCGACCCGCTCGCCCGGGCGGCCATTGTGGACGCTTCACGGGTGTCGCGCGTGCCGGACGTGATTCGACAGGTTAGGGTCTGTCCGACCGTGTTCTGGAGAAGATGAGGAACGACCAACCATGGCGCAACGGGTGCACGTCGAGATGGTGGACGATCTCGACGGAAGTGACGCTTCGCAGACCGTCCCCTTCAGCCTCGACGGGGTGCAGTACGAGATCGACCTGTCCGAAGACAACGCTTCCGCGCTGCGCGACGAGCTGGCCCGCTACGTCGGCGCCGCGCGCCGCATCGGTGGTCGCAAGGTCCGCCTCGCCACCGGGCAGTCGCTGTCCGGCACGTCGAGCTCGAGCACCGACCGCGAGCGCAACCGCCAGATCCGCGAATGGGCGCAGGCCAACGGCTACGAGGTCGCCGAGCGAGGCCGCCTCTCCAGCGAGATCATCGCGGGCTTCGAAGCGGACCAGGCGGCAGCGGCCGAGCCGGCCGAGGTCAAGCCGGCGCGCAAGCGCGCAACCCGCAAGAAGTCCTGACCCAGAACCGTTGCCGCGCAAGAGAGGCCGGCCCGGCGCGACCGGATTCCCGGTCCGCCCGGCCGGATCCCGCCGCCCGGGGGACGGCCGTTGCGATGGATGGCCCTTGGCGCGGTTCCTGCTGTCGGGCTAAGACTCGCGGCTGCCGGGGGGTCGGGCGGCTTCGGGTGGTTCGCGCACTTGGGGGAGTGGCGCGCGGTTTCCGCGCGCTCGGCTTGTGGTGATCCGTGGCGGACGGCCGGTGTCGCGGCGGCGGGTGGGTTCCTCGTGCGAAGTAATACCGCGGCTCGCGGTGATTCGCGCCGGGCTACCGGCGCGCGGCTGGGCTGCCTTCGCGAGAGCCGAGTCGAGGCGGGCGACGCTGTCGCCGCCGTGGTGGGTTGTTTCGCGCGTGAGGTGATTCCGCGCGCCCGCCCTGAACTTTGCCGCGCCCCGGCGCCGCTGTGGCGAGTGGTTTCGCGCGTCAAGTGATACCGCGCGGCTCGCCGTGATCCGCGCTGGACCACCGGTGCGGAGCGGAGTTTCGTCGTCTGCGAATCTCTGCGATCCCCGCCTCCGGGCGAGCGGCTTCCGTGATCGCCCTTCGAAGCGTTCGAAACCAACGGCCGGTGATCCCCGCCGAGCCCGGAGAATCTCACCGGATGTCGCGGCTGCGCGTCAAGATCCGCCTTTCCCGTCCTCACTGACCCGGCGACGATCTTTCGTCGACTCTCCGGCGTCGACCGTCGCGGGGCGTGACCGTTTTTGCTGGTGCGTCCCCTGTGGCCACAACCGTCTCCGCCGTACGGTCCGCAACCGGACATTTGCCGGGTGGCAAAAGCTTGTCGGAGGGTGGCTCCGATGGCCAGACTGTCAGGTGCTCCGCGCGGCCGGTACCGCGCCGGAGCACCGGCCCGGTGGCCGCCTCCTCCCTCGATGGCCACCGGGCCGCCTTCCTCCTCCGAAGCGAGCCGCCAGCGCGGCCGTTCGGGCATTTCTGTAGACAATCGACCGCGACGAGCGCACACTCAGACTACTCCATACTGCATACAATCTTCAGTACGGTCTGAGGAGGCGGTCGTCATGACCGAGGTCCGCGAGCTCCGGGACGTCTACGGACGGCACTACCGCGTCGGGGAGTCCGACCGGGAGCTGCTCGGCCGGCCGCGGACCTGGATCACCTGGCTGGCCGCGGCGGCCATGCTCGCCGCCGGGGTGCAGCAGTACGGCTTCGGCGCGATCGTCCCGGCACTGAGCAAGGCGCACGGCTGGACGTTCGGCGGCATCACCGCGTCCCTCGCCGTCTGGGCGATCTGCCAGGCGGGAACCGCTTTCCCCGCGGCGTGGCTGCGCGAACGCGGCCTGCTCCCGGCGCCCGCCGCGATGGCCGCCGGGGCTCTGCTGTGCGCCGCGGGCCTGGTGACGCTCGGCCACGCGAACAGCCTGTTCGTCGTGTTCCTCGGGTACTCCGTGCTCGGCGGCCTCGGCACCGGCCTGGTCTACGCGACGTGCGTCGGCGCGGTGCTCGCGTGGTTTCCCGACCGCGCCGGCCCCCGCGCGGGCATCGTGAGCGGCGCTTTCGCCTACGGCAGCGTGCCTTTCGTCGTCCTCGCCGCCGCGCTGCCGGCCGCGCGTCCGGTGCTGCTGGACGTCACCGCCGCCGTGGTGCTCGTCGTGATCGCAGGGTGCGCCGCGCTCCTGCGGTACCCGCCGCGGCACTGGTGGCCGGAGACGCCCGAGCCGCGCGCCTGGGCCCTGGACCGCGCGCACAACCGGCGACCCGCGGTCCGGCACTACCGGCCGGCGGAGCTGTTCCGCTGCGGGACGACCCTCGCGCTGTACCTCGTGGTCGTGCTCGCCGCCGCGGTGCTGCTGTTCGACCTCGCCTACCTCGCGACGTTCGTCGCCGAGCGCAGCGGGCCCGGGCTCGCCGCGGCCGCGCTGGCGTTGCTCGCGGCGGCCACCGGCAGCGGCCGGGTGCTCATCGGCCGGCTCGCGGACCGGCTCGGCCGGCACCGCATCCTGCGGTTCGCCCTGCTCGCGGGCGGGATCGCGCAGTTCGTGCTCTTCTACTCCGGCGAGCACCGCCACGCCGTCGGGCTGCTCCTCGGCGTCGCCCTCGCCGGGCTCGGCAACGGCTGCTGCTACACACTCCTGGTCGGCCTGGTGCGCGAGTACTTCGGCGAAGAGTCGGCCGCGCAGAACTTCGGGATACTGTATTCCGCCAAGGCCGTCGGCGCGGTGGTCGGGATCGGGCTCGCCGCGGTCGTCGTCACGTCGCACGGGTTCCTCGGCGCGTTCGCCGCGGCCGGCGTGCTGAGCCTGGCCGGCGCGGTGCTGTCCGGGCGGCTGACCCAGCCGGGCCGGCCCAAGTCGCTGCTGCCGGCGGCCTGACATGGGGCGCATGACGAGCCGGCGCCGGGTGGTGCGCGTCCACGATGGCGCGCATACCGCGCGTCCGGACACGCTGACGGTCGAGGAACCGCTCGAGATCCGGGTCGCCGGGAAAGCGCTCTCGATCACGATGCGCACCCCGGGCGACGACTTCGACCTGGCCGCCGGTTTCCTCGTCGGCGAAGGCGTGGTGCGCGCGGCGACGGACATCCATTCGATCCGCTACTGCGCCGGGACCACCGCGGACGGCGGCAACACCTACAACGTGCTCGACGTCGTGCTCGCGGCCGGTGTCGCGCCGCCAGACGCGTCGGTGGAGCGCAACTTCTACACGACCTCCTCCTGCGGCCTGTGCGGCAAGGCGAGCCTGGACGCCGTGCGCACGACGGTCACCTGGCCGGTCGACGCGGACCCGTTCGTGACCGACCCGGCGACGCTGTCCGGGCTGCCGGACGAGCTCCGCGCGGCCCAACGGGTCTTCGACCGCACGGGCGGCCTCCACGCGGCGGGCCTGTTCGATGCCGACGGGAAGCTGCTGTGCCTGCGCGAGGACGTCGGCCGGCACAACGCGGTGGACAAGGTGGTCGGCTGGGCGACCTGCGACGGCAAGCTCCCGCTCTCGGGGACGGCGCTGATGGTCAGCGGGCGGGCGTCGTTCGAGCTGGTGCAGAAGGCAGTGATGGCCGGGATTCCTTTGCTGGCAGCGGTTTCCGCGCCGTCGTCGCTGGCGGTGGACCTGGCCGCCGAGCTCGGGCTGACGCTGGTGGGCTTCCTGCGCGGCACATCGATGAATGTATACAGCCGACCGGACCGCCTGGGTCTTCACCCGAGCTGAGCGACGACGGCGGCCACAGCGGGGGAGAGGCCGGCCCGATGCAGGGCGGCGAGCTGCCACAACGGCGGCTGCGCGAACCGCCGCACGGTGAGATCCGGAAACCGAGCGGCGGCGGAAGCGGGGAGCACACAGGCGGCAAGCCCAGCCCGCACCAGCCCGGCGGCGACGGCGGGATCGTCGACTTCGAGCGCGACCCGCCGGTCGGGAAACGCGCGGTCGACGGCTTCGCGGATCGCCCAGCCCGGCGGGAAGTCCACAAGGGACAGCCCGGACAGATCCGCGGGGGCGGACCGCGATCCGCCAGGGGCGGTGGCGAGGACAAGTTCTTCGCGGGAGAGCGGGGTGGTGGCAAGGTCGGGGGCGGTGCCGTTGGCGAGGGGGATGGCAGGCTCGCGGTTTGCCCGGTCGGGTCTGGCCTCGGACTCGGGAGTTGCTGCTGTGGCGTTCCCGGATCTCGTGGTGCCGTTGGCGAGGAGTGCGGCAGGCTCACGGTTTGCCCGGCCGGATGTGGCCTCGGATTCAAGAGTTGCCGCTGCGTCGGTCCCGAACCTTGTGGTGCCGTTGGCGAGGGGGATGGCAGGCGCCCGGCCGGGTGTGGCCTCGGACTCGGAAACCGCCGCTGCGGCGGGCGCGGACTCCAAGCTGGCGGCTTCCGCGGCAAACCCGCGGCTCGCGGTGCGGCCCGGCGCGAGAGCAGGCCCAGCCGCAGAGGCGCCGAGGCGAGCGCCATCGACGGGTCCAGCCTCGGCCACCACGCCATCCACCGCCGTCAACACCACGTCCACTGTGGACTCCGCCAACCCCCGCCGCCCCTCCTCGTAACCCACCTGCCGAACCTCCACCATCAGCCCCGGATGCGCGTTCCGCACCGCCACCAACAGCCGCGCCCAATCCACGAGCAACCCCGGGCACACCCCCACCCGCACCGTCCCACCCACCGGCGACACCGCCGCCCGGGCCCGATCCGCTGCCTCCAGGGCCGCCCGCGCGGCGGGCACGAAAGCCTCGCCGGCGGGCGTCAGGACCACCCGATGCGTCGTTCGATGGAACAACGCCGTGCCCAGATCGCGCTCCAGGGCCCGGACCACTGTGGATACTGTCGACTGGACCGTCCGCAACCGGTGGGCGGCCGCCGTGAAGCCACCCTCCTCGGCTACCGCCACCACCACCGCCAGCTGCCTCAGGTCCATCACGGCACCTCGGCCGGCTCGCCGGTCCGCTCGGACAGCACGAACCCCCGCACCGCCTCCGTGTGCGGCAGGAACGGCGACGCCCGCAGCCGGGCGATGCACTGGCGGACGTCCTGGGCCGGGTCCGTGAACGTCTCCGCCGCCCAGCCGGGCCGGATTCCCGTCGACGACTCCAGCCGCCGGGCGAACTCCGTGTCGGTGAACTTGCGCATGCCGCAGTCGTCGTGGTGGGTCAGCACGATCTCGCGTGTGCCCAGCAGGTGCTGGCTCACCGACAGCGACCGGATCACGTGCGCGTCACCCGCCTTCAACCCCAGCACCGCCGGCTTCAGCCGCGGGACCGCGGACATCAGCCGAGCACCTCGCGCACCAGCGCCGCCGTCTCGCTCGGGGTCCCGCCGACGCGGATGCCGGCCGTCTCCAGCGCCGCCTTCTTCGCCGACGCCGTGCCCGACGAGCCGGAGACGATCGCGCCCGCGTGGCCCATCGTCCTGCCCTCCGGCGCGGTGAACCCGGCGACGTACCCGACGACCGGCTTCGACACGTTGGCCCGCACGAACTCCGCCGCCCGCTCCTCGGCGTCGCCGCCGATCTCGCCGATCAGCACGATCAGGTCCGTCTCCGGGTCCTTTTCGAACGCCTCCACCGCGTCGATGTGCGTCGTCCCGATGATCGGGTCGCCGCCGATCCCGACACACGTCGAGAACCCGATGTCCCGCAGCTCGTGCATGAGCTGGTAGGTCAGCGTGCCGGACTTCGACACCAGCCCGACCCGCCCCGGCCCGGTGATGTCGGCGGGGATGATCCCGGCGTTGGACCGGCCCGGCGAGATGACGCCCGGGCAGTTCGGCCCGATGATCCGGGTGCGCCCGCCGGCGGCGACGGCGTGCGCCCACAGCCGCGCGGTGTCGTGCACCGGCACGCCTTCGGTGATCACCACGGCGAGCCCGATGCCCGCGTCGACCGCTTCGATCACGGCGTCGGCGACGAACGGCGGCGGCACGAACAGCACGCAGACGTCGGCGCCGGCCGCCGTGATCGACTCCGCGACGCTGCCGAACACCGGCAGTTCCGCAGCGCCGATCTCGACCCGCTGCCCGGCTTTGCGCGGGTTGACCCCGCCGACGACGTTCGTCCCGGCGTCGAGCATCCGCCGCGTGTGCTTGGCGCCCTCGGAGCCGGTCATGCCGGAGACGACGATCCGGCTGGTCTCGTCCAGGAAGATGGCCACGGCTCAGACCTCCGCGATCGCGAGCTTCGCCGCCTCGCGGGCGGCGTCGTCCATGGTGGCCACCACGGTGACCAGGGGGTGGGCGGCGTCGGCGAGGATCCGCCTGCCTTCGGTGACGTTGTTGCCGTCGAGCCGGACGACCAGGGGCTTGCCGGCGCGGGAACCCAGGAAGTCCAGCGCCCGCACGATCCCGGTCGCGACGGCGTCGCACGCGGTGATGCCGCCGAACACGTTGACGAACACACTGCGCACCTGCGGGTCGCCGAGGATCACCGTGAGCCCGGCGACCATCACCTCGGCCGAGGCGCCGCCGCCGATGTCGAGGAAGTTCGCCGGCCCGCGCGCGCCGGCTTCCGCGGCGGCCGCCGCGACGACGTCCAAAGTGGACATGACGAGGCCGGCGCCGTTGCCGATCACGCCGATGTCGCCGTCGAGCTTGACGTAGTTGAGGCCCTTCGCCCGCGCCTCCCGTTCGAGGGGGTGGCCCTCCTGGGTGTCGTCGAACGTCGAAACGCGGCGGAAGGAAGCGTTGTCGTCCAGGGTGATCTTCCCGTCGAGCGCGACGATCCCGGTCGACGTGCTCGCCAGCGGGTTCACCTCGACCAGCGTGCAGTCCTCGGCGACGAACACCGCCCACAGCTTTTCCACGACACCGGCGACCTCGGCCCGGACGTCGGCGGGGAAGGCTGCAGCCACGACCGCCGCGTCGACCCCGGCGAGCGAGTCGACCGGCACCCGGCGCAGCGCCTCGGGCTGGGTGGCCGCGACCTCCTCGATGTCCATGCCGCCTTTGACCGACGCCATCGCGAGAAAGGTGCGCCCGGCGCGGTCGAGCAGGAAGGAGACGTAGTACTCCGCGGCGATTTCGCTGGCTTCGGTCACCAGCACCCGGTGCACGGTGTGGCCCTTGATGTCCATGCCGAGGATGTCGTCGGCGGCCTGCTCGGCGTCGTCGGCTGTATGCACTACGCGGACACCGCCGGCCTTGCCGCGCCCGCCCGTCTTCACCTGGGCCTTCACCACGACCGGGTCGCCGAGGGAAGCGGCCGCGGCCCGGGCCGCGGCGGGATCCGCGGCGACCCGGCCGCGGGGGACCGGCACGCCGTGCTTTTCGAAGAGGTCACGGGCTTCGTGTTCGAAGAGATCCATGCGGGAGCGTCCTTTCCGCGGCGGGGCAGGGCAAGGAGATCCGCCGTGTCCGGGCACGCGGTGGTGGTCCGCGGGGGCCGGATCGAAGCCCGGGAAAAACCCTGCGGATGGCCCTGGACACGGGCTGCTTGAAGAGTGACTATATGCCTACCCCATACGGTATGCAATCTACAGTCTGCCGCTGAGAGGCCGCTGACCTCGGCGGACGGGGGAGCGGCACCGAGCGGACCGGGAACCGGAGCGCCGGATCGGACAGATCCGGTGGCGGACCAAGAGGAGTTGAGCAATGGCGCTGACAACGACCGGCACGACCGCGGGGGAGAGTGCCCGAGCGACGAACGGCGCCGAGCCCGCGCCGGCCGAGATCTCCGGCGGGCACCTCGTGGCCAAGGCCCTCAAGGCCGAGGGCGTCGACACGATCTTCACCCTGTGCGGCGGGCACATCATCGACATCTACGACGGCTGCGTCGACGAAGGCATCCAGGTCATCGACGTCCGCCACGAGCAGGTCGCGGCCCACGCGGCCGACGGGTACGCGCGGATCACCGGCAAGCCCGGCTGCGCGGTCGTCACCGCCGGTCCCGGCACGACCGACGCCGTCACCGGCGTCGCGAACGCCCTGCGCGCGGAGAGCCCGATGCTGCTCATCGGCGGCCAGGGCGCGCTGACCCAGCACAAGATGGGGTCCCTGCAGGACCTCCCGCACGTGGACATGATGGCGCCGATCACCAAGTTCGCCGCCACCGTTCCGCACACCGCGCGCGTGGCCGACCTCGTCTCGATGGCCTTCCGCGAGGCCTACGCCGGCGCGCCCGGACCGTCGTTCCTGGAGATCCCGCGTGACGTCCTCGACGCGCGCGTGCCGCTCGAGAACGCGCGGATCCCCGAAGCCGGACGGTATCGGGCGTCCACCCGCAATTCCGGCGACCCCGCCGACGTCGAGAAGCTCGCGGACCTGCTGGTGCACGCGAAGAAACCGGCGATCCTGCTGGGCAGCCAGGTCTGGACGACGCGCGCCACCGAGCCGGCCGTCGACCTGGTGCGCACGCTGAACGTCCCGGCGTACATGAACGGCGCCGGCCGCGGCACGCTGCCGCCGGGCGACCCGCACCACTTCCAGCTCTCGCGCCGCTACGCCTTCGACAACGCCGACGTGATCATCATCGTCGGCACCCCGTTCGACTTCCGGATGGGCTACGGCAAGCGGCTGTCGAAGGACGCCACCGTCGTGCAGATCGACCTCGACTACCGCACGGTCGGCAAGAACCGCGACGTCGACCTCGGCATCGTCGGCGACGCGGGCCAGGTGCTGGCCGCGGTGGCCGAGGCGGCGTCCGGACGCGCCGACAACGGCGCCGTCGGCCGCAAGGCCTGGCTCGAAGAGCTGCAGGCCGTCGAGGAGAAGGCGAAGCAGAAGCGGCTGCCGCTGCAGCACTCCGACGCGAGCCCGATCCACCCGTACCGGCTCGTCCACGAGATCAACGAGTTCCTCACCGAGGACTCCATCTACATCGGCGACGGCGGTGACATCGTCACCTTCTCCGGCCAGGTGGTGCAGCCCAAGTCGCCCGGCCACTGGATGGACCCCGGTCCACTCGGGACACTCGGTGTCGGGATCCCCTTCGTCATGGCGGCGAAGCACGCGCGCCCGGACAAGGAGGTCGTCGCGCTCTTCGGCGACGGCGCCTTCAGCCTCACCGGCTGGGACTTCGAGACGCTCGTGCGGTTCGACTTGCCGTTCGTCGGGATCGTCGGCAACAACTCGTCGATGAACCAGATCCGCTACGGCCAGGCCGCGAAGTACGGCCTGCCGCGCGAGCGCGTCGGCAACACCCTCGGCGACGTCCGCTACGACGAGTTCGCGCGGATGCTCGGCGGGTACGGCGAAGAGGTCCGCGACCCGGCCGACATCGCGCCGGCGCTGCAGCGGGCCCGGGAGTCGGGCAAGCCGTCGCTGATCAACGTCTGGGTCGACCCCGACGTGTACGCCCCCGGAACCATGAACCAGACCATGTACAAGTGAGCGGAGGCCAACGCATGGGCAAGGCATTGGAGGGCGTCCGCGTCCTCGACATGACACACGTGCAGTCCGGACCGTCGTCGACGCAGCTGCTCGCCTGGCTCGGCGCGGACGTGATCAAGCTCGAAACCCCCGGGCGGGGCGACATCACCCGCGGGCAGCTGCGTGATCTGCCCGGAGTGGACAGTCTCTACTTCACGATGCTCAACGCCAACAAGCGCAGCATCACGCTCAACATGAAGAGCGACGAGGGCAAGGAAGTCTTCGAACGGCTCGTGTCCGGTGTGGACGTTCTCGTGGAGAACTTCGGCCCGGGGGTCGTCGACCGGTGGGGCTACCCGTGGGAGAAGCTGGCCGCGCTCAACCCGCGGCTGGTCTATGCCTCCATCAAGGGGTTCGGCCCCGGGCGCTACGCCGACTTCAAAGCCTACGAGGTGATCGCGCAGGCGATGGGCGGCGCGATGAGCACCACCGGCTTCGAGGACGGCCCGCCGACCGCGACCGGCGCGCAGATCGGCGACTCCGGCACCGGCATCCACCTGGTGGCCGCCATCCTCGCCGCGCTGTTCCAGCGGACCTCCACCGGCCGCGGGCAGCGGGTCCAGGTCGCCATGCAGGACGCCGTGCTCAACCTCTGCCGCGTGAAGCTGCGCGACCAGCAGCGCCTGACGCACGGCCCGCTCGGCGAGTACCCGAACGACCAGTTCGGCGACGAGGTCCCGCGCTCGGGCAACGCCTCCGGTGGCGGCCAGCCCGGCTGGGCGGTCAAGTGCGCGCCCGGCGGGCCGAACGACTACATCTACGTGATCGTCCAGCCACCCGGCTGGGCCCCGCTCGCCCGGCTGATCGGCAAGGACGAGCTGGCCGAGGACCCGGCCTGGGCCACACCGGAGGTCCGGCTGTCCAAACTGGACAAGATGTTCGCCCTCGTCGAGGAGTGGACCGAGAAGCACACCAAGTGGGAGGTGATGGAGAAGCTGAACGCCTGCAACATCCCCTGCGGCCCGATCCTGTCCACGAAGGAGCTGATCGAGGACGAGACCCTCGAAGAGCTCGGCTCGGTCGTGGAGGTCGCGCACCCCGAGCGTGGCAGCTTCAAGACCGTCGGCTGCCCGCTCAAGCTGTCGGACTCGCCGGTCGACATCGAACGCTCGCCGCTGCTCGGCGAGCACAACGACGAGGTGCTGGCCGAGCTCGGCTACAGCGAGACCGAGCTCGAGAAGTTCCGCGCGGCGGGGGTGATTTGAGTGGCGGATCGCGCGGCGGTCGAGAAGATCCTCGACCAGGCGGCCGCCGAGGGGCGGTCCTCGCTGACTGCGCCCGAGGGGCGTGCGGTCTGCGAGGCATACGGTATCCCGACCCCGGCCGAACGGCTGGCCACGACGGCGGCCGAAGCCGTCACCCAGGCCGAGGAGATCGGCCTGCCGGTGGTGCTCAAGATCGTCTCACCGGACATCCTGCACAAGACCGAGGCCGGCGGAGTGCTGGTCGGCCTGAAGGACGCCGAAGCGGTGAAGGCGGGCTTCGAGAAGATCCTCGACAACGCGAAGGCGTACAACGCCGGCGCGCGGATCGTCGGTGTCCAGGTGCAGCAGATGCTCACCGAGGGCCAGGAGGTGATCATCGGCTCGGTCACCGACCCGACGTTCGGCAAGATCGTCGCCTTCGGCCTCGGCGGGGTCCTGGTCGAGGTGCTCAAGGACGTCACGTTCCGGCTCGCGCCGACGAGCATCGAGGAAGCGCTGTCGATGATCGACGGTATCCAAGCGGCGGAAATACTGCGGGGTGTCCGCGGAGCGGATCCTGTAGACCGTGCCGCGCTCGCCGCCGTGATCACCGGGCTCGGGCAGCTGGTGGCGGACTTCCCGCAGCTGTCCGAAGTCGACCTCAACCCGGTGCTCGCGACCCCGCGCGGGGCGACCGCGGTCGACGTCCGGATCCTGGTCGACCCGGAGGCGGCGAAGGAGCCGGTCCGGTTCACCCAGGAGGAGATCCTCGCCTCGATGAACCGGATCATGAAACCGGCGTCGATCGCGGTGATCGGCGCGTCGGCCGAGGCCGGCAAGATCGGCAACTCGGTGATGAAGAACCTGGTCG
Organism: Amycolatopsis sp. NPDC104863; assembly: GCF_055582965.1. NCBI lineage: Bacteria > Bacillati > Actinomycetota > Actinomycetes > Pseudonocardiales > Pseudonocardiaceae > Amycolatopsis > Amycolatopsis sp. NPDC104863. The sequence continues at coordinate 1,271,888 of NZ_JBVJOW010000001.1, forward strand.
ACGGCGGTTACGCGGGGGAGATCCACCCGATCAACCCCAAGGCCACCGAGATCCTCGACCGCAAGGCCTACGCCAGCATCACCGACGTCCCCGGTGACGTCGACGTCGCGGTGTTCGCCATCCCGGCGAAGTTCGTCCCCGCCGCCCTGGAGGAGGTCGGCCAGAAGGGCGCGGCCGGCGCGATCCTCATCCCGTCCGGCTTCGGCGAGACCGGGAACATCGAGCTGCAGGACGAGGTCGTCGCGATCGCGCGCAAGCACGGCGTCCGCATCCTCGGGCCCAACATCTACGGCTACTACTACACACCCGAGAACCTGTCGGCGACGTTCTGCACCCCGTACGACGTCAAAGGCGGTGTCGCGCTGTCGTCGCAGAGCGGCGGGATCGGGATGGCGATCCTCGGCTTCAGCCGCTCGGCGAAGATGGGCGTGTCCTCGATCGTCGGCGTAGGCAACAAGGCCGACATCGACGAGGACGACCTGCTCACCTTCTTCGAGCAGGACGACAACACCCAGCTCGTCGCGATGCACCTCGAGGACCTCAAGGACGGCCGTTCGTTCGCGGAGACGGCGAAGCGGGTCTCGAAGCGCAAGCCGGTCGTGGTGCTCAAGGCCGGCCGGACGTCCCAGGGCGCGAAGGCGGCGAGCTCGCACACCGGCGCGCTGGCCGGCGACGACAAGGTCTACGACGACATCCTCCGCCAGAGCGGCGTGATCCGGGCCCCCGGGCTGAACGACATGCTCGAGTACGCCCGCGGCATCCCGCTGCTGCCCACACCGAAGGGCGAGAACGTCGTCATCATCACCGGCGCCGGCGGCTCGGGGGTGCTGCTCTCGGACGCCTGCGTCGACAACGGGCTCGACCTCATGGTGATCCCGCCGGACCTCGACGCGGCGTTCCGGAAGTTCATCCCGCCGTTCGGCGCGGCCGGCAACCCGGTCGACATCACCGGCGGCGAGCCGCCTTCGACCTACCGCAACACGATCGCGCTGGGTCTCGAGGACGACCGCGTGCACGCCCTGATCCTGGGCTACTGGCACACCATCGTCACCCCGCCGATGGTGTTCGCGGAGCTCGTCTCCGACGTCGTCGCGGAGTACCGGGCGAAAGGCATCCACAAGCCCGTCGTCGCGTCGCTCTCCGGTGACGTCGAAGTCGAGGAAGCGAGCGGCTACCTCTACGACCACGGCGTCGTGGCCTATCCGTACACGACCGAAAAGCCCGTTGCCGTGCTCGGCGCGAAGTACCGCTGGGCGCGGGCCGCGGGACTGCTCTGAACACCCTCCACAGGGGCTGGCCGACCGACTGGGAAAGGACGAAGATCCACCGCACGACGGCAACAGAGGGACACGAGTCAACGGTGACGAAAGAGAACTCTTATGACCGCAGCGACCTATCAGGAGATCGTTGACGAGAACGGACGGGTTTACCGAGTAGGTGAGAGTCCCCAGGACATCATGGGGCGCTCGCGAAGCTGGATGGTGTGGCTGCCCTGGATCGCCATGATGGCGGTCAGTGTCTTCGAATACGGCTGGGGCGCCGTCGAAGGCACCTTGGAAGAGAAGTACGGCTGGTCGTTGTCGGACGCGTTCTGGCTGGCCAGCATCTGGGCGGTCTTCCAGGCCGGGGTGGCGTTCCCGGCCGGACGGCTGCGCGAGAAGAACATCATGTCGGCGAAGACGGCCATGCTGGCCGGCGCGGTGTGCAGTGCCATCGGCTACTTCGCCATCTCGCACAGCGGCAACCTGGCGGTGGCGTTCGTCGGGTACTCGGTGCTCGGCGGCACCGGCGCCGGGCTGGTCTACGCCACCTGCATCAACATGGTCGGGAAGTGGTACCCCGAGAAGCGCGGGGCGAGGACGGGGTTCGTCAACGGCGGGTTCGCCTACGGCGCCGTCCCGTTCATCTACGTCTTCGCGGCTTTCCTGACCCCGACGAACTATTCGGTGATCCTCGACGTCATCGCGGTGTACATGCTGCTCGTCGTCGGGGTCTGCGGGTTCCTGTTCAAGGACCCGCCGAAGAGCTGGTGGCCGGCCGAGGTCGACCCGAAGAACTGGGCGGCCGGCCGGCGGTCCGCGACCGGCGGGCTGGCCAAGAACCCGCCGGCGGTGAAGCAGTTCTCCCCGATGGAGGCGATCCGGACCGGCATGCTCCCGCTGATGTGGGTGTGCCTGGTGATCATCGGCGGGGTTTCGCTGTTCGGCATCAACTTCCAGGTGCCGTTCGCGAAGGAGAGCGGGTTCGGGGCGTTCGTCGCGGCGTCCTCGGCCGGGGTGCTCTCGATCGTCAACGGCACGGGCCGCGCCGTGGTCGGCTGGGTCTCGGACCGGATCGGCCGCCGGCAGACGCTCACCGTCGTCCTGGTGATCGCCGGGGGTGCGCAGTTCGGCGTGATGTACGCCGGGAACACGCACAACCTGTTCCTGTTCATGGTGTTCGCGTTCCTGACCGGGTTCGGCGGCGGCGCGTTCTACCCGCTGTTCGCGGCGCTCGTGCCGGACTACTTCGGCGAGAACAACAACGCGTCGAACTACGGGCTGGTCTACAGCGCGAAACTGGTCGGTGGTGTCGGCGGTGGCGGGCTCGCCGCCGGGGTCATCAGCGCGTGGGGCTACACGGGCGCGTACATCCTCGCCGGGTGCATCGCGCTGCTTTCGGCGGTGCTGACGCTCTTCCTGCGCCAGCCCGGCGGGCCACGCCACCAGCTCGCCGAAACCGAGCTGGTGGCGCGACCTTCCGCCGCGACCGGCGGCTAATCCGGTAACCCGCTCCCCGGTCCTGCAGCCATCAGGACCGGGGAGCCTCCGGACGTTCGTGGTAGGCCTGGCGGGTGCGCTCGGTGTGCTTGGCCATGATCTGCTCCGCGCTGTCGGCGTCGCCGTCGGAGATCGCGTGGATCAGCTCGTCGTGCTCGTTCCACGCGTCCCGCCCGCGGGGGCGGGCGATCGGCGTGTAGTACCAGCGGACCCGGCGGTCGACCAGGCCGATCAGCTCCGCGAGCACGGCGTTGCCCGACAGGCCCGTGATGAACGCGTGGAGGGCGGCGTTGGCCGCGACCAGGCCTTCGGTGTCGTCGTCGCGCAGGGCGTTGACCCCGGCCTGCTGCAGTTCCCACAGGCGCCGGACGTCGGCCGGTGTGGCGCGGCCGGCGGCGAGCTTCGCGGAATGCGTCTCCAGCACACTGCGGACGCTCAGCAGCTGGTCGGCCTCCTCGTCGGTGGGCAGGTGCACAAAGGCGCCCTGGGCGGGCCGGAGGTCGACCCAGCCTTCGCTCTGCAGCCGCTGCAGGGCCTCGCGGACGGGCTGCCGGCTGACGCCGAGGTATTCGGCGAGGTCGGCCTCGACCAGGTGCTGCCCGGGTTCGAGGGTGCGGTTGATGATCAGCTCGGCGAGGGCTTCGTAGACGACCTGCCGCAGCGGCGCGGGCCGCTCGACGCGCTTGGCGGCGGTCGAGCTGAGCGAGCCCTTGGCCGTGCGGCGGCCGCTGGGGCCGCGGTCTTGGAGCGGGGAAGCGGGCTGGCTCACGGGACACCTCGAAGGGGAGAGGAACGCGATGATCTGCCATCAGGATACAGGTTTTGGTATGCAAAATCCCGGAATCTCACCCTCGACCGGGTGTTTCGCCCGATGTGGATCACGCCCGTGACCCATTGTGTCCGGTTTGTCGGCCTCGGCTGCGCCGCCTGAGTGGCTCGGCCCGCTCGAACGAGGAAATCTCTGGTCGCAATAGTGAATCCAGGATACTGTATGCAATTACGTGCTGGACCGAAGTGGGAGGCACATCATGAAGGTGGCTGTTCTCGGGGCCGGGGCGATCGGCGCCTACGTCGGGGCCGCGCTGCACCGCGGCGGGACCGAGGTGCACCTGATCGCCCGGAAGGCCCACCTGGCCGCGATGCGCGAGCACGGCGTCCGCGTGCTCAGCCCGCGCGGTGACTTCACCGCGCATCCGCACGTCACGGACGACCCGGGTGAAGTCGGCGAAGCCGACTTCGTCTTCCTCGGCCTGAAAGCCAACTCCTACGCCTCGTGCGGGCCCCTGCTCGCGCCGCTGCTCGGCCCGGACACCGCGGTCGTGGCCGCGCAGAACGGCATCCCGTGGTGGTACTTCCACGGCCTGAAGGGACATCCGCTCGAAGGGCGCCGGGTCGAGACCGTCGACCCGGGCGGCTCGGTGACCGCCGTGCTCGAGCTCCGGCGCGCGATCGGCTGCGTCGTCTACTGCTCCACCGTGATCGAAGAGCCGGGCGTGATCCGGCACCTGGAGGGCACCCGGTTCTCCCTCGGCGAGCCGGACGGCGAGATCTCGGCGCGCTGCAAGGTGCTCAGCGCCGCGATGATCGCCGGCGGGCTCAAGGCGCCGGTCGAACCGCGGCTGCGCGACGACATCTGGATCAAGCTGATGGGCAACGTCGCGTTCAACCCGCTCTCGGCGCTGACCCGGGCGACCATGGCGCAGATGTGCGAGCACGACGACACCCGCGCGCTCGTCGCCACGATGATGACCGAGACCCAGGCCATCGCCCGCGCGGCCGGCAGCGACCCGGGTGTCTCGGTCGAGAAGCGGATCGACGGCGCCTGGCGCGTCGGCCACCACAAGACGTCCATGCTGCAGGACCTCGAAGCGGGCAAGCCCCTCGAGATCGACGCGATCATCGGCGCGGTGGTCGAGCTCGCCCGGCTGACCGGCGTGCCGGCGCCGGCGCTGAGCCACGTGCACGCCGCCATCGGCCTGCTCGACCACACCAGCAGCACGCCCGTCCCCGTCGGGTCGCACTGAACCGGAGGTACCCGTGAAGCGCAGGAAGACCGAGCCGTCCGTCCGGCTCACCCAGCCGCTGGTGCGCGACTCCGGCGTGCTGCGGCCCGCCACCTGGGACGAAGCCCTCGACCGGGCCGCCGCCGGGATCCGCCGCACCCTCGAAGCCAAGGGGCCGGAGGCGTTCGGGATGTTCTCGTGCGCCCGCGCGACCAACGAGATGAACTTCGTCGCCCAGAAGTTCACCCGCGCGGTGATCGGCACGAACAACGTCGACTCGTGCAACCGCACCTGCCACGCCCCGAGCGTCGCCGGGCTGGCGCGGGTGTTCGACAGCGGCGGCGGCACGTCGTCCTACCAGGAGATCGAGAACGCCGACGTCATCGTGATCTGGGGCGGCAACCCGCGGGAGGCGCACCCGATCTTCTTCCACCACGTGCTCAAGGCGGTCCACAAGGGAGCGAAGCTCTTCGTCGTCGACCCGCGGCAGACCAGCACGGCGCGCTGGGCGCACCGGCAGCTGCAGCTCGAGGTCGGCACGGACATCCCGCTGGCGCATGCCATCGCCCGCGAGATCATCCACTCCGGACTGGCGAACACGACGTTCATCGAGCGTGCCACCGAGGGGTTCGCCGAGTTCGCCGCGTCGGTCGAGCCGTGGACGCTCGAGGTCGCCGAGAAGACCACCGGCGTCCCCGCCGAGCTGATCCGCGAACTGGCCCACACCTATGCCCGCGCCGACCGCGGGCAGCTGTCGTGGACCCTCGGCATCACCGAGCACCACAACGGCACCGACAACGTGCTTTCGCTGATCAACCTCGCGCTGCTCGCCGGGCAGGTCGGCCGCTACGGCGCCGGGCTGAACCCGCTGCGCGGGCAGAACAACGTCCAGGGCGGCGGCGACATGGGCGCCATCCCGGACCGGATGCCGGGCTTCCAGGACGTCCTCGACGCCGACGTCCGGGCCAAGTTCGACACCGCGTGGGGCTCGTCGATCCCGCCGCACAAGGGGCTCAACCTCACCCAGATGCTCGACGCGATGGAACGCGGCGACCTGACGTGCGTGTACATCATCGGGGAGAACCCGGTGCAGTCCGAAGCGGACTGCGAGCACACGATCAAGCGGCTGTCCAACGTGGACCACCTGGTGGTGCAGGACATCTTCCTCACCAAGACCGCGCAGCTGGCCGACGTCGTGCTGCCCGCCTCGGCCGCCTGGTGCGAGAGCGACGGCACGTTCACCAACTCCGAACGCCGGGTGCAGCGCGTCCGCAAGGCCCTCGAACCGCCGGAAGGCGCCCGCGACGACATCGAGCTGCTCTCGGAACTGGCCCGCCGGCTCGGCCACGACTGGCACTACACCGGTGGCCAGGAGGTCTGGGACGAGCTGCGCTCGCTGTCGCCGATGCACGCCGGGATGTCCTACGCACGCCTGGAAGAGCTCGGCGGCATCCAGTGGCCGTGTTACACCGAGGACACCCTCGAACCGACGTTCCTGCACGGCCGCCTCTGGGCCGACGACCCGGCCGAGCGCGGCCGCCCGGCGCCGTTCACGGTCATCGAGCACAGCCCGCCGGTCGACCTGCTCACCGAGGAGTTCCCGATCCGGCTCACCACCGGACGGCGGCTGGACTCCTACAACACCGGCGTCCAGTCCGCCGGGTTTCCGTCGCCGCTGCGCCAGGGCGAGACCCTCGACCTGTGCCCGGAGGACGCCCGATCGCTGGGCGTCGAACCCGACGAGCTGGTCCGGATCTCCTCGCGGCGCGGCGAGATCGTCGCGCCGGTGCGGCTCGACACCGGGCTCAAGCCGGGGCTGGCGTTCATGACCTTCCACTTCCCGGACGAGATCGACGTCAACGTCATCACCATCGAGGCGACCTGCCCGATCGCCGGGACTGCCGAGTACAAGGCGGCGGCGATCCGCGTCGAGAAGCTGCCCGCGGGAGTCTGACGATGGATCTCAAACTGCTCGACGCCGTCGCCACCCGCGAGGAGCGCGAGGCCGTCGCCGGGTTCGCCGGCGGCGGGCGGGACCAGCTGCTGCCCGCCCTGCACGCGGTCAACGACCGCGTCGGCTGGATCAGCCAGGGCGCGCTCAACCTCATCTGCGAGGCACTGCACGTGCCGCCCGCCGACGCGTACGGCGTGGCGAGCTTCTACTCGCTGTTCGCGCTGGAGGAGCGGCCGGAGAGGGTGGTGCACGTGTGCACCGACCTGGCCTGCCGGCTCAAGGGCGCGGACACGGTGTGCGACGTCCTCACCGAGCACGTCGGCGCCGCGGGAAAGGCGCGCGCCGGGGTCACGTGGCTGCCCAGCCCGTGCCTCGGCGTCTGCGAACGAGCCCCCGCGGCGCTGACGTTCCAGGCCGGCGATCCGGCCACGACGGAGCTGCTCGCCCCGGCGACCGGTGCGTCGGCCGTGCTGGCCGCCCAGCGACAACCGTCCGTTTCGGACGGCGCCGCCCCGGTTCTCCTCCAGAAGGAGGGACTGCGGCTGTTGCGCCGCGTCGGCGTGGTCGATCCGTCCAGTTTGGACGGCTACCGGGCGGCCGGCGGTTACGCGGCGCTGCGCAACGCCCTGCGCATGGGTGAGGCCGCGGTCATCCGCGAGGTCACCGACTCCGGCCTCCTCGGCCGAGGTGGCGCGGCGTTTCCGACCGGGCGCAAGTGGGCGGCCACGGCCGCGCAGCCCGCCGGGCCGCACTACCTGGTGTGCAACGCCGACGAGAGCGAGCCCGGCACGTTCAAGGACCGGGTGCTGCTCGAAGGCGACCCGTTCGCGCTGGTCGAGGCGATGACGATCGCCGCGTTCGCCATCGGGGCTCGTCGTGGCTTCGTCTACCTGCGCGGCGAGTACCCCCGGGCGCTGCGCCTGCTGCGCAACGCGATCGACGTCGCCCGCGAGCGCGGCTTCCTCGGCGACGGCATCATGGGCCACGAGGGGTTCTCGTTCGACATCGAGATCCGCCGTGGCGCGGGCGCGTACATCTGCGGCGAGGAGACCGCGATCTTCAACTCCATCGAGGGCTTCCGCGGGGAACCCCGCACCAAGCCGCCGTTCCCGGTAGAAAAAGGACTGTTCGGCAAACCGACCGTGGTGAACAACGTCGAGACGCTGGTCAACGTGCCGCTGATCCTCACCGAAGGCGCTGCCGCGTACCGGGCGGTCGGCACCGAAGCCTCGGCCGGGCCGAAGCTGTTCTGCCTGTCCGGGAACGTCGAAAGACCCGGTGTCTACGAGGTCCCGTTCGGGACGACATTGCGTTCGCTGCTCGAGCTGGCCGGGGGAGTGCCCGACGGCCGCTCGCTCCGCGCGATCCTGCTCGGCGGCGCGGCCGGCGGGTTCGTCCGGCCCGACGAGCTGGACCTGCCGCTCACGATGGAAGACGCGCGGGCGGCGAAGACCACCCTCGGTTCGGGGGTCGTCCTGGTGCTCGACGACCTGGCCGACCTCGGCGGGTTCCTGCTGCGGATCGCGTCGTTCTTCCGCGACGAGTCGTGCGGGCAGTGTGTCCCGTGCCGGATCGGCACCGTGCGGCAGGAGGAGGCGGTCCGGCGGGTGCTGGCGGCCGGGTCGGACGAGCGGCCGCTGCTGCGGGAGGTGGGCCAGGTGATGCGGGACTCGTCGATCTGCGGCCTCGGCCAGACCGCCTGGAACGCCATCGAATCCGCCATCGACCGGCTGGGAGCCCTCCAATGACCATTGTGGACATCGGAATCCCGCGTCGCCTGGTCGAGTTCACAGTGGACGGCGAGACCGTGCGCGTGCCGGAAGGCTCGACGATCCTCGACGCGTGCACGGCGGCGGGCAAGGACATCCCGACGCTGTGTTACGGCGACACCCTGGAACCGGCGAACGCGTGCCGCGTCTGCATGGTGGAGGTCGAAGGCTCGCGGACGCTCGTGCCGTCGTGCTCACGCAAGGCCGAGCCGGGCATGGTCGTCCACACGGACTCCGAGCGGACGCGCACGAGCCGCAAGGTCGTCCTGGAGCTCCTCGGCTCCGCCACGGACCTCTCGACGACCCCCGGCGTCGCCGAGTGGATGGCCGAGACCGGCGCCGACCCCGGCCGGTTCGGCCCGGACGCGGCCACGGTCGCGCAACCGGCTCTGGTGGACAATGAGCTGTACGTCCGCGACTACGAGAAGTGCATCCTCTGTTACAAGTGCGTCGACGCGTGCGGCGAGCAGTGGCAGAACTCGTTCGCCATCAGCGTCGCCGGCCGCGGGTTCGACGCGCGCATCTCGACGGAGTTCTCGAACCCGCTGCCCGAGAGCGCCTGCGTGTACTGCGGCAACTGCGTCGAGGTCTGCCCGACCGGGGCGCTGAGCTTCAAGCGCGAGTACGACAAGCGCGAGGACGGCACCTGGGACGAAGACCGCCAGACGCGCACGACCACGGTCTGCACCTTCTGCGGGGTCGGCTGCAACCTGACCCTGCACGTCCAGGACAACGAGATCGTGAAGGTGACTTCACCGCACGAAAGCTCGGTGACGCACGGGAACCTGTGCATCAAGGGCCGCTTCGGCTGGCAGCACGTGCAGAACAGGTAGCTCAGCGCGGCCGGACCAGGCCGGTCTCGTACGCGAGGACCACGGCCTGGACCCGGTCGCGCAGGCCGAGCTTGGTGAGAATGCGCCCGACGTGGGTCTTCACCGTCGCCTCCGACAGCACCAGCACCCCGGCGATCTCGGCGTTGGACAGCCCGGCGGCCACCTTCTCGAGCACTTCGAGCTCGCGATCGGTGAGCCGGTCGAGGCCGCGGGCGGTGGGCGGCCCGCCGTCCGGCGCCGGGTCGGGCAGGCGGTCGGCGACGGTGTCCAGCAGCCGCCGGGTGACCGTCGGGGCGACCACGGCGTCCCCGCGGGCCACCGCGCGGATCGCCGTGAGCAGGTCGTCGGGCGGCACGTTCTTCAGCAGGAACCCGCTGGCGCCGGCCTTCAGCCCGGGGAAGGCGTACTCGTCGACGTCGAACGTGGTCAGGATGAGGACCCGCGAGCGCGGTGAGTCCCGCACGATCTCGCGGGTCGCGGTGATCCCGTCCACCCCAGGCATCCGGACGTCCATCAGCACGACGTCGGGGTCGAGCTCCGCCGTGCGGGTGACCGCCGCGGCGCCGTCGGCGGCCTCGCCGACCACCGTCAGGTCCGGCTGGGACTCCAGTACGAGCCGGAAACCGAGGCGCAGCAACGGTTCGTCGTCGACGAGCAGGATGGTGATCACGAGCCGCTCCCGAACCGGCCCAGCACCCGCCAGCCGCCGCCGGGCCGCGGCCCGGCTTCGACGTCGCCGCCGGAGACGCTCGCGCGTTCGCGCATCCCGCTGAGCCCGTGCCCGCCGTCGCCGGCCGGGACCGTCGACGGCTGCCCGTCGTCGAGCACTTCGAGGGTCACGACCGGCTCGTCGTAGGTGAGGTGGATCTTCGCCGCCGTCGGGGTGACGGCGTGTTTGAGGACGTTGGTGAGCGCTTCCTGGGCCACGCGGTAGACGGCCAGCTCGACCGTCGGCGGCAGCGGGAACCGGCGTCCGGTGACCGTCCACGTCGCGGGCAGCCCGGTCGCGCGGACCTGGTTGACCAGTTCGTCGAGGGCCGCGATGCCGGGCTGCGGCGCCCGCGGGCTGTCTTCACCGGTGCGCAGCACGGTGAGCAGGCGGTGCATTTCGTCCAGCGCCTGCCTTCCCGTCGCCGAGACGTGCTTCGCGGCCGCCTCCGCCTGGGCGCCGTCGGTGCGGGCGGCGAACGCGGCGCCGTCGGCGAGCGCGATCATGACCGAGAGGTTGTGCGCGATGATGTCGTGCATCTCGCGGGCGATGCGCGCCCGCTCGCGCGCGGCCGCGATCTGGCTCTCCTGGTCGCGTTCCCGCTCGGCCCGCACCGCCCGGTCGTGCAGCGCCGCCAGGTACGTCCGCCGGATCCGGACGTTCACCCCGAGCGCGAACGCCGCGGTCACGATCGCGGTGGTGAACACCAGCCCGGCGACGACCATCGGCCACCCGGTGCTCCCGCTGAGCCCGCCCGCGGTGAGCGCGACGACCGTCGCCACCGCCGCCGGGACGCGGTGCCGGTCGCGGTGCGCGGCGACGGTGTACCCGGCGACCAGCACCGCGACCAGCGTCGGCGGGAACTGCGGCCCGGCCAGGTCCTGGGCGACCCCGGTCGCGGTCGTGACACCCAGGACGGTCAGCGGGAACCGCCGCCGGAGGGCCAGCGCCCCGAGGAGCAGCACCACCACGGCGACGAGCCACGGTCCGCGCGGCTGGGCGCCCTCGGCGCCGACCACCAGCGCGAGGAAGAGGAGGGCGAAGGCGAGCAGCAGGTCGGCGGGCGCCGGGTGCTGGCGCGCCCACGCGCGCAGCGGCTCGATGCCCGGCCAAGCGGAGCGGAACCCGGGGTCGATCGGTGCGTCGGTCACCCCGCCATCATCTCCTCCGCCCGCCGGGACGGCACCGGTTTCAGGCATCCCGCCGCTTGAGCACGAACGCGGCCGCGGTGAGCGCGACGACGACGTATCCGCAGAACCACGCGAAGCCGGTCCACGGCGGCAGGCTGAGCGCCGAGGGCCGGACGGTGATCAGCGCCTGCCCGGCGTTGCTCGGCAGGTACGGCACGACGTGCGGGACCCAGCTCTCCGGGAGCACCCCGGCGAGGCTCGGCACGATCATGACGAGCGCGACCAGCGCCGCGATGGCCCCGGCGGTGTGCCGGACCAGCCAGCCGAGCGCGACCCCGAACAGCCCGATTCCGGTCACGTAGAGCCCGACGCCGAAGACCGCCCGGAACACCCCGGGCTCGGCCAGGCTCGTCTCGATGTCCTGTGACGCAAGGAAAGCCTGCCCGCCGAGGAAGGCGGCGAAGGCGGCCACCTCGCCCGCCACGAACGCCACGGCCGCGAGCACGGCCGCCTTCGCGGCGAGCACGGGCGTGCGCGTGGGCACCGCGGAGAACGTCGAGCGGATCTGGCCGGAGGTGTACTCCCCGGACACGACGAGCACGCCCAGCACCCCGAACGCGAGCTGGACCAGGACGTACCCCTGGATGCTCAGCGCGGTCGGCTCGAGCCGCGCCCGGGTCTGCTCGCTCAGCTGTGGCCAGCGGTCTGCGTTGAGGGCGCAGGTGAGCCAGCCGAGCGCGACCATGGTCACGAGGGCCGTCATCACCGTGATCGGGGTTGACGGCAGGGACCGGAACTTGACCCATTCCGAGCGCGTGACGCGCCCGAGCGTGACACCGGTGGTCATGCGATCTGCCCTTCGGGAGTGCGGTACTCGACGGCGTCTGCGGTCAGCTCCATGTAGGCCTCTTCGAGCGAGGCCTGGACCGGTGCGAGCTCCTCCAGCGGAATGCCGTGGCGGCAGGCGAGCAGGCCGACCTCGGCGCCGGTGACGCCGTGCACCTCGAGCAGCCCGGGGGCGGCGCTGGTGACGTCGATCCCGGGCCCGGCCAGCAGTTCCCGCAGCTCGGCGGCCTGCGGAGTGCGGACGCGGACGACCTTCGCCGAAGCGCGGTCGACGAACTCCCGCACCGACGTCTGGGCGATGACCCGGCCGCGGCCGATCACCACGAGGTGGTCGGCGGTCAACGCCATCTCGCTCATCAGGTGCGAGGACACGAACACCGTGCGCCCCTCGGCGGCGAGCCGGCGCAGCAGGGTGCGGATCCACAGGATGCCCTGCGGGTCCAGGCCGTTCACGGGTTCGTCGAGCACCAGCGTCGCCGGGTCGCCGAGCAGCGCCGCGGCCACGCCGAGCCGTTGTCCCATGCCGAGGGAGAACCCGCCCGCGCGCTGGTGCGCGACGCCGGTCAGGCCGACCAGCTCGAGCACCTCCTCGACGCGCCGGCGGGGAATCCCGTTGGTGAGCGCCAAAGCGAGCAGGTGGTGGAACGCCGACCGTCCCGGGTGGACGGCCTTCGCCTCCAGCAGCGCGCCGACCTCCCGCAGGGGCGCGGGGTGGTGCGCGTAGACCTTGCCGTTGACCGTCACCGAGCCCGACGTGGGCGCGTCCAGGCCCATGATCATCCGGATGGTGGTGGACTTCCCGGCGCCGTTCGGGCCGAGGAACCCGGTCACCGCCCCGGGCTTGATGGTGAACGTCGCCCCGTCCACCGCGGTCCGGGCGCCGTAGCGCTTGGACACCGCGTGTGCCTCGATCATCCGTCTCCCTTCGTCGCGGCCGAAGGTAGGCCTGGATGACGTCGGGATCGACCGGCTGAAGGGCGATCTCGACGCGGGCCGCGTGCGACTCGCGGCGTAGGCGCTACGCCGGAGGTCGCACACGGGGTCAGGCGAAGGTTGCCGGGGCGATGACCCGTTGACCGCGCCGCCGCCGAGCAGCTATTCTCGATATGCGAAAGAAAGATTCCGGATAGCGAAATTTGAGGTCGCGATGCCAGAAGAGGGGCACACCCTGCCGTACGTCGCCAACCTGTCGATCCTGTTCAAGGAGGTACCGCTGCCCGAGCGGGCGGCGGCGGCGCGCGCGGCGGGCTTCACCGACGTCGAGTACTGGTGGCCGTTCGAGGTCGCGGTGCCGGCGCGGGACGAGGTCGACGCCTTCGTGCGCGGCGTCGAGCAGGCCGGCGTCCGGCTGCGCGGGCTGAACTTCTACGCCGGTGACATGGCGGCGGGGGAGCGCGGCCTGGTCTCGTGGATCGGCCGCGAAACCGAGTTCGCCGACAGCCTGGTCGTCGCACTCGGGATCGCCGAACGCACCGGCTGCCGCAGCTTCAACGCGCTCTACGGCAACCGGCTCGACGGCGAAGACCCGGCCAAGCAGGACGACCTCGCGCTGGTCCACCTCGCCACCGCCGCCGAGGCGGCCGCGAAGATCGGCGCCCAGTTGGTCCTCGAACCGCTCTCCGGCGCCGACCGCTACCCGCTCAAGACCGCCGCGGACGCCGTGGCCGTGCTCGACGACCTCGGGCGCGACAACGTGCGGCTGCTGGCCGACCTGTACCACCTGGCAGTCAACGGCGACGACCTGGACGCGCTGGCGACGGAGCACATCGCCCGGATCGGGCACGTGCAGATCGCCGACGCGCCCGGCCGCCACCAGCCCGGCACCGGGTCCCTCGACCTCGACGGCCACCTGCGGAAGCTCCAGAACGCGGGCTACGCCGGGTTCGTGGGGATCGAGTACGTCCCGGAGCCCGACACCGTCACGTCGCTGAACTGGCTGCCGACCACCCGAAGGGGACGAGCATGAAACTGGGATTCATCGGACTGGGCGTGATGGGCGCCCCGATGGCCGCGCACCTGGTCGCGGCCGGGCACGACGTCAGCGGCTACGACGTGCACGCCGCGGCGGGGGAGAAGCTCCAGGCCGCCGGGGGACGCGCCGCGAGCGACGTCGCCGACGCGGTGGCCGGGGCGGACGTCGTGATCACGATGCTGCCGAACCACCCGCAGGTCGAGGCGGTCGTGCTGGCCGGCGGCGGGGTCCTCGACACCGCCGCGCCCGGCACGCTGCTGATCGACATGAGCACCATCCGGCCCGAGACGTCGATCGAGGTCGCGAACCTCGCGCGGGACAAGAAGATCCGCGTCCTCGACGCCCCGGTCTCCGGCGGGCAGGCCGGCGCCGAGCAGGCGTCGCTGTCCATCATGGTCGGTGGGGACGCGGCCGACTTCGACGCCGCGAAGCCGGTGCTCGACGCCGTCGGCAAGACGATCGTGCACGTCGGCCCGCACGGCGCCGGTCAGGTGGTCAAGGCCGCCAACCAGCTCGTCGTGGGCGGGATCTACGGCCTGGTCGCCGAGGCGATCGTGCTGCTCGAAGCGTCCGGAGTGGACGCCGCGACCGGGCTCGACGTGCTCGCCGGGGGACTGGCCGGCAGCCGGATCCTCGAGCTCAAGCGCAAGTCCATGGTGGACCGTCAGTTCGCACCCGGGTTCCGGATCGACCTGCACCACAAGGACATGGGGATCGCGCTGGCCGCCGCCCGGCAGGCCGACGTCGCGCTCCCGCTGACCGGGCTGGTCGCCCAGCTCGTCGCCGCCGGCCGTGCCATGGGGTACGGCTCCCTGGACCACTCGGCCTTGCTGAAGGTCGTCGAACAGTTGTCGGGCCGCGTCCCGGCGGAGGTGTGACATGCCCAGAATCCCCGCCATGCAAGCGGTCGTCGACGTCCTGGAGAGCGAAGGCGTCGACACCGTCTTCGGCTGCCCCGGCGCGGCCATCCTCCCGCTGTATAACGCCCTGCAAGGCCGGGCGATCCAGCACCTGATCGTCCGCCACGAAGAGGGTGCGACGCACATGGCCGACGGCTGGGCCCGGACGAACGGGAACGTCGGCGTCGCGATCGGCACGTCCGGGCCGGCCGGGACGAACATGATCACCGGGCTCTACACCGCGCACGCGGACTCGATCCCGATGATCTGCATCACCGGGCAGGCGGCCACGACGAAGCTGCACCAAGAAGCGTTCCAGGCCGTCGACATCGTCGAGATCGCCAAGCCGGTGACGAAGTGGGCGGTGCAGGTCAAGGAGGCCGCGCAGCTGCCGTGGATCTTCCGCGAGGCCTTCCGGATCGCCCGGTCCGGCCGCCCCGGCCCGGTCCTGATCGACCTCCCGATCGACGTCCAGAAGCAGGACATCGAGTGGGACTCCTCGATCGACTCGCCGCTGCCGGTGACCGCCGTCAAACCCGCCGCCGCGCGGGTCGAGCGGGCGCTGGAGATGCTGCTGGCCGCCGAACGCCCGCTGATCCTGGCCGGCGGCGGTGTTGTCCTCGGCGAGGCGAGCGAGCAGCTGCGCGCCGCGGCCGAGCGCCTGGACGTCCCGGTGCAGGTGACGCTCATGGGCAAGGGGAGCTTCCCCGAGGACCACGAGCTGTTCGCCGGGATGGCCGGCATCCAGACGTCGCAGCGCTGGGCCAACGCGGCCTTCCTCGAGTCCGACCTGGTGCTGGCGCTGGGCGCGCGGTTCGGCGACCGGCACACCGGTGAGCTGTCGGTCTACCGCGGTGACCGGAAGTTCATCCACGTCGACATCGAGCCGACGCAGCTGGGCAAGGTGTTCGGCCCCGACTTGGGGATCGTCTCGGACACCCGGGAGTTCCTGGACGCGCTGCTGGCGGCGCTGGACGAGCGTGCGCCGGAGCCGCGGCGCGAGTGGGTCGGCCGGATCGCGGAGCTGAAGGAAGCGCTTCCCCGCCGGGACGACTTCGACACCCTGCCGATCAAGGCGCCGCGGGTCTTCAAGGAGATCAACGAAACCTTCGGCGAGGACACCTACTTCGTCACCGCGATCGGGCTCTACCAGATCTGGTCGGGCCAGTTCCAGAAGGCGCACAAGCCGCGTCACTACCAGGTGTGTGGCCAGGCCGGTCCGCTCGGCTGGGAGATCCCCGCCGCGATCGGCGTCAAGAAGGCCCGGCCGGAGGCCGAGGTTGTCGGCGTGGTCGGCGACTACTCGTTCCAGTTCCTCGTCGAGGAGCTGGCGGTGGCCGCGCAGTACGACGTCGGGTTCGTGCTGATCATGCTCAACAACGAGTACCTCGGGCTGATCCGGCAGGCGGAGACCGGGTACGACATGAACTTCGAGGTCGACATCCACTACGACGCGAACGGCACGGACAACGTCAAGATCATGGAGGCCTACGGCTGCTCGGGCACCCGCGTGCACGAGCCGGCCGAGATCCGGACGTCCCTGGAGTGGGCCCGCAAGGAGGCCGAGCGCACCAGCCGGCCGGTCCTGGTGGAGATCATGATCGAACGTGAGGGCAACGCCGCCATGGGTGCCGCCCTCGACGCCGTCAAGGAGTTCGAGCCCGCGTAACGGCGCCGTTGGTTGCCAGTCCGACCACAGCCACGGCCGGATGACTTCGGAGCAACGGTCACGTACCGCTCCGGGGCCGGCCTACCTTTGGCCGGACTGGCAACGCGCCGCGTGACCACGGCCGCCGCACGAGACCCTGACCTCGTGCGGCGGCCTTTCCGCGTCCGCGATCAAGCGCTTGTCGGAAAGTACAAACGCGGGCCCGAAATTCACCCTTCTTTCAGGGGTTTTGCCGTGGTCGGAGCCACAGTTCACCGTGTGTACTCCTTATCGAAGCAGCCCCGAAAGGACGTCCACAGTGGAATTCCTCCGACCCGCCTCGCTGGCCGACGCGCTCGCCGCGAAGGCCGCGAACCCCGGTGCGGTCCCGATCGCCGGCGGCACGGACGTGATGGTCGAGCTCAACTTCGACCACCGCCGTCCCGAAGCCCTGCTCGACCTCGGCCGGGTCGCCGAGCTCCACGAGCACGGCGCCGACGGCGGCCGGATCCGGATCGGCGCGGCCGTGCCCTACACCCGGATCATCACCGAACTGGGCGCACAGCTGCCCGGCCTCGCGATGGCTTCGCGGACCGTGGGGTCCCCGCAGATCCGCAACCGCGGTTCCGTGGGCGGCAACCTGGGCGCAGCTTCGCCTGCGGGCGACTCACACCCGGCGCTCCTGGCCGCGGACGCGGAGGTCGAGATCGCGTCGGTGCGCGGCACCCGGATCGTCGCGGCGAAGGACTTCTACGTCGGCGTCAAGCGGAACGTCCTGGAGCCGGACGAGCTGATCACGTCCGTGCTGCTGGCCCCGGCCACCGGGCCGCAGCAGTTCAGCAAGATCGGCACCCGCAACGCCATGGTCATCGCCGTCGCCGCGTTCGGGCTGGCACTGCACCCGGACCAGCGGCGCGTCGGCACCGGCGTCGGCTCGGCCGCGCCGACCCCGCGCCGGGCGTTCGAAGCCGAGGAGTTCCTGGCCGGCGAGCTGGACTGGGACGCACCGAAGGCCCTGAACGACTCGGTGAAGCGCCGCTTCGGCGACCTGGTCGCCGGAGCTGCCGCGCCGATCGACGACGTCCGGGGGAGCGCGGCCTACCGCCGGCACGCCCTGGGCGTGATGGCGCGGCGAACCCTGACCTGGGCCTGGACCGACTACTGCGGAGGGAGCGCGAAGTGCGCGTGAACGTCACCGTCAACGGCGAGCCCCGCCGGGCGGACAACGTCTGGGAAGGCGAAAGCCTCCTCTACATGCTGCGCGAGCGGCTCGGCCTGCCGGGCTCGAAGAACGCCTGTGAGCAGGGCGAATGCGGCTCCTGCACGGTGTACGTCGACGGCGTCCCGGCGTGTTCCTGCCTGGTCGCGGCGGGGCAGGCCGAGGGCCGCGACGTCGTCACAGTCGAAGGGCTCGCTTCCGGCGACGACCTGGACCCGGTGCAGGAGTCGTTCGTCGAGCGCGGCGCCGTCCAGTGCGGGTTCTGCACCCCCGGCCTGCTGGTGGCCGCGCACGACCTGATCGAGCGCGTCCCCGACCCGAGCGACGTCGAGATCCGCGAGGCGCTGGCCGGCAACCTCTGCCGCTGCACCGGCTACGAGAAGATCCTCGACGCCGTCCGTGACGCGGCCGCGAAGAAGGCCGTCCGATGAGCGCCCCGGCCCGCTCCCCGCAGGAGCTGCACGACACGATCGCCGGCGGCATCGGCGAGAGCCCGCTGCGCCCCGACGGCACGCTCAAGGTCCGCGGCGAGTTCGCCTACTCCTCCGACCTGTGGCACGAGGACATGCTGTGGGGCGCGACCCTGCGCAGCCCGCACCCGCACGCCCGGATCGTCCGCCTCGACGTCTCCCGCGCGCTGGCCCAGCCGGGCGTGCACGCGGTGCTGACCCACGAGGACGTGCCGGGGGAGAACGTCTACGGCCTCAAGTACCAGGACACCCCGGCGCTGGCCGCGGACCTGGTCCGCTTCCAGGGTGAGCCGGTCGCGATCCTCGCCGCGGACCACCCGGAGATCGCGCGGCAGGCGCTCAAGGAGATCGTCGTCGAGTACGACGTCCTCGAGCCGATCACCGACCCCGAGCGGGCCGCGCACGACGACACGCTGCCGAAGCTGCACCCGGGCGGGAACCTGGTCCGTCACCAGCGGATCGTCAAGGGCGACCCGACCGCGACCGCGGACGTCGTCGTCTCCGGCGTCTACGAGATCGGCATGCAGGACCAGGCGTTCCTCGGGCCGGAGTCCGGGCTCGCGGTGCCGGCCGAGGACGGCGGAGTCGACCTCTACCTGGCGACCCAGTGGCTGCACGTCGACCAGCGCCAGACGGCGAAGGCCCTGGGGCTCCCGCTGGACAAGGTCCGGCTGACGCTGTCCGGCGTCGGCGGTGCGTTCGGCGGCCGCGAGGACCTGTCGATGCAGATCCACTCGTGCATGCTCGCCTTGCGCACCGGGCGGCCGGTGAAGATGAGCTACAACCGCCTGGAGTCGTTCTTCGGGCACGTCCACCGCCACCCGGCGAAGATGTACTACGAGCACGGCGCCACGAGCGACGGCGAGCTCGTCTACGTGCGCGCCAAGATGTACTTCGACGGCGGCGCGTATGCGTCGAAGACCCCGGTCGTGGTCGGCAACGGCACCACGCTCAGCGTCGGCCCGTACGACGTCCCGAACGCGCACATCGAGGGCTGGGGTGTCTACACCAACAACCCGACCTGCGGCGCGATGCGCGGCCTGGGCGCGGTCCAGCCGACGTACGCCTACGAGTCCCAAATGGACAAACTCGCCGCCGCCCTGGGCATGGACCCGGCCGAACTGCGGATCCGCAACGCGCTGAGCGAAGGGTCCACTGTGGTCACCGGCCAGGTCGTGGACTTCCCGGCGCCGGTGGCGGAGCTGGTCCAGCGCCTGCGTGACCTGCCGCTGCCGCCCGAACCCACCGGCGAACGCGACATCCGCGAGCTGCCCGGCGGCGCGTCCAACACCACCCACGGTGAAGGCGTCGTGCGCGGCGTCGGGTACGGCGTCACGATCAAGAACATCTCCTACGCCGAAGGCCTCGACGACTACTCGACCGCCCGCGTCCGGCTGGAGGTGCTCGGCGGCGAGGCGGTCGCGATGGTGCACACCGCCGCGGCCGAGGTCGGCCAGGGCCTGGTCACCCTGCAGCAGCAGATCGCCCGCACCGAGCTGGGCCTGACACGGGTGAGCGTGCACCCGGCCGACACGAGCGTCGGCGACGCCGGCTCCAGCTCGGCGTCGCGCCAGACCTACGTGACCGGTGGTGCGGTCCGCAACGCCTGCCGCGCGGTCGCCGACGCCGTGTACGCCCTCGCCGCGGTCCGCCTCGGCCGTCCGGCCGACGGGCTCACGCTCACCGGCGGCAAGGTGGTCGCGGCCGACGGCGAAGTCGTCGCGGACCTCGCCGACCTGCTCGGCGAGACGGCGATCGAGGAGACCCGCGAGTTCCACCACCGCAAGACCTACCCACTCGACCCCGAGACCGGCCAGGGTGACGCCCACGTCCAGTACGGGTTCTCGGCGCACCGCGCGGTGGTCGACGTCGACCTGGACCTCGGGCTGGTCAAGGTGGTGCAGCTCGACTGCGCGCAAGACGTCGGCAAGGCGATGAACCCCGACGCCGTCATCGCCCAGATCCAGGGCGGCTCGGCCCAGGGCCTCGGTCTGGCGGTGATGGAGGAGATCCTGGTCAAGGACGGCAAGGTCCGGAACCCGTCGTTCACCGACTACCTCATCCCGACCATCCTCGACATGCCCCCGATGCGCGTCGACGTCCTCGAACGGCCCGACCCGCACGCGCCCTACGGCGTCCGCGGCGTCGGCGAGCCACCGACGATCTCGGCCACCCCGGCGATCGCCAACGCCATCCGCGCGGCCACCGGCCTCGAGCTGCCGCGTGTCCCCATCCGCCCCGAACACATCACTGGAGTCTGAGATGACCACGTCGATTTCCGTCGAACAGGAATGGCTCGAGGAGGCCATCCGCATCGCGGCGACGAACGTCGCGAACGGCGGCGGTCCGTTCGGCGCCCTGATCGCCCGCGACGGCGAGATCGTCTCCACCGGCGTCAACCGCGTCACCGCGAACCTCGACCCGACCGCGCACGCCGAAGTCGTCGCGATCCGCGCGGCCTGCCAGGCCCTCGGCGACTTCAAGCTGGACGGCTGCGTGCTCGTCTCCAGCTGCGAGCCGTGCCCGATGTGCCTGTCCTCGGCGCTGTGGGCGCGGGTCGACAAGGTCGTCTTCGCCGCCGACCGGCACGACGCCGCCAAGGCCGGCTTCGACGACCGCGTCTTCTACGAGCTCTTCGACCGCCCGCGCGAAAGCTGGACGGTCCCCATCACCCGACTGTCCGCAAAGGACGGTTTCGCCCCCTTCGCGGCGTGGCTCGACAAGAGCGACCGCACCGACTACTGACCCGCCGACCTCTGACCCACAAGGCCAGCTGACCGGAGCACAACCGAATCGAACGTCCCGCTCGCCAGGCACGGCGCTGTGCCTCGGCCTGGCCGAGCACACCCACCGGCAAGGGCAGGACGCATGACCCAGACCGAAGTCCCCACCCCCGTGGTCGACGAAGTACCCGCGCCACGGCGATCTTTGCTCGACAAGCTGTTCGAACTGCGCGCCCGGCAATCCACGGTAGGCCGCGAGGTCCGCGGCGGCGTCACGACGTTCGTCGCGATGGCCTACATCGTGCTGCTCAACCCGCTCATCCTCGGCGCCTCCGCCGACATCACCGGCGCCCGGCTCTCCGCGGCGCAGGTGACCACCGCGACGGCGCTGGCCGCCGCCGTGATGACGATCCTCATGGGGGTCGTCGGCAACGCGCCCCTCGCGCTGGCCGCCGGCCTCGGCATCAACGGCATCGTCGCGTTCCAGATGGCCCCGACGATGACCTGGGCGCAGGCCTTCGGGCTGGTGGTGCTGGAAGGCGTCTGCATCGTGCTGATGGCCGTCAGCGGAGTCCGCGAACGGATCATGAACGCCATCCCACGGCCGCTCAAGATGGCGATCACCGTCGGGATCGGGCTCTACATCGCCCTGGTCGGGCTGGTCAGTGCCGGGTTCGTGACCCGGGTGCCGGACGCGGCGCAGACCACGGTCCCGGTCCGCCTCGGGGCGAGCGGGCACCTGCACGGCTGGCCGATCGTCGTGTTCTGCTTCGGCCTGCTGCTGATGATCGTGCTGATGGCCCGCAAGGTCCCGGGCGCGGTGCTGATCAGCATCGGCGTGGCGACGGTGTTCGCCGTCGTGCTGCACGAGGGGTTCGGCGTCGGCGGCTGGGGCCTGACCACCCCGGCGCTGCCCGACCACGTTGTCGCGGCCCCGGATTTCGGGCTCTTCGGGCACATCGATCTCTTCGGCGGCTTCGCCTCGGCGGGGGCGCTCGCGGCGACGGTCTTCCTGTTCACCCTGGTGCTCTCCGGCTTCTTCGACGCGATGGGCACGATCACGAGCGTCTCGGACGAGGCCGGGCTGTCGAAGAACGGCAAGGTCCCGCGGATGGGCCGGATCCTGCTGGTCGACGGCGCGGGCGCGATCGCCGGCGGGGTCACCGGTTCGTCGCCGAACACGGTGTTCCTCGAGTCCGCGGCCGGCGTCGGCGAAGGCGCCCGGACGGGCCTCGCCAGCTTGGTCACCGGCCTGCTGTTCGCCGGGACGCTGCTGTTCACCCCGCTCGCCGGAGTGGTTCCGGCCCAGGCCGCGGCGCCCGCGCTGGTCGTCATCGGCGGCATGATGGTCGCGCAGTGCCGCACCATCCCGTGGAACGACCCGGACTACACGATCCCGGTGTTCCTCACCGCGGCCCTGATCCCGTTCACCTACTCGATCACCAACGGTGTCGGCGCCGGCCTGATCGCGTTCGTGCTGATCAAGATCGGCCGCGGCAAGTGGCGCGAAGCCGGCTGGCTGTTGTCGGTGCTGGCGCTGGTGTTCGCGGTCTACTTCGCCGTCGACGGCGTCGAAGCCCTCTTCCGCTAAGGAGAATCCCCGTGGCCCTGATGTTCTTCAACGGCGGCGCCATGCGCGGCGAGCCGCTGCACCACCTCCTGGCCGGAGCGCCGTTCGTGGCGGAGGCGAAAACCGCGCCGAAGTACCGGTTCTACGCCGTCGGCGACCAGTGCCCGGCGCTGTACCCGGTGTCGCACGGCGGCGCGGAGGTGACCGGCGAGGTGTACGACGTCTCGCTGGACGACCTGCGCGACAAGGTGCTCCCGTCCGAGCCCCACGAGCTGGAGCTGGGGGTGGTGGAGCTGACCGACGGCAGTTCGGCGTTCGCGATGCTGCTGCGGCGGCCCTACACCTCGCACGTCGCGCTGCGGGACATCACCGAGGTCGGCGACTGGCGGGCCTACAAGGCGAGCGTGTGAAAGTCCTCGTGGCGCCCGACAAGTTCAAGGGGTCGCTGACCGCGGCCGAGGTGGCGTCGGCGGTGGCCCGGGGCCTCGCCGACGTCCACCCGCGGGTCGAGACGCAGACCCTGCCGGTGGCGGACGGCGGTGACGGCACGGTCGACGCCGCCGTCGCCGCCGGCTTCCGCCGGGTCCGGGTCCCGGCACGCGGCCCGACCGGCGTGCCGGTGACGGCGTCGTACGCGGTCCGTGGCGACACGGCGGTCGTCGAGCTGGCCGAAGCGTCCGGCCTGCACCGGCTGCCCGGTGCGCCGTCGCCGCTCGGCGCGTCCAGTGCGGGCACCGGGGACGTCATCGCGGCCGCGGTGGGCGGGGGCTGCCGCCGGATCGTCCTCGGGGTGGGCGGCAGCGCCTGCACCGACGGCGGCGCCGGCATGCTCGCCGCGCTGGGCGCCCGGCTCCTCGACGCCGCCGGCCGGGAGCTCCCGCCCGGCGGCGCGGCGCTGTCCCGGGTCGCTTCGCTGGATCTGTCCGAACTGGACTTGTCCGAAGTGGACTTCGAGCTGGCGAGCGACGTGGACAACCCGCTCTACGGCCTGAACGGGGCCGCGTTCGTCTACGGCCCGCAGAAGGGCGCGTCACCCGACGACGTCGAGGTGCTCGACGAGGCGTTACGGCACTGGGCGTCGGTCGCCGGGCCGGCGTTCGCGGACCGGCCAGGCGCCGGGGCCGCCGGGGGAGTGGGCTTCGCCGCGATGGCCGTGCTGGGCGCCCGGATGCGCCCGGGCATCACGCTGCTGCTGGACCTGCTCGGGTTCGGCGCCGCGCTCGCGGGGTCCGCGCTGGTCGTCACCGGCGAGGGCTCGCTCGACCGGCAGACGCTCTCGGGCAAGGCGCCGGCCGGAGTCGCCCGGGCCGCGGCGGAGAAGGGGATTCCGTGTGTCGCGGTGTCCGGGCGGTGTCAGCTGTCCACATCGGAACTGGCTTCGGCGGGCATTACGGCCGCGTATGCCCTGACGGACCTGGAGCCCGACCCGGCCCGGTGCATGGCCGACGCCGCGCCGTTGCTGCGGCGGCTCGCCCACCGCGTCGCCGTGGACCACCTCTGACAGGTGCTACCGCAGTTTTGTTATCATTGAAACCATGGTGACGAAGGCGGCGGCGGACACCCGGGAGCGCATCCTCGAAGCGGCGGCGGCCCTGCTGGTGGCCGAAGGCCGCGACGGCCTCTCGACCCGCGCGGTCAGCGCCGCGGCGGGCGTCCAGCCGCCCGCGCTGTACCGGCTCTTCGGCGACAAGGACGGCCTGCTCGACGCGGTCGCCGCGTACGGCTTCGACGAGTACCTGACGAGCAAGCGCGCGCTGGGCTCGACCGGCGACGCGGTGGCGGACCTGCGGCGCGGCTGGGACCTGCACGTGGAATTCGGGCTGTCCCGTCCGGAGTTCTACGTGCTCATGTACGGCGACGCGCGGCCGGGCCGGACCTCGCCCGCGGCCCGGGAAGCCGAAGGGATGCTGCGAAGCATTGTCTCGCGGGTCGCGGAGGCGGGCCGGCTGCGTCTGAGCGTCGAACGCGCGGCGCGGCTGGTGCACGCGACCGGAATGGGCGTGGTGCTGTCGCTCATCGCGACGCCAGAAGACGAGCGTGACCGGGAGCTGTCGCTGACGGCCCGGGAGACGGTGCTGAGCCGGATCCTCACCGACGTCGAAGCGCCGGCGGAGTCCGATCTGCCGGGACGCGCGATCGCGCTGCGGGCCGGGCTCGACGGCGTGGCGGCGCTGACCGAAGCCGAGCGCGTCCTGCTGGCCGAGTGGCTGGACCGCATCGCCGACGCCTGAGCCGTCCGGAGCAGGGCTGGATCGGTTCAGACCGATCGGACATTGCTTGTCACCCACCGGTGGCTCAATATGTTGCGGCTCGCAACATATTGACGACAACGCCGTCGGAGGGTCTTGATGATCAGGTGGAAAGCGGTCCTGGCCTGCGCCGGAGCGGGCGTGCTGCTCGCCGGCGCGCTGCCCGGCACGGCCCTCGCGAGCGGCACCGCGACCGACTGCTGCGGCGGTGGCGCCTCCTGGGCGACCGGCAACAAGTCCGCGCTCGGCACTTCGACGACCACCGGCAGCCCGGTGTGGTTCACCGTCGCCGACGGCGTGACCTCGGAGGTCTTCTACCCGCGCGCCGACGTCCCGAACCTGCAGGACATGCAGTTCGTCGTCACCGACGGATCCAGCTTCGTCGACCTCGAACGCGATGCCACCACCCACGTCGTCTCGATGCCCGACGAGAAAGTGCTCCAGTACACCGTCACCAACACCGCCAAGAGCGGCAAGTACCGGCTCACCACCGACTACGTCACCGACCCGGCCCGCGCGACGCTCGTCCGGAACACCCGCTTCCAGTCCCTCGACGGCGGCGCCTACCGCCTCTACCTGCTCGCCAACCCGTCGATGGCCGGCGGCGGCGCCAACGACAACGCGTGGTGGGACGGCACCGGCCTGGTGGCGAGCGGCACCGAGACGCTGTTCGGCGGCGCGGCCACGACCGTCGTGTCGGCGCTGCGCGTCTCGACCGGGTTCACCGCGCACGACAACGGCTACAGCGGCGCGGGCAGCGACTGCCTGGTCGACCTGCGCGCCGACAAGACCCTGAACAACCAGTTCGACACCGTCTCCGGCACCGGCAACGTCGTCCAGTGTGGACAGATCCCGGTCGGCACGGACACCACGTTCACCGTCGCCCTCGGCTACGGCGGCACTGCGGCCGCCGCGACCTCGGCGGCGACCGGGTCGCTGAGCAGCGGGTTCTCCGCGGTGGCGACGTCGTACCGCGGCGGCTGGAACTCCTATGTGGGCGGTCTGAAACCCGCCCCCGCCAGCGTTTCCGGCGACACCCAGCGGCGTCGCGCCTACTACGTCGCCGCGATGGCGCTCAAGACCGCCGAGGACAAGCAGCACCCCGGCGCGAGCGTCGCGGGCCTCGCGACGCCGTGGGGCAGCTTCACCAACGGCGACCAGCTCAACGACGGTTACCACCGCGTCTGGGGCCGTGACCTCTACCAGCAGGCGACCGGCCTGCTCGCCGCCGGCGACACCGCGCAGGCCAAGCGGATGGCCCAGTTCCTGTGGAACTCCCAGTGGATCGGCAGCCCGACCGCCGGGGACGGCACGACCTACCCGGCGGGCTCGTTCCCGCGCTACAGCCCGGTTTCCGGGGTCGCCGGGGCGAGCGCCCAGCAGCTCGGCTGCTGCGAACAGCTCGACCAGGACGCCGACGCGATCCTGCTCGCGTGGCTGACCGGCGTCACCGACGCCTCGACGTCCTCGAAGGTCAAGACGACGGCGAACCACCTCGTCGCGACCGGCCCGGACACCACCGAGCGGTGGGAAGAGCAGTACGGCAAGTCACCGTCGTCGATCGCCGCCGAGATCGCCGGGCTCATCGCGGCCGGCGCGATCGCCCGGGCCAACGGCGACACCGCGAGCGCGACGTCGTGGGAGTCCACAGCGGACTCGTGGCGCAACTCCCTGGCCGGCTGGACCGTGACGACGTCCGGCTACTGGGGTGGCCACACTTACTACGAGCGGCTCGACCGCGCCGGGAACCCCAACGACGGCGCGACGATCTGCTTCGACGAAGGCTGCTTCTACGAACACGACGTCACCGACTTCGGGTTCCTCGACCTGGTGCGTCTCGGCATCCGCCCGGCCAACGACACGACGATCGCGAACTCGGTCGGACCGACGGCCGCCGCGTCCGACGGCAACGCACCGATGCAGGTGACGCTGCCCAACGGTGACGTCTACTTCCACCGCTACCCGCACGACAACTACGGCGAGAGCACGTCGACCTGCAACGGCTGGCCCGCGGGCGGCAGCCAGCGTTTCGGCCGGCTGTGGCCGGTGCTGTCGGGGGAGCGTGGCCAGTACGAACTGGCCAACGGCCGCTCGGCGAGCGTCTACCTGAAGTCCATGGCGGACTCGGCGAACGACGGGTACTTCGTGCCCGAGCAGGTCTGGGACCGCGCGGACGTCGGCTGCTTCGGGCTGGGCCGCCCGACCGGCAGCGCGGGCCCGCTGATGTGGGCCGAGGGCCAGTACCTGCGGCTCGCGCAGAGCATGGACGCGGGCCACAACCTCGACACCCCGTCGATCGTCAAGTCCCGCTACGGCACCTGAGCGCCGAGCTTGCGGGCCCGGGTCAGCAGCTTCTCGACCCGGTCCCGCAGCTCAGGTGTCTCCCGGTCGAGATCCGGCAGCAGGTTCGTGTAGTCGGCCACGAGGGTCCGGTAGCTCCGGGCGAACTTGCTCGCGGGCTTCTGACGGGCGTAGCGCTTGTCGAGGTCGATGATCTCCTGGGCCAGCACGGCCGTGGCCGCCGCCAGCTCGGACCGCTCGTCCGCTTCGGCGTCCCGGCGTTCGCGCCGCGTCACCGCCACCTGGCCGGTCCGGCGGGCGACGACGTAGAGCGCCAATGAGCCCAGGACCACCGCGCCGACCGCGGCCGACGCGATCAGGTAGCGCGGCAGCGAGGGGCTGACCGTGCGGCCGCCGTCGGGGATCGCGCCGGACTTCACCAGCAGGTCGTAGTTGACGACCATGACCTTCAGCGCGTCCACCGGCCGGTCGGTGAACGCGTCGATGCCGTTGCCGATCATCGACTCCGCCACGTACGCCTTGCCGAAGTTCTCGTCGTCCCCGCCGGGCAGCTGCGAGCAGCCGTACTTCTTGAAGTCGTCGCCGTCGCGGCTGAGCATGACGGCGAGAGTGCCGTCGACCGCGGTGCCGAGGCTGTCGCAAGCGTCGCGCAGGTCCGCGCCCGGTTCGAGGAACGCCACCACCAGCCGCCGGTTGCCGATGACGCGTTCGGCGGCCGGCTGGTCGAGCGTGACCCCGGGCGCGGCGTACACGGACGCCGCGCGCAGCTGCCGGGCGACCGGGCCGTCGAACACACCCGCCGACCACACCGCCCAGCCCGCGAGCACGAGGCAGCCGAGCACCGCGATCCCGAACGCGGAGCGGAAGAAGCGGTTCACGCGAGCCTCCCTCGCAGGTACGCGGCGGGCCGGTAGTCCGGGCGGCCGAGCAGCCCGGCGGTGGTGTCCAAATCGGACTCGGCCGCGTCGAGCAGGCCGTGCACGTGCCGGTCCGGCAGTTTCTCCGTGAACGCCTCCCGGGCCGCCGTCAGCTGGGTGATCCCGCGGGTCAGGGCCGCGGCCGACGCGCCGTCGGTGAGCCCCGAGATCTCGACGGCGAGCGCGGTCAGCCCGGCCAGGCGCGCCGGGACGCCGGCTCCGGCGGGCCGGGCCGGCCGCACCACCCGGCGGGCCGAGAGGACGAGGAACCCGACCGCGCAGGCGGCGAACAGCCACGGCAGCGCGGGCAGCGCGACCCGCAGCGGGTCGAACGGCGTGTAGGGGAGCGGGCGGTCGAACAGCCCGGCGTAGCGGATGGCCGTGACGCGGTCGAGCCACGCGCCGAGGACATTGCGCTGGGGGTAGGCGTACGTGCTGAGGCGGTCGGCGAACTGGCCGTAGAAGCTCGCCGTGACGACGTCGGAGAAGGCGGCGGCCGACGGGCCGTCGTACTCGATCCACTGGCCGTAGATCGCGACGATCGGCCGGCCGGGGAACTCCTTCGCCAGCGCCGGTCCGAAGTGGACCAACGGCTGCCCGGCCGGTTGCTGCGGCAACGCGACGTACAACGGCTGCGCGCCGGGGAACGCGGCGGTCGTCGCGGGCACGTCCTTCAGCGTCGCACCGGGGGCGACGAACCGGCCGGTGCCGCGCAGCGCCGTGGTGGCTTCGGCCAGCTCGCCGGCCGTCGGGTCGCGCCGGGCGATCGGGGCCTGGTCCGGCGGCTCGGGCCGGTGGTTCAGGTGGGCGATCAGGGTGGTCAGCGACTCGGTGACGTCGCCGGTGGCGAACTGGTGGACCCACTCGCTCGCGCGGTCGGCCGAGGCCTGGAGGATCCCGCCGCTGACCTCGGTGCCGACCACACGGACGGTCGCCGCTTCGACGTCGTGCAGCCGGGTTTCGTCGTCCTTCTTGAGCCCGGGCGGAGCGACGAGGATCCGGTAGTCCGTGCCGCCGGCCGCGGCTTTCACGGCTTGGTCGTCCCAGGTCGCGATCGAGCCCGGCAGCCGCACGACGGGAGACGCCTTGAGCATCGCCGTCAGCTCGTCGTCCGACGGGATCGTGGCACCGCTCAGCTCACCGGCCGAGCCCTCGGGGATCGGGTCCTTCGCCGCCGGCGCCTGGCCGTAGCTGACGTCGGTGCTCTGCTTCTGCACGAGGAGGAACGTCACCAGCACGGCGACAGCCACCGCGAGCAGGCTCCACCGGAGTGCGTCCGGCCACCGGCTAGTCACGAGCGGCTCGCCAAAGCGCGTCGGCACGGCGTGCGTGCTCCTCGGCGGCTTGGGCGGCCCGCGCACCGCCGTGCGCGCCCGCGAGAGTCTCTGCCCGGGTCAGCAGCTGCTCGGCTTCGGGCAGGGGAGCGGCCGCGGCGTCCCGGCTCACGGCCGCGCTGTCGATCGCGGCCCGCGCGGCCGACCACGCCGTCCGCCGGCGCAGGTCGCGCTCCCGCAGGCGGGGCACCACGACCACGCCGAACCCGGCGGCGGCGATCACCACCGCGCCGAGCACCCACACCAGCCACGTCATCCGGCCACTTTCGCACGCCGGCCGATCACCGGACCAAGTGGACGGTCTTCGCCGCGGGCACGAACGTCGCCGTCTGGCCGCGGGTGAGGGCGACGCTGTCCGTCTCGAGGCCGTCGCCGAATGCCACCAGGCGGTCGGACTCGACCTCGACCGTCAGCGGCGCCGACGTCAGATCCCCTTCGGTGCACGTCGTTCCGGTCGTCGGTGACGGCCACGCCTCCCGCACGAACCAGACGAGCCGCTGTTCACCGGGCGCGGGCAGCCGGAGGCCGCTGCCGCGTTCCCGCCACACCGACCCGCACCAGCCGGTCGCACCGGTGCCCGTCCCGACCAGGATCCCCGACGACGCCTGGCGTTCCGCCGGCCCGCTCCCGACCCCCAGCCGGTAGCGGGCCGTCTGGTGCCCGGCGTGCCCGAGGTAGATCTCGTTGAGCGCGAGCAGCCGCTGGCCGTCGTCGGCGGTGAGCTCGGCCATCGTCCGGCGCTCGACGTCGCCGGTGGCGCGCACCAGGTCCGCGACGGCGGCGGCCGGGTGCTTGACCAGGACGCCGGGCGCGCCGGGGGCCACGCCGACCACCGGCTGGCCGTCGAGGTACTTGGCGACGTTGGCGACCAGCCCGTCCTGGCCGACGACCACCACGATGTCCTCCGGGGTGAACAGGAACCGGTCGAGGTCCGCGCGTTCGACCTCACCCCGGCGCCAGTCGAGCGGGATCGCCGCCGACGCCGAGGCGAGCGCCGCGCGCACGGCGGCGTCCGCCTCGGTCACCTCGGCGAGGTCACGGCCGCGCGTGCGCAGGAAGAACTCCGCCTGGCCGCGGGTGCCGTGCCGGGCCAGCAGCTCGGCCAGCTCGGTGCGGCGGTGCACCAGCACCACCCGCGGAGCGAGGCTCACGACCGCACGCCCAGCTTCGTCAGCAGCGGCGTGAGCAGGTCGGGCGTCAGGACCAGGCTGTCGATCTGCGGCAGGTTGCCGGCCAGCTCCTTCAGCGCCAGCCCGGTGAGTACGCCTTCCGGCAGGTCGCGGTAGGCCGCAAGACGGGCCGCCTCACCGGCCGCCTCCGCCTCGCCGAGCGCCTGCTTGCCCGCCGCCTCGACCGCGGTCAGCCGCTCCTTCCGCGACGCCTGCGCCTCGGTCTCGATGCGGCTCGCGGCGGCCGCCTCCTCGGCCTGCCGCCGGGCGTTCGCGCCCCGCTGCGTCAGCAGCTGCTCTTCGCGGCGCGCCAGCTCGATCTGGCTCTGCAGCTCGTTTTCGCTGATCGCGCGTTCCCGTTCGACGGCCATCGCGCGGCGCTCGTAGGTCGCCCGGTCGGCTTCCTGCTGCACCTTCTCCCGCGCGGTCGTCTGCAGCGCCTTCTCGACCTCCGGCTCGGCCCGGATGGCGACCACCCGCACGTCGAGGACGGATGTGCCGGTCTGCGCGAGCCGGGTGTCCTCCTCGGCCAGCCCGGCGCGGATCCGGTCGCGGACCGCGCTCACGCCGTCGACGAGCGCGGTGGCGAGGTCGATGCGGGTGAGGACCTCGAGGGCGTACTGCTGGACGTTCTCGGTGAGCAGCCCGCTGATCTGGCCGAGCGGGTCGCTTCTCCAGCGCCCGGTGCCGGGGTCGATGGAGAAGTCGATGCGCTGCGCGGCCACCGCCGGGTCCTCGATCCGGAAGGTGAGGGCGAGCTGGACGGTGACGTCCTGGAAGTCGGCGGTGCGCGCGTGGAACAGCAGGGGCAGCTCCCGGTCGTCGACCGGCACCTCCGAGACCACGGCGGTCAGCGGCCGGTACCAGAACGACAGCCCGATGCCGTCGTGCGCGAGCTTGCCGCGGCGGTGATGGCGGATGTGCACGGTGGGTGCGCCCCGCAGGTGCCGGAACCCGAACCGGCGGCTGATGTCGGCCATGTGCCCTCCTCTTATCGTCGCGGTGACGATATGCGGTGGGCGACCTAATCGTCAAGCTGACGATTAGGAGGTAGGGTGGTGGCATGGGTCACCCGCCGTTCGCCGTCACCGTGGATCTGGTCGTGCTCACCCTGACCGGGGACGAGCTGTGCGCGCTGGTGGTGCGCCGGGGAGTTTCGCCGTACCTGGGCGAATGGGCGTTGCCGGGCGGGTTCGTCCGCGCGGACGAGGACCTGTCGGAAGCGGCGCGGCGCGAACTGGCGGAGGAGACGGGCCTGGCGCCGGGAACCGTCCACATCGAACAGCTGGCGGGGTACGGCGCGCCGGACCGGGACCCGCGGATGCGGGTGGTGACCGTGGCGTACCTGGCGCTGGCCCCGGACCTGCCGACCCCGTCCGCGGGCACGGACGCAGCCGAGGCGCGCTGGGCCCCGGTGCGAGCGCTGGGCGGCGAGCACCTGGCGTTCGACCATGACCGGATCCTGGCGGACGGGCTCGAGCGGGCCCGGGCGAAGCTGGAGTATTCCCCGCTGGCCACGGCGTTTTGCGCCCCGGAGTTCACCGTGGCCGAGCTGCGGCGGGTGTATGAGCTGGTGTGGGACACGCGGCTGGATCCGCGGAACTTTCACCGGAAGGTGACGGGGGCGGAGGGGCTGTTGGAGCCGACGGGCCGGACGACGACCCGTGATGGGGGACGGCCGGCGCAGCTTTATCGGCGGGGGAAGGCGGAGTTGTTGTATCCGCCGATGTTGCGAGGTTGATCGCGCCCGGCCGGGCCTCGCGGTGCCGGGCCGGGCTGCGCCGCGCTGAGCCGGGCCACGCCGGGCGGGGCCACACCGCGCTGCGCCGGGCCGGGCCCCGCCGGACCAGGTTCCGTTGGACCAGGCCAGCTGGGCCGGGCCAGGCCAGCTGCCCAGCCCCGGCCCAGCTGGGCCGGGGCTGGCTGCGTTGGGCCGCGATCGCCGCCGCGCCGGGTCCCGATTGCCGCCGTGCCCGGCCCGGGCTGTGCCGGGCCGGGCCGGGCCGGGCCGAGTCGCGATCGCCGCCGCGCTGCGGTCGCCCGGGCGCGGCGGCTCACCAGCGCCGTTTCAACCCACCCCGTCAGGCCGCGCGGGCCGGAACCAGCTTCCGGGCCGCGCCCATCAACGGCAGCAGCCGCGTGCCGAAATTGCGCACCGCCAGCCCGCCGCGGGTCGCCGGGATCAGTAGTGCCGCGGCCGTGGAGACGTTGCGCTGCTTGGGTTCCACCAGCTTGCGGTGCGCCTCCTCGTAACGCCGGAACGCCGAGTCCGCGTCGTCCGGGGTCCGGCCCAGCTCCGAGGCCAGCGTGTACGCGCCCGCCATCGCCAGCGTCGAGCCGTCGCCGAACAGGGACACGCACGACGCCGCGTCGCCGGCCAGGGCGATGCGACCCGTGCTCCAACTGTCCATCCGCACCCGGCTCACCGCGTCGAAGTACAGGTCGTCGGCCTCCCGCACGCGCTCCAGCAGCTCCGGCACGCGCCACCCGGCGCCGTCGTACGCCGAGAACAGCATCCGCTTGTGCAGCGCCGTGTCCCGATAGTCGAACCCCGGCACCGCGTCCCCGCGGAACATGAACGCCGCGATCCCGTGCCCGCGTGACGGGTGGACCGCGACCGCCCGGCCCGGCGAGTTGTACATCAGAAGCTCGGTGCGGTCGGCCGGCGCCTCGGCGAGCGGCAGGGTCGCGATGTAGACGCCCATGTGCTCGACGAACGCCGCTTCCGCGCCGAACGCCAGCCGTCGCACGGCGGAGTGCAGGCCGTCCGAGCCGAGCACGAGGTCGAAACGCCGGGGCGCACCCCGCTCGAACGTGACGTTGACACCGCCATCGTCCTGGTGGAGCCCGGTGATCGAGTCGTGGAAGACGAACTCGGCGTCCTCGCTCGCCGCTTCGTACAGGATCGCCGCGAGGTCGGTGCGGGGCAGCTCGATGTCGGTGTCGCTGCCGAGCACGCTCATCGGGACGCGCCCGGTCCGGCGGCCGGCGTCGTCGACGAACTTCAGCGACGTCGCGTCGGTGCTGGCTTCGCGCAGCTTCGCGGTGATGCCCATCCGGTCGGCCACCTGCGACGCCGGCCCGCGGACGTCCACCGGGCTGCCGCTCGAGCGCATCCCGGCGGCGCGCTCGACCACGGTGGGCCGGAAGCCCGCGCGCGCCAGCCAGTAGGCCAGCGTCGGCCCGGCGACCCCGGCGCCGGAGATCAGTACGGTCTGCTCGTTCATCTGAACCCCCATCTCGGTCCTGACCATCGGTCAGTCCCGACCGTACGCTCCTGTCCATCGGTCAGGCAAGCGGCTAGGCTCGCGTGATGACGGACGACACCCGCGCCCGGATCCTGCGCGTCGCTCTCGAAGAGTTCTCGACGCGCGGCTACCACGCGACGTCGGTGCGGGAGCTGGCCGAGCTCGTCGGCGTCACGAAGACCGCGGTGCTCTACCACTTCCCGGGCAAGGCGGACATCGTCACGGCGCTCGCCGAGCCGATGCTGGCCGACGTCGAGGTGGCGATGGCGAAGGCGGCCGAGGCTGCCGACCCGCGCCGGGCCGCGATCGAAGGACTCCTCGACGTCTGGCTGAGCCACCGGTACCTGCTGCGGATGAACCTGCGCGACCTCGGCCTGACCGCGTCGGACACGGTGTTCGAGCGATTCCGCGACGGCATGTTGCAGGCGAACCTGCTGGTGGCGGGCCCGGAACCCGACCTCGTGGCGCAGGTGCGGGCAGCGCAGGCGATCGCGATGCTGAGCGACCCGGTGGTCCTGTTCGCCGACGCCCCGGCGGCCGAGCTGCGCGCCGCGGTCCTCGACGGCGTCGACCGGCTGTTCACCGCGACGGAGCCCAAGGCTCGCAGCCGCCGCGGCCGGCCCACGGTGATGAGCCCGGAGACGGTCGAGGCGGCCCAGCGCCTCTACGACGCGGGCCACGCCCCGGCCGACATCGCGGCCGCACTCGGCGTCTCCCGGGCGACGATCTACCGCCACCTACCCGGCGCGGAATAGTGAGACGACTTCTGAGACTTATTGAGACGACTCATGTGCCCGAGATCGCCCGCTCGGATCGGTAAGGTTCTTCCATGGATCTTGATGAGCTGACTCGGAGTCTGCGCGAGTTCGCTTCGGAGCGTGACTGGCACCAGTTCCACACGCCGAAGAACCTGGTCATGGCCTTGTCTGGCGAAGCGGGTGAGCTGTCTGCGCTTTTTCAATGGCTCACGGTCGACGAGGCTGAGCGTGTCATGGACGATCCCGCGACCGCGAAGGAAGTGCGGAACGAGGTCGCCGACGTGTTCGCCTACCTCCTGCGCCTTTCCGACGTTCTGGGTATCGACATCGCGGCGGCATTGACCGAAAAGATCGCGGTGAACGAGGGGAAGTACCCGGCCGATCTGGCGAGAGGCAATGCGGTGAAGTACGACAAACTGGGAATGGAGCACTAGTGCGGATCGCGCTCCAGCCGGCGGCTCTCAACGACCGGGAAGTGGCTCGTCACTTCCGCGACACGATCGACACCCAGGTTCGGCTGGCCGATCACTCGGACGTGATCGACCGGCAGGTCCTGGAGGCTCTGGCGGCGATCCGGCCGCGGGGAACCGTTCAACTCTGGGGAGCCACCCCGGGAACGACCGGCCGCAACGCGGGCAAGTGGAGGAGGCTCGCACCCGGTGACGGAGTCTTCTTCTACGGCGAAAAGAAGATCTACCTGGCCGGACACATCGCTCTGACGTTCCACAACCCCGTTCTCGCCGAACGGTTGTGGGGGAGGAACGCGGACGGGCTGACGTGGGAATTCATGTACGCCCTCGTCAACCTCCGTGACATCGTCCTGCCGATCGAGGAGGTGCGCGCGGCCTTGGGGTGGAGCAGCAGAGCGTTCATCCAGGGCTTCACGGTCATCGAAGGCGAGCAGGCCGAGAACCTGGTCGACCTCGCCAACCTCGACGACACGAGCAACATCCTGCGGCTGTGCGCTGCGCACGCGCGTCCGGTGGGGCCGGGCTCGACGGTCGCGCCGGACGGACCGACGGACAGTACGAGAACAGTCAACTGGCGACGTGAACACCCCAGCCTCAAGAGACGGCTGATCGAGCTGGCGGGCGACACCTGTGGTCTCTGCGGCAAGGAGTTCCCGCCGAATCTCCTGGTCGGCGCCCACATCAAGAAGCGTGCGTACTGCACGGAGGAAGAAAGGAAGGATTTTGACAACATCGGCATGCTCGCCTGCGTTCTCGGTTGCGACAGCCTCTTCGAAAGAGGCTATGTCGCAGTCGGCGAGGACGGGAAGATCCTGAAGAGCAATCTTGTCGCGACCTCCGACAGCGTGGCCGAATTCGTCCGCGACCACCTCGACGGCCGTGTCAGTCCCTGGTGGAGCGTGGGCCGCGACAAGTACTACGGCTGGCATCGGCGGCACGTTTTCGTGCAGGCTCACGACGTTGTTCCCCACGGTTCGGTGCCGGGATCGCTGAGACTTACTGAGACGGCTCCGCGGTGACCTCGATGGCGGGCAACGCCGAGAGCTGGTCGGCCGGCATCCGGGACGCCGTCTCGAAAACCTTCTGCTGATGGTCCTTGATCCGCTCGTCGACGAGCCGGCTCAGCTCGAAGGCGAGCCGGCCGGTCTGGCGGACCGTCACGTCGTCCACCAGCGGCCGCACGGCCGAGGTGATGACGATGCCCGCGGCCTCGCCGGTCTCGGTCTGGGAGACGCCGACGGAGTAGGACTCGCGCGGGTTGACCGCGCCATCGATCGAGAAGTCGCGGATCTTGCCGAGCAGCTCGTGCCACTCGGCGACCTCACCCTGCACCCCGGTCGCCTCGACGTCCGCCGGGGTCAGGTTCATGCCGCGGTCACCGGTGCGGAAGCAGCGCGCGTAGGAGTTCACCGCCGACACCCACAGCGACTCGACGAGGACGGCGTCCCGCCGGGGCCGTTCCAGCTCGGCCACCAGCCGTTCGCAGCACTGCAGCGTGAACTGGAGGTCGTCGAAGATCGCGACGAGATCGGCCAGGCCCAGCGCACCGGGCGTGGTCAGCAACCGCGCGCTCGACGGCGCCGTCGTGGAGTGGCTCATCCGGGGACGCTCCTGTCCTGGCGTGGACCTCCACGACACCGCATGCGGGCCGCCGCGGGGGTCTCAATTTGCGACACCACCCCCCAGCGGCCGGAACCAGAGCGTGAACGACGTCTTCTGCGGCGCCAGCCGGTACCGCGGCAGCACCCCGGGCCCGCACGACGCCGACCCCAGCCCGTGCTGCGCGACGTCCAGCGTCAGGTGCACCAGGTCACCGGCCACCAGATCCGCCGTGTGCCGGGCCTCCTCCAGCTGGGCTGCCGTCCAGCGGCGGGCCGTGAAGTCGAACGTCGGGGCGCCGTCGACGCGGATGCCCGCGCCCGAGGGGGTGGTCAGGCCGGCCCAGCGGGCCGCGGCCCGGTTGCCGTTTTCCTGGGGGTACACGTACGGCGTCTGCAGACCGTCGACGCTGCTGGAGAACCGGCCGATGCGCGCCGCCTGGTGGCTGTCCGGGTACGCCTCGCCCGGGCCGCTGCCGAACCACTCGGCCGTGCCGAGCTCGCCCGGGACGGCCATCGTGACACCCAGCCGGGGGAGTGTCTCCGGCAGTGCGCCGTCCGGGGTCACGTCCACGGTGAGCCGCAGGCGGTCGGCGAACGCCGTCCACGTGTAGTCCGCGAACAGCCCGAACGGCTGCGCCGGCGGGGCGACGCGGGTGCGGACCACCAGCTCGTCGCCGTCGGCGTCGACCGAGATCACCCGGTGCTGCATCCGGTGCAGCCCCGCGTCGAGCCACTGTGAAGCCTCGGACGGCCCGGGCGACAAGCCGCGGTCGTTGTCGGTCGTCGCGCGCCAGACGTCCAGGCGGGGACCCGTCACCGCGTGCCCGCCGAGCGTGGTCAACGCACCGGTCGCCGGGTCGAACTCGCCGACGCCCAGGACGAGCCGGCCGGCCGTACGGAACACCGGGCCGCGCGACGGGAGCAGCGCCGCCGCCGGGGCCTCCGACACCGGCAGCTGCCCCCACCCGACGACGTGGCCCGCGGGCGCCCATGACGTCGCGGCCTTCAGCGACGCCGAGACGGTCAGCCACGACTCGCCCGAGGTGGGCGGCAACGCGGGGAGCGGCACCGAAACGCTCTGTCCGGAGTGGACGACCGGGACGTCGAGAGTCCCCGAGGCGACCGCGGTCCCGGATTCCTCGAGCACCCAGGTGAAGGCGAGGTGCCCGGTCGTCGAGAAGTCGTAGTGGTTCGACACGCGGACACCGGCGAGATCGGCCGAGATCCGGACCGGCTCGATGATCTTCGCGTACTCGACCAGCCCCGGTGACGGCGTCCGGTCCGGGAACACCAGGCCGTCGATCACGAAGTTGCCGTCGTGGATCGGCTCGCCGAAGTCCCCGCCGTAGGCGAAACCGGCCGAAGTGGACAGACCGTGGTCGATCCACTCCCAGACGAACCCGCCCTGGCAGTTCGGGTACCGCTCGAACAGCTCGCGGTACTCCAGCAGCCCGCCCGGGCCGTTGCCCATCGCGTGCGCGTACTCGCACAGCAGGAACGGCAGGTCACGGCGTCGCTCGTTCTCGTCGTCACGCGCCCCGATCCGCGCGACCTCGGCGTGCGTCGCGTACATTCTGCTGTGGACGTCCACATAGGAACAGTCCTGGTCACCCTCGTAGTGCACCGGCCGGGTCGGGTCCCGGTGCCGCACCCACTCCGCCATCCGCGCCAGGTTCTCGCCGGTGTGGCTCTCATTGCCGAGCGACCAGAGGATCACGCTGGGCCGGTTTTTGTCCCGCTCCACCGTGCGCCGCATCCGGTCGAGGTAGGCGTCGGCCCACATCGGCTCGGAGCTCGGGTTGCGGTCCCAGCCCAGCGGCCCGAAGCCGTGGGTTTCGAGGTCGCACTCGTCGATCACCCAGAGGCCGTACTCGTCGCACAGCTCGAGGAACGCCAGGTCCGGCGGGTAGTGGCTGGTCCGGACGGCGTTGACGTTGTGCCGCTTCATGAGCAGGACGTCGGCGAGCGCGGTCTCGGGGGAGACGACCCGGCCGGTCCGCGGGTCGTGTTCGTGCCGGTTCACCCCGCGCAGCAGCAGGCGCCGCCCGTTGACCTTCAGCTGACCGTCCTCGATGGACACTGTCCGGAAGCCGATCCGCACCGGCACCCGTTCGGCCACAGTGGACAGCGTGCCGTCGTACAGCCGCGGCGACTCCGCGCTCCACGGCGAAACCGGCAGCTCCAGCGGTTCACCGGCCGGATGCCCGGTGACGCCCAGCGAAGGGATGTCCAGCACGACGTCCGGGCCGGTTTCGACGCGGACCGTGCCCAGGCCGGTGGTGTGGTCGTAGTCCGCGCGGACCCAGTAGTCGCCGATCCCGCCGGCGGGCCGTGCGAGCAGCGTCACGGACCGGAAGATCCCGGACAGCCACCACATGTCCTGGTCTTCGAGGTAGCTCCCGGCCGACCACTGGTGGACGCGCACCACCAGCACGTTCCCGGTCGGCCGCAGCAGGGCGCCCACTTCGAACTCCGACGGCAGACGGCTGCCCTTCGTGACGCCGAGCTCGGTGCCGTTGAGCCAGATCCGGCCGCACGAGTCGATCCCGTCGAAGCGCAGCAGCGCGGACCCCGCGGGCCAGGACGCGGGCAGGTCGAACCGCAGCCGGTGGTCCCCGGTCGGGTTCTCCGACGGCACGTGCGGGGGATCGACCGGGAACGGGTAGTGCACGTTGGTGTAGGCGGGCTTGCCGTGGCCGTGCAGCTGCCACAGGGACGGCACCGGCAGCTCGTCCCAAGTGGAGTCGTCCGCTTCGACCGGGTCGGGGGCGGCCGCGAGGCTGGGCGAAAGCCGGAACCGCCACACGCCGTTCAGCACCAGCGAGGGAGCGTCGGAGGTGAAGGCCGCGCGCGGGGGCACCGAACCGTGGCCGGGGCCCGGGTCTTCGACGTACGACATGGAGTCCTTTCAGCCCTTGAGGGCGCCGGCGGCGATGTTGCGGACGAAGTGGCGGGCGCCGAAGGCGAACACGACCAGCAGCGGCACGATCGCCACCAGCGTCCCCGCCATGACGACGCTGTAGTCCTTGACGTACAGGCTGTTGAGCTGGGAGAGCGCGACCTGCAGCGTCACATGGTTCGCGTCGATCAGCACGACCAGCGGCCACAGGTAGTCGTTCCAGGCGTTGACGAACGTGAAGATGCCGAGGAACGCCAACGCCGGGCGAAGCACCGGCAACGCGACCGTCAGGTACGTCCGGAAGAAGCCGCAGCCGTCGATCCGGGCCGCTTCGAGCAGCTCGTCCGGGATGGCGCTCTGCGCGTACTGCCGCATCCAGAAGATGCCGAACGCGTTGGCCGCGGCCGGGATGATCAACGCCTTGAGGTCGCCGACCCAGCCGAGGTGCGCCATGACCGTGAACTGCGGGATCGCCGACAGCTGGGTCGGCACGACGAACGTCGCGAGCACCACGCCGAACAGCACCGAGCTGCCGGGGAAGCGGTACTTGGCGAAGGTGAACGCGGCCAGCGAGTCGAAGAACAGCACCAGCAGGGTCGTCACGACCGCGACGACCAGGGTGTTGAGCAGCGAGCCGAAGAAGTCGATCTTCGCGAAGACCTGCCCGATGTTGTGGAAGAACTCTCCGCCGAACGTCCACGTCGGCGGGGACGAGTAGATGTCGGCCGTGGTGTTGGACGCCATCACCACGAGCCAGTAGTAGGGGAACAGCGTGACGAGCGCGCCCAGCGTCAGCGCGACGTAGGTGACGATCCGGCCGGTCCTGCTGCTCATCGGCCCGCCTTCAGGAAGCCGGGGCGCTGGACCAGCCGCCAGTTGAGGATCGCGAACAGCACCACGACGACGAAGATGCCCCACGCGATCGCCGCGCCGTAGCCGAAGTCGTTGTTCACGAAGGCGTTGTCGTAGAAGTACAGCACCATGGTCAGGCCCGCCTCGTCCGGCCCGCCGCGGTTGCCGAGCAGGATCTGCGACTCCGTGAAGATCTGCAGCCCGCTGATCGCCGACATCACCACGGAGAACAGCAGCACCGGACGCAGCAGCGGCAGCGTGATGCGGAAGAACGTCCGCACCGGCCCGGCGCCGTCGACCCGCGCGGCCTCGTAGACGTCGGCGGGCAGCGCCTGCAGCCCGGCCAGGAAGATGATCGCGTTGTACCCCACCCACCGCCAGACGATCATGACCGAGATCGCGACGCGGATCGCCCACGGGTCGGTCAGCCACGGCACCGGGTCGACCCCGAGCAGGCCCAGGAACCAGTTGAGGATGCCGAACTCGCTGCTGAAGATCGAGCCGAAGACCAGCGACATCGCCACGATCGAGGTCACGTTCGGCAGGAAGTAGGCGATCCGGAACACGCCCTTGAACCGGATCGACGAGTGCAGCCCGACCGCGACGAGCAGGGCCAGCGCGGTCATCGGGATCGTCGACATCACCCAGATGACCAGGGTGTTCCCGATCGAGTCCCAGAACGTCGGGTCGCTGACCAGGAACTCGAAGTTACCCAGGCCGACGAACTTCATCGGCCCGACGCCGTCCCAGCGCTGCAGCGCGAGGTAGAGCGAGTACAGCACCGGGTAGAGGCCGAACACGGCGAAGAGCAAAAAGAACGGCGCGATCGCCAGGTACTGCGGGAGGTGGCGCCAGCGCTTCGAGCGCGGGGGAGTCTTGACGCGCGCCGGTGCGGCGGGACGCGTGAGCGTGGCCATCAGAGCACCCCCTGCCGGGTCAGCAGCCGCTCGACGCTGCGGCGGGCGTCGTCCCAGGCGCGGCCGGGGTCCTTGCCGGCGAGCTCTACGTTGGTGAGCTCGTCGGTGTAGGTGTCGCTGATCGAGATGTCCCACGGGCTGAAGTAGGCGGGCCGCACCTCGCGTGCGGCCTGGCCGAGCACGGCCATCGTCGCCTGGCCGCCGAAGAACGGCTCCGGCGCGAGCAGCCGCGGGTCGGCGAAGGCGTCGGGGCTGGTCGGGAAGAGTCCGGCCTCCAGGTAGGACCGCGGCTGGTTCTCCGGGGACAGCATCCAGCGGATGACCTCGAACGCCTGGTCCGGGCGCGGGCAGTACTTCGTGACGGCAAGGAAGGAGCCGCCCTGGTTGCCCGCGCCGCCGGGCGCGCGGCAGACCCGCCACTTCCCGGCCGTGCCCGGCGCCGACTTCTTGAGCTCGCCGACGATCCACGACGCGTTGACGAAGCTCAGCTCCTTGCCGGAGTTCCAGGCGGCGTGCCGTTCGACGGAGGTGCCGGGGTCCTGCGAGCCGGCGTACCCCGCGGTCAGCCCGAAGCGGAACGCGGTGAGCGCGCGGTCCCAGGCGCGGCGGACCTGCGGCGCGTCACCGAGGTAGGTGTTGTCGCGCGTGAAGTACTTCTGCGGCTCCTGCGCCATCGAGTACGTGTAGACGGTCTTCGTGTCGGTGATCAGGTGCCGGCCGGGCAGCTTCTCCTGCAGGCGGCGGCCGAAGTCGAAGTACGCGTCCCACGTCGGCACCGCGGCGGCGACGTCGTCGGGCTCGCTCGGGAAACCGGCCTGGGTGAACAGGTCGTGCCGGTAGTAGAGGGCGGCCGGGCCGATGTCGATCGGGAAGCCGAGCTGGAAGCCGTCCGGGGCCGTCCCCGCCTGCCACTTCCACGGCAGGTACCGGTCCTTGACGGCGTCTGCGCCGAGGCCGCGCAGGTCGGCGAAGTGCGCGCTGTCGGCGAAGTACGTCGCGATGTCGTCGCCGAGCATCGTGATGTCGGGCAGGTACGCCTCGCCGGACAGGGCGGCCAGCAGCCGCTGCTTGAGCTGGCCGCTCACTTGGGACGGGTAGAGGTCGGCGAACCGCTTGCCCGCGTCGGCGACGACGGAGTCGGCAAGCCCGCCGCTGGTGTACCAGAGCGTGAGCTTGCCGGGGTTGGCGGTGGTCGGGCTCGTGCAGGCGGCGGCGGAGCCGAGCGCCGCCACGCCCAGTCCCGCCGCGGTCAGGAAGCTTCGTCGAGTCAGCGTCATCGAGGACCCTCCGGGCAGTGCCCGTGAACGCTCCCGTGAACGTTCACGGATTGCTCGGGAGTGTGCTGCGCGGCGGCACCGGTGTCAAGGGATCAGGCGGATTCGCGCAGGTGGAGCCCGGCGTGGACGATCAGCTCGGCGGGTTCGAGCGGCTCGGCCCCGGTCACGAGCCGGGCCGCCTGGTCGACGGCCAGCGCGCCGAGCGCGCGCGTGTCGATCGCGACGCTGGAGAGCTCGGGGTCGACGAGCGTGCCCAGCGCGAGGCCGTCGAACCCGATCACCGCGAGGTCGGCGGGCACCCGCAGGCCGTAGCGGCGGGCTTCGCGCAGCGCGCCGATGGCGATCACGTCGTTGAAGGCGAAGACGGCGGTGACGTCGGGGTGCGCGGCCAGCAGCGTGGCGAGGGCCGCGCCCCCGCCGTCGACGGTCTGCGCGGCGCGCGCGATCCACCCGGGCGCGACGGTGATGCCTTCCGCGGCGGCGGCCCGGAGGAACCAGGTCTGCCGGATGCTCGGCTCGGGACGGCCGTCGTGGTCGAGCATCCCGATCCGCCGGTGCCCGCGCGAGACGAGGTGGGCGACGGCCTCGCGGATGCCCTCCTCGCCGTCGATCGTGATGCCGCTGAACCGCGGGGTGTGCGGCTCGCGGCCGATGAGCACGACGGGGACGCCGGGGGTGAACCGGTCGAGGTCCTCGTCGGACCGGCTGAAGTAGCCGACGACCGCGTCGACCTGCGCGCCGATCACGCGGAGCGTGGCGAGCTCCTGCTCGGCGTCGTCGGCGGTGTCGTAGACGACGACGTGCCAGCCGCGGGACCGGGCCGCCTCCAGCGCGCCGGAGGCGACCTCGGTGAAGAACGGGTTGAGCAGGTCGGGCACCACCAGCCCGATCGTGGTGGTGTCCGGCCGGACCAGGCCGCGGGCGAAGCGGCTCGGCCGGTACCCGAGCTCCCGGGCGGCGTCGAGCACCCGCTGCTTGGTCGAGCCGTCGATCTCGGCCTTGTCGTTCAGCGCGCGCGACACCGTCTGCCGCGAGACCCCGGCCGAGCGGGCGACGTCGTGGATGGTCACCCGCCGGGGTTCCGTGCTCGAAGACACCGCCCACCTCCTGTCCGGAGGTCGAGTATGCCCGCCCGCGGCCGGCCCGGCCGTGATCGAGCGCCAACACACGTGATTGAAGCGTCAACTCGCGTGATTGGCGGGTCGACACGGCTACCCGAGCGGGGTGCGTTCGCGGCGCTTCGAGATCACCCGCCAGCCGACCGCGAGCACCACGGCCAGCACCGGGATCGAGTAGAACGCGATCTTCTCCGCGCCGTCGGAGAAGCCCATCAGGACCACCACCAGGGCCAGGAACCCGAGGGTCGCCCAGCCGGAGTACGGGGCCCACGGCATGCGGTACGACGGCCGCTCGAGCTCGCCGCGCAGGGCGGCCTGGCGCAGCCGCATCTGGCAGAAGATCAGCGTCGCCCAGGTCGTGATCACGCCGAGCGACGCGACCGCGATGGCGATGTCGAACGCCTCCTTCGGCACCAGGTAGTTCAGCACCACGCCGAGCAGGTAGGCGATCGAGGTGAACAGGATGCCGCCGTAGGGCACCTGCCGGCTGCTCATCCGGCCGACGAACGACGGCGCCTCGCCCTTGTCGGCCAGCGAGCGCAGGATCCGGCCGGTCGAGTAGAGCCCGGAGTTGACGCTCGAGAGCGCCGCCGTGAGCACCACCGCGTTCATCACGTCGCCGATGCCCGGGATCCCCAGGCGGGAGAACACCGTGACGAACGGGCTCTCGTCGCCGTTGTAGAACGGCCAGGGCAGCAGCATCGCCAGCAGCAGCACGGACCCGACGTAGAACACGCCGATCCGCCACACCACACCGTTGATCGCCTTCGGCAGCACCTTGCGGGCGTCCTTGGTCTCGCCGGCCGCGATGCCGACGACCTCGATCGCCGAGTAGGCGAAGATGACCGCCTGCAGCGTCATCAGCGCGATCCCGATGCCCGCCGGGAAGAATCCACTGTGGTCGGT
This sequence comes from Amycolatopsis sp. NPDC104863, assembly GCF_055582965.1. Lineage (NCBI taxonomy): Bacteria > Bacillati > Actinomycetota > Actinomycetes > Pseudonocardiales > Pseudonocardiaceae > Amycolatopsis > Amycolatopsis sp. NPDC104863. The sequence continues at coordinate 1,316,408 of NZ_JBVJOW010000001.1, forward strand.
CAGGTTGTGCACGCCGGCCGGTGTGCCGCCGATGTTCGCGCTGGTGAACACCAGGCCGAGCGCGGTGACCAGGAAGACGACGATGGCCAGCACCTTGACCACCGAGAACCAGAACTCCAGCTCGCCGAACAGCTTCACCGAAAGCAGGTTCACCGCCAGCAGCACGCCGAGGGCGACCAGCGCGGTGATCCACTGCGGCACGTCCGGCAGCCACTTGTGGACGTAGATCGCGACCGCGGTGATCTCCGCGATCCCGGTCATCGCCCAGTTCACCCAGTACATCCACCCGGACGCGAAGCCGGCCCACGGCCCGATGAACTTCCGGGCGTAGGTGACGAAACTGCCCGAGCTGGGCTCGTGCAGGACGAGCTCACCCAGCGCCCGCATCACGAAGTAGGCGGCCACCCCGCAGATCGCGTACGAGAGGACCAGCGACGGGCCGACCTGGTGGAGCTTGCCGCCGGCGCCGAGGAAGAGCCCGACGCCGATCGCGCCGCCGATGGCGATCATCTGCACTTGGCGGTTGCCCAGCGCTTTCGAGTAGCTTTCACCTTTTTCGGTGAGCAGCGAGGAATCCATGGTTCACGGACGCTAGAGGCTGTGCGGCAAGTCACCAAGCGCGCTAAGGAAGACTTAAGGTGTGCGGGAGATCACTTGGGGAGTTCTCCCAGTATTTCCCGGTTTCGAGTTGACAAGGGCCGCCGCGCGTCCGGCTTGGACGGCCTTCTACGCTACGGCCGTGGACCTCGCGGCGCTGCTGGACCGGATCGCCGGCGAAGTCGCGCCCGAGATCGGCCGCGGCGCGGTCGCGGACTACATCCCGGCCCTGGCGCGGGTCGAGCCGCGGCGGTTCGGCATGGCGGTGGCCGAAGTGGACGGTGGCCTGCACGGCGTCGGCGACTGGGAGCACCCGTTCTCGGTGCAGAGCATGTCGAAGGTGTTCACCCTGGCGCTGGTGCTCGCCCGCGGTGACGGCGTGTGGACGCGGGTCGGCCGCGAGCCCTCCGGTGACCCGTTCAACTCGCTGGTGCAGCTGGAACACGAGGACGGCATCCCGCGCAACCCGTTCATCAACGCGGGCGCGCTGGTGGTGACCGACGAGCTGGCGCGGCAAGGTGACGCTGTCGAGGCGCTGCTCGCCTTCCTGCGCGAAGAGTCCGGCCGGCCGGACATCGGCGTCGACCCCGAGGTCGCCGAGTCGGAGGCCGGCCACGCCGACCGCAACCGCGCGCTCGCCTACTTCATGGCCTCCTACGGCAACATGCGTCACCCGGTGCCCGAGGTCCTCGACCAGTACGTCCGCCAGTGCTCGATCGCGATGAGCTGTGCCGACGTCGCCCGCTCCGCGCTGTTCCTGGCCCGCCACGGCATCCGCAACGACGGCACCCGGCTGCTCGGCCTCAGCGCGGCCAAGCGGATCAACGCCGTGATGCTGACCTGCGGCACCTACGACGCGGCGGGCGAGTTCGCCTACCGGGTCGGCCTGCCCGGCAAGAGCGGCGTCGGCGGCGGCATCCTCGCGGTGGTGCCGGGCCGGTGCGCGGTCTGCGTGTGGAGCCCCGGCCTGGACGCGCGCGGCAACTCCGTCGCCGGAGTGTCCGCATTGGACCGGTTCACGACGCTGACCGGCTGGTCGGTCTTCTGAGTCAGCGCAGGTAGTTGTAGACGCTCGCCCGGGAGATCCCGAGCAGGTCGGTCAGGGCCGGGACGGCGTTCTTCAGCTCCAGGAACCCCCGCTCCTTCAACAACCGGACCAGGTCCTTCTTGCCCGACGCCGGCAGGCTGCGCGGGGTGTGGCCGCGCTCGGTCGCGTAGTCCTCGACCAGGGTGCGCAGCTCGTCGCCGGTGCGGGCCTGCAGGGACTCGGCCAGCGGGGCCGGCGCGTCGGTGCGGGTGAGACGGGTCAGCGCGTGCGCGGCCGAGCCCAGCAGGGAGACGTCGAGGTTGAGGCACAGCGCCGCGACGTACTCGCCGCCGGAGTTGCGGATGCCGATCGACGTGCTCTTCGCCGGCCGCCCGTCGGGGAAGCGGTTCGGGTAGTTCTGCAGCACGTCCGGGAACCCCGGGTCGGCGATCCGGGCCAGGCCGAGCTCGGTCGCCGGGTCGCCGACGGCGCGCCCGGACAGCCCGCCTTCGATCGCGCGCACGGCGTGGGCGGGGTCGCGCAGGTCGTGCAGCACGACTTCGCACAACCCGGGGAACATCCGGCCGACCGCCTGGGCGATCTTCTCCGCTTCCCGCAGCAGCAGCTCGTCCTCGGTCATCCGATCAGCTCCCGCAGCCGGTCGGGCGCCTTCAGCCCGGACCCGGTGAGCACGACGACCGTGGTCTCGCCGGGCCGGATCGCCCCGCGCTCCCGGAAGACGTCGACCGCCGCGGCGGCGGTCGCGCTGGTCGGCTCCGCGTAGAGACCGAGGGACGCGAGCCGGCGCGCGGCCGCGGCGATGGCGTCCTCGGGGATCGCCGCGGTGTCGCCCGCCGACCGCCGGATCGCGGCGACCACCTCGGGCAGCCGGACCGGGTGGCGGATGGCGGTGCCCTCGGCGACGGTCGGGGCGAACGGCGGCGGCTGCCGGTCGTGGAAGGCGGCGTCGACCGGGGAGCAGTTCCGCGGCTGCGCGACGAGCAGGCGTGGCCGCCGGGTGATCGACCCCGCGGCCAGCAGCTCGCCGAAGCCGAGGTCGCAGCCCAGGACGATGCTGCCCGCGCCGGCGACCGTGACGACGGCGTCCGGCGCGCGGAACCCGAGGTCCTCCCACAGCTCGTAGGCGAGGGTCTTGGTGCCCTGCAGGAAGAAGGGGTGCCAGTTGTGGCTGGCGTAGGTCGTGCGGGCCGACCGGCGGACGGCTTCGGCGGCGGTGTCGTCGCGCGTGCCGGGCACCAGCTCGACCGTCGCGCCGTACGCGCGGGTCTGGAGCACCTTCGCGGGTGATGTCCCTTCGGGTGCCAGCACGGTCGCCGCGATCCCGGCCGCGGCGCTGTAGGCGGCGACGGACGAGCCCCCGTTGCCGGAGCTGTCCTCCAGCAGCTCCCGCACACCGGCGCCGGCCAGCGCCGAAACCATGACGCTCGACCCGCGGTCCTTGAAGCTGCCGGTCGGGCCGAACCACTCGAGCTTGAACCGGACCTCGGTGTCGCCCCAGACCTGGGGGACCAGCGGGGTGCAGCCCTCGCCGAGCGAGACCGGGCGCAGGTCACCGGGCAGTGCCGCGCGGTAGCGCCAGAGGGAGCGGACGCCGGTCTCGACGTCACCCGGGCCCAGGACGGCCAGCGGGGCGACGGTCAGCGGCGCGCCGTCGTCACCGCGCCAGCGCAGCGGGTCGCCCGGGTAACGCGTCCCCGAACGCTCGTCGGTGTACCAGTACTCCACGACCACCTCCACGACTGGACAACGTGTCCAAGTGTAGACGATACGTCTAATGTTACCGACAGGTACGCGAAACGGTTTCAGCTTCCCGGCCGGAAAATTTGTCACATCCGGCGGAGATTTCGACGGCGGAGGACTCATCGCCGCGGCCGGAGATACCGATGGTGCCCGGGTGAATACGCGCCGTCGTTCGCACCGGCCCAGCGGGGGTGTGCAGTTGGCAGGCATGGGCGTCGGGGCGTGGTGGATCGTGTGAGCACGTGAAACCCGGCTGCGCGGGGAATCCACAGTGGACTCGCCGGGATGGCGGGATCGGCCGGGCCGATTCCGGCACCCTACTTTCGGCTGTGGGTAAAAGTGCCGCGCGAATCATCTCCGCGCAATAGGGAAAACTGTTCCGGCGCGTGTGGGCAGAAGAACCGGATAACGTCGTCAATTTTACCTGCACGACACTTTCCGGCGGCCTCGGGGAAACAGTGGACCCGACGGACGGTGTGGTCCGGTGTGGCCAGCCGGACTGCGTCCACCGGGTGAGAAGGCTTGCCCCCATCTGGTGGTGTGTGCCAGGCGGATCGCAGGTACCGCACGGCCTGGCGGCCGCTTGACCAGTGTCCAAGAGTTATCGCGGGGCTGCGCCATGCCGGGGTACATGACGTACACGTTAAATTCTTGCGTCTCTGCGCTGGTCCGTCGCGCATTTTCTGAACAACTCCGACGAAATCGTGGTGGGTTGTTGACGGAACCGGGTGAACCCGCTTAAGTACACCCCGTTACTCCGTCACCCTTTCGTGCATAGCGGGAGTTCCCATGCGTGTCTCGAAAGACGACTGCGCAGCGGTCGTCGCAGTGTCACCACTGCGGTGGCCGTCGGCGCGCGGGGTCGCGGCCGCCGTGCGCGGGGGCGGGCTCGGTGTGCTCGACCTGACCGGTCCGGCCGCCGCGGCCGCGGACGAGCTCGCGCTGCTGGGGGAGTGGGGAATCCCGGCCTTCGGCGTCCGGCTCACGCACCCGCCCGCGGACCTGCCCGACGCCGTGACCACTGTGGTGCTGACCGAAGACTCGCCGTGCACGGCGCGCGACTTTCCTGGCCGGCAGGTGCTCGCCGAAGTCTCCAGCCGCGCCGCGGCCACCCGGGCGCTCGACGGCGGCGCGCACGGGCTGATCGCGCGCGGTCACGAATGCGGCGGCCGGACGGGTGAGCTGAGCACGTTCGTGTTGCTGCAAGCCCTGCTCGACACCGCGCCGGGCGTCCCCGTCTGGGCGGCGGGCGGCATCGGGCCCCACACCGCCGCGGCTGCGGTCGCCGGCGGGGCCGCCGGGGTGGTCGTCGACACCCAGCTCGCCCTGCTGCCGGAAGCCGAACTGCCATCGGCGCTCACCAGCGGGCTTTCCGGTCTCGACGGGTCCGAAACGACCGTCGTCGACGGCGTCCGGATCCTCGCGCGGCGAGGCAGTGAACCGGTCGAAGCCGGCCAGGACATCTTCCTGGCCAGCCGGTTCCGCGACCGCTGGGGCACGGTGACCGCGGCGGTCCGCGGTCTGGCCGACGCCATCGGCGACGCGCTGCGCGCCGAGACCCCGGTGCTCGGCCCGGGCAGCGCGGGCAGCCGCGCGCTCGGCACCGCGCTGCCGGTCGCGCAGGGGCCGATGACCCGGGTCAGCGACCAGCCCGCGTTCGCGGCCGCGGTCGCCGAGGGCGGCGCGCTGCCGTTCATCGCACTGGCCCTGTCCGGGCCGGCCCAGACCCGCGACGTGCTGGAGAAGACCCGCGACGCCCTCGGCGGCGCGCCCTGGGGTGTCGGTGTCCTCGGTTTCGCCGCCGAAGACGTCAAGGCCGCGCAGCTCGAGGTGATCCGCGAGCTGCGGCCGTCCCACGCGATCATCGCCGGCGGCCGCCCGGCCCAGGCCGCGGCGCTCGAGGACGCGGGGATCTCGACCTTCCTCCACGTGCCCTCACCCGGACTGCTGAAGCAGTTCCTCGAAGCCGGGGCGCGCAAGTTCGTCTTCGAAGGGTCGGAATGCGGCGGTCACGTCGGCCCGCGTACGAGCTTCCCGTTGTGGGAGGCCCAGCTCGGAGTGTTGGGTGACTTCCTCGCGGTGACGCCGGGCGCGGCCGCGGACCTGCAGCTGCTGTTCGCGGGCGGCGTCCACGACGAGCGCTCGGCGGCGATGGTGGCCGCCCTCGCCGCCCCGGTCGCCGCGCGGGGCGCCGCCGTGGGGGTGCTGATGGGCACGGCGTACCTGTTCACCCGCGAGGCCGTCGACGCGGGCGCCGTGCTCCCGCGGTTCCAGCGCGAGCTGCTCGGCGCCGAGCACACCGACCTGCTCGAAACCGCGCCCGGGCACGCCACCCGGTGCGTGCGCAGCCCGTTCACCGAGGAGTACGCGGTGATCAAGGCGGACCTCGCCGAGCGGGGCGTGCCGAGCCGCGAAGCGTGGGAGCAGCTGGAAACCCTCAACGTCGGCCGGCTCCGCCTGGCCAGCAAGGGCATCGAGCGGGTCGGCGCCGAGCTGCACGACGTCGGCGAGGACCGGCAGTTCGCCGAAGGCATGTTCATGGCGGGTGAGGTCGCCGTGCTGCGCGACGCGGTCACGACGATCGCCGACCTGCACCACGCCGTCGGCGAGGGCGCGAACGCGTTCCTGCGCGCCCGGGCCGCCGAATTCGGCGTGACCACCCCGGAACCGCCCGCGCCCGCCCCGCTCGACGTCGCGATCGTCGGGATGGCCTGCATGTTCCCGCAGGCGCCGGACCTGGCCACGTTCTGGGCGAACGTCCTGGCCGGCGCCGACGCCGTCACCGAGGTCCCGCGGGAGCGATGGGACACCGAGCTGTACTACGACGCGGCCGGCCAGGGTGAAAAGACACCGTCGCGCTGGGGCGGGTTCCTCCCGGAGATCGGCTTCGACCCGTTGAAGTACGGCATCCCGCCGTCGTCGCTGGCCAGCATCGAACCGGTGCAGCTGCTCGCGCTGGAAGCGGCGCACCGCGCGCTGGCCGACGCGGGGTACGCCGACCGCGCGTTCGACCGCGCCCGGACGTCGGTGGTGTTCGGCGCCGAGGCGGGCAGCGACCTGTCCAACGCGATGACCCTGCGCTCGGTGCTGCCGTCCTATGTGGGCGAACTGCCGTCCGAACTGGACGACCGGCTGCCGCGGATCACCGAGGACTCCTTCCCCGGCGTGCTCGCGAACGTCATCGCCGGGCGCATCGCCAACCGCCTCGACCTGGGTGGCGCGAACTACACGGTGGACGCCGCGTGCGCGTCGTCGCTGACCGCCGTCGACGTCGCCTGCAAGGAGCTGACCGCCGGCACCAGCGACCTCGTCCTCTGCGGCGGAGCGGACCTGCACAACGGCATCAACGACTACCTCCTGTTCGCCTCGGCGCACGCCCTTTCCCCGACCGGGCGCTCGGCGACGTTCGACAGCGCCGCGGACGGCATCGCCCTCGGCGAAGGGGTCGCGTGCGTCGCGCTGAAACGCCTCGCCGACGCCGACCGGGACGGCGACCGCGTGTACGCGGTGATCAAGGGGGTCGGCGCGGCCTCCGACGGCCGCGCGCTCGGCCTCACCGCGCCGCGGCCGGAGGGCCAGCACACCGCGCTCAGCCGCGCCTACCGCAACGCGGGCATCTCGCCCGCGCGCGTCGGGCTGGTCGAGGCGCACGGCACCGGCACCGTGGTCGGCGACCGGACCGAACTGGGCACGCTCACGAAGGTGTTCACCGAGGCCGGCGCCGCGCCCGGCGGGTGCACGATCGGGTCGGTCAAGTCGCAGATCGGGCACACCAAGTGTGCCGCGGGCCTCGCCGGGCTGATCAAGACGGCGCTGGCCTTGCACACCGCCGTCAAGCCGCCGACACTGCACCTCTCGGCGCCGAACGCGGCCTGGGACGCGTCGAGCAGCCCGTTCGTGTTCCAGACGGCGGCACAGCCGTGGGCCGCGCCGGCCGCGGACCGGATCGCCGGGGTGAGCGCGTTCGGCTTCGGTGGCACCAACTTCCACGTGGTGCTCGCCGCCCACAGCAGTGTGCCCCCGGCGCAGACGGCCGACGAGTGGCCCGCCGAGCTGTTCCCCTTCGCGACCGACGCGGCGGCCCGGGACCTGCTGTCCATGGTGGACGACGTGCCCGGCGGGAAGCAGCCGTGGCGGCTGCGGGACCTGGCGCTGAGCGCGTCACGGCGCGCCGACGCCGCCGGGAAGGTGCGGCTCGCCGTCGTCGCGTCCACTGTGGACGAGCTGGCCGGGCTGCTGCGGCAGGCCCTGGCCGGGCAGGACGTGTCCGGGGTGTACCGCGCCGGGGACGAAGAACCCGGTGAGGTCGCGGTGCTGTTCCCCGGCCAGGGCAGCCAGCGGCCCGGCATGTTCGCCGAGCTCTTCGTCGCCTTCCCCGAGCTGCAGCGGTACCTGCGCCTGGACCCGGTGACCGCCGACGTCGTCTTCGGCCCCGCGGTGTTCGGCGAGGCCGCCCGGCAGGCCGCCGCCGAGCGTGTCACCGACACCCGTGTCGCCCAGCCCGCGCTCGGCCTCGCCGGGCTGGCCGCGTTCCGGCTGCTGACCCGCGCCGGCGTGCGGGCCGCGATGGTCGGCGGGCACAGCTACGGCGAGCTGACGGCGCTGGCCGCGGCGGGCGCCTTCACCCCCGAAGCGTTGATGCTGGCCAGCCACGCGCGGGCCGGGGCGATCTTCGCCGCGGTGCCCGCCGGGGACCCCGGGGCGATGGCGGCGGTCTCGGCGTCCGCCGCGGACGTGAGCGCGGTCCTCACCGCCACCACGGTTGTCCTGGCCAACCACAATTCACCCCGGCAGACGGTGATCTCCGGGCCCACCCCCGACGTCGAAGCGGCGATCGCGCAGCTCCGCGCGGCCGGGCTCGGCGCAAAGCGGATTTCGGTCGCGTGTGCGTTCCACAGTCCGCTGGTCGCTCCGGCGGGCGCGGCTTTCGGGAAGGCTCTGGAGGCGATCGGCGTTGTGCGGCCCGCCGTCCCGGTGTACGGCAACCGGTCCGCCGGACCCTACCCGGCGGACCCGGACGAGATCCGCGGTGAGCTGGCCGCGCAGGTGGGCTCGCCGGTGCGGTTCGTCGAGCAGATCGAGGCGATGTACGCGGCCGGCGCGCGGGTGTTCGTCGAAGCCGGACCGGGCGCGGTGCTCGCCCGGCAGGTCGACGCGATCCTCGGGGACCGTCCGCACCGGACGGTCGGGTTCGAACAGCCGGGCCGCCGCGGTGTGCCGGGCTTCCTCGGCACGCTCGCGCAGCTGGCCGTCGCCGGGGTGCGCGTCGAGACGGGGTGGCTGTTCCGCGGCCGCGACGCGGTCGACGCGGCGATGGCCCCACGGCCGAACCGTCCCGGTTGGACGGTCGACGGCCACCTCCTGCGCACGGCGGACGGCACCATCCCGGCGGGGGCGCTGCGCCCGGCCGAGCGGCTGTCGGCGGTGCTGGCCACGACGTCGGCCGAGCCGGTTTCGTCGGAGGCGATGGTCGCCGACTTCCTCCGCACCAGCCGGGAGATGATCGCCGCGCAGCGGGACGTCTTGCTCGGGTTCTTCGGCAGTGACGTGCCGGTTCAGCTGCCACAGCCGGTCCCGGTGGCCGAGGTGCTTCCGGCGGTCGTCCCGGCGGCGCCGGTGGAGCGGCCGGTGCTGGAGACGATCGTCGCGGTGATCGGGGAGCGGACCGGCTACCCGGTGGACATGATCGAGCCCGACCTCGACCTCGAAGCCGACTTGAGCATCGACTCGATCAAGCGCGCCGAGATCGCCGGTGAGCTGGCCACGGTCCTGGGGCTGGCCGGGGGAGACGTCGAGGAGTTCGCCGAGGCCCGGACGGCGGCGGCGATCGCGGAGCTGATCGGGGACCAGCGCCCGACGGTGGCCTCGGTTGTCCCTGACGCACCGAAGGCCACGTCGGTGCTGGAGACGATCATCGCGGTGATCGGGGAGCGGACCGGCTATCCCGCGGACATGATCGAGCCCGACCTCGATCTGGAAGCCGACCTGAGCATCGACTCCATCAAGCGCGCCGAGATCGCGGGCGAGCTGACGGTCCGCCTCGGCGCCGGAGAGGTCGAGGAGCTGGCAAAGGCCCGGACGGCGGCCGGAATCGCCGAACTGCTGGACGCCGGACCCGCACAAACGCCCGTGAAGCAGTCCGGGCCGGAGCCGGTGATCATCGCGCCGCGCAGGTACGTGATGACCGAGTTCGACCTCGCTCCGGCCGGAGAGCTGGACATCGCCGGCCGCCGCTTCCTCGTACTCGGCGCCGGTCCGTTCGCCGAAGCCGTCCACAATGCACTGACCGCCCGCGGGGCCGAAGCCGAGATCGGCGACGACGTCCGGCCGGGCTTCGACGGCTACCTGCACGTGCCCGACGGTGACGCCGTCCTGCCCGGCGCCTTCCCGCTCTACCAGGCCGCGCTGGCTCAGGGGCCGAAGTGGCTGCTGGCCGCCGGACCGGCCGAGGGCCTCCGCGGCTTCTACCGCAGCGTCGCCCGCGAATACCCGGACACGCTCGCGCGGGTCGTCGAAGGCGCGGACGCCGCCGCCTTCGTCGCCGAGCTGTCCACTGTGGACCGCGAACCCGTGGTGATCAGGGAAGGCGTCAATCGGCGCGGGCTGAAACCCGGCGAAGAAGGGCTCGGCCTGCTGGGCAGCAGCGGCGCCGGACCGGCGGGGGACGGCGTGGCCGAAGCGGCCGCGATCGGCCTCGACCGCGACTCCGTCGTCCTGCTCGTCGGCGGCGCCAAGGGCATCACCGCCCGGTTCGCCGCGACGCTGGCCGCCGCCACCCGCTGCCGCGTCGAGCTGCTCGGCCGGACCCCGGTGCCGCCGCCGGAAGACGAGTACCCGCAGGCGAAAGAGCCCAAGGAGCTGCGCGCGGCCCTGATCGCGAGCGGGCTGAAGAGCCCCGCCGAGATCGAACGGACCGTCCGCCGGATCACCTCCGAACGCGAGGTCCGCCAGACCCTGGGCAAGCTCGAGAGCCTCGGCAGCCCGGCGCGCTACCAGTCCGTCGACATGCTCGACGCCGAAGCCGTGCACCGCGCGGTCAAGGAGATCCACGCCGAGCACGGCCGCCTCGACGGCATCGTCTACGCGGCCGGGGTCATCGAGGACAAGCTCGTCGCCGAGAAGACGCCGGAGTCGTTCGCCCGGGTCTACGGCACGAAGGTCGACGGCGCCCGGACCCTGCTCGAAGCGACCGCCGACCTGCCCGAGGAGCCGAAGTTCGTGGTGCTGTTCGGCAGCATCGCCGCGACGCTCGGCAACCGCGGCCAGTCGGACTACGCCGCCGCCAACGACGCCCTCGAGACACTCGGCCACCGCTGGCCCGCCGGGCGTGCGGTGACCGTCCACTGGGGACCGTGGGCGCCCACCGGCGACCACGACGGCATGGTGACACCCGAGCTGATGCGCGAGTACGCCCGCCGCGGCATCGCGCTGATCGACCCGGAGGAAGGCACCCTCGGCCTGCTGCGCGAGCTGGCGTGGGGCCGCCCCGAAACCGCCGCCGTCGTCCACACCGCGTCGGGCTGGTGAGCCGATGCCGGACCCCGTGGCGATCGTCGGGATGTCGGTGCTGCTGCCCGGCGCCCCGGACCTGGCGGCCTACTGGCGCAACCTCGTCGGCGGCGTCGACGCGATCACCGAGGTGCCGGCGGGCAAGTGGGACGGCGCGCACTACGCGCCGGACGCCGACCCGCGGGCCGACCGGCTCTACTGCCGCCGCGGCGGGTTCGTCGACGAACTGGCCGAAGTGGACGTCACCGGGTTCGGGATCATGCCGAACTCCGTGCCCGCCACCGAACCCGACCAGCTGATCGCGCTGCGCGTCGCCGCCCAGGCCGTCGCGGACGCGGGCGGCCCCGACCGGTTGCCCGCGGACCGCGCGAAGGTCGGGGTCGTGCTCGGCCGCGGCGGGTACCTGACCCCCGGGCTGGTGCGCCTCGACCAGCGCGTCCGCACCGCCAGCCAGCTCGTCCGCACGCTCGGCGAGCTGCTGCCCGACCTCGACCCGGCCCGGCTCGACGCGGTCCGCGAGGCCTTCACCGACCAGCTCGGGCCGGAGGCGCCGGAGTCGGCGATCGGGCTGGTGCCCAACCTGGCCGCGTCGCGGCTGGCCAACCGGCTCGACCTGCGCGGCCCGGCGTACACAGTGGACGCCGCCTGCGCGTCTTCGCTGATCGCCGTCGACCACGCCGTGCGGGAGCTCGCCACCGGTCGCTGCGACGTGGTGCTCGCGGGCGGGGTGCACCACTGCCACGACATCACGTTCTGGAGCGTGTTCACCCAGCTCGGCGCGCTCTCGCCGTCCGAGCGCATCCGGCCCTTCCACCGCGACGCCGACGGCGTGCTGATCGGGGAGGGCACCGGCGTGGTCGTCCTCAAGCGGCTGGCCGACGCCGAACGGGACGGCGACCGCGTCTACGCCGTGATCACCGGCACCGGCGTCGCCTCCGACGGCCGGACCGCGAGCCTGGCCAACCCGGACTCCGGCGGCCAGGTCCGGGCGGTGCGCCAGGCGTGGGCGGCGGCGAACCTCGACCCGGCCGCCCCGGACTCGCTGGGCCTGCTGGAGGCGCACGGCACGGCGACCCCGGCGGGCGACGCGGCCGAGCTCGCGACCCTGGCGGAGGTCTTCGGCACCGCGGGCACCGCCGTCCTCGGCTCGGTGAAGTCGATGATCGGCCACACGATGCCCGCGGCCGGGATCGCCGGGCTGGTCAAGGCGGCGCTGGCCGTGCACCACGGTGTCCTGCTGCCCACGTTGCACTGCGACGACCCACACCCCGCGCTCGCGAAGACCCGGTTCTCCCCAGTGGACGAAGCCCAGCCGTGGGACGCGGCCGTGCGCCGCGCCGGGGTCAACGCGTTCGGCTTCGGCGGGATCAACGCCCACGTCGTGCTGGAGCAGGCGCCGGACCGCCTGGCCCCGGCCGTGGTGGTCCAGGAGCCGGAACGGGTGCTGCGGCTCGCCGCGCGCTCGGTCGAGGGCCTGCGTGACCTGCTCGACCGGCCCGCCCCGCGCACGACCGGCGACGGCCCGGTCCGCCTAGGGGTGGTCGACCCGACCGAAAAACGGCTCGCTCTCGCCCGGAAGGCCGTCGCCCGCGGCCGGGCCTGGCGCGGCCGCAACGACGTCTGGTTCGCCGACCGCCCGCTGCTCGGACCGGGCGGCGGGAAGCTCGCTTTTGTGTTCCCCGGCCTGGAGTCGGAGCTGACGCTCAACTGCGGAGACGTCGCGAGCCACTTCGGGCTTCTCTGGCAGCACGCCGACGTCGAGGTCGGGGACGTCGGCCGGCAGGGCGCCGCGGTGTTCGAGCTGGGCCGGCTGCTGCACACGGCGCTCGGCCGGCTGGGTGTCGAACCGGACGCCGTCGCCGGGCACAGCCTGGGCGAGTGGACGGCGATGGCCGCGGCCGGCGTGTACGCCGGCGCGGAGGTCGACACGTTCCTCGCCGGGTTCGACCCGGACAGCCTCGTGGTCCCCGGTCTCGCCTTCGCCGCGGTCGGCGCCCCCGCGCCCCGTGTACTAGAAGAGCTGGCCGGACGCGCGGATGTGGTGCTCTCCCACGACAACTCACCCCACCAGGCCATGGTCTGCGGCCCGGCGGCGGCGGTCGAGGAGCTCGTCACGCGCTTCCGGGACGCAGGGATCGTGGCGCAGGTGCTGCCGTTCCGGTCCGGGTTCCACACCCCGATGCTGCGGCCGTACCTGGACCCGATCCGCGACGCGGCCGCCCGCTTCACCCTGCACCCGCCGGTCCGGCCGCTCTGGTCGGCGACCACGGTGTCGGAGTACCCGGCCGCCGAGGCCGACGTCCGCGAGCTGTTCGTGCGGCACCTGCTGGAGCCGGTGCGGTTCCGGCCGCTCGTCCGGGCGTTGCACACCGCCGGGTTCCGGGCGTTCGTCCAGGTCGGCGCCGGGCAGCTCGGCTCCCTCGTCGGCGACACACTCCACGGCGAGGACCACCTCGTCGTCGCGGCCCACTCGGCGCAGCGCCCCGGCCTCGCGCAGCTGCGCCGGGTCGCGACCGCGTTGTGGGCCGACGGCCTCGACATCGACTTCACCCGCCTGCCCGGGGAAGACCGCGCGACCGCGCACAAGGCCGTCAAGCTCGACCTGGGCGGCCGGCTGATCTCGCTCGACGAACAGACCCGCGCCCGCGTCGGCGCCCGCCTGGCCCGGCAGTCCACTCAGGACGTGCTGGCCGGCAAGGGGCCGCTGGCCGAGGAGTTCGCGGCGCTGCTGGCCGACACCGCGGACCTCGCGTCGACGGTGCTCGGGGGCCGGGCCCGGCCCCGGCGGCTCCCGCCACCCGGCGCACTGCGGACCACTTTGGACGTTTCGGTCGAGAGCATGCCCTACCTGCTCGACCACTGCTTCTTCAAGCAGCCGCCGCAGGCCGACCCGGGTGACCGCTGGCCGGTGGTGCCGGCGACCACCGTGATCGACCACCTCATGGGCTTCGCCGAACAGGCCGCGCCCGGCCGGCGCGCGGTCGCCGTGCACGACGTCCGGCTGACCCAGTGGATCACCGCGGTTCCCGCCGTCAGCGTGCCGGTGCGGGTCGAGCCGCAGGGCGCCGACCGGGTGCTCGCCGCACTCGACGGCTACTCGCAGGCCGTCGTGGAGCTGGCCCCGGCGTATCCGGCCGACGCGCCCGCGCCGTGGCGGTTCCCGGCGTCGGCGGAACAGGTCCCGGAGACGACCGCGGCCGAGCTGTACGCCGACCGCTGGATGTTCCACGGCCCGCGCTTCCAGGGGGTCACCGAGCTGACCGCCGTCGGCGAACACCATGTGCGCGCGGTCCTGACGACCCCCGCCGCGCCCGGCGCGTTGCTCGACAACGTCGGCCAGGTGCTGGGCTTCTGGATCATGTCCCGGCTACCGGAGCGCACGACCGTCTTCCCGGTCGGCATGCGCGAGATCCGCTTCCACGGCCCGCACCCGGCGCCGGGGGAGCGGCTGGAGTGCCTGGTCAAGATCACCGGGCTGACCGAAGAGTTCCTCGACGCCGACATGCAGCTCGTCCACCAGGGACAGGTCTGGGCCACCTTCACCGGCTGGCGCGACCGGCGCTTCGACAGCACCCGCGAGATCCGCCAGGCCGACCGGACCCCCGAGCGCTCGACGCTGTCGAAGCAGCAGCCGGGCGGCTGGGCGCTGGTGCACGAGGGCTGGCCGGACCTGGCCACCCGCGAGCTGATCATGCGCAACTACCTGGCCGGCGCCGAGCGCGACGCCTACACCGCGCGCCCGCCCCGGGGCCGCCGGCAGTGGCTGCTCGGCCGGATCGCGGCCAAGGACGCCGTCCGCCAGTTCCTCTGGGCGCGCGGTGAGCCCGAGATGTTCCCGGCCGAGCTGCGCATCGGCAACGACGACGCGGGCCGTCCACACGCGACCGGCGCCTACGGCCGTGAGCTGCCCGAGCTGACGATTTCGGTGGCGCACAAGGCGGAAACCGGGGTGGCGATCGCCCGGTTCGGCCCGTGCGGCATCGACGTCGAAGAGGTCGTGCCGCGCACCGGGTCCACTGTGGACGCCGCGCTCGGCGCGGGGGAGCAGGAGCTGTTCGCGAGCCTGCCCGGGGACCCGGAACGCTGGTTCGCCCGGTTCTGGACCGCCAAGGAAGCCGTCGCGAAGCTGCTCGGCACCGGCCTGCGCGGTGAGCCCCGCGACTTCGAGGTCGTCGCGGCCACCGTGGACGAGCTCACCGTCCGCGCCGCCGGGCGCACCCACCGGGTGTGCTGTGCCGACCTCGGGAACCCGCCCGGCGCGCCGCCGCGCCAGTACGTCGTCGCCTGGACCGAAGAGCCGAAGGAGACCGGGGAATGAGCGTCGAGACCACCACCGGCCACGAAACGACCGCCGAGGCGTCCGTGCTGGCCCAGCTGAGCGGGATGCTGCGCGAGCTGCTCGAGGAGTACGGCCTCGACGACACGGAGATCACGATGGACACCACCTTCCACGACGACCTCGAGCTGGAGAGCGTCGACCTGGTGGCGCTGTCCGGGCAGCTGCGCGAGCACTACGGCGACCGGGTCAACTTCGCGACGTTCATCGCCGAACGCGACCTCGACGAGATCATCGCGCTGACCGTCGGCGAGCTGGTCCGGTACACCGTCGCTTCGCTGCGGGAGACGGCGTGAGCCGGATCCGCGCGGGCGAGCTGGACGTCCACGTCCAGCGGCTGACCCCGGACGTGCCGCTCGACGGCGACGCGCCGGTCGTCGTGTGTGTGCACGGCCTGCTCACCGACAGCCTGGCCAGCTACTACTTCACCCTCGGCCCGGCGTTCGCCGAGCGCGGGCTCGACGTCCTGATGTACGACTTGCGCGGGCACGGCCGCACGACCCGGCCCGAGTCCGGTTACCACCTCGAGCGGTTCGTCGACGACCTCGTCGCGGTCCTCGACGCCTGCGAGGTCACCCGGCCGGTGCACGTCGTCGGCAACTCGTTCGGCGCGTCGGTGGCCTTCGGGCTGGCCGCAGCCCGGCCCGACCGGGTGGCGAGCGTGGTCGTGATCGAAGGCGAGCCGCCGACGGCGGAGTGGACGGGCCACATGGCCGACGGCCTGGCCGACGCAAAGACCCGGCTGGCCATCGACGAGGTGATCGGCTGGATCGCGGACAACCACGGCGCGCACACCGCCCGGCTGTCGAAGGCGGCGAACCGGATTCTGCAGACCACGACGATCGCCGAGGACATCCCGCGCAGCGCGACCATCGCCGCGGACCTCTCGGCGGTCCGCTGCCCGGTGTTCGCGATCTTCGGCGGTGACTCCGGCCTCGCCGCGCAGGTGCCCCACTTCGAGACGCACCTGGACCGCTGCCGCTGCGTGGTGCTGCCCGACCAGGGGCACTCGGTGCTGGTCGAGCGGACCGCCGAGACGATCGAGCTGATCTTCGAGTGGGTCCGGGACACCTCGCGCGCGCCGGCCCGGGTGCGGTAGTGGCCCGGTTCCTGTTCGTCGTCCCGCCGCTGGTCGGGCACGTGAACCCGGCCGTCGGCGTGGCGGGCGAGCTCACCGCGCGCGGGCACGAGGTCGCCTGGGCCGGGCACGACGAGCTGCTGTGGCAGCTGGCCGGTCCCGACGCGCTCGTCTTCTCCTGCGCTCTGCCCCGGGACGCGCCGTCGCGTCCGGCGGAGCTCAAGGGCCCGGCCGCGCTCCGGTTCCTCTGGGAAGATTTCCTCGTCCCCCTGGCCGACTCGATGGCGCCCGGCGTGGCCGCGGCGATCGACGCGTTCGCCCCGCACGTGGTGGTCGCCGACCAGCAGGCGCTGGCCGGCGGGCTGCTGGCCGAGGCGCGCGGCCTGCCGTGGGTCACCTCGGCGACGACGTCGGCCGAGCTGCTCGACCCGCTCGCCGGCATGCCGAAGGTCGCCGAATGGGTCGCCTCGCTGCTCGACGGGCTGCGGGCGCGCGTCGCGGGCGGCCGCGGTTCGGCCGACCCGCGGTTCTCCCCGCACGGCGTCCTGGCGTTCACCACCCGCGAGCTGCTCGGCGCGGCGGCGCCGCCCGGGGTCCGGCTGGTCGGGCCCGCGCTCGGCGCGCGTCCGTCCACAACGGACTTCCCGTGGGACTGGCTCGACCCGCTCCGGCCGGCCGTGCTGGTGTCCCTCGGCACGGCGAACACCTCGGCGGGGACCCGGTTCCTGACCGCGGCGGCGGAGGCGTTCGCCGGGCTGCCCGCCCGCGCCGTGCTCGTCGACCCGGGCGAGGCGCTCGGGCCGGTGCCGCCGAACGTCCTGGTGCGCCCGCGCGTCCCGCAGCTGGCCCTGCTGCCGCGGGTGGACGCGGTGCTTTGCCACGCGGGGCACAACACGGTGTGCGAGACGCTGTGGCACGGCCTGCCGCTGGTGGTCGCCCCGATCCGCGACGACCAGCCGATCGTGGCTGCCCAGGTGGTCGCGGCGGGCGCCGGCGTGCGGCTGCGCTTCGGCCGCGCCGACGCCGCCAAGATCGCCGAAGCCGTGTCGGAAGTACTGACCGAACCTTCGTACCGGCGGGCCGCCGAGACGGTGGCCGCGTCGTTCCGCGCGGCGGGCGGAAGCGTGGCGGCCGCGGGCCATCTGGAGCAGCTCGCGCTGGAAAGCCTGGCGCACCTGAGCCCCGGAAAGTCCTGATTTACTTCGAAAAATCACGCGGTTACGGTCGAAGCCATGACTGTTTCCGTCTGTGTTCCCGAAGACGTCCCCGAACTCGTCAAGTCGGCCGCCGGGCTGTTCGCCGAAGACGCCGGGCGCCACGACCCGCGCATGGACCTCGGCTGGCCCGGCCGTGAGGGCGCCGCCTACTACGCGGAGCTGGTCGGCGATCCGGACTGCCTCTGCCTGCTGGCCGGCGACGGGCACCTGATCGGCAGGCTGCGGCCCCCGAACGCCCTGCGGCCGGGCGCGGTGACCGCGGTGCTGGAGAGCCTGCGCGTCGGCCCGGAACACCGCCGGTCGGGGGTCGGCGCCGAGCTGGTCGCGGCGTTTTTCGCGTGGGCGCGGGAAAAGGGCGCGAACGAATCGATCGTGCAGGCCTACGCCGGCAATGAGGCGGCGCTGGCGTTCTACCGCGCGCAGGGGTTCGAGCCGTTCGAGCTGACCCTGCGTCACCGGAACGAGTGGCTATCCACAGTGGACCGTTCGCACTAGCCTCGGAGGCCGAGCCAGGAGGTGCGGATGACGGCCACCGCGGAGGTCGCCCACGAGCCGGGACCCGCGCAGCTGAGCCGGGGGCGGGTCAACGCCGTCTTCGGGGCGGTGCTGCTCGGCATGCTGCTGGCCGCGCTGGACCAGACCATCGTCGGGACCGCGCTGCCCACCATCGTCGGCGACCTCGGCGGGGCCGGGCACCTCTCGTGGGTGGTCACGTCCTACCTGCTCGCCGAGACGATCATGACCGTCGTCGTCGGCAAGCTCGGCGACCTGTTCGGCCGCAAGCTGATGTTCCAGATCTCGGTGGTCGTGTTCGGCGTCGGCTCGTTCTGCGCCGGGTTCGCCGACAGCATGGTCTGGCTGATCGTCTGGCGTGCGGTGCAGGGCCTGGGCGGCGGCGGGCTGATGGTCACCTCGACCGCGCTGATCGCCGACGTCGTCCCGCTGCGCGAGCGCGGCAAGTACCAGGGTGTGCTCGGCTCGGTGTTCGGCGTGGTGACCGTGGCCGGGCCGATGCTCGGCGGCTTCTTCGTCGACCACCTGTCGTGGCGCTGGGCGTTCTACGTCAACATCCCGCTGGTCATCGTGGTGCTGGTGGTGGCGTCCTCGGCGATGCCGAACGCGCGCGCCGCGGTCAAGCCGGTCATCGACTACCTTGGCATCCTGCTGATCGGCCTGGCCGCGACCGGGCTCACGCTGGTGACGAGCTGGGGCGGCACGCAGTACGCGTGGGGCTCGCCGACGATCATCGGGATGGCGATCGGCTCGGTCGTGCTGCTGGCGGCGTTCGTCTTCGTGGAGTTGAGAGCCGCGGAGCCGATGCTGCCGATGCGGCTGTTCCGGAACCCGGTGTTCACCGTCGGCGGGATCATGAGCTTCGTCGTCGGTTTCGCGATGCTCGGCGCGCTTTCCTACCTGCCGACGTACATGCAGTACGTCCAGGGCACCTCGGCGACGACGTCCGGGGTGCGGCTGCTGCCGATGGTGCTGGCGCTGCTGGTCGCGTCGATCGCCGCGGGCAACGCCGTGAGCAAGACCGGGCGGTACAAGATCTTCCCGCTGGTCGGCGCCGCGGGCATGACGATCGGGCTCTACCTGCTGTCCCGGCTGGACGCCGACACCGGGTTCTGGGAGGCCTCGGCCTACATGGCCGTGCTGGGCCTGGGCATCGGGCTCGGCATGCAGGTGCTGACCATCGCCGTGCAGAACACCGTCGACTACGCCGACCTCGGTGTCGCGACGTCGGGGGTGACGTTCCTGCGCTCGATCGGCAGCTCGTTCGGCGCGGCCATCTTCGGCACGGTGTACGCGAACCAGCTGGCGCCCAACCTGGCCAAGGCCGCCGCCGAACACCCGCTGCCGCCCGGGGTCGACCCGCGGGCGCTTCAGGTGCCGACCGCGCTGCACGCGTTGCCGGACTCGGTGTCCGCGCCGGTCATCCAGGCCTACAGCGACTCCCTGCACGTGGTGTTCCTCGCCGCGGCGCCGGTCGGGCTGGTCGCGTTCGCGCTGGCGTTCTTCCTCAAGGAGGTTCCGCTGCGCG
The DNA here is from genome assembly GCF_055582965.1 of Amycolatopsis sp. NPDC104863. Classification (NCBI taxonomy): domain Bacteria; kingdom Bacillati; phylum Actinomycetota; class Actinomycetes; order Pseudonocardiales; family Pseudonocardiaceae; genus Amycolatopsis; species Amycolatopsis sp. NPDC104863. Next base: position 1,335,974 of record NZ_JBVJOW010000001.1, read on the forward strand.
ACACCGCCCGTGCGGCCGCGCCGGACCTCGGTGACGGCTTCGCGATGCCGGAGGCCCGCACCGACGACCGTGAGCTCGAACGCGCCGTCGCCACGCTGTTCTTCCGCGAGCGCCGCAAGGTGGCCCCGGCGATCGTCGAACGCGCCGGCGGTGACCTCGACGAGGGTGGCATCTGGTGCCTGCTGCAGGTCCACCTGCGGGAGCGTCGCGGCGAGCCGTCGACGCTCAAGGCGATCGGGGAGTACTTCAGCGTTCCCGCGCAGGTGCTCGAACCGGCGTTCAACCGCCTGGAGCTGACCGGGCACCTGCGCTACGCCGGCGGCCAGTGGGAGCTGACCGAGCCGGGCCGGGCCGAGTTCGCCAAGGTGGTGCGGGCGTGGCACGACTGGCTGGCCGAGCGCCTCGGCGACTGGGGCACGGCCGACCGCGCCGAGCTGGACGCGGCGATCGGCCGGGTGGCCAACCGGCTGCTGGACCAGAGCGCGGAGTCCCGCGCCCACGGCCGCCACGCCTTGGCCTGACCCCGCCCGAGTGACACTTTGCGCGGCAAAGCAGAGCTTTCCCCGAGAAAGATGCGCCCGGGCGGCCCTGAGACGCATCTTTCTCGGCGAAAGTGACGTTCAGCGGCGCCAGAAGTCGTGCGGGGTGCGGCCGGGGCGGAAACCGGCGGACTCGACCAGGGTGGCCGCCGCCGCGAAGCCGTGGCCGACCAGGCCCGGCTCGTGGGCGTCGCTGCCGAAGCTCACCGCCTCGCCGCCGTCCTCGAACCACCACCGGACCACTTCGCCCGGCAGCGGCACCTTCGTGTTGACCTCCAGCGCGCGTCCGCTCGAAGCCAGCGCCCGCAGCACGGTGCGGAACTCCTCCTCGAAGTCCGCCACGACGAACGGCGGGCCCTCGGCCGGCCACGACCTCAGCGCGTAGTCGATGTGCGCGAGCACCGCGAAGCCGGCGGCCGACTCGACCAGCCCGAGCACCTCGGCCAGGTAGGCGCGCAGCAGGTCGCCGGGCGGCCGGTCGGTGATCAGCGTCAGCTCGTGGTGGTGCTCGCCGCCAGGCAGGGAGTGCACCGAGCCGAGGATCCGGTCGAAGTCGTGGGCGGCGAGCAGCGCGTCGGCGCGAGCGCGGTGCCAATGCGGCTCGCTCAGCTCCACTCCGGACAGGATCCGCAGCTCCGGGAACCGGTCCCGGCACTGCTCGACCCCCGCCAGATAGCCCTCGACGTCGAGGTCGGGCGGCTCCAGGACGCCGTCCGGGCGCAGCCGCACCCGGAAGTGGTCCGGCAGCAGCGGCCGGACCGGCTCCGGGACCAGCCACGGCGTGAGGTCCGCGTGCTCGGTGAAAGCCACCGACGGCAGCCCCAGCTCGACCGCCCGCTCGCACGAGCCGAGCATCGACCCGGTCACCGTGTCCCAGGACCATTCGGTGTGGACGTGGCCGTCCGGCGGGAGGCTCATGATCCCCACGGTAGCCGCGGTTTCGGGCTACTGTCGGTCCATGGCGCAGAAGTCGGCGGCGGTGGAGCTCGAGGTCGGGCCGCACACCGTCCGGATCTCCAACCCGGACCGGGTGTACTTCCCGGCCCGCGGCGAGACGAAGCTCGACCTGGTCAACTACTACCTCTCGGTCGGCGACGGCATCGTCAACGCGCTGCGCGAGCGGCCGTGCATGCTGCACCGCTTCCCCTCCGGCGTGGCGGGGGAGAAGGTCCACCAGAAGCGCGTCCCGAACGGCGCGCCGCCGTGGCTGGAGACCGTCCGGGTCACCTTCCCGCGGTACAACCGGCACGCCGACGAGCTGTGCGTCACCGAGCTGGCGCACGTCGCGTGGGCGGTGCAGATGTCCACTGTGGAGTTCCACCCGTGGAACTCGCGGCGCGCCGACACCGAGAAGCCCGACGAGTGGCGCATCGACCTCGACCCGATGCCCGACTGCGGCTACGACCGCGTCCGCCGGGTCGCGCACGTCGCGCACGAGATCCTCGACGAGCTCGGCGCGGTCGGCTGGCCCAAGACCTCGGGCGGGCGCGGGCTGCACATCTACGTCCGGATCGAACCCCACTGGGGCTTCAAAGAGGTCCGGCGTGCGGCCCTGGCCTTCGCGCACGAGGTCGAACGCCGTGCCCCGGACGACGTCACGACGACCTGGTGGCGCAAGGACCGCGACCCCCGGCTGCTTTTTGTCGACTACAACCAGAACGCGCGTGACCACACGATCGCCAGCGCGTACTCGGTGCGCGGGAACCCGGAAGGCACGGTGTCGACGCCGATCCGCTGGGAGGAGATCGACGACGTCGAGCCCGGCGACTTCACCATCGCGACCGTCCCGGCCCGCTTCGCCGAGCTGGGCGACCTCCACGCGGGCATCGACAAGGCCGTCTTCTCGCTGGAACCCCTGCTGGAGTGGGCCGACCGTGACGGCGTCGAAGAGCCGCCCGAGCCCGACTGACGTATTTTCCGCGGCCGGCCACGGCTCTGCGGGAAGTGAAGATCGTGCTGTGCGGCCTGGACGAGGCCGCGTGGAGCCTGGTCGCCCTGCAGGTGCTCCTCGAACGCGAAGGTCACGTCGTGTGCGTGACCACCGACGCGCTCGAGGCGTGCCGCCATGAGCGGCCGGACTGCCTGCTGCTGTCCACTGTGCTCGGCAGTTCGGGGGTGGAGCTGCTCCGCCGCGTGCGCGCCGACCCGGAGCTCAGTGAACTGCCCGTCGTGCTCGGCGGCCGGGTGTCGAGCACTCGCGCGGACCTGCTCGCGCTCGGCTTCGACGAGGTGTTCCCGGTCGCCGCCACGGATCCCGGGGGAGCCGTGGCGGCGCTGCGGGCCTACCTGGCGCGTCAGTCGAGGCGTTCGATGATCGTCGCGTTGGCGAGGCCGCCGGCTTCGCACATCGTCTGCAGGCCGTAACGGCCGCCGGTCTGCTCCAGCACCGAAAGCAGCGTGGTCGCCAGGCGCGCGCCGCTGCCGCCGAGCGGGTGGCCGATCGCGATCGCGCCGCCGTTGACGTTGACCTTCGCGAGGTCGGCGCCGATCTCGGCCTGCCAGGCGAGCACCACGCTGGCGAACGCCTCGTTGACCTCGAAGGCGTCGATGTCCCCGACCGAAAGCCCGGCGCGGGCGAGCACCTTGCGGGTCGCGGGGATGACGCCGGTCAGCATGTACAGCGGGTCGTCGCCGACCACGGCGAAACTGTGGATCCGCGCCCGCGGCCGCAGTCCGAGCGCCTTCGCCGTCTCGGAGCTGGTGATCATCAACGCCGCGGCGCCGTCGTTGATGGGAGACGAGTTCCCGGCCGTGACGTGCCAGCCGAGGTCGGGGAACCGCTGCTCCCAGACGTCGGCGCGGAACGCGGGCTTGAGCCCGGCGAGGATCTCCGGTGTGGTGCCCGGGCGGATCGTCTCGTCCGTGGTGACGTCGACGAGCGCGCCGTCGGGCCCGGGCGCCTTGAGCGGCGCGACCTCACCGGCGAACTTCCCGTCCGCCCACGCCTTCGCGGCGCGCTGGTGGCTTTCGGCGGAGAACGCGTCGAGCTGCGCGCGGCTGAAGCCCCACTTGGCGGCGATCAGCTCGGCGCTGATGCCCTGCGGGACGAGCCCGTCCGGATAGCGGGCGGCGACCTGCGGGCCGAACGGGTCCCGCCCGGCCACCTGGCTGCCCATCGGCACCCGGCTCATCGACTCGACCCCGGAGGCGATCACGACGTCGTAGGCGCCGGCGATGACGCCCTGGGCGGCGAAGTGGACCGCCTGCTGGCTGCTGCCGCACTGCCGGTCGACGGTCACCGCGGGCACCGACTCCGGCAGTCCCGCGGCGAGCGCGGCCCAGCGCGCGGTGTTCATGCTCTGCTCGCCGATCTGCCCGACCGCGCCGCTGATCACGTCGTCGATCCGGGCCGGGTCGACGCCGGTGCGATCGACCAGCGAGCGCAGGGCGTGGGCGTGCAGGTCGACCGGGTGCACCCCGGCGAGCTTCCCGTTCGGCTTGCCCTTGCCGATGGGGGTCCGTACCGCGTCGACGATCACCGCGTCCGTCATGGCGTCTGCCTCCTCGCAGATCGGGGGATGCCTTCGGTATACGCCGGGTGAGTTGGATTCCACAACTCAGCTGTTCGGCACGTCACACGCGGTTGACGTGCTAGGTTGGATTTTCAACCTGCGGGAGGTGGCATGGTCCGGCGTGGTCGCGAGTGCTCGGTCGCCGAGGCTCTCGAAGTGGTCGGCGAGCGGTGGAGCCTGCTCGCCCTGCGCGAGGTCATGCTGGGGGAGCGGCGGTTCAACCAGATCGCCGAGAACACCGGCGCCAGCCGTGACATCCTGGCCGCGCGGCTGCGCAAGCTCGTCGACGCCGGCGTGCTCGAGAAGGTCCGGTACGAAGACCACCCGCCGCGCTTCGAGTACTACCCGACCGAGGCCGGCCGCGCGCTGCAGCCGATCCTGCTCGGCCTGATGGCCTGGGGGGACAAGTACGTCCACCAGGGTGAGCCGCCCACGCTGTGGCGGCACGCGTGCGGCGAGGTGCTGGAGCCCGCCACGGTCTGCGCCCACTGCGGCGAGCCGGTCAACACCCCGGGCACCCACGCGATCCGGCTGGGCGCCGTCCACTCCTGACCCGACCTCGGCAAAGGCCTTCTCGCATCCCCGCGAGGAGGCCTTTTCGACGTTTGGGCGTTGACTTGAGACCCCGGTCACTGTAAGTCTTGAACGAATCAGTGCAAGAACCTGACAACAGCGCGAGAAATTGCGGCAGTCGTCAGGAAGATCCCGCCCAGCTCCTCGACGAAGAGGTGCCCATGACGGCTGTCCCGTGCTGCCCGCGTGCGCCCCCGGACCACGTCCGGTGTGTGCCCGTTCCCTGGTTTCCGCCGTCCCCGCCCGGGACGAGCGCGCTCGACCCGCCTCCCCCTCCTCCCCGGATCATGAGGAACCCCATGAGAACGAAGCGACTTCTGTCGCGCGCGGCCACCTACGCCGCCCTGTCCCTCCTCCTGGCCGCGCCCGCCGTGGCCGCGAGCGGCACCCCGGCCGCCGCGCCCGCCGCGCAGGCCGTCCAGCCCGCCGCCCAAGCCGCCGTCGCGACCTACACCGCCAGCAGCCAGCTCGCCGGCTACCCCGTCTCGAACGTCGGTGACGGAAACCAGGCGACCTACTGGGAGAGCACCAACAACCAGTTCCCGCAGTGGGTCCAGGCCGACCTCGGCACGGCCACGAACGTCGCCCAGCTCGTGCTGAAACTGCCGACCGGCTGGGAGGCCCGCACCGAGACCTTCAGCGTTCAAGGCAGCACCAACGGCACGAGCTTCAGCGACCTGAAGGCCTCCGCCGGTTACCGCTTCGACCCCGCCACCGGCAACACGGTCACCGTGGACGTCACCGGCAGCACCCGGTACGTCCGGCTGAACGTCACGGCCAACACCGGCTGGCCCGCCGCGCAGCTGTCGGAGTTCGAGGTGCACGGCCCGGCCGGCGGGGACACGCAGCCGCCGTCCGCGCCCGGCAACCTCGCCTACACCCAGCCCGCGAGCGGCCAGATCCGGCTCACCTGGTCGGCCTCGACGGACAACACCGGTGTCGCCGGATACGACGTCTACGCCAACAACCAGCTGCGCGGCAGTGTCGGCGGGACGGTCCTGACCTACACCGACAACCAGCCCGACAGCGCGACCGTGTCGTACTACGTGCGGGCCAAGGACGCCGCGGGCAACCAGTCGGCGAACAGCGCCACGGTGACCCGCAACGGCACCCAGGCCGGGACGAACCTCGCGCTGGGCAAGCCGATCACGGCGTCCTCGACGGAGTTCACCTTCGTCGCGGCCAACGCCAACGACAACTCCGTGACCACCTACTGGGAGGGCGGCGGCGGGACCTACCCGAACCTGCTGACCGTCGCGCTCGGCTCGAACGCGGACCTCAACCAGGTGGTCGTCAAGCTGAACCCGGACGCCTCCTGGGGCCCGCGGACGCAGACGATCGCCGTCGAAGGCCGTGACCAGGCTTCGAGCGCGTTCACCACGCTGTCGGCCGCGCAGACCTACAGCTTCAGCCCGTCGTCCGGCAACACCGTGACGATCCCGCTGAGCGGCCGCGCCGCCGACGTCCGGCTGCGTGTCACCGCGAACTCCGGCGCCGGCGGCGGGCAGGCCGCGGAGTTCCAGGTCTTCGGGGTGCCCGCGCCGAACCCCGACCTCACGGTCTCCGGGGTCTCCTGGACACCGCAGAACCCGGTGGAGACCGACTCGATCACCGCGTCGGCCACGATCCGCAACGCCGGGACCGCGGCTTCGGGCGCGACCAACGTTAACCTGTACCTGGGCACGACCAAGGTCGGCACGGCGAACGTCGGGGCGCTGGCCGCCGGCGCGTCGACGACGGTGTCGGCGAACATCGGCACCCAGAACGCCGGCAGCTACCAGCTGACGGCGAAGGTCGACGAGGCCAACACCGTCATCGAGCAGAACGAGGACAACAACTCCTTCACCGGTTCGACGGCACTCGTCGTCAGCCCGGTGCAGAGCTCCGACCTCGTCGCCGCGACCGGCTGGTCGCCGAACAACCCGTCCGCGGGCAACACCGTCACGTTCACCACGACCCTGCGCAACCAGGGCACCGTGGCGAGCGCGGGCGGCGCCCACGCGATCACGGTGACGATCACCGACCAGAACGGCACGGTGGTCAAGACGCTCAGCGGCAGCTACACCGGCGCCATCGCCGCCGGAGCCACCGCGTCGCCGGTGACCGTCGGGACGTGGACCGCGGGCAACGGCAAGTACACCGTGACGACGGTCGTCGCGAACGACGCCAACGAGCTGCCGGTCAAGCAGGCCAACAACACCAGCACGCAGGCGCTGTTCGTCGGCCGGGGCGCGAACATGCCCTACGACATGTACGAGGCCGAGGACGGCGTCGTCGCGGGCGGCGCGTCCGTGGTCGGCCCGAACCGGACGATCGGCGACCTCGCGGGCGAGGCGTCGGGCCGCAAGGCCGTGACGCTGAACTCGACCGGCTCCTCGGTGGAGTTCACCACGCGGGCGTCGACGAACACCCTGGTCACCCGGTTCTCCATCCCGGACTCCGCGGGTGGCGGCGGCATCAACTCGACGCTGAACGTCTACGTCGACGGCACGTTCCTCAAGGCCATCGACCTGACCTCGCACTACGCGTGGCTCTACGGCGCCGAAACCGGCCCGGGCAACTCGCCGGGCACCGGGCCGCGGCACATCTACGACGAGGCGTCGATGCTGCTGGGCACGACCGTGCCCGCCGGGCACAAGATCAAGCTGCAGAAGGACGCGGCCAACAGCACGAACTACGCGATCGACTTCGTGAACTTCGAGCAGGCCACCGCGGTCGCGAACCCCGACCCGGCGCACTTCGCGGTGCCCACCGGGTTCACGCAGCAGGACGTGCAGGCGGCGCTGGACAAGGCCCGGCAGGACACGACGCTCACCGGCGTCTACCTGCCGGCCGGGAACTACTCGCTGCAGAGCAAGCTGAACGTCTACGGCAAGGCCGTCACGGTCACCGGCGCCGGGCCGTGGTTCACGAAGTTCTCCGCGCCGTCCGGCCAGGAGAACAGCGACATCGGCATCGACATCCAGTCGACCGCGAACGGGTCGACGGTCAGCGGGTTCGCCGTGTTCGGGAACTACACCTCCCGGATCGACGGCCCCGGCAAGGTGTTCAACCTGAGCAGCGTCTCGAACCTGACGATCGACAACATCTGGGTCGAGCACCAGGTGGTCATGGTCTGGGGCACGAACGTGGACAACACCACGATCAAGAACTCCCGGATCCGCGACACCTTCGCCGACGGTGTCAACCTCACGAACGGGAGCACCGGCAACCACGTCACCAACAACGAGGCCCGGTCCACCGGGGACGACAGCTTCGCGCTGTTCGCCGCCACGGACATCAACCAGGGCAACCAGTACGACAACGTGTTCGAGAACCTGACCGCGCTCACCCCGTGGCGCGCGGCCGGGCTGGCGGTCTACGGCGGGTACAACAACACCTTCCGCAACCTCTACATCGCGGACACGCTGACGTACTCGGCGATCACGATCAGCTCGCTCGACTTCGGCTACCCGTTCCTCGGGTTCGGGCCGCAGCCGACGACGGTCCAGAACGCCTCGCTCGTCCGGGACGGTGGCCACTTCTGGGGCCAGCAGACGTTCCCGGCGATCTGGATGTTCTCCGCGTCCAAGGAGTTCCGCGGGATCCGGGTGTCCGATGTGGACATCCAGAGCCCGACCTACGCCGGCATCATGTTCCAGACGAACTACGTCGGCGGGCAGCCGCAGAACAGCGTCCAGGACACGGTGCTGACGAACGTGTCGATCACCGGGGCACACCGCAGCGGTGACGCCTTCGACGCGAAGTCGGGGATCGGCATCTGGGCCAACGAGCTGCCGGAACCGGGTCAGGGCCCGGCCGTCGGGTCGGCGACCTTCACCGGGCTCACGCTGAGCGACAACGCCGAGGACATCCGCAACCGCACGACCACGTTCACCATCAACCGCAACTGACCGAAAGACCGTCGAGGCCACCTCGCGGGCGTCCGTCGCCCGTAAGGTGGCCTCGACGGCGTTCGACGGGTGGAGGTGGGTCTGGTGCGGATCCTGGTCACCGGTGGCACCGGGCAGCTCGGCCGGGTGGTCACCGAGCGGCTGCGCGCGGCGGGTGAAGAGGTCCGCGTCCTCAGCCGGCGGCCCGGGCCGGACGTCGTGCCCGGCGACCTGCGGACCGGCCGCGGCGTCGACAGCGCACTGGCCGGCGTCGACACCGTCGTCCACTGCGCCACCGACTTCCGGCACGAGACGGCGCTCGCGCGGACGCTGGTGGAGGCCGCGCGCTGGACCGGCGGGCCGCACCTGGTCTACGTCTCGATCGTCGGCGTCGACCGCGTCCCGCTGAGTTACTACCGGAGCAAGCTCGAGACCGAGGAGCTGATCGCCGCGTCCGGCCTGCCGTACACGATCCAGCGGGCTACCCAGTTCCACGCGCTGGTCCGGACGCTGTTCGCGGGCGCGTCCCGGCTGCCGGTGCTGCCCGTGCCGCGGGTGCGGTTCCAGCCGGTGGACGTCCGCGACGTCGCGCCGCGCCTGGCGGACCTGGCCACCGCCGATCCGGCGGGCCGCGTCGACGACTTCGGCGGCCCCGAGATCCTCGCGGCGGCCGAGCTGGCCCAGGCGGTCGCCGAGGCGAGCGGACGGCGCCGGAAGATCGTCTCGGTGAAGGTGCCGGGGGAGACGTTCCGGGCGTACGCCGACGGCGGGCACCTCGCGCCGCACCACCTGGACGGCTCGATCACCTTCGCGCAGTACCTCGCCGAGCAGGCCGACGCCGGGGTGCTGGGGTACCGGAAGCGCTAGCTCGGCACCCAGTTGCCGTGGAAGCCGACCGGCACCCGGTCCGGCAGGGGGATCGCGGCGACCGTCTCCAGCGTCTCGGCGTCGAGCAGCGTGAGCTCACTGCGCTCGGTCGCCGCGTCGTGGACGAAGCCGGCCAGGACACCGTCGTCCTCGGCGGCGTCTTCGGAGCGTGGCACGAAGACGAACTCGGCCGGCGAACGCCCGGCGCCGAAGGACCGCACCTGGGTCGAGCCGGTCCAGAAGTCGTGTTTGTACAGTGCTTCCGCCGGGTTCGCGCCGGTCGTCACCGCCGGCGCGTAGCCGTAGCGGTGCGGGCGGCCGACCACCCGCTCGTCGACGCGCGGGAACTCCTGGCCCCGGTCGTCGAGGCGTTCTTCGACGACCTTGCCGGTGGTGAGGTCGACCGTCCACCGGTCCAGCGTCGGCACACCTTCGTCGGGGCCGCGCAGCTGCCGGTCGAACATCTTCGGGTGCCGGACGACGTCGAGCACCACGCTGTCGCCGTCGTCGTAGGCGTTGAGCGGGTGGAAGACGTAACAGGGTTCGACGTCGAACCACCGGACGTCGCCGTTGCCGCCCTCCCGGGGCATCACGCCGATCCGCGCCGGGTACGCCGGGTTCCAGTGGTAGGGGAGGCCGCCGTTGGCGGTGATCTTCGAGGCCAGCCGGGCGGTGATCGGGTCGGGGATCCGCACCCGGCCGATCACCGCGGAGAGCACGAGCCGGGTGGTGGCGCGCAGGATCGGTGACGGGATCGAGGCGGTGGCCATCCCGGCGTCGAAGGTCACGGGCAGGTCGTAGAAGACGACGTGCCGTTCGGTCAGGGAGAAGTCGTGCATCATCGGTGCGCCGGTGACCTCGACGGGCACCTCGCGCCGGACCCGCCCGGCGGTGTCGACCACGGTGTAGGTGACCTTGTTCCCGCCGGTCAGCGAGTAGGAGACGGCGTGCAGCTCGCCGGTGCGCGGGTCGCGCTTCGGGTGGGCGGTGTAACCCCCGCTCAGGGTGCCGTCGAAGTCGCAGCGGCCGACGGTGTCGAGTTCGTCGGTCAGCTCCCAGAGGGTGGCGCCGGCCTCCATCAGGGCGAGGGTCTTGCCGGCGTGGCCGATGACGTTGGTGTTCGCGCTGAGGCCGTGCGGGGTGGTGCGCGGCCGGCCGCCGTCGAGGATCGCGTCGATCGAGGGGTTGCGGACCCAGCGGTTGCGGTACCACTCGGCCTTGCCGTCGCGCAGGCGGACGCCGTGGACCATGCCGTCGCCCATGAACCAGTGGTAGGCGGCGGGGTCCACTTCGGACAGCGGGTTGGGCCCGTTGCGCAGGTAGCGGCCGTCGAGGAAGTCCGGGATCGTCCCGGTCACCTCGAGGCCGGTGAGCGTGTGCTCCTGGCTGATCGGGGCGAAGTTCCCGTCGAGGAAGGGGTTGGTCGGCACCGGTGGTGGCCTTTCGTCGCGACTGCGAGCCCGGTCGTGCACACAACGCTACAACCTCGCCGAGGCCGTCGTATATCTCGTGTTATCGGATTAATTACGAAGAATCTTGACCTCGGGTTCGGATAGGTCATATGTTTGGCGGGCTGCACGCCGGTCCCCGCCTTCAACGCCGAACGGATCCGACATGTCTGACCTTCCCCTCCCGCCGTCCCGCCGGTCGTTCCTCAAGCTCGGGGGCGCGGTGGGCGCCGGGATCGCCCTCGGGGGCGTTCGTCCCTTTGTTGCCAGCGCAGACGTCGTGCGCCCGGCCGTCGAGGACCTGGTTCCCGATAGCCGCGCGACCACGCTGTGGTACCCCACGCCCGCGGCCGAAGACAAGATCATCGAGCAGGGCCTGCCGATCGGCAATGGTCGGATCGGTGCCCTCGTCGGCGGTGACCCGGCCGCCGACTTCCTCTACCTCGCCGACGCCTCGCTCTGGACCGGCGGCGCCAACAACGTTCTCGAAGACGACGGCCAGTTCCCCTACGAGCGCGAGAAGTTCGGCACGCTGGGCCTGCTGGCCAAGGTGCGGATCGCCGTGCCCGCGCACACCGGCGTCACGGACTACCGCCGCACGCTCGACCTGAGCAACGGCCTGCTCACGGTGTCCTACACCCATCAGGGCACGCGCTACCGCCGCGAGATCTACACCAGCCACCCCGACGACGTGGTGGTCGTCCGGCTGAGCGGTGGTCCGATGACCGGCACGGTCGCGCTGGAGCCGACCCGCGGGGAGACCCTGACCGGCGCGGCCTTCGCGGCCACCTTCGCGAACGGGCTGAAGTACGCCGCCGTGGCCGGGGCGTCCGGCCGCGGGGGAAAGGTGACGCCGCAGGGGAACACCGTCGTGTTCACCGGCTGCCGTGAGGTGCTCATCGTCGTCACCGGCGGGACCAGCTACGTGCCGGACGCGGCCCGGAAGTTCCTCGACGCGAACGCCGACCCGCTGCGCGTCGCGAGGGGGAAGGTGGCCCAGGCGCTGGCCGCGGGCGGTGACGGCCTGCGCGCCACGCACGTCGCCGACTACCGGCGGCTGTACGACCGGATGTCGGTCGACCTGGGGCAGTCGCCGCCGGCCAAGCGCGCGCTCGACTCGTGGTCGCGGCTGGTGGCCCGGCACGACGACCCGGCCACGCCGGACCCGGAGCTGGAGGCGAGCTACCTGCAGTTCGGGCGGTACCTGACGATCACCGGCTCGCGCGACGGCCTGCCGATGGGCCTGCAGGGCCTGTGGCAGAACAACAACACGCCCGACTGGATGAGCGACTACCACACTGACATCAACCTCCAGATGAACTACTGGCTGGCGGACCGGGCGGCGCTGCCCGGGAGCTTCACTGCCCTCGCCGACTACTGCCTCGCGCAGCTTCCCGTGTGGACGGACAGCACGAAACGCCTGTTCAACGACCCGAGGAACCGCTTCCGCAACACCAGCGGGAAGATCGGCGGCTGGGCGATCGCGTTCTCGACCAACATCTACGGCGGCTCCGGCTGGTGGTGGCACCCCGGCGGCAACGCCTGGCTGTGCAACTCGCTCTGGGACCACTACGCGTTCACCCAGGACAAGCGGTACCTCGCCCGGATCTACCCGCTGCTCAAGGGCGCGTGCGAGTTCTGGGAGTCGCGGCTGGTGACGATGGCCGTGGACGGCGTCGAGGTGCTCGTCGACGACCACGACTGGTCACCCGAGCACGGCCCGCAGGACACCCGCGGCAACACCTACTCCCAGGAGATCGTCTGGGACCTGTTCGAGCACTACCGCGACGCGGTCGCGGTGCTGGGCCGGGACCGCGCGTACGGCGACCGGATCGCCGGGCTGCAGAAGAAGCTGTACCTGCCGAAGGTGAGCCCGTCGAGCGGCTGGCTCGAGGAGTGGATGTCGCCGGACAACCTCGGCGAGACCACGCACCGGCACCTGTCGCCGCTGATCGGCTTCTTCCCCGGCGACCGGATCGCGGCCGACACCTCGCCGCCCGAGCTGCTGGGCGGCGTGCGCGAGCTGCTGATCGCCCGCGGGATGGACAGCTTCGGCTGGGCGTGCGCGTGGCGGTCGGCCTGCTGGGCGCGGCTGAAGGACGCCGACCGCGCGTACCAGCTGCTGCTCACGGTCATGCGGCCGTCGGTGGCCAACGGGAACGGCACCGCGCCGAACTTCTTCGACATGTACAGCCAGGGCAGCTACACGATCTTCCAGATCGACGCGAACCTCGGCGCGCCCGCGGCGATGGTGGAGATGCTGGTCTACTCGCGCCCGGGCGTGCTGGAGCTGCTGCCGGCGCTGCCCTCGGCGTGGGCGCGCTCGGGCCGGGTGACCGGGATCGGCGCGCGCGGCGGGTTCGAAGTCGACCTTTCCTGGCGTGACGGCAAGGTCACCCGCGCGGTGGTCCGGAGCGTCGGCGGGACCCGGACCGAGGTGCGCGCCGGCGCCTGGAAGCGGACGATCTCGCTGCGGCCGGGCGGGTCGATCACGATCACGCCAAGTTGAGGTCCTGTCTCCGGAAGTGATGTAGTGTTCAACTACCCCTTCCGAAGTCTGGAGTCCTCGTGAACATCGCCCTGTGGGTCGCCGCGGGTTTCCAAGCCGCGCTGTACGTCTTCGCCGGCGGCATGAAGTTCTTGACGCCGCGGGAGAAGCTGCTGGAGAACCCCAACATGGGGTGGACGGCGGACTTCTCCGGGCCGGTGGTGAAGGCCATCGGCGGCATCGAGGTTCTCGCGGCGATCGGCCTGGTCCTGCCGTGGGCGCTCGACATCGCGCCGGTGCTGACGCCGCTGGCGGCGACCTGGCTGGCGATCGTCCAGATCGGTGCGATCATCGTCCACGGGCGCCGCAAGGAGACCAAGGCGCTGCCGATGAACGTCGTGCTGCTGGTGCTGGCGGTGTTCGTCGCCGTGGGCCGGTTCGCCGGCTGAGCTTCCCCTCGGAGGATCGATGACACTTCCGGCCTTCACCGACCACGGCGGGTCCGGCCCGGTGGTCGTGCTGCTGCACAGCTTCCTGATGGACGGCCGGATGTTCGCCCCGCAGCTGGCGGCGTTCGACGGCTTCCGCTGCGTCACCGTCGACGAGCGCGGCCACGGCGGCACCCCCGCGACCGGGCCGTTCGACTACTGGGACGTCGCCCGGGACGTCCTGGCGGTGCTCGACGAGCTGGACGTCCCGCGCGCGGCCGTCGTCGGGACGAGCCAGGGCGGGTTCGTCGCGCTGCGGATGGCGCTGCTGGCGCCTTCGCGGGTGTCGTCGATCGCGGTGCTCGGCACGTCGGCCGCGGCGGAGGATCCCGCGGTCGCGACCGGGTACCGGGCGGTGCTCGACGCGTGGGTCAGCGGGAGCGCGCCGCCGCCGGTGCTCGACGGCGTCGCCCAGATCTGCTTCGGCCCCTTCCCGGCGGAGGAGTGGAAGAAGCGCTGGGCGACGGTGGCGCCGGACCAGCTCACGCTGACCATGAACGCCCTCGTCGACCGTGACAGCGTGCTCGCGCGGGTCGGCGAGATCTCCTGCCCGGCCCTGGTCCTGCACGGCTCGGCCGACCTCGCCTACCCGGTCGAGCGGGCCGAGGAGCTTGCGGGCGCGCTGCCCGCGGCCGAGCCCCTGGTCGTCGTCGAGGACGGCGCCCACTTCCTGAGCTTCACGCACGCCGATGCGGTGAACCCGCCGCTCACGCGGTTCCTCACCGCGCACGCGTAATACCCTGGGGGTCTCAGGGAGGTCGGAGTGGACGTCGATCTGCGCAAGCTTCGGTACTTCGTCGCGGTCGCCGAAGAGCTGCACTTCGGGCGGGCCGCCGCGCGGCTGCACATCGCGCAGCCGGTGCTGTCGCGGCAGATCCGGGCGCTGGAAGGCGAGCTGCACGCTCAGCTGTTCCGGCGGGACAAGCGGTCCACCGCGCTGACCGACGCCGGCCGTCAGCTGCTGGACGACGCGCGTCCGCTGCTGGCCTCGGCCGAAGCCCTGCGGCGCCGGGTGGCGACGGCCGCGCGCGGCACGGCGTTCACCGTGGCGTTCATGCCGGGCATCACCGTCACCGACGCCGTCCGGGAGCTGACGGCCCGGCATCCCGACCTCTCGGTTTCGCTGCTGCGCACGACCTGGGAGGACCAGACCGAAGTGCTGCACGACGGCCGCGCCGACGTCAGCGTGGTCCGGCTGCCGGTGGACCGGCGCGGGTTGAGCGTCCGGCCGCTGTTCGAGGAGCCGCGCGTGGCGGTGCTGCGGACCGACCACCGGCTGGCCGGGAAGGAGTCGGTGCTCGTGGGCGACCTCGCCGGCGATCACCTGCTCAACCACCCGGACGCGGTCCCGGAGTGGCGGGACGTCGCGGTCGAGCTGCGCGAGGGGACGGGCGTGGCGGCGCCGTCGTTCCGGAGTGTGGAGGAGAAGCTCGAGCACGTGGCGGCGGGGCAGGGGATCGCCGTCATCCCGCTGTCCACTTCGGAGTACTACACCCGGCCCGACGTCGCGCACGTGCCGGTCGAGGACCTGCCGCCGAACGAGGTGTGCCTGGCGTGGCTCGCGAGCCGGCGCTCGCGGATCGTGGCCGAGTTCGCGGAGATCATCGGTTGCGCGGGCGAGGGCCGGCGATCAGAGTGACGGCATGACTCGCTGGGCGACGTTCGACTGCTTCGGCACGCTGGTGGACTGGCGCCACGGCATCTCGACCGGGCTCGAGCTGCTGTTCCCCGGCCGGGGCGCGGAGCTGCTCGAGGTCTACAACGGGATCGAGCCGCGGGTGCAGGCCGAGACGCCGGTGCGGCGCTACCGCGAGGTGCTGGCGGAGTCCCTGCGGCGGACCGCCGCCGAGGCCGGGCTCGACCTGGTGCCCGACGACGCGTCGGTGCTCGCGACCGGACTGCCGTACTGGCCGGTCTTCCCGGACACCCGCCCGGCGCTGGCCGCGCTGCGGGCGGCGGGTTGGCGGCTCGCCCTGCTGACCAACTGCGACCGCGACCTCATCGGCGAAACCCAGCGACGGCTCGCCGTCCCGGTCGACGCGATCGTGACCGCCGAAGACGTCGGCGGGTACAAGCCGGGGCACGCCCACTTCGAGCGGTTCGCCTCGTCGTTCGACGCGTCGCGGCAGAACTGGGTGCACGTCGCGCAGAGCCACTTCCACGACATGGTCCCGGCGGCGGCGCTCGGCATCCGGCGGGTGTGGGTCAACCGCCACGCCGACCCGCACGACCCGGCCGTCGCCGACGCGGTGCTGCCCGGTCTGGACAACCTGGTGGCGACAGTGGAGCGAGTCCACGCGGCTTGACGCCCCGGGTCAGCCACCCGTCACCGGGGTTTGGTGCCGCAGCCCGATCCGGTGCCCGGTGAACAACCCCGCCCACAGCGTCGCCCATGGCCGGGATGCCGGGCGCGGCCGGCGCGCCGCCGGGGCCGGCCCGGCGCGGTACTCCATCTCCACCAGCACCCAGTCGTGGATCCAGTCGCCTCGCATGGCACTCCTTCTTGCTTCCGCTGAGGAGTCCCACGGTCGTCCTGAGGGCACCGGGCCGGCATCGGGCGAACACGCACTCCGCGCGCCGCCATCCCTTACCCGCGCAGCTCCCTCAGTGCGTCGAGGTGCCGGGGTTCCCAGCCGAGCTCGCGGCGCGCGCGGGCCGGCGCCAGCTGCTGGTCCAGCGCGAACGCCTCCGCGATCGGGCCCATCCGCTCGACGGCCTCGGCGAGCGTGAGCCGCAGGACGTCGCCGGTAAGGGCTTCGACGACGTCGGCGAGCGGGACGTTCTGGCCACTCACCCCCGCGTAGACCGACTTCGCCGGCGCCTGCAGCGCCAGCACGTACAGCTCGGCGACGTCCTCGGCGTGGACCATGGCCCAGTGGTTCGAGCCGTCGCCGATGAGCGGCACCGAGCCGGTCTCGCGGCCGGGCGCGGCGAAGAACGTCTCGATGAGCCCGCCGCCCAGGCCGTAGACGATGCCGGGCATCACCAGCACCGGGTTGCCGCCGTGGGTCAGGACGCGCTCCTCGTTGGCCGCGCGCCACGCCGTGATGGCCGGCGGGTTCTGCGGTGCGTCCTCGGCCACGACACCTTTGGTGTCGCCGTAGACCCAGACGCCGCCGGTGTGCACGTACGGGCCGCGGTCGCCGATGCCCTCCTGCAGGGCGTCCGCGGCGGCGCGGTCGACCGCTGCGGTGTTGTCGCCGTAGTGCTGGCCGAGGTGGATGACACCGTCGGCCGCGGCGGCCGACTCGCGCAGGACGGCCGTGTCGGTGAGCCCGCCCGGCACCGGCCGGGCACCCAGCTCGACGAGTGTGCGCGCGGAGGCGTCGCTGCGGGCGAGCGCGCTCACCTCGTGCCCGTCCCGCACGAGCGCCCGGACGGTGGGGCGGCCGACGTAGCCGGAGCCGCCGGTGAGGAAGACCTTCATCGTGGACCTTTCGTGGTCGTGGTGGTTCCCTTCCGACTCTCGGCCGCCGGAAGGCCCGCGTCCAAGACCCTTTCCGCTCGCTGTGATACCCCCAGAGCATTACGCTGGGCCGGGTGACCGCGACGACCTACCTGTTCGTGCCCGGCGACCGCCCCGACCGTTTTGCCAAGGCCGCGGCCAGCGGCGCCGACGTCGTGCTCTTGGACCTCGAGGACGCCGTCGCCCCGGCCGACAAGGACGCAGCGCGCACCGCGGTCGACGCCTGGCTGGCCGACGGTGGCGCGGCGATGGTCCGGATCAACGCGCCGGGCACGCCCTGGTTCGAGGCCGACGCCGCTCTGGTGGCCGCGCGCGGGGTGCCGGTGATGGTCCCGAAGGCCGAGGTGGCCGGGGTGCTGGCCGGGTTCCGCGAGGTGATCGCTCTTGTCGAGACCGCGCGAGGTGTCGAAAGCGCCGGTGAGCTCGCCGCTGTCCCGTCGGTGACTCGGCTGGCGTTCGGCAGTGTCGACCTGGCCGCGGAGCTCGGTGTCGCGCCGGAGGATCCCGAGCCGTTCGCTTACTCGCGCTCGCGGCTGGTCGTCGTCTCGGCGGCGGCCGGGCTGGCGCCCCCGCTGGACGGCGTCACGACCGACCTGCACAACGACGAACGCCTCGCGGCCGACGTCCGGTACGCGCGCCGGATGGGTTTCGGCGGGAAGCTGTGCGTACACCCGCGCCAGGTGGAGATGGTGCGAGCGGGGTTCGCACCGACCGAAGCCGAGCGCGAATGGGCCCGCCGTGTTGTGACGGCTGGTGACTCGGTGTCCACTGTGGACGGCAAGATGGTGGACAAGCCGGTGCTGGCCCGGGCTCGCCGCCTTCTGGGGGAGTGACGCGTGCAGGTGGCGCTGCGGCAACTTCGGTCCGGCGACGACACCCCGCGCCAAGCGCGGCCCCGCGAGCACAAGATCGCCCTACGCCACTCGGCCCGCTGACGCCTCAGACCGCGCGGGCAATCGCGATGTTCCCGGCCAACCGTTCCCCGGCCTCGTAGATCATGTACTCGCGCCCCTGGTAGGTGCCGAAGCTCGGCGCCGCCGAACGGCCGTTGTCCGGGGCGCCCGTCAAGGGAGTGTGGAACGTCCCGAGGTGGGTGCGCTTCGAGAAGTCGTTGCCGACCTCGGTGATCATCAGCTTGCCGCCGTGGGCGAGGTCGGTGTTGTAGACGACGTACGTGCTGTTGTTGCGGTACAGCAGGTGCGGGCCGCCGATGTCGTTCGCGCCGACGTCGGTGTGGCGCACGAGCGGGGTCTGCGAGAACGTCCAGTTCAGCGCGTCGGGTGACCAGCCCCAGCCGATGTCGCGGTGGTTGGTGGTGTTGTTGAGCATGAACACCATGACGTAGCGGGCGTTCTTCGCCGGCAGGTCCTGGCGGAACACCCGCGCGTAGGACGTCTCGGTGGTGCCCGCGGGCTGCAGCCTCGTCGACAGGACCTCCTTCTCGTAGCTGAAGTGGATGCCGTCGGCCGAACTGGCGAGCCGGGTGACGGTGTTCTCGCCGTGGAAGTACAGGTAGATCCGCTTGACGTCGTCGTTCCACAGCGCGTGCGGCGACGACACGTGGCTGACCGAGTACTCACCCGGCCAGGAGTTCTTGATGATCGGGTTGCCCGCGTACTCGGTGAACTCCTGGTCGAGGGAGTCCGCGTAGGCCAGGCAGATCCCGCCCGGGGCGTCGTGCGGCGCGTAGTAGAGGTAGTACGCGCCGAGCGCGTTCGGGATGCGGCCGGCGGTGCCGCGGATGCAGGGGAAGATCAGCTCACCGGTCGGGTTGTAGCGCAGCTTGCTCTTCACGAGCGCGAGCCGCTGGTACCGGTAGTCCGGGAAGCCGGCGGGGGCCGCGGCGGCCGTCACGGGCAGGAGCGCGCTCGCGCCGAGGGCGGCGGTGCCGGCCAGCAGGCCGCGGCGGGTGAGGGTCATGGCGGCTCCTTCGTCGGTGAAGTGTGCGGCGACGGTGCCACGGTCCCGGCGGCGAGGTCAATGGAGTAATACGTATTAGTACGGTCGGGACAGGTTTGCTGGAGTTTCGGGCAAAACGGTTGACGACCCCGGGGAGGCCTTGCACGCTGAATCGGATCAGCTGACCCCGGCGACCCCGAGCGAGGTACCCGATGGGCAGGCCCCGGCAGGCCGACATCGCGCGCGTCGCCGGCGTTTCGCAGGCGACGGTCTCGGTGGTGCTGGGCGGGAACCGCACCGGGGTCCGGCTGTCGGAGCGGACGCGGCTGCGGGTGCTGGAAGCCGCCGAACGGCTGGGGTACGTGCCCGACCCGGTGGCGAAACGGCTGGCGTCGTCGCGCAACAACCTCCTCGGCGTCTACACCTTCACCCCGGCGTTCCCGGTGGACGTCGCCGACTCCTACTACCCGATCCTGGCCGGCGTCGAGGCCGAGGCGGCCGCGCTCGGCAAGGACCTGATCATGTTCACCGGCTCGAGCGCGGTGCCCGACCGGATCCGCCGCACCCGCCTGGCGGACGGCTGCCTGTTCCTCGGCCGGCACGTGCCCGTGGACGCGATCGGCGACCTGCTCGCGAGCGGGTTCCCGATCGTCTACATCGGACGCCGCACCGAGCTCGGCGGCCGGATCCCGCACGTGGGCGCGGACTACGTGTCCGCCTCGGCCGAGGTGCTCACCCGGCTGGCGCGCGCGGGCCACCGGCGGGTCCGCTACCTGCGCGAGCCGGACGACGCGCCGTCGTCGGGGGACCGGGAACGCGGGGTGCGGGCGGCGGCCGCCGGCACCGGGCTGAACCTGCCGGGCCTGGTGGTCCGCACCGAAGGCGCCGACCTCGGCGCGGCCGCGGTCCGCCGCTGGCTCGACGACGGCGTGACAGCCCTGGTGGTGGAGGAAACCGACACGGGCGCGGTCTTCCACGCGACCCAGCGGGCCCTGCGCGAGGCGGGGATCCGGGTACCCGCCGACGTCTCGCTGGCGGTTCTGGGACGGCCGCCGGCCGGGACGCCCGGCCCGGAGATCAGCGGGTTCGAGGTGCCGCGGCGAGCGCTGGGCCGCGCGGCGGTCCGGCTGCTCGCGTCCCTGGTCGAGCCGGGCACGGCCGAGCCGCCGCCGCACCGGTTGCTGACCTGCCCGCCGGTGCCGGGGGAGACGATCGCGACGGTCGCCTAGCGGCCGACGCAGTCCGCCAAGGTCGTCAGCAGCCACTTTCCCCGGTCGTCGACGTCCTCGGACTGCAGCTCGCTAGTGGTGAACGAGAACCCGAGCCCCTCGGTCGGCCACGCGCCGTGGCGGCCGCCGCCCGCGCCGGAATGGCCGAACGCCTCGGCCACCGGGCCGTACGTGCCCAGCGGGTCCGCCAGCTCGTACCCGAGGCCGAAGCGGACCGGGCGGTCGTTGAGCACGTCCTGTCCCGACGACCACGTGCGGGTCGCGGCGGAGAGGACGGGCTCGGGCACCAGGCCCGCGCAGATCCGGTCGTAGAGGCGGGCCATCCCCGCCGCGGTGCCGGTTGCGCCGCCCGCCGCGAGCTCGGCGCGGCGGTACTCGACGGAGTTGATCGTGTCCGGCTCCAGGAGCCCGCGGTACATCCGCGTCACGACCTTCCGGCGTTCTGGGTCGTGCAGGAACGTGCTGATCCGGTAGTCGGGCGAGCGCGTCAGCGGCGCGACGCGGTGGTCTTCGGCCGCGGGCGTGCCGAGGTGGACGTCGAAGCCCGCCAGCAGCGAGCGCACGACCGCGCCCGCGTTCTGCCCCGTCACCCGGCGGACCAGCTCGGAGCAGAGGTACCCGTACGTCGCCGCGTGGTAGGCGACCCGCGAGCCGGGTGTCCACAACGGACGCTGCGCGGCGAGCGCGACGGCGTTCGCGTGGTTGTCCAGAAAGGACACGTCCGCCTCGACGTACGGCAGTCCCACCGTGTGCGAGAGGACGTGGGACACGCGCGCGTCGCCGGCCGAGAACTCCGGCCAGTACGCCGCGACCCGCTCCGCCGGGTCGAGCAGCCCGCGTGCCGTCAGCAGCGCCATCACGGTGGCCACCACCCCCTTGGTGCCGGAGAACAGCACGACCAGGGTGTCCCGCGTCCAGCCCGGCCCGCCCCACAGCTCGACGAGGACTTCGCCGCGGCGGACGACGCTGAACGCCGCGCCGCCGGCCGTCCGGTCGAGGACGGCGGCGAACGCGTCCCGCACCGGCTCGAACCCCGGCGCGACCGTGCCGTTCACAGGCGCGGCGTCGCGGCCAGCAGCTCCCGCGTGTAAGCGTGGGACGGCGCGTCCAGCACCGTCCGCACCGGACCTTCCTCGACGATGGACCCGCCCTGCAGTACGGCGATCCGGTCCGCGACCTCGCCGGCCAGCGCGATGTTGTGGGTGACGAACAGCATCGCCATGCCGAGCTCCCGGCGCAGCTCGCCGAGCAGCTCGACGATCGTGGCCTGCACCGAGACGTCCAAAGCGGACGTCACCTCGTCGCAGACCAGCACGTCCGGGGTGGTCACCAGCGCCCGGGCGATCGCCGCGCGTTGCCGCTCGCCGCCGCTGAGCTGGTCCGGCAGCCGGTCGGCCAGCGCCCGGCCGAGCCGGACCCGGTCGAGCATCTCCGCGACCCGCTCCCGGCGTTGCGTGCGGGACAGCGACGTCAGCCGGGTCAGCGGCACCTCGATGGACTGCGCGACGGTCTTGCGGGGGTTGAGCGAGGAGAACGGGCTCTGGAACACGTACTGGATCCGCCGGCGCTGGTCGTCCGACCGCTGCCGCGTCGAGACGGCCAGCCCGGTGCCGGCCAGCGAGACCGTCCCGGTGTAGGCGCCGGTGAGGCCCGCGATGCACTGCGACAGCGTCGTCTTGCCGGAGCCGGACTCGCCGAGCAGCAGCACGCACTCGCCGCGCGCGACCGAGACGTCGACCCCGCGCAGGACGACGTTCTGTCCATACGCGACGGACACGCCCTTCGCCGCGAGCACCGGCTCGGCGGCGGGCGGGGGCGGCGAGGTCGCGTCCGGGTCCGGCACGGCGTCCAGCAGCCGCCGGGTGTAGGCGTGGGACGGGCTCCGCAGCACCGACGAAGCCGGGCCGCACTCGACGAGGCTCCCGTGGTACATCACCGCGACCCGGTCGGCGATCTCGGCGACCACCGCGAGGTCGTGCGTGATGTAGAGCGCGGCGACCCCGTGTCCGGCGGTCAGCGTCCGGACCGTCTTCAGCACCAGGGCCTGGGTGACGACGTCGAGGCCGGTCGTCGGCTCGTCGAGCACGACGACGGCCGGGCGGCACGCGAACGCCATCGCGATGCCGACCCGTTGCTGCTGCCCGCCGGAGAGCTGGTGCGGGTAGCGCCGCCGGTACGCCGGGTCCACCGGCAGCCCGACCTCCGCCAGGACCTCGCCGACGCGGTCGTCGACCGAGCCCGGGTAGCCGTGGGTCTCCAGCACCTCGGCGATCTGCAGTCCGATCCGCAGCGCCGGGTTGAGCGAGAGCGCGGGGTCCTGCGGGATGTAGGCGACGGTGCTGCCGCGCAGCCGCCGCCGGGCGGCGCCGTCCAGGGAAAGGACGTCGACCGGGTCGCCGCCGTGCGGGCACACGGTGATCCGGCCGCCGGACACGGCGAGCCCGCGCCGGAAGTGGCCGAGCGCGGCCAGCCCGGCGGTCGTCTTGCCGGACCCGGACTCCCCGACGAGCGCGAGCACTTCGCCGGGGGCGACGGCGAAGGAGACGTCGTCCAGCACGGCCGCTCCGGCCACAGTGGACACGGCGAGCCCGGTGACTTCCAGTGCGGCGGTCATGCGCGCGCCTCCCGCTTCCGGCCGGCGGCGGCCGAGGCCAGCGCGTCGGCCACCAGGTTGGTCCCCACGGTCAGCGCGGCGATCGCCAGCACCGGCAGCAGCACGCCCCAGGGCTGGACGACCAGCGCGATCCGGTTCTCGTTGATCATCAGGCCCCAGTCGGCCGACGGCGGCTGGATGCCCAGGCCGAGGAACGACAGCGACGCGATGTAGCCGATCGAGTAGGTCAGCCGCAGCCCGATCTCCACCATCAGCGGGCCGGTGATGTTCGGCAGGATCTCCCGCAGCAGGATCCGCGACCGCGGCACGGCGTACATCTCCGCGGCGCGGATGTAGTCGTGGCCGCGGACGGCGACAGTGGCCTGCCGGGCGACCCGCGCGGTGCGGGGCGCGTGCGTCAGGCCGATGACCAGCACCAGCAGCCAGCCTTCCGGCCCGATCACCGCGATCGCCAGCAGTGCGATCACCAGCTGCGGGAACGACAGCAGGACGTCGTTGCCGCGCATGAGCAGGCTGTCGAGCCGCCCGCCGCCGTACCCGGCGACCATGCCGAGCAGGGCGCCCAGCACGATGCCGAGCGCGGTCGCGAGCACCGCGTAGAGCAGCAGCGTCGTGCCGCCGCCGAGGAAGCGGGTCAGCACGTCACGGCCGAGGCCGTCGGTGCCGGCGAGCCCGTCGGGCTTGAACGGCTTCCCGGCGAAGTCCGTGGTCGTGTGCCCGGTGAGCACCGGCCCGAGCCAGGGCCCGAGCAGCGCGATCAGCACCACCACCAGCGTGAGCCCCGCGCCGATCTTGGCCTTGGGGAAGGCCCACGCGGTGCGGAAGAGCCCGGCCGGGCGCACCGGCGGGACGGCCGGGCCGACGGCGGCGGGGAGTTCGACGGCGGTCATCGGCCTGCCTCCGTGCGCAGTTTCGGGTTGGCGAGGATGCCGACGACGTCGGCCAGCAGGTTCACCACGATGTAGACCGCGGCGATGAGCAGCGTGACCGCCTGCACGACGGCGACGTCCCGCTTGCCGACCGCGTCGATCAGCGCCTGGCCGATACCGGGGTAGCGGAAGAGGAACTCGACGACCACCACACCGCCCGCGAGCCACGCCAGCTGCAGCGCGACGACCTGCGCGACCGGCCCGATCGCGTGCGGCAGCGCGTGCCGCACCAGGACGGTCCGCTCGCGGACACCCTTGAGCCGGGCCATCTCGACGTACCCGCTGTCGAGGACCTCGTTCATCGTCGCCCGCATCATCCGGGTGATGTAGGGCGTCACGACCAGCACGAGCGTGAGCACCGGCAGGACGAGCTGGGCGGGCTGGTCCCACACCGCCTCGCCGGGCGCGGTGATCGTCACCGACGGGAAGACCTTGAAGACCGTCGTGGAGAGCAACACGACCAGCGCGACCCCGATGACGAACTCGGGCAGCGCGGCGATCACCAGGCTCACCCCGGAGATCACCTGGTCGGCGGCGCGGTCGCGGCGGATCGCGCTCCACGTGCCCAGAGCCAGCCCGAGCGGCGTGGCCAGCACCGCGGCGACGACCAGCAGCACGAGCGACGCCGAGATCCGCTCGCCCAGCAGCGCCGTGACCGGGCCCTGGGTCGAGGTCGACGTGCCGAGGTCACCGGTGAACAGCCCGCCGAGCCAGTCGAGGTAACGCTGCCACACCGGCAGGTCGAGGTGCAGCTGGTGCTGCAGCGCGGCGACGCGTTCGGGGGTGGCCTGCTGGCCGAGGATGGCCCGCGCGGGGTCGCCGGGCAGCAGCAACGTCGCGACGAAGACCAGCAGGGACACCACCCAGAGCACGAGGACGCTGACGAGCAGCCGGCGCAGGATCAGCCGTGTCATCTCACGCCTCCTTGCCCGCGGGAGAGCCAGGCAGCGCGGAACCGGTACCCGCTCAGCGAGATCCCGGTGCGGTCGGGAACCAGCCCGGCGACGTACTTCTGGTGCGCGTCGACCTGGTTGACGAAGCCCCAGACGATCAGCCCGCCGCGTTCGTACTCGATCTTCTGCGCCTTCCGGAGCAGGTCGGCGCGGGCGGCCGGGTCCACTGTGGACCCGGCTTCGGTGACGAGGCTGATGAACTCCGGGTCCTGCCAGTGGGACTCGTTGTACGGCGACTTCGGCAGCGAGCCGTTCGCGACCTGCGGGAGGTAGTTGCGGGTGTACCAAAAGTCCTGCGCGAAGTCCCACGACAGGTAGTTCTCGCCGTAGAAAGTCGTGGTGTCGAGCTTGCGGATCCTGACGTTGACGCCCGCGGCCTTCGCCTGCTGCTGGAACACCTGCGCCGCCTCGACCGCGCCCGCCTGGATGGGCGCGGTGACCAGCTCGACGTCCAAAGTGGAGTGCCCGGCTTCGGCGAGGAGCCGCTTGGCCTGTTCGATGTCCTGCTTGCGCTGGGGGAGCTCCTTGGCGTACGCGGGGTCGAACGGCGCGTAGAGGTCGTTGCCGAGCCTGCCCTGTCCACTGAGGACCTGGTTGATCATCTGCTCCCGGTCCACGACCAGCCGCATGGCCTGGCGCACCCGGACGTCGTCGAACGGCGGCCGGTCGACGCGCATGGTGAACGGCAGCCAGGTGCCGGTCTCCGAGGTGAGCACGGCGATCCGCGGGTCGCTGCCCAGGACGTCGACGAGCGCCACCGGCACCTGGTCGATGGCGTCCACCTGGGACGACAGGAGCGCGTTGATGCGGGCGTCGTCGTCGGCGAAGTTGATCAGGGTCAGCTCGTCGAGGTAGGGCTGCCCGGGCCGCCAGTAGTGCTCGTTGCGGGTGAACGTGCTCTGCAGCCCGGCGGTGAACGAGCCCGCCTTGAACGGGCCGGTCCCGATCGGGCGCTTCAGGTCGAAGTCCGCCGGGACGATGCCGAGCGAGTACTGGCCGAGCAGGTCGTCGAAGCCGGCGTTCGGGGTGTTCAGCCGGAACTCGACGGCCCGGTCGCCGCTCGGGACGACCTCGGCCAGCATGGTGAGCCCGGCGGCCCCGCTCTTGGGGTCCTTCGGGTCGGTGATCCGCTTGAAGGTGGCGACGACGTCGGCCGGCGTCACCGGGCGGCCGTCGTGGAAGCGGACGCCGTCGCGCAGCACCGCCGTCCACGTCCGGGCGTCCGGTGACGCCGTCAGCGACTGCGCGACCAGGAGCTCCAGCCGGTAGTCGTGGTCGCGGTTCAGCAGCGGCTCGTACAGGTTGATCACCCGCGCGATGTCCGGGTTGGTCGCCGGGGTGTGCGGGTCCAGGGTGTCGGACGCGCCACCGCCGGTGACGCCGACGCGCAGCCGGCCGCCGGCTCGGGGCGGCCCGGTCGGCACCGGCGCGGCGTACGTCGCGCCGCAGCCGGCGGCCAGCAGCGCCACGCCGGTGACGGCGAGGAAGCTTCGTCGGGTGAGAGGCCTACATCGCTCTTCCATGGTGGGGACTTCCGGTGGGAGCGGGTGGTTCGGGTCAGGTGATGGCGCGCCCCGCGTACTCCGGGACCGGGCTCACGTGGTGCTGCAGCCGCTCCGCGACCTCGGCGGGGAGCGGCGACGCTCTCGAGTCCGTGACGTGGATGGCGAGGATCTCCTCGGTGGCGACGAGGTCACCCGCGACCCGCATCTCGTGGCAGAGGCGGACCTTCTTCGCGCCGAGGCCGACCACCCTGGTGGTCACGTCCAGCTCGGCGTCCGGCCCGACTTCGCGCAGGTAGCGGACGTGGGCCTCCACCGTGTACAGCGAGGACCCGCTGCGCTCGGGGCCGAGGCCGACGACGTCCATCAGGTGCGTGGTCGCGTCGCCGAAGACGAGGACGTAGTACGGCTCGGAGAGGTGGCCGTTGTAGTCGATCCACTCCGGACGGACTTTGTCGCGATAGGACAGTTCAGCCATCACGGGCCTCCTCGACGGCGCGCTGGACGGCGATGATCGCGCGGTCGCGTTCGGCGATCAGGTCCGCGATCGTGCGCTGGCCGGCCTCCTCCTCGCAGCCGTCGACCACGGCGTCCCGCAGCTCCCGCGTCAGCTCCGGCGCTTCGAGACGGGTCCACGGCGCCTTGAGCGATGGGCCGAAGTGGTCGAGCATGTGCGCCATCCCGCCTTCGCCGCCCGCGAGGTGGAAGGTGAGCATCGGCCCCTGGACCGGCCAGCGCAGGCCCGGTCCGGCGGTGATGGCGGTGTCGATCTGCTCGACGGTGGCCTCGCCGTGGTCGACCATGTGCAGGGCTTCGCGCCACAGCGCCTCCTGCAGCCGGTTCGCGATGAAGCCCGGGACCTCGCGGTCCATGGTGATCACAGTTTTGCCCACGCGCCGGTAGAACTCGGCGGCATGCTCGACGGCCCAGGCGTCGGTCCGCTCGCCGCCGACGACCTCGACCAGCGGGATCAGGTACGGCGGGTTGAACGGGTGCCCGACGACCAGGCGGCCCGGGGTCACGGCGTCGGCCTGCATCTCGGTCATGCCGTACCCGGACGTCGAGGACGCGACGACGATCCCGGCCGGGGTGACGGCGTCGATCTCGGCGAGCAGCTTCCGCTTGAGCGGGAGGTCCTCGGGCGCGCTCTCCTGGACGAAGACCGCGTCCGCGACGGCTTCGGCGAGGGTGGCCGTGACCACGAGGTTGTCCCGGCTCGCGCCCTCGGCGAGGCCGAGCGAGGTGAGCGCCGGCCAGGCGGCGTCGACCAGCCGTCGCAGCTTCGCCTCGGCGTCCGGCGCCGGGTCCCAGGCGCGGACGTGGAAGCCCTGGGCGAGGAAGTGCGCGACCCAACCCCCGCCGATCACGCCGGCGCCGACACACGCGACCGTCTCAGGCATGGACACGCTCCTTCAGGCCGAGGATCTCGCGGGCGCGGGAAGCGCTTACCACGGTGGCGCCGAGGTCCTGGACGATCCCGACCGCGCGCTCCACGAGCTGGCCGTTGGTCGCCTTGACCCCCTTGGCCAGGTAGAGGTTGTCCTCCAGCCCGACCCGGACGTGCCCGCCGAGCAGCACCGACTGCGCGACCCACGGCATCTGGTCACGCCCGATGGCGAACGACGCCCACTGCGCTTTCTCCGGAAGCAGGTTGACCATGGCCTGCAGCAACCCGGGGTCGACGGGCGCGCCGTAGGGGATGCCCATGCAGAGCTGGAAGAGCGGGGGAGCGTCGATCAGGCCCTCTTCGACCATTTTGGACGCGAACCACAGGTGCCCGGTGTCGAAGATCTCCAGCTCGGGTTTGACACCCAGCTCCTGGATCCGCTTGGCCCCGGCGCGCAGCATGTCCGGAGTGGACACGTAGAGCTGGCTGCCCTCACCGAAGTTGAGCGACCCGCAGTCGAGGGTGCAGATGTCCGGCAGCAGCTCTTCGACGTGCGGCAGCCGGTCCAGCGCGTTGACGAGGTCGGTGCCGTCGACCGGCTTGAGCGGGTCTTCCTGGTCAATGACGAGGTCACCGCCCATGCCGGCGGTCAGGTTGACGACAACGTCCACACAGGACTCTTTCACCAGCCGCACGACTTCGCGGTACAGCGAGACGTCCCGCGACGGCGAACCGGTCTCGGGGTCCCGGACGTGGATGTGCACAACGGCGGCCCCGGCGTTCGCGGCCTCGACGGCGCTCGCGGCGATCTGCGCGGGCGTGACGGGCACGTGCGGGCTCCGGCCGACGGTGTCCCCGGCCCCGGTGAGGGCGCAGGTGACGATGACCTCGTGGTTCATCAGGCTCCTTGGACGATCGAGCTTTCGATGAAGTCGTGCAGGTGTTCTCGCATGGTTTCGGCGGTGCTGCCGGGGCGGCCGGTCAGCACCTGGATGCCGAGGCCGTCGATCAGCGCCGTGAGCCGGGTGGTCGCGAAGTCCGGGTCGGTCACCGCGAAGACCCCCTGCTCGCAGCCGGAGCGGATGGTCATCGCGATCGTGCGTTCCCAGCGGCTGATCGAGTCGTGGTAGAGCGACCGGAACGACGGGTCGAGCGAGACCTCGTTCCACACCTGCAGCCACACCGACCACTCGGCGCGCAGGACGCCGTCGGTCGGCAGCTGCAGCTCGACCAGGCGGTGCAGCCGCTCGTGGGCGTCGGAGATCGAATGCAGCTCCGCGACCTGGCGGTCGAAGGCGAGCTTCACGTTGCGGCGCAACGCTTCGTTGAGGACCTCGGTCTTGCTCGGGAAGTGGTAGTGGATGGTGGCGGTGCTCGTGCCGCACGCCTGCGCGATGTCGGCGATGCGCACCTTGTGGTAACCGCGTTCGGCGATCAGCGTCCAGGCCGTCTCCAGGATGCGGCGGCGTGGTTCGGACTGGGCGAGGTGGTCGGGGTCGTCGCTCGCGAGGCGGGTCGCCGGCGCGGGCACCGCGGTGACGGTGAGCGCGTCGTCGCTGCCGTTGAGCAGCCAGTTGACCGTGACGCCGCAGTGCTCGGCGACGCGGACCAGTTCGTGCGGCGAGAACCGGCGGGTGCCGTTCAGCGCCTTGGACAGCTTCGTCTCGTCGAGCCCGATCGCGGCGGCGAACTCCCGCTGGGCCCCCGGCACGGCCTTGACCAGGCCGCGGACCCGGTCCCGCACCTCGGCGGATTCGTCCATGCCCCGAGACGGTAACCCCGAGTTGCGAGAATCGCAATCCTTGACTGATGAGTCAGTCGAAGCGCAATATCACTGGTCCCGGAGGTGATCGCCGATGATCGACGCACCGCTCTGCCTGTTCCGGACCCGTGTGCCGCCGGAGTGGGTCGACTACAACGGCCACATGAGCGAGTCCCGCTACCTCGAAGCGGTCGGGGACAACTCCGACGCCTTCTTCCGGCTGATCGGCGTCGACGACGCCTACCGCGCGGCGGGCCGCTCGCTGTATACGGTCGAGACGCACCTGCGTCACCTCGGTGAGGCCGCCGAGGGTGACCGGCTGCGCTGCACGCTGCAGCTGCTCGACCACGACACCAAACGCATCCACTTCTTCCACCGCATCCTCGCCGAGGCGGACGACCGGCTGCTGGCGACCGCCGAACAGCTGCTGGTGCACGTCGACATCGCCGCCGCCCGGGCGACGCCCCTTCCCGTTGCGGTCGGCGAAAAGCTCGCCGACATCGCCCGCGCGCACGAGCCGCTGGGACCACCCGACGGCGTCGGCCGGTCGATCGGGATCCGGCGGTGAGCGTCCGCGCCGAGGCCGCCGACGGCGTCCTGCTGGTCACGCTCGACCGGCCGAAGGCGAACGCGATCGACGTCCCGACGAGCCGCGCGCTGTACGAAGCGTTCGCCCGGCTGCGAGACGACGACACGCTGCGCGTGGGGATCGTGACCGGCGCGGGGGAGCGGTTCTTCTCGGCGGGCTGGGACCTGAAGGCGGAGGAAGCCGTCGACGCCGACCACGGTGACGGCGGCTTCGCCGGGCTGACGGAGTTCTTCGACCTCGGCAAACCGGTGATCGCCGCGGTCAACGGCCTCGCCCTCGGCGGCGGGTTCGAGCTGGCCCTCGCCGCCGACCTGGTCGTCGCGGCGGAGCACGCCGAGTTCGCGCTGCCCGAGTGCCGCCTGGGCCTGGTGCCCGACTCCGGCGGTGTGCTGCGCCTGCCGCGGCGGCTGCCCGAGGTGCTCGCGAACGAGCTGCTGTTCACCGGTGACCGGCTGACCGCGGCCGAAGCCGCACGCTGGGGCCTGGTCAACCGCGTGGTCCCGGGTGACGCGGTGGTCGACGTCGCCCGCGAGCTGGCGGCCCGGATCGCGGAGTCCGCGCCGCTGGCCGTCGCGGCGGTCAAGGAGATCGGCCGCGCGACCGCCGGACTGTCCATTCCGGACGCCTTCGCGCGCATGCGGTCGGGGTTGCCCGCGTACCAGCGGGTGCTGCGTTCGGACGACGCCCGGGAAGGCCCGCGGGCCTTCGCCGAACGCCGTCGTCCACAGTGGACCGGACGCTAGCGCGGCACCACCGCGAACCGCCGCAGCTCCAGGGCCGGGTTCTTCGCCCGCACCTCGGTGATCCGGTCCGGAGAGACTTCGCCGACGGCGACACCGGTCTGCTCGCCGAGCGAGGTGACCACCACGCCCATCGGGTCGACGAGCAGGCTGGTGCCCGACCCGGTCGGCGCGGCCTGGCCCGCGGCGGCGACGTAGAGCGTGTTCTCGATCGCGCGCGCCCGCACCAGCGTGCTCCAGTGGTACTCCTTGAGCGGCCCGGGCACCCACTCCGCCGGCAGCAGCACGACCTGCGCGCCCGCGTCCGCCAGCCGGCGCGTGACCTCGGGGAACCGCAGGTCGTAACACGTCTGGAGACCGAAGCGGACGCCGTCGACCTCGAACGTCTCCGGCTCGGTGATCTCGCCCGCCCGCACGACGTCGGACTCGCGGAAGCCGAAAGCGTCGTACAGGTGGATCTTGCGGTACAGGGCGGCGACCGCGCCGTCCGGACCGGCGGCGACGAGGGTGTTGGAGATCCGGTCCCCGTCGAGGCGTTCGTTCATCCCGGCCACGACCGCGACGTCGCGGTCCTTCGCCAGGGCACGCAGGCCCGTGACGAACTCGCCGTCGAGGTCTTCGGCGGACTCGACGAACCGGCGGTCCATCGCGGGGACTGTGAACATCGTGTACTCGGGCAGCAGCACCAGCCGGGCGCCGCGGTCCACGGCGTCGCCGACGAGGCTCGTCACGGTCGCGAGGTTGGCGGCCTTGTCGTCTCCGGGCGCGAACTGCGCCAGAGCCACGTTCGTCATCGGACGTCCTTCCTGGGAACGGCGGGCATGCGGTCCAGCTTGCCCAGCACCACGGTGTAACAGAAGATCCCGGCGAGCAGCACCACACCGGTGACGAGGAACGCGCCGGCGAACGAGCCGGTCAGGTCGACGACGGCGCCGGTGACGATCGGCGCGGCGATGCCGATCATGTTGGCGACGAAGTTGACCAGCCCGCCGAGCGTGCCCGAACAGCCTTCCGGCGCGATGACGGCGACGATGCTGGACCCGGCCGGCACCGACACGGCGAGCCCGGCGGCCCCGATCGACAGGAACACCAGCGCCGTCGCGACCGAGCCGGCATAGGCGGCGCCGGCGACCGACAGCGAGACGAGCATGCTGACGACGAGCACGATCCGCCGGGCCTTCGTCTCGTCGCCGCTGCGGGCGATCAGCCGGTCGAGCACGATGCCGCCGACGAGGAACTGCGCGAGCACCGCGACCAGCCACGGGATCATCGTGTAGAACCCGCCGGCCAGCAGCTTCACGCCGAACTGCTTCTCGAGGTAACCGGGGAGCCAGGTCAGCAGCACGTAGTAGGCGTAGGTGTAGGACGCGTACCCGAGCGCGAGCCCCCAGGTCTTGCGGCGGCGCAGCAGGTGCCCCAGCCCGGTGAGGGAGCTCGGCGTCGGCGCGTCTTCGTCGTCCGCGCCGCCTTCGCGCAGGTACGCGAACTCCTCGGGTGAGAGCCGGCCGCGGGCCAGTGCCTGCTTCGGTGTCAGGTACAGCAGCCACCAGACCAGCAGGTAGCCGAGGCTGAGGACGCCGGTGAAGAGGAACGCCGCGTGCCAGCTGAACGCCGTCACGAGGAACGCCATCACCGGGATCCCGAGGACGTTGGAGATCTTGGCGCAGCCGTCGAAGATCGCGGTGGCGCGGCCCCGCTCCGAGCGCGGGAACCACTGCCCGATCGCCTTCCAGCCCGCCGGGATCGTCGGCGCCTCGCCGAACCCGAGGATCAGCCGCGACGCCATCAGCAGGCCGAGCCCGCCCGACGCGGCGGTCAGGAACGACGCGACGGCCCACAGCAGCGCGGCCGTGCGGTTGACCCAGCGGACGCCGATCCGGTCGATGATCGCGCCGATCGGCAGCTGCAGCACCGCGTAGGTCCAGAGGAACGCCGAAGCGACCACGCCGAGCTGGGCCGCGCTGAGGTGGAACTCGCGCATCATCTCGGGCCCGGCGATGGAGAGGTTGACGCGGTCGACGTAGTTGACGAACGACCCGACGCCGAGCACCCCGGCGATCGTCCAGCGGGTGCGGCCCGCCGTGCGGGTCCGGGTTCGTTCGGCCGTCGTCATTGCGCCTGCTTCGCGAGCGTCGTGGTCTCTTCGAACGCGGCGGTGAGCCCGGCGGCGAGCGCGCCGTGCTGCATGGTCAGCGCGAGCTGGCCGGCGCCGTACGCGAGGGCGAACTCCTTCTCCTCGTGGCTCCACGCGGGCAGCACCCACGGCTTCCCGGCGGCGCGGGCGGCGTCGGCGATGCGCTTCAGGTCGGCGAAGTCGCCGGGCTCGCGCGTGTAGGCGCCTCGCTCGCGGCGCAGCGACAGGTCGGACGGCCCGACGAACACTCCGTCGACGGTGTCCAGCGCCAGGATCTCGGTGATGTCCTCGATCGCGCCGGCGTCCTCGATCATCGGCAGGCAGCGGGTGCCGCGGTCCTGCGCGGTGACCCACTCGTCGGAGAAGCCGCGATAGCCCGTGGTGCGCCCGCCGGCGAAGCTGCGGTCGCCCAGCGGCGGGAACTTCGCGAAGGCCGTGACGGCTTTGGCGTGGGCCGCGTTTTCGACGTGCGGGATGACCACGGCGTCGGCCCCGAAGTCCAGGGCCTGCTGGATCGGGCCGCGCTCGGGGCCGAGCACCTTGGCGAGGACGTCGAGCCCGAGCGCGCGCAGGAAGGGGACGAACCGCTCGAGGTCGGCCAGGTCGAACGCGCCGTGCTCGATGTCGAGGACGGCGGCGCCGTAGCCGATGCCGCGGGCGATTTCGGCGGCCGCGAACGACGGGTCGGAGAGCCAGACGGCGTAGCGCCGGTCGGCGGGGACTGGGGACATCGGGGAACCTCCTGCGCACGGACGACGGTAGCTCCGGTCGTTGTGTGCACCGTGTATACACGATGGATATCTGTCGGTCCAGACGCTAAGCTGACCCCGACGAGGGGAGCAGCATGACCACGAGCGTGCCGGCCGGCCCGGCCCGGGACCGCGTCTACGCCTGGCTGCGCGACGGGATCATCGCCGGTGAGCTCGAAGGCGGCCGGTTCCTGGACGAGCACTGGGTCTCCGGCGAGACCGGAGTCTCTCGGACCCCGGTCCGCGAGGCGTTCCACCGCCTGGAGGCCGAGCGGTTCATCAGCCTCCTGCCGCGCAAGGGCGCCCAGGTCCGCACGGTGACCGCGCGCGAGCTCGAGGAGGTCTACCAGAGCCGCCGGCTGATCGAAGGGCACGCGATCTCGGCGGTCTGCGCCGCCCGCGCCGGGGCGCCCGCGGAGATGGCCGGCCTGATCGAGGAGATGGACGACGCCGGGAAGGCCCGTGACTGGTTCGCCGTGTCCGGCCTGGACCGCGCGTTCCACCGCGCGATCGTGAACGCGGCGGGCAACAGCGTGCTGACCGAGTTGTACGACACACTCCGGTCGCGTCAGCAGCGGGTCGCCGTGCGGGCGCTGGAGGCCCGGCCGGAACGGCTGCCGGTGATCGACGCCGAGCACCGCGCGCTGGTCGCCGCCCTCGACGCGCACGACGCCGAAGAGGCGCTGCGGATCCTCAACCAGCACCTGCGCCCGGTGTCCGAAGTGGTCTCGGCCCTCGAGCGCGGCTGATCCCGCAGCCAGCGGCGCCGGTCCCGCGGGTGATAGGAATGGCCGGTGACCGAACCGAACCTGATCGAAGCCGCCGCGGCCGAGGCCGTCACGCTGACCAGCGAGCTCATCCGCATCGACACGACCAACACCGGCGACCCCGACACCCTGGTCGGCGAGCGGGCGGCGGCCGAGTACGTCGCGGAGAAGCTGACCGACGCCGGCTACGAGATCACCTACGTCGAGTCGGGCGGCAAGAACCGGCACAACGTCATCGTCCGGCTCGAGGGCGCCGACCGGTCCCGGGGCGGCCTGCTGATCCACGGCCACCTCGACGCCGTCCCCGCCGACCCGTCCGAATGGTCGGTGCACCCGTTCTCCGGCGCGGTCCAGGACGACTACGTCTGGGGCCGCGGCGCCGTCGACATGAAGGACATGTGCGGGATGGCGCTCGCGCTGGCCCGCCACTACAAGATGAACAACGTCGTCCCGCCGCGCGACCTGGTGTTCGCGTTCCTGGCCGACGAAGAGGCGGGCGGGAAGTACGGCGCGCAGTGGCTGGTGGAGAACCGGCCGGAGCTGTTCGAGGGGGTCACCGAGGCGATCAGCGAGGTCGGCGGGTTCTCGATCACGCTCAAGGACGACGTCCGCGCGTACCTGATCGAGACGGCGGAAAAGGGCATCCGCTGGATGAAGCTGCGGGTGCGCGGCACCGCCGGGCACGGGTCGATGATCCACCGCGACAACGCCGTGACGAAGCTCGCCGAGGCCGTCGCGAAGCTCGGCAACCACCGGTTCCCGCTGGTGCTGACCGACTCCGTGAAGGAGTTCCTCGCCGGTGTCACCGAGATCACCGGCTGGGACTTCCCCGAGGACGACCTCGAGGGCTCGGTCGCCAAGCTGGGCAACATCTCCCGGATGATCGGCGCGACCCTGCGCGACACCGCCAACCCGACGATGCTCACCGCCGGGTACAAGTCGAACGTCATCCCGTCGGTCGCCGAGGCCGCCGTGGACTGCCGGATCCTGCCGGGCCGCCTGGAGGCGTTCGACCGCGAGCTCGACGAGCTGCTCGGCCCGGACATCGAGAAGGAGTGGATGGAGCTCCCGCCGGTCGAGACGACGTTCGACGGCGCGCTCGTCGACGCCATGACCGCCGCCGTGCTGGCCGAAGACCCGGGCGCGAAGACGTTGCCGTACATGCTTTCCGGTGGCACCGACGCGAAGTCCTTTCAGGACCTCGGGATCCGCAACTTCGGCTTCGCGCCGCTGAAGCTGCCCGCGGACCTCGACTTCTCGGCGCTCTTCCACGGCGTCGACGAGCGGGTCCCGGTCGAGGCGCTGAAGTTCGGCACCCGGGTGCTGGACCGGTTCCTGCGCACGTCCTGATGACGCAGTTCGCGCTCGCCGACGGCACGCCCCTGCAGATCATCCGCAGGGGCGACCCGGTCGCGCCGGTGACCGTGGTGTTCGTCCACGGCTATGCGCTGGACCAGCGCAGCTGGGGCCGGATCGCGCCGCTGGTGCCGGACGCCGCCGACGGGCCGGTGGCCGTGCTGACCTACGACCAGCGCGGCCACGGCGGGTCCGGGCGGGCGCGCCGCGGCACGGCGACCATGGCACGGCTCGGGGACGACCTCGCCGAGCTGCTGGCCGGCGAGGTCCCGGCCGGGCGGGTGGTGCTGGTGGGCCACGACATGGGCGGGCTCGCGATCATGTCGCTGTCCCAGCGGCACCCGGAGCTGTTCGCCGCGCGCGTGTCGGGCCTGGTGCTGCTCGCGACGTCGTCGGGGACCCTGGCGACGGAGGTGTCGGCGGCCTGGCCGAACGCGCTGGGCAAGCTGGCCCGCGACCTCGAGGCGGTGCTCGGGTCGAAGCTCTTCGGGGTGGTCCGCGAGCACACGAGCCGGGCGGTCAGCGCGGGCCTGCGGTGGTGGCTCTTCGGCGACGATCCGGACCCCGACCTGGTCGAGCTGACGGTCAAGATGATCCGCGGCAACTGGCCGCACACGGTGTCGCTGTTCCGCCCGGCACTGGACGCGTACGCGCGCGAGGCGGCGTTGTCGCAGGTCAGTGGCCTGCCGGTGACGGCGATCGTGGGGGAGCGCGACCGGATCGTCCGCGCGTCCGACGTCGAGCAGTGGGTCGGCGGGCTGGATGCGGGGACGGCGGTCGTGCTGCCGGGGGTGGGGCACGTCGTGCCGCTGGAGGCGGCCGCGCAGGTGCTGCCGCGGGTCGTCGCGATGGTCAACGCCGCTCATCGGCAGGAGTGAGTTCGATCCAGGGGAGGGGCGCGATGGGTTTCCGTACCGGACCGGTCGTCCGGGTGGCGGCGGCCGCCGACGTGGCGGCGATCTGCCGGTTCGGTGCGACGCACGTCCGGCCGCACTACACCCCGCTGATCGGCGCGGCCGCCGCCGGCGAGCAGGTCCGCGTCTGGTGGAACGAGACGCACGTCGGCGCGGCCGTGGCTCAGGGCCTGGTGGTCGTCGCCGACGACGGCGGGCACCTCGTCGGGGTGGGCCAGCGCGGCCGGGGTGCGGCCGGTCCGGTGGTCTACAAGCTCTACGTCCATCCCGGCCGGCGCGGCGGCGGGCTGGGGCCACGGCTGCTCGAAGCCCTCACCGCACAGCTGCCGGCGGAGGACGGGCGGCTGTGGATCGAGCACTTCGCGGCCAACGAGCGCGCCGGAGCGTTCTACGAGCGTGAGGGTTTCGCCGTGGACCGGGTCGAACCGAGCCCGACGGGCGACCCCGCGCGCGACGTCGTCTGGCGGTCGCGGCCACTTCGCCGACAAGACGAGAGTTCTTGACAACTTCTCTATTCGGAAGCGATGCTGGACCCATGTTTTCCGTGGCGGTGATCGAAGACGCGGCGGCGGCCGAGGTGTCGCTCGACCCGATCCGGGCCCGGCTGCTCGCCGAACTGGCGCAGCCGGCCTCGGCGACCATGCTGGCGGCGCGGGTCGAGCTGCCGCGGCAGAAGGTCAACTACCACCTGCGCGCGCTGGAGAAGCACGGCCTGGTGGAGCTGGTCGAGGAGCGGCGCAAGGGCAACGTCACCGAGCGGATGATGCGCGCGACGGCGTCGTCGTACGTCATCTCGCCGGCCGCGCTGGCCGCGGTGCAGCCGGATCCGGCCCAGTCGCCGGACCGGCTCTCCGCTCGGTGGCTGCTGGCCGTCGCCGGCCGGCTGGTGCGTGACGTCGGCCTGCTGCTCACCGGGGCGGCGAAGGCCCAGCAGCGTGTCGCGACCTTCGCGCTCGACGGTGAGGTCCGGTTCGCCTCCGCCGCCGACCGGGCGGCGTTCGCCGAGGAGCTCGCCACCGCCGTCACGACCCTGGTCGGCAAGTACCACGACGAGACGGCCGAGAAGGGCCGCCCGCACCGGGTGGTCGTCGCCGTGCACCCGAGCGTCCCGGAGGAGTCCTGAGATGGGGCACGAGTTCGAGCTGACCGAAGCCGCCGAGGTCGACGCCTCGCCGGAAGAGCTGTGGGACGCCATCGCGACGGGCCCGGGCATCGACTCGTGGTTCATGGGCCGCAACGAGGTCGAGGGCGGCACCGGCGGTGTGGTCCGCGGCGCCTTCGGCGGATACCAGCCGGAGTACCGGATCCGGGAGTGGGACCCGCTCGAGAAGCTCGTCTACGGCAGCGACCCCGCGCCGGACGGGCGGAAGATCGGCTACGAGTTCCTCATCGAGGGCCGCGACGGCGGGAGCTCGGTGATCCGCTGCGTCACCAGCGGCTTCCTGCCCGGCGACGACTGGGAGGACGAGTTCGAGGCGATGACCGGGGGCGGCGCGATGTTCTTCCGCACGCTGGTCGAGTACGTCACGCACTTCGCCGGCCGCACGGCGGTGCCGCTGACCGTGTTCGGTCCGCCGGTGGGGGACTGGGACGACGCCTGGACCCGGCTCGGCGCCGCGCTCGGTCTTCCCGCGCGGCCTGCCGAAGGCGACCGCGTGCGGCTCTCGCTCGACGGCCGGGCGCCGCAGGAGGGCGTGGTCTACGCCGTGAACGAGCAGAACGCGGGTGTGCGTACCGCGGACGCGATGTACCGCTTCCTGCGCGGGTTCCACGGCCCGATGATCGCTTCGCACCACGTCTTCGCCCCGGGCGCGGACGCGGTGACCGAGGAGAAGGCCTGGAGCGCCTGGCTGGACCGCGTGTTCGGCTGACGGCCTAGGTCGGCAGGCCGCCGGGCAGGCTTTCGGAGGTCTTCTTGCGGCGCAACCAGACCCGGCGCGTGCCGTCGGCGTACAACCGCACGTTCCGCAGCTCCCAGCCCGCGAACTCCGCGTGGATGGAGAGCTGGATCATCGCCGCGCGCCGCGACACACCCGGGGGGAGGTGCAGGCGGCGGTACTCCCAATCCCCTTCGACCACCGCCTCGCTGACCGTCGTCATGGCTGGATCACCTGGGTCCCTTCTCCGGCGGCCGAGCCGATGACCACCCGGCCGCTGGTTTCGTCCACCCCGACCGAGTCCGGCTGGCGCACGGTGGGAAACCGGTACTTCTCCACGGGCTCGCCCCCGCGGACGTCGAACCCGACCACCTCGTTGCGCTCGGTCAGCGTCACCCAGGCCAGGCTCCGCTTCGCGTCGTAGGCGATCCCGTACGCGCCGCCCGGCACCGGGTAGCGCTGCCGCATGATCAGCGGCGACGCCGAGAACGCGATCAGCGCGCCGTCGCGCACGTCGGTCACCAGCACCCGCCCGTAGGAGTCGGCCACGGCGTTCGCGGCGCCGTCACCGGCGCGCAGACCCTCGTTGACCTTCCCGGCGGCCACGTCCACCGAGAACACCGCCGTCCGCAGCCGGTCCAGCACGACCACCCCGCGGCCGGTGTCGACCACGTCGTCGGCGCTGTAGAGCTGCCCGCCGATCGACCGCGCCGGACCCGCCGCCGGCAGCACCTGGATGTCCTTCGCCGGCCCCATCGCGACCAGCCGGTCGGCGCCGTAGACGATGCTCGACGCCGGCTGCCCGCCCGTCTTCGTCTCGGTCAGCTTCCGGTCCGGCAGGCTCAGCTGCTGCACCACACCCCGCGCCGGTTCCGCGATCTCGACCCGCCCCGGCGTCACGGTCAGCCGCTCGGCCTTGCTGTATAACGGCATATTCACCGGGGCGGACGCGAGCGCGTTGAGGTTGTACAGCTGCAGCGACGGCGGCTGGGAAAGCGCGACGACGAGGGTCGAGGTCTTAGGGTCGACGGCCACGGCCGAGACCGCGCCACCCGGCAGGACCTGGCCGGCCGGCTTCACGGTGACCGCGGGGGAGACCGCCGGGCGCGCGGCCGTCGGGTTCGCGACGATCTGGAGCTCGTCGCTGTCCGGCTTGGCCGACGAGCAGCCCGAGAGCACCAGGACACCGGCGAGCGGGATCACGACCCACGACACGGCGGCGAACCGACGCACGTTGCTGCCTCCAGGTGTCCCTCGACGGGCGGTCTTCACCAGCATCCTCCACGATGGTCTTGCCGTCACGTGCATGTCACCCAACAGACACCTAATGCGGCCAGCGCTCCGGGTAACCGACGCCGATCGCGCTGACGTCGTCGAGCGCGGAGCGGATGGCGGGCGGGAGGGTGATCTCCTCCGCCGTCAGCGAACCGGTGAGCTGACCGGTGTCGCGGGCGCCGACGATCGGGGCGACGACGCCCGGCCGGTCGCGGACCCAGGCCAGCGCGACGGCGAGCGGGGACGTGCCGAGCCCGTCGGCCGCGGTGGCGACGGCCTGCACGATCCGGGCGGCCCGGTCGGTGCGGTGGTGCTCGACGTACCCGGCGAGCATCCCGGCCGACGCGCCGCGGGAGTCGGACGGGGTGCCGGTGCGGTACTTGCCGGTCAGCACCCCGCGGCCGAGCGGCGCCCAGGGCAGCAGGCCGACCCCGTGGTGTTCGGCGGCGGGCACGACCTCGCGGTCCACACCGCGTTCCAGCAGGGAGTACTCCATCTGCGTGGAGACGATCGGGGCGACGGCCGCGGTGGTCGCGGCGGCGGTCGCCAGCTGCCAGCCCGAGTAGTTGGAGACGCCGACGTAGCGGACCTTGCCGCTGGTCACGGCGTACTCGAGGGCGGCGAGTGTCTCGGCGAGGGGCACGCAGCCGTCCCAGGCGTGCAGCTGCCAGAGGTCGATGTGGTCGGTGCCGAGCCGCTTGAGCGAGCCGTCGAGGGCGGTGAGCAGCGCGCCGCGGGAGGCGCCGCCGCCGAAGGGGCCGTCGGTGCGCCGGGCGACGGCCTTGGTCGCGACGATGACGTCGTCGCGCGGCACGAGGTCGCCCAGGAGCGAGCCGAGCACCCGCTCGCTCTCGCCTTCGCAGTAGATGTCGGCGGTGTCCACCAGGGTGCCGCCGGCGTCGACGAAGGCGACCAGCTGGCTGGCCGCTTCTTCCGCGTCGGTGTCGCCACCCCAGGACAGGGTGCCGAGCGCCATCCTCGAGACCCGCAGTCCCGAGCGGCCGAGCAGTCGCTTTTCCACGACCGCCGAGCCTAGTGGGCGGCACTGCCAGTTCCTGACCAAGGTGAGTCGTGTCGTGGTCGAGGGCCCCCGTTAGGGTTCGGCCCCGTGCGACTCGGACTCAATCTCGGCTACTGGGGAGCGGGGAACGACCCCGCGAACCTGGCCCTGGCGAAACAGGCGGACGACCTCGGGTACGCGGTCGTGTGGGCCGCGGAGGCCTACGGCTCGGACGCGGTGACGGTGCTCACGTGGATCGCGGCGCAGACGGCGCGGATCGACGTCGGCGCCGCGGTGCTGCAGATCCCGGCCCGGACCCCGGCGATGACCGCCATGACGGCGGCGACCCTCGACACGCTGTCGGGCGGCCGGTTCCGGCTGGGCCTCGGGGTGTCGGGCCCGCAGGTCTCGGAGGGCTGGCACGGCGTGCGCTTCACCTCGCCGCTGGGCCGCACCCGGGAGTACACCGAGATCGTGCGCAAGGCGCTGCGGCGCGAGCGGCTGGCCCACGAGGGTGAGCACTTCACCCTGCCGCTGCCGGACGGCCCGGGCAAGGCGCTGCGGCTGACCGTCCGCCCGGCCCGCAAGCACATCCCGCTCTACCTGGCCGCGATCGGCCCGAAGAACCTGGAGCTGACCGGCGAGCTCGCCGACGGCTGGCTGCCGGTGTTCTTCTCGCCGGCGCACGCGGGGGAGCAGCTCGCGCACCTGCGGGCCGGCGCCGAGCGCGCCGGGCGGTCGCTGGAGGGCTTCGACGTCGTCCCGACCGTGCCGCTGGTCCCCGGTGACGACTGGCGGGCCTGTGCGGACGCCGTCCGCGGGTACGCGGCGCTCTACCTCGGCGGCATGGGCAGCCGGGAGAAGAACTTCTACAACCAGCTGGCCTGCCGGATGGGCTTCGAAGCCGAGGCGGCCGAAGTGCAGGAAAAGTACCTGGCCGGCGACCGGGCGGGGGCGATGGCGGCGGTGCCGCTGGAGTTCCTCGACGCGACGTCGCTGCTGGGTCCCGAGGAACGGATCGCGGAGAAGATGACCCAATTCGCCGAGGCCGGCGTGACGACCCTGTCGGTGTCGCCGTTCACCCCGGACCCGGCCGCCGCGCTGCGCACGGCCGCCGACGCGATCGAGAAGGCGGGGGTGGCCTGACGTGGGCTGGTTCGAAGCACTGGTCCTGGGCCTGGTCCAGGGCCTCACGGAGTTCCTGCCGATCTCCTCGA
Organism: Amycolatopsis sp. NPDC104863; assembly: GCF_055582965.1. Classification (NCBI taxonomy): domain Bacteria; kingdom Bacillati; phylum Actinomycetota; class Actinomycetes; order Pseudonocardiales; family Pseudonocardiaceae; genus Amycolatopsis; species Amycolatopsis sp. NPDC104863. The sequence goes on from NZ_JBVJOW010000001.1 coordinate 1,378,120, forward strand.
GCGCGCACCTGCGGATCGTCGCGGCGCTCGTCGGCTGGGACGACCCGGGCGCGGCGTTCACCGCGGTCACCCAGATCGGCACCGAGCTCGCGGTGATCATCTACTTCGGGAAGAAGATCGGGCGGATCCTGCAGGCCTGGTTCTTCTCGCTGTACAAGCCGGACTGGCGCCGCGACCCGGACGCCCGGCTGGGCTGGCTGATCATCATCGGCTCGCTGCCGATCGTGGTGCTCGGCCTGCTGCTGCAGGACCAGATCGACAGCGCGTTCCGCGACCTGCGGATCACCGCGAGCGTGCTCATCGTGTTCGGCCTGATCCTGCTGGTCGCCGACCGGATCGGGAAGCAGGAGCGGACACTGGACCATCTGACCGTGCCGCACGGCCTCGGGTTCGGCTTCGCCCAGGCGCTCGCGCTGATCCCGGGTGTCTCCCGCTCGGGCGGCACGACCAGCGCGGGCCTGCTGCTGGGCTACACCCGCGCCGAGGCCGCCGAGTACTCGTTCCTGCTGGCGCTGCCGGCGGTGTTCGGGTCGGGGGTGTACAAGCTCAAGGACATCGGCTCGGGCAACGTGCCGGCGCAGTGGGGCCCGACAATCCTCGCCACGCTCGTCGCCTTCGGGGTCGGGTACGCCGTGATCGCCTGGCTGATGTCCTACATCAAGAAGCGCAGCTTCGTGCCGTTCGTGGTGTACCGGCTCGTGCTCGGCGTGCTGCTGTTCGTGCTCATCTTCACCGGCGTCCTGGACCCGAACGCGGGTCCGGTCGGCCACTGACCACCCGGGGCGCCGGTCACCCGCGCGGATGATCGGCGCCCCCGTAGTGTGGTGGCCGTGAGTACGGTCATTCTGCTGAGGCACGGCAAGTCGACGGCCAACGGCTCCGGGGTCCTGGCCGGGCGGTCCCCGAAGGTCAACCTCGACGACACCGGCCGTGCCCAGGCCGAGAAGCTGGTCGAGCGGATCGAAGGCGTCCCGCTGGCGGGGCTCGTCGTGTCGCCGATGCTGCGGTGCAAGCAGACGGTCGGCCCGCTGGCCGCCGCGCGCGGGCTCGAGAAGGTCGTCGAACCGGGGCTGTCCGAAGTGGACTACGGCGACTGGACCGGCAAGGAGCTCAAGCACCTCGCGAAGGAGCCGCTCTGGCGGGTCGTGCAGGCGCACGCCTCGGCCGCGGTGTTCCCGGGCGGGGAGGGGCTCGCCCAGATGCAGGCGCGCTCGGTGGCCGCCGTCCGCGCCCACGACCGGCGGATCGCCGCCGAGCACGGCGACCACGCGGTCTGGCTGCTGTGCAGCCACGGCGACGTCATCAAGTCCATCCTCGCCGACGCGCTCGGCCAGCACCTCGACGCCTTCCAGCGGATCGTCGTCGACCCGTCGTCGATCTCGGTCGTGCGCTACACCGAGACGCGGCCGTTCGTGCTCCGCGTCAACGACCACAGCGCCGACCTGAGCGGCATCGTGCCGCCGGAACCGAAGCCGGCGAAACGGGGTAAAAAGGCCACCAAGGACGCCGGGACCAGCGACGCCGTCGTCGGCGGTACCACCGGCCGGTGAGCTTGGCCACCTCCGGAAAGCGCTGACATCGGCACCGGGGTGACCCGTAGGGTGGTGGGACCGAGTGTTTCTCCCCGACCAGGAGCCTGCCCCGATGATTTCGCCGGACAACCCGTTCGCCGCACCCAGCGAACTGCCCTACGCCCTGCCGCCCTTCGACCGGATCGCGGACGAGCACTACCGGCCCGCGTTCGAAGCGGGGCTGGCCGAGCACGCGGCGGAGATCGAGGCGATCGCGGCGCAGGACGCCGAGCCGACGTTCGACAACACCATCGTGGCGCTGGAACGCTCCGGCGAGCTGCTCGGCCGGGTGGCGAGCGTGTTCTACAACCTGTCCGGCTCCAACAGCACCGACGAGATCCAGGCGATCCAGGCGGAGTTCGCGCCGAAGCTGGCGGCCCACCACGACGCGATCCACCTGGACCCCCGGCTGTTCGCCCGCATCGACACCCTGCACGCGCGGCGCGCCGAGCTCGGCCTGGACGAGGAGTCGCTGCGGCTGCTGGAGCGCCAGCACACCGACTTCAGCCGTGCGGGCGCCGGGCTCGGCGAGGCCGAGCAGGCCCGCCTGCGCGCGCTCAACGAGCAGCTTTCGACGTTGCAGACCCGGTTCCAGCAGAACCTGCTCAAGGACACCAACACCCTGGCCGTCGTGATCGCCGGCCGCGCGGAGCTGGCCGGCTTCGGTGACGGCGCGATCGCCACCGCGGCCGAGGCGGCGGCCGCCCGCGGGGAAGCCGGCAAGTACGTGCTCAGCCTGACGCTGCCGACGAGCCAGGCGTCCCCGCTGGAAACCCTGCGCGACCGCGACGTCCGCGCGCGGATCCACACCGCGTCGATGGCGCGGGGCAACGGCGGCAACGAGTTCGACAACAACACCGTCGTCGCGGAGATCGTGCGGCTGCGCGCCGAACGCGCCGCGCTGCTCGGCTACCCGAACCACGCGGCGTACGTCATCGCGGACGAGACGGCCAAGACCGCGGAAGCCGCCGCCGGGCTCCTGGAGCGGCTGGCGCCGGCGGCGGTCGCGAACGCGCGGACCGAAGCCGCGGAACTGCAGCAGCTGCTCGAAGCCGACGTGCCGGGCGCGTCGCTGCGGCCCTCGGACTGGCCCTACTACGCCGCCCAGGTCCGGCGTGAACGCTTCGACGTCGACACCGAGGCCCTGCGGCCGTACTTCGAGGCCGACCGCGTCTACCTCGACGGCGTCTTCTTCGCCGCCACCAAGCTGTACGGGCTCACCTTCACCGAACGGCACGACCTGCCGAAGTACCACCCGGAGGTCCGGACCTTCGAGGTCTTCGACACCGACGGCACCCCGCTCGGGCTGTACCTGCTCGACCTCTACACCCGCGACGCCAAGCGCGGCGGCGCCTGGATGAACACCTTCGTCGACCAGTCCGAGCTGCTCGGCCGCAAGACGGTCGTGGTGAACGTCCTCAACGTCGGCAAGCCACCGGCGGGGGAGCCGACCCTGCTGACCTTCGACGAGGTCGTCACCGCGTTCCACGAGTTCGGCCACGCCCTGCACGCCCTCGTCTCGGCCGTTCGCTACCCGACGTTCTCCGGCACCAACGTGCCCCGCGACTTCGTCGAATACCCGTCCCAGGTCAACGAGATGTGGATGCTGTGGCCGGAGGTGCTGGCCAACTACGCCAAGCACCACGAGACCGGCGAGGCGCTGCCCGCCGAGCAGGTCGAGAAGCTCCTCGCGGCCCAGCAGTACGGCGAAGGCTTCTCCACCACCGAATACCTGGCGGCGTCGCTGCTCGACCAGGCCTGGCACCGCCTCGGCGTCGACGACCGCGTCGAAGACGTCCAGCGGTTCGAAACCGACGCGCTGGTGAAGGCCGGCGTCGCGGTGGAAGCCATCCCGCCGCGCTACCGCACCACCTACTTCGCGCACATCTTCAGCGGCGGCTACAGCGCCGGGTACTACTCCTACATCTGGAGCGAAGTCCTCGACGCCGACACCGTCCAGTGGTTCCGGGAGAGCGGGGGACTGACCCGCGAGAACGGCGACCACTTCCGCCGCACCCTCCTCGGCCGCGGCGGATCCCTCGACCCGATGGACGCCTTCCGGGCCTTCCGCGGCCGCGACCCCGAGATCGAACCCCTCCTCAAGCGCCGAGGACTCAACGGAGTCTGAGCACTCTTCAACTGTATAACGCCCTATACCCTGGGGCCGGTTTCAAGAAAAATCCGGCCCCAGAACCGTTGATACAAAAACCGCAACGAAAAGCGGGGCCGCTCGGGCAGTATCGCCTTCCCCCGCAGCCGCACGTCCGCGACCTTCGCCGGGCCCGCCGGAGAGCTAGCTTTTGGCTGGCATGGATTCGGCTACACCCGGGGAGGGAAAATGATGGGCAAGATGCGTCGGGCGTCGGTCGTCCTGGCGATGGTCGCCGCGGCGATGGGCAGCCTGTTCGTCGTGCCGGCGTCGGCGGGGACGCAGACCGCGGAAGCGACCTGTACGGGCGCGGGTTCCTGCTGGTTCACGTGGGGTCGCATCACGGCGGGCGACTGCACGATGGACCAGGCGAAGTGGACCCTGAACCGCAACGGCAGCGCGACGTTCGAGGCGGTGATCGTCAGCAGCGACAGCAACGACGCGTGGCTGATGTGGCCGGTCGCGGTGGACAGCTCCGGTTTTGTGCTCGGCCCGATCGTGCACGGTGGTGACCCGAAGTTCGTGCGGGGCACCGTGAAGAACACGTGGACGTGGTGGTTCGACGCGGGGTCGTTCGACGCCGGGTTCTTCGACCGGATCAACAGCATGCGGCTGACCAGCCACTGCTGACGGGGACCGGGTGGGCGGCTCTTCGGGGCCGCCCACCCCGGGTCAGGCGGTGATGGCCTGTTCGCCGGTGACGATGTGGTCGACGAACCCGTAGGCGAGGGCTTCGTCGGCGTCGAACCAGCGGTCGCGGTCGGCGTCGGTGGTGATCCGTTCGACGCTCTGGCCGGTCTGGCGGGCGGTGATTTCGGCGATGCGGCGTTTCATCTTGCCGAACACCTCGGCCTGGATGGCGATGTCGGTGGCGGCGCCGCTGATGCCGGCGGAGGGCTGGTGCATGACGATGCGGGTGTTGGGGAGCAGGTAGCGCTTTCCGGGGGTGCCGGAGGAGAGCAGGAACTGGCCCATGGAGGCGACGAAGCCGAGGCCCCAGGTGGAGACGTCGGGTTTGACGAGCTGCATGGTGTCGTAGATGGCCATGCCCGCGGTGACGGAGCCGCCGGGTGAGTTGAGGTAGAAGGTGATGTCCTTCGCGGGGTCGTCGGCGGCCAGCAGGAGGAGCTGGGCGATGATCCGGTTGGCGGTCTCGTCGGTGACTTCGGAGCCGAGGAAGATGATGCGGTCGCGCAGGAGCTGTTCGTAGACCGAGTCGTTGAGGGTCTGGCCGGGTGCCTGCATGTCGGGTACGGCGAGAAGGGTCATGGGGCCGACCGTAGGGTGCTGGGGGTGTGGTGGTGATCGTCGTTCGCTGTGGGCGTGCGAGTTTCGCTCCGGGCGATCGCCGGGATGGGGATGCGAATGCCGTCGGTCGAAGAGTTTCCGGTGCCGGGTGCGGGTCCGTACGGGGTCGTGGCCGGGGCGGACGGGGCGTTGTGGTTCACGCTGGTCCACAGCGGACAGATCGGCCGGTTCGCGGCCGGGGAGGTGTCGGTGTACCAGCTGGCGCCGGAGACGACGGGGCCGACGGTGATCACGGCGGGTCCGGATGGTGCGTTGTGGTTCACGGAGTACCAGGGGAGCCGGATCGGGCGGATCACGACCGGTGGTGTGGTTTCGGCGTTCGAGGTGCCGACGCCGTACGGGATCACGGCGGGTCCGGACGGGGCGTTGTGGTTCACCGAGATCAACGCCGATCGGGTCGGCCGGATCACGGTGGACGGAGACGTGACGGAGTTTCCGCTGCCGGTGTCGGGTGCGTTTCCGTCGATGATCACGACGGGTTCCGATGGGGCGTTGTGGTGCACGCTGAACCAGGCGAACGCGATCGGGCGGGTCACGACGGACGGTGAGGTTTCGGTGTATCCGGTGCCGACGGAGGCGGCGGCGCCGGTGGGGATCACGGCGGGTCCGGACGGGGCGTTGTGGTTCGTGGAGATCGGTGCGGGTCAGGTGGGCCGGATCGGTGTTGACGGTGTGGTGACCGAGTTCCCGTTGCCGGACCGTGCTTCGCGGCCGCACGCGATCGTCGCGGGTGGGGACGGCGCGTTGTGGGTGACGTTGTGGGGTGCGAACCGGGTCGCGCGGGTGACGGTGGAGGGCGAGGTCGCGGAGCTGGAGCTGCCGACGCCGGGGTCGGAGCCGCACGGGATCGCGGTGGGGCCGGACGGTGCGGTGTGGACGGCGCTGGAGGTCGGGAAGCTCGCGCGGATCCGGTACTGACACTGACGTGAAAAGGGGCCGCCGTCCTGAGTGGACGGCGGCCCCTTTTCACATCACGGCTCAGATGAGGCCGAGCTTCTGCACGGTGTCGCGCTCTTCGACGAGCTCGGCGACGGAGGCGTCGATGCGGGCGCGGGAGAAGTCGTCGATCTCGAGGCCCTGGACGATCTCGTACTTGCCGTTCTTGGCGGTGACGGGGAAGGACGAGATGATGCCTTCGGCGACGCCGTAGGAGCCGTCGGAGACGACGCCGGCGGAGGTCCAGTCGCCTTCGGGGGTGCCGTTGACCCAGGTGTAGACGTGGTCGATGGCGGCGGAGGCGGCCGAGGCGGCGGAGGAGAGGCCGCGGGCTTCGATGATGGCGGCGCCGCGCTTGGCGACGGTGGGGATGAAGTCGCTCTCGAGCCAGGCCTGGTCGACCTCGACGCTCTTGCCGCCGACCTCGGCGTGCTGGACCGAGGGGTACTGGGTGGCGGAGTGGTTGCCCCAGATGGCGAGCTTCTTGAGCTCGGTGACGGGGACGCCGAGCTTCTTGGAGAGCTGGGCGAGCGCGCGGTTGTGGTCGAGGCGGGTCATCGCGGTGAAGCGGTCGGCGGGCACGTCGGGGGCGTGCGAGCGGGCGATGAGGGCGTTGGTGTTGGCGGGGTTGCCGACGACGAGGACCTTGATGTCGTCGGCGGCGCCGGCGTTGATGGCCTCACCCTGGGGCTTGAAGATGCCGCCGTTGGCCTCGAGGAGGTCGCCGCGCTCCATGCCCTTGCTGCGGGGACGGGCGCCGACGAGGAGGGCGATGTTGGTGCCTTCGAAGGCCTGCTTGGGGTCGTCGAAGATGTCGGTGCCGGCCAGGAGCGGGAACGCGCCGTCGTCGAGCTCCATGGCGGTGCCCTCGGCCGCCTTGACCGCCTGCGGGATCTCCAGGAGCCGCAGCTTCACCGGGACGTCCTGGCCGAGGAGCTGACCGGACGCGATGCGGAAGAGCAGCGCGTAGCCGATCTGTCCGGCGGCGCCGGTGACGGTCACGTTGACAGGGGCTTGGGTCATTACGGTTCTCCAGCTTGAGACGACTTTGGCTAGTGCGTGTGAGCCTATCTCTCCTCGTGGTGGCCGGACGGGTGCGTCCAGTCACTCTCGCTGGATCGATCAGGGTCCGGCCGGGTCGTCGGTGACGTTGGCGGCGAGGCGGTGGAGGAGGTCGGCGAGCTGGGCGGTTTCGGCGTCGGAGAGGCCTTTTCGCATGCGCTGGTCGTGGGCGATGGCGGCGGTGGCGAGGCGGTGGAAGAGGTGTTCGCCGGTTTCGGTGAGTTCGACGAGGTGGACGCGGCGGTTGGTGGGGTCGCGGCGGCGGGTGACGAGGCCGGTGGTTTCCATGCCGTTGAGGTGGTGGGTGAGGGTGGCGCCCTGGATGCCGACGGCGTCGGCGAGTTCGCGTTGGTTGGCGACGGGGTGGGTTTTGAGGGAGATGAGGATCTGCCAGATGGGCTGGGAGCCGCCGGCGGCGGCGAGGGCGTGGTCGAAGGCTCGGCCGGCGGTTTTGGCGGTGCGGGCGAGGACGACGCCGATGGGGGCGGTGGTGGGTGGTGGCACGGGGTGAACCGTACCGCAGAAGCAGAGGGATCTAAGTGTTTGACATCTAATGGTTAGAGATCTAACGTTGTGCTCATCGAACGGAAGGGGAGCACGATGAGCACCGAAGAGCAGGTCCGCGAGTTCGGCCGGGTCTGGGCCGCGGCCGAGGAGCGCGGCGACACCGCCGTGCTGGCCGGCCTGGTCGCCGACGGGTTCCGCCTGGTCGGGCCGCTGGGGTTCGTCCTGGATCGCGACCAGTGGCTGGCGCGCTACGGCGGCGGTGACCTGGTCACCGAGAAGCTGTCCTGGACCGATGTCGAGGTTCACGACTTCGGCGGCACGGCGGTCGCGATCGGCGTGCACGAGCAGGTCGCGAAGCACCAGGGGAACCCGGTGAACGGCCGGTTCCGCGCGACGCACGTGCTGGTCCGCGCCGACGGGGCGTGGCGGCTGGCCGGCATCCACCTGAGCCCGATCGGCGGCCCGCCGCCGTTCGCGCCGGCGCCGGGAGCCGGGCGATGAGCGTTGAACTGAATCACACGATCGTGTGTGTCACCGATCGGGAGAAGTCGGCGGCGTTCCTGGCCGGGATCCTCGGCCTGGAGCCGGGCCCGGTCGACGGGCCGTTCGTGCCGGTCCGGCTCGCGAACGGCGTGACGCTGGACTACCTGCGCGTCGAGGCGGTTACCGGCCAGCACTACGCGTTCCTGGTCGGCGAGGACGACTTCGACGCGGCGATGGCGCGCATCGAAGCGGGTGGCGTCACGTACTGGGCGGACCCGTTCCACGAGCGGGCCGGCGAGGTCAACAGCCTGAACGGCGGCCGCGGGGTCTACTTCGAGGATCCCGACGGCCACAACATGGAACTGCTCACGAGGGGGTAGTGGTGAAGCTGAGCATCGGGGTCACGGACTTCTCGTGGCCGGACAAGCTGACCGGCGAGCTCGCGGGGGTCGCCGAGGCGGCCGAGGACGCCGGGCTGGACACCCTCTGGGTCGCAGATCACCTGCTGCAGGCCGACCCGCACAGCACCCCGGACTCGGCGATGCTCGAGGCGTACACGACGCTGGGGTTCCTCGCCGCGCGGACCAGCCGGATCGCGCTGGGGACGATGGTGTCGGCGGTGACGTTCCGGCCGCCGGCGCTGCTGGTCAAGGCCGTCACGACGCTGGACGTCCTCTCCGGCGGGCGGGCGCGGTTCGGGATCGGCACCGGGCACCACGACGGGGAGGCGCGGGCGATGGGCCTGCCGTTCCCGCCGGTGGGTGAGCGGTTCGAGCGGATGGAGGAGACCATCCGGCTGGCGGTGCGGATGTGGGCGGGGGACACCTCGCCGTTCGAGGGTGCGCACTACCGGCTCGACCGTCCGATCGGGATCCCGCTGCCGGTGCGGCGGCCGCGGGTGCTGATCGGCGGCGCCGGTGAGCGGAAGACGCTGCGGCTCGTGGCCCGCTACGCCGACGCGTGCAACGTGTTCGACATCCCGGACGGCGGCAAGACGGTGCGCCACAAGCTGTCGGTGCTGCGGCGCCACTGCGACGAGGTGGGGCGGCCGTACGGGGAGATCGAGAAGACGATCAGCACGCGGTTGTCGCCGGGTGAGTCGGCGGAGTCGTTCGCGCGGCGGTGCGCGGAGTTCGCGAGCTGGGGGATCGAGCACGCGGTCGTGATCACGGCGGGTCCGTGGCCGGTGGCCGGAATCCGGACGCTGGGGCGGGCCGCGGCCTTACTGGACTGACCGGACGACGCGGGGGTGATCGCCGCGGTGGCCGGGCGGTCCGGCGGCACGAAATCGTTTTCCGGACGATTTATCCGTGCCCCGGTGAATGGGAAGAACGGAATTTGTCGGAATGTGAGCAATGCCGCGTGGTGGGACGACTACGGCGCGTTGCTCCGTTCAGCGGGGTTTGCTTCCATGATCCTTTCGCTACCATGGTCGCGCCCCCGTCCCCAATTCGCAGGTATTGGGAAGGATTCCGATGCTTTCTGCGGTCGTTGCTGCCGTCATGGCGCTGTCCTCTGTGGTCACCCCCCATTCGTGGAACACTCCTCCGCCGCCCGACAAAATCGTCATCGACGTCGTGAACGCCAATGGCACCGGCTGCCCGGCGGGCACGTCGGCCGTGGCGGTTTCGCAGGACAACACGGCGTTCACCGTGACCTACAGCGCCTACACGGCGCTGGTCGGGGTGGGCGCCGGTCCGCTGGACGCCAGGAAGAACTGCCAGATCGGCCTGCGGGTGCACGTCCCGCAGGGGTTCACCTACGGAATCGCGCAGGCCGACTACCGCGGATTCGCCCACCTGGAACGGGGCTCGACCGGCCTGGAAAGGGCCAACTACTATTTCCAGGGGAATTCCCCGACGGCGTACATCCAGCATCCGCTGGCGGGTGCGTTCGAGGACGACTGGCATTTCACGGATTCGACCGAGGTCGGCGCGATCGTGTTCAAGCCGTGCGGCGAGGAACGCAATCTGAACATCAACACGGAATTGCGGGCCGCGGCCGGGTCGTCGGATCCGAAGAAGACGACGAGCTACGTCACGATGGACTCGACCGACGGCAGCATCACGACGACGTACCACTTCGCGTGGTTGTCCTGTCCGTGACCGGGAAACGGTGAACCCCGGGGCGGCGCGGCTCGGCAGCGCGCCGCCCCGGCGGTCATGGCTTGACCGCGGCCCGGGGGTCGGTCGCCTGGAGCCCGAAGACCCGGCCGAGGGAGACGAGCGCCTCGTCGAGGTGGCTGAGGCTGGAGAGGACGGCACGGGTTTCGGCCTGCTCGACGCGGTCGGAGACCGGGGTGCCGTCGTCGCGCACGAGCGTGCCGGGTGTGGGGCCACCCGGCGCTTCGAGCGTTTTGCGGACGACGTCGATGTTGGCCAGCAGCCGGCCGGTGAACTGGCGCAGGCGGTCGGCGTCGGCGCCGGCGCCGGCGAGCTGCCCGGGCTGGGCGCGGGCGGCGACGTGGCGGGCCCGGAAGGCGATGGTCTCCAGGGTGGTGAGCACGTGCCAGCCGTAGTCGCGGCGGGCGCTGCGCAGGTTGACCGGGTGGGTGAGCGGCTCGATGGTGGTCCGGACTTGTTCGACGGCGCGGTCGAGGTCGCGGGAGAGCTCGATGATGTTGACGTTCTCTTCGCCGGCGAGCAGGCCGCTGGTGTGCTCGAGGAACTCCGCCAGCTCGTCGAGGACCTCGGTGATGTCGTCGAGCATGACCGCGCGGGTGCGGACCGGGACGATGACGACCGCGGCGAGGATGCCCGCGGCGGCGCCGACCGCGGTTTCGGCGACGCGGATCCACAGCACTTCGAGGCTGAAGGTGCCGAGCAGGCTGTAGAGCAGGCCGAGCATGCTGGTGACGAAGAACGCCATCACCACCTGGGAGATCCGGGCGCTGTAGACCATCCCGAACACGCAGACCAGGATCAGCGCGAGCGTGGCGGGGGTGCTGCCGCCGACGAGGAGGGCGAGCAGGACCCCGCCGACGATGCCGATCAGGGTGCCGCCGAGGCGGCGGACGCCCTTGACGAAGGTGGCGCCGGCGCTGGAGGCGCCGATGAACACCACGAACACCGTGAGCACGGCCCAGTACCAGCGCTGGTGGGAGACGAGTTCACCGCCGAGCACCGCGAGCCCGCCGCCGACGACGGCCTGGATGGCGCTGCGGGTCTGGTTGTCGTAGGCGAACTTCGGCGCCGGTTCGTCGTCCTCGGTGTCCTCGATCGAGTCCGGAGTGGACTCCGGCGCCGCGGCGCGCTGGGCGCGGTCGTCGGCCAGGGCGAGCTCGGCCAGCGCCTTGCGGACGCCGTCGCCGGGCGCGGCGTGTTCGTCGATGCGGCTGCCTTCGACGAGCATGCGGCTGTACTCGCCGGTCTGGCTGATCAGCGGCAGCTCGCGCGGGTCGCGTTCCATCAGGGCGCGGAACCGCGCGAGCCGGGCGATGAGGTCGTCGCGGACGTCCGCGGTCAGCTCGTCGGAGCAGGTGCGCTGGACGGTGATCACCAGCCACTGCACGGCGAGCTCGACCTCGATGGCACGCCGGCGCAGGACGTCGGCGGCGCGGGCGTCGACGACGTCGGGGGCGGCGTCTTCGATGAGCAGGACGCATTCGTGGAGGCGGCTGGTCGCCGAGCGCAGCTGCTTGCGGGTGCGCTCGCCGCCCCCGACGGCCAGGTGCGCCTCGGTGGCGCGGACGACGGCGGCGAGGCGGGCGCGGAAGGCCCGGCGCACCCGCAGGAACTCGGCCTCGGCGTTGTGCCGCAGCAGGACGAACCGGACGACGGCGTTGGCCAGCACCCCGACCCCGAGCGCCATCAGCAGCTGCGGGACCTGCCCGAGGTGGGCCTGCAGGAACATCGGGAAGAAGAACAGGAAGAAGCCGATCGAGCCGAGCGCGGTGCCGCGCGGGCCGAAGCGCTGGGCGTAGACGGCGACGAAGATCAGCAGGACGAACACGACGCTGTCCATCGGCGGCAGGGCCGAGCCGAGGCTGGCGACGGTGATCGACGCGGCGCCGGTGAGGAACGCCAGGCCGAGGGTGACGGCCTGGCCGCCGGGGGTGGCGTCGTTGACGGTGAACGCCGTCATCATCGCGGCGATGGCGCCGACGAGCATGACGGTGAGCGGCACGTGCGCGGGCAGCAGCGCGCCGACGGCGAGGACGATGCCGAGGACGGCGGAGCCGGCCAGCCGCAGCCGGACCAGGCCGGGGTCGGCCGCCGCGAGCCGGTCGAGCGCGGCGGTGCGGAAGCGGTTCATCGGGCGAGCAGCTCCCACTGGGCGAGGGTGGCGCGGCGGCCGCGGCTCGCGGTGACCCGCAGCCGGTAATGGCGGTGAGCGGCCGGCTCGGCGAGCACGAACGGCCGGGTCTGGCGGCGCCACCGGAACAGCTCGTCGTGGCGTTCGTCCAGGGTGGTCCACTCGGTGCCGTCGTCGGAGCCTTCGAGCACCCACGCGCGGGGGTCGCCGCCGCGGTCGCCGGAGGTGAGTGTGTACATCGTGACTTCGCGGGGGTCGCCGTCGACGGTGAACTCGATCGCCGGGGTGGCGCCGCGGAAGGTGACCTGGGTGCGGGTGGTGTCGTCGAAAAGCGCGCCGACGTTCTTGGCGTCCTCGCTGGTGGCGGTGCCGGTGAGGTCGGAGACGGGGTCGGGCTGTTCGGCGGGCGGCGGCGGGGCGCCCCACTCGCCCGGCTCGGTGCTGAGGTCGAAGACCAGCTCGGCGCCGCCGGCGAGGGTGGCGTGAGCGATGCTGGTGGCGTCGTGCGGCCGGCCGTCGACGGTGAGGCCGCGGACGTAGACGGTCTCGTCGGTGTTGCCGGGCGCGTGGACGACCAGCTTCTTGCCCTCGCCCAGGTGCACGGTCGCCTTCTCGAACAGCGGCGAGCCGATCGCGTAGCGGGGGCTGCCGACGGCCAGCGGGTAGAAACCCAGCGCGCTGAAGACGTACCACGCGGACATCTCGCCGTTGTCCTCGTCGCCGGGGTAGCCCTGGCCGATCTCGCTGCCGAGGTAGAGGCGCCGCAGCACCTCACGCACGACCCGCTGGGCCTTAGCGGGCGCGCCGGCGAGGTTGTAGATGTACGGGATGTGGTGCGAGGGCTGGTTGGAGTGGCCGTACTGGCCCATGCGGACGTCGCGGGCTTCGGTCATCTCGTGGATCAGGCCGCCGTACGCGCCGGGCCGCTGACCGGTCTCCGGGGTCGCGAAGAACTCGTCGAGCTTCGCTTCGAGGCCTTCGTTGCCGCCGTGGAGCGCGGCGAGACCGGGGCCGTCGTGGGGTGCGGTGAAGGCGGTGTTCCAGGCGTTGGTCTCGACGAAGTCGCCGCCCCACGCGGCCGGGTCGTACCCCTCGGGGGCGAACTTGCGGCTGCCGTCGCGCTTGCGGCCCTGGAAGAAGCCGATCTTCGGGTCGAAGTGGTGCACGTAGTGCTTCGCCCGCTCCCGGAAGTAGGCGGCGTAGTCGGCGTACCTCCGCGCCCGCGGGCCGTCGCTTTCCCGGGACAGCGCCTCGGACAGGTTGGCGAGGCCGAAGTCGTTGACACAGCCTTCCAGCGCCCAGGAGAGTCCTTCGTGGACGGACGTCGGCGTGTACCCGAGGAAGAGCGACTCCGCCAGTCCCTTGCGGCCGACCGACCGGTGCGGCGGGGTCACGGTGGCGTTCTTCAGCCCGGCGTCGTAGGCGGCCTCGACGTCGAAGTCGCGGACGCCCTTGAGGTAGGCGTCGGCGAACGCGACGTCCGAGCTGGTGCCGGTCATCAGGTCCGCGTACCCCGGCGACGACCACCGCGAGATCCAGCCGCCTTCGCGGTACTGCTGGACGAACCCGTCGATCATCCGGCCGCAGTGCGCCGGGTCCAGCAGCGCGTACGCGGGCCAGGTTGTCCGGTAGGTGTCCCAGAAGCCGTTGTTGACGTACATCTCGCCGTCGACGACCTTCGCCCCGGTGCGCCGGCGGGTGCTCGGCCACCGCCGCCGCACGACCGGGCTGGCGTGCCGGATCCCCTTCGGTGTGTTCTCGTGCGCGACGTTCGGGTAGAGGAACAGCCGGTAGAGGTTCGAGTAGAGCGCGGTCAGCTGGTCTTCGGTCGCACCTTCCACCTCGACGCGGCCCAGCTGCTCCTGCCACAGCTCCCGCGCCTGGGCCCGCACCTGCTCGAACGTCGTCCCCTCGGGGATCTCCAGCTCCAGGTTCCGCTTCGCCTGCGCCAGGCTGATCAGCGACGTCGCGATCCGCAGCGTGACGTCCGGGCCGTCGAACTCGAAGTAACCCGCGGTGCGCCGCCACGGCCGGCGGATCTTCCTCCCGCGGGTGGCCGGGGCGTCGGTCTTGGCGTAGACGAACATCCGGCGCGCGCCCGCCGAGAGGCGGCTGCGGACCCAGGTGTGGCCGGTGACCACCCCGGTGTCGGCGTTGAGCCGCAGGCCGCCGCGGTTGCCGGCGTTGTCGAACAGCAGCCAGCCGTGCTTGTCCGGGAAGGTGCACCGCAGGATCGCGGCGTGCGACGTCGGCGCGAGGTCGGCGGTCACCCCGTTGGCGAACCGGACGCCGTAGTGGTGCGGCGAGTCCGTCTCGTCGTCGTGGGAGAAGGCCAGCGCGCGCTTGCGGCGGTCCAGCTCCACCGGGCCGACCCCGGGCAGGACGTGGAAGGTGTGCCGGTCGCCCATCCACGGGCTCGGCTGGTGGCTCAGCGCCAGCGCCTGCAGCGCCGGGCGGTTCTCCGCGTTGTTGTGGCGGTGGTAGGAGTAGATCCAGTTGGTGACCCGGGCGTCGGTGACCGGGGTCCAGAAGTTGAACCCGTGCGGCACCGCCGTTGCCGGGAAATTGTTGCCCCGGGAGTAGTCGCTGCTGGAGTGCGAGCCGCGGGTGGTGCGGACGAAGTCGGCGGGCTCGCGCGGCGGCTCGGCGCGCTCCCCGATCCGGACGTCGTCGACCCAGCCGGTGATCTCGCCCTCCGGCGACGCGGTGCGCAGCACGACCCGGCTGATCCGGCGCCCGGCGAACGCCCCCAGCGGGCGGCGCACCAGGTTCCACTGGTCCACCCACAGCGTCTTCGCCTCACCCTGCTCCTCCGGGGTGAACCCGGCCGTGGCGCCGTCGGCGAACTCGACGTCGAGGCTCACCCAGGTGGCGTGGTACGCCGGGATCTCGCCGTCGGCCTGCGGGAAGACCACATAGGACAGCTCGGTGCGTCCGGTGACGGGCACGTCCAGCTCGAACAGGACACTGCGCGGCCGCGCGTCGTAGCGCAGAGCCTTCACCCCGGTGAAGCCGACGCCGGTCTTGGCCGTGGGGGAGCGGCCGGGGCCGCTGTCGACCCGCAGGGCCGGGTCCGCCGGCTGCGGGTCACCGGTTTCGAAGGAGGAGAAGAACACGGCGTCGGGCATGCGCTCACCGTATCCGCCGAACGGCGTAGCCCGCGGGATGACGTCAGGACGTCCAGGGCAGCGCGTCGCCGGCGCCGAGCCCGGCCGGGTCCGCCGGCAGGCGGACACCCTTGCGCAGCCACGACTCCTCGCGGTAGCGGCCGGTCTCGCGGTGCCACTGGTAGTCCCCGGCCAGCCAGTCCCGCAGGCCCTGCACGTGCCGCGCCACCGCGGCGGCCGTGGCCGGATCGGCCCGGCGCGCGGCGAGCAGCTCCGGCACCTCGATGCTGCCCAGCCGCTCGAACAGCTCGAGCCGGGCCTCCAGCAGCTCCCGGGTCCGGCGCATCGCGTCCGGCAGGCCGGTGCCGAGGAAGGCCGCGGTGACCACCACGCCGTTGGAGACGTCCTGCTCGTACTCGGTTTCGCGCCGGTAGGACACCAGGTCGTTGTGCAGGTCGACGACGTCGGCGAACGCCTCGCCGAGCCGCCGCACCGGCGAGGTCTCCCGGAGGTCGGCGGGGATCTCGATGCCGAGGACCAGCTCGTTGAGCTGCGCCGCCCACAGCGCCCCGCCCGCCCGGCGCCGCATGGCCAGGTAGTCGACCGGCTCGGGCACCCGCCCGGTCACCAGGTTCGCGACCTCCCACAACGCGTCGTCGAACAGGTTCGGCACCTGCGCCGCCAGCCGCTCGCACCAGGAGGCTTCGGCCCGGGTGCGCCGCCACAGGTCCGCCAGGCCCCGCTCCGCCGGGTTGTCCGGCGCCCGCGCGCCGGGCAGGCGCATCTCTCCGAGCCGGGTGAGGAACCGCTGCGCGCCCGGCAGGTCACGGGGTCGTTTGAAGCGCTCCATGACGAGGTCGCCGAGGTACCAGCTCCAGGTGTGCCAGCACGCGCACAGGTCGAGCCGGGCGCCGCGGGCGTCCGGGTGCACCCGCGCGGTGAACAGCCCGAGGTCGAAGTCGGCGAGGTCCTGGGCGTCCCAGACCTCCGCCCACGGGTCGCCCGAGCCGAGCAGGCCGACCTCGCGGGCCCACGCCGCGGAGTGGGCCCGGGCGGCGTCGACGTCGGGACTGCACCGGGCGGGGTACGGCGGCAGGAGCTGCATGGTCCCCGATCCTCGCGCGGGCGCCGGTGCCCCGGCATCCACCGCAGGCGTGACACGGCTACCCGAACGCGTGACGGCCGCCTACTGCCGGTGGGTGCTCGCCCCACGAACGCGGGAAGGCCCTCCCCGCCGCGGCGGGGAGGGCCTTCACCAGGGACCTACCGGACTAGATCTTCGCGCACTGCCCGGCGGCGGGGCCGCGGACGGTGTTCGGGAGGTCGTAGTCCGTCGGGGCGGGCGAGTTGGCCACGCACGCCAGCGGGCCGCCGACGCTGCTCGAGGTGAGCACCGCCCCGTGGTTGCCGGTCAGCGCGACCGGGCCGGCGACGTCGGTCAGCTCGATCGACGTCGTGCCGGTCGTGCCGGTGATCGCCACCGGGCCGCCCACCTTCGTGCGGTTGAGCACCACCTGGGCGGCGCCGGTCGCGGCGAGCGGGCCCTTGATCTGGCCGCCGCGCACGATCAGGGTCGCGCCCTTGCCCACGGTGACCGGGCCGGACACCGTCGCGTCCTGCAGGCACACCGTGCCGCTCGAGACGGTGAGCGGGCCGGAGGAAGCGCCCGTGATCGTCTTCGTGCAGGTGGCGTCCGGCTGGCCCAGCAGCTCGAACTCGGCCAGCTGCGCCGGGGCGCCGGTGCTGGTCGCGGTCACTTCGAGCTTGTAGTAGGCGAAGTGCGCCGGGTTGGCCACCTTGAACGCGCGGGTCTGCTGCCGCCAGCTGAACGTCTGGTTCGTCTGCTGGTCGGCCACCGCCCACGTCTTGCCGTCGTAGGAGCCCTTCAGCGTCCAGCTCTTCGGGTCACCCGCACCGGTCTGGGACGTCAGCGTGTAGTGGCTGACGGCCTCGTCGGTGTTGTTCAGCTGGTACTGCACGGCCCCGGTGACGGCGGCCTGCGTGCGCGAGGTGTTGTCCAGCAACGCACCCGCGTTCGAACCGTCCGAAGTGGACAGCGTGCCCTTGCCGGCGCCGGTCTCGTCGTGCAGCGGCGTCGGGACGGCGTCACCGGTGGTGATCG
Organism: Amycolatopsis sp. NPDC104863; assembly: GCF_055582965.1. Classification (NCBI taxonomy): domain Bacteria; kingdom Bacillati; phylum Actinomycetota; class Actinomycetes; order Pseudonocardiales; family Pseudonocardiaceae; genus Amycolatopsis; species Amycolatopsis sp. NPDC104863. Next base: position 1,395,619 of record NZ_JBVJOW010000001.1, read on the forward strand.
ACGTCGGGGCGTCGTTCGGGCCGGTGCCCCACTTCGACGGGTTCGGGCCCATGTCGAAGTCGATGACCCCGCCGCGGGAGATGACGTCCTGCGGCAGCGACGTCGAGGAGTACGCCTTGCCGTTGACCTTCACACCCTGGACGTAGACGTTCTTCGCGCTGTTCTTCGGCGCGTTGATCACCAGGTTCTTGCCGCCGGCCAGGTGGATCGTCGCCTTCTTGAACAGCGGCGACCCGATCGCGTAGTTCGGGCTGCCCATCTGCAGCGGGTAGAAGCCCAGCGAGCTGAAGATGTACCACGCGGACATCTCGCCGTTGTCCTCGTCGCCCGCGTAGCCCTGGCCGATCTCGGCGCCGTTGTAGAGCCGCGACAGGGCCTCACGGACCTTCGCCTGCGTCTTCGCCGGCTGACCCGCGTAGTCGTACATGTAGAGCAGGTGGTGCGCCGGCTGGTTGGAGTGGCCGTACTGGCCCATCCGCACGTCCCGCGCCTCCCGCATCTCGTGGATCACGCCCCCGTAGGAACCCGGGTAGTTGGCGGTCTCCTGGTCGGCGAAGAACTGGTCCAGCTTGGTCGCCAGGCCCGCCTGGCCGCCGTAGAGGTTGGCCAGGCCCTTGCCGTCCTGCGGCACGGTGAACGCCATGCCCCAGCCGTCGGTCTCGGTGTAGTCCCCGCCCCACGAGCGCGGGTCGTACTGGTCCTTGGTCTTGGTGAACTTGCCGTTCGCGTCCTTGCCCTGGAAGAACCCGGTGCTCGGGTCGAACAGGTTCACGTACTGCTGGGCGCGGCTGGTGAAGTACGTGTAGTTCTCCTGGTACTCCGCCTTGCGCGGGTCGTTCGGCGCGGCTTCGTCGGCCAGCTTCTTCGACAGGTTGGCGATGCCGAAGTCGTTGACGTAGCCCTCGATCGCCCACGAGAAGCCCTCGCTGGCGGTGTTGGGCGTGTAACCGAGGAAGATGCCCTGGTCCAGGCCCTTGCGGCCGACCGCCGAGTTCGGCGGGGTGACCGTGGCGTTCTTCACCGCCGCGTCGTAAGCCGACTTCACGTCGAAGTTGCGAACGCCCTTGAGGTAGGCGTCGGCGAACGCGACGTCGGAGCTCGTGCCGGTCATCAGGTCCGCGTAGCCGGGGGAGGACCAGCGCGCGATCCAGCCGCCGTCGCGGTACTGCTGCACGAACCCGTCGACCATCTTCCCGGCCATGTCCGGCGTGAGCAGCGAGTACGCCGGCCAGGTCGTGCGGTAGGTGTCCCAGAAGCCGTTGTTGACGTACATCTGGCCGTCGACCACCTTCGACCCGGTCTGGGTCACGGTGTCGGCGCCGGTCTTGGGCGACACGGGGCTCGCGTACTTGTACGCGGGCTTGTCGGCGGTGCCGGTGTTCTCGAACTGCGAGTTCGGGTAGAGGAACAGCCGGTAGAGGTTCGAGTAGAGCGTCGTGAGCTGGTCCTTGGACGCGCCCTCGACCTCGATCACCTTCAGCTGGTCGTCCCACGCCTTCTGCGCGGCGTCGCGCACCGAGTCGAACGTCGCCGCGGGGGCGATCTCCTGGGCGAGGTTCTTCTTCGCCTGGTCGACGCTGATCAGCGACGTCGCGATCTTCATGTTCACCGTCTTGTCGGCGCCCGCGTCGAACCGCAGGTACCCGGTGACGTTGTCGCGGCCCTGACCGGTCAGCTTGCCCCCGGCGGTGACGGGCTTGTCGAACGTCGCATAGACGAACATCCGGCCCGCACCGGCGTACACGTTGGTCTCGGTGTAGCCCGAGAGCGTGCCGGTGGCGGGGTCGAGCGTGAGCCCGGCCGAGTTGTTGACGCTGTCGAAGATCAGGCTCGAGTCCGCGCCCGGGAACGAGAACTTCATCATCGCCGCGTGGTCGGTCGGCGCGATCTCGGTCTTGATCCCGTTCTGGAACTGCACCCCGTAGTAGTGCGCCCGCGCGACCTCGTCACTGTGCTTGAAGGCCAGCGCCCGCGCGTCGCGGTTGGCGTCGGGCACCCCGGCGGCCGCGGACGGCATCACCTGGAACGCCTGCCGGTCACCCATCCACGGGCTCGGCTCGTGGCTCACGCTGAACGCCTGCAGCTGCGGGAGGTTCTGCGCGTTGTTCTGGGTGCTGTAGTTGTAGAGCCAGCTGCCCGAGCCGGCGTCGGTGACCGGGGTCCAGAAGTTGAACCCGTGCGGGACCGCCGTGGCCGGGAAGTTGTTGCCCCGGGAGAACGTGCTGTTGGCCATCGTGCCCCGCGTGGTGACCACGTTGTCGCTCGGGCGGGTGCTCGCCGGCGGCGTCGGGGTCGCCGACACCTTCACGTCGTCCAGCCAGCCCTGCAGCGAGCCCGGGCCGTTCGGGTTGTCGTAGCCGACCAGGATCCGGTCGATGGTCTTGCCGTTGGCGACCTGCCCGATCGCCGAGCGCACCAGGTTCCACTGGTTGGCGTAGAGCACCTTCGAGGCGCCCTGGCCCTCCGGGGTCAGCGGGAAGCCGTACTGGTCGGTCGCGCCGAGGTTGCGCAGGTACGTGCCGTCGGTGAAGGCCAGGTCGATCGCGACGTTCGTGCTCGGGTACTTCAGGTCACCGGTGATGAACTGCGGCTGCACCTTGTACGACAGCTCGGTCGAGGCCACGACCGGCACGTTCACGTCGAAGATCTTGTTGTACGACCAGCCGTGCGCGGCGGTCTGCGTGCCGGAGTAGCGGAACGCCTTGAGCCCGGTGTAGCCGACGCGGTTCTTGCTCGTGTACCCGCTCGTCGGGCCGGAGTCGGTGAAGCTGCGCATGTTCGGCAGCGGCGGCGGCGCCGGGTCGTCGTTGGCCAGCAGCAGCTCCGACAGCTGCAGGATCGGGCCGCCGTTGTTGGCCGTCACGTTCAGCCGGAAGTACTTGTACGCCGCGGTCGGCGCGGCCAGCTTGTAGTCCTTCTGCTGGAACCGGGCGCTGAACGCCTGCCCGGACTGCTTGTCCAGGTCGGTCCACGCGCTCGCGTCGTTCGACCCCTGCAGCGTCCAGTCCTTGGGGTCGCGCTCGTCGAAGTCGTTGGCCGAGGACAGCGCGTAGTGCGTGATCGAGGTGGCCTCCGACAGCGAGATCTGCGCCCACGCCGTCGGGTCCCAGGACAGCCACTTCGTGTCCGTGGTGCCGTCGACGAGGTTCGACACGACCTCGCCACCGTCGGTGTTCTCGCTGCTTGCGCTCGTTTCGGTGACCTTGCCGCGGATGTCACCGGGGATCGCGGTGCCGTTCGCGCCGTTCACCCCGGCCGCGCGCGGCTTGCCCGCGGCGTCGGTGTCGACCGTGTCGGTCCAGGTCGGCTGCGTGTCCCCGGGTTCGAACGAGGACGAAAAATCGGCGGGCAAGGCGTCTTCGGCGGCGGACGAGGCCGCGGGGAGGGCGACCAGGCCGGCGGCGACCACGGCGGCGGTCACCAAGAGAGCAACCGGCGGTCTGGCGCTTCGGGGCATCGTTGCTCCAAGCTCTGGAGGGTGAACTGGGGACCGACGGACGGGGGACCGGCGGCGCCCAGGAAGCGAAACGCGCGGGTGACATCGATGTCAAGACCGGCCGCCAAACCTGGCCAGAACTGGACAACGGAGGTGAAGGCCCCCCGATGAGAACCGTCCGGATCCTCGTCGCCGTTGTTGTCCTCGGCCTCGCCGCCGGGTCCGCGCCCGCGGCCGTCACCGCCGCGACACCCGCCGCCGTCCGCCCGGTCACCACCTGCGCCGGCCTCGTGCGCGGCTACCCCCTGCCCGGCGCCGCCACGCACGTCACCTCGGCCGCCGTCGTCACCGGCGCCGGCCCCGAGTACTGCGACGTCCGGGGGTACGTCGACCCCGCCGTCCGCTTCGACCTGCGCCTGCCCACCAAGACCTACACCGGCCGATACCTGCAGTACGGCTGCAGCAGCTTCTGCGGACTGGTCGCCCCGCCCGCCTTCGCCGACTGCGGCCTGCCCCACGGCGGGGACGTCGCGGTCGCGGCCACCGACGACGGCCACACCGGCCGCACCCCCGGCGTCACCGACGACGGCAGCTGGGGTGCGACCGACCAGGCCGCCCGCGACGACTTCGACTTCCGCGCCCCCCACGTCGTCTCCCGCGCCGCCAAGGCCGTCATCCAGGCGTTCTACGGCGCCCCGCCGGTCAAGTCCTACTTCACCGGCTGCTCCGACGGCGGCCGTGAGGGCCTGCTGCTGGCCCAGCGGTACCCGGCCGACTTCGACGGCATCACCGCCGGCGCGCCCTGGACCCCGCGGCTGGAGTTCCAGGCCTGGCTCGCCCGCGCCAACACCGCCGCCGACGGCCGCCCGATCCTCACCGCCGCGAAGCTGCCCGCCCTGCACCGCGCCGTCCTCGCCGCCTGCGACGGTCTCGACGGGCTCACCGACGGCCAGCTCGACGACCCCCGCGCCTGCCGTTTCGACCCGGCGACGCTGACCTGCCCGCCCGGCGCCGACACCCCCGCGTGCCTCACCCCGGCCCAAGTCGCCGCCACCCGTCGGCTCTACTCGCCGCCCGCCGACACCGACGGCACCCTGCTCTACCCGGGCGGTGAGCAGCCCGGCTCCGAGCTGGCCTGGGCGCGGTGGATCATCGGCGAACCCGAGACCGGCGGAGTCCCCGTCGCGCGCAGCCTCGCCGACAACTACCTGCGCTACCTCGGCTACCCGATCGGCGCGCCGGCGTCCACCGTCGACAGCTTCGCCTTCACCCGCAGCGAGTTCGACCGGCTCACCCCGGCCGCCGTCCGCTCCAACGCGCTGAGCCTCGACCTCTCGGCGTTCCGGCAGCGCGGCGGCAAGCTCCTGCTCTGGCACGGCTGGGCCGACCAGGCGATCCCGCCGACCGGCACCGTCGACTACTACCAGCGCCTCACCCTCCGCTCCGGCGGCGCGGCCGCCACCCAGCAGTGGGCCCGGCTGTTCATGGTCCCCGCGCTCTACCACTGCGGCGGCGGCACCACGCTCACCGCGTTCGACCCGCTGCGGGAGCTGGTCGCCTGGGTGGAACACGGCACCGCGCCCCAGGTGGTGACCGCGACCGGCCGCGACGCCGCGGGGAACGTCACCCGGACCCGACCGGTCTACCCGTACCCACAACGGGCGGTCTACAACGGCGCCGGCAGCGTCGACGACGCCGCGAGCTTCCACCCCGCGCCGCCGGCCACCCCGGCCCACGACGTCTTCGACTGGGCGGGCGACGGGCTCTACGACACCCCGGGCCCGGTCGCGCGGTAAACCGGTCTCGCGCGGCCGCCGTCGTCGCTAAGGTCGGGATCATGCCGACGCCGGAGCCCGCCGACCGTGTCCTCGCCCGCGCCTCGCTTGCCGAAGGCAACCCGACCGGGTGGTTCGAGCAGCTCTACACCGCCGCCGCCCGCGGCGAAACCGACGTCCCGTGGACCCGCGGCAAGCCGAACGCCGCCCTCGCCGACTGGCTGCGCCCCGGCGAAGGCCGCCGCGCGCTGGTCGTCGGCAGCGCCCTCGGCGACGACGCCGAGCTGCTGTCCTCGGCGGGCTGGGCCGTGACGGCGTTCGACGTCGCCCCGACCGCGGTCGAGGCCACCAGGGCGCGCTTCCCGGAGTCCGCAGTGGACTACGTGGTGGCGGACCTGCTGACGCCGCCGGGGGAGTGGCGGCAGGCGTTCGACCTGGTCGTGGAGATCATCAACATCCAGGCGATGCCCCGCGACTTCCGCGCGGCCGCGATCACCTCGCTGGCCGGGTTCCTCGCCCCGGGCGGCACGATGCTGGTCTCCGAGGTGGCCGAGGAGAACGTCGAACCCGCGCCGGGCCCGCCGTGGCCGTTCAGCCGCGCCGAGATCGAGTCCGTCGCCCAGGACGGCGTCCGGCTGCTCAGCCTGGAGACCATCCACGACGGGCTCCGCTACTGGGCGACCTTCGCCCGCTGACCCCGGCCCGGTGCCGGCCGGGCGTCGTGCCCACGACCGCGGTGAACGCCGTGATGAAGTGGCTCGGGTTCGCCCACCCGCAGGCGTGGGCGACGTGGGTCGTGTCGTGGCCGTCGGCGAGCAGCACCAGCGCGTGGCCGACGCGCAGCTGCGTGCGCCACTCGTAGAAGGTCATGCCCAGCTCGTCGTGGAAGAGCCGGCTGAGCGTGCGGGCACTCGCTCCGGCCGCCCGACCCAGCTCGGCCAGCGACGTGGTGTCGCCGGGGTTCTCGTAGAGCACCCGCGCGACGGCCCGCAACCGGTCGTCGCGCGGTTCGGGCAGGTGCAGCGGCTGCTCGCGGGCCTCCTGCAGCTGGTCGACCAAGACACGGCGAAGCCGGGCGCTCGCGGCCCGGCCGGGCTCGTCCGGACCGGTGAGGGTGAGCACGAGCTCGCGGGCGAGGTCTGATGCGGTGAACACGGCCGGGCGATCCGGCACCAGCCGCGCGAGAGACGCGGGCAGGAACACGATCCGCATGTCGGTGTGGCCGTGCGCGCGGTGGTGGTGGGTGAACCCGGCCGGAGTCCAGGCGACCCGGTTGGCGGGCACGATCGACGTGCCGCGCCCGGTGTGCACCGACAGGACCCCGCGAGCCGCGTAGACCAGGTGCCCGCGCGAGTGGGAATGGGCCGGGATCGTCTCGCCTGAGGGCCACAGGTGCACCCCGCCGGAGGGCCACAGCCGGGACTCCTGAGCGGGTTGGCGGCGAACGGGCACAAGCTGGCATTCTACTGGTGGCCCGCCACCATCCCAACCGGCGACGGTGGACGCATGAGCGAAACGATGCGTGCGGCGGTCTGTGTCCGGGCGGGTGGCCCGGAGGTGCTGGAGATCCGGGAGCTGCCGGTGCCGGCGGTCCGCCCGGGCTGGAGCCTGGTCCAGGTCGAGGGCGCGGGCCTGAACCGGTCGGAGCTGCGGACCCGCCAAGGTCACTCCCCGTCGGTGAAGTTCCCGCGGGTGCTCGGGATCGAATGCGTCGGTGTCGTGGCGGCCTCGACCGAGCCCCGGCTCCCGGAAGGCACCACCGTCGCGGCGGTGATGGGGGAGATGGGCCGGGCGTTCGACGGCGGATACGCCGAATACGCACTCCTGCCGAACCCGCTGCTGATGCCGATCACCACTACCCTGCCCTGGGACACCGCGGCCGCGCTGCCCGAGACCTACCTGACCGCCCAAGGCGCCCTCGACACGTTGGGTGTCCACTCAGGACAGCGGCTGCTGGTCCGCGGCGGGACGTCGTCGGTCGGCATGGCCGCCGCGTCGATCGCCGCCGGTCACGGCGTCGAGACCGCCGCCACCACCCGGCGACCCGGCAAAGCCGCCGCGCTGACCGCCGCCGGTGCCGGCCACGTGCTCGTCGAAGACGGGCAGCCACTCGCGGAGAAGGTGCACCGGCTCTGGCCCGGCGGCCCGGACCACGTGCTCGACCTGGTCGGCGCGGACACCGCCGCCGATTCGCTGCGCCTGGTCCGCCGCGGCGGCACGGTGTGCGTGGCGGGCTCGCTCAGCGGCTGGGTCGTCCCGGACTTCGAACCGATCGCGAAGATCCCGTCGGGCACCAAGCTCACGGCCTTCCACAGCGACGACCTCAAAGGCAGCGCGGGCGAAGCCGTGCTGCAGCGCGTCTTCCGCGAAGTCGAGGCAGGGGTGTACCGGCCCAACCTCGACCGCGTCTTCGCCCTGGACGACATCGCCGAAGCCCACCACCACATGGAAACCGACCAGGCCGCCGGCAAGGTGGTCGTGGTGCCCTAACAGCTTTCGAGGAACCGGGACAGCACACGGGTGCCGAAGTGCAGGCCCTCCACCGGCACCCGCTCGTCCACCCCGTGCGCCATCGCCCGGTACGGGAAGCCCTTCGGCAGCCACAGCGGCGCGAACCCGTAGTTGTCGATCCCCAGCTGGGCGAACGCCTTCGCGTCCGTGCCACCACCCAGGCAGTACGGGACCACCACGGCTTCGGGGTCCTCCGCCCGCAGCGCGGCGGCCATCATGTCGAACCACGGCGAGTCCACCGGCGCCTGCACCGGCGGCTGGTGCGCGACGAACTCCCGCGTCACGTCCTCACCGAGCAACCCGTCCAGCGTCGCGAACAGCTCCGCTTCGGTGCCCGGCAGCACCCGGACGTCCACCTGCGCGGTCGCCGTCGACGGGATCACGTTCACCTTGTACCCCGCGTCGAGCATCGTCGGGGTGGTGCTGGTGCGGACCGTCGGCACCACGAGCGAGCCCGCCGGGCCCAGCGCGGCGACCGTGCCGTCCACATCGGACAGATCGACCGGAACACCCAGCGCCGCGCCGGTCCGCTCCAGGAACGCCTGCACCGTCGGCGTCAGCGAAACCGGCCAGCGGTGCGCGGCGATCCGGTGCAGCGCGCCCACGAGCCGGGTCACGGCGTTCTCGTTGTTGGGCCGCGAACCGTGACCGGCGCGGCCCCGCGCGGTCAGCCGCAGGTGCGCCGTCCCGCGCTCGGCCGTCCCGACCGGGTACAGGTGCACGTCCCGCCCGTCCGCCGCCGGCACGTGATAGGTGTAGCCGCCCGACTCGCTGATCGCCGCCGCGCAGCCTTCGAACAGCTCCGGGTGCTCGGCGACCAGCCAGTGCGCGCCCCACTCGCCGCGGTCCTCCTCGTCGGCGACGAACGCCAGCACGAGGTCACGCCGGGGCCGCACCCCGCCGGCGAGGGCGGCCAGCACCATCGCCACGAAGTCCTTCATGTCGGTCGCGCCGCGGCCCCACAGGCAGCCGTCGCGGACCTCGCCGGCGAACGGCGGCACCGACCAGTCCGCGGCGTCCGCCGGGACGACGTCGAGGTGCCCCTGCACCAGCAACGCCGGCAGCGAAGGATCGGCGCCGGGCACCCGCGCGATCACGCTGGCCCGGCCGGGCGCGGCTTCGAAGATCTCCGACGCGATGCCCAGGCCGTCCAGGAACGCCGCCACGTACTCCGCGGCCGGGCGTTCGGGCTCGGCGTCGTTCCCGCCGCGGTTGGTGGTGTCGAACCGGATCAGGTCCGCGCACAGCCCGACGACGTCGACGTCAGCCATAGATGCCCTGCACCGCCCCCGCCGCGATCGCCGTGACGACCTTGAACGCCTTCATCGCCTCGGTCATGTCCACCGCGTCGAACCCGACCCGGCGGGTGCCGATCTGCTCCACCGTCGGGATCACCGCCGTGGCCTGCGCGAGGTGGCTCGCGTCGAACTCCACCTCGATCCGGTGCGGCCCGACCTGCCGTTCTCCCTGTCCGGCGCGGGTCATCGCGTCGGCCGCCGCGCCGGTCAGCAGGTCCGCCGTGCGCGCGGGCGGCAGGCAGATCGCCGCGTACCGGCTCACGCACTCCTTCACCTGGACCAGCTCCGCTTCCGGTGCGTAGTCGCGGGCGTCGTCACACGTTTTGTCGTCACCCGAAACGAGCAGGACGGGGACGCCGTACTCCGCGGCCATCGCCGCGTTCAGCCGGCCTTCGCTCGCCGGGACGTCGTCGAGCCACACCCCGGTGATCTGGTTCTCCAGGTACGTGTGGGAAAGGACGCCGTCGAACCCGGCGCCCGCGTGGTAGCCGAGGAACACCACACCGTCCACACCGGAGTCGATCCCCTGCATCATCGACAACGGCTTGTGCCGCCCGGTCAGCATCCGCGCCCGCGGGTCGAGCTCCTCCAGCAGCAGGTTCCGCTGGGAGGAATGCGCTTCGTTGACCAGCACGTCACCGGCCCCGGCCTCGAACAGCCCGGCCAGCACGGCGTTGACGTCGCCGGTGAACAGCCGCCGGAAGCGGTCCCACTGCGGCGAACCGGGCACGACGTCGTCGGTCCACGTGACGCCGGTGGCGCCCTCCATGTCCGCCGAGATCATGATGCGCATGCCCGGCACTCTAGCCACGCCGCCCGGGCCCCGGCCGGGACGGCGGTGATCACGGTGCGTCACCGGTCTCGATCGATAACGATCGGACACCTGCCGAGGTGGCGACATATTGCGCGGTTGTCCGGGTATGTGGTTACTTCTCGTCCTTGGGGAGGCTCACAGCGAGAACGATGGGGTGGTTTTTGGTGCATTTCCAACGCAGAATCGGGCGGTTCGGCCGCGTGGGCGCGGTCGTCGCGGCCGCGACGCTGGCGGCGATCCCGCTCGCCGTCCCCGCCCAGGCCCAGCAGGGCAAGGTGCTGCGGGTCGCGCTGACCACCGGCATCGACCACCTGAACCCGTTCACCGCCGTGCTCGCCGCCTCCACCCAGGTCGGCCGCTTCGTCTACGAGTTCCTCACCATCCCGGACGCGGCGAAGGCCGAGGCCTCGCCCGCCCTCGCCGAGTCCTGGACGCCGTCACCCGACAAGCTGACGTGGACGTTCAAGATCCGCAGCGGCGTCAAGTGGAGCGACGGGCAGCCGGTCACCGCCAAGGACGCGGCGTTCACCTTCAACCGCATGCTCACCGACGAGAACGCCCGCACCGCCAACGGCAACTACGTGGGCAACTTCGAGACGGTCACCGCGCCCGACGACACCACCCTCGTCATCAAGACCAAGACCGTGCAGGTCAACATGAACCTGCTCGACGTGCCGATCGTGCCCCAGCACGTCTGGGAAGGGCTCACCGACCTCAAGGCCCCCGGCACCGACGACCTCAAGGTCGTGGGCGTCTCCGACGGCCCCTACCAGGTCACCGAGTACAAGCAGAACGAGTACGTCAAGCTCAAGGCCAACAAGGACTACTGGCGCGGCGCGCCGAAGGTCGACGAGCTGCAGCTGCTGCAGTTCAAGGACACCGAGGCCGCGGTCAACGCGCTCAAGCAGGGCGAAGTCGACGTCATCAACCGGCTCAACCCCAACCAGTACGCCGCGCTGCAGGGACAGGACGGCATCACCACCAACGCCGCCCCCGGCCGCCGCTACGACGAGCTCTCGATCAACTTCGGCGTCACCGACAGCTCCAACAACCCCATCGGTGACGGCAACCCGGTCCTCAAGGACCTCAACGTCCGCAAGGCGATCACCCAGGCCGTCGACACCCAGGCGCTGGTGGACAAGGTGCTCAAGGGCCTCGGCCAGGTCGGCGGCGGGGTCGTCCCGCCCATCTACAGCGCCTACCACTGGGACCCGAGCGACACCGAGAAGGTCAAGTTCGACCTCGCCGCGGCCAACGCCACGCTCGAGCAGGCCGGCTACAAGAAGGGCCCCGACGGCGTCCGCACCGCCCCCGGCGGCGCGAAGCTGGAGCTGCGCCTGACCGGACACTCCAACCGCAGCTACGACCAGGGTGTCGCCCAGTACGTGACCGGCTGGCTCAAGGACGTCGGCATCACCGTCAAGCAGGACCTCGTCTCCGACGACGAGCTGTCCGACCGCACCCAGACGGGCAAGTACGACCTGGCCATCGGCGGCTACGGCACCAGCCCGGACCCGGACTACGCGTTGTCGCTGCACACCTGCGCCGCGCGGCCCAGCGCCGACGGCAAGGGCGGCAGCACCGACACGTTCTTCTGCGACGCCCAGTACGACGACCTCTACCACAAGCAGCTCACCGAAACCGACAACACGAAGCGCGCGGACTACGTCAAGCAGGCCCAGGCCCGGCTCTACAGCCAGTACCCGACGATCGTGCTGGACTACCAGAACACGCTCGAGGCCTACCGCTCCGACAAGTTCTCCGCCTTCACCACCCAGCCCCAGCCCAAGGGCGCGATCCTCGAGCAGTCCGGCTACTGGGGCGTCTACGGCGCCACCCCCGCCGGCACCGAGGCGGCCGCGGACTCCGGGTCCGGCAACACCGTGCTGTGGATCGTCATCGGCGCGGTCGTGGTGGTGGTCCTCGTCGCCGGCGGCGTGGTGCTCAGCCGCCGCGGCAAGACGGCGGAAGATCGCGAGTAGCAGCACATGACCATGCCCGACCAGGCCGCGGGGGGGGGGGGAGCCGGCGAGCAACACGGAAGGGGAGGGCCCCCACCCGTCTTTCTCTCTCCGAGTCCCCCCAGCACTCCCCCCACCCCCGTGGTGGGTTTGT
>NZ_JBVJOW010000001.1:1407575-1935175 GCF_055582965.1 Amycolatopsis sp. NPDC104863
TATCCCCCCCCTCCCCCCCCCCCCCCCCCCCCCCCCCCCCCCCCCCCCCCCCCCCCCCCCCCCCCCCCCCCCCCCCCCCCCCCCCCCCCCCCCCCCCCCCCCCCCCCCCCCCCCCCCCCCCCCCCCCCCCCCCCCCGGGACCGGCACCGGCCGGTTCTTCCTCCGGAAGCTCCTCGAAGCCGTCATCAGCATCGTGCTGGTGGTCGTGCTGTTCTTCTTCCTCTTCCGCATGCTGCCCGGCGACCCGGTCGCCGCCATGACCCGCGACCGCGCCACCAGCCCCCAGCAGATCGCCGAGCTGCGCGAGAAGATGGGCGTCGACAAGCCCATCTTCGTCCAGTTCGGCCAGTACTTCTGGAACCTGCTGCACGGCGACCTCGGCGAGTCCCGGCTGCTCAACAACGGCCGCCCGGTCGCGGACATGATCGGCGAACGGCTCTGGCCGACCATCCTGCTCGTCGGCAGCGCCACCATCCTCGCCGTGCTCATCGGCCTGTGGCTGGGCATCCGCGCCGCCTGGCGCCGCGACAGCTTCTTCGACCGCGCCCAGACGGGGATCGCGCTGACGCTGTGGTCGGTGCCGCAGTTCTGGCTCGGCCTGATGCTGCTCGTGGTCACCGGCGGCCTGTTCCCCAGCCGCGGCATGCACTCCCCGGACGCCGCGCCGGACGTGCTCTCCCAGACCGTCGACGTCCTGCACCACCTGGTGCTGCCGTGCGTGACGCTGCTGGCGGTGTTCTACGCCCAGTACATGCTGATCATGCGGTCGTCGCTGCTGGGGGAGATGAACGCCGACTACCTCACCACCGCCCGCGCCAAGGGCCTGCGCGACGACCTCGTCCGCCGCCGCCACGCCGTCCCCAACGCCCTGCTGCCGACCACCACGCTGGTGTTCATGCAGTTCGGCCAGGTCGTCGCCGGCGCGGTCACCGTCGAAGCCGTGTTCAGCTGGCCCGGCCTCGGCCAGCTGACCTACGACGCGCTGCACGGCCCCGACCTGCCGGTGCTGCAGGGCGTGTTCACCGTGCTGGCGAGCGCGGTGGTGCTGATGAACCTGCTCGCGGAGCTGCTCTACCGCGTGCTCGACCCCAGGGTGCGTACCTCATGACCACCGCCGAGACCCCGCGGCAGATCGCCTGGAGCCGCCGCCGCGCGTCGCTCGCCCGGACCTGGCGCGAGTTCGCCTCCCAGCGCGCCGCGCTCATCGGGCTGGTCCTGCTCGCCGCCACCGTGGTCGTCGCCCTGCTGCTGCCGCTGATCAGCGACGAAAGCGGCCTCGACGTCACCAAGGCGGCCGGGCAGCCGCTCAGCCCGCCCACCGGCGACTACTGGCTCGGCACCGACAACTTCGGCCGGTCGGTGCTGCTCATGACGATCTGGGGCAGCCGGATCTCCCTGCTCGTCGGGTTCTCCGCGGCGCTGCTGTCGGTCGTCATCGGCACCGTCATCGGTATCACCGCAGCGCACTTCGGCGGCTGGGTGTCGGCGACGCTGCTGCGGTTCACCGACTTCTTCCTCGTCCTGCCCTCGCTCATCCTGGCGATCGCGCTCTCGGCGGTGCTGCCCAAGGGCGTCGGCACGATCATCGTCGCGATCGGCCTGACCGCGTGGCCCAGCACCGCCCGCCTGGTCCGCGCCCAGACGCTGACCATCGAGAGCCGCCCGTACATCGAGCGCGCCCACGCCCTCGGCGGCGGCCACCTGCACGTCATCGGCAAGCACGTCCTGCCCGGCGTGATGCCGCTTGTGCTGGCCAACACCACCCTCGTCGTCGGCAACGCCGTCATCGCCGACGCCACCCTGTCGTTCCTCGGGGTCGGCGACCCCAACTCCGTCACCTGGGGCCTGGTGCTGGAAAACGCCCTCAACAACGGCGCCATCAGCCGCGGCGCGTGGTGGAACGTGCTCCCGCCCGGCATCGCGATCGTCCTCGTCGTCCTCTTCTTCACCCTGGTCGGCCGGGGCCTGGAGACCGTGCTCAACCCGAGGTTGAAGAAGTGACCACCCCGCTGCTGCAGCTCGACGACCTGACCGTCACCTACACCGTGGGCGAGCAGGACATCCCCGCCGTCCGCGGCGTCTCCCTCGGCCTCGACCCCGGCGGCACCCTCGGCATCGCGGGGGAGTCGGGCTCGGGCAAGTCGACCGTCGCGATGAGCGTCCTGCGGCTGCTGCCCCGCACCGCGAAGATCACCGGCGAGATCCTCCTCGACGGCGAAGACGTCACCGCCATGAAGTGGGGCCGCCTGCGCGCGGTCCGCTGGGCGGAGGCGTCGGTGGTCTTCCAGGGCGCCATGCACGCGCTCAACCCGGTCCGCAAGATCGGCGACCAGATCGCCGAGCCCCTGCGGCTGCACCCGCCCGAAGGCGGCAAGGCGCTCACCGACGCCCAGGTCGACGCGCGGGTCGCCGAGCTGCTCACCCAGGTCGACCTGCCGCCGAGCCGCGCCGGCGCCTACCCCCACGAGCTGTCGGGCGGGCAGAAGCAGCGCGTCATGATCGCGATGGCCCTGGCCTGCTCACCCCGGCTGATCATCGCCGACGAGCCGACCACCGCCCTCGACGTCATCGTGCAGGCCCAGGTCCTCGACCTGCTCTCGCGGCTGGTCGCCGAACAGGACATCGGCCTGATCATGATCAGCCACGACCTGTCGGTGCTCGCCGCCACCTGCAAGCGCATCGCCGTGATGTACGACGGGCAGATCGTCGAGGAAGGTCCCAGCGCCGAGGTGATGGGCTCGCCCCGGCACGAGCACACGCGGGCGCTCGCCGCGGCGTTCCCGACCGTCGGCGACCCGGTGTCGCGCTTCGCCCCCGCCACCAGCACCCCGCTGCCGCCCGAACCGGCGGAACGGGTGGCGGGCGAGCCGCTGCTGGCCGCGGAGAACCTGCGCGTGTCCTTCCGCGACCGCACCGGCAAGCGCATCAACGCCGTCGCCGGGGTCGACCTCACGGTGGCGCGCGACGAGATCGTCGCCCTGGTCGGCCAGTCCGGCTCCGGCAAGACCACCCTTGCCCGCACCCTGCTCGGCCTGCAGAAACCCGACTCCGGCGTGGTCCGCTACGCCGGGGACTCGGTGCCCACCGGCGGCGCCGGGCTCAAGGCCTACCGCCGTCAGGTGCAGCTGGTCCTGCAGGACCCGACCAGCGCGCTCAACCCGGCCCACACCGTCTACGAGGCCGTCGCCGAAGGCCCCCGCATCCACAAGCTGGCCGACGAGCGCGTGGTCGTCCACCGGGCCCTGGAGGCCGCGGAGCTGCGGCCGGCGGAGAAGTACGCCGACCGGCTCCCGCACCAGCTCTCCGGTGGGCAGCGCCAGCGCGTCGTCATCGCCGGGGCACTGGCGCTCGAGCCGTCGGTGGTGGTGGCCGACGAGCCGGTCGCCTCCCTCGACGCGTCCGTGCGCGGCGAGATCCTGGGGCTGCTGCTGCGGCTGCGCCGCGAGCTCGGCCTCGCCGCGCTGGTGATCACCCACGACCTGGGCCTGGCCTGGAACATCGCCGACCGCGTCGCCGTGATGTACCGCGGCGAGCTCGTCGAAACCGGGACGGTGGAACAGGTCCTGCTCGACCCGCGGCACGAGTACACGAAGTCCCTGCTGGCCGCCCTGCCCGGCGGCACCGCCCAGCGCCGGACCGTCGAAACCTGACACTGCGGGAACCCCGCCCGAGCGCAGTGTGTAACCTCCGAACGGAAATGGCGACCACCACCGACCCCGCGCAGAAGCCCTCGACCGGACTGGCCGAGCGGCTCCTCACGCCTTCGCGATTCCCGTACCGCACGATCGCGATGGGCACGGTCGGGAGCACCCTGCTCATGCTCGCCGCCTTCGGCGCCGGCGGCATCCTGATCAAGGACCCCGTGCTCGGCCACGGCCCGATCTCGTGGATCCGCTACGGCCACGGGCGCATGCTCGCCAACGCCGTCCTCTACACCGGCTTCGGCCTCGTCGTCTGGGCCTGGGTCCGGCTCGGCCGCTACGTGCTGGCCGGCCGCATCGGCAGCCGCCCCATCCTGGTCGCCGCCGGCTGCTGGATGGCCCCGCTGCTGGTCTCGCCGCCGCTGTTCACCCGCGACGTCTTCTCCTACCTCGGCCAGGGCGCCCAGCTGCTCTACGGGCTCGACCCGTACGCCAACGGCCCCGCCGAGCTCGACGTCCTGCCGAACGTCGTGCAGAACGTCCACCCGCTCTGGCAGACCACCCCGGCGCCGTACGGGCCGCTGTTCCTGCTGATCTCCAAGGGCGTCGTCTCGGTCAGCGGCGACAACATGATCCTCGGCGTCATCCTCATGCGCCTCGTGCTGCTGGTGGGGCTCGCGGGCACGCTGTGGGCGCTGCCGCGGCTGGTCAAGCACCTCGGCGGCAAGCTCCCGGTCGCGCTGTGGCTCGCGGTCGCCAGCCCGATGATGGTCATCCACCTCTTCGGCGGCCCGCACAACGACCTGATGATGCTCGCGTTCCTCACCATCGGCGTCCTGGCCGCCCTGGAGCGCAAACACGTCGTCGCGGTCGTCCTGGTGACGATCGGCATGCTGATCAAGCCGACGGCCGCGATCGCGCTGCCGTTCATCGTCTGGATGTGGGCCAACCACATGGCGGGCGAGTCGAAGGTCCGCAACTTCCTGCGCGCCGGAGCGGCGTCGGTCGGGCTGTTCCTGCCGGTGTTCGTCGCCGGCACGTGGATCTCGCTCGGCTCGCTCAACCTCGGCTGGTGGTCCGGGCTCAAGGCCCCGCAGCTCATCGCGAACTGGCTGAACATCCCCACCGGCATCGGCGAGGTGTTCTACAACCTGGTCCACCTCGTGGTGGACGTCCAGGTGTCCCCGTTCGTCACGGTCGCCCGCGCGGCCGGCATGCTCCTGCTGATCGGCTTCGGCATCCGCCAGTGGTGGCTCGGCCGCGGCGGCGGCACCGAGGCCGTCTACCGCGCCGGGATCTCGCTGCTCGCGGTGGCGATCCTCATGCCGCCCACCCTGCCGTGGTACCTGACCTGGGGTTTTGTGCTCCTGTCGGCGTTCAAGTGGCAGCCGCGACACCTCGCGCTGGTGGTGGCGGTCTCGGTGTTCGTGACGCTGGTCTACTACCCGACTGGCGAGCAGGCCCTCTACGACTGGTGGTTCATCGCGCTGGTCGTGGTGGCGAGCCTGTACTCGGCGGCGTCCCTGCTGCGCCCGGACCCGCTGGGCCTGATCGACGCGTGGCGCCGGCCGGAGAAGTTCCTCCGCGACTGAGAGCCGGCCCGGCAGGTCGTTTGAGCAGCACGGCGACCTCGACGGCCTGCCCCTGGCCGAAGCTCGGGGCGAGCGTGGTGAAGGCCTCCCCAGCCGAGCCTGTACGTCCGGACCTGCTACTCCGCGAGTTCGTCATGTGATCAACTCTGGCCCAGCCGCAACGGCCTCAACGGTACAGCCCGGACGATGCCACACCGGTCCGCCGCGGGGACAGCCGATTTCAGGCGCCCGCCCAGCCGCTCCACTTGCGCACCCGCGTGACCACCACCGCGTGCTCCGGCGGCCTTTCCGCGTACTGCTCGTATTTCGCGACCAGCCACGAAACCGGCTCCGCGCCCGGCGGCAGGACCCGTGCCGAACCGTCCGCGCGGGCCCACCACAGCCGCGACCAGTCCTCGTCGTAGCCGTCGGCCAGGAAGCACACTGCCGGGTTCTCCGCGATGTTCGCGAGCCGCCGCAGCGCCACCGTCGACTTCGGCTTGTGGTCGACCGCGAACGCCACCTCGTCGCCGCGCACCGCGAATGTCACCGGCACCAGGTGCGGGATCCCGGCAGCCGAGACCGTCGCCAGGCGCGCCACCCGTGCCGCGGAGAACCGCTCCCTGGCTTCTTCGGGGGTCATGTCAGCGCGGGGGAGTCGAAGGTCAGCGTCCCCAGGTCCGCGTCCAGCGTCACCGGCACCCCCAGCGGCAGCGTCGGCGACGACGCCACGTGCCCGAACCCGAACTCCTCCACCATCGGCACCCCCAGCGGCCCCAGCCGCTCCAGCAACAGCGCCCGCACGTCCGACGGCGCGCCGCACGCCGCCCACGAACCCAGGACGATCCCTCGCACCCCGGTGAACCAGCCGCTGCGCAGCAGCTGCGTCAGCATCCGGTCCAGCCGGTACACGCTCTCGGTGACGTCCTCCAGCAGCACCACCGCGTCCCGCGCGGACCCCTGCTCCGGCGTCCCCAGCCCCGCCGCCAGCAGCGACAGGTTCCCGCCCGTCAATGTCCCCGACGCGCGGCCCGGCACCAGCGGCGAACCGCCGCGCACCACCAGGTTCCGCTCGGGGTCGAACAGCGACCGCCGCAGGTGCTCCACCGCGAAGTCGTCGAACAGCACGCTCGCCGGCATCGGCGAGAACAAACTGGACAGTCCCAAGTGGACGTTCACCGCCCGGTGCAGCGCGGTGACGTCCGACGACCCGGCCAGCACCTTCGGGCCCGCTTCCCGCAGCGCCGCCCAGTCCACCAGGTCCAGCATCCGCTGCACGCCGTAACCGCCGCGCGCGGCCAGGACACATCGGACACCGGGGTCGAGCCACGCCTCGGTGAACTCCGCCGCCCGGGCGGCGTCCGAACCGGACAGGTACGGCGGCGACCCCGGCTCGGCCGTCACGCACGGCCCGACCCGCACCTCGACGCCCCAGCCGCGCAGCACCGGCAACGCCTTCTCCAGCAGGTCCGCCGGCACCGGCCCGGCCGGCGCGACCAGCGCCAGGGTGTCGCCCGCGCGCAGGCGTGGCGGCCTCATCGCCGCAGCTCCAGCCGCGCGACGTCCGGCGTCTCGAACCCGAGCACCTGGCCGTAGAAAGACAGCTCCGCCGCCAGGGCCGCCTCGATCGTCGCGGCCTGCCGGAACCCGTGCTGCTCGCCTGGGAACCGCTGGTAGGCGTACGGGATCCCGAGGCCGGCGAGGCGCGCCACGAACCGGTCCGCCTGCTGCGGCGGGCAGATCCGGTCCTCCAGGCCCTGCTGGAGCAGCACCGGCCCGGCCAGGGTGGCGGCGTTGGCCAGCGGCGAGCGTTCGACGTACTGCTGTCTCGCCGCGGGCAACGGCCCGACCAGCCCGTCCAGGTAGTGCGACTCGAAGTCGTGGGTCTCACCCCCGCCGCCGGCCCAGTCGGCCAGGTCCAGCACCGGGTACATCACCGTGCCCGCCTTGTAGGTCTTCGTCGTGGTCAGCGCCGCCGCGGCGGTGAACCCGCCCGCGCTGCCGCCGCGGATCGCGAGCCGGTCACGGTCGGCCAGCCCGGCCGCCACCAGCGCCTCGGCCACCGCGGCGCAGTCCGCGACGTCGACCACGCCCCACTGGCCGCGCAGCCGCTCCCGGCGGGCCCGCCCGAACCCGGTCGACCCGCCGTAGTTCACCGCCGCGACGGCGAGGCCACGGCTGGTGAAGTAGGCGATCTCCAGGTCCAGCGTCGCGTGGTGCTGCCCGGTCGGGCCGCCGTGGACGTGCACCAGCACCGGCGGAAGCTCACCCGCGGGCGCCGCGAACTCCGGGTTCGCCGGCGGGTACAGCACCACCGGCACCGGCTCCCCGTCCGCCGCGCTGAACACCCGCTCCTGCGGCACCGGCAGGAACGCCGCCGGCAGCTCGGGCTGCGGCGTCAGATCCGTCAGCTCGCCGCTGTCGAGCGCGACGTGGACCACGGCGGACTCGCGCAGCGGACCGGCCGCGACCCCGGCGACCCCGCCGCCGTGCGCGGCGAACCCGGTGCTCGACCAGGCCGTCAGCTCCTCGGCGACCGGCGTCACCGAGCCGTCCGCCTCGTCGAGCACCGCCAGCCGGCCCGACACCAGCACCGCGTGACGGCCGCCGCCCAGCGGCACGAACCACCGCGAGCCCGCCTTCCACAGCGGCCCGCCCAGCTCCCGCTCCACCGGCGCCAGGTTCACCACCGAGCCGTCCAGCCCGATCCGGTGCAGGTTCCACCAGCCGTCCGGGTCCAGCAGCGCCAGCAGCGTTGTCGCCGTCTCCCACTCGACCTGGCACACGGCGACGTCCGGGCCGCCGGCCACGACGCGGTGCGGCCCGAACGATCCGTCCTCGGCCACCGGAGCCACGCACAGCTCGGTGCCGTCCCACGGCATCGCCGGGTGGTCCCAGCCGAACCAGGCGGCGTGCCGCCCGTCCGGCGCCAGCTTCGGCACGGTCAGGAAGTGGTGACTCGCGGCCAGCACCCGCTCGGCGCCGCCGTCCAGCGCGATCGACACCAGCTCCCGCTCGACGTCGGTGGGACGCGAGCCCACCGACCGCTCGCGCACCGCCCACACCTCACCCGGCCGACCCTCCCGGAGGTCGCCGTAGCGGACGCTCTGGGGCCGCGCGGGCTCCGGTGTCAGCGGCGCCACACCGGTTTCGCTCACCGCGTAAACCCGCTGATCCGCCCAGTGCGTGAACACCACCACACCCCCGGCGACCACCCACGGCCGGCCGCCGTACTCGTGCAGCCGGTTGCGGACGCTCCACGGCGCCGGCAGGACGTCCTCGGTGCCGCCCGGCACCGCCCGCACCAGGGCGACCCGCCCCTGCTCACCGGGCCGCGCCTCGGCCCACCACACCTCGTCCCCGACGACGTCGAGCCACTGCGGGCCGCCGCCGGCGGCGGCCACGGCGGCGGCGGTGATGGGCGAAGACCAGGTTCCGTACGGGGCGATCCGAGACACCCCCAGAGGCTAGCGGCCCGCGAAGGTGGGGCGGCGGATGCCGATCATGCGCCGGTGGCCTAGGGTCGTCGGTGCTATGTCTCGCGTAATCCACGTCTTCCGCCAGCCGGATCGGTTCGTCGCCGGCACCGTCGGCGAGCCCGGCGATCGCACGTTCTACCTCCAGGCCTCCGAGGACGTGCGCACCATCAGCGTCACCATCGAAAAGCAGCAGGTCGTCGTCCTCGCGGAACGCCTCAGCTCGCTGCTCGAGGAGGTCGCCAGCCGCTTCGGCGCCGACGTGCCCGAGGACGTCCCCGACGACCTCGTCGACGTCGACCCCCTGACCGTGCCGGTCGAGGAGGAGTTCCGGGTCGGCACCATGGGCCTGGGCTGGGACGCCGACAGCAGCGCCGTCGTCGTCGAGCTGCTCGCCATCACCGAGGGCGAGGTCGACGAGACGGTCGTGCTCGACGACACCGAGGAGGGCCCGGACGCCGTCCGCGTGTTCCTCACCCCGGCCGCCGCCCGCGCGTTCGCCGAGCGGGCCGACCGGGTCGTCAACGCCGGCCGCAAGCCGTGCCCGCTGTGCGGGGAGCCGCTCGACCCGGCCGGGCACATCTGCCCCCGGCAGAACGGCTACCGGCGCGACACCGACGCGGGCGAAGACTGACCATGGCCGACACCCCGGCGGACCAGCCGGACCCGGCCGACCCGGCGTCGCGCGAGCTGGTCACCCACGGCCGCATCGACGTCGAAGGCCGGCTCGTCGACGCCTCCAACGTCACGCTCTTCTGCGCCATCGAGCTCGACGGCGTCACCGGGCGCGTCGTGTACAAGCCGGTGTCGGGGGAGCGGCCGCTGTGGGACTTCCCGGACGGCACGCTCGCCGGGCGTGAAGTCGCCACCGCGATCGTCGCCGACGCCGCCGGCCTCGGCGCGATCCCGCCGACCGTGCTGCGCGACGGCCCGTTCGGCCCCGGCATGGTCCAGCTGTGGGTCGAGACCACCGAAGACGACGTCGTCGAGGTCCTCCCGCCCGACGAGGTCCCCGAGGGCTGGCGCGTCGTGCTGCACGCCCACGACCGGCTCGGCGAGCCCGCGGTGCTGGCCCACGCCGACCACCCCGGGCTGCGCGACCTCGCCGCGCTCGACATCGTCGTCAACAACACCGACCGCAAGGGCGGGCACCTGCTCCCGGGTGTCGACGGGCGCGTCTACGGCGTCGACCACGGCATCTGCCTGCACACCGACCCGAAGCTGCGGACCGTGCTGTGGGGCTGGATCGGCGAGCCGGTGCCGCCGGACACCGTCGAGAAGCTGCGCAAGCTGCGTTCGGAGCTCGACGGCGGCCTCGGCACGACGCTGTCCGAGCACATCACGAAGTTCGAGATCCGCGCACTGGCCGAACGCACCGACGTCCTGCTCGCCGAAGGCATCTTCCCCGAGCCCGGCGACGACTGGCGCGCCATCCCGTGGCCCCTGTTCTAGTCGACGACGCCGCCCGCGCCCGCCTGGTCGACCGCTTCGGCGCGGAACTGGCCGAGCCGTGGTGCGACACGCTCCCGGACCTGGTCGCCCGGCTCACGGCCACCTGGAACCTCGAAGTCCGCGAAGCGCGGCCGGGCAACACCGGCCGCACCCTGCTGTGCACCGGACCGGGCGGTGACCTGCGCGTTCTCAAGCTGACGCCGGACCCGGAAGTCGCCCGGCTCGAGCTCACCGGGCTGAGCGCGTGGGCCGGGTGCTCGCGGGTCGTCCAGGTGCTCGACGCCGACCTCGACGCCCACGCGATCCTCCTCGAAGGCCTGGTCCCGGGCACGCAGGTGGACGGCGACGTCCCCTGGGCGCAGCTCGGCGAAATGCTCGACCAGCTGCACGCGGCCGAACCGGCCGGGCAGGTCCGGCGGCTGGCCGAGGGCATCGACTTCATCTTCACGCTGTCGGAACGCCGTCGCCGCGAGTCCCCGGCCGCGGCGCACCTGAGCGCCGAGACGCTGCAGAAAGGCCGGGAGCGGGCGCTCGAGCTGGCCGGCAGCGGCCCGGTCACGCTCATCCACGGTGACCTGCACCCCGCCAACGTCCTCGACGCCGGACCCGCGCGCGGCGCCGTCGCCATCGACCCGCGCCCCGGCCTCGGTGACCCGGCGCTCGACGCCCTCGACTGGATGTTCGTCCCGGTGGCACGCGGCGGCACGATCGAAGACGGCCTCACCGCCCTTGCCCCGCACGTCGCGGGCTTCGACGCCGACCGCGTCCGCGCCTGGTGCGTCGCGATGGCCCCGTTGGTCGCCCTCGGGCCGCTGCGCCGCGGCGAACCGTCGCCGTTCACCGACGCCGTCCTGCAGATGGCGCGCTGACCGGCGTGGCGTCACCCGCCCGGGTCGCCCGGGCCACTAGCGTCGCTGGCCGTGCGCTCCCATTCCTATGACGACGTGCTCGCCGGCCCGCGCCGCAAGAAGGTGCCGGAGGTCCCCGCCGAACCCGGCCTGGTGGTCGAGGACCCGGCCAGCGGGTTCTGCGGCGCCGTGATCAAGATCGAGTACGGCAACGTCGTGCTCGAAGACGGCAAGGGCCGCCACCGCGTGTTCCCGCTGGCCCCCGCCGGGTTCCTGCTGGAGGGCAAGCCGGTCACGCTCGTGCCGGTCAAGACGGTGAAGGCGCCGGTCAGGCAGGTTTCGGCGTCCGGGTCGGTCAAGGTGCAGGGGCTGCAGGCCCGCGTCGCCCGCGACTCGCGGATCTGGGTGGAGGGCAAGCACGACGCCGAGCTCGTCGAACGCGTCTGGGGCCACGACCTGCGGGTCGAAGGGGTCGTCGTGGAGCCGCTGGACGGCGTCGACGTCCTGTCCGACCGGATCGCGGAGTTCGGCACCGGGCCCGGCCGGCGCCTCGGCGTGCTGGTCGACCACCTCGTCTCCGGCAGCAAGGAGTCCCGGCTCGTCGGCGCGATCCATGACGAGAACGTGCTGGTCACCGGCCACCCGTACATCGACGTCTGGGAAGCCGTGCGGCCCGAGGCGGTCGGCATCCGGGCGTGGCCGAAGATCCCGCGCGGCACCGAGTGGAAGCAGGGGATCTGCGACGCGCTCGGCTGGGGGCAACCTTTTGAAGGCTGGCAACGTGTGCTGAGCGGGGTGAGCAGTTTCCGCGACCTCGAGACCCCGCTCATCGGGGCCGTGGAACGGCTCATCGACTTCGTCACCGAGCCGGCGGAAGAGGCCTGAATGTCCGAATTGTCCAAGGTCACGCGTAGGTCACGTCGAGTCACTGCGCCGGTGCGAACCGGCGCGATCTGAGAGCATTAAGCCATGTCTTGGGCACTGGTCTGGTTGATCGTCGGCATCGCCCTGGTGATCGCCGAGGTCCTCTCCGGCGACTTCGTGCTGATCATGCTGGGCATCGGCGCGCTGTTCGGCGCCGGGGCCGACGTCATCACCGGGAACGTCTTCGTCGACGTCGCGGTGTTCGCCGTCGCGTCCGTCGGCATGCTGATGCTGGTGAGACCCGCGCTGAAGCGGCGGCTGCTCGCCGGCTCGTCGCACCGGACCGGCATCGACGCGCTGATCGGCGCCCGCGCCGTCGTCGTGTCCACAGTGGACTTCGAGGCCGGGCAGGTGAAGCTGGCCGGCGACGTCTGGTCCGCCCGCAGTCTCTCCGAGGCCCACGAGCCGATCGCGCCCGGCACGTCCGTCACCGTCGTCGAGATCTCCGGCGCCACCGCTGTCGTGTCGGCCGAGCCGTGAGCCTGGGCCTCGTCACCGTCCCCGAGGGCCGGGCCGCGGTGATCGAACGCGGCGGGCGGTTCCGCGCCGTGCTCGGCCCCGGCCGGCACTTCGTGCTCCCGTTCGCCGACCGGGTCCGCGCCCGCGTCGACCTCGGCGAGCAGATCCTGTCCGCCCCGCCGCACGCCGTCGAAACCGGCGACGGGCAGGAAGTCCACATCGGCTTCGAAGTCGTCTTCGCGGTCACCGACCCGCGCCGGGCGACGTACGAAACCACCAACCCGGCCATCGCGATCGAACAGCTGACCCGCACCGCGCTGCGGCAGGAAGCCGGGCTCACGACGGCCGAGCGCGCCGTCGCCGCGCCCGGGGACCTGCACCGTACAGTGTGGACGGTCCTGCACGACACCACCGGACGCTGGGGCGTCACCACGCGGGAGCTCAAGCTCGCGGTGCGCCCGCCCGCGGCGCCCGGACCGCCGTCAACCGCGCAAGAATGGTACTAGGTAAGGGGAAGAGCTCTTGACCGGATTTGTGATCGGCCTGGTCATCGTGTTGGCCTTGCTCGTGATCATCACGATCGCCAAGGCGGTCATGGTCGTGCCGCAGGCGCAGTCGGCCGTGATCGAGCGACTGGGCCGGTTCCGCACGGTCGCCTCGCCCGGCCTGAACATCCTCGTGCCGTTCCTGGACAAGGTGCGCGCCCGGATCGACCTGCGCGAGCAGGTCGTCTCGTTCCCGCCGCAGCCGGTGATCACCGAGGACAACCTGACGGTCTCGATCGACACCGTCGTCTACTTCCAGGTGACCGACTCGCGTGCCGCGGTGTACGAGATCTCCAACTACATCGTCGGTGTCGAGCAGCTGACCACCACCACGCTCCGCAACGTGGTCGGTGGCATGAGCCTCGAGCAGACGCTGACCTCCCGCGACTCCATCAACACGCAGCTGCGCGGGGTCCTCGACGAGGCGAC
Organism: Amycolatopsis sp. NPDC104863; assembly: GCF_055582965.1. Classification (NCBI taxonomy): domain Bacteria; kingdom Bacillati; phylum Actinomycetota; class Actinomycetes; order Pseudonocardiales; family Pseudonocardiaceae; genus Amycolatopsis; species Amycolatopsis sp. NPDC104863. The sequence goes on from NZ_JBVJOW010000001.1 coordinate 1,420,921, forward strand.
CGGCCGCTGGGGCATCCGCGTCGGCCGCGTCGAGCTCAAGGCGATCGACCCGCCGCCCTCCATCCAGGACTCGATGGAGAAGCAGATGCGCGCCGACCGTGAGAAGCGCGCCATGATCCTCACCGCCGAAGGCCAGCGGGAGTCCGCGATCAAGACGGCGGAAGGCCAGAAGCAGAGCCAGATCCTCTCCGCCGAAGGTGCCCGCCAGGCCACCATCCTCGCGGCCGAGGCCGAGCGGCAGTCCCGGATCCTGCGGGCCCAGGGTGAGCGCGCCGCGCGGTACCTGCAGGCGCAGGGCCAGGCGAAGGCGATCGAGAAGGTGTTCGCCGCGATCAAGGCCGGCCGCCCGACGCCGGAGGTGCTGGCCTACCAGTACCTGCAGACGCTCCCGCAGATGGCGCAGGGCGACGCGAACAAGGTCTGGATGATCCCGAGCGACTACGGCAAGGCCCTCGAAGGCTTCGCCCGCGCGCTCGGCGCCCCCGGCGACGACGGTGTGTTCCGCTACGAGCCGCCGAAGGAAGATGACGTCCCGGCCAAGCCCGACCTCGAGGACGAAGAGGTCTCCAGCTGGTTCGAGACGAAGAGCGACCCGAAGGTCGCCGAGGCGGTCGCGGCGGCGGAAGCCGTGGCACGCCAGGAGGTCCCGGCCCTCGGCGTCGCGACCGGAACGCCGCCCGCGCGGCCGCAGATCCCGCGTCCGGCACAGCAGCAGCAGGCGCCGGAGCTGGAAGAGGCGGAGGAGGAGCGCGGCACCGAGGTCGCGCCCGCGCCGCAGCAGCCGTCGACACCGCAGAGCGGGCTGCCCCAGCCGCAGTCGCCGTCCCCGCAGCAGCCGCCGGCCGGCCCGCCGCCGGGTGGCCAGTACCAGGGCCCGCCGCCGCAGTCCCCGCCGCCGGGCCAGTTCGGCGGGCCGCAGCAGAACCCGGGCAGCGGGCCGTTCCCGCAGCAGCCCCCGTTCGGCGGCCCCCAGGGCGGCCCGCGCCGCTGACGTCAACGCCGTGAAGGCCTCCCACCACGCGGTGGGAGGCCTTCACGGCGTTTCAGGCTCGCTGATAGACGCTCGCGTCGTCGATGTCCACCTTGGACCGGTCCTTCAGCCAGATCACGCACAGGACCGAAACCACCGCCGACAGCACGATGTACCCCGAGATCGAGTACGGCGTTCCGGTCTGGTGCAGCAGCCACGTCGCCAGGAGCGGCGCCGGGCCGCCCGCGAACACCGACGCCAGCTGGTAGCCCAGCCCCGCGCCGCCGTAGCGCAGGTGCGTCGGGAAGCTCTCGCCGATCAGCGCCGCCTGCGGGCCGTACTGCAGCGCGTGCGGGATGAACGACACCACGACGATGACGAACACCAGCGCGTGGCCACCACTGGTCAGGACCGCGAAGTAGGGGAACGCGATCACGCCGGTGAGCACGACTCCGGACAGGTAGACCTTCTTGCGCCCGTACCGGTCGGACAGCTGCGAGAACAACGGGATCATCAGCAGCTCCAGCGCGGCGCCGACGAGCACCGCGTTGAGCACGAACGTCTTGCTGAACTCGTGCCGCGCCACGACGTAGATCAGCACGTAGCTGGTGAACAGGTAGAACGGCATCTGCTCGCTGAACCGCACGCCGGCCGAGAGCAGGATCTCGCGCCAGTGGTGGCGGATCGCGTCGAGCACCGGCGTCTTCGCGGTCTTGCCGCTCTCGACCAGCTTCGCGAACATCGGCGTCTCGAGGATCTTCAGCCGGATCACCAGGCCGACCGCGACGAGGATCAGGCTGGCCAGGAACGGCAGCCGCCAGCCCCAGGAGTCGAACGCCGCGGGGGAGAGGACCGCCGAGAGCAGCGTCATGCCGCCGGTGCCGAGCACCAGCCCGACCGGCACGCCGATCTGGGCGAAACTGCCGAGCAGGCCCCGTTTCTTCTGGTCGCCCCACTCCATTGCGAGCAGCACCGAGCCGCTCCACTCTCCCCCGATCGCGATGCCCTGGACCAGCCGCAGCAGCACCAGGATCAGCGGCGCGGCAAACCCGATCGCCGCCGTGCCGGGCAGCATCCCGACCACACCGGAGGAGATGCCCATCAGCAGCAGCGTGACGATCAGCGTGGTCTTGCGGCCGATCCGGTCGCCCCAGTGCCCGAAGATCGCGGCGCCGACCGGGCGGGCCGCGAAGCCGACCGCGTACGTCGCGAACGACTGCATCGCCCCCGCGTACGCGCTCGAAGCGGGGAAGAACAGGTGCGGGAAGACCAACGCGGCCGCGGTGTTGTAGAGGAAGAAGTCGTACCACTCGATGGTCGTGCCGATCGCGCTCGCCAGCGCCGCACGCCGTACCTGCACTCGCCCCGTCTTGCTGTCCGGCTCCACCTTGTGAGTGACGCCGTTGTCTCCCAGGACCATCTCGCAACACCTCCGGTGACTGATGTCACACAACAGTGTGACGCCCGTCGACGAATTCGGCGATCGATGACCGTGATCGTGGCTAACGCGTGAAGAACCGCCGGGCGGCCCGCGGCGCCCACAGCAGGCCCACGACGGCGACCTGGATCGCGCCGACCACTGGGATCACCGCGTGGAACATCGGCGACGACGACCACGAGTAGACGCTGAACACCACCGACAGCAGCTGCGACACCGTCGTCAGCCGGCGCGTCCACGGCCGTGCCCGGGCCAGCTTCACCACCAGCAGCAGGCAGACCAGCAGCAACAGACCGTGGAACACGGCACCGGAGACAACGGCGATGTCGGCCGAACGCGCCACCTCGGCCGCTCCGAAGTCCGGGTGCCGGCCGGCGATGACGTCCCGCAGCGAGCCCTCGCCGGCCGCCATGACGATCGGCACCACGAGGTGGCTGAGCGCGACGAGCACCAGCAGTCCGCGGGCCAGCTGGACGGCCGGCGGCACCCGGCGGCCGGTGGAAAGGGTGGTCATCTAGTCCTCCTCGATCCGGCGGGTCCGGCGCCACCGCGGCCCGGATGAGGGAGCCGGCCGCGCGGTGCGGCGGCCCCAGGCCTCGGTCAAGCGGGTGATCAGCACCCGTGCGGTCACGACGTCTTCGTCCGGCCAGTCGGCGACGACCTCCGCGAAGACCGCCGACCCGGCTTCGACGGCCGAGTCGAGCTCGCCCTGTCCCGACTCCGTCGCCCGCACCAGGAACGTGCGCTGGTCGGCCGGGTCCGGCTCGACGGCGATCCGGCCGGCCCGTTCCAGCGCGGTCAGGTGGCGGCTGGTGGCCGACGCGGTGAGTCCGAGCTCCGCGGCGAGCGTCGCCGGGCGCACCGGTCCCTCGGCCGCGACCGTGCCGAGGATCCGCATCCGTGTCAGGTCCAGGTGCCGCGAGATCCCCCGGTGCCCCTGGTCGATCAGCTCCATCACGGCCCGGGCCAGCTCGGCCCGTTCATTTCGTTGCGCCACGAAACGAGTCTACCGCACGCAAAACCTGCAGATTCGGCAACTTTGCAGACTCTGCAAGTTTTGCTACCTTGGGTTCATGGACACCGACGGCGCCGGGCTCCGGGAGCGCAAGAAGCAGCAGACGCGCATCGCGCTGAGCTGGGCGGCGATCCGGCTGACCGTGGAGCGTGGGTACGACAACGTCCGGATCGAGGACATCGCCGCCGAGGCCGGGGTGTCCACCCGGACGTTCAGCAACTACTTCGGCAGCAAGGGCGACGCCATCGTCGCCCGCCACCACGACCGGGCCCGGGCGATCGCGGCGGCACTGCGCGAGCGCCCGGCCGGCGAGCCGATCTGGGACGCCGTCACCGAAGCCACGCTGGCCGGGTTCGCCCTGGGGCAGCCGGTCGACAAAGGGCGGCCGGCGGACCAGTCGTGGGTCGAAGGGCTTCGCCTGATGGTCGCCGAACCCGCGCTGCAGACCGAGTTCCAGAAAGCCGCCGCGGCGGCCGAAGCCGAGATCGCCCACGTCGTGGCCGAACGCACCGGCGCCGTCGACTTCTACCCGTCGCTGGTCGCGGGTGTCGTCGGCGTCGCGCTGAACGTCGCCACCTGCGAATGGCTCCGCGTCGACCCGCCACCACCGATGGACGAGCTCTTGCGCGACGTGTTCGGCCGGCTCGCCGCCGGCCTGCCCGAACCGCGCTGAACCACTGAAAACTGGGGCGCCCGGCACCCGCCGGGCTGGTTTGTCGTGCCCTTTTCCTTCCACCGCAAGGAGTTCCGTCATGGAAGACGTCGTCATCGCCGGGGCCGGCCCGACCGGCCTCCTGCTCGCCTGCGAGCTCGCCCTCGCCGGCGTCCGCCCGCTGGTCTTCGAGCGGCTGCCCGAACCGGCCCCCGAGAACCGCGCCAACGGGCTCGTCGGCCAGGTCGTGCGCCTGCTCGACCGCCGCGGCCTGCACGAGCGGCTCGCCGGCCCGATCGGCCCGCCCGTGCCGGCGTTTGTCTTCGGCGCGATGCGCCTGGACCTCACCCTCGCCGAGCACAACTCGCTCACCATCCTCGGGGTGCCGCAACGGCAGGTGGAGGCGATACTCGCCGAACGCGCCGCCGAGCTGGGTGTCGAGATCCGGCGCGGCCACGAGCTGACCGGCCTGACCCAGGACGAGGAGAAGGTGACCGTCCAGGTCACCGGCCCGGACGGGCCCCTCGAGGTGACCGCGCGCTACGTGGTCGGCGCGGACGGCGGCAAGAGCGTCACGCGCAAGCTCGCCGGCATCGGCTTCCCCGGCGTCACCGAAGACCGCACCATCTCCTACAGCTCGAGCGCGACCGTGCCCGCGGAGCTCGTCGACCCGGTGTCGGGCGGCCTGAAGGTGCCCGGCCACGGGGTCGTCCCGCCGTTCTTCCACTACCGCACCGAAACCGGCCTCTTCGTCTTCGCGCCGTTCCCCGGCCGGCCGCTCGTCACCACGATGGAGTGGACCGACGACGACAACAACGACGACGACGTCCCGATGACGCTCGACGAGCAGCGCGCGAGCATCCGCCGGGTGCTCGGCTTCGACCTGCCCCTCGGCCCGCCCGAGGGTGACGGGCCGCGCCTGCTGCGCCGGCTGCGGGGCCGCAACACCCGCCTCGCCGACCGCTTCCGCGAGGGGCGGGTGCTGCTGGTCGGCGACGCGGCGCACGTCCACTCCGCGATCGGCGGCCCCGGGCTCAACCTCGGCCTGCAGGACGCCGTCGGCCTCGGCTGGAAGCTCGCCGCCGAGGTGCGCGGCCACGCGCCGGCCGGCCTGCTCGACACCTACGAAAGCGAACGGCGGCCGGTCGCCGAGCGGGTGGTCATGCACACCCAGGCCCAGTCCGCGCTGATCGCGCCGGGCGGCGACGTCACGGCGCTGCGGCAGCTGTTCGGCGAGCTGCTCCGGCAGCCGGGCACGGTGCAGCACATCGCGGACCTGATGTCCGGCGCCGACGTCCGGTACGCGCCGGGCACCGACCACCCGCTCGACGGCCGCTGGGCCCCGGACCTGGTGCTCGACGACGGGACCCGGCTGGCCGAGCTGACGCGGACCGCCCGGCCGCTCCTGCTGGACCTCACCACGAGCGCGTCGCTGGGCGACGAGCTGACGGGCTGGACCGACCGCGTCGACGTCGTCACGGGGAAGGCGTCGGCGCCCGCCACCGCGCTGCTCGTGCGTCCCGACGGGTACGTCGCCTGGGCGTCGAGCTCGGCCGAGCCGGACGAGGGGGACCGCAAGACGCTGCGGATCGCGCTGGAACGGTGGTTCGGCAGCCCCGTTGACATGTAGGAGATATCCTACGTATGGTCGCGGGCATGACGATCACCCACGCGCAGTTCCTGACCCTGCCGGTCGCCGACCACGCCCGCGCGCGCGACTTCTACGTCGGCAAGCTCGGCTTCGAGGCGCTCGTCGACCGCCGCACGCCCGAAGGCGGCCGGTTCGTGATGGTCGCGCCGAAGGGCGCGCAGACCGGGATCGTGCTGACCGACCAGCCGATCACCGGCATGGAGCCGGGTCCGCGGCACTTCCAGCTGCAGACCACCGACCTCGACGCCGACGTCGCCGCGCTGCGGACCGCCGGAGTCGAGGTCGCCGACCCGGACCACCGGCCGTGGGGCCGCGCGACGTCGTTCACCGACGTCGACGGCCACACCCTCGGCCTGCTGGAGCCGTCGGACTTCGGCACTGTGCCGAGCTGATGCCGGTCAACGACGACGTCTTCGCCGCCCTGGCCAGCCCGGCGCGGCGGCAGGTCCTGCGCCTGCTGCTGGACGGCCCGATGGCCGCCGGCGCGATCGCCGAGCGCTTCGCGATGGCCCGGCCCAGCCTCTCGGAACACCTTCGGGTGCTGCGCGAGGCGGGCCTGGTCACCGAGCAGCGTCAGGGCCGCAACCGCGTCTACCGGCTGGACGCGGCCCCGCTCGAAGAAGTCGCGGACTGGCTCACCCCGTATGAGCGCTTCTGGCGGACCAAGCTCACCAACCTGCGTGACCTGCTCGACGAGGAAGAGGACCTGTGACCGACGAAGACCCGACCGCCATCCACGTCGACCAGTTCCTCGCCCACCCGGCCCGCAAGGTGTGGCGCGCGCTCACCGAACCGGACCTGCTCGAGCGCTGGATAAACATGCCCAACGACATCAAACCCGTGGTGGGACATCGGTTCGAGCTGCTGGCCGAGCCGGTGCCCGCGGCCGGGTTCGCCGGCGGGCCGGTGGCGTGCGAGGTCCTCGAGGTCGAGCCCGAGCGCAAGCTGAGCATCCGCTGGGGTCCGCAGTGGACGGTCACCTGGCGGCTCGAACCCGAGGGTGACGGCACCCGGCTCTTCCTCAGCCACGAAGGCTTCGACCCGGACGACGAGCTCCAGCGCGTCTCGCGCCGGATCATGGGCGGCGGCTGGCGCTCCCACGTGCCACGCGCGCTCGCCCGCTTGCTCGACACCCTGCCCGATCCGGCCCCGTTACGATCGGGAGGTGAACCCCGCCGCCGCTGAACCCGCCGAGCCGAAACCGCTGCGCGCCGACGCCCGGCGCAACCGGGCGCGCGTGCTGGAGGCGGCCGAAAGCGTGTTCGCCGCCAAGGGCACCGGGGCGCCCACCGAAGAGGTCGCCCGTGCCGCCGGGGTCGGCATCGGCACCGTCTTCCGGCACTTCCCGACCAAGGAAGCCCTGCTCGAAGCGGTGCTGGTCGCCCGGCTGCGCCGGTTCGTCGACGAAGCCGAAGCCGTCGTCGCGGCCGACTCGGCGGACCCCGGTGACGCGTTCTTCGCCTTCCTGACCAGCTGGATCGAGATGTCCAGCGCCAAGAACGCCTACTTCGAAGCGCTCACCGCGGCCGGCGTGACCGTGCCGGTCTCGAAGTCCGACATCGGCGCCCGGCTGCTCGAATCCCTCGGGGTGCTGCTGTCACGAGCGCAGGACGCCGGCGCGGTGCGCAAGGACCTCGTCGTCGGCGAGCTGATCACCGTGATCATCGGGGTCGCGAAAGCCGCCGAATACGCCAAGGACGCGCACCTGCGCGACCGGGCCGTCACGATCCTGTTCGACGGCCTCCGCCCGTCAGCGGGGGACCGGCGCTGAGCCGACCGGCTCCAGCGTCGGGCGCTTCGCGGTCAGCGTGTCCCCGGAGGACTCACCCTTGACGCGCCGCCGCACCCACGGCAACGCGTGTTCGCGCGCCCACTGCAGGTTCTGGCTGCGACGCTCGGCCGGGCTCAGCACCACCCGCGGCGCCGGCTCCGGGTTGGTCAGCGGGTGCTCGACGCCGAGGACGCGCAGCACCTCGATGGCGACCTCGGTGTGGCCGAGCGCGTTGAGGTGCAGGCGGTCCGGCGCCCAGAACCGCCGGTCGCAGAGCTGCCGCATCGACCACAGGTCCACCAGCAGCGCGTCGTGCCGGGCCGCGATCCCGCGCACGAGCTCGTTGTAGATCGCCACCCGGCCGCGGATCGCGCGGAACAGCGGGTCCTCGACCCCGTCGACCCCGGTGAACAGGATCAGGCGGACGCCGGTCGCGCGGATCCGGGCGACCGCGGCCTCGTAGTCGACGAGCAGCGCGTCGATGTCGACCTTGGGCCGCATCAAGTCGTTCCCGCCCGCGTAGAGGGAGACGAGGTCGGGTTCCAGCGCCAGCGCCGGCTCCAGCTGCTCGGCGAGCACCTGCGGCAGGAGCTTGCCGCGGATGGCGAGGTTGGCGTACCGGAAGCCCGGCTCGCGCGCGGCGAGCTGTTCGGCGGTGCGGTCGGCCCAGCCGCGCACGCCGTTCGGGGCGGCCGGGTCGTCGTCCCCGACGCCTTCGGTGAACGAGTCCCCCACCACCACTAAGCGCTTGCTCATGTCTGCAGTCTAAGCAGGCGCCCGCGGAAAAAGGATCACACCCCTGGGCCGCGGGTGGATTACGGTGACGGGCATGGCCGATGTTCGTGTGGGTGTGGTGTTCCGTCCGCAGTCGCCGCCGGAGGAGCTGCGGGAGACCGTGATCGCGGCCGACCGGGCCGGCATCGACGAGCTCTGGCTGTGGGAGGACTGCTTCCGCGAAGGCGGCCTCACGACGTCCGCGGCCGCGCTGGCGTGGAGCGAACGCCTCACGGTCGGCATCGGGCTGCTGCCGGTGCCGCTGCGCAACCCGGCGCTCGCCGCGATGGAGATCGCGACGCTGGCGCGGATGTTCCCCGGCCGCTTCGTCCCGGCGGTCGGGCACGGCGTGCTCGACTGGATGGCGCAGGTCGGCGCCCGGGCCGCGTCCCCGATGACGTTGCTGCGCGAGCACACCGACGCCGTCCGGCGGCTGCTGCACGGCGAGACCCTCAGCGTGACCGGGCGGTACGTGCAGCTCGACAACGTGGCGCTGGACTGGCCGCCGGACCAGGTGCCCCCGCTGGTCGTCGGCGCGCGCGGGCCGAAGACGGTCGCCCTCGCGGGCGAGGTCGGCGACGGCGTGCTCCTGGACTCCTTTCTGGTCACCCCGAAGTACGTCGCTTCGGAGACGGCTCGAGCCACCGAGGCGGCAGAGGCCGTTGGCCGTCCGGCACCGCAGGTCATCGTCTTCACGGAGATCGAACCGAACGTGCCCGCCCTCGGCGACCGCGCCCGCGACCTGATCGCCGAGCTGGCCGCCGCCGGCGCGACGTCCGTGATCTTGCAGTGCCCTTCCGACCACCCCGACCCGGGCCCGCTGATCGCCGCCCTGAGCCGCTGACGGCGACCGTGGGCAAATCCGTCACCACACCGCTGCTGGACATCGCGTACGAAGAGACGGGTTCGCCGGAGGGGGTCCCGGTCGTGCTGCTGCACGGCTTCCCTTACGACGTCCGCAGCTACGACGAGGTCGCCGCCCGGCTCCCCGATGCCCGGGTGCTGGTGCCGTACCTGCGTGGCTTCGGCGGCACGCGGTTCCGCTCGGCCGAGACGCCCCGCTCCGGTCAGCAGGCCGCGCTCGCCCAGGACCTGCTGGACTTCCTCGACGCCCTCGGCGTCGAGCGGGCCGTCGTCGGCGGTTACGACTGGGGCGGCCGCGCGGCGTGCTTGCTCGCCGCGTTGTGGCCCGAGCGGGTGCGCGGGCTGGTGTCGGTCGACGGTTACAACGTCCAGCTCCTCGCCCACGCGGGCGAACCGGCGCCGCCGGAGTGGGAGCGGACCTACTGGTACCAGTACTACTTCCACGCCGAGCGCGGCCGCCGCGGGCTGGAGCGCAACCGCGAAGAGCTGTGCGAACTGCTGTGGCGCACGTGGTCCCCGACGTGGGCGGGCGCGGCGGAGGCGTTCCGCGCGAGCGCGTCGAGCCTGCACAACCCGGACTTCGTCGACGTGGTGATCCACTCCTACCGCCACCGCTTCGGCCTGGCCGAGGGTGATCCCCGCTACGACCGGCTGGAGGAGCTGATCGCGCGGGAGCCGCGGATCACCGTGCCGACGGTGGTGCTGGAACCCGGCGCCGACGGCATCGGCGGTCCCAGCGCGGCCGAGGACCGCGAGTACTTCACCGGCCCGTACGAGCACCGCGTGGTGCCGGACGTCGGGCACAACGTGCCGCAGGAAGCTCCCGAGGCGTTCGCGGAAGCGGTGCGCGCACTGCTCTGACGTTCCGCCGCAGCATGACGGCCTACGACATGATCGCCGACTGGTACGAGACGACGTTCCTCGCCACCCAGCGCGAAGGCCCCTTGGCCTCGGCCCGGCTTTGCGGGAGTTGCTCGGCCCCGGTTCCGGGCCCTGCCTCGAGCTCGGCGGCGTCCACGCGGGCCGCGTCCAGGACCTCGGCTGGTCGCCACTCGGGGTCGACGCGGGCATGCTGCGCCACGCGACCGGACGGCTGCCCGTCGTGCGCGGGGACGCCACGGCGCTGCCGTTCGCCACCGGGTCGGTGCCCACGGTCGTCGCGATCATGGTCCACACCGACATGCCGGCCTACCCGGCCGTGCTGGGCGAAGCGGCCCGCGTCCTCGCACCCGGCGGGGTGTTCGTGCACCTCGGCGTGCACCCGTGCTTCTGTGGCGGGTTCGCCGACCGCTCCGACGACACGGCCGTCGTGCTCCGGCCCGGCTACCGCAAACCCGGCTGGACGACGGCGTCTGGACCGACCGGGGCCTCCGCGACAAGGTCGGCGCCACCCACCTGCCCCTGCCCGAGCTCCTCCACGCCGTCCTCGACGCGGGCCTGACCTTCGAGCGGTTCGCCGAGGGCGGCGAGCCCACCCCGACGGTCCTCGGCTGGCGGGCGAGAAACTTCCGCGGAGTTTGTCGAATCCGGCCCACCCCGGTTGACGCCCTCACAAGAGCGCGGACCACACCGAGGGAGCTGAACAGCGATGGCGAAGGAATTCGAAGTCGGTTTCGAGGGCACACTGGCCGCCACGGCGGAAGACTGCTGGCGGGCGATCACCGTCGACGCGGGGAGCTGGTCGTGGCCCATCTCGTACGAGCCGCGGGTCGGCGGCCGGGAGTCCGGGCTGACCTTCCACGGCGGCGAGGTCACCGTCTGGCAGCCGGGCGAGCACTTCGCCACCCGCTGCGAACGGGACGGCTGGTTCAACCAGCTCGACTACACCTTCGCCCGCCGGGACACCGGGACGCACCTGAAGTTCGTGCACCGCGGGGTTTTCCTCGACGACTGCGACAACAACTACGACGCCTGTCGGCAGCACACCGCGTTCTATTACCACTCGCTCGGCGAGTACCTCACGCACTTCGCCGGCCGCACCGCCACCTACGCGATGACCGAGGCGCCCGCGGTGTCCGCGGCGGCCGACGGCTTCACCAAACTGACCAAGGCGCTCGGTGTGCCCGAAGGCGTCCGGGTCGGGGATCCCGTGTCGGTGCGGGGCGTCGCGGGGGTCGTCGACTACACCACGCCGAACTTCCTCGGGGTCCGGACCGCGGACGCGCTCGTCCGCTTCTACGGCCGCAACGCCTTCGGCTGGCCGATCGGCGTCGGGCGGCACCACTTCGCCGCCGTCGACGTCGAGGCAGAGGAACGCGCCTGGGCGGAGTGGCTGGCGGAGGTCTTCGCCTAAGCGGTCAGCTGCCGCGCCCGGTGCTCGGCGACGTGGACCCGCGTCGCGCAGCGCGTCGAGCAGAACCGGCGGCGGCCGTTGCGCGAGGTGTCGACGTACGCCGTCTCGCAGTCTTCGCGGCCGCAGATGCCGAGGCGGTCCGGGGCTTCGCAGACCAGGTGCGCGAGGCCGCCCGCGGTGTAGGCGCGGACCCGGCCGACCGGCCCCGCGTCCTCGGCCGAGTAGTGCAGGTGGGGCGGCTTGCCGTCGTGGGTCGTGATGTACGGCCGGCACGCCGCCTCGGTGAGCAGGCCGTTGACCAGGTCGGGCCGCTGCGCGGGCTCGGCGGCGAACACCGGGCGCAGCCGCCGGGCCCACGCGGCGATCCAGGCCGCCTCGTCGTCGTCGAGCGCCGGGATGGACATGCCGTTGCGGACCATCCCCTCCAGCAGCTCGCTCGCGGAGCCCGCGTTCACCAGGTCGGCGGCCACCAGAGCGGCCGGCCCGCCGTAAGGGTTGAAGTGCATAAAGCCATTACACCACGATCGGGGGTATGCCCACGAACCGTTGCCCCCGCTGCGGCTGGCCGCTCGCCGAACTGCCGGCGACGGCGGCCCGGCCCGCCACCCACCGCCTCGACTACGTGCGCTGCGTCTGCGGCAGCTGGCTGGCCCGGCTCGACGGCGAAGTCGTCGGCGCCACCCGCGACCGGCTCACCCGGTGAGGCCGCTCAGAGGTCGAGCACACCCGCGGCGTTGTCGTCCCACTGGTCGACGCGGCGGATGTACTCGTACAGCGCGCGGCTGCCGCGCACCCAGCGCCCCTGGTCGGCGATCGCGAGGTCGTCGGCGCCCGCCCGGCGGGCCTCGGTGGCGAACCCGGAGCGCAGCGAGTGCCCGGTCACCGGGTACGGCAGGTCCGCCCGGACGCCGGCCCGGGTGAGGATCTGGTTGACGCCGGTGGTGCTCAGCGCGGGCTCGCCGACGTTGCCGTGCCGGTCGACCCGGCGGAACGCGGGCCCCTCGGTGATGCCCGCACCGGAGCGCCACGCGAGCCACGCCCGCACCGGGTCGGTGTCGGGGTTCTCACGGCGCGGGACGACCATGTCCCCGGTGCTCTTGCCGTGCCGCACGGTCACCGACAGACCCCGGTCGTCGACCCGCTCGACGTCGGTGACCAGCAGGTTCGCCAGGTCCGAGCACCGCGCGGCGATGGGGAACCCGATCAGCAGCATCGCCCGGTCGCGGGCCCCGGCGAGGGTGTCGGGACACGCTCGCGACATGGCCCGCAGATCGGTGAGGGTCACCATCGTGGCCTTGCCGCGGCCGCGCTGGATGCCGTCCCGGGCGAGCCGCTGCCGGTACCCCTTCAGCGCCCGCCACGCGGCCCGGCTCGCTTCGGGGTCGACGACGACCTTGTGGTGACGCAGCCCGGCGAGAGCACCGGTCAGCCGCCGTTCGATCGTCGACGGCGCCGCCGGGGCGGCCCGTTCCGGGACCTCGGCGACGGCGCGTTCGTCCGGCCGCAGCGTCCGCCCGCGCTCCAGCCAGACGACGAACCCGGTCAGCGCGCCGATCGACGCCGCCAGCGGCGGGATCCCGGCTTCGGCGGTGTAGTCCTGCCACACCTGCCAGTCCTGGGCGTAGGCCTTGAGCGTGTTGGGCGGCCGTTGCCCGTCGACGTGGCGGGCCGCGGCCTCGTCCAGCAGCGCGAGCCGGTCCTGCGGGCTCGCGGCGGCCAAGACCGCGTCGGTCACCGGTTCCAGGTCGGGCACGCGCCGAGGTTAGTGGATGATTCGTCCGGGACGCTGTCGATCCGGCCGGGCGCCGTTCGTGTCAGCGGTGAACGCACCGACCGGCGAAGGAGACGACGTGAAGCAGTACTTGCTCAGCATCTACCAGCCCGACGGCCCGATCCCGCCGCCGGACGTGCTCGACGAGGTGACGAAGAAGCTCGACGCGCTGAACGCCGACCTCCAGGCCGCCGGGGCCTGGGTGTTCGCCGGCGGCCTGCACCCGCCGTCGAGCGCCACCGTGCTGCGGGCCGCCGACGGGGACACGCTCGTCACCGACGGCCCCTTCACCGAGGGCCGCGAACACCTCGGCGGGTTCACGATCATCACCGCGCCCGACCTCGACGCGGCCCTGGCCTGGGGCAGCCGCCTCGCCGACGCCGTCGCCCCGCTGCCGGTCGAGGTGCGGCCGTTCAGCGGATGAGCGTCGAGGAGGTCTTCGCCGCGGAGTACGGCCGCGCGGTGTCGGTCCTCGTGCGGGTGTTCGGGAGCATCGACATCGCCGAGGAAGCCGTCCAGGACGCGTTCGCCGAGGCGGTCCGGCGCTGGCCGGCCGCCGGGCTCCCGCCGAGCCCGGCCGGCTGGATCATCACCACCGCCCGCAACCGCGCCGTCGACCGCCTGCGCCGGGAAGCCGCCCGCGAAGACAAACACGCCCAGGCCGCCTTGCTGCACCTGGAATCCGAGCCCGTCGAGGAGGGCGCCGTGCCCGACGAACGGCTCCGGCTGATCTTCACCTGCTGCCACCCCGCGCTGGCCCGGTCCAGCCAGGTCGCGCTGACGCTGCGGCTGCTCGGCGGCCTGACCACCACCGAGATCGCGGCGGCGTTCCTGGTCGCCGAGGCCACGATGGCCCAGCGGATCGTCCGCGCGAAGAACAAGATCCGCGACGCGGGCATCCCGTACCGCGTCCCGCGGGACGCCGACCTGCCCGCGCGGCTGGCGGCGGTGCTGGCCGTGCTGTACCTGATCTTCACCGAGGGGTACACGGCCAGCGCGGGGGAGGACCTGGTCCGCGACGACCTGTGCCACGAGGCGATCCGGCTCACCCGCGTCCTGGCCGGGCTGATGCCGGACGAGCCGGAGGTCTGGGGCCTGCTCGCGCTGATGCTGCTCGTCCACGCCCGCCGCGCCACCCGCACCACCGCCGACGGCGACCTCGTCCTGCTCGCCGACCAGGACCGCGCGCGCTGGGACCCGGCGCTGATCAGCGAAGGCCAGGAGATCGTCCGGCGCTGCCTGCGCCGCAACCAGCCGGGCCCGTACCAGATCCAGGCGGCGATCCAGGCCGTCCACAGCGACGCGCCCACGGACTGGACGCAGGTCAAGGCGCTCTACGACCAGCTCCTGGCCGCCACACCGACCCCGGTGGTGGCGCTGAACCGGGCGGTCGCGGTCGCCGAGGTCGACGGTCCCGCCGCGGCGCTGGGCCTGCTCGACGGCCTCGACCTCGAGGGTTTCCCGCTGTACCACGCGATTCGCGCGGATCTGCTGGCTCGCCTGGGCCGCACCGAGGACGCGGCTTCGGCGTACCGGCGGGCGATCGAGCTGACCCGCAACCGCGCGGAGCGGGAACTGCTCGAGCGCAAGCTGGCGCGCCTGAGCTGAGGGTCAGCCCGCGGCGAACGCTTCGATCTCGACGCGGAACCGCGGGTCCACCAGGCCACGCACCTGCACCAGCGAACACGCCGGCAACCGGTCCGGGTCCAGGTATTCGTCGCGCACCGCGCGGAACGCCGGCAGGTCGGCGAGATCGGTGAGGAAGACCGTCAGCTTCACGATCCGGTCGAGCCCGGAGCCGGCCGCGGCGAGCGCGGTCGCGAGGTTCTCGAACACCTGCCGCACCTGCGCGTCCGCGCCGTCCCCGGCGAACTCCCCGGCGCCGCTGACCGGAACCTGGCCGGAAACCGCGACGAGCGGCCCGTCGAAGGTCACGGCGTGGCTGTATCCGTTCACCGGGGGCAGCCCGTCCGGTCGCACCAGGTATTCCGCCATGGGTTTCCTCCCCTTCTCGATCACCCCACCGTATCGCCGCACGATCAACGCACACGAACGGGGTGGCGGCAAGCGAAAATCCGTTCACCCGACCGGCGGTGTCTCGGCAACGAGAAGGCCTCATAAGGTGGGGAAGCTTGACAGGGGAGATCAAGTCACTTCGGCATGTATTCCATGGGGGAATCGTTGTCACATTCACGCAGCCGTGATTTCGCGCGCCAGAAAAGCGTTTACGCCGCGGCGGACAACAGGGAAACAATCGGGGAAATCGAAACCGACGACCGCGGGGTGGCCGATCTGGTCGCCGCGCACGTCCGGATCCGGCCGGGCGCGCTCGCGGTGGCCGAGCCCCGCGGCGGCGAACGGCTGACGTACGCGCAGCTGTGGGAACGCTCCGGCTGGCTCGCCGCCGAGCTCGCCGCGGCCGGGATCGCGCGGGGTGACCTGGTCGCCGTAGATTCGCCGCGGTCCGCGGACCTCGTCGTCGCGCTGCTGGGCGTGATCCGTGCCGGCGCCGCCTACCTGCCGCTGGACGCGCAGGCGCCGGCGGACCGCGTCACCGGCATCCTCGCCGAGTCCGGCGCCCGCGCCGTCGTCTGCGGAGCGGGCGGCAGCCGGGTTCCCGCCGGTGCGGCCCAGGTGGTCAGGATCCCGCGCCACGCACCGGAAACACCTGTCCCGGACGTGCACGCCGGCGGAGACGACCCGGTCTACGTGACGTTCACCTCGGGCTCGACCGGCCGTCCCAAGGGTGTGGTCATCCCGCACCGGGCCGTCGTGCGGCTCGTCGCGGCGCCGAACTACTGCCCGGTCGGCCCCGGCGACCGCGTCGCCAACACGTGCAACCCGGCCTTCGACGTCACCACCTCCGAGCTCTGGGGCGCGCTCGCGGCGGGCGCCACCGTGGTCCCCTTCCCGGACCTCACCGGGCTGGGCATGGCGGCCTGGCTGGACCTGCTCCCCGGCGAAGACATCACCACGATGTTCCTGACGACTTCGCTGTTCCACACGGTCGCCTGGGACCGGCCGGACGCGTTCGCCACCCTGCGCGACCTGGTCGTCGGCGGGGAACAGCTCGACCTGGCCGCGGTCCGGCGGACCCTCGCGGCCGGCCCGCCGCAGCGGCTGGTGAACGGCTACGGGCCCACCGAAGGCACCTCGTTCGCCACCTACTTCGAGTGCACCGAGGACAGCGTGCGCGACGTCGAGCGCGTCCCGATCGGCCACGCGCTGCAGGACACCGAGCTGTTCGTGCTGGACGACGTGCTGCAGGCGGTCGCGCCGGGCACGGTCGGCGAGCTGTGCCTCGGCGGCCCCCGCATCGCCACCGGCTACCTGCACCGGCCCGAGCTGACCGCCGAGCGGTTCACCGTCGAGCCGGTCAGCGGCACCCGGATCTACCGCACCGGCGACCTGGTGCGACGCCTGCCGTCCGGCGCGCTGGAGATGCTCGGCCGGCGTGACCGGCAGGTGAAGCTGCGCGGGTTCCGCATCGAGCTCGAGGAGATCGAACGGGCGATCACCGCCACCGGCCTGGTCGACGCCGGCTTCGTCGAGAAGACCGGCGATGGCTCGACCGAGCAGCTCGTGGCCTTCGTGCTGCCCCCGCGCTCGGCGCCGGAGCCGGACGCGCTGCCGATCCGGCTGGCGGAGCTGCTGCACGACCGCCTCCCGGGGTACATGGTCCCGAGCCGGTGGCTCGTGCTCGACACCCTCCCGGTCGGGCCCACCGGCAAGGCCGACCGGGCCGCGATGGCCGCGCTGCTGGCCACCCCAGCGGCGCGCGAAGAGAGCGGCGACTGGGCCGACGAGGCCTTCACCCCGGTGCGCGCGATCGTCGAGGAAATGCTCGGCGTGCCCGCGGTGTCCCCTTCGGACAATTTCGTGGAGCTGGGCGGCAATTCGATTCTGGCGGTCCGCATCGCCCACCGCGTGCGCGAACGCCTGTCACTTCCGGTTCACCCCGGCGACGTGTTGCGCGCCGAATCGATGGCGCAGTTCGCCGAACGCGTCAGCGTGCTGGAAACGCAACCCGCCTGAACCGCACCTTCCGCATTCCGGCGCGATTCCCGCGCCCACATTCCGGAGGAACTCCGTTCATGACGAACGAATCCGACCTGTCCACGCACGCCGTTTCGGCCACCCAGGAGAGCCTGTGGCTGGTCGATTCGGTGGCCCGCCGGGCCGGGGCGCCGGTGTACCACGAGCCGCTGGCGTTCCGGATCACCGGCGACCTCGACCCGGCCCTGCTGCGCACGGCGCTCGCCGAGGTCGTCGCGCGGCACGAGACCCTGCGCACGTCGTTCTCCAGCACGTCCTCGGGACTGCACGCGACCGTGCACCCCACGGCCCCGGACGTGCTCTCGGTCGTCGACCTGCGCGACGAGCCGGCCGAGGCGGCCCGCACCCGGGGCGACGAGCTGCTCGCGGCGGACTACCGCCGCCCGTTCGACCTGGCCACCGGCCCGCTGGTCCGCGCGGTCTGCGTGCTGCTGCCCGGGGCGGAGGCCCTGCTCGGGCTGACCCTGCACCACCTCGCCACCGACGGCTGGAGCAACACCGTCGTCGTCGACGAGCTGGGCCGCCACTACCGGTCCCTGGCCACGACCGGAA
Source organism: Amycolatopsis sp. NPDC104863 (assembly GCF_055582965.1). Lineage (NCBI taxonomy): Bacteria > Bacillati > Actinomycetota > Actinomycetes > Pseudonocardiales > Pseudonocardiaceae > Amycolatopsis > Amycolatopsis sp. NPDC104863. Next base: position 1,438,728 of record NZ_JBVJOW010000001.1, read on the forward strand.
AACCGGCCACGCTGCCGCCGCTGAAGACCCGGTTCGCCGAGCACGTGCGCCGCGAACAGGAGGCAGGCGAGGCCGGCGCGTACGGCGAAGCGATCGAGCACTGGCGCAAGGCCCTGCGCGACGGGCCGGAGCTGCTGCGCCTGCCGCTGGACTTCCCGCGCCCGGCGACGCAGACCTTCGCCGGCTCCGGGACGACCCTGCGAGTGCCGCGCGCGGAGCTCGCCCCGGCACTCGAGCGGTGCCGCGCGGCGTGCCGCAGCACGGACTTCACCGTCCTCCTGGCGGCGTACGCGCTGCTGCTGCACCGCTACAGCGGCCAGGACGAGGTCACCGTCGGCACGACGGTGCTCAACCGGCCCAGCGAAGCCGACCTCGACGTCGTGGGCTGCTTCGTCAACACCGCCGCGCTGCCGGTCCGCGTCGACGAGGGCATGACCTTCCGCGAGCTGCTCGCCCACACCGGCGAAACCGCGGGCGCGGTGCTCGACCACGGCCACGTGCCCTACCCCCGGGTGCTGGAGAACCTCGACGTCCGGCGCGACCCCAGCCACAACCCGGTGTTCCAGACCATGCTCACCGTGCTGGGGCGGCGTCCGGAGCCGGCGCTCGGCGACGGTCTCACCGTCCGGCGCCACGAGATCCGCCGGGCCGCGGCGAAGTTCGAAATCCTGCTCTACGTCGCCGAGACCGAGGACGGGTTCGAGCTCGAAGCCGAGTACGACACCGGGCTCTTCACCGCGTCGACCGTCGAGCGCCTGCTGCGCCACTACGTCCGGCTGCTGACCGCGCTGCCGGACCACCTCGACACCGCCGTCTCCGACATCCCCTTCCTGCCCGACGAGGAACGCACGCAGATCCTCGACGACTGGAACGCCACCGAGCGCGACTACCCGTGGACGACGGTCGTCGACGCGTTCGAGGCGCAGGCGCGCACGACCCCCGACGCGATCGCGGTGGACTACGCCGGACGCACGCTCACCTACCGCGAGCTCGACCGCTTCACCAACCGGCTCGCCCGCCGCATCCTCGACCGCCGGGCCGGCGCCGAGGCCCCGTTCGTCGGTGTCTACCTGGACCGGTCCCTCGAGATGGTCGCCGCTCTGGTGGCGATCGTGAAGGCCGGCTGCGCGTACGTGCCGATCGATCCGGAGTACCCGGCCGACCGGGTCGCCTTCATGATCGAGGACTCGGCCCCGTCGCTCGTGCTCACCCAGGAGCACCACCACGCGCGGCTGGCCGGCGGCGCGGCGCAGGTGCTGGTCGTCTCCGCCGACGAAGAGCTGCCGGAGAACGATTCTCCCGTCGAACGGCACCTCACCGGCGACTCGCCGGTCTACATGATCTACACGTCCGGGTCGACCGGCCGCCCCAAGGGCGTGGTCAACCGGCACGTGTCGCTGTTCAACCGGCTCTACTGGATGCAGGAGGAGTACGGGCTGACCGGCGAGGACCGGGTCCTGCAGAAGACGCCGTTCAGCTTCGACGTCTCGGTGTGGGAGTTCTTCTGGCCGCTGATGTTCGGCGCCCGGATCGTCGTCGCGAAGCCGGGCGGCCACAAGGACACCGACTACCTGAAGCGGCTCATCGCCGAGTGCGGGGTCACCACCGTCCACTTCATCCCCTCCATCCTCAACGTCTTCCTCGAAGAGGAGGGGCTGGCCGCGCACTGCGGCTCGCTGCGCCGAGTGATCTGCAGCGGGGAGGCCCTGCCGTTCGCGGCCGTCGAGAAGTTCGAGCACCTGCTGTCCTGCGGGCTGCACAACCTCTACGGCCCGACCGAAGCCGCCATCGACGTGTCGTACTGGCCGTGCACCACGGACTACCCGGGCTCGGTCGTGCCGATCGGCCGTCCGATCGCGAACGTGCGGCTCTACGTCCTCGACCGCAGCGGCGGGCTCGCCCCGATCGGGGTGCCGGGCGAGCTGTGCATCGGCGGGGTCGGCGTCGCCGCGGGCTACCACAACCGTGACGAGCTCACCGCGGAGAAGTTCGTCCCGGACCCGTACGGCACCACGCCCGGCGCCCGGATGTACCGCACCGGCGACCTCGCGCGGTTCCTGCCCGACGGGCAGCTGCAGTACCTCGGCCGGATCGACAACCAGATCAAGCTGCGCGGCGTGCGGATCGAGCCCGAGGAGATCGCGGCGGCGCTGCTGGAGCTGCCGGGGGTCCGGGACGCCACGGTCGTGCTGCGGGAGTTCGGCGCGAGCCGGGCCCTGGTCGGGTACGTCGTGGCCGACGACCCCTTCGACGCCGCCGCGGCCAAGGAGGTCCTGGCCGGGCGGCTGCCGGAGTTCATGGTCCCGCAGGCGGTCGTGGTGCTGCCGGCGCTGCCCACGACGGCGAACGGCAAGCTCGACCGCAAGGCCCTCCCGGACCCGCGCGTGCTCACCGCGCCCGTCGAAGAGCCCGCCGAGCCACCCGCGACCGTTCGCGAGCGCGAGCTGGCCGCCGTCTGGGCCGAAGTCCTCGGCTCGGACACGATCGGGGTCGAGGCGAACTTCTTCCGCCACGGCGGCGACTCGATCCTCAGCATCCGGGTGACCGCGCTGCTGCGGGAGCGCGGCTACCCCGTGCAGGTGCACGACCTGTTCGCCCATCCCACGATCCGGCAGCTGGCGAAGGTGCTCGAACCCGCCGGGGTGGCCCCGGCGGAGAACACGGCGCCGTTCTCGCTCGTCGGCCCGGCCGACCGGGCGGCCCTGCCCGCCGACGTCGTCGACGCATGGCCGTTGACCACGCTGCAGGCCGGGATGATCTACCACACGATGCGGCACGAGGACTCGCCCGTCTACCACGACGTCTTCACCTACGAGCTGAGCGGCGACGTGCGGCCCGAGCTGCTGCGCCAGGCCGTCGCGGAGGTCGTGGACCGGCACCCGCAGCTGCGCTCCGGCATCGATCTCGCCACCTTCGGCGAGCCGCTGCAGCTGGTGCGCGCGGGAACGGTCCCGGCCGAGGTCACCGACCTGTCCGGCCGGCCCGTCGCGGAGCAGGACACCGCCGTCGCCCAGTGGGCGGCGCGGGAACGGCAGCGGCCGTTCGACCTCGTCACCGGGCCGCTGGTGCGGTTCGCCGTCCACGTCCGCTCGGCCACGGCCGCCACGCTCGGGCTCTCGTTCCACCACGCCGTGCTCGACGGCTGGAGCGTGGCACTGGTCGTCGACGAGATCCGCGGCCGGTGCGCGCAGCTCGCGGCGGGCACCGGGACCGTGCTCCCGCCCGAGCCGGGTTCGTACGCCACTTACGTCGACCTGGAACGCAAGGCGGTCGCCGATCCCGCGCACCAGGCGCACTGGGCCGGCCTCGCGGCCGGGGTGACGCCGACCCTGCTGTCCACTGTGGACGACACCGGCGGCGTGGCCGGAACCGCGACGACCGGCCGGATCGTGCCCGTCGAGCTGGAGCGGGCCGTCGACACCTTCGCCGCCGGCCTCGGCGTGCCGGTCAAGAGCGCCCACCTGGCCACCCACCTGACCGTGCTGGCCCGGCTGACCGGGCGGAACGCGGTGGTGACCGGGCTGGTCTCGGCCGGGCGGCCGGAGACCACCGGCGGCGCCGAGCAGGCCGGGCTGTTCCTCAACAGCCTGCCGCTCCCGCTCCGGCTGCGGGCCGAAAGCCGGGCGGCGCTGACCCGCCGGGTGCTGGCCGCCGAGCAGGCTTCCCTGCCGTTCCGGCGGTTCCCGCTGGCGGAGATCCAGCGGCTCGCCGGCGGCACCGACCTGTTCGACACCGTCTTCAACTACACCGACTTCCACGTCCACGACGCCGCGGCGGCCGGGGTGCGGATCACCGGGGCGGACTACTTCGAGCAGACCAGCTTCCCGGTGGTCGTGCACGTGCACCGCGACCACTTCGCGGGCCGGCTGCGCGTGTTCGTCAACCACGACACCGCCCGCGTGCCGGCCGAGGTCGTCGAGCGCTACCTGGACGGGTACCTCTCGGCGCTGGCCGAGCTCGCCGCCGGAGACGACCGGCCGGCCGAGGACGGCGCGGGCACCGACCTGGAGCGCCGGGTCGCCGCCGTGCTCGCCGAGGCGGTCGGGGCCAGCGGCCTCGCGGGTGACGAGGACTACCTGGACCTCGGTCTGGACTCGATCTCCGCGATCCGCGTGGTGGCCCGGCTCCGCAAGATCGACCGGTCGGTCAGCATGGCCGACGTCTTCGACGCGCGGACTGCCGGCGCACTGGCGGCCCGGCTGGGCACGGAGACGTCCGCCGTGGCGGACGAACCGGAGCTGCGGCCGTTCGAGCTGGCCGGCGGCGTCGCCGGGGAACCGGGCGTCGCCGACGCGTACCCGGCGACCGCGCTGCAGCTGGACATGATCCGGGCGACCGACCGGGACCTGGCCCAGGCGGCGTTCCACGACGTCTTCACCTACCGGGTGCCGCTGCGGTTGCGGGAAGAGCCGCTGCGCGCGGCGCTGCGGCGGACGCTCAACACGCACGAGGTGTTCCGGACGTCCTTCCGGCTGGACCACGCTCCGGCGCTGCAGGTGGTGCACGACTCGGTCGAGCCGCGTCTGGACGTGGTCAAGGACGCCGACGCCTGGTTCGAAGCCGAACGGGCCCGCGGGTTCGCGTGGGCGGAGCCGGGGCTGATCCGGTTCGCCGCGCAGCCGGCCGGGGAGGCGGAGTTCCTGCTGGTCCTCGGGTTCCACCACGCGATCCTCGACGGCTGGAGCCTGTCGCTGTTCGTCCGCGAGCTCGTCACCGCGTACCGAGCGGAGCTGGCCGGGGAGCCGATGACCGCGACGAGTCGGCCGCCGGTGCGCTTCCGCGAGCACGTCCGCGCCGAGCTGACGGCGGCGGCGTCACCGGAAAGCCGTGACTTCTGGACCGGCCTGCTGGCCGGCGCGCCGGAGGCGACGTTCCCGGCACCGGCTCCGCAGGCGGAGACGGTGCGGTGGAGCGAGGAGAAGCTGGTCATCGGCGAAGCGCGGCACCAGGCGCTGACCGCGGCGGCCGCGCGGTGCCACGTCTCGCTCAAGCACGTCCTGCTCGCGGCCCACCTGCGGGCCCTCGGGCTGCTCACCGGGCAGGACGACGTCGTGACCGGCGTGTTCACCCACGGCCGCCCGGAAACCGACCGGGCCGAGGAGATCCTCGGGATGTTCCTCAACTTCCTCCCGCTGCGGCAGGAAGTGGCCGGCCGCCCGTGGGCCGAGCTCGCCCGCGGCGCCTTCGACGCCGAACGGCGGGCCCTGCCGCACCGGCGCTTCCCGCAGGCCGCGATCCGCGCGGCGACCGGCCGGGAGCGGCTGTTCCCGGCGCTGTTCAACTACACGCGGTTCACCGCCTACCAGGGCGTGGTGACCGGCGGCCGGTGGTTCGAGCACGTCGACGTGCCGCTGCTGGTCAACGCCGGGCACGACCTCGACGGCGAGCACCTCGTGCTGACCCTCAACGCCGACGGGCGCGTGTTCCCGCCGGCTCGCCTGGCCCTCGTGGCCGAGCTCTACGACGAAGTCCTGACCGCACTGGCGGCCGGTGTCCCGGCCGCGTCCCGGGGCATCACCGCCCTGCTCGGCGAGATTCGCTGACCCAGAAAGGAACAGCCATGCAGATCGGCACGTTCGACCAGGCCGACGGGTACGTGACGCACTACCGGCAGTGGGGCGCCGAGCGCGGTGACGACGTCATCGTCATGCTCCACGGCGGTATGAGCCACTCGGGCTGGCAGGCCCCGCTGGCCGAGGCGCTCGAGGGTGCCCCCGTCACGTTCGTCGCGACCGACCGCCGCGGCTCCGGGCTCAACGACGGCCGCGGCCACCTGCCCGACCGCGACCAGGCCGTCGAAGACACCGTGGAGTTCCTGCGGTCTCTGGCCGGCCGGTTCACCCGGATCCACCTGGCAGGCTGGTGCTTCGGCGCCCAGGTGGCGACCGCGGTCGCCGCGCGGGTCGCGGGGGAGGGGCTCGTGACCAGCATGCTGATGATCTCGCCCGGGTTCTTCTTCAACGAGCGCTACAGCGACGTGCTGTCCTTGTCGGTGAACGCGGCCGAAGCGGCGCCGCGAGAGCTCGGCCTCGAGCCGCCCCGCGACCGCGCCTATATCCGGGTTCCGTTGCAGCCGCGGGACTTCACGCTGCTGGAGAACTGGCACGAGTACATCCAGGCCGACGACCTGCGGCTGACCACCGTCACCGAGGCGACCGTCGCGGTGTGGGGCGAGCTGGCGGAGCTGGCCGAGAAGTCCTACCCGGGCATCGGCGACGTCCCGGTGCTGGCCGTGATCGGCCGGCACGACCGGCTCGTGGACAATGACCGCGTGGTGGAGTTCCTGACCGGCGTGCGGACGGTGACCGTCGAGTACTTCGACACCGGGCACGCGGTCCACTTCGAGCAGGCGGACAAGCTGGCGAACCTGCTGACCGGGTTTGTGGCGGCCGCCAGGTGAGCGACCCGGCGATGACGGAGGCGGTCCCGGACCGGCAGACGCGGTCCTCGTGGTGGCTGCTGCCGCTCACCCTCGCGACGTTCGCGGTGGGCACGGACAACTTCGTCATCGCCGGGCTCCTGCCCGCGATCGCGCACGACGTCGGTGTTTCGATCTCGGCGGCGGGCCAGCTCGTCACGTTCTTCGCGCTGACGTTCGCGGTGTCGGCGGCTGTGCTGGGCGCGGCGCTGAGCGGCCTCGACCGGCGAGCCGCCCTGCTGGTCGCGCTCGGCCTGTTCGTGGTGGGCAACGTGGCGACCGCGCTCGCCGGCGACTACGCATGGATGATGGTCTGCCGGGTGCTGACCGCGATCGGCGCGGGCACGATCACGTCGACGGCGTCGGGCACGGCGGTGGCCCTGAGCCCGGAGGGGCGCCGCGGCTGGGTGATGTCGGTGGTGCTGGGCGGCCTCAGTGCGGCGACGACGATCGGCCTCCCGCTAGGCACGCTCATCGGCGGCGTCGACTGGCGGGTGACGTTGTTCGCGGTGGCGGGGCTCGGCCTCGTGGCGGCGGCCGGGGTGGCGCTGCAGCTGCCCCCGGTGCGCCTCCCGTCGGTGGGCCTGCGCCAGCGGCTCGCCCCGCTGCGCAACGGGTGGACGGTGCTCGTGCTGGTCACGACGGTGTTGTTGTTCAGCGGCACGTACACGGTGTACACCTACCTCGCGGCCGTGGTGACGGGCGCAACCGAGGGGTCGATCGGCCGGCTGACGCTGGTGCTTCTGGTGTTCGGCGCGGGGTGTTTCGCGGGCACGTTGGTGTCCGGACGGCTGTCGGACCGGTATCAGCCGGAGCGGGTCGTGGTGGTGACCCTGCTGGGGGCGATCGTGGTGCTGGCGATCGGGCCGCTGGTCGTGGCCGATCTGGCGGCGACGTTGGTGTGGGTGGCGGTGTGGGGCGCGGTCGCCTCGGCGGCCACGGTGCCGCAGCAGCACAAGCTGGTGACATCGGCCCCGGCGTCGGCGCCGGTGTTGCTGGGGTTGAATTCTTCGGCGATCTATCTGGGTATCAGTTTGGGTGGTGCGGTGGGTGGGGTGCTGTTGCCGCTGATCGGCGCCGGGCATCTGGCGTGGGCGGCGGGGCTTCTCGTGGTGGCGGCGGTTGTGCCCGCTCTTCGGCGGCCGCGCCCCGTCGGCTGAGTTCGGCTGTCGGCGTGGCCGCGCTTCGGCTGTGGCGGAGTCCCGTGGCCTCGCCCGTCGCCTGACCCCGGCTGTCGCGCGCCCGCGTTGCATGGACCGAGTTTCGCTGTTGCGGAGTGCCGCGATCTCGCCCCCGTCCGCTGTTCCGGCCTCGCGCCGCCCCCACGCGGCCGTCTCCCGGGTCGGGCGCGGACCCAGTCCTCGCTGCGGGCCTCCGGGCTTGCCCGGCGGGGGCTCCTAGTTTTTGCACCCCCTGAATCCGCCTGAGGAAGCCATCCGGTGTTCTGAGTTCGGATATGTGACCTTATCCAAACCCAGAGTCCTCCTAACATACCTTCTAATCAGAACTAGATGCTTCTAGTTCTGATTAGAAGCCTTGATAGAGTCTCGGTCATGACGGAAGATGCTGGTCAGGCCCGAATCTGCGAGTACCGCCGCTGCGGAGCACCGCTGCCACCCGCAGTAGGCCGGGGGAGCCGGGCGCGGTTCTGCCAGGACGGGAAGACCTGGGGCCGCCGGAACCTCACCTGCCGCGACGCCGAAGCCGTCCTGTCGGACGCCGAGTCGCTACGAGAGAACGACACCCAACTCGACGACACCGCCGTCACCGCCCTGGCCGGCCACGTAGACCGGGTGCTCGAACCGGCACAAGGACTCGTCGAGACGCTCACAACGCTGCGCCACCAGCTCGAAGCGACCACCGCCACCGCACTCACCGAACGGGACGCGGCGCTCGCCGAAGCCGACGACCACCGCCGTCAGCGAGGTCTCGCCGAAGCCGAAGCCACGCAAGCCCGGGAGACCGCCGAAGAAGCCTCCACGACCGCAGCCACCGCCGAGAAAGAGAAGTCCGCCGCCATCCGGGAGCGAGACGCGGCCCGCGGCGCTCAGCGAGAGGCGCTCCACGAGCGTCAGCGCGCCGAAGGGCAGCTGGCCGCGATCCGCGACGAGCTGGCACGGGTTACCGAACGCGCCGAGGCGACCGCGACCCTCGCGGGCGAACGAGCCTCGACGATCGCCACGTTGACCGCGGAGCTCGCCGCCACCCGCGCCGCCCTCGACGAGGAACGCCGTCGCGGTCAAGCCGCCGCCACTAGGGCCGAGACCGCCGAAGCCCGCGCCGAAACGGCGGCCGGACGGCTCGACGCGGCCCGCGAAGAGCTGACCAAGGCAGCGGCTGCCCACCAAGCGGCACAGGAACGAGCACGGGAGGACACCGAGCGCCTCCGCGCCGGGTTCGACCAGCGGCTGGCCGAGCTGCAGGCGACCCACGAGCAGACGGTCCGGTCCATGCACGAGACCACCACGAACCTGGGCGCCGAGCTCCGCGCCGCCCTCACCCGCGCGGACACCGCCGAACACACCCTGACCAGGGTCCTCACCGTGCTCAAGGAAACGCCGGACCTCCCCGACGCCGTCACCGCGATGGTTAAGTAGTTACTTGACTATCGAAACGACTCGGCATAACTTAAGTACATGCTTGACCATGACCTGGACCTGGTGTTCCGCGCCCTGGGTGACCGCACCCGGCGGGCGCTGGTGGAACGTCTCGTGCGCGGTCCGGCGTCGGTCAGTGAGCTGGCCGAGCCGCTGACCATGTCGCTCGCCGCCGTCGTTCAGCACCTCCAGGTGCTGGAAGCCGCCGGGATCGTGCGGTCGGAGAAGACCGGCCGCGTTCGCACCTGCCGGATCGAACCGGACCTCCTGCGCGCCGGCGAGCACTGGCTGGGGCGGCAGCGCACCACGTGGGAAAGCAAGCTCGACCGGCTCGGCGACCTCCTGGCCGAGCCGCCTGAGGAAGGGAGCACGACATGAGCGTCATCCACACCACCTTCACCCTCGAACGGACCTACCCGGTGGCCCCGGAGCGCGTGTTCGCCGCCTGGGCGGACCCGGCGGCGAAGGAGGCCTGGTTCGTCTCCGAGGGGACGCACGAGCTGGACTTCCGCGTCGGCGGCGAGGAGACCATCAACGGGCTCACCCCGGACGGCGGCGTCCTGGCCCTCGTCTCGACCTACCACGACATCGTGCCCGGACGGCGGATCGTCTACGCATCCACGCTCAGCGGCGGCGGCAAGCTGGCCACGCTGTCGACGACCACCGTCGAGCTAGCCGACGAAGGCGACGGCACCCGGCTGACCCTGACCGAGCAGGACACCTTCCTTGATGGCGCGGAGAAGCCGGAGTGGCGTGAGCAGGGCACCGGTGACTGGCTCGACCGGCTGGGCGAAGCGCTGAAATGACCGTTCACGCCGTCCGGTACTGCTGGGGACTGACCCCGAACTCGCGTTTGAAGGCCGCGCTGAGCGCGAACGCGCTGCCGTAGCCGACCTGGTGGGCGACCGAGCCGATCGTGGCGTCCGGTTGCTGGCGCAGCAGGTCCGCGGCGAGCGCGAGCCGCCAGCCGGCGAGGTAGGCCATTGGCGTCTCGCCGACGGTGACGGCGAACCGCCGGGCCAGCGCGGCCCGGGAGACCCCGGTGTTGGCGGCGAGCTTCGCGACCGTCCACGGTTCGGCGGGCTGGTGCTGCAGCAGCCGCAACGCCTGGCCGACGACCGGGTCGTCGTGGGCGCGGTACCAGGCGGGCGCGCTGGTGTCGGGCCGGTCGAACCAGGTCCGCAGCGCGGCGATCAGCAGCAGGTCGAGCAGCCGGTCCAGGACGGCTTCCTGGCCGGGCACGTCCTTGCCGATCTCGGCGGCGAGCAGCCCGACCAGCGGGGTCGGCCAGTCGTCCGCGCGCAGCACGATCAGCACCGGCAGCGCCGCGAGGAGCCGTTTGCTGAGCTCGCCTTCCATGCCGTAGGTGCCGGTGAGCAGCACGACCGGCCCGTCGGTGCCGTGGCCCCAGGTCCGGACGCCGAGGTCGGCGTAGTCGGTGAGGTGCCCGCCGTCGGGGGTGCGGCACTCCTGGCCGGGCAGGATGATCGCCTGCGGTGGCGTCGCCGGGTGGTCGGCGACGAGGTACGGGTCCGGGCCGCGCGCGATCGCGACGTCGCCTTCGCGCATCAGGACGGCTTCACCGCCGTCGGGCACGATCCACGCTTCGCCGCGGACGACGGAGACGACGGTCAGGGGCGCCTCGTCCTCGATGTGCAGCGCCCACGGCGGCGTCAGCACCGAGCGGAGCAGGAACGCGCCGTGGGCGCGGGGGCCGTCGAGAAGCGCGGCGAGCGGATCCATGCCGCCAAGTGTAGACGATGAAACATGCGATCAAGGCTTTGAACTATGGAGAGTCTCACTCGGAGCCGGTTGACTCACTGCCATGACAACAACGAACTTCCTGGTGGTGGGCGGCACCGGCAAGACCGGACGCCGCGTGGCGGACCGGCTGCGGGAGCGCGGCCTGCCGGTGCGGATCACGTCGCGGCGCGGCGCGCCGCCGTTCGACTGGAGTGACCGTGAGACCTGGGCGCCGGCCCTCGACGGGGTCGGCTCGGTCTACCTGACCTACTACCCCGACCTGGTGGTGCCCGACGCGGCCGGCGACATCCGCGCGTTCACCCAGCTCGCCGTCGCCCAGGGGGTGCGGCACGTGGTGCTGCTCTCCGGCCGCGGCGAGGAAGAAGCCGAGGCGTGCGAACGGATCGTGGCCGACGCGGGCACCGGCTGGACGGTCCTGCGGTGCAGCTGGTTCGCGCAGAACTTCAGCGAGCACTTCCTGCTCGACGCGGTGCGCGGCGGGGAGATCGCGCTGCCGGCGGGCACGGTGACCGAGCCGTTCGTCGACGTCCGCGACATCGCCGACGTCGCGGTGAAGGTGCTGACCGAGCCTGGGCACACGGGACGGCTCTACGAGCTGACCGGTCCGCGGTTGCTGAGCTTCGCCGACGCCGCCGCGGACATTTCGGCCGCGTCCGGGCGGGATGTCCGCTATGTTCCGGTTTCCGCCGAGGACTACGCGGCCGCGGCCGTCGGGTACGGCGTCCCGGAGGACGAGGTGGGAGCGCTCACCGAGCTGTTCGCCCGGGTGCTCGACGGGCGCAACGAGTCGGTGACGCACGACGTGGCGAAGGTGCTGGGCCGCCCGGCGACGGATTTTGCCGAGTTCGCCCGGGACGCGGCGGCCACCGGGGTCTGGGCGCGGTGAAGGGGAAGGAGAGCTCGATGTCCACTGTGGTGCTGGTGGCCGCGCTGGTCGCGGCCGGGTTGATCGCGGGGTTGTTCTACGCCTACGCCTGCTCGGTGATGCCGGGGCTCGCTCGCGGCGACGACAAGACGTTCGTGGAGGCGATGCGGGGCATCAACGTCGCGATCGTCAACCCGGTCTTCATGCTGACGTTCCTGGGCGCGCCGGTGCTGGCCGGCGTCGCGGTGTTCGTCAACCTGGGGTCGCGGCCGTTGCCGTGGATCATCGCCGGGTTCGTGTTCCTGCTGGCGATGGTCGTGATCACGGGGGTGGTGAACATCCCGCTCAACAACGCGCTGGAGAGCGGCGGTGACGACTACGCCGCGGTGCGGGCGGCGTTCGAGGCGGTCTGGGTGCGCTGGAACGTCATCCGCGCCCTGGTGAGCACGGCGGGCTTCGGCTGCCTGGTCGCCGCCGTGCTCACCCGGAGCTGATCAGTCGGCGAGGCGGAACAGCAGGTCGGTGACCCACTGGGTGGGGTCGGGCTGTTCGAGGGGGTTGGTGCGCAGGACTTCCAGGCGGCCACCCCATTCCTCGCCGTCGGGGCCTTCGGTGACGTCCCACGTGAGGCCCTCGGCCGCGCCCCAGGCCAGGACCTCGGCGGTGGCGGCGGCAAGGCCGTCGGGGGCGCCGACGTAGGTCTCGAGGACGTACTTGCCGGCTGGGACCTCACCGAGGAAGGCGGGTTCTTCCGGCGTGAAATCACCCTCGATCGGGACGCCGGCCTCGACGGTGAACCGCATGCCGGGGTGCAGCACGCGGTAGCGGAAGAACGGCGCTCCGGCGGGCACGACCCCGTGGCCGGCGAGGGCGCCGATGAGCGGGGGCAGCCGGTCGGCGATGCGCGGGAACTGCTCGATCCCCAGCGTCGCGCGTTCGGCGACGTAGCGCTGGGCGGGTCGATCCACTGTGGACGGCATCAGGCGGGCTCCTCGGGGACGAACATCGGGCGCACCTCGATGCTGCCGTAGGTGGCGGCGGGGTGCTTGGCGGCGAGCTCGAGGGCTTCGTCGAGGTCGTCGCAGTCGAGGATGACGAACCCGCCGATCTGTTCCTTGGCTTCGGTGAACGGCCCGTCGGTGAGCAGGACCTCGCCGTCGCGGACCCGGATCGTGGTGGCTTCCGACGGCGGGCGCAGGCCACCGCCGCCGCGGATCTTGCCGCGGCGGGCCAGGTCTTCACTCCAGCCGCCGCACCCGTCGTCCTGGTGTTCTTCGGCAGTCTCGTCGCCGGCGATGATCAGCAGGTACTGCATGTCAGTGTCCTTCCAGTACTTCGCGCAGGCGCGCGGCGAAAGCTTCCGGTTCGGTGGCGAACCCGCCGTGGTCGCCGGGGAACTCGACGGCGGTGAGCTCGAGACCGGCGGCGAACCCGAGGGCGGCTTCGCGGGCCGTCGTCCCGGCGGACTTCTCGCCGACGGCGACGACCAGCCGCGCGGGTGTCGCCCGGAGCGCGTCGAGGTCGGGTTGGTAGCCGCCGGTGGCGGCCATCAGGTGGCGGAAGAAGTAGGTGAAGTTGCCTTCGCCCCGGGGGTCAAGCGGGGGCGCGGGGTCGACACCCACGAGCGCCATGAACGCGGCGAAGGCCGCGTCGAGGCCTTGGTCGCGGAAGAGGGCCGGGATGTCGGGGCCGTCGAGGGCGGCGGCGGGCAGGTAACGGCTGACGGGCGGTTCGTGCAGCACGAGCGTGCGGACGTCGCCAGGGTGCCGCCGGACGTGGTCGAGCATCGTGATGGCGCCGCCGCTGCTGGCGAAGACGTCGGCGGGGCCGACTTCCGTGAGCAGGCGGTGCACGTCGTCGGCGTGCTCGCGGATGACGTCGTCCCCCGGTTCGCCGTCGAGGGGGCTGCGGCCGAGGCCGCGCGGGTCGTAGGTGACCACGGTGTGGTCTTCGGCCAGCAGCGGCCGGATGTGGGTGAACACCGCGGCGTCGGCCGGGCCGCCGGGGACCAGCAGCAGCACGGGTCCGTGGCCGGTGACGTCGTAGGTGATCGTGGCGCCGGGGACGGCGAGGGTGGGCATGGGCTCCTCCGGTGGTCGGGGTTCACCCGACCGACGAACGGGCCCGTCCGGGACCGACAGCACCTCGGACATTCTTCGGGCGAGGTAGTCGCGCTCGGCGTCGGTGGGCGCGAGGTCGCGGGCTTTCGCGTACCACTCGGCGGCTTCGGCATGGCGGCCAAGACGGCGCAGGAAGTCCGCGCGGGTGGCCGGGAGCAGGTGGTAGCCGGTCATCGTCAGGCCCTCGAGCTGCACGAGCCCGGCCTCGGGACCGTCGGCCATGCCGACCGCAACCGCCCGGTTCAGCTCGACGACCTCGCTGGGGACGTGTTTGCGCAGCTCACCGTAGAGGCCGGCGATCTGGGCCCAGTCGGTGTTCGCGGGCGTCACGGCGGTGGCGTGACAGGCCGCGATGGCGGCCTGGATCTGGTACGGCCCGGGCCGGCGTCGGCGCAGCGCGGTCTCCAGGACCTGGGTGCCTTCGGTGATCTCACCCGCGTCCCAGCGGCTGCGGTCCTGCTCTTCCAGCGGGACCAGTTCGCCGTGCACGCCGGTGCGGGTGGCGCGGCGGGCGTGCTGGAACAGCAGCAACGCGAGCAGCCCGAGGACTTCGGGTTCGTCCGGCATCAGCCGGGCCAGGACGCGGGCGAGGCGGAGGGCTTCGGCGGCGAGGTCGGGGCGCAGCAGGTCGGGCCCGGCGCTGGCGGAGTAGCCCTCGTTGAAGGTCAGGTACAGCACGCCCAGCACGGCGGTGGTGCGTTCGGGCAGCAGGTGCGCGGGCGGGACGCGGTAGGGGATGCCGGCGTTGCGAATCTTGCGCTTCACCCGCACCAGCCGTTGCGACATGGTCGCTTCCGGCACGAGGAACGCGCGGGCGATCTCGGCGGTGCTCAGCCCGGCGAGGGTGCGCAAGGCGAGCGCGACCTGCGCTTCGGTGGCCAGGGCCGGGTGGCAGCAGGTGAAGATGAGCCGCAGCCGGTCGTCGGTGACGCCGCTGTGGTCGGTGTCGGGGTCGTCGGGGACGTTCACGAGGCCGGCCTCCCGGAGCTTGGCGGCGCCGAGGGCGTCGCGGCGGAGCCGGTCGGTGGCGCGGTTGCGGGCGGCGGTGGTGAGCCAGGCGCCGGGCCGGCGTGGCACGCCGTCGCGGGGCCAGGTGCGCAGGGCCAGCGCGAAGGCCTCCTGGGCGCACTCCTCGGCGAGGTCCCAGTCGCCGGTGATCCGGATGAGCGTGGCCACGACCTGGCCCCACTCCTCACGGAACGCCTCGGCGACCGCGCTCTCGACGTCCACCACCCGTACCTCCCCACGTTTCCGGTCACCCCGCCGACGAACGGCGGGCGCCGGGACCGACACCTAGCCGGTCGCCGCCGCGTGACAGGCGCCGAAACCTTCGGCCCGCACGACGATCCGGCCGTTTTCGACGCGGACGGCCGCCTCGGTGGCGTCGCTGACCGCCGTGACGCCGGCGGCCGCGGCGAGCTCGCCGGTGGTGTCGCAGACGATCCGCAGCCGGGGCCGGGCCGGCGGGGTGATCGCCTGGTCGAGGCAGCCGCGCAGGTCGGCGACGGCGAGCCGGGCCAGCGGGGCGAGCTCGCCGGGGTCGCTGGTGACGAGCACCGCGGTGACGTCGGCGCCGGTGCGGACGGCTTCTTCGAACGCGGCCGCGCGGTGCAGGCCGAGCACGGTCACGACGCCGTCGCCGGGCCGGATCGTCTCGCCGGTCAGCAGGTCGGTGCCCGCGGGCGGACGCCACGGCTCGTCGACGGGCTTGGCCTGGCTGGTGATCGGCGGGGTCGCGGGCCAGTCGTCGCTCAGGCCGAGGTCGAGCAGGGCGGCGCAGGCGGTGACGACGTGGAACGGCTCGCCGAAGCCGGGCGCGGCGGCGGCGAGCTGGCTCGCGCCGTGCAGGGTGGTGAGGGCGGCTTCGGCGACGCGGACCAGGCGCCGTCCGGGGCGACGGCGTTCGAGGGCGAGCCCGAGCAGGATCGCCTCGACGCGCATGAGCTGCGCGAACGGCCGCCGGGTGTGCTCGTCGGCGAGGATCTCGGGCAGCAGGTCGCGGCCGAGGCGGGCCTCGTCGCTGTCGGTGTCGGTGGCCAGGGGGAGCCGGGCGACCCAGGCGCGGGCGAACGCGGCCAGCACGTCGGACGCGCTCGCGTCGGGCGGCGGGGTCGCGGGCCGGGGCGCGCGTTCGGCGAGGTCGGCCAGCACGGCGAAGTAGAGGGCTCGTTTGCCGGGGAAGTTGGAGTAGACGGCGCCGCGGGTCAGCTCGGCGCGTTCGGCGATGACGTCGATCTTCGCCTCGCGGAAGCCGCGGCGGGCGAACTCGTCGCGGGCGGCGGTGAGCACCTTCGCGCGGTTGCGCTCCTGGGTCTCTGCCCTGCTGAGCCTGACCATCGTCCTCCTTGCCGTGGTGTCGCGAGTCAAGATACCGTGACCACTGAGATGATAAGAACATCTGATTTGAACATCTGGAGTGGTGGATGATCCCCGAAATCGACCTGACCGACCTCAAGGTCCTCACCGACCCGTTCACCGCCTACGACCACGCCCGCGAAGCCGGCGCGCTGGCCAAGCTCGTGATCCCCGGCTTCGGCCCGTTCTGGGCGCTGACCCGCTACACCGAGGCGCGCGCGATGCTCGTCGACCCGCGGTTCGAGGTCCGCGCGGAGAGCTTCATGCGCCCGCCGGGCATCCCCGAGCACTGCCTGGAGTACATGCGGACGATGGCCGAGCAGGACGGGCCCGAGCACCTGCGGCTGCGGCGCCTGGTCGCGCCGGCGTTCACACCGAAACGCGCGGCGCAGCTCCGGCCCCGGCTCGCCGCGCTCACCGAACGGCTGCTCGACGAGCTGCCCGCCCACGCCGACGACGGTGTGGTCGACCTGATCCCGCACTTCGCCCGGCCGCTGCCGATGGACGTCATCTGCGAGCTGGTGGGCATTCCGGAGGCCGACCGGCCGCGTTGGCGGCAGTACGGCGCCGCGGTCGCCAGTGGGATGGGCCCGGACTTCACCGCCGCGATCCCGGAGATCATCGCGGGCGCGAAGGAGGCGGTGGCGCGCAGCCGGGCCGAGCCGGGTGACGACCTCATCGGCGACCTCGTGCGCGCCGAGGACGACGACCGGCTCACCGACACCGAGCTGGTCACCCTGGTCTGGCACCTGGTGCTGGCCGGGCAGACACCGGTGAACCTCCTCGCCAACGCCGTCGAAGCCCTGCTGCGGCACCCGGACCAGCTCGCGGCCCTGCGCGCGGATCCGACGTTGTGGCCGGGCGCGGTCGAGGAGCTGATGCGTTTCTGCAGCCCGCAGCTGCTGACCACCCCGCGGTTCGCGCGGGAAGACGTCGAGATCGGCGGCGAGGTGATCCGCGAGGGCGAGCGCGTGACGGCGGCGATGGTGGCGGCCGACCGCGACCCGCGGGTGTTCGCCGACGCGGACCGCCTGGACGTCACCCGTGGCGGGCCGGCGCAGCTGGGGTTCTCGCACGGCCCGCACTTCTGCCTGGGCGCGTCGATCGCCCGGGTCGAGGCGGAGGTGGCGCTCTCGGCGCTGTTCGCGCGCTTCCCGGATCTGGCGCTGGCCGGTGACGTGCCGCGCGCGCCCGACGGCGGGACGTGGCGGCCCGCGGAACTACCGCTGACGCTCTGAGATCAGCGCTTCGATGCCGTCGAGGACCCGGGCGAGGCCGAACCGGAAGGTGTAGGCCGGGTCTTCGGCGGCGTTGTGGGCCTCACCCGCGGCCTGCCCGACGCGGGAGGCGAGGGGGTAGTTGGCCGCGTCGGCGGCCGGGATGCCGGCCAGCACCGGCGCGGCGCGTTCCCACCACTGGGCGTCGGTCAGGCCGCTGGTGCGGACCAGGCGGGCGGCGTCGAGCGAGCTGCGCGCGGTCGTCCGGACCAGGCCGGTGACCAGGCCGACGGCGGCGTCCATCTCGACGTCGTCCAGGCCGATGCCTTCGACGGCGCGCAGTTCGTGCTCGTACTTGGCGAAGCTGTTCGGGCCCAGCGCCGAGCGGCTGGTGGTGGCCTGCAGCAGCCAGGGATGCCGGTGGAACAGCGCCCACTGCCCGTCGGCGACCGCGGTCAGTGCCGCGCGCCAGCCGAGGCCGGGTTCGGGGGCGGGCAGCTCGCCGTGGGCGTGGTCGACCATCAGGTCCAGCAGCTCCGTGCGGCCGGGCACGTAGGTGTAGAGCGACATGGGGGAGACGCCGAGGTGCTCGGCGACGCCGCGGATGGTGACGGCGTCGAGCGTGTCGGCGTCGGCAAGGGTGATCGCCGCGCGGACGACGTCGGCCGTGGTCAGCTTCGGTTTCGGGCCGCGTCGCGGGGGTGCCGACACGCCCCAGAGCAGCTCGATCGCGCGTCGCGGGTCACCGCCGCCGGTCTCCTCCGTGGTCACGCCGCCCATTCTGCCCACCCGATTCTCGTACAACGTACAGAGTTGTGCTAACCTCTTCTTTGTACACAGTACAGAGTAAAGGGGGACGATGACCCTGCAGATCCAGGCCGAGGGACTTCGCAAGCGCTACGGCGCCGCGTACGCCCTTGACGGGTTCGCTCTTTCCGTCCCGGCGGGCACGCTCCACGGCCTGCTGGGACCCAACGGCGCGGGCAAGACGACCGCCGTCCGTGTGCTCTCCACCCTGCTGCGCCACGACGAGGGCCTCGCCCGGGTCGCGGGCTTCGACGTCGCCACCGAACCGGCGAAGGTCCGCGCGTCGATCGGGCTGGTCGGGCAGCAGGCCGCGGTGGACGAGCTGCTGTCCGGACGCCAGAACCTGGTGCTGTTCGGCCGGCTGCACCACCTGGGCCGGCGCGAGGCCGCCCGCCGCGCCGACGACCTGCTGGACCGCTTCGGCCTCGCCGACACCGGCGCGAAGCCGGTCTCGGCGTACTCCGGCGGCATGCGGCGGCGGCTCGACCTGGCCGCGTCCCTGCTCGCCGCGCCGCGGGTGCTGTTCCTCGACGAGCCCACCACCGGCCTCGACCCCCGCAGCCGCGCCGAGGTCTGGCGGGCGGTGCGGTCACTGGTCGCCGACGGCACGACCGTGCTGCTCACCACCCAGTACCTCGAGGAGGCCGACCGGCTGGCCGACCGGATCTCGCTGGTCGAACACGGGCGCGTCATCGCCGAAGGGACCCCGGCCGAGCTGAAGGACTCACTCGGCGCGACCCGGATCGAGCTGACCCTGCCCGACCCGGACGTCGTCGCCCCGGCGGCGGCGCTGCTGGCCCGCGTCACCGGGACCGAGCCCGTCACCGAAGAACTGCGGGTCAGCGCCCCGGCCGAGCCGTCGATGCTGACCGACGTCGTGCGCGAGCTGGGCGCGACCGAACTGGTGGTCGCCGACGTCGCGCTGCGGCATCCGACGCTCGACGAGGTGTTCCTGGAGCTGACGGGGAAGGTGGCGCGATGAGGTGGGCCCTCGAAGACGGCTGGACGCTGACCGGGCGCTACCTCGCGCACCTGGCGCGGCGCCCGGCCCGGCTGGCCACGGTGGTGGCGTTCCCGATCCTGATGGTGCTGATCTTCGCCTACCTGCTCGGCGGCGGCATGACCGTGCCCGGCGGCGGCTCCTACCGCGAGTTCCTGATGCCGGGGATGTTCGCCATGACCATGGCGTTCGGGCTGTCGGGGACGATGATCTCGGTGCTCGACGACGCCACCAAGGGTGTCACCGACCGGTTCCGGTCGTTGCCGATGGCGCCGTCGGCGGTGCTCACCGGCCGGGTGGCCGCGGACCTGGTGAACGCGGTGCTCGCGCTGGCGGTGCTGCTCGGCTGCGGGTTCGCCGTCGGGTGGCGCCCGCACGGCAGCCTCGGGGAGACGCTGGCCGCGGTGGTGCTGCTGCTCCTGCTGCGCACGGCGCTGGTGTGGGCGGGGATCTACCTGGGGCTGCTGACGACGGATCCGTCGATGGTGACGCTCGCGCAGACGCTGGAGTTCCCGTTCGGGTTCCTCTCCAGCGCGTTCGTGGCGACCGCGACGATGCCGGCGTGGCTGGGAACCGTGGCGGAGTGGAACCCGTTGTCCTCCACGGTGACGGCGGCGCGGGTGCTGTTCGGCAACCCGGGGGCGGCGGGGACGTCCTGGGTGAGCGAGCACGCCGTGCTGATGGCCGTGGTGTGGCCGCTGGTGCTGCTCGCGGTGTTCGTGCCGTTGTCCGTGCGCCGATACGGGAGGCTGGGGAACTGACCACCGATTTCCTGCCGGGTGAACCGCCACGAGCGGGCCGCCTGGTGCTCGACGACCGGGAACTGTCCATAACGGACGGTCTGACGGAGTTGCTCGCGTGGACGGATCCCGATCCGTCCACGCTGTTCTGGGCCACCGCGGCGAAGGCCGCGCTGCGGCTGGTCGCGGCGGGACGGCTGCTGCCGGGGGTGACCGAGGCCGGGCACGACGCCTGGCGCGTCGGGCCGCTCGAACCGGCGGAAGCCGCGTGGCTGCGGGATCTCGCGGCGGCGATGCCCGCGGGCGAGCGGGCGCCGGGGCCGCTGCTGCGGGCGTTCCTCGACGCCGTCGCCGACACGCTGCCGCGCATGCCCGCCGCGGCGAAGGCGGCCGGGACGCGGTTGTTCGCCGCGGTCGCGCCGCAGCGGGCCGAGACGGTGCGGGACTGGGCCGACGAGCTGGCCGCCGGGCTCGACTCGGGCATCCGGGTGTCCCTGCGGCTCGAGGCGCCCGGCGGGTTCGACACCGGCCGCTTCGACGCCGTGGTGCAGGTGCACAGCCTCGCCGACCCCGGCCGGGTCGCCGATGCCGTCGAGCTGTGGGAGACGGGCCGGTTCGGCCCGCGCGCCCGCATCGACGTCGTGCTGGCCCTGCGGCGGGGTGCGCAGGTGTGGCCGGCGCTGGGGCCGTTGCTGACCTCGGCCGTGCCGGACCGGCTGGCGCTCGGCGCGGACGAGGTGACCGAGCTGCTCGCGGCCGCGGCGCCGCGGCTGGCGGCGGCCGGGATCGACGTGCACTGGCCGGCCGAGCTGGCCGGGGCGCTCACCGCGCGGGCGGTCGTGCGGGCCGGGGACGCACCCGGTGACCTGCCGGCGTTCTTCGGCGGCGGCCGGGCGATGGCGTTCGACTGGCAGCTGGCCCTGGGTGGCGAGGTGCTGACCGAGGCGGAGCTGGACGCCCTGGCCGAGGCCCGCCGTCCGGTGGTGCGGCTGCGCGACCGCTGGGTGCTGGTCGACCCGGCGCTGGCGGCGAAGGCGCGGGAGCGGACGTTGAAGCCGCTCACGCCGGTCGACGCGCTCGGCGCGGTGCTGTCGGGCACCACCGACGTCGACGGCGAGCCGGTCGAAGTGGTCACCGACGGCTGGCTGGCGCGGCTGCGGGAACGGCTGTCCGAGCCCCCGGAGCCGCAGGCGCCGCCGGCCGGGCTGGCCGCGTCGCTGCGGGACTACCAGCTGCGCGGGCTGCAGTGGCTGGCGACGGTGACCGGGCTCGGGCTGGGTGGTTGTCTCGCCGACGACATGGGGCTGGGCAAGACGGTCACGCTGATCGCGTTGCACCTGCACCGCGCGGCCGGGCCGACGTTGGTGGTGTGCCCGGCGTCGCTGCTGGGCAACTGGGAACACGAGATCCGCCGGTTCGCCCCGGGGGTGCCGGTGCGGCGCTTCCACGGCGGCGCGCGCTCGCTGGACGAGCTCGACGGGTTCGTGCTGACGACCTACGGCACCCTGCGCGCCGATCCCGCGCCGCTGGCCGGGATCCGGTGGGGGCTGCTGGTGGCCGACGAGGCCCAGCACGTGAAGAACCACCGGTCGGGCACGGCGAAGGCGTTGCGGCTGGTGCCCGCCGACGCGCGGGTGGCGTTGACCGGCACGCCGGTGGAGAACACGCTCTCGGAGCTGTGGGCGATCCTCGACTGGACGGCGCCGGGTCTGCTCGGGTCGCTGGCGGAGTTCCGGGCGCGCTGGGCGAAGCCGATCGAGGCGGGCAGTCCCGGGGCGGCGGAGCGGCTGGCGCGGTTGCTGCGGCCGTTCCTGTTGCGGCGTCGCAAGTCCGACCCGGGGATCGCGCCGGAGCTGCCGGCGAAGACCGAGACGGACCGGCCGGTGACGCTCAGCCCCGAGCAGGCGGCGCTGTACGAGGCGGTCGTGCGGGAGATGATGGCCGAGATCGCCGGGAGTGACGGAATGGCGCGGCGCGGCCGGATCGTGAAGCTGCTGACGGCGTTGAAGCAGATCTGCAACCACCCGGCGCAGTACCTCAAGGCTCTGTCTCTTCAAGAGGGCGGCGGCCGGTCGGGGAAGCTGGAGCTGCTCGACGAGCTGCTGGACACGATCCTCGCCGAGGGCGGCGCGGTGCTGGTGTTCACCCAGTACGTCGCCATGGCCCGGCTGCTGGAAAAACACCTGGCGGCACGCGGGATCGGCACGCAGCTGCTGCACGGCGGCACCCCCGTGCCCCGTCGCGAAGAGCTCGTCAAGCGGTTTCAGGACGGTGAGGTGCCGGTGTTCCTGTTGTCGCTCAAGGCCGCGGGCACCGGGCTGAACCTGACGCGCGCCGACCACGTTGTGCACTTCGACCGCTGGTGGAACCCGGCGGTGGAGGACCAGGCGACCGACCGGGCGTACCGGATCGGGCAGACCCGGCCGGTGCAGGTGCACCGGCTCGTCACCGAAGGCACGGTCGAAGACCGGATCGCGGCGATGCTGCGGGAGAAGCGCGCGCTGGCCGACGCCGTGCTGGCCGGCGGCGAGGCGGCGTTGACGGAGCTGACCGACACCGAGCTCGCGGAGCTCGTCGAGCTGAGGAGCCGCGGATGAGCGACGAGCGGGTGCGCGGGTTTCCCGCGTTCGGCGCGACGGGGACACGCGGGCGGTTCGCGACGTCGTGGTGGGGGCGGGCGTGGGTGAGCGCGATGGAGGACACCGCGCTGGACCTGCGTCAGCTCAAGGCGGGCCGCCGGTACGCCGCGGCCGGGCTGGTCGGGCCGATCACGGTGAGCCCGGGCCGGATCGCGGCGGTGGTCGACGACGCCGACGGCGGCCCGTACCGGACCGAGCTGCGGCTGGCGGAGCTGTCCGAAGCGGACTGGACGCGGTTCCTGGACCGGGTCGCCTCGCGCGCGGGGCACCTGGCGGCGTTGCTGGACCGGGACATGCCGCACGACCTGGTGACCGCGGCCGACGACGCCGGGGTCCACCTGCTGCCGGGGATCGGCGACCTCGACCCGGAGTGCGACTGCCCGGGCTGGGAGCTGCCGTGTAAGCACGCGGCGGCGTTGTCGTTCCAGGCGTCGTGGCTGCTGGACGCGGACCCGTTCGTGCTGTTGCTGATGCGCGGGCTGGGTGAGCGGGAGATCCGGGCGGAGCTGGAGAGCCGGACCGCGCCGCGGGACGACTTCCCGGCCGTCCCGGTGGACCGGACGCCGGGTGAGCTGCCGGACCTGGCGCTGTTCGAGCCGTCGGGGGCGCCGTCGATCCCGACGGCGCCCGGGGTGCCGGCCGAGGCGTTCGCCCTGCTGGCGGCGAACGCGTCGGGGCAGGCGCGGGCGCTGCTGGCGGGGGAGCCGTGGCCGGGACGCCGGCACGACGCGGTCCGGCTGGCCGCGCAGTTCCCGGCGGTGGCGGAGCGGCTGGGTGAGGGAAGCGGCTTCCGGCGGGCGGTCGCGGCCTGGAGCTACGGCGGGCGGGACGGTCTTGAGGTCCTCGAATCGTCGTGGTCCCCGCCCAAGGCGGCGCTGGCGGCCGCGCGGGTCGCGCTCGCCGACGTCACCGACGAGGAGCCGCTGTTCGAGCGCAACCACTGCACGGCCGGCGCGGTCCAGTTGCGGCTCGACCACCGAGGCCGCTGGCACCCGTACCGGCTCGAGGACGGCACGTGGTGGCCCGCGGGTCCGCCGGAGACCGACCCGGGGTTGCTGCCGGGCTGAAACCCGCCGGGATTCCCGGTATCCAGCGTGGTCCCCGCTGTCTCCTGTGCGTTGACGGCGGGGTTCCGCCGGGCCCACTGGGGGTGGGGGGGGGGGGGGGGGTTGTTGCCCCCCCCCCCCCCCCCCCTCTTCCCCCCCCCCCCCCCCCCCCCCCCCCCCCCCGCCCGGCTCGATGGTGTCCACGTCGGCGCCCCGCTGTCCCGGGGTTTGCCGGTGCCCGGCGCCCACCACCGCTGAGCGGCACGCGGCTTCGACCGGGCTCAGCCCACGGGCGTGACGGTGTAGTCCTTCACCCGCATCGAGTCGTGCATCCGGGCGCCGCTGCTGTTGAGCTTCGCCAGCGTCCGGCTCACCCCCGCCGGCAGGGCCGAGATCAGCTGCCCGCCGCGGGCCAGGGCCCACGCGCCAGTGCGCGTCGCCGGGATCAAGGTGCGTGCGGCGCCTTCGGCGAACGCGCGGCTCTTGCGCACCAGGTCGCCCATTTCCCTTTCATACGCGGCGAAGGCGCGCTCGTGGTCGCCGCCCGCTGCGGCCAGTTCGCCGGCCAGGACGTACGCGCCGAGCACCGCGAGGCTGGTGCTGCCGCCGACGGCCGGGCCGGGGCAGTACCCGGCGTCGCCGACGAGGGTGACGCGTCCGCGGGACCAGGAGTCGATCCGCAGCTGGGTGATCGAGTCGAAGTAGAACGGGCCCGGGCCGTCCAGCTCGGCCAGCCAGGCGTCGACGTGCGGGTGCATTCCGGCGTAGGCCTGGCGCAGCAGCTCCTTCTGCCGCGGGACGTCGCGGTGGCCGTAGTCGAGCTGCTCGTCGCGGCGGAACAGGAAGACCGCGCGGGCGTCGGTGATGTGGCGGGCGCTGTAGAACCCCGCGGTGCGGCCGGCGCCGAGGTGGATGACGGTTTCGCCGTCGTCGAGGCCGAGGGTGTCGGGCAGGGACAGCACGGCCAGGTAGGCCCCGATGAACTTGGTCAGCCCGGCTTCTTCGCCGAAGACCAGCCGGCGCACGTTCGAGTGCAGCCCGTCGGCGCCGACGACGACGTCGAAGGTGCGCGGCGCGGCGTGCTCGAAGGTGACGTCGCCGTCGGGGGAGAGGGCGGTGATCGAGTCGCCGAAGAGGTACTCGACGTCTTCGCGGCCGGCGTCGTAGTAGATCTCGCTGAGGTCGTCGCGCATGATCTCGACGTGCCGGTCGGAGGCGGCCCGGAAGATCTTCGCCAGGTCGATCCGCACCGGCCGCCGCACGCCTTCGCGGTGCATGGTCAGCCGGGTGGAGCCGGTGGCCACCGCCTCGACGCGCGGCAGCACCCCCATCCGTTCGGTGATGTCCATGGCGGGCCGGAACAGGTCGACGGCGTGGCCGCCGGTCTTGCGCAGGGTGGGGGCGCGTTCGACCACCGTGACCGCGAAGCCGTGCCTGGACAGCCAGTACGCCAGCACCGGACCCGCGATGCTGGCGCCCGAGATCAGAATCCGCATGAGTGCCTCCCTGACTTAACGGTAGGTAAGTTGTACCACGAGTCTTACCTACCGTTAAGTCAGTTATGCTGGGCGCGTGGCCAAGCCGTCAGACACCAGGCAGCGCATCCAGGATGTCGCACGCACGCTCTTCGCGACCCAGGGCGTGCAGCGCACCAGCCTGCAGGACATCGCCGACCGGCTGGGCATCACCAAACCCGCGCTGTACTACCACTTCTCGTCGCGCGAGGACCTGGTCCGCAGCATCGTCCAGCCGCTGATCGACGACGGCGAGAAGTTCCTGCTCGACTACGAAGCCCGCGGCGACACGCCCGCGCGCGAGCTCGTCGAGGGCTTCTTCGACGTCAACTACCGCAACCGGGCGAACTTCATCATGCTGCTCACCGAGATGCCGACGCTGGCCGACCTCGGGCTCGTCGACAAGGCCCTGGCCTGGCGGACCCGGCTCACCGCGCTGATCTGCGGACCCGACCCCACCCTCGAACAGCAGGCCCGCGCGATCCTCGCCCTCGGCGGCCTGCAGGACGTCTGCATGCAGTTCCCCGACGCGCCCATGGAGGAGCTGAAGGCCGCGGCCGTCGCCGGGGCCCTCGACGCCATCGGCCGCTAACGCACCGCGGCGCGATCGATGATCGCGGCCGTGTCCACCCCGGCCGGCAGCGTGCCGAACGCGATGCCCCAGTCCCCGCCGAAGCGCGACGCGCAGAACGCGTCCGCGACCGCCGGGTGGCCGTGGCGCACCAGCAGCGAGCCCTGCAGCACCAGCGCCATCGCCTCGACCAGCCGCCGCGCCCGGTACTCGATACCTTCGAGGTCGGTCAGCTCCTTGCGGACGCGGTCCACAGCGTCGTCCAGGCGCGCGTCACCCCCGGCCGCCTGCTCGACCTCGGCGAAGAACGCCGCGACCGACTCCGGCTGCTTACCCATGGCGCGCAACGCGTCCAGCGCCGCGACGTTGCCCGAGCCTTCCCAGATCGACGACAGCGGCGCCTCGCGGTAGAGCCGCGGCATGCCCGACTCCTCGACGTACCCGTTGCCGCCGAAGCACTCGAGAGCCTCCGCCGCGTGCATCGGCGCCCGCTTGCACACCCAGTACTTCGACACCGCCAGGCCGAGCCGCCGGAACGCCTGCTCCTGCTCGTCGCCGGGCCGGTCACCCGCCGCGGCCAGCCGCATCGCGACCGTCGTCGCCGCTTCGGACTCCAGCACCAGGTCGGCCAGCACATTGGCCATCAACGGCTGGTCGACCAGCGCCTTGCCGAACGCGTGCCGGTGCGTGGCGTGGTGAATCGCGCGCACCGCGCCCAGCCGCATCCCGGACGCGCTGCCGAGGGTGCAGTCGAGACGGGTGTTGTTGACCATCTCGATGATCGTGCGGACCCCGCGGCCCTCCTCGCCGACGAGCCAGCCCACGGCGTTGTCGTACTCGATCTCCGAAGACGCGTTCGACCGGTTGCCCAGCTTGTCCTTCAGCCGCTGCAGCCGGATCGGGTTGCGGGAGCCGTCGGGCAGCACGCGGGGGAGCAGGAAACAGGAGAGCCCGCCGGGGGCCTGGGCCAGCGTCAGGAACATGTCCGACATCGGCGCGGAGGTGAACCACTTGTGCCCGACGAGGGTGTGGCTGCCGTCGGCGTTCGGCGTCGCGGTGGTGGTGTTGGCGCGGACGTCGGAGCCGCCCTGCTTCTCGGTCATCGACATGCCCGCGATCAGCCCGCGCTTGGTGGACGGCTCCCGCAGCCCGAAGTCGTACTCGGTCGCGGCCAGCAGCGGCTCGTACCGCGCCGCCAGCTCCGGGTTGGCCCGCAGGGCCGGGATCGCCGCGTAGGTCATCGAAATCGGGCAGCTGTGCCCGGCCTCGACCTGGCCCCAGACGTAGAACTTGGCCGCACGGGCGGCGTGCGCGCCCTCGCGGGAGTCCTGCCACGGTGTGCCGTGCAGGCCGTGGGACACCGCGACGTCCATGAGGTCGTGCCAGTGCGGGTGGAACTCGACCTCGTCGATCCGGTGGCCGTAGCGGTCGTGGGTGCGCAGCACCGGCTCGTTCTCGTTGACCAGCCGGCCCCACTCCTGGGCCTGCTCGCTGCCGGCCAGCCGGCCCAGCCCGTGCACCTCGTCCGACGCCCAGCCGGCCCCGGCCCGCGCCAGGCCGTCCAGCAGCGCCGGGTCGGCCCCGACGTCGTGGCCGGCCAGCGGCGGGACCTGGTTGACGACCTCATGCGTGGCGGGCATCGGAACCTCCTAGAGCGCGGACGACAAACGTGCGGAGCTCGGCGACGTCACCGGCGTTCCCACTGGTCAACGGGCCGATCAGAACTTCGGCGGCAGCCCCCACCAGCGCGGCGGCGGTGAGCCGGCCGTCCTGCGGCGGCAGCGCGCCCGCCCGGACCCCGGCCGCGACGTGCTCGGCGACGACCTCGGTGAACGCCCGCCGGTACTCCAGGCGTTCGGCGTCGATGAGGGCGTCGACCGGCTCGGCGAGCAGCGCGTACGCCTGGCGCGGCGCCTTGAGCGCGCGCTGGGCGAAGGTCTCGAACACCGCCAGGACCCGTTCGGCGGGCTCGCCCGGCTGCGCGGACGCCGCCCGGACGGCCTCGACCTCCCGCGTCACGACCTGCCGGAACACGTGCACGACCAGGTCGGCCTTGGTGGGGAAGTGTTTGTAGACGCTCCCGACGGCCACGCCGGCCCGCTCGGCGACGGCGGCGACGGAGCAGCCGCTGTAGCCGTGTTCGGCCAGCTGGCGCGTCGCCGCGACGACGATCGTCTCGCGCTGGGCGTCCAGGCGTTCCTGCACCTTCGGGGTGCGGCGGTAGGGCACGTCAAGAAGTGAAGCACTGATTCATTGCTTCAGTCAACGCTCTCCAGCAGCCGCTTCGCGCCCCGCACCTCCGCCTCGACGTCGGCCCGCAGCTTCCGCCGCAGGACCGGCTCGACCAGCCGGCGCAGGGGAGCGGCGAACCCGAACACGATCCGCCGCGTCACCCGGATCCCGCCGGGCACCAGCACGCACCCGAAGCTCGCCTCGAACGTCGAGAACCGCCGGGCCAGCCGGTTCTCCCGCCGGTCGGGGAGCCGGACGTCGACCCGCTCGCCGGGCGTCAGCGTCATCCGGGACACCACCTTCGGCCCCGGTCCGAGCCCGGGCAGCGCCGACGCGGCGGTGCACGACAACCTCGAGCGCCTCGCCGCCCGCACGGCCGAAACCGCCGACGCCGAGCTGCCCGACGACCCCCGCGAAGCCCTGCGCGTGTTCGCCGACGTCGTCTGGGCGTTCCTCGCCGCCGACCGCGACCTCGTCCGGCTGATGATCCGCGAGTTCACCGGCTTCCCGGAGCTGTTCGAAGCGATGTGGCAAGGCGTCGTCGCGACCGTCTACCGGCGCGGCACGGAATGGATCACCACCCTGCGCGACCAGGGCCGCGCGAACGTCACCGACCCCGAAGCCACCGCGGCCGTGCTGGTCGCCTCCCTCACCTACTACCCGATCCTGGACGTCCTCATCGGACACACCCCGGGCGACCTCGCCCCCGACCGCTTCCTCGCGGCATGGACCGACCACGCCGTCGCGTCCCTCAACCTGCGCGGCTGAATCGGACGCCTCGAGCGCCCGCCGTACCCCAGCACCAGCACCCGCTCCACCCCGCCATCCTCCCGCGGGGTTGCGCTGGAGCGCACTCCAGCTCCTACGGTCGAAGGCATGACCACACCCCAGCACCAGATCGGCTCCGGCTTCGGCGCCACGAGCACCACCACGGAGGTCCTCGACGGCATCGACCTGACCGGCAAGCTCGCCCTCGTCACCGGCGGCTACTCCGGCATCGGCCTGGAGACCACCCGCGCCCTGGTCAGCGCCGGCGCGCACGTCGTCGTCCCGGCCCGCCGCCGCGCCACCGCCGAAGAAGCCCTCGCCGGCCTTCCCGGCGTCGAAATCGACGAACTCGACCTCGGCGACCTCACCAGCGTCCACGCCTTCGCCGACCGCTTCCTCGCCACCGGCCGCCGCCTCGACCTCGTCATCACCAGCGCCGGCATCATGGCCGCCCCCGAAACCCGCGTCGGACCCGGCTGGGAAGCCCAGTTCGCCACCAACCACCTCGGCCACTTCGCCCTGGTCAACCGCCTCTGGCCGGCCATCGCCGACGGCGCCCGCATCGTCGCCGTCTCCTCCCGAGGCCACCACTTCTCACCCATCCGCTGGGACGACCCCCATTTCGAGACCGGCTACGACAAGTGGCTCGCCTACGGCCAGGCCAAAACCGCCAACATCCTGTTCGCCGTCCAGCTCGACCGGCTCGGCCGGGACCGCGGCGTGCGCGCGTTCGCCCTGCACCCCGGCTCGATCCTGACCCACCTCGCCCGCCACATCCCGCAGGAAGAGCGCGTCGCGCAGGGCTGGGTCGACGAGAACGGCAACCCCAGCGGCTACTTCAAGACCCCCGAAGCCGGCGCCGCCACCCAGGTCTGGGCCGCCACCTCACCCCGGCTCGACGGCCTCGGCGGCGTCTACCTCGAAGACTGCGACATCGCCGAACTCGCCCCCGAAGGCGACGGCGTCGCCGACGTCGGGCTCCGCGTCGGCGTCCGCGAATACGCCATCGACCCCGACCAGGCCGCCCGCCTCTGGACCCTCTCGGCCGAGCTCACCGGCGTCGACGCCTTCGCTACTTCCCGGTGATCACCCCGACCGCGATCCCCAGGATCGCGGTGTTGTAGACGAACGACAGCACACTGTGCGTCAGCACCGTGTACCGCAGCGGCCGAGCCTGAACCTCCACATCGGACGTCGCGAACGAAGTCCCCACCGTGAAGGCGAAGTACGCGAAGTCGAGCAGGTTCGGCCGCTCCGTCGCCGGGAACCGCAACCCCGGCCCCGGAGCGGCCCGGTGGTGCAGGTGCGCGTACCGGTCGGCGTACCCGAAGTGCAGCAGGATCCACGCCGCCAGCACCGCCGGCACCGCCCCGATCTGCAGCACGAACGCCGTCTCGTCGTCGTCCTCGGCGATCACGTTCGCCACCAGGATCAGCCCACCGGCCGACATCCCGACCACGCTCACCACCAGCGTCGCGACGAAGCTCGACCGGCGGCCCAGCAGGCTGTGCAGCCACGTCGGCTCGGCGTCACCCAGCAGCCGGTAGCGGCGGATCCGCAGCCACCGCGTCACGATCACCGCCGCCGCGACCGCGTCCCACGCCAGCAGGAACACCACGTCCAGCCCGGTGTCCGGCGCGATCAGCCACCCCAGCCCCAGCAGCACCAGCAGGAACTCCGCGCACTGGTACCAGATCCTCCGCAGACGCCGCATCGCGCGAAGCTACTGCGGGCCGGTGCCGGGGGCACCCCGGATCACCTGGTCAGGTGGCCCGGCTCACGCCTTCCTGCAACAAAAGGTTGCACATGCTCGCCGGGCGAGCTAACGTGACACGCAACCAAACGTTGCAGAAAGGCCGGAGCATGGACCACGGAACCATCGAACGGGAACTCCACATCAACGCCACCCCCGACACCGTCTTCGACGTCGTCAGCAGCCCCGAACACCTCCGCGAATGGTGGCCCGACGAAGCCGAATACCCCGTCGAACCCGGGGGAGAGGGCCGCATCGGCTTCGGCGGCAACTGGGTCCGCTTCACCGTCGTCGACGCCGTCCCGCCCAAACTCTTCTCCTTCCGCTGGACCCACACCGCGGGGGAGGCCGCCGCACCCGGCAACTCCTTCCTCGTCGTCTTCGAGCTCGAACCCGCCGGCACCGGCACCCGTCTGCGCATGACCGAAACCGGCTTCCGCGAACGCGGCTGGGACGAAGCCAAGATCGCCGCCGAATACGCCGACCACGTCAGCGGCTGGGACCACTTCCTGCCCCAGCTCCCGCCGTACGCCGCCGCCCGGTGAGCACCACCGTGGACGACGACCTCTGGTCCGCCGTCGGCGACCCCACCCGCCGCCGCCTGCTCGACCTCCTGCTCACCGAAGGCGGCGGCACCGCCACCAGCCTCAGCGAACACCTCCCGGTGACCCGCCAAGCCGTCACCAAGCACCTCGCCGTCCTCGACCGCGTCGGCCTCGTCCACGCCACGACCGCCGGCCGCGAAAAGCAGTACCGCGTCGACGAAACCCAGCTCGCCCGCGCCGTCGCCCAGCTCGCCGAAGTCGGCGCCGCCTGGGACGCCCGGCTCGGCCGCATCAAGCGCATCGCCGAACGAATCGAAAGGAACCGTTAGCCATGGACATCCTGCACCGCATCGGCACCCGGAACACCACACCCGGCCAGGTCTACAACGCGATCACGACCCTCGACGGCCTCTCCGCGTGGTGGGCCCACAAAACCGTGGGGGACACCGAAGTCGGCGGCGTCATCGCGTTCCGCTTCACCGCCGGCGGGTTCGACATGAAGGTCACCGAGCTCGACCCGGGACGGCTCGTCCGCTGGGAGGTCGTCGACGGCCCGCCCGAGTGGGTCGGCACGACGATCCGCTGGGACCTCGAACAGCGCGGCGAGTACACGATCGTCCTGTTCAAGCACGAAGACTGGCGCGAGGCGGGCGAGTTCATGCACCACTGCAGCACCAAGTGGGCCATCTTCCTCATGAGCCTCAAGCAGCTCCTGGAGACCGGGGAGGGCGCCCCGGACCCGCGGGACGTGTCCATCAGCGACTGGCACTGACGTTACTTGACATAATGTACATTATCGGCACTTGGTGACCAGCTGGGCCGAGGGCCGAGAGGGGCGGAAGATCCGCATCCGCCGGGGTGGAGTTCGTCAGGACGGCTTCTCCTGAGGAACGCGCGAGCACGGCGAACCTGGAGCCCGGACGGGAGCCAAGTCAGCTCCTGGAGGCTCGCGGGAGGCCGGGAGAACATCCCCTGGAGCCGCGGATTCGACGTCCTGCCACCCGACCTTAAAACGTCACGGTGACAAAACTAGAGTGGGCAATCTTGCCCTGAGAGCCGACGGTCCGTCGGCAGTTGGTCCCTGGTGACCCTCTCCAGAGGTCTCGTCAGGCCTCCTGACAGCCATCTCGGCCGCATCGAACATGCGTGCGATTCCCCGAAAGGCGTCTCAGAAGGCTCCGAGAGGCTCGAACCGCCGCGCCCGGATCCCCCGGGAGCGGACTCCCGGTGATTCCGACATTTCATGCATAATGGCAATTATGCATGAAATGGGATCGACCCCGGCCGCCGAAACTGTCGGTGGTGTGCGGTACAAGATCCACATGAAGGTTTCCGAGGCCCAGCAAGCCTTCTTCGCCGCCCGCCGGCCGCGCAAGGACTCGCCGCACACCACCGACGCCTACCGCCGTGACCTCGCCGGGATCACCACTCTCCTGGTTTCGGAGCTGGGCCGGGAAGACCTCGAGGTGGCCGACCTGACCGGGACGGCGCTGCGGTCGGCGTTCGGGGTGTTCGCGGACGGTCATGCGAAGAGCTCGGTGCTGCGGGCCTGGTCGACGTGGAACCAGTTCCTCACGTTCTGCGTGGCGGACGGGCTGCTGGCGGGCAACCCGATGGGTGCGGTGGCGCGACCGCGGACGCCGGCGTTGACGCCGAAGCCGTTGCGGGGTGAGGAAACCCCGGAGCAGCTGCTGTCGGCGGCGGCCGCGGGTTCCCGGCGCGCGCGGGACCCGTGGCCGGAGCGGGACGTGCTGGTGATCGCGCTGGGGCTGGTGGCGGGGTTGCGGGCGGCGGAGATGCGGGCGCTGACGTCGCGGTCGCTGGTGGGGCGTGCCGGTGAGCTGCGGTTGCACGTGAAGGGGAAGGGCAGCCGGGACCGGTCGATCCCGGTGCAGCCGGTGCTGGCGGAGCTGATCGAGCGGTACCGGGAGTCGTGCCGGGTGCGGTTCGCGAACGCGCGGTTCTCCCCTGGTTCGCCGTTGCTGCTGGATCGGTCGGGTGAGCCGATCGGGCGGGGCGCGCTGGAGTACCTGGTGAAGTCGTGTTACCGGGGTGCGGGGTTGCACGACCGGGTGCCGGCGGGGGCGAACCTGCACGCGTTGCGGCACACGTTCGCGACGCGGCTGGCGGAGGACGGGGCGACGGCGTCGGAGATCATGGCGTTGCTGGGGCACGCGAGCTTGGCGACGAGCCAGAACTACATCGAGGCGACGGGCCGGGAGCAACGAGCGGCGGCGGCGAGCAACCGGACATACCGGGCCCTGGACGGCCTGGGCTGACCGGTCCCGCTGTACCGCACCGGACGACTCGCGTACCTGAGTGGACGACACGCGTACCTGACTGGACGACACGCGTACCGGGATGGACGACACGGGCCGGGGTTCCACGGCGTGCCGTGTCGTCCGGCGGTGTACGCGTGTCGTCCGGCTGGGTACGCGTGTCGTCCGGTGGTGTGCGGGTGTCGTCCGTTCCGGTAGGCCGGCCGGGGTCAGCGGAGTTGTTCGAGGTCCTTGGCGGCGCGGGCGATCTCGTCGGCGAGTCCGCGCAGCTCGCTGAGGTCGGCGCCGTCGTCGGCGGCGGTGACGATGTCTTCGGCGGCGCAGCGGAGCTGGAAGAGCCGGTCCTGGAGGGCGGCGACTTCGCCGTCGGAGAGGACGACGGCGTCTTCGGGGAGCCCGCTGCGCTGCAGTGCGGTCCGGCGTTCGTAGGCGCGCTGGCGGCAGGACTGGCCGCAGTAGCGCCGTCGGCGGCCGACGTTGCCGCCTTCGGGGAGACGTCGTCCGCACCAGCCGCAGTGCTTGGGCGCGCCTCGGCGGCCCGGGCCCGGGGTGAGCTCGAGCGGGGCGGGCTGGGCCAGTTCGGCGGTTTCCCTCACCCGGGAGACCCTAGCTGGCCACCGCTCGCTCATGCCGAGGTCATGGCCGGAGGGCACAATCGGGGTATGCAGTCGTCGTTCCCGTACCTGGCCGATCCGCTCCCCCGTGCTTTCGCCCACCGTGGCTGGCACCTGGACGAGCTGGACGGGCTGGAGAATTCGCTGCCCGCGTTCCGGCGGGCGTGTGCCGAGGGTTACCGGTACCTGGAGACGGACGTGCACGCGACGTCGGACGGTGTGGTGGTGGTGCACCACGACGCGAGCCTGGACCGGACGACGGACGGCTCGGGGGCGATCGCGTCGCAGACGTGGGAGCAGCTGAAGAACGTCAAGGTCGGGGGGAAGGCTCCCCTGTCGCGGCTGGAGGACGTGCTGGAGGAGCTGCCGGACGCGCGGTTCAACATCGATGTGAAGGCCGAGCAGGCGGTGAAGCCGTTCGTCGAGGTGCTGGAGCGGACGGGGGCGCACGACCGGGTGGCGGCGGCGTCGTTCTCGGATGCGCGGCTGGCGCGGTTGCGGAAGCTGGCGGGGCCGAAGCTGGTGACGGCGATGGGTCCGCGGTCGGCGTTCGCGTTGTGGGCGCGGGGGAAGCTGCCGCTGCTCCCCCTCGGGCGGCTGGTGCTGGGGGCGATGGCGCAGGTGCCGGTGCGGCAGGGTGCGCTGCGGGTGGTGGACAAGGCGTTCGTGTCGATCGCGGGGCGGTCCGGGATCGAGGTGCACACGTGGACGATCGACGATCCAGCGGAGATGCGGATGCTGCTGGACCTGGGGGTGCACGGGATCGTGACGGACCGGCCGGACCTGCTGCGTGCGGTGTTGATCGAGCGGGGCACCTGGCAGCAGGCCTGACCGGCGGGCGTCAGCGGGGTGGTTTGCCGCTCCAGGCGGCTTCCCAGGTCTTGGGGCCGAGCAGGCCGCTGTCCTTGATGCCGTTGGCGCGCTGGAGGTCGAGGACGGCGGTCCTGGTCTTGTCGTAGTAGCAGCCGGTGCCGGTGAAGCCGTAGCCGAAGGCGTTCATGCGGAGCTGGAAGGCCTTGAGCGGAGCGGCGCAGTCGCCGTAGGCGTAGACGACGCCGGGCCACGGCGGTTTGCCGCTCGGGGGCGGCGGGGTGGGCGCCGGCGCGGGTCCGCCGCCGATGTAGGCGGCTTCGGCGTAGGTGGGGACGCGCTTGCTGCGGGCGTCGGCGTCGCCGGCGAGCTTGAGCATGCCGGCGCACTGCCAGGGTTGCCAGCCGCGCATGCGGTAGAGGTAGAGGGCTCGGTAGTCCTGTTCGGCGGGGGCGGCCTGGTCGGGGCGGCCGGCGCCGCCGACGCTGCGCCAGGTGGGCAGGTCGAACTGGTAGGCGCCGTAGTAGCCGTTGCCGGTGTTGGTGGCGTAGCGGCCGCTGGACTCGCACATGCGGAGCTTGGCCCAGGCCGTCGGCGCGGGGTCCGCGGCGGCGACGGCGGGGATGGTGAGCGGCAGACCCCAAGCGGCCACGGCGAGAAGCAGGAGTCTCGCGACGGTTCGTCTCCGGTTGTGGATCATGCGAGCACAGTAGGAGCGTGCCCCTTTGACCACAAGAGACACGCTGCCCGCACGAGTCTCACACGAAACACTGTTCACTCGTGTCAGCGACACGCCGTGAAGGCCGAACCGTGATTGCCACGGAAGTGGCGCATGATCACGAAGCGACAAAGCGGACACGGTTTGCGAGGTGCGGTGTCCGGTGCCGCTACCTCCCAGTAGTCTCCGCGCTGACCTGGACGTTCTTGAGCATGAGGAGCCGTGGATGACGCTGGCCGGGACGCGCTCGACCAAGCGCGAGCGGTGGGGCTGGTATTTCTACGACTGGGCTAATTCGCCGTTCTATTCGTCGACGACGACGGTGTTCGGCGCCCTCTCGATGAGCACGATCGCGGCCGAGGACGCGAAGTCGAACTTCACCCTTAACGGGGACCACGCGTGCGTGAACGCGTCCGGTGCGGTGGACACGCTCCACAACTGTGACGTGACGTTGTTCGGGCTGCAGTTCCCGGCGGGTTCGGTGTGGGGTTACCTGCTGTCGGTGGCGACGGTGGTGCAGGTGCTGGTGCTGCCGATCGCGGGTGCGGTGGCCGACCGCAGCCACAACAAGCGCCGGATCCTGGCCGGGTTCGCGTTCCTGGGCGCGGCGGCCGCGGCGGCGATGTTCTTCTTCGCCGGTTCGGACTGGCAGCTGGGCGTGGTGCTGTTCATCGTCGCGAACATCGGGTACGGCGGTTCGCTGGTCGTCTACTACTCGTTCCTGGTCGACATCGGCGGGCCGGACGAGCGGGACGACATCTCGGCGAAGGGCTGGGCGTTCGGGTACCTGGGCGGTGGGCTGGCGCTGGCGTTGCAGCTGGGGTTCTACCTCGGTCACGACGCGTTCGGGGTCAGCCAGGGCCTGGCGGTGCAGATCTGCTTCCTGACCTCGGGGTTGTGGTGGGCGCTGTTCACGATCCCGGCGGTGCGGGCGCTCCCCCGGCGGCACACGCCGGTGGACGTCGCCCCGGGGGCGTCGGTGCTGCGTGCGGGCTTCACGGAGCTGAAGCAGACGATCGTGGCGGCGAAGGCGTACCCGTTGACGCTGGCCTTCCTGGGCAGCTACCTGGTCTTCACCGACGGCATCAACACCGTGGTGACGGTGTCGGCGCAGTACGGCAAGGACGAGCTGAAGTTCGGCAACGAGGTGCTGATCGTGACGATCCTGGTGATCCAGTTCGTCGCGTACCTGGGTGGCACGCTGCACGGGCTGGTGGCGCGGCGGGTCGGGGCGAAGCGGACGATCCTGGGCAGCCTGGTGCTGTGGGTGGTCGTGCTGGCCGGGGCGTACTTCGTGCAGCCGAAGCAGCTGGCGCAGTTCCTGGCGGTGGCGGTGGGGATCGGGCTGGTGCTGGGCGGGACGAACGCGCTGTCGCGGTCGTTGTTCAGCCAGATGATCCCGGCGGGCAAGGACGCGCAGTACTACTCGCTCTACGTCGTGGGTGAGCGCGGGACGTCGTGGCTGGGGCCGTTGCTGTTCGCCGGGGTCGGGCAGGCGACGGGGTCGTTCCGGCTGGCGATCATCGCGCTGGTGGTCTTCTTCGCGGCGGGTCTGGTGCTGGTCTGGCTGGTGCCGGTGCGGCGCGCGATCGTGGCGGCGGGCAACCGTCCGCCGGAGGTGTTGTGAACGACCGATAGGGTCGGGCGTCGTGACCTTGGTGAATCCGGCCGGCCCCGACCCGACCGACGCGCTCTCCTCCGTTCCCGCGGCCGGATCGCGGCGCGGGACGCCGCCGGTGGGCAGGCTGAAGTTCTGCTACGGGCCGATGGACTGCGGGAAGTCGACGCTGGCGCTGCAGATCGACCACAACCACGCGCGGCAGGGCCGGCGGGGCCTGGTGCTGGTGCGCCACGACCGTTCGGGCGCGCCGCAGATCTCGAGCCGGATCGGGCTGACCCGGCAGGCGGTGGAGGTCGGTGAGGACACCGACGTGCGGGACCTGGTGCGGCAGGAGTGGTCGCGGGGGCAGCACGTGGACTACGTCGTGGTGGACGAGGCGCAGTTCCTCTCCCCCGGGCAGGTCGACCAGCTGGCGGAGCTGGCCGACGAGGTTCAGATCGACGTCTACTGCTTCGGGATCGCGACGGACTTCCGGAGCCGGTTGTTCCCGGGGGCCGCTCGTCTGTTCGAACTGGCGGACGAGCTGCAGCCGGTCCAGGTCGAGGTGTTGTGCTGGTGCGGGCTGGCCGGGCGGTTCAACGCGCGGGTGCTCGACGGGGAGGTTGTGCGGGAGGGGGACACTGTTGTGGTCGCAGATACCGAACAATCCGTAGTTGAAACTTCAGCTTCAGCGCGTTTTGAGGCCGAATCTGCTACCGTGCGTTATCAGGTATTGTGTCGCCGCCACTATCGAGCGGGTGACTTGGGACCGGTTACTGCCCATCACGGTCAGTTACGGTTGACCTGACCTGGGCGCGAGTAGCCCATCCGGGGGATATCAGCACTAAGAAGGCCGTATTGACGTCACGCCGGAGCGCGAAACGCGTCCTACTAGAGGAAGCTGATGCCGGCGGGTGACGCAGCTCATCGTGAGCAACGACATGGTGTCCCGGGAATCCTCGGGGGCCCCGAGTCGTTGCATAGGGTGAGCAACACCCTGGCTCCACCCGGAGCTGACTGAAAGGACCCCATCATGGCCGACCGTGTTCTTCGTGGAAGCCGGCTGGGAGCGGTCAGCTACGAGACCGACCGCAACCACGACCTCGCTCCGCGCCGCACCGTGCGCTACGCCTGCCCGAAGAACCACGAGTTCGAGGTGCCGTTCTCCGACGACGCCGAGATCCCGACGGTCTGGGAATGCCGGCTGCACGGCAGCGAGTCGGAGATCGTCGACGGCGGGCAGCCCGAGCAGAAGAAGGTCAAGCCGCCGCGCACCCACTGGGACATGCTGCTCGAGCGGCGCACGATCCCCGAGCTCGAGGACCTGCTCAACGAACGTCTCGCCGAGCTGAAGGGGCGGCGGACCTCCCGGTCCGCTTGACCCCGGGAGCTCGGCTCGTAGCCACCGCTCCCACCACAACGGAAAGGCCCCCGCGACCTCCCCCCGCGGGGGCCTTTCGCATGCCCGGGACAGCTAGCTGAACGGGCCCTCCAGAGCGGCCCACTGCAGGAGCATGATCGTCTTCGCGTCGGCGATCCGGCCGTCGCGCACCATCGCCAGCGCCTCGCGGAAGGGCAGCTCGACCACCTCGATGTACTCCCCCTCCTCCGCGAGCCCGCCGCCCGTGCCGCGGTCCGAGGGGTCGTACGGCGCGGCGTAGCAGAAGAGGCGCTCGGTGACCGAGCCCGGGCTCGTGTAGACGTCGAAGACCAGCTGCAGCTCGCCGATGTGAACGCCGGTCTCCTCCTGCGCCTCGCGGCGGATGGCCGTCTCCGCGTCGTCGGCGTCCAGCAGGCCCGCCGCGGTCTCGAGGAACATGCCGTCCGGGTGGTCGTTGACGTAGACCGGGTAGCGGAACTGGCGGGTCAGCAGCACCGTGGCGCGGGTGAGGTCGTAGAGCAGGACGGTGGCGCCGTTGCCGCGGTCGTAGGTCTCGCGCTGCTCGGTCGTCCAGCGGCCGTCGCCGTGCTGGTACTCGAACGTCGTGCGGCGCAGGACGTGCCAGGCCGAGGCCAGCACCTCCACGTCGGTGATCCGGACCCGCGGGTTGCGGTCCGGGCCGAGGGCGCTTGTCGAAGAGGTCATGCCCCGACCATAATGTGCATGACTCGGAAGCAACAAGGAGGATCGTGCATGTTGGTCGGGGAACGCCGTGACCTGCTGCTGGCCCGGCTGGCCGCCGAGGGCAAGGTGCTCGCGAAGGACGTCGCGGCCGAGCTCGGCGTCTCCGAGGACAGCATCCGCCGCGACCTGCGCGACCTCGCCGCGGCCGGGCTCTGCCAGCGCGTCTACGGCGGAGCGCTGCCCGTCTCCCCCGCCGTCGCCGACTACACGAGCCGGACGTCGATCGCCGTGGCCGGCAAGGACCGCGTCGCCACCGTCGCCGCCCGGCTGGTCCGGCCCGGCTCGACGGTCATCCTCGACGGCGGCACCACTACCCTCGCCGTCACCCAGGCCCTGCCGAAAGACCTGGCGGCGACCGTCGTCACCCACAGCCCGACCATCGCCGCCGCGCTGCTGGACCACCACGGCATCGACGTCTTCCTGCTCGGCGGCCGGCTCTTCCGGCACTCCGCGGTCACCTGCGGCGCGGCCGCCGCCGAGGCCGCCCAGGCGATCAGCGCCGACGTCTTCCTGCTCGGCGTCACCGGGGTGCACCCCGAGGCCGGTCTCACCACGGGCGACGCCGACGAGGCCGCGATGAAACGCACCCTCGCGCGGCGGGCCGCCGACACCTACGTGCTGGCCAGCGCCGAGAAGCTCGGCGCGGCGTCGCGGTTCACCGTGCTGCCCTTCGCCGACATCGCCGGCCTCATCACCGACGCGGACGAGTCCGACCAGAACGTGCAGAAACTTGCAGCGATGGGCGTGGTCCTCCGCTGACCTCGGTGTACCACTCGTGGCCCGCCACCAGCGCGAACACCGGCTTCGGCAGCCACACGAGCACCCGCAGCACCGCCGAGAGCCGTCCGGTCCCCCGGACGTCGGACACGTGCGCCGCGAGCGCGGCCTGCTTGCGCCCGGCGAAGCGCCGCACGGTGAAGCGGTGGGTGATGGCCGACGCCGGGCTGTACAGCCGCCCGAGCGCGGCGGTGTCGTAGCGGACCGGGATCCGCAGGGCCCGGGCCGCCCGGGCGAGCAGGACGACGACGTCGCGCGGCAGGGTGGCTTCCAGCAGCCGCGTCCCGGTCAGCCGGGACGCCCGGCGAGCGACCTGGTGCACCTTGACGTGGTCGCGGTGGCCGTACCCGCCGCCTGCGTCGTACCCGAGCAGCAGGTCGGCCTTCTCCTCCTGCAGCACGGCGGCGAGCCGGTGCGCGGCCTCCTCGGTGTCGGCGCGGGCGAACCGCTGCCGGCCGGGCGGATCCGGGTACAGCTCGGGCCCGTGCCCGCTGTCGGCGTACCCGAGGTGCACGACCCGCCGGACGCCGAGGATGGCCGCGCTCGCCTCCAGCTCGGCCCACCGAGGGGTCGGGTGCTGCGCGGACATGCCGTCGGTGGCCACCACGACCACCACCCGGTGCCCGTCGGCCGCCGCGCGGGCGAGGGTGCCGCCGCTGAGCAGCACGGGGTCGTCGGCGTGGGCGTGGAAGGCCACGATGGTCGTCATCGGCCCCATGATGGCCGAGAACAGGAGAAATCGGCATGAGTGAACACCGGGTCCGGTTCGCGGCGCTGTTCGACGCCGAGGTGCGCCCGCACAACGAGCGGTTCCGCGCCGCGGCGGCCGTCCGGCCGGGTGAGGACGTCCTCGACGTCGGCTGCGGCACCGGCGAGTCCACCCGTGAAGCCGCTCAGGCGGGCGCGACGGCGCTGGGGGTCGACGTCTCGGAGCAAGCCATCACCAAGGCACGCGAACTCGGCGGGGCGAGCTTCGAGGTGGCCGATGTGCAGACCCACGAGTTCCCGCCCGCGGTGTTCGACGTCGTGCTGTCCCGGTTCGGGGCGATGTTCTTCGCCGACCCGCCCGCGGCGTTCGCCAACCTCGCCCGCGCGCTGCGGCCCGGCGGCCGCCTGGTGCTGCTCGTGTGGCAGGAGCGGGACCGCAACCAGTGGTACTCGGTGCTGCACGACGCCGTCGCTCCCGGCACCACCGCGCCACCCGCCGGGCCGCACTTCTCCCTCGGCGACCGAACCCACACCAACGCGCTGCTGCGGACCGCGGGCTTCACCGACGTCGAGTTCACCGAGCTGCGCGAACCCGTCTGCTACGGGCCCGACGCCGCGACGGCGTGCGAGTTCGCCCTCGGCCTCAAGGACGTCGAGGAGCTGCGGCCCACCGCGGAGGCCCCAAGCCGCCTGCGGGCCGCCTTCGCCGCGCACGAAACCCCGGACGGCGTGCTGCTGGGCGCCCGGACGTGGATCGTGACCGCGCGGGTCAGCCGCGCTTGAGCAGCCGCCGGACCTGCTGCCAGCGGCGCTGCGCGCCCCACGACGCCACCCGCAGGAACGCCTCGCGGATGATCGAGCCGTCCATCTTCGACTCGCCGATCTCGCGCTCGGTGAAGGTGATCGGCACCTCGACGATCTCGAACCCGGCGTCGGCCGTGCGGATGGTCAGGTCGATCTGGAAGCAGTACCCGTGCGAGTTGACCTCGTCGAGCGCCAGCTTCTCCAGCACCGGACGCCGGTAGGCGCGGAAGCCCGCCGTGATGTCACGCGTGCGCATGCCCAGCGCGATCTGCGAGTAGACGTTGGCGCCGCGCGAGAGCACCTGGCGCTTCAGCGGCCAGTTGACGACGCTGCCGCCCGGGACATACCGCGAGCCGATGGCCAGGTCCGCGTCGCTGACGGCGTCCAGCAGCCGCGGCAGGTCCTCCGGGGCGTGCGAGCCGTCGGCGTCCATCTCGACGATCGTGCCGTACTCGCGCGCCAGGCCCCAGCGGAACCCGGCGATGTAGGCCGCGCCCAGCCCGGCCTTCTCGGTCCGGTGCATGACGTGCACGTTCGGGTTCGCGGCCGCGCGCTCGTCGGCGAGCTTCCCGGTGCCGTCCGGGCTGCCGTCGTCCACCACGAGCACGTGCACGTCCGGAAGTGCCTTGTGCAGGCGATCCAGGATCGGGCCGAGGTTCTCCCGCTCGTTGTAGGTCGGGATCACCACCAGCACCGGCTCGATTTCCCGGGCCCCCCGCGGCGCCTGCGACATCCGTGCTCCTCCGATATCCCCGGCGGTCAGTCCGCCGTGTCCCCTGCTGCCGTGCCGGCGCTGGTGCGCCGGGTGCGAAAACGGAGTACGAGCCCGCCGGCCACCCCGGCGATCGCCAGTGCCAGCAGCCCGTACTCCGTCCACGCACCGAGTCGATCCGACAGCGTAGTCTGCGTCCGCAGCGGGACGCGCCCGACCAGGGAATCCGCGGTGAAAAGGCCCGTTGAGCTGGTAACCGTTCCGTCGGGGGCGACGATCGCGCTCACTCCTGAGACGGCGGACACCACCACCGCGCGGCCGTGTTCGACCGCGCGCAGCCGGGACATGGCCAGCTGCTGCACGCTCATCTCGCTCTCGCCGTACCAGGCGTTGTTGGTCGGCACCACGAGCAGCTCGGCGCCGTCGCGCACGGCGTCGCGGCCCGGGTAGTCGAACGCGGCCTCGTAGCAGACGAACACCCCGACCCGCGTGCCCGCGACGTCCAGCGCCTGGTTGGCGCCGTCACCGGGGAGCATGTCGACGGTCTCCTGGTCGATGAACGGCGTGACGAGCTTGGCGAGCTTCCGCGCGGGCACGTACTCGCCGAAGGGCACCAGCTGCTGCTTGGCGTAGCGCTGCCCGGGCCCGGTGTGCGGGTCCCAGGCGATGACGGAGTTCTGGAGGTGGCGGTCGGGCAGCTCGTAGAGCGCGCCGACCAGCGCGGGCACACCGAAGGCGGCGACGAGCTGGTCGACCTGCGGGTCGGGGCCGGTGACGGTGGTCGCGCTTTCGGGCCACAGCACCAGGTCCGGTTTCGGGACCTTCCCGGC
Source organism: Amycolatopsis sp. NPDC104863 (assembly GCF_055582965.1). NCBI lineage: Bacteria > Bacillati > Actinomycetota > Actinomycetes > Pseudonocardiales > Pseudonocardiaceae > Amycolatopsis > Amycolatopsis sp. NPDC104863. The sequence goes on from NZ_JBVJOW010000001.1 coordinate 1,481,656, forward strand.
GTGGATCGCGTCGAGGAGGCGCTCGCTTTCGGCGATGGTGTTGCGGCGCAGCACGTCCCGCTCGCCCTGCAGCGCGAGCCCGATGTCGGGGGCGTTGCCCTGGACGGTCGCGACGGTCCGCTCGCCGTCCTGCGCGCCGGTGCCGATGGTGGGCCACAGCGCCAGCCCGGCGACGATCGGCAGCAGCGTGACGACGGCGGCCAGGATGGTCCGCCGGGCCCGCAGCGTGGCCTTCAGCGCGTCACGCGCGTCCCACAGCCGGCCGGCGAGCGCGGCCAGGCAGAAGCCGGTCAGGACGACGGCGAGGCCGACCAGTGGCGCGCCGCCGATCGAGGCCAGCGGCAGGAACGCGCCTTCGGGCTGGCTGAAGGCGACGCGGCCCCAGGGGAAGCCGCCGAAGGGGAACCATGCGCGCGGGGTCTCCATCGCGACGAAGATCAGTGCGCCCCACAGCGGCGCGAGCGGCAGCCGCGCCACCCACGTGAAGAGGCCGCCGGCGAGGCCGTAGTACAGCGCCAGCGCGAAGGACAGGCCGAGCCACGGCCACGGGCCGAAGTCCGGGCCCAGGAAGTCCAGCAGCCAGGTCAGCAGCGGCAGGAAGAAGACGAAGCCGAACGCGAAGCCGTAGCCGAACGCGCCCCGGAAGCTGCGGCCCCGCAGGACGAACGCGAACCCGGCGAAGGCGAGCGGGGCGAGCCACCACAGCGGGCGCGGCGCGAAGCTCAGGTAGTAGGCGAAGCCGGACACCAGCGCCGTGGCCAGCCTCAGCAGCCAGGCGCGGGGGAAGCTTCGCCGGGTTCGGGCGGGTTGGTGCGGGGCGCCCGGTTCGGGGTCCGCCACGGTGACTGCCACAGGTGACAACTCTAGGTGATGGCGTTGTGGAGGACCGCACCCGAGCGCACGGTGCGCAGGCATCGCGGCAGCGCGGCGTCCGGTTCCAGCCGCGGCAGCGGTGGCACGCCGGCCCGCGGGTCGGTGGACCAGCGCTGCACGCGGCTGTCCGGGGTGGCCACGACGAGGTCGGTCGCGTCCCAGATCGCGTAGTGCGCCGGCGCGCCCGGGACGAGGCTGCCGGTGACGCCGTCGTTGACACCGGCAGCGCGGTGCCCGGCGCGGGTGTGGGCAGTGAACGCGGCCCGCGGGGACAGGCCCGCGCCCGGCGTGCGGTGGTAGGCGGCCGCGCGGACGCTGGCCCACGGGTCCAGCGGGGTGACGGGCGCGTCGGACCCGAAGGCCAGCACAACGCCTTCCGCGGCCAGGACGGAGAACGGGTTGAGCCCGGCCGCGCGGTCCACGCCGAGCCGTTCGGCGTACATGCCGTTCTCGCCGCCCCAGAGCGCGTCGAACAGCGGCTGCATCGAGGCGACGACGCCCCAGCCGGCCAGCAGCTTCGCCTGCTCGGCGGTGACCATCTCGAGGTGCTCGAGCCGATGGTGACGGGCGGCGAGCGCGCGCTGCCCCACCTGCTTTTCGGCCAGGCGGAAGCCTTCGACCACCTCCGCGACGGCGGCGTCGCCGATGACGTGGAAGCCGGCCTGCAGCCCGGCTTCGGTGCAGGCGGCCAGGTGCTCGCCGATGCGTGCGGCGTCGAGGTAGCGCGTCCCGGAGCCGTCGTGGTCGGCGTAGGGCTCGCTCAGGGCGGCGGTGCGGGAGCCGAGTGCGCCGTCGACGAACAGGTCGCCGGCCAGGCCGCGGGCGCCGAGCTCGCGTGCGGTGTCGACGGCGTCGAGCTCGCCCCAGTAGCCGACGACCTCGGGGGTGTCCGGTCCCGCGAGGGTGAGCAGGGCGGCCAGGTCGTCGCGGCCGGAGATGTCGGGGCCGGCGCATTCGTGCACGCTCACCACGCCCCGGGCGGCGGCCTCGGCCAGGAACGCGCGCTGGGCGCGGTCACGCTGCTCCGGCGTGACCGCGGCGCGCACGGCCGCGCGGACGGCGTGGTGGGCGGCCCGGGTCAGCGGGCCCTCGGGTGACCAGCCGTCGGCGGCGCGGGCGGCCGGGGCCAGCTCGACCAGCGCGGTGGAGACCAGCGCGGAGTGGACGTCGACGCGGCTGAGGTAGACCGGGGCGCCGCCGGCGGCGTCGTCGAGCTCGGTGCGGCTGGGCAGCCGCGGGTCGGTCCAGCCGCTCTCGTCCCAGCCGTGGGCGAGCAGGACCTGCCCCGGAACGACGGCGTCGCGGACGCGGGCGAGCAGCTCGGCGCGGTCGTGGACGCCGGTGAGGTCGAGGCCGGTCAGGTGCAGGCCGGTGGCGGTGGCGTGGACGTGCGCGTCGACGAACGCGGGCGCCACGAACGCGCCCTGGAGGTCGACGATCTCGGCGTTCGCGTGCAGCGCGCGGGCCGGGGCGTCCTGCCCGACCCAGACCACGGTGCCGCCGGTGACCGCCATCGCCGTGGCGTCCGGGCCGGCGGGGGTGTAGACGCGTCCGCCGAGCAGGAGCGTTGTGTGTTCGTCCGTCACGTCGTTGAGTTTGCCCCGCGTCTCCCGGCTTCCTCCACCTGGGGGAAGGCACGCCAGCAGGCAGGAAGATTTACTCCGTGAGAACGTTATGACAGGATATTTTAACGCGTTCCCGACGACTAGGAGTACAAGTGACTGCGACCCAGGAACCTGTGACGCCTGCCGCCGCCTTCGACCAGCCCTACGAGTACGCCCGCGCCGAGCTGGTGGAACCCGACTGGCGCCGCTTCCCGGGCTGGCACGACGTGACCGAGGCCGAGTGGCGTGACGCGCAGTGGCAGCGAGTGCACTGCATCCGCAACGCCAAGCAGCTGCGCGCCCTGATGGGCGACCTGCTGGAGGAGCGTTTCTACGACGACCTGCTCGCCGACCAGCGCGAGCTGGCGACGATGTCGATGCTGCTGCCGCCGCAGATGATCAACACGATGGCGCCGACGGCGGGCACCGACCCGGCGAAGGTGACCGAGGCGTTCTACGCCGACCCGATCCGCCGCTACATGCTCCCGGTCAAGAGCGACCGCGACTCGACGTGGCCGAGCCACCCGCACTCGGAGCGCGACTCGCTGCACGAGGCCGAGATGTGGGTCGTGGAGGGCCTGACCCACCGCTACCCGACGAAGGTGCTGGCCGAGATGATCTCGACCTGCCCCCAGTACTGCGGGCACTGCACCCGCATGGACCTGGTCGGCAACTCCACGGAGACGGTCGAGAAGCACAAGCTCACCCTCAAGCCGGTAGACCGCCAGGACGCGATGATCGCGTACCTGAAGAAGACTCCGGGTGTGCGTGACGTGGTCGTCTCGGGCGGCGACGTGGCGAACGTGCCGTGGCCGCAGCTGGAGTCGTTCCTGATGCGCCTGATGGACATCGACACGGTCCGCGACATCCGCCTGGCGACCAAGGCACTGGCGGCGCTCCCGCAGCACTGGATCCAGCCGAAGGTCGTCGAAGGCCTCGAGCGCGTCGCGGTGACGGCCCAGCGCCGCGGCGTCAACCTGGCGATCCACACCCACGTCAACCACGCCCAGTCGGTGACCCCGCTGGTGGCCGAGGCGGCCCAGACGGCGCTGAACGTGGGTGTCCGCGACGTCCGCAACCAAGGCGTGCTGATGCGCGGGGTCAACGCGACGCCGGCGCAGCTGCTGGACCTGTGTTTCGCGCTGCAGGGCGAGGCGAACATTCTGCCGTATTACTTCTATATGTGCGACATGATCCCGAACGCGGAGCACTGGCGGGTTTCGGTGCACGAGGCGCAGGAGCTGCAGCACTCGATCATGGGGTACCTGCCGGGGTATGCGACGCCTCGCATCGTGTGCGACGTGCCGTATGTCGGGAAGCGGTGGGTGCACCAGCTGGCTGACTACGATCGGGAGCTGGGGATTTCGTACTGGACGAAGAACTACCGGACCGGTATCGAGCTGGACGACCCGGAGGCGCTGCAGCGGCGTTACCCGTACTACGACCCGATCTCGACGCTGCCCGAGGCCGGGCGGACCTGGTGGGCGAACCAGCCCCGCTGACGCCGTTGAGGGGGTGCCGCGTTCGCGGCACCCCCTCAACGCTCAGTCCAGCAAAAGCGGCGAAGGCAGCTCGTGCCCCGGGTGCATCCGCAGCAGGCCGTGCACCACACCGGCCAGTCCCGACATCAGGCTCGGGGCGAACGCCTCGCGGGCCAGGCCGCCGACCGGGCCGCGTTGTTCGAGGCTGGTCAGCAGCTCCGCGTCGATCTCGTCGCGGCTCGGGCCGTCCCACGTGGGGTCCGCCGGCCGGATCGCCTCCAGCATCTCCCACAGGCCGATGTCGCCGTGGCACAGCGTGTGGCTCCAGCCGAAACCCTCGGCCGCACTCGCGCGGGCGGCGCGGACCGCCATCTCGAGCCGCCGGGGGTCGCCCGTGCGGTGGTGCAGGTCGAGCATTGCCAGTCCGATGCCCGCGCTGCCGTGGCACCAGCTGGTGAAGAAGTCGTCCTCGCTGCCGATCCGGGCGTCGAACCAGTTGCCGGCCTCCGGCCGGTAAAGCCATTCCTGATAGGCGAAAGCCTGCTCGGCCAGCTCGTGCCAGGCGGCCCGTTCCGCCGGCGTGCCGGCTTCGCTGAGCGCGAGCCGCGTCAGCGTCCAGCCGATTCCGGTGGCGCCGTGGGCGAACCCGCCGATGCCCTCGGGGTTGAGCCGGGTGGGCCAGCGCGCGCCATGGTCCTCGCGGACCGCCAGCTCCCCCAGCCGATTGCCCACCGCCGCGGCCACCGGCAGCCACTCCGGCCGGCCGGTCGCGGCCAGGCCGAGCAGCGGGACCGCCGCGCCCGCGACGCCGTTGAGCAGGTCGACCTCGCGGTCCTCGGCGATCATGCGCCCGTCGGAGAACTGCCCGGCGCGCTCGGCCGCCCGGTCCAGCAGCCAGTCCCAGCCCAGCACCCGGTGCAGCGCGAGCCACGTCCACACCTGCGACGCCGCCCCGCTGAACGCCCCGGCCGACGGCGTCTCGGTCAGCTCCTCGACGCTCTTGAGCACCCGCAGCGCGCCGTCGAAGCACTCCTGCACTCCGGGGACTTCGTCGGCGCGGCCGGCGCGGACCTCGGCCAGGTATTCGGCCAGCGTGAGCACCACGCCGCCCTGGCCGGTGTAGAGGTCGGCGGGCAGGACCCGGATCGACCAGCCCGCCGGGGTGAACACCGGGCTGACCCAGGTGACCGTCCCGTCCGCGCCGCGGACCGCGCCGTCGCACAGCCGCCGGACCAGCTGCGCGGCCAGCGCCCGGCGGCGGCGTTCCCGGTCGCGGCAGTGCGGGTCGCGGGCGGGGTACTGGCGGCGTGAGGGCAGGGTCCGCTCGTTGAGGTAGGCCCCGACCAGCGCGTCCTGGATGATCGACTCCTCGAACGGCAGGTCGGCCTCGCGCCAGTCGGCCACCGACGCCGCGATCGCCGCGCGGTCCACCTCGAAGCTGAACAACGGGACGTCGCCGGCCTGCAGGTCGGCGATCTCCGCGTCGATCGTCGCGCGGTCCTGGGGCGCGCCGTGCAGGACCTTCGCGTTGCGCAGCAGGATGTCGCGCCCCCGCTCGGTCGCGGCCGCCTCGTCGTGCAGCGACGCCGGGTGCCACAGCATCCGGCCGATGTCGACGTAAGCCTGCGTCGGCCGCAGGATCCGGCGGGCCTCGACGCCTTCGAAGTGCCGCAGCAGGTGGAAAGCGTCACCGCCGGGGCGGGTGTCGAGCCGGTGCAGGTGCGCGGTCATCTCGCGGAAGCCCTCGACCACACGGTCCCAGTGCGCGTGCAGCACCGCCGTCGGGCTGGGGTGGTTCCCGGCGGTCGGCATCTCGACCAGGTCGACCTCCAGGCGCGCGGCCGCCGTGCCCGCGCCGGCGATGACCGGCGCCGGGATCCGGGGCTGCTGCCCGGGCAGCGCGCCGAGCCCGGAGATGTCCACCCCGCCGAGCGCGTACCCCGTGCCGCGCACCGGAAGCAGCCCGGTGCGCAGGACCGTGCGGCGGATCGCGGCGGTGGCGACGTCGACGGCGTCACCCTGGCCGCTGGCCGGGAAGTCCGCGGGCGCGTCGAAGAGCGTCTCGGCGTCCACGATGACCGGCACCGGGCCCGCGGCGATCATGTTCTCCGCGTGCATGTCGGTGCCCCCGCACAGCCGCAGGACCGCCAGCCAGTGCCCGATGTTGCGGTAGAAGACGCTCAGCTCGCGCTCGTCGGCGCAGTAGCGCGGCTCGACGAAGTCCGCCCACGCGTAGCCCTCGCGCAGCTGCACCGCGGGCACCCGGATCCGCTCGGCGAGCTCCGGCGCGCCGGGGAAGTCCTCGTAGGCGTCGCGGATCAGGGCCGCGAGCGCGACGTCGATCGCCGAGTTCCGCGGCTTGTACATGACGGTGCCGTCACCGACGTCGACGCGGCTGACCGTCAGGCCGCCCCGGTGGGTGTCGCCGCGCCCGAACGTGACCGCCCGTAGCGGCCCGCGCAGCGCGTCGGCGAACCGCGGCCGGTCCGCGGCGAGCCGGGCGGCGAACCCGGCAACAGCGGCCACCGACAACCTGGCCACTTGCGCGATACGCCGCGGAAGGACCGGGTACCGCCCCTCGAGGGTGGTCAGGTAGTCCTCCCGCGTCGCGTCCTCGACGTACTGCGCCCAGGTCGCGGCGTCGTCCCCCGCGCCGCCGGCCAGCCGCCGGGCGTGCAGCTCGATGAGGAACACGCGGGACACCTTCGCGTGCAGCGAATGGACCAGCGCGTCACTCCCGGCCGCCAGCACGACGGCGCGCTCGTCCGGCGTCAGGCCGGGAATCGCGTCGAGCTCGTCGGCCAGGCCGCCGCGCCACGGTCGCGCGAGAGCGCCGACCGGACCGCCGAACGGCAGGGTTTCGCTTTCCGCTGAATCGAGCAACACCGGCCTCCACCTGTTTGCGACCCGAGCGCGCCCGCGCACCCGGAAACCGGGAAACGCGGGCGCTTTTGGCGAGAACCGAGCTCGTCAGCAGCACCAGCTGCCGTGTGAGCCGCTCGGGCTGGAACAGAACGCGTACAGCATGTCGGTCGGGTCGACCAGCGCGGCTTCGGCGGCGTTTCCGCCGACGTACAGCGGACCGGCGGGGTTCGCCAGGCCGTGCGCCGTTTCCGAACCCGACAGCCAGCCTTCCACAATGGCAGCAGAATCCACAGTGCGCATGGAACCTCCAGGTCGACAAAAGGATGTGAACACGACCTGCGGAGTCTAGACAATCCGCATCACCCGATTCGACGACCATTCGGACGCAACCGGGGGCACATCGGGGAATCCGACCGAAGTCGGTTTTCTCCGGTTTCCGGAATTTGATCACCACGGATGATGACGGCAAAAATACCGTGATTGTTTACGTCGAGCCGAGTTCACGCTCCAGCTCGGCCGCTTCGCCGGCGCCCAGGCTCCGGTAGATCGCGAGAGCGTCGCGGAGCCCTTCTTCGGCCGCCCGGTGCTCCCCCAGTGCTTTCGCCACGCGGGCGAGCCCGGCCAGCGCCGCGGCGCGTTCCAGCGGGCTGGCGATCTCCAGCGCGAGCTCGAGCGCCTCGGTGTAGCGGCGCCGGGCTACGACCGGTTCGCCCGCGGCCAGGTGCCATGCCCCGTAGCTGTTCGAGGTGATGGTCTTGCCGAACCGGTCATCGAGCTTCCCGAAGATGTTCTCGGCCTCGTCCAGCAGCGGCCGCGCGTGCTTCAGCCGTCCGGTCTTCGTGAGGAGGTCGGCGAGTTCCCGGCGCACCGACGCCTTGCCGACGGCTTCGTCGAACGTCTCGTACAGCTCCATCGCCCGACGCAGGACTTCCTCGCCGGTGACGAAGTCGCCGAGGTGGCAGTGCACGATGCCGAGCTCGATCTGCGCCATGGCGGAACCGGCGAGATCACCGAGCTTTTCGTAGAGCTCGATGGCCGTCTCGAAGTCCGTGCGCGCTTCGGTGTACCTCCCCTGCGCCCGGTTCACACTGCCGAGCACCGAAGACGTCTGCCCCTCGCCGAGGACCTGCCCGGCCGCGCGGAAGAGCTCCCGCGCCCGCATCGCCGCGTCACGGGCGCGGGGGTAGTCGTCGGTGAACAGCCACACGTGCGCAAGCCCCTTGAGAGCGGCCGCCTGCCCCAGCCGGTCTTCCAGCTCCTCGTAGATCCCCAGCGCTCGCTCGTTCGCCGCGACGCTCCGCGGGTACTCGTCCTGGAAGTAGTCCAGGTTGGCCAGTTCGACCAGGACCCCGGCTCGCTCCCGCTCCAAACCGTCCTGTTCGCACAGGGCGAGCGCGTCGGTGAACGCCCGGCGCGCGTCGACGTGGTCCCCGGTCTGGATCCAGACTTGGCCGAGGCCGGCCCAGGCGTGCGCCTCGTCGCCGTTGAAGCCCAGCTCGGCGAAGAGCCGGCCCGCGGCGCCCAGGGCGGTCTCGGCCTCCTCGTAGCGGTCGGCGTGGAACTGCGCCTTCCCGAGCTCGAGCAGTGTCCTGGCTTCGGCCTCGGGATCCCCCCAGGCGCGGGCGCAGTCCACCGCCCGCCGGTGGACGCGCACCGTCAGGTCCCACGGTCCGCTGCGTCCCAGGTACGGGGCCAGCACCAGCGAGAAGTCCACGACCGTCTCGGGCGCTTCCGCGCTGTCCAGGCAGGCCAGCAGGTTCTCCCGCTCGGCGTCGAACCAGCTCGCCGCCGCGCGGTCGTCCCCCAGCGGAGGGAGGGATTCGTCGGCCACTTCCGTGCCGTGCGCGAGGCGGCTGTTGGCTGCTGCTCCGCAAGTCAGGTAGAACTCCAGCAGCGACTCCCGGGCCGCCGTGCGGAGACCGGGCTCGTCGTCCTCGACCCGCTCGCGTGCGTACTCCGCGATGAGGTCGTGCATCTGGTAGCGGCCCAGCGTCGGCTCCTCCACGAGGTGTTCGTGGTACAGCTCGTCGAGACGCGCCGCCGCCTCGGACGGGCGGCAGCCGCACAACCCGGCTGCCGCGAACGGTTCGAGGCTGTCGCCGGGGTGCAGACCGAGGAACCGGAAGAAGCGCTGCTGCTCGCCGGAGAGGTCGCGGTACGACAGTTCGAACGCCGCGGCGACGGCGCGGGACTGCGCGCGGATGACGGGCAGCTTGTTCGACGCCTCGGCGAGCTCGTCGGCGAGACGAGCGACGGTGAGCGCCCGTCGGTTCCGGAACCGCGCCGCCAGGATCGCCACGGCCAGGGGCAACCCGCCGGCGAGCCCGACCAGCCGGGTCAGTGCGGCCTGCTCGTTCACCGGACGGCCCGCGAGCCCGCGGAACACCGCCTCGGCTTCTCCGGTCGGCAGCGGCGGCAGATCGATCGACATCGCGTCGAGCTCGCTCAGCCTCCGCCGGCTGGTCACCAGGACCAGGCTGCGGCCCTCGCCGGGCAGCAACGGTTCGATCTGCCGGTGGTCGGCGGCGTTGTCCAGCACCAGCACCATCCGCTTGCCGCCGACCGAGCGCCGCCACAGCGCGGCGCGCCGCTCGGTTTCGGCCGGCAGGTCCAGCGGGTCCACCCCGACCGCGGTCAGCAACGCCGCCAGCGCGTCCCGCGGCGCGACCGGCTCGCGTCCGGGACTGTGGCCGTGCAGGTCGAGGTAGTGGCGGCCGTCGGGGAAGTGCGCGGCGAACCGGTGCGCCGCGTGAACGGCGAAAGCCGTCTTCCCGACGCCGGGCATTCCGTCGATGGCGTGCACGGCCACGACCGCGCCCGTCGGGTGCTCGACGGCGTCGGCGATCAGGCGGAGTTCGGTCTCGCGGCCTTCGAAGGAGTGAACATCCCGGCGCAGTGTGCTCACCGACGCGGGCGGCTCGCTCTCGGCCGGCATGTCGTCGAGGCGCTCGCGCAGGCGGATCAGCTCGTCGAGCGCCTCCGTGACCGCAAGCCGCCGCTCTTCCTTCACCGTCTCGGAACTGGCCATGTCCCGCAGGCACCGGGAGACGTAGTCGACCACGGACTGCCGCTCAGGCGGGTGCTCGCCTTGTCCGTTTTCCCATTTCGAGAGCGTGGTGTCGGAACTCTTCACGTGGCGCGCCACGACGCGCTGGGTCAGCCCGGCATCACGCCGGAGCGCCCCCAGCAACGCACCGAAGTTCCGGTAGCTCGTGTGCCAGACGTCGGCGGGAGTGGCCTTCACCCCTGCACAATCGCGCCCCGGCCGCGGAGTGCTACCACTAGCCTTCGAAACGGAGGTGGGGGCCGTGGACCGTCCGAGCTACCACACGACCGGCAACATCACCCACGACGTCGCCGGCTCGGTCGTCCAGACCGGGGTCGTGCACGGCGACATCCACGTCCACGCCGGCCGCGCGCAGCACGTGCCGCGGCAGCTTCCCCCGCCTCCGGCCCACTTCAGCGGGCGGACCGACGAGCTGCGGACGCTGACCGACGCGCTGGCCGGCAGCGACCGGCCCGGCATCGTGGTCTTGACCGGCCCGGGCGGCGTTGGGAAGTCCGCGCTCGCGGCGCACTGGCTGCACCACGCGCGCGACCGGTACCCCGACGGGCAGCTGTTCGCGGGACTGTCCGCACACGGGCCGGACGGACCTGCCGGGCCGGTCGACGTCCTCGGCGATCTGCTGCACGGGCTGGGCGTGCCGCCGTCGGACCAGCCGGCCGGGGAACCCCAGCGCGCGGCGTTGTACCGCTCACTCACGGCCGGCCGGGCGATCGCCGTGCTGCTGGACGACGCCGCCTCGAGCGCGCAGGTCGTGGCGCTGCTCCCGGGGTCCCCGCGGAGCGCGGTGGTGGTGACCAGCCGACGCCGGCTGAGCGGACTCGTCGCACACGGCAGCGTCGCGGTGCCCGTGGGCGCCTTGCCGCCGGACGCGGCGGTGCAGTTGCTGGGCCGCGCGGTCGGCCGGGAACGGGTGCTCGCCGAGGCGGAGTCGGCGCGCGCGGTCGCCGAACTGTGCGGTGGCATGCCGATCGCCCTGCACATCGCCGCGGCGCGGCTGGTGGTCCGGCCGCACTGGCCGGTGGCGGCCGTCGCCGGGGAGCTCGCCGACGAACGCCGCCGCCTGGGGGCTCTCGTGGACGAGGACGGGGCGCTGTCCGTGGCGACGTGCTTCGATCTCTCCTACCGCGGGCTTCCGCCGGTCGCGGCTCGTCTCTACCGGCTGCTCGGGCTGTACCCCGGACCCGACTTCGGCGGTGGTGTCGCGGCCGCGCTGGCCGGCACGCCGGTGGCGGAGGCGGACCACGTCCTCGGCCTGCTGGTCGACGCGAAAATGATCACCGACATCGCGTTCGACCGCTACCGCCTGCACGACCTGGCGCGCCTGCACGCCCGGCGCTGGGCGGAGCGGGAAGATCCGCCCTCCGACCAGGAGCAAGCCGTGAGGTCGGCCCTCCAGTGGTATCGCGACCGGGCCGCGTCGGCCGACGGCGCGGCGACACCGCTGCGCTCGCGCCTCGCTCCCGTGCCGGAACCGGCGGAGTTCACGGCACGGGGACCGGCGCTGGACTGGCTCGAGCGTGAGCTGCCGAACCTGACCGCCTGCCTGCACACCGCGTTCGCCCGCGGCTGGGACGAGCTGGTGTGCCGGCTCTACGACGCGCTTTGGGGTTGTTCCTCTACCGCGGCCACTACGCGGAGTGGATCTGTGCCGGCGCGATCGCCGTGGAAGCCGCCGCCCGGTCCGGGGACGTCCGGGCCGAAGTGCGCATGGTGAACCAGGCCGCCGCCGTCCACCTGCGCATCGGTGAGCCGGAGCACGCGATGGAGCCCTACCGGCGGGCGGTGACCCTGGCGCGCTCGACCGGCGACTGGGCCGGCGAGGCCACCGCGCTGGAGGGACTGGGCGCCGCGACGCACGCGAGCGGCCGCGTCGCCGAGGCGATCGAGCACTACCGCGACGCCCTCGAGCTGAACGAAGCGCACGGACGGCACCGCGGGACCGCGCTCCTGCTCGGCTACCTCGGCCACGCGCTCGCCGAGCAGGGCAACGCGGACGCCGCCGTCGACCACTTCGAGCGGTCGGCACGGCTGGCGGAGTCCCTCGGGGACTTCCACTGCCAGGCCCAGGCCGTCGCTGGCCTGGGCGCGGTTCACGCAGCCCGCGGCGCCCACGCCGAAGCCGTGTCCGAGCTGCGGCGTGGGCTGCGCTCGCTCCCGTCGTCGGAGGCCGCCGCGCTGCGGGTCCCCGTGCTGGAGAAGCTCGCCGAGGTCCTGGCGGATTCCGGCGACCCCGAAGGCGCGCGGCGGTACTGGGAGGACGCACTCGCCGCGTACGCCGCCATGGACGACCCGCACGCCGAGCGGGTCCGGGCCCGGCTCCGGGCGCTGCCGCCGCGCGCGGACTGAGTGCCGGGTCACCCGATCGGCTCCGGCAGCGGAGCCGGTGACACCGGCACGCCGTGCACCGGCTCGGTCAGGCCGAGCAGGTCGTAACAGGTGCGGCGGAGGATAGCCAGTGACTGTCCGGGCCGGGTGGTGATGGCCCGCACCAGCGTCGCGCGTTCGTCGTCGGTCGGCGGTCGCACCCGGGACACCTGCGGTGCCAGGGGACTGTCGAGGTGCAGCGGGGTCGCGATCCTCGACAGCGCCTCGGCGGGGCTGCCCGGTCGCACACCGGCCGCCGGGCTCATCAAGGTGGGCACGCCGAGCGCGCCCGCGTACTGCAGAACCGAGCCGAAGTCGCCGACCGCGACGTCGGCGGCGACGAGCGCACTCCGCCAGCCCTCTTCCGGCGGCAGCACGACCAGCCCGTGGTCGCGGGCCCGGGCCAGCCAGGCGAGCACCTGCCGGCGGCTGTACGCGTGCCAGATGAAGGGGTGGAGCACCGCCACCACCACGTGTTCCGAGCGCGGCAGCTCCAGCATCAACCGGGCGAAGATCGTCGGATCCGTGCCGAAGAGGGAGTGCTTCGACCAGGTCGAGGTGGCCACCACGACCCGCTGCGCCGGCGACGCGCCGAGCTCCCGGCGGTACCGGTCGCGGTAGGCCCGGCCCGCCAGCATCCGATCGAACGACGGGTCACCCGCGACGACCGCACTCGGCAGCGCCTCGGGACAGGCGTCGGCCAGTGCGAGCTTCTCCTCGTCGGTCGCCAGGGCCAGCGTCGCGGGTACCTCTTCGCCGTGGTAACGGTTGAAGTCACCGTCGTGCCCGGTCCGGGAACCGAGGCTGCTCGCACCGTGGGGCATCAGGAGGACGGGCCCGTCCAGCTCAGCGACCCCCCACCGGCAGGCCGCGAGCACGAGGTCGAACCGCGTGGTCACCGCCTGCCGCCACGGGATGGACAGCCCCCCGAGCCGGCGGACGTACTCGCCGATGCCGGCCCACCGGTACCCCGTCTCCGGGACCGTCAGCAACACCTGGACGCGCATGTCGCTTTCCAGCGCGGGCAGGACGTCCAGCAGTCGCTCCCCCGCCTGGACGTGCGGGACCACGGCGAGCACCCGCTTGACCCCCGGACGGCTTATCCAGTACTCCGCGACGCGGTCGCCGGCGACGATCACCCGGTCGGCGACCGGCGGGTGTGCGTCGAAAGCGGGGTTCGGTGTGGACACGGGGATCTCCTCTGCTCCGGCTGCCCGGAGCGCGGCGTGGCGCCGGGGCAGCGTTGACGGAGGAATCGTGAGGCCGTTCTCGGGGCTGCCGGGCGAGCGCGGGAATTCCCGTGCTCGAAGACCCGTCGTGCCTGGTGGGGGCATTGTCGCCGGCGGACGGCGCGAAAGTTCCGGGAATGGCATGCGTTCAGCCGCCCTTCCCACACGGATGAATCTCGATGCGGCCGAGGCTGGTGACCGTCTTCGCCTCGTTCATGCCGGTGACCTCGACCGCGATGCCGAGCCAACCCTGCGCGTCGATCTCGGGAACCGGGCCGACCCGGCCGGTCCACCGGGTTTTGCCGTCGGAGTCGTGCATCGGCAGCGTGAACGTGCTGCCGGGGGCCGTCACCTGGATCACCGCCGACTTCGCGCGGGGCGAGACGGTCACCCCCACGAGCGAGGAGGTCGGTTCGTTCCCGCACTTGCCGTCGTCCGCCTCGGCGATGCGCCGGTACTGGACCCACGAGCCGGTGACGGCCGGGGGCGCGTCGTCCTCGCCGCTGGCCTCGGGCGCCCCGGAAGTCGGCGGCGTGGTGCCGGTCGGTGACGGCGGCGCCTGGACCGGCGGCGGGGCGGTGCTCGTGCCGGGTGTCGGCTCGGGTGTGGGGGTCGGGCCCGGGCTGGAGGTGGCGGAGAGCGAAGTCGCGGGAGCGGCGATCGGCGGCCGCGGCGCCGGGCTCGGGGACGTGCCGGCCGGAACGAGCACGACCACCAGCGCTACAAGGGACACCCCGGCGGCCATCGTGGCCTTCGGGTACTTGAGCGCGGCCGCCACCCGATCGAGCAGGTGTCCGGCCAACGCGAGGCCGGGGATTCCCAGCAGGAGCCTCAACAGGGCTTTCCGGTCCTCACTGCGTTTCCTGCAGGGTCGGCATTTCCTGAGGTGCTTGCGGATCTCCCGCAGGAGTTCCGGGGAGTCCTTGTACCCCTCGGCGAGTTCGGCCGGTTTCTGGCAGTCGCGTGGCCAGTTGATGAGCACCACGGCCGTGGCGGCCTCTTGGAGCGCTTCCCGGCCCCGGCGGCGTGCATTCTTGAGCTTGGAGAACGGCATGCCGAGCCGGGTGGCCAGTTGGCGTTCCGTGATGCCCGTCAGCGGCACCTCGAAGAAGAGATCGATGTCCTCCTGCGGAACTCCGCCGAGGAAGCTCCAGACCCGGTCGAGCAGCTCGGCGAGCTTGATCCGTGCTTCCCGGTCCGAGCCGGCCGGCAGTTCGACGCGCTCCCAGTCGACGTCGCTCATGACTTTCCGGATCTTCTGCTGCCGCCGCACGAAGTCCTGGGCCGTGGTGATCGCGACGCGGCAGAGCCATGCCGCCGGATCGCGCACGATGCCGACGGGAAAAGTCCGCAGCGCCTTGAGGACGGCGTCGTGAGTCACGTCGTCGACGTCCTGCTCGTTCTTGACGATCCAGAGGCATGCCGCGCGCATGGCGGGCCAATGCTGTTCAATGGCTCGAACGGCTTCGCGGTCCCGAGCGGACCGCGCGTTTTCAGGTGATTCCACAACGTCTAGACGTTGGGAGTCCGCCGCTGGGGCGACTGCGGAAAAAACATCACACCTTAGGCTCGATTTCCGGGCAAGTACGTCACAGCCGTACCCGACACGCTGACGCGTGATCCTTTTCCCGCCACCAAAAGGGTGGTAGTGCCGGTCAGCGGTAGGGACGAAAGAAGTCCCGTAGCTCCTGGGCGTAGATCTCCGGCTCCTCGAACGCCGCGAAGTGCCCACCCCGAGCCGGTTCCGAGACGTGGACGGTGTTCGCCATGCGGTCCAGCCACTCCCGCGGCGGGAGCACGACGTCGCCCGCGAAGAGAGCGAAGCCGGACGGGACCTCGACGCGGCGGGCGAGCTGGGCCGGGGCGATCCGGGCGTTCGCGCGGTAGGTGCGCATCGACGAGCCGATCGTCTCGGTCAGCCAGTACAGCGTCACATTGGTCAGGATTTCGTCGCGGGTGAACGGGAAGCCGTCGCTCCACGCGTGCAGCTTCTCCACGATCCACGCCGCCAGCCCGGCCGGCGAGTCGTTCAGGCCCATCGCGGCGGTCTGGGGTTTTGTGCGGTGGATCGCGGCGTACGCACCTTCGGACGCGCCCCACGCCGCCGCGTTCGTCAGCCACTCGCGCTCCGGTGGGGTCAGCTCCGCCGGATCACCGGAGAACACCGGGAGGCCCGCGTCCGTGCGGTGGACGGCGGCGACCCGATCGGGGTGATCGAGGGCCAGGTAGCGGCTGACGTGGCTGCCCATGTCCCCACCCGCCGCGCCGAAGCGCTCGTACCCCAGCTGCGTCATCAGCTCGGCCCACAGGCCGGCGACGGCGATCGAGTCCAGCGGCGCGCCCGGCCGCTCGGAGTACCCGAAGCCCGGCATGTCCGGCACGACGACGTCGAAGGCGTCGGCGGGGTCACCGCCGTGCGCGGCGGGGTTGGTCAGGAGCGGGACCACCTTGGTGTACCGCCAGAAGGAGTCCGGCCAGCCGTGGCAGAGCACCAGCGGAAGCACGGGCCCGGCCGGCTCGACGGCCCGGACGTGCGCGAAGTGGATGCCGAGGCCGCCGACCGGGGTGCGGAAGCGCGGGATGGCGTTCAGCTCGGCCTCGCGGGCGGGCCAGTCGAAGCCGTCCGCCCAGTAGGCGACGAGCTCACGGAGGTAGCCGAGGTCGGTCCCGATGGACCATCCGGCGTCTTCCGGAGCGTCCGGCCAGCGCGTGGCGCGGAGTCTCGTGCGGAGGTCTTCGAGGACCGCCGGAGCGGTCTGCGGGGCGAAAGTCTCCATGGGACGACTCTACGAGCAGAGCAGGGCTGAACTCCACAGTGGACAACTCAGGTGACGGACCTCAGCAACGCCACCACCGCCGCTGACTTCGTGTCGTCCAGAAAGCGCAGCCCCATGAAATTGTCGCCCGGTGTGAAGCCGGGCAACGCCCAGATCGCTTCGTACGGCATTCCGACGCGCCGGTAGTGACGCAGGCTGTAGACGTTGCTGAACAAGCACTTCCCCGGATCCGGGTTCCACAGCCGCCGCGCGAAGGCCGGGTTGCGGAAGCCGTGTCCGACTTCGGCTGTGGCCTGGACCTGCTTGCGGCCGGTGAACAGCACCACGTCGCCCGTGGTGACGGTGTCCATCCGGCGGTCGTACTTGTCCTTGGCGCCCCAGAACCGCGCCCGGCCGGCGGGGTGCAGCGCGGTCAGGCGCGCGAGGTCCGCCGGGTCCAGCAGGTCGGCGAGCGCGCCGAAGTCCACCGTCTTCTCGAGCGACTCCGCCCCGTAGCGGCGGGCGTCGGGCGTGCCGTAGGACGGCTGGATGAAGACCTGGACCACGGCCCCCTACGGTACTCAGCCGCCGTGGGTGGTTTCGCTCTGGTAGGTCGTGTACGTATACGGGTTGTCCAAGATCTTCGCCTCCGGGATGTCCGGGTTCATCCCCTGCCGCCACGCCTCCTCGCCCAGCTGTCCGCGCAGGTACTCGACCGTCGACTCCACCTCGCGGCGGACCGCCGGCAGATCCACCTCCACCAGACGGCCGTCGCGCTTGACCACGTTGCCGTTGACCAGGACCGTGTGGACGTCGCCGCGCTGGGCCTGGAATGCCACGTGGCCGTACGGGTTCAGCAGGGGGAACGACGCCGGTGAATCCTCGTTCTTCAGCAGCACCACGTCCGCCTTCTTGCCGACCGCCAGGCTGCCGATGTCCGTGCGGCCCAGCGCGGCCGCGCCGCCGCGGGTGGCCCACTCCACCACCTGCTCGGCCCGCAGCGCCGCGTGCGTGACCGTTTCGCCCTTCGCGTGGGCCTCCAGGTGCTCGCGGGACCGGTCCGCGCCCAGTGTCGCGCGCATCGCCGAAAACAGGTCGCCGCTCCACCAGACCGAGGTGTCCATCGACAGGGACACCGGGATGCCGTACTGCCGCAGCGCCCAGGTGGGCGGGTAGCCCTGGCCCGCGCTCTGCTCGCTCTCCGTCGACACCGACACCGACCCGCCGGTCGCGGCGATCCGGTGGTAGGAGTCGGCGGCCAGGGACGCGCTGTGCACGTAGATCGTCGACGGCGTCATGAACCCGTGGTCGTGCATCAGCTTGATGCCTTCGTCACCGGTCGCGCCCCACACGCCCGCGTGTGTCGTCACCGGCACGCCCAGCTCGCGCGCCACCTCGAACGCCGCCTTCTCCGGGAACGCCGGGTCGCCGGTGACGTCGAACGCGAGCTGGAAGCCCAGGTCGCCGCCGGTGCGGCGGGAGACGAAGTCGCGGAACTCCGGGGTGCCGGTCCAGTTCGCCGGTGAGTCCTGGATGTTGCCGTAGGCCAGCACGAACCGGCCGGGCACCGACTCGAGCGCGTCCGCGGCCGCGTCGGCGTGCTGGGTCGTCTGCAGGCCGTGTGACCAGTCCACTGTGGTCGTGACGCCTGCTTCGAGGGCTTCGAGCGCGCCCAGCCGGTTGCCCGCGTAGATGTCCTCGGGGCGGAACACCTTGCCCCATTCGAGGTAGTACCAGACGAAGTACTGCGTGAGCGTCCAGTCGGCGCCGTAGCCGCGCATGGCCGTCTGCCACAGGTGCCGGTGGGTGTCGATCATGCCCGGCATGACGATCCCGCCGGTCGCGTCGATCTCGGTCGTGCCCGGCGGCACCTCCAGCGCGGGCCCGATCGCGGTGATCCGGTCGCCGGTCACCAGGACGTCCTCGCCGGTGAGCACCCGGCGGGTGTCGTCGAGGGTCAAGACTGTGCCGCCTCGCAGGACGATCGATCCGGACATCGCTGCCTCCAGTCGCGTACACTCGTCCGCTCTACGGACACTCGACGGTGGAGACACCCTTGCCCAGTGCCGCGCCGGTGTCAATCCCCACCGCTACGCTGCCGGGAAGGACCGCTGCAGGAGGAGGACGCGCATGCCACGCGAGGGAACGGGGCCCGACTTCATCGAAGCGCTGGCCCGCGGGCTCGAGGTGATCACCGCGTTCCGCCCCCACCAGCGGGAGATGACGCTCGCGGAGGTGGCGAGCGCGGCGAACCTGGCCCGCCCGACCGCGCGGCGGATCCTGCTGACACTGGAAGAGCTGGGTTACGTCCGGGCGAGCGGACGCGGGTACACGCTCACCCCGCGCGTGCTCGACCTCGGCGTCGCCTACGTGCGCTCGACGGGCCTGTGGGACGTCGCCCGCCCGCACCTGGAACGCCTGGTCGCGCGCACCGGCGAGTCGTGCTCGATCGCCCAGCTCGACGGCTCCGACATCGTCTACGTCGCCCGCGTCGCGGTGCCGAAGATCGTCGGGCTCACCGTGCAGATCGGCACCCGGTTCCCGGCCCTGCCGACGTCGCTGGGCAAGGTCCAGCTGGCCGCGCTGCCGCCGGACGAGCTGGACGCGGTGCTGGCCGAGCCGACCCGGTCCGGGCTCGTCGCGCGCTGGCAGCCCGACCGCGCCGAGCGTGACGCCGCGCTGCGGGAGGTCCGGGCCCGCGGCTGGGCGCTCACCGACGAGCAGCTCGCGCTGGGCATCCGCTCGGTCGCCGCGCCGCTGCGCGACGGGTCCGGGCGGGTGATCGCCGGCGTCAACGTCAACTGCCACGCCGCGGAGACGTCCGTGGAGCGGCTCCTGGACCACCACCTGCCGCTGCTGCTGCAGACCGCGGGGGACATCAGCGCCGACTTCGCCCGGCTGGACGAGGTCCCGCACGTCACCGTGCCCGCCGTGTCTTGACCACCGGCGCACTTGAAGAGCAAACTGCGGACAGGAGTCCGTCAGACGGACAGAAGGGTGGTTCCGGGTGGATTCCAGCACAACGGGCCCGTTGTCCGGGCTGCTGGTCGCGGACTTCTCCCGGGTGCTCGCCGGCCCGTACGCCACGATGCTGCTCGCCGACCTGGGCGCCGACGTCGTCAAGGTCGAAGGCCCGCAGGGCGACGAGACCCGCACCTGGATGCCGCCGGTGCGCGGGGACGTCTCCACCTACTACCTCGGCGTCAACCGCGGGAAGCGGTCGATCGCGCTCGACCTGCGCGAGGAAGCCGACGCCGCGGTCGCGCGCGAGCTGGCGGCCCGCGCGGACGTCGTCATCGAGAACTTCAAGCCCGGCGGCCTGGCCAAGTACGGCCTGGACTTCGACGCGGTGAAGCAGGCCAACCCCGCGACCGTCTACGCCTCGATCAGCGGCTTCGGCTCCGGTGAGGGACGGCACGTCCCCGGGTACGACCTCATGGTGCAGGCGATCTCGGGGCTGATGAGCCTGACCGGCGACCCGGACGGCCCGCCGTACCGGGCCGGGATCTCGGTGTTCGACGTGATGGCGGGCAACCACGCGGTGATCGGCATCCTCGCCGCGCTGCGCCACCGCGACACGACCGGCGAGGGCCAGCACGTCGAGGTCAACCTGCTGTCCTCGGCGCTGACCGGCCTGGTGAACCACAGCTCGGCCTACGCCGCCGGCGGGGTCGTGCCGTACCGGATGGGCAACGCCCACCCCAGCGTCTTCCCGTACGAGCCGCTGCCGGCCGCCGACACCGACCTGATCGTCGCCGCGGCCAACGACGGCCAGTTCCGGCGGCTGTGCGAGGTCCTGGAGCTGCCGGACGTGCCGGACGACCCGCGGTTCGCCCGCAACGCCGACCGCACGCGCAACCGCGAGGAGCTGCGGCCGATCCTGGTGGAGCGGCTCGGCCGGAAGACCGCGGTGGAGTGGTTCGACGCGCTCACGAAGGTCGGTGTCCCGTGTGGACCGATCAACACCATCGACGGCGGGTTCGCGATGGCCGAGCGCTTCGGGCTCGACCCCGTCGTCGAGGTCGGCGAGGGCGAGCGGGCGGTTCCCACGACCCGGCACCCGATCCGGTTCTCCGCGACACCCGCGGCCTACCGGCTGCCGCCGCCGGAGCTCGACGAACACGGCGCCGAGCTGCGCGCCTGGCTGACGGAGACCACGGATGACTGACCCCGTTTACGAAACCGCGCTCGGATCGTCCACGAAGGACAAGATCACCCTGCTCGGCCAGGACCTCGCCGAGGACGTGATGGGCACCGTCGGGTTCGGCGAGCTGGCGTTCTGGCTCGCGACCCAACGACGTCCGTCCCAAGGCGAGACCCGGGTCTTCGAAGCGGTGCTGGCGGCGCTGGCCGACCACGGCTTCACCCCCACCGCGATCGTCACCCGGCTGACCTACCTGTCCGCGCCCGACTCGGTCCAGGGCGCGCTTGCGGCCGGGCTGCTGGGCGGCGGGTCGCGGTTCCTCGGCGTCACCGAGGACTGCGGCCGCTTCCTCCACGACGTCCTGTCCGCCGCCGACGAGCAGCCGACCGATGAGCCGGGCTGGGACGCGCTCGCGCTCAAGACGGTGGAAGCCGTTCGCGCGCAAGAGAAGTACGTTCCCGGGCTCGGGCACCACGTGCACAAGGACGGCGACCCGCGCACCCGGCGGCTGTTCGACATCGCCGCAGAGGAGGACCTGCGCGGCCCGCACCTGGAGCTGTTCGCGGCGATCGGCCGGGTGCACCCGCAGGTGCTGGGCAAGACGCTGCCGCTCAACGGCGCGGGGGTCTGCGGCGCGGCGCTCGCCGACCTCGGGCTGCCGCTGCCGCTGCTGCGCGGGTTCGCGCTGCTGGCCCGGACCGCCGGGCTGATCGGCCAGCTCGCCGAGGAGCTGCGTCACCCCGTGGCGAACGACATCTTCCTGTCGGTCGACCTGAACAACCGGCCGGTCGCACCGGACCCGGAACCCTGAGAGGAACGCCGATGCAGCTGGTCACCGAAGACAACATCACCGAGCTCGCCGCGCGGCGCTGGGCGAGCGCGCACGACCCGCGGACCGCGGAGCTCATGGCCGCGCTCGTGCGGCACCTGCATGCGTTCGCCCGCGAGGTCCGGCTGAGCGAGACCGAGTGGATGGCCGCGATGCGGTGGCTCACCGAGACCGGGCAGATCAGCGACGAGAAGCGCGAGGAGTTCATCCTGGCCTCCGACGTGCTCGGCCTGAGCATGCTGGTGGTGCAGATGAACCACGCCTTCGACGCCAAGGCGACCCCGGCCACCGTGCTCGGCCCGTTCCACATCGACGGCTCGCCGGAGAAGGAGTTCGGCGGGGACATGTCCGACGCGCTGCCCGGCACGCCGCTCTACATCACCGGCACCGTCCGCGGTCTCGACGGCTCCCCCGCCGCCGGCGCGGTCCTCGACGTCTGGCAGGCCGACGAGGAAGGCGCCTACGAGTCGCAGATTCCGGACATCGACGAGGCGCGGCTGCGCGCGAAGTACGTCACGCGGCCCGACGGGTCCTACTGCCTGCGCACCATCGCGCCGAAGGGTTACTCGATCCCGATGGACGGCCCGGTCGGCGAGCTCGTCGGTGGCACCGACATCAGCCACTTCCGGCCCGCCCACGTGCACTTCCTGATCAACGCCGCCGGGTACGAGCCGCTGATCACGCACCTGTTCCAGGAGGGCGCCGAGTACCTCGACAGCGACGTCGTGTTCGGCACCAAGCAGGAGCTGGTCGTCGCGTTCGAGCCCCGCGAGCCCGGGCCGACCCCGGACGGTGGCGAGTCGGCCGAGCCGTGGCTCGAGGCGCGGTACGACTTCGTCCTGCAGCCCGTGTGACCGCCGGTGCGCGCGGCGGAGCTCCCCACGGCGGGCGGTTGCCCGGTGGTGACCGAACGAGCTGAGCCCGGGGCGGCACCGGACCGGGTCGCGGTGCGGGTGACGGCGGCGCCGATCACCCCGCTCGACCTGCTCTGCGCGTCCGGCACGTCCTACTTCGACGTGCCGGCGACGCCGTACGTGCCGGGAGTCCAGGGTGTCGGCGTCCTGACGCACCCCACGGCGAGGCACCCGGCCGGGACGCCGGTCTGGTTCGCCACCACCGCGGGCATGCGACCGGGCGACGGCTCCATGGCCGAACACACCACCGTCGCCGCCGGTGACCTCGTCGTCCTGCCGGAGGAGGCCGACCACACGCTCGTCGCGGCGCTCGGCCTGTCCGCGGTCGCGGCGTGGATGTGCCTGATCCGTGCGGGCGGGCTCACCCCGGGTGAGACGGTGCTGGTGCTCGGCGCCGGTGGTGTGGTCGGGCAGGCGGCCGTTCAGCTGGCGCGGCTCGCCGGGGCCGGGCGGGTCGTCGCGTGCGCCCGCTCGGCCGAAGCCCTGGAGCAGGCCACGCGCCTCGGCGCCGACGCGGCCGTCCCGGTCGGCGACGAGGAGGCGCTGCAGGCCGCGGGGCCGGTGGATCTTGTCATCGACCCGGTGTGGGGCGCGCCGGCCGCGGCGGCCCTGCGGACGTTGCGCCCGGGCGGGCGGCTGGTCAACCTGGGCGGGTCGGCCGGGGACCGCTGCCCGGTGGACTCGGCGACGCTACGCAGCCGGTCGCTGCGGATCCTCGGGTACACCAACAACGAGCTGACCCCGGCCGAGCGCGCCGAAGCGCTGCTCGCCGTGGTCGGGCACGCGGTCGCGGGCGACCTCACGGTCGGGTACGAGCGGGTGCCGCTCGCCGACGCCGCCGACGCGTGGACGCGTCAGGCCGCCGGGGCCGCCCGCGGCCGGATCGTGCTGGTGCCCTAGCGGGCGTAGCCGTTTTCGATCAGCCGCTTGCCGATCAGGTCGTAGACGGCCGGGTCCTCCGGCGCGACCGTGGCCAGGCCGTCGACGTACCGGTTGAACAGGCAGAAGGACGCCGCGATCAGGACCGTGTCGTGCAGCTCGAGGTCGGTCGCGCCCTCGGCGCGGGCGGCGGCGACCAGCTCGTCGGTGACCGCGCGGCCCGTCTCCCGCACCGCGAGCGCGATCCACAGCAGCGCCTTGAGCTTCGCCGACACGGGGGCGTCGTCGATCCCACCGCACGCGGCGTCGACCACGGCCTGGCCGCCGTCGAGGGTCTGGGCCGCCACGGCGGAGTGGCTGCCGGTGCAGAACCGGCACTCGTTGCCGTTGGAGACGACTGCCGCGATCAGCTCGCGCTCCCCGACGGTGAGGCTGCTGGGGCCACGCAGCAGCACCTCGCCCAGCTGGCCGAGCGGCGCGGCGGTCTCCGGCCGGTAGGCGAAGAGCGCGCTGATCCCCGGCAGCTGCGGGTCGAGCGGGATGTGCGGCATGCGGTCCTCCTCCAAGGACGGAAGATCTTCTCCTCTCAGTCTTTCGAGTGGCGGCGGCCCGGCCAACCTCCGTCTTGCCCAACCGGGCCGCCACCGAACGCCGGTCAGCCGATGGTGAAGTCGTCGGCGTAGAGGGCACTTTGGCCGTACCAGCCGTGGACGTACACCGTCACCGCGCCCGAAGCGCCGGTGGTGAAGGGCACCGACAGCTGCGTCCAGCCGCTGCTCGAGGTCCACGTGCTGGCGTTCGCGCCGCCGCGGACGCCGACGTAGGCGTAGCTGCCCTGCACCCACGCCTTGAGCGTGTAGGCGTGGTTCGGGGCGAGCGTGACGTTCTGGGCCGCCTCGCCGGTGGCCGACGACGTCGGGACGACCTGCAGCGCGTGGGTGCCCGAATGCGCCGGCGTCGCGACGATCGAGTCACCTGAGGCGCTCCACGGGCTCAGCACGCCGGTTTCGAAGCCGCCGTTGACCACCCCGCCCGCGGGCGGGGTGCCCTTCACGGTGAGGGTGAAGGTGGCGCTGTGGCTGCCGGAGCTCGCGGCGCCGGTGACGGTCAGCGGGTAGACGCCGGGGACGGCCGCCGTCGTGGTGCTCACCGAGAGCGTCGCGCTGCCGCCGGCGGTGACCGAGCCCGGGCTGACCGAGGCCGTGACACCGGCGGGCGCGCCGGTGACCGACAGCGTCACCTGCTGGGCCGAGCCGGACGTCACCGCGGTGCTCACGGTCGCGGTGGCCGAGCCGCCGGGGTCGACCGCGGCCGAGGCCGGGTTCGCCGACAGGGAGAAGTCGTTGCCGGGCACGGAGGTGCCGCCGGTGAAGGGCTCGAAGGCGTGGCTGAAGAACCACGTGTCCTGGGCGATGCCGGAGCAGTTGTCGGCCGCGGCGCCGCCGGGGCAGCTGCCGTTGTCGCGCTGCAGCGCCCAGAACGAGATCTCGTTGATGCCCTTGGACACCGCCCAGTTGTAGACGGTGGCCGCGTCGGCGGTGGTGAAGGTTTCGGCCGGGCCGAAGTCGTCGACGCCGATCATCTCGGTGACCCCGACCATCGCCCACAGCTGGGCCTGGGTCTTGCCCGGGTACAGGCCGGCGAGCTGGGAGACCAGCCCGGTCGCGGCGGTCTGGGTGTCGGTGGCCATCTGGTGGGCGGCGTTGTCGTAGTAGTCGAAGGTCATGAGGTTGGCGACGTCGACGCGGGCGCCGTTGGTGACGGCGTTGCGCAGCACGGCCAGGCCGCTGTCGGCGAGGCCGCGGGTGGTGGTGGGCAGGGTGTAGGAGATCTGCAGCGAGCGCCCGGAGGCCGCGGCCCAGTCCTGGACCTTCTTGATGGCCTTGTTGCGGCGGTCGATCCCGGCGGTGTTGGTGAGCGAGTTGTCCTCGATGTCCATGTCGAGGCGCGGGACGTCGTAGGTGGTGATCACCGATTCGTAGGCGGCGGCGATGGAGTCGACGTTGGTGCAGCTGTCGGCGATCTCGGTGCCGGTGTTGTCGGCGGTGTAGCCGCCGAAGGAGGGGATGACGTCGCCGCCGCGGGAGCGGATCGTGCTGATGTCGGAACCGAAGGTGCCGTTGGAGATCGGCATCCCGGTGTCACCGTTCCAGTACACGGTGCAGGAGCCGCGGGTGGCGGCCTGGATGAACGCCATCGTGAGGTGCTTGGCGCCGGACTGCTGCGCGAGCGCGGCCGGGCTCTCCCCCGTCCACGCTTCGAAGTAGGGCGCGAAGACGTGCGTGGGCAGCGGCGTGGCGGCCTGGGCGGTCCCCGCGGCGGCGACCAGCGAACTCACGGAAACCGCTGCGGCGGTTAGGAAAACGGACATTCGGGCGAAAGGTCTGCGTCGACGCATCTGCGCTCCAGTGCCGGCGGGGAGCCGTGCTGCGGCGTCGCACGGCGGGAACGTCTTCAGGATTGGATCAGACCAATCCGTGCGTCAAGGTCTAGACCACTAAACCGGCCGGATGGCGGTAGGTGTTGCTCGCTGTCCGTAATGTCGGAACCGGCCGCGGGCCGACCACAGCGGGTGATTAACGATCGGAACAAAAACGTGCCAAATCCTGCGGTCTGCCGGTAGCGTGCGCGTCCATGCGGGTGACATGGGGGAAGATTGGACAACGCAGAGTGACCAAGCCGTGGCGGGCGGCCCCGAAGGCCGCCCTCTCCAGCCCGCTGACGCTGATCGTGGCGGCCGTGACCTCGCTGCTGGCCTGTTTCCTCGGCGCGGCCGCGGTCCTGCAGGCGTCCGCGGCCGGCGGCGCGACCGTCGCCTACCAGACCGGGATTACCTGCCCCGACAGCTACGGCCCGGTGTTCGGCAAGGGAAACATCCCCGTGCAGGACATCCCGGCGCTCACGCAGGCCGTCCAGCGCCACGCCCCCGCACACGGCTTCGGCACGCCGGTCGTCGGCCAGTACACGACCGTGCTGTACGGCACCAAGTTCGACGGTGGCCCGGGCTACAAGGTCCGCCTGGCCTCACGTGACCAGGCCGGGCTGGACAACCTGACGCTGCAGCAGGGAACCCGCGCGCCCGGGTGGTGGGTGGGCAACGTCCTGGCCGACGGTGAGCACGTCGGCGTCGGCGCGAAGACCAGCATCGCCGGGATGGCGCTGGCGCCGGTCACCGGCATCTACCGCGACCTGCTCGACCCGCCGCCGCGCTGGTGGTGCTCGCAGCAGTCGGGCGCGGTCGTCGACCGGCTGGCCAACGACCCGATCGACTCGATCGTCTTCGCCACCGACCACAAGACCTTCGACGACGCGATCAAGGCCATCGGCCTGCCCACCATGCAGTACTTCCACATCTCGTTCTACGAACCCCCGCCCACCACCCTCAGCGGCGCCGAAGACCTCCTGCAGCGCTCCCACGACCTGGTCGCCGACGTCCGCACGGACCTCACCGCCCAGGGGCTCGGGAACCTGGTCGCCGCCGACGTCCCGACGTTCGAACGCTCGGTGCAGATCGCGCGCCAGGCCGAGGACAACGTGTTCGTCTCGATCCTGCCGCTGGCCCTGATCAGCGTCCTGGTCGGCTGCGCGGGCCTGGGCACCGTCGCCCTGCAGTGGTACCAGCGGCGGCACGCGCAGCTGCGGCTGCTGTCGGCCCGCGGCAGCGGCCCGGCGGCGCTGGGCGGCCTCGCCGTCGCCGAACTGGGCCTGCCGATCATCCTCGGCGGGGCGGCCGGCGCGGTCGCGGCGCGGCTGCTGCTCGGCGTGTACGGGCCGGCCGGCTCCCCCGACCCCGCGGCGGAGCTGCGCGCCGGCGCCGTCGCGGCCGGGACGCTGCTGGTGTCGCTGGCGCTGCTGGCCCTCGTGGTCGCCGTCCGCGTGCACCGGGAGTTCGAGCTGGGCCGGGTGCGCGGCAAGGGCAACCGGGCGCGGTTGCTGGGCTACTTCCCGTGGGAGCTCGCGACCGCGGGGATGGGCTGGCTCGGCTGGAACCGCCTGACCCACTACGGGACGGCTTCACGCCTCGGAAATCCATTACCCCAGGTCGACCCGCTGGCCTTGACCTACCCGGTGTTCGTCGTGCTGACCGTGGGGCTGCTGACCGCGCGGCTGGCCTGGCTGGCCCTGCACGCCTCCCACCGCGCCCGGCTCTGGTCGCGCCCGGCGCTGCAGCTGGCGATCCGGCGCCTCGCCGGCGCCCGCGCCCCGGTCACCGGGGTGCTCGTGATCGGCACCCTGGCCATCGGCACGCTCGCCACCGGCCTCGGCATCGCCAACGGCCAGGAGGACGCCCTCGACACCAAGTCGGCGATCTTCGTGGGCAGCAACGCCCGGCTCGACACCGACAGCCCGATCGGGATGGGCGAGGTCGCGATGCCGGCGTCGCTGGCCGGGACCAGCACCGTGGTCGGTGAGCTGACCGGCACCGGCAGCGTGGTGCTGGTCGTCGACCCCGCGACGTTCACCCGGGGCGCCGCCGTGGACCACGTGCCCACCGGCGACCTCGGCGGGCTGCTGGCGAAGATCTCGCAGCCGGACCCGCGCGGCACCCCGGTGCTGCGGATCGGGCACACCGCCAAGCAGACCGCGCAGCTGCCGGACGGGCTGCCCGACGCCGTCACCGTCGCCGACCTGCCGGTGTTCCCCATGATCGGCACCTCCGCGGGGTACGTCGTGTCCCGCACGGTGCTGAGCCACGCGCAGCTGGACAGCGTTCCGAAGTGGAGCGTCCTGACGAGCGCGCCGATGGCCGAGGCGACCACCGCGTTGCGCTCAGCAGGGGTGTTCATCCCGAACCGGGTCAGCCGGGAGTCCGCTTTGGACGGTCTGCCGTTCTTCGTGGTGTCGTGGACGTTCTCGTTCGTGGCGCTGCTGGGCGCGGTGCTCGGCGTCGTGGCGATCCTGGCGCTGCTGGTCGCGGTCGAGGTCCGGCGACGGCAGAACGCGCTGGCCGGCGCTTTGGTGCTGCGCATGGGAATGCGGCCGCGGACGCTGCTGGCGAGCCACCTGATGGAGCTGGGCGCGCTGAGCGGGCTCGCGATCGTCGTCGGGGTGGTGTGCGGGATCTCCGTGGCCGGGCTGTCGGTGCCGCGGTTCGACCCCGCGACGTTCCTCGCGCCGCGCTCGGAGCTGCCCGACCCGACGTCGTTCGTGCTGACCGTGCTGGTCATCGGGCTGCTCGTGGTGGGCCTGGCCGGCTGGATCGCGGTGCGCTCGGTGCGCACCGCCCGGACCGCGGAGCTGATCCGTGCCTGAGAAACCGATCTTCTCCCTGCGCGGGGTCGGCGTCGACTACCCGACCCCAGCCGGGGTCGTCACCGGCGTCGACGACGTCAGCATCGACGTCCCCGCGCGCGGGATGACCGTGCTGGCCGGGCCGTCCGGGTCCGGGAAGTCGACGCTGCTGCGGGTGCTGGGCCTGTTCGAGTCGCCCGCGCGCGGCACGCTGACGTTCCAGGGCGCCGACGTGCGCAAGCTCCGGCACCGGGAGCGGCGGGCGTTGCGCCGCCACCACCTGGGGCTGGTGTTCCAGAACCCGTCGGACAACCTGCTGGGCTACCTGAGCGTCGCGGACAACCTGCGCGCGGCCGCCGAAGCCGCAGGCACCGAGTGCGCCCCCGACGACATCCTCGGCCAGCTCGGCCTGCACGGCACCGGCGGCTGGAAGATCTCCGCGCTCTCGGGCGGGCAGCAGCAGCGGCTGGCCTTCGGGTGTGTGCTCGCCGCGCGCTCGACGGTGATCCTGGCCGACGAGCCGACGTCCCAGCTGGACGAGGCGTCGGCGGACCTCGTGCTGGACACCCTGCAGTACCTGGTGGACCAGGACTTCGCGGTGCTGGTCGCCTCGCACGACGAACGCCTCATCGACCTCGGCGCGCGGGTGGCCCGGCTGCACAAGGGCTCGCTCGAAGGTGTCGAAGAACGGGAGCCGCGACGATGACCGCCGAAGCCGCGCCGTCCATGCTGGAAGCCGTCGGGCTGCGCCGCAGCTTCGCCCACCCCAGCGGCGACATCGAGGTGCTGCGCGGGCTGGAGCTGCGGGTGGCCGCCGGTGAGCTGGTGACGGTGTCGGGCCGGTCCGGGTCGGGCAAGAGCGCGCTGCTGGCGCTGCTGTGCGGGTTCGACTCCCCCGACTCCGGCTGCGTGCTGCTGGACGGCGTCCCCATCAGCGGCGCGCCGCCGTGGCACACGTGCGCGGTGCTGCCCCAGGCCCTCGGGCTGGCCAACGAGCTGACGATCGCGGAGAACGTCGCCCTGCCGCTGCGGCTGCGCTCGGACGTGCCACGGCCGTCGAAGGCCGACATCGGGGCGCGGGTCACCGAGCTGCTGGACGAGCTGGGCATCGGCGACCTCGGTGACCGCTACCCGCTGGAGGTGTCGTTCGGGCAGCAGCAACGGGTCGCGCTGGCCCGTGCGGTGGCCGGGCGGCCGCGGGTGCTGCTGACCGACGAGCCGACCGCGCACCTGGACGCCGGTTCGACGCCCCGGGTCCTGCGGTTGCTGCGCCGGTGCGCGGCCGAGGGGGCGGCGGTCATCGTCGCGACCCACGACGACGAGGTGCACCGCATCGCCGACCGCCGCGTCCGCCTGCTCGACGGCGTGCTCACCGCGCTGCTCGACTAACCGATCAGGAATCGAGAAGCACTGGTCAGCGGGGCCGCAATACCGTCGTCGGCGTACCACAACCGACGAACTTCAGGAGCACCGATGAGCACCCAGGGGATCAAGACCGTCCTGCACCCGGTCACCGACGTGGCCGCCGCCAAAGCCGTCTACACCGCGCTGCTGGGCCTCGAGCCGCAGGCCGACGCGCCCTATTACGTCGGCTACGACGTCGCCGGCCAGCACATCGGGCTCGTGCCCAACGGCGCGCAGCAGGGCATGACCGGGCCGGTGACCTACTGGCACGTCGCCGA
The DNA here is from genome assembly GCF_055582965.1 of Amycolatopsis sp. NPDC104863. NCBI lineage: Bacteria > Bacillati > Actinomycetota > Actinomycetes > Pseudonocardiales > Pseudonocardiaceae > Amycolatopsis > Amycolatopsis sp. NPDC104863. The sequence continues at coordinate 1,511,575 of NZ_JBVJOW010000001.1, forward strand.
CCTCGAGGCGAAGCTGGCCGAGGTGACCGCCGCGGGCGGGAAGGTCAAGGACGAGCCGAAGGACGTCGGCAACGGCCGCCTCGTGGCGACCTTCACCGACGCCGACGGCAACGTCCTCGGGCTGCTGGAAGACCCCGCGTAAGAGGTCAGCGGCGGCCCTCGACCGTCAGGTCGCCGCGGGTCGCCGCGCGGAGGTGGTCGCCGGCCAGCACGTCGTGCGGGTAGCCGAGGTCGATCGCGCTGACCTCGGCCAGCCGCGCCAGCCGGCCGGCGGTCAGGTCCACCTCCAGCGAGCCCAGGTTGCCCGCCAGCTGCTCGGGCGTGCGCGCGCCCAGGATGGGCGCCGTCACCCCCGGGGTGTGCAGGAGCCACGCCAGCGCGACCTGGGCGGGAGTGTGGCCCACCTCCGCGGCGACCTCCGCCACGACGTCGGCGATCGTGAGGGTCCGCTCGGTGACCATGCCCAGGTTCGTGTTGAAGCTCTTGCGCGAACCGGGTTCCGCGCCCGTCGCGGTCAGGTCGGCGCGGCGGTACTTGCCCGAGAGGATTCCGCCGCCGAGCGGCGAGAACGGCGTCACCCCCAGCCCCATCGCGCGGGCCATCGGGACGAGGTCGCGTTCGGCGGCCCGGTTGACGAGGCTGTACTCGATCTGCAGCGCCACCAGCGGCGACCAGCCGCGCAGGTCCGCGATCGCCTGCATGCGCGAGACCTCCCACGCCGGCACGTTCGACATCCCGACGTACAGGACCTTGCCCTGGCGGACCAGGTCGTCCAGCCCGCGCAGGATCTCCTCGACCGGCGTCGTGAAGTCCCACACGTGCAGGAAGAGCAGGTCGAGGTAGTCGGTGCCCAGCCGGCGCAGGCTCGCCTCCACCGACGCGAACAGGTTCTTGCGGTGCGGGCCCCCGGAGTTCGGGTCACCCGGCGTGCGCAGCGTCGAGTACTTCGACGCCAGCACGAGGCTTTCGCGGCGCCCGCGGACGAACTCGCCCAGCAGGCGTTCGGCGCTGCCGTCGGTGTAGGTGCCGGCGGTGTCGACGAAGTTGCCCCCGCGCTCGACGTAGGTGTCGAACAGCTTGCGGGCCTCCTCCGGCCCGGCGCCCCAGCCCCATTCGGTGCCGAAGGTCGCCGTGCCCAGCGCCAGCGGTGAGACCCGCACCCCGGAGCGACCCAGCAGCCGGTAGGTGTCGAGGGTGAGTGGCATGTGTGACTCCCGTGTTCGTGATCCGGTGCGGCCACCAGCCTGCGACGGCCACGAGCGCGGGGTAAGGGAAGGAGCTTCCTGGGAACACGAGTCCCACCCGGGCGGTTGCACCGGGCATGATCACGCGCACCCAGGAGCTGGCCGCGTTCCTGCGGACACGACGCGAACGGCTGGACCCGGGCCAGGTCGGCCTGCCCTCACGCAAGCAAGCACGGCGCACCCCGGGCCTGCGCCGCGAAGAGGTCGCCGAGCTGGCCGGGATCAGCGTCGACTACGTCGTGCGGCTGGAGCAGGCCCGCGAGCTGCGGCCCTCGGCCGAGGTGGTCGACGCGCTGGCCGAGGCCCTGCGACTGGCCTCGGACGAACGCGCCTACCTCTTCGACCTGACCGGGCAGCGCGCCCGCGACGACGGCAAGCCGGCCACCACCGCGGCGGCGCCGCTGGCCCGCCTGGTGGCCGACCTCGCGCCGCTGCCGGCCATGGTGCTCAACCACCGCTTCGACATCCTCGCCTGGAACCCCGCGATGGCGCGGCTGCTGCTGGACTTCGACACCCTGCCCCCGCCGCAGCGCAACGCCATGTGGCTGTGCCTGAGGCACCCGAAGGCGCGGGACTTCTACGCCGACCGCGACCGCGTCGTCCGCGAAGGGATCGCCCACCTGCGCACGGCCTGGGCCGCGCACCCGGAAGACCGAGTGCTGGGCGAGCTGATCACCGGGTTCCTCCGCGACGACGAGGACTTCGCCCGGCTGTGGGCCGAGCGCGACGTCAAGGTCAACGGCCGTGGCCGCAAGGTGCTGCGCCACCCCGACGCCGGCTCGATCACAGTGGACTTCGAAACGCTCACGCCGCTGCAGGACCCCGACCAGCTGCTGGTCATCCACCGCGCCGCGGACGAGGAGAGCCAGGCCGCGCTGGACCGGCTCAGTGCCGATCCAGCGCCGTCGCGCGGCTGACGTCCTCCCACGCGGCCAGGTCCGCGGCGAGCGCTTCGTGCTGGGCCCGGATCGCGTCCACGGCGTCCGCGCCCAGCGCGAGGTGCAGCGGCGCGTCTTCCGCACCCACCGCGCGGACGATCGCCGCGGCCGCCTTCGCCGGGTCGCCGGGCTGGCTGCCGTCCATCGCCTCGACCGCGTCCCGCGTGCCCGACGTCGACACGCGGTAGGCGTCGATCGTGCGGGAGCGGTGCATGCGCCCGCCGCCGAACTCCGTGCGGAACGCGCCGGGCTCGACGATCAGCACCCGCACCCCGAACGGCGCGACCTCCGCCGCCAGCGCCTCGGACAGCCCTTCCAGCGCGAACTTCGCCGCGCTGTAGGCGCCGAAGCCGGGCATCGACAGCTGCCCGCCCATCGAGCTGATCTGCACCACCGTGCCGCTGCCCTGCGCCCGCAGGTGCGGCACGACGGCCTTGGTCACCGCGACCGCGCCGAAGAACATCACCTCCATCAGGCCCCGCAGCTCCGCCATCGTCAGCTCCTCGACCGCGCCGACCGAGCCGTTGCCGGCGTTGTTGACCACCACGTCGATGCGGCCGAACGCCTCGAGCGCGGTCTTCACCGCCGCGTCGACCTGCCCGGCGTCGGTCACGTCCAGCGCCGCGGTCCGGACCCGGTCACCGCCGCGTTCCTGCAGGTCCGCCAGCGTTTCCGGCCGCCGCGCGGTGGCCAGCACCCGGTCGCCCGCCGCGAGCGCGGCCAAGGCGATCTCGCGGCCGAAGCCGGCGGAGCAGCCGGTGACCAGCCAGACGCGGCCGTCGGTGTTCGTCATGTTCGGTTCCTCCCAGTGGTTTCTCCCTCCCATCCTGGAGACGATCACCGCCGTGCCGCCAACACCGATGTCCTGCCGGGGCTACAGTCTGAGCCTGTGACCCCCGAGCTGCGGCAGCTTCGCTACTTCGTCGCCGTCGCCGACGAAAGCAGCTTCACCCGCGCGGCCGCCGGCCTCCACCTCGCCCAGCAGTCGCTCTCGCAGCAGATCACCGTGCTCGAACGCACCCTCGGCGCGCGGCTGTTCGACCGCGACCCCCGCGGCACCCGCCTGACCGCCGTCGGGCGGCTGTTCCTCCCGGAAGCCCGCGCGGTCCTCGCCCGCGCCGAGGAGGCCGTCGCGACCCTCGGCCGGGCGGTGCGCGGCGAGCTCGGCAGCGTCCGGCTCGCCTTCCTCACCACCACCGCGAACTACCTGCTGCCCCCGGTGGTCCGCGCGGTCCGCGAGCGGTTCCCCGACCTCGTCGTGACCACCGCCGAAGCGGCCATCGCCGAGCTCGTCGACGGCCTGCGCGAAGACCGGTTCGACCTGGCGTTCACCCGGCCCCCGTTGGTCGAGGGCCTGGCGTCACGGACGTTGCTGACCGAGGAGGTGTGCGCGGTACTCCCGGCCGAGCATCCGCTCGCTTCCCGCGACTCCCTGCAGCTGGCCGACCTGGCCGGTGAGCCGTGGGTGCTGACCCCGCGGAGCAGCTGGGAACCCTGGCACCGCAGCTACGACGACGACTTCGCCGCGGCCGGCTTCACCCCGCGGGTCGTACAGCGCGCCGCCACCGTCCAGGGCCTGCTGGGTCTCGTCGCGGCCGGGGTCGGGGTCACCCGCCTGACCCGGTCGTCCCACAGCCTGCGCCGCAGCGGGGTGGCGTTCGTGCCGCTCGCCGGCGACGTCGCCCGGACCGAGCTGGTGTGGTTGCCGGGCAACGACAACCCGGCCCTCCCGGCGATCACCGACGTCGCGGTCGAACTCGCCGCCACCACGGACCTGACCCAGGCGGGCTAGAACGTCTTGGCCGCGTCCCGGGCCGCCTCGTGCGCGATCCGGCCCAGCTCGTCCGCGTCCCCGGTGAGCGTGGGGTGGAAGCGGACCTCGGTGACGTCGTCGATGCCCGCCCAGTTCAGCCAGCCGGTGAAGAACGGCGCCTGGAAGTCCGTGCCGAACTCCTTGCCCAGCCCCGGTCCCCACACCGCGCTCGTGTAGACGACCGCCGCGCGCTTGCCGCGCCCGGCGAGCAGCCGTTGGTAGCCGGTCACCGCGTCGACCCCGAACACCAGCCCCGGCTGGGACACGACGTCGATGAACTGCTTGAGCACGTACGGCACCCCGGAGTTCCACATCGGGACGCTGAACAGGACCCGGTCGGCGGCGTCGAACCGCGCGAACGCCGCCTTCGCCGCGGCCCACGCCTCGGCCTGCTCACCCTGCGGGGTGCCACCACCGAAGACGGTCATCTTGGCGCGCGCGGCGGCCGGGCCGAACGCGGGCAGCGAGCCGTCCCAGAGGTCCCATTCGTCGATCTCGGCGTCCGGGTGGACCGTGCGGTAGGTGTCCAGGAAGGTAGCTGCCAGGCGCAGCGACTGGGAGTCTTCGCCGCGTGGGGACGCGGAAACGTGCAGCAGATCAGGCATGGTGATGCTCCTCGATGGAGTGTCGGCTTCCGCCGGACGAAGAATCGGACTAGAGTCCGCTTATGTCTCCGAACCGTAGCGGACCCGAGTCCGCTTCGTCAACGCCGGTCGAACTGCCCGTCCTCGGCGCCCCCGTCCGCGAACGCGCCGACGCCGCCCGCAACCGCATCCGCGTCCTCACCGCCGCCGAAACCCTCTTCGCCGAACACGGCGTCGACGCCGTCACCATGGACGACGTCGCCGGTGCCGCCGGCGTCGGCAAAGGCACCCTCTACCGCCGCTTCGGCGACAAAGCCGGCCTCGCCATGGCCCTGCTCGACGAACGCGAACGCGAACTCCAGCAACACCTCCTCACCGGCCCCCCACCCCTCGGCCCCGGCGCCGACCCCGCCGACCGCCTCGGCGCGTTCATTCACGCCTACCTCGACCTCCTCGCCCGCCAGCTCGACCTCGTCCTCCTCTCCGAGACCGCCGCCACCGGCGCCCGCTTCCGCACCGGCGCCCACACCCTCTGGCGACGGCACTGCCACCACCTGCTCGAAACCGGCGGCGCACCCGACGCCGAAACCGCCGCCGACGTCCTGCTCGCCGCCCTCTCCGCCGAACAGGTCCGCCACTGGCTCCACGACCGCGAACGCACCGCCCAGACCCTGGCCGAGTCCCTCGTCCGCCTGGTTCGACCCTGGATGCCGGCCGCGTCCGGAAAGTGACCTTCCCCCGATACGGTCCACGCCGAACCGACACCGAGGGAGACCCATGCGGAAAGCCGGCCCCGCCTTCGCACTCACGGCACTGCTCCTGACCGCGTGCGACCCCGGACCCGGCGCCGCCGCGCCGCCACCCACCCCGACCCTCGCCGCACCCGCCACCGACACCACCCAGCTCGTGGCGGCCGTCCGCGCCGGCATCGGCAAAACCCCCACCGCCACCTTCACGCTGAACGCCGAATTCGGCCCCGCCGGCAAAACCGCCACCGGCGCCCTCAAGTTCGACGGCGCCACCAGCAACCTCACGATCACCGTCGACGGCAGCGAAACCCGCGTCCTCGGCAAACGGACCTTCACCCACGCACCGACACCCGGCATCCCCGGCAAACCCTGGATCGGCACCGACCCCGGCAACCCCGACCCGATCGCCCAAGCCGCCGCCGCGGGCGTGCCCGTCGTCGTCAAGCTCCCCGACCTCGGCCGCGCCCTGACCGAGATCGAACGCGCCGGCCGCATCGTCTCCGCCGGGCAAACCTCCCTGCGCGAGCAGCCCGCCACCCACTACCGCCTCGAAATCGACGCCGCCAAAGCCCCCGACCTCTTCCCCGAGTTCGCCAAACCCCCGCTCGACGGCAAACCGGCCGAGCCCGTCACCGCCAAACTGCCCGCCGAACTCTGGCTCGACACCGCACAACGCCCCGTCCAGCTCACCATCGACCTGTCCCCCGGCTTCCCCGCCGGAAACGGCGTCAAGGGCACCACCGACTACCGCGACTGGGGCGACCCGGTCGACATCCTGGTCCCACCCGCCGACCAGGTCGTCGACCTCTCCGAGCTGATGAAGAAGATGGGCACCTGACCCGCCACGTCACGGTCCGTGTCCGGCGTCGGACCCGATCACCCGATCCGTAGAATCAACGGCGATGCGACGTCTTCGGTGGTACTGGGGGGCACTGGTCCTCGTCTGCGTGGCCCTGCTGGTGGGCTTCTTCGCCTTCTTCGGCTCCGAAAGCAAACCCGGGCAACCCCAGCCCCGGCAGGGCCCACCCGGCACCGGCCCGCTCACCGTCGTCGCCATGGGCGACAGCACCGTCTCCGGCGAAGGCGCCGGCCAGTACACCGCCACCACCAACGGCCAGGGCGGCAACTGGTGCCACCGCTCCCCCAACGCCTTCGTCGACAAGATCGCCCTCCCCGGCATCACCGCCCACGTCAACCTCGCCTGCTCCGGCGCCCCCGCCGAACAGGTCGCCCTCGGCGACGTCAAACAGTGGACGGAAGGCTCCCAAGCCCAGCAGCTCGCGGCCCTCGTCAAGGACCACCGCGTCGCCGCCGTCGTGATCGCCGTCGGCGCCAACGACGAACCGAAGTTCTCCAACCAGGTCACCGACTGCTTCAAAGCCTGGTTCAACCCCGGCGGACCCCCGTGCAGCACCGCGCTCAAGCAGACCTGGCAGTCCAAAGTGGACGCCATGGTGCCGAAGGTCGCCACCGCCGTCTCCGACGTCAAGAAAGTACTGGCCCAAGCCGGATACGTGCCCGCCGACTACCAGCTCGTCGTCCAGTCCTACGCCGCCCCCATCGGCCCCGACCTGCCCGAAGACCTGCGCAGCCTCAACGGCTGCCCCTTCCGCGTCGAAGACCTCCGATGGATCTCCCAGACCGGCATCGGCATCCTGTCCTCCGGCCTCAAAACCGCCGCCCAGCAAACCGGCGCACGGTTCCTCGACCTCGCCAAGGCAGGCGTCAAACACGAAGCGTGCAGCGGCGGCGCGAACCCCGCGACCGAATGGTTCACCCGCCTCACCCTGCAGCTGGCCGACCTCGGCCAGGCCGACCGCGCCGGGCACGCGCTGCAGGAGTCGTTCCACCCCAACGCGGCCGGGCACACGGCGATCGCCAACTGCCTGACGGAGTTCCTCGCGGCGCGCGAAGGCAACGCCTCCTGCCTGGCCGGCGCGGACGGGAAGCTCCACTCGGCCCCGGAGGTCGTCGCCCGCTGAGCCGGCCTCCCAGCTCTGCTGCGGGTTTTTGGCTTACTGGACCACGGTTTCTGTACCGTCGCCGGGCGGTATAGGTCGTTATACACTCAAAGGTCGAGTGCGGCGCGCAGTGCGATGTCGATGCGCTCCTGGACGTCCTGGTCGATTTCGGCGATGCGTTCGTCGAACCAGGGCCGGTAGAGCCGGGTGAGGTTGAGCGTCGACACCCAGTAGCGGGCGTCGACCGCCACCCCGAGGATGTCCTGCGGGTCGCGTTCGAGCAGTTCGGTGCCGAGCAGCCAGGGGCGCTCGGACTCGTTCACCCCGTCCGAGGACAGCAGCACGACGGTGCGGTGCCGGGCCGGTTCGGTCGGGGGGTGGTACGTCCAGACTTCACCCCTGCGCACGCAGATCCTTCTCCGCCGCCGTGCGCTCGGCCTCGTCGAACTCCGCGACGGCCGGCTCCGGCTTCTGCGGGGTGTAGCCCGTGCGAACCGCCTCGCGCCTGGCCGCCTTCGACAGCCAGGACGAGACCGAGATCCCGTGTGCCTTCGCGGCGCGTTCGGCGAATTCCAAGGCGCCGCTGTCCAGCGAAAGTGTCACCTTACGTGTTGCCATACCTTTTACCGTACCAGTGCCCCGGTCATCGGGCGGCCCGCCGGGGTCAGAACGTCGGCGAACGTCCCTCGAACGGCGTAGAGAGCACCACCGTCGTGCGGGTCGACACCTTCGCGGCCTCCCGGATCCGCCGCAGCAGATCCTCCAGCGCCAGCGGCGACTGGACCCGCACCAGCAGGATGTAGGACTCGTCGCCGGCCACCGAGTAGCACGACTCGATCTCCTTGATGTGCTGGATCCGCTGCGGGTAGTCGTCCGGCGCGCCCGGGTCGTTGGGCGTCAGCGAGATCAGCGCCGTCAGCGGCAGCCCGATCTGCTCGCCGTCGAGCCGCGCGGTGTACCCGAGGATGACCCCGCGCTGCTCGAGGCGGCGCACCCGCTGGTGCACCGCCGACACCGACAGCCCGACCCGCTCGGCGAGGTCGGTGAAGCTGCGTCGCCCGTCGGCCGCGAGCTCCTGGACGATCGACTGGTCCAGCGGCTCCAGGCCGCCGACGGTCATGCGTTCAGCACGACGAGCTCGTGCGGCTGGTTGTTCACGGACTCGACGCCGTCTTCGGTGACGATCACGATGTCTTCGATGCGGGCGCCCCACCGGCCCGGCTGGTAGATGCCCGGCTCGACGCTGAAGGCCATGCCCGGCTCGAGCGGCAGGGCGTTGCCCGCGATGATGTAGGGCTCCTCGTGCACGTCCAGGCCGACGCCGTGGCCGGTGCGGTGGATGAAGTACTCGCCGAAGCCGGCCTCGGCGATGACCTCGCGCGCGGCGGCGTCGACCTGCTCGGCCGTGACGCCCGGCTTGACGGCGGCGACCGCGGCGGCCTGGGCGCGCTGCAGCACCGCGTAGGTGTCGGCCACGTCGGCGTCACGCGGGGTGCCGACGGCGTAGGTGCGGGTGGAGTCGGAGTTGTAGCCGGCCGGCAGCGGACCGCCGATGTCGACGACCACGACGTCACCCTTCTCGATGACGCGGTCGGAGACGTCGTGGTGCGGGCTCGCGCCGTTCGGCCCGGAGCCGACGATCACGAAGTCGGCCTGGGTGTGGCCCTCCTCGACGATGGCCGCGGCGATGTCGGCGCCGACCTCGGCCTCGGTGCGGCCGGGCCGCAGCCACTCGTGGACCCGCGCGTGCACGCGGTCGATGGCGGCGCCGGCGTCCCGCAGCGACGCGATCTCGGCGGCGTCCTTGCGCATCCGCAGCTCCCGCACGACCGGGCCGGCGAGGGTCTGCTCGGCCTCGCCGAGCGCCGCTCGCAGCGCCAGGACGTGCAGCGCCGGGGTGAAGTCACTGACCGCGACGCGCCCGGGCTTGCCGAGCCGGCCCGCGACGAGCTGGTATGGGTCGTCGCCGTCCACCCAGGTGAGCAGCTCGACGCCGAGCTCGTCGGTCGGCACGTCGGCGTACCCGGGCGCCTCCAGCTTCGGCACGACCAGCGCGGGGGCGCCGTCGGCCGGCACGACGAGGGTGGTGAGCCGCTCGAAGGAGCCACCGGCCTGCCCGATCAGGTAGCGCAGGTCGGAACCGGGCGCGATCAGCAGGGCATCGGTGCCCGCGGCCGCCGCGGCGGCGCGGGCCCGGTCGAGGCGGGCACGAAGGGCTGCGGCGTCGGGGGCAGGCGTGTGGAGGGAACGGCGCGACATGGGCCCGAGCCTAGCCGGGTGGCCCGGCTGATCCACTCGCCCGGTGCCCCGACATGCCGCCCACTCCCCCGGCGGCGCACATCGGCCTAGGAGACGCGGGTGGAATGCGCTCCCGCGCGGCAGCGCGGCGGGGCCGCAGGGCGGGGCCGCGGCGGCGGGGCCGCGGCGGCGCGGCCGCCGCGGCCGGACTCGGGATCGTGGCGGCTGGCGGCGCACTCCCCGCCTGGCGTACGCGGTCGGCAGCGGGCTACCGGGGCGATGGCCGGGTTGCGTGCTCGCTCGCCGCCGCCAAGTCGCGCTGGCGACGCACCTTCCCGGCGCGAAGGCGGGAGCCCGTCGGGCCGAGCCAGCGCACCCCTCCGACCGGACCGGCATCTCCCCCGATGCCCTCCTTCCCCACCCCAGGTGCGTCGCGCCCCCTGTCGGACGGGCTGGCGTGGCAGGCTGTGCGGGTGACCGGACCACTTGCCCTGCTCGACTCCGCGAGCCTCTACTTCCGCTCGTTCTACGCCCTGCCCGACTCGATGCGCGCCGCCGACGGGACGCAGGTCAACGCCGTGCGGGGGTTCGCCGACACGATCGCGCGGATCCTCACCGACCGGCACCCCTCGCGCCTCGTCTGCTGCCTCGACGCGGACTGGCGGCCGAAGTTCCGCACCGACCTGCTGCCCAGCTACAAGGCGCACCGGGTCGCCGAGGAGACCGACGCGAGCAACCCCGACGTCGAAGAGGTCCCCGACACCCTCACCCCGCAGGTGCCGATCATCCTCGAGCTGCTGGAGGCCTTCGGCTTCGCGACCGCGGAGGCGGCCGGCTACGAGGCCGACGACGTCATCGGCGCGCTCGCCACCCGCGAGAAGACCGACGCCGTCGAGGTCATCACCGGCGACCGGGACCTGTTCCAGCTGGTGCGCACCGAGCCGACCCCCACCTCGGTGATCTACGTCGGCAAGGGCTGGGCCAAGGCCGAGGTGCTCGGCCCGGCCGAGATCGCCGAGCGCTACAGCCTGCCCCGCGAGACGGCCGGTCCGGCGTACGCGGACATGTCCATGATGCGCGGCGACCCGTCCGACGGGCTGCCCGGCGTCGCCGGCATCGGCGAGAAGACCGCCGCGAAGCTGATCACGCAGTTCGGCTCCCTGGACGCGCTCCTCGAAGCGTCCGCGGCGAGCGACGCCCGCGTGCCCCTCAAGACCCGCCTGCGCCTGGCCGACGCGGCCGACTACCTTGCGGTGGCGCCGACCGTGGTCCGGGTCGCCGTCGACGCGCCGGTCGAGCAGTCCCGGCCCGACCCGGTCCCCGCGACCCCCGCCGACCCGGACCGCGTCGCCGAGCTGGCGGAGAGGTGGAACCTCGGGAATTCGGTGGAACGGCTGCTGAACGCCCTGCCCGGCAACTAGAACAGCGTGCCGCACCACGGTGCGGTGACCGTGGTGAACAGCTCGTCCGCCCGTGCCAGCGCCGCGGCGTCGTGGACTTCGATCCGGCCGGTGTCCGCCAACGAGGTCGCGCTCCACTGGCCGAGGTAGAGCATGCCCAGCGTGTCGGCATCGAGCGCGAGATCCGCGGCGGCGTCCGTGCGATGGGCGCCGTCCGGGCCGACTTCGTAGTGTCCGGTGTTGGCCGGCAGGCTCCGGTCGGTCACCGCGAGCACCACCGGCTCGGCCGCGCGGTAGGTGCGGGCGGCGAGCGCCGCGGGGACGTCGACCGGGCGCAGCCACAGGTCGTCTTCGACGTCGAGGGTGCGGGCGTGCCGGTGGTCGGTCAGCATCGGGGCGAGCGGCTCGTCGACCGGGCGGTGCCGGGCGTGCACGGCCGACACCAGGTCCACCGACAGCAGGAACCGCCACAGCGCTGCCCACGCGACCGGGCCGGCCGCGTGCAGGTCGCGGACCTTCAGCACGGCTCCCTCGTCCGGCGCGTCGAGGGAGCGCCGCTCGACCGTCTTGTACACGGCGAAACCGTCGTCCCCGTCCGGTCCACTGTGGACGACCACGACGTGGATGCCGTCCCGGTCGACGTGCCGGTCGTGCGAGATCGGCCACCAGACGTCCGGACGCCCGATCATGCCCGCCCGGCCGAGCCCGATCCGCCGGTACAGCCCGGGAATCTCCTTCACGGCCTCCTCGGGCGCGAGCATCCGGACGTCCCCGCCGGCCGGGACGCGCTCGTGCAGCCGGGCGGCGGGCCGCGGCAGCCGGACGGTCTTGCCGAGCGCGGCCGAGCCGTAGCCGAACCGGCCGTAGATCGTCGGTTCGCTCGCGTGCAGCACGGCCAGCGGGACGCCGCGCGCGGCGAAGTCGGCCAGCTGCACGGCCATCATCGCGGTCAGCACCCCGCGCCGGGTCCGATCGGCGCGGACCCCGACGCCGTCGACCGCGGCGACCGGCACGACCCGCCCGCCGGGCACCGCGATCTCGGTGGTGTACGAGCTCGCGATCCCGATCGGGGTGTCCCCGTCGAACGCGCCGAACTTGTGCGCGGCGGGCCAGGAATCCCCGAAACGGGCCCAGGGTTCGTCGGCGACCCGGTTGCCGTGCAGGGAACGGCTCAGCAGGTCGAACGTGCTCCGGCGGTCGTCTTCGGTGACGGGGCGGACGTCGAAGGTGCGCATGCCGCCGATCCTGCCGCCCCGCCCGAACCACGGCATCCCGTTTTTCCGCCTCAGTAGTGGGTGCCGCTCCAGGACGCCACGCGCGTGCCGAAGAGCCGGTCGGCCGCCGCGGGCGCGGCCGGGTCACGCACGACGATGCGGCCGGCCCCGGCCAGCGCGGACGGCCGCCACGTGCCGAAATAAACCATCGCGAGCGTGGTGACGTCGAGGGCGAGCCCGGCCGGCTCGCCGGTGCGCTCGGCGCCGTCCGGCGTGATCCGGTAGGCGCCGCTGTTGCCGGGCAGCACCGGGTCCGTCACCTCGACCACCACCGGCTCGGCTGCCCCGTATTCGCGGGCCGCCAGCGCCTTCGGGACGTCGACGAGCCGGGTCCAGTGCTCGTCCCCGATCCGGTCGACGGTGCTCCGCCGGTGGTCCTCGAGGATCAGTTCGATCGGCTCGTCGAGCGGCCGGGCGTCGGCGACGATCCGGTCGACGAGGTCGATGCCGAGCAGGAACCGCCACAGCCCGGCGAACGCGGCCGGCGTGCCGGGGAAGAGATCCACAAGGTGCAGCTGCTTGGTCCACGGGTGCTTCTGCAGGCCGTCGACGTAGTAGGTGGCGTACCCGTCCGGGCCGTCGGGTCCGTGGTGCACCAGCGCCTTCACCGGCGGGCTGGTGCGCCGCGCGTGGTTCTCGTAGAGCCGCCACAGCACTTCGGGCCGGGTCATCATGCCCGGCCGGAACTCGAGACCGTCGTACACGCGCGGGCACACTTCCAGCGCCTCGTCGAGCTCCAGCAGCTCGACCTCACCGCTCGAAGGAACGTCCGGGTGCAGCCGCGCCCGATGCCGGTCGACGCTGTAGCCACGGCACCGAGTCGCCAGGCCGTACCCGAACCGCCCGTAGATGGGCGCCTCCGACGCGAGCAGGTTCGCGAACACCACACCCCGCGCGGCGAAGTCCTCCAGCTGGGTCGTCATCAACGCCCTCAGCACCCCGCGGCGCGTGCGGTCGGCCCGCACGCCGACCCCGGTCACCCCGGCCATCGGCAGCCGCGCGCCGCCCGGGACTGCCAGCTCGGCGTCGAACGACCGCGCCGTCCCGACGAGCTCCGGATCGAACGCCCCGAGCGTCCCGCCGGGCTGGTAGGCGCGGGCGGCCCGCTCCCAGTCCGCGTCGTCGCTCGGCGCCGCGTGCAGGCTGTCGCGGAAGAGGTTGCTCGCGGCACGGTGCTCGTCGACGCGCAGGGTCCGGATCTCGAAATCGGTCATGCCCGGATCATCGCCGGAACGACCGAGGTCCGGCCACCGGAATACCCCGGTGGCCGGACCTCGGCTCGTGCGCGTGCTTACTTCGCGGCGGGCGGCGACACCTCGTAGTTGCCGCCGTCACCCTTCACCGTGATCGTGATCTGCTGCGGCTTGCCGGCGATGGTCGCGGTGCACTCGAACTTCGCACCGTCCTCGACCTTCTGCTCGGCCGGGCAGGTCACCCCGGTGACCCCGTCGATCTTGTAGGTCTCCGTCAGCAGCTTCTGCACGTCGGTCTGCATCTGCGTGTTGTTGAAGACCTGCGTCTTGAAGAACCCGGGCGCGACAAAACCGAGGATGCCGACCACCGCGACGACCACGACCAGCACCACGATGCCGATCAGCAGGCCCTTCTTGGACTTCTCCGGCTTCTCGCCCTCCGGAGCCGCCCCGCCGGGGAACTGCTGCTGCTGGCCGTAGTCGTACTGACCCGGCTGCTGCTGGCCGTACTGCGGCTGCGCCTGCGGCCCGCTCTGCGGATACGCCCCACCCGGCTGCTGCCCGTACTGCGGCTGGGCCTGCGGGCCGCTCTGCGGATACCCGCCGCCCGGCTGCTGACCGTACGGCGGCGGCTGCTGACCCCACTGCGGCTGCTGCGGCGGGGTGTACCCGCCGGGCTGCTGCCCGTACTGCGGCTGCTGAGGGTGCTGCGGCTGGCCCCACTGCTGTTGCTGGTTCGGGTCGTACGAAGGCGGCTGCTGGCCCCACTGGGGCTGTTCCTGCGGGCCGCTCGGCGGGTACGCGCCGCCCGGCTGCTGCCCGTACTGGGGCTGCTGTGGGTCGTTGCCGCCATACGGCGTGCTCATCGTCTGCCTCCGCCTGCCTCGATCATCTCGCTGTCCACCCCGAAACCGTCGTCAAGCCGCGTACGCACGGTGTTGTTCGCGATCCAACCACAGGTCGGAGCCGAGCACACGTGTCCACGCACATCCCCGCCGCCGCCGGCGAGCAGGCCTGACACGGAGTTCACGCCGCGCCCGCGGCCACCACGCCCCGGCGCAGCGCCTTCACCGCCTCGGCCGCCGCCGCGCCGACCGGGTCGCCCTTGCCGAGCACGTCCCGGATCTGGTCGAGCAGGTCGATCACCTGGCGTGACCAGCGGACGAAGTCCCCCGCCGACAGCTCCTGGCCGTTCGCCTCCGCCGCCGTGAGCACCTTCTCCAGCGACTCACCCCGCGCCCACCGGTAGACCGGCCACGCGAACCCCGCGTCCGGCTCCCGGGTGCGGTCGAGCCGGTGCCGCCGCTCGTCCTCGGTCAGCTCCACCCACAGCCGCGCGGTCTCCTCCCACGCCTCGGGCACCGCGCCGCCGGGCAGCCGCGGCTCCCCGGCGGTGTCCCGGCGCGCCTCGAACACCAGCGTCGAGACGACAGCGGCGAGCTCCGCCGGCCCGAGCTTGCGCCACACGCCGTGCCGGATGCACTCCGCGGCCAGCAGATCGGACTCGCTGTAGAGCCGGGTCAGGCGCCGGCCGTGCTCGGTGACGCGGTCCTCGCCGTCCCCGGCCGACTCCGGCCCCAGGTAGCCGCGCTCCCCCAGCAGCGCCAGGATCCGGTCGAACGCGCGCGCCAGCGAGTGCGTGGTCGCGGCCACCTTCCGTTCCAGCTGCTGGGTTTCCGCCGCCAGCCGCTGGTACCGCTCGACCCAGCGCAGGTTCGCCTCCCGCTCGGCCAGCCCGTGGCCCGGGTGCGCGCGCAGGGCCCGCCGTAGCGCCGCCAGCTCACCGTCCTCGTTCGTGCCGGACCGCCGCTTCTGCCTGCCCGGCAAGGAAATCCCGGCGTTGCGCAGGGTCGAGGCGATGTCCCGGCGGGTCTTGGGCGAGCGCAGCTCGATGTGCTTGGGCAGCTTGATCCGGCCCAACGCCTCCACCGGGGCCGGGAAGTCGGCCACCGACAGCGGTCCGGACCACCGGTCCTCGGTCACCACGACCGGCCGCGGCTCACGGATCGGGTCCAGCCCGGGATCCACGACGACGGCGAGCCCCGCCCGCCGGCCCGCGGGCACGGCGATGACGTCACCCTTGCGCAGCTTCTCCAGCGACTCGGCGGTCCCGGCCCGCCGCACCGCCGTGTTCTGCCGCGACAGCGCCTTCTCCCGCGTCGAGATCTTCGCGCGCAGCTCGACGTACTCGAGCATCTCGTCGAACTCCCCGGTCACGGCGGCGGTGTAGCCCTTCAGGGCTTCCTTGTTCCGCTCGATCCGCCGCGCCGTGCCCACCACCGACCGGTCGGCCTGGAACTGCGCGAACGACTGCTCCAGCAGCTCCCGCGCCGAGCTCGCGCCGACCTGGGCGACCAGGTTCACGGCCATGTTGTAGCCAGGCCGGAACGACGACCGCAGCGGGTAGGTCCGCGTCGAAGCCAGCCCCGCGACCTGCTTCGGGTCGACCCCCGGCTGCCACGCCACCACGGCGTGCCCCTCGACGTCGATCCCGCGCCGCCCGGCCCGCCCGGTGAGCTGCGTGTACTCCCCCGGCGTCAGGTCGACGTGCGCCTCGCCGTTGTACTTCACCAGCCGTTCGAGCACGACCGTCCGGGCCGGCATGTTGATGCCGAGCGCGAGGGTCTCCGTGGCGAACACGGCCTTCACCAGCCCGCGGACGAACAGCTCCTCGACCGTCTCCTTGAACGCCGGCAGCAACCCCGCGTGGTGCCCGGCGATCCCCCGCTCCAGCGCCTCCCGCCACTCCCAGTACCCGAGCACCCCCAGGTCACCCTCGGGCAGCTCGGACGTCCGCTCCTCGATGATCCGGCGGATCTCCTCGACCTCGTCCGGCCCGTTGAGCCGCAGCCCCGACCGCACGCACTGCGTGACCGCGGCGTCACAGCCCGCCCGCGAGAAGATGAACACGATCGCCGGCAGCAACCCCGCCCGGTCCAGCTGCTCCACCACGTCCACCCGGGACGGCGGCCGGAACCGCGGCATCCGCGGCGCGCCCCGCCGCGACCCGCGCGGACCGCGGAACCCCGCGGGCGCGTACTGGCGGCCGATCTCCTCGGTGCGCCGCAGCAGGGTCGGGTTGATCCGCAGCTCGGCGCCGGCCGAATGGACGTCCTCGCCGGCGAACAGGTCCAGCAGCCGGTTCCCGACCAGCATGTGCTGCCAGAGCGGCACCGGCCGGTGCTCGTCGACGACCACCGTGGTGTCGCCGCGGACCTCCACCAGCCATTCGCCGAACTCCTCGGCGTTGCTGACGGTGGCCGACAGCCCCACCACGCGGACGTGCTCGGGCAGGTGCAGGATCACCTCTTCCCAGACCGCGCCGCGGAACCGGTCGGCGAGGTAGTGCACCTCGTCCATGACCACGTACCCGAGGTCGGTGATGGTCGACGACCCGGCGTAGAGCATGTTGCGCAGCACCTCGGTGGTCATCACGACCACCTGGGCGTTGCCGTTGATCGAGGAGTCGCCGGTCAGCAGCCCGACCGCGTCCGAGCCGTAGCGCGCCACGAGGTCGCCGTACTTCTGGTTCGACAGCGCCTTGATCGGCGTCGTGTAGAAGCACTTGCGGCCTTCGGCCAGCGCCAGGTGCACGGCGAACTCGCCGACGATCGTCTTGCCCGCGCCGGTGGGCGCGCAGACGAGCACACCGTGGCCGCCTTCGAGCGCTTCGCACCCGCGGATCTGGAACTCGTCGAACTCGAAGGACGCTTCCGCGGCGAAGCGCGTCAGCTGGGGGTACTTCCCTCGACGCGAGGAGGCCGCGAAGGCCTCGGCCGGGGACTGAGAAGGGCTACTGGCCACCTCGTCAGGGTTCCACATGCCCCCGACAGTTTGCACGCGGTGTGACCGACGGCGTGGCGGCCCGCAGTCACTGCTTCTTTTGCTTCCGGCCGACACGCCGGTGTCGGCTGGAAGCGGCCGCCGTATAGGTCGTTATACACCAAGGTGGCGGGAACCGGTCCGGGCCGGGCGGCGTCGGAGGCTGCATGAGGGCGGGAGGTGGGTGGTGATGACCGAGCCGTGTCCGAGCTGCGGGCAGCTGGACCAGGTGCAGCACGTGCCCGCGGTCTACCACGGCGGGCATTCGTTCTACCGGGGTCAGGGGCCGGTGGTGGCTGTGCCGGCCGGTGACGGGGTCCTGTACACGAGCAGCCAGGTTTCGGGGATCACGGTGTCCGGGGTCGCCCGGGCGCTCGACCCCTTCCCTCCCCCGCGCCGCAGCGGCGGCCTGCTGGCCGCGGTGGTGCTGCTGGCGCTGGTCGGGAGCTGCTTCCTGCTGCTGCCACTGTCGGCGGCCGACGACCCGCCGCCCGGTGGGGCCGGGGCGAAGGTGCTGGGGATCGTGCTGATCTCGCTGCCGTCGCTGTGCGTGTACGTCGCGGCCGGGACGCTGGTGTGGCTCTACGTCCGGCGGGTCCGGGCGCACCGCCGTCAGCGGCGCGGGGTGCCGGCGGCGAAGCAGCTGTGGGAGCAGGGCTGGTTCTGCCACCGCTGCGGCGGGGTGTACTTCGCGGACACGCGCGCCGAGCGGCTGCTGACGCCCGCGCACTTCCGGCAGCTGGTGGCCCGGGCGGGTGGATACGAGCGTTAGGCCAGGACCGTCAGCGCGCCCGGGACGCAGCTGACCGTCACCGGCACGCTCCCCTGCGGCTCACCGTCGGCGTAGGCGGGCCAGGTGTTGCCGGTCAGGGAGACCGAACGGGCGCGCAGCGTGCGGACCGCCGGGTGAGTGAGGTGCTTGCCGGTGCGCAGGCCCGGGAGCATGCGGATCAGGCCGCGGCGGCTGACGTCCCCGACGACGGTGACGTCGAAGACGCCGTCCTCGGGGTCGGCCGTCGGGCAGATCGGGACGCCGCCGCCGTAGAAGCGCGTGTTGCCGACCGCCACCAGCGTCGCGTCGAGCTCCAGGCGCTCGGTGCCGGTGTCGACCACCACCGGCCGGGAGCGGAACGCGGCCAGCTCGGCGAGGATCGCCACGTCGTAGCGGCGCGGCCCGGACGGCCAGCGCATCCGGTTGGCGCGTTCGTTGACACTCGCGTCGAAACCCGCGCACAGCACGGTCGCGAACCAGGTGTCCCCGAGGCGGCCCAGGTCGATCCGCCGCCGGGCCCCCGACTTCAGGGCCGCCACCAGCGCGTCGACCGCCGGCAGCGGCTCGCCGGGCACCCCGAGGGCGCGGGCGAAGTCGTTGCCGGTGCCGGCCGGGACGAGCCCGAGCGCGACGTCGTGGTCGGCGCAGAACTGGACACCCTGGTGGGCGGCGCCGTCCCCGCCGAGCACGATCAGGACGTCGAGGCCCGCGTTGTGGGAGGTCCGCATCAGTTCACGGGACTCTTCGACGGTGTTGGCGACCAGCACGTCGAGGCGGTCGACGGCGGCGCGCAGGCGCTCGGCGACCGTGTCCATGATCCGGGCGGCCGCGCCGTGCCCCGAGGCCGGGTGCACGGCGAGCGCGGCGTGGATCCCCACTACGTGATGTCGTCGGTGCCGGACCGGCCGCCGGAGGTGGTCGGTGTGGACGGCTCGTCGTCGATCTTGCTCGGCGTGTAGTCGAACGGCGCCGCTTCGTCGTCGTCCAGCTGGTCCCAGCCCTCGTCCGCGCGTTCCCGGTCCTTCTTGCGGTCGTGGATACGGGCGAGCTGGACCGACAGCTCGAACAGCACGGTCAGCGCGCCGGCCAGGCCGAGCATCGAGAACGGGTCCGAGCCGGGGGTGACGAACGCGGCGAAGACGAACAGCGCGAACACGATGCCGCGGCGCCACTTCTTCAGCTGCCGGTACTTGACCACGCCGACGCGGTTGAGCATCACCACGAGCAGCGGGAGCTCGAAGCTGATCCCGAAGATGATCAGCAGCGACAGCATGAACGAGATGTACTTGTCGGCGGTCAGCGCCGTGACGAACTCGTCCTGGCCGAAGCCCATCAGCAGCTGCAGGGCGTGCGGGAACAGCATGTACGCGAGCACCGCGCCGGCGGCGAACAGCACCGAGGCGAAGCCGACGAACGTCAACGCGTACTTGCGTTCCTTGGAGTACAGCCCGGGCGCGATGAACGCCCAGACCTGGTAGAGCCACGCCGGCGAGAACAGCACGGCACCGGCCGCGAGGCCGACCTTCAGCTGGATCATGAAGGCTTCGAACGGCACCGTCTGCAGCAGCTGGCAGCCCTGGTAGCCGTTGAGCCGCCGGCTCGGCGGGATGGCGCAGTACGGGTCCTTGACGATCTCGCCGAGCGACGGGATCGGCCCGACCTTGGTGCTGAACCAGAAGAAGCCCAGGATGCCGCCCACGACGACGGCGAGCAGCGCGAAGCCGAGACGGCGGCGGAACTCGTAGATGTGCTCGATGAGCGTCATCGTGCCGTCGGGGTTCTTGCGACGGCTGCGCTTGCTCCGCTTCGACCGGCGGGTGTCGCCGTTTCCGGAGGCGGGTTCCGCCACGGGATGTTCCGTTCTCGTCGGTGTCCGCCGGAGCGCGCCGGCTGGGGCGCGCTCCGTGGACCAGGGACCGGGTGTGGCCTAGCCGCTCAGCTGGCGTTCTTCTGCGGCTGGTCGGCGGACTGCTGCTTCTTCAGCTCGTCGAGCTGCCGCTGGAGTTCGGCGACCTGCTGGTCGGTCGCGGCGGTCGCCGGCGGGGCGACGGGCGTGGCCGGGATCTGCTTGGTCTCGACGGGCTCGGCGTCCTCGGGCGAGGCGCTCTTGTCGCCCGCGAGGTCCTTGGTCTCGGCCTTGAAGATCTTCATGGACTTGCCGATCGACCGCGCCGCATCGGGAAGCCGCTTGGCCCCGAACAGCAGCACGACGAGCAGCACCAAGATGATCAAATGCCATCCTTGCAATCCGTTGGCGAACAAGATGGCCTCCTATCTGCGTCTGGTAGGGATGTTACTGGTTTTCCGGTTTCCGGCGGCGCTCCGCGAAGGCGACGCGCAGCGCGGCCGACCGCGCGCGGAGGAGCCCGGCCCGGTCCTGGGTGTTCGTAGCCACCATGCTTGCGGTCTGCTTGAAACCACGCAAGACCTTGGCGGTCCGCACCAGCAGGACGACGAGCAGCAGCAGGCCGATCGCGGCGAGCACGACGGTGGGCAGGTACGGCACGTCGATCACCCTAGTGGTCGCAGGTTGACGGAAGGTGACGGGCTCGGGCCACCGCGTCGGCCGCCCGGCGTCCGACGTCCGCCGCGAGGTCGGCCGGGCTCTCCACCAGCGCTTCCCCGCCCAGACCCAGCACCAGGCGCACCATCCAGGACTGGTCGGCGTAGCGCATCCGGATGCGGAGCCGGCCGCCGTCGAGCTCGTCGAGCTCCTCGCAGGGGTAGTACTCGGCTACCCAGCGTGCGTCCGGGTCGAGGACGAGCACCGCTTCCCGCTGGTCGGGACGCTCGCGGAAGACGCCGTCGGAAATGTCGGTCGGGTGGGCGTGCGCGGGCGGCCGGGACGGCTCGTCGAGCACCGTCAGCTCGTCGATCCGGTCGAGCCGGAACAGCCGGACGCCCTCGGCGCGGCGGCACCAGGCCTCCAGGTACCCGACGGCCTGCACGATGAGCAGCCGCATCGGGTCGACCGTGCGCTCGGTGACCTGGTCCTTGGACGCGGTGTAGTAGCGGATCCGCAGCGCCCGCCCGTCCTGCAGCGCCTGGGCGACCTGCTCGCGGGTCCGCGCGGTCTTCTTGCCTTCGCGCACGCCCCCGCCGACGACGACGCCGGCGGGCTGGGCCTGCCCGGCGGCGGACTCGATCTTGGCGATGGAACGGCGCACCGCGTCGCCGTCGACCACGCCCGGCGTCTCGGCCAGCGCACGCAGCGCCACCAGCAGCGCGGTCGCCTCGCCGCCGGTGAGCCGCAGCGGGCGGTTCATCCCGGCGTCGTGGGTGACGACGATCGTGTCACCCTCGAAGGACAGGTCGATCAGGTCGCCGGGCCCGTAGCCGGGCAGCCCGCACATCCACAGCAGCTCGAGGTCCTTGCGCAGCTGCTTCGGCGTGACGTCGAAGTCGTGCGCCGCCTCGTCGACGCGGATGCCCGGGCGCGCCAGCAGGTAGGGCACGAGCGCCAGCAGCCGCGGCATCCGGTCGGTGGACCCGCTCACGAAGCGCTCCCCTGCCGGGCCACGACGGCTTCGAGCCGGTCCTGGACCGTCTTGGCCAGCACGTCGGGTTCGAGCACGAGGACGTCGGGGCCCTGGGCGGTGATCCAGTCGGCCGCGGACTCCGGGAAGTACAACCCGATCTCGACGAGGTCGCCCTCTTCGCCGTCGACGGTCTCCCGGCCGATGACCTTCCCGCGGCGGCGGACCCCGGCGGCGCGGCCGTCGGCGACCCAGAGCCGCGCGGTGGTCACCGGGGCCGGTTCGGAGTCACCGGTCACCGACACGAGCTTGAGCAGGTTGACGCCTTCCGGGCGGTGCACGGCGCCGGGCTTGCCGACCGGACGCACCTGGCCGGTGACGCGGGAGAGGCGGAAGCAGCGGGTGGCGCCGCGGTCGCGGTCGTGCCCGACGACGTACCAGCGGGCCTTCCACGACACGACACCCCACGGCTCGAGGGTGCGCATGATGCGTTCGGGCGAGCCGCTGCGGCGGTACTCGAAGCGCACGACCTGGCCGTTCTGCACCGCGGCCAGCAGCGGCCCGAACGCCGGTTCGGCGCGCACGCGCGGCTCGACGATCATCGGCGCCTGGTCGTCGACCTCCAGGCCGGCGGCGCGCAGCTTCACGAGCGCGCCCTGCGCCTGCCCGGTCAGCTCCGGGGAGTCCCACAGCCGGGACGCCAGCGCGACCGCGGCGGCTTCGTCGGGCGCGAGGTCGATCTCGCCGAGCTCGTAGTCGCGGCGGGCGATGCGGTAGCCCTCGATCGCGTCGAAGGCGGAGTTGCGGCCGGTCTCCAGCGGGATGCCGAGCTCGCGCAGCTCGGTCTTGTCGCGCTCGAACATCCGGAAGTAGGCGTCGTCGCTGGCGGCGTCGCCGTATCCGGGCACGATGCCGCGAATCCGCTCGGCAGTGAGGTACTGCCGGGTGGACAGGAGGGCCAGCACCAGATTGACCAGCCGTTCGGCGCGTGCGGTGGACACCCCGTAGAGCCTAGCCCGCGCCGCCCGGCCCGATCGTGAGGTCCGGGGTGCGCGCGTCGTAATCGCCCCTCGCGGCGTCCACGGCGTCGAAGTTCGCCTCGGCCCAGTCCTTGAACCCGGCCATCAGCGCGCGCAGGCTTTCTCCCAGCGGCGTAAGGGAATAGTCGACGCGCACGGGCACCGACGGGGTCACCTCGCGGCGCACCAGGCCGTCGCGTTCGAGCACCCGCAGGGTCTGGGTGAGCATCTTCTGGCTGACCCCGGCGATGCGCCGCGAAAGGTCGCTGTAGCGCTGCGGCCCGTCACCGAGCGCGACCAGGACCAGGCTGACCCACTTGCCGGCGATCTCGTCGAGCAGCTTCCGGGTGGGGCAGGCGGCGAGGTAGGCGTCGTAGGCGGCCTTCTCGTCCTGCCGCCGCTGTTCCGCCGTGCGCGTGGCCACCGGGCGAACCTCCTCGTGCCGTGGGCACCTTCGGGTGCGTACTTCCCGTTGGAGAGTAGCTCCCCATACGTTCGCGAGGAAGGTTCACCTCGCGAAGGAGACGAAGATGCGTGCGATCGTGGTCCGCCGGTTCGGTGGCCCGGAGGTGCTGGAACAGCTCGAAGTGCCGGTGCCGGAGCCGGGTCCCGGGCAGGTGCGGATCCGGGTGGCGGCGGCCGCGGTCAACCCGGTCGACGTCGCGACCCGGGCCGGGATCCTGACCGAGGCCGGGGTGATCCCGCCGCGGGAGGTGCTCGGCCTCGGCTGGGACGTCGCCGGAGAGGTCGACGCGGGCTCCGGCTTCGAGGTGGGCACCGCGGTGATCGGCCTGCGCGACCGGATCGCCCTCCCGCTCGGCGCCTACGCCGACCACGTCGTCCTCGACGCTTCCGCCGTAGCTCCCGCGCCCACCGGCGTCTCCCTCGTCGAAGCGGCCACCCTCCCCCTCAACGCGCTCACCGCCGCCCAGGCGCTCGACCTCGTCGAAACCACCGGGACCGTCCTGGTCACCGGCGCGGCGGGCGCGGTCGGCGGGTACGCCGTCGCCCTCGCGCACGCCCGGAAGCTGCCTGTCGTCGCCGTCGCGGCCGAAAGCGACGAAGCCACCGTCCGGGGCTTCGGCGCGGACCTGTTCGTCCCGCGCGGCCCGGACCTCGCCGAGCGGGTCCGGGCCCTGGTCCCGGGCGGGGTGGACGCCGCCCTCGACACCGCGCTCCTCGGCCTGGACACGCTCGACGCGGTCCGCGGCGGCGGGGAGTTCGTCGCCTTCGCCGCCGGGGCCGCGCCGATCCCCCTGCGCGGCGTCCGCGTGCGGAACGTCTGGATCCGCGCGGACGGCGTGCGGCTGGCCGAGCTGGCCCGGATCCTTCCCCCGCGCGTCGCCGACGTGCTGCCGCTGGCGGACGCGGCAAAGGCCCACGAACGGCTGGAAGCGGGCGGGCTGCGCGGCAGGCTCGTGCTGACGCCGTGAATCGTGCTTAGCCTGGACGCATGGATGATCGTGTTCTTCTCATCACCGGCGCCTCACGCGGGCTCGGCGCCGCCGCCGCGCGGCTGGCCGCCACCACCGGGTTCAAGGTCGCGCTCGTGGCCCGCAAGGCCGAGTCCGCCGCCGCGCTGGCCGCCGAGCTCGGTGAGGACCGGGCGCTGGCGCTCGGCGCCGACGTCGGCGACTGGCCGAGCATCTCGGACGCCGTGAGCAAGGCCGTCGAGCGGTTCGGGCGGCTCGACGCGGCCTTCGCCAACGCCGGCGTCGGCGTCGGGACGTCGTTCTTCGGCAACGGCGGCGACGACCCGGAGCAGTGGGCGGAGATGGTCCGCACCAACGTGCTCGGCGCCGCCTACACCGCCCGCGCGGCGCTGCCCGCGCTCGCGGAGTCGTCGGGGCACCTGGTGATCACCGGCTCGGTCGCCGGCCGGTTCATCCGCAACGCGAGCCTGTACTCGGCGACGAAGTGGGCGGTGACCGGGCTGGCCGGGTCGATCCGCGAGGAGGCCGTCGGCTCCGGTGTGCGGGTCACGCTGGTCAACCCGGGCATCACCGACACCGACATCCTCGACGACGAGATGCGCAAGAAGCCGAAGCTCGAGCCGGCCGACATCGCCCGCGCGGTGCTCTACGCGCTGCAGCAGCCGCCGCACGTGGACGTCAACGAGATCATGGTCCGCCCGACCGGCCAGGTGCTCTAGCGGCTCAGGCGCGCGACGCGGCCCTGGGCGCCGCTGGCCCAGCAGCTCGGTCCGGCACAGTCCACCGAGTCGAAGCTGCCGGTGTCGAACGACGTCCAGTGCCGCCCGCCGTCCGGGCTGTAGTCGCTGCCGCCGGTGCCGACCGCGATGACGCCACCGCCCCGCCAGGCCAGCCCGGAACGGTACCCGGCGGGGTACTGGCCCGGGGTGCGCCAGGTGCGGCCGCGGTCCTTCGTCAGCGCGACGGCCGGGCCGGGCGCGGTCGGGTTCGCGTAGTCGCCGCCGATCGCGATGCCCTCGCCCGGGGTCCGGAACGCGACGGCGAACACGCCGGCGGACGGGCTGCTCGGCAACGGCGTGTCGGACGCCGTCCAGTGGCGGCCGCCGTCGCCGGAGTGCAGGACGCGGGCGGTGGCGCCGCCGCCGGTGGCGAGCCAGGCGTCGAACGGTCCCGACGTGGTGATGCACTGGCCGCTGGCGGCGAACCCGGCCTCGCCGGGCAGTGCGGGCGGGAAGCCGCTGTCGGGCACCGGGCGCCAGCTGCGGCCGCCGTCGAAAGTGGCCTGGACGCGGAAGTGGCCGTCGACGGGGTCGCTCATCGCGAGCCCGCGCCAGGGGTCGAAGAAGGCCAGGCAGTCGTAGAACGCGGTGGCTTCGGTGTTCCGGAACGTCTGGCGCCAGTGCTTGCCGCCGTCGTCGGTCCGGTAGATCCGCGAGTCGGCGCCCGGGCCGATCGAGAGGGTCACGGCGTGGTCGGCGTCGAAGGCCTCGATGTCCCGCAGCTCGAGCGTCTCCGCACCCGGCGGGCCGACGGACTTCCAGCTCGCCCCGCCGTCGGTGGTGCGCAGGACGGTCCCCTGTGTGCCGCTGACCCACGCGACGCGCGCACTGAGCGCGGACAGGCCACGGAACTGAGCGGTGACGCCAGTGGCCTTCACGTCCCACTTCGGCGAGTGCTCCCCCGCCGACGCCGGAGCCGCCACCGAGACCAGCAGGGCGAGCACGAGCAGCACAACACGCATGCGGGAGATCCTGCCGCACCCGCCCGGCGACTTTCGTAGGGAACACCGGGCGGGCGCGCGCGGGACTAGAGCGAGCTGATCAGGCGCTCCACACGCTCGTCGACCGAGCGGAACGGGTCCTTGCACAGCACCGTGCGCTGGGCCTGGTCGTTCAGCTTCAGGTGCACCCAGTCGACGGTGAAGTCGCGCCCGGCGGCCTGGGCGGCGGCGATGAAGTCGCCGCGCAGCTTCGCCCGGGTCGTCTGCGGCGGGGTGTCCTTGGCGGCCTCGATCTCGCCGTCGTCGGTGACCCGGCGGACCAGGCCCTTGCGCTGCAGCAGGTCGAAGATGCCCCGGCCACGGCGGATGTCGTGGTAGGCGAGGTCGAGCTGCGCGATCCGCGGGCTGGACAGGTCGAGGTCGTGCTTGTGCCGGTAGCGCTCGACCAGCCGGTGCTTGATCGCCCAGTCGATCTCGGTGTCGATCTTGCCGAAGTCCTGCTGCTCGACCGCTTCCAGCGCCCGGCCCCACAGCTCGACGACCCGCTCGTTCGCCGGGGTCGAGCCGTTGTCCTTGAGGTGCTGCACGGCACGGGCGTGGTACTCGCGCTGGATGTCCAGCGCCGAGGCCTCGCGGCCGCCGGCGAGGCGCACCTGGCGGCGGCCGGTGAGGTCGTGGCTGATCTCGCGGATCGCCCGGATCGGGTTGTCGAGGGTGAAGTCGCGGAACTGGACACCCGCCTCGATCATCTCGAGCACCAGGTTCGCCGAGCCGACCTTGAGCATGGTCGTCGGCTCGGCCATGTTCGAGTCGCCCACGATGACGTGCAGGCGCCGGTAGCGCTCGGCGTCGGCGTGCGGCTCGTCGCGGGTGTTGATGATCGGCCGTGACCGCGTGGTCGCGCTCGAGACGCCTTCCCAGATGTGCTCCGCCCGCTGCGAGAGGCAGTAGACCGCGCCGCGCGGCGTCTGCAGCACCTTGCCGGCGCCGCAGATCAGCTGGCGGGTGACCAGGAACGGGAGCAGCACGTCCGCGATCCGGGAAAACTCACCCGCGCGGGTCACCAGGTAGTTCTCGTGACACCCGTAGGAGTTCCCGGCCGAGTCCGTGTTGTTCTTGAACAGGAAGATGTCGCCGCCGATGCCCTCGTCGGCCAGCCGCCGCTCGGCGTCGACCAGCAGGTCCTCGAGGATCCGCTCGCCGGCCTTGTCGTGCGTGACGAGCTGGACCAGGTCGTCACACTCGGCCGTCGCGTACTCGGGGTGCGAGCCGACGTCGAGGTAGAGCCGGGAGCCGTTCGACAGGAAAACGTTCGAAGAACGGCCCCACGAGACGACCCGCCGGAAGAGGTAGCGCGCCACCTCGTCGGGCGAGAGCCTGCGCTGGCCGTGGAAGGTGCACGTGACCCCGAACTCGGTCTCGATGCCAAAGATCCGCCGCTGCATTCCACCAGAGTAGGCGCTGCACCCCCTTCGAAGGTGCGCCGTTCGGGCGTCGACACGCCCCCAGTGCGCCACAGACGGTGAAAACTCCCCGAATCAGGCACGATTGAAGCGGCGCTCTTGACGACTTCCGGAAGGCGACTCCTTGACACACCAGCTCATCCAGGCCTTCCGGCGGGTCGGCCGGACCGACCGCGCCCTGATGCGGCGCAGCGCCGCGCTGCCGGCGACGAAGGCCGACGACGCGCTGATGGCGCTGTCGAGATCGGCGAACAAGTCCCGCCTGTGGTGGGGGGTCGCCGCGGTGCTGGCCACGCGCAAGGGCGCGCCCCGCCGCGCGGCGCTGCGAGGCGTCGTCGCGATCGCCGGGGCCAGCGCCGCCGCCAACCTGATCGGGAAGCCCCTGTTCCCCCGCCGCCGTCCGGCCGAGGAGGAGGTGCCCATGCACCGCCGCCTGCGGAAACGCCCGACGTCGTCCTCGTTCCCCTCTGGCCACTCCGCCTCGGCCGCGGCCTTCGTGACGGCGGTGGCGATGGAGTCGCCGCGCGCCGGTCTCGCGGTGGCCCCCCTCGCGCTCGCCGTCGCCTATTCTCGCGTCCACACCGGCGTCCACTGGCCCTCCGACGTCGGGGTCGGCCTGGGCATCGGGGTCGGCGTCGGCCTGGCGACCCGGCACTGGTGGCCGCTGCACGACGACGTCCCGGCCCGCACCGCCCACGACGCGGACGCGCCCGAGATGGTCGACGGCGACGACATGCTCGTGCTGGTCAACCCGAAGTCCGGCATCGACGGCCAGGACCCGACCGAGGACGCCAGGCACGCCTGGCCCAAGGCCGAGATCCTCCACCCGGACCCCGACCAGGACCTGATCGCCCAGCTCGAGAGCGAGATCGACGCCCGCGGGACGGTCCGCGCGCTCGGCGTGGCGGGCGGTGACGGCACCGTGGCCGCGGTCGCCGCGGTCGCCGCGGAGCGCGACCTGCCGCTGGCGCTGATCCCGGCGGGCACGCTCAACCACTTCGCCCGCGACGTGGGTGTCAGTTCCATGGTCGACGCGGACGAGGCGACCGAGATCGGCAACGCCGTCGGCATCGACCTCGGCGAAGTCGAGATCAAGGAGGCGGACGGCGACACGGCGCACCGCTGGTTCGTCAACACCGCGAGCCTCGGCGGCTACCCGGAGATGGTCCGGCTGCGCGAGAAGCTGCAGGAAAAGCACCCCAAGTGGCCCTCGGCCGCGATCGCGCTGACCCGGACGCTGCGGCACGCCAAGCCGCTGACCGTGCGCCTCAACGGCAAGCTCACCCAGGTCTGGCTCCTGTTCGTCGGCAACGGCACGTACGCCCCGAAGGGCTTCGCGCCCAGCCGTCGGCCCGCTCTCGACACCGGTCTGCTCGACGTCCGTTACCTGCGCGCCGACCTGCCCTACTCGCGGGCTCGGTTCCTGCTGGCGATGGTCACCCGCACCCTCGCGGCCAGCCACGTCTACCAGGAGCTCGATGTGGCCGAGCTGGACGTCGAGCTGCTGGACGGGCACCGGCGCGTCGCCACCGACGGCGAGGTGGGCCCGCTCGGCAACCGGTTCCGCTTCCGGTCCCGGCCCAGCGCCCTCACCATCTACCGCCTTTAATCTTTCTTTACTTTTTCTCAACAAACCCACAGCCACCCCTGGCTAGCGTCTTGATCGAGATGCGGGCAACCCTGCCCGCATCTCGGCGACGAACGGGGTGGGATGGATCTGGCGAGCGTGGTGCACCGGGCCGCCACCGACCCCGTGCTGCCCGGTGACGTCACCGCCCGCGCCCGGGACCTCGGGCCGCTCGAGTCGCCGTTCATCTGGCTCGGCCTCGCCTCGGCCGCCGTCGCCGTCCTCGCCGTGGTCGTCGCGCTCGCGCACCGGCGGCGGGTGCGGCGCTGGGGACTCACGGCGTTCGGCGTCCTCCTGCTGCTCGCGGCGGTCACTGCCCTGAACAGCTACGTCGGGTACGTGCGCACCTCCGACGACCTGGCCCGCCTGCTGCAGCGCGGCCCCGGCGTCGCCAACCTCGCCGGCCGCCTGCTCGACGACGGCAAGGAAGCACCGTCGGCACCGCACGCCTCGGGAGGCACCGCGGCCGCCGGGCAGCGGATCGACGTCCTGAACCTGCCCGACCCCGCGCACGGCGTGCCGTCGGGCAGCAACTACGTCGTCCTGCCGCCCGGGTACGCCGCCGACACCGCCCGCCGGTACCCGGTCGTCTACCTGATCCACGGCTACCCGTTCGGCGGCCCGCGCGACTGGCTGACCTCGGGTGACGCGCCCGGCACGCTGCTCGCGCTGCAGCAGGCCGGCGTCATCGCGCCGATGATCGTGGTGAGCGTCGACCTGACCGCGGGCAACCCGGCCACGGACTGGGAGTGCCTCGACGTCCCCGGCGGTCCGCAGCTGGAGACCTACCTCGCGAAAACGGTCGTCCCGGCGGTCGACCAGCGCTACCGCACCCTCGCCGACCGCGGCCACCGGGCGCTGGGCGGCATGTCCGGCGGCGGCTTCGGGGCCCTCAACATCGGCCTCCACCACGTCGACGAGTTCGCCACCCTGCTGATCGCCCTGCCGTACGACGACCTCAACGACTCCGTCGGCGTCCTGAACGGCGACCGGGCCGCGATCGCGGCCAACACCCCGCGCCGCTACCTGCCCACGATGAAGTTCTCCGCGCCGATCTCGGTGATGCTGGCCGTCGGCACCGGCGCGCCCACCGACGTCACGACGGCCCACCGGATCGCCGACGCCCTGCGCGCCCGCGGCCAGAACGCCGTGGTGCACGCCGAACGCGGGTTCAACCACACCTGGCACACCGCCCGGGCGACCCTGCCGTACCTGCTCGCGTTCGCCGACCAGGACTTCCGGGCCTCCCCCGCGACCTCCTGAAACCCGGTTGTGCCGTCCGGGACCCTGAGACATGGACCTCCCGACGCACTACGCCACCGGCCCCGCCGAAGCCGGCAGGCTCACCCGCACCCCGCACGGCCGCCTCGAGTACCTGCGCACCCAGGAACTGCTCCGGCGCTTCTTGCCCGGCCACGAACGGGTTCTCGACGTCGGGGGCGGCACCGGCGTCCACGCGGCCTGGCTCGCCGCCGACGGACATCCCGTCCACCTCGTCGACGTCGTCCCGGCCCACGTCGACCAGGCGGCGACGCTGCCCGGCGTCACCGCCGCGGTCGGCGACGCGCGTGACCTCGAAACGGCCGACGCCAGCTACGACGTCGTCCTGCTGTTCGGCCCGCTCTACCACCTCGTCGACGCCGGCGACCGCGCTCGCGCGCTGGCCGAGGCCCGGCGCGTGCTGCGCCCGGGCGGCCTGCTCGCGGCGGCCGGGATCAGCCGTTACCTCTCCCTGCTGGAAACCGGCGCCACCGGCACCCTCGGCCGCGTCGAACCGGTCCGCGCGGTCATCACCACCGGCGCGTACGACGCCCACGTCGGTTTTGTCCCCACGCACTGGCACACAGCGGACGAACTCCGCGACGAAGTCACCGAAGCGGGCTTCACCGGCACCGCCGTCTTCGGCGTCGAAGGGCCTTCGTGGCCCGCGCTCGACACGGCCGGGCTCTCCCGGTTCGACGACCTCGCCGAATCCGCCCTGCGCGCCGCCCGGATCGTCGAGCGGGACCCGCACCTCGTCAACGCCAGCGCGCACCTGCTCGCCGTCGCCCACCGGCCCGCATGACAAAGGCGGGGGCGCGGTCACCGACCACGCCCCCGCCTTCACCAAGTGCTACTCGCCTTCCGGCTTCTCCTCCGGCTCGTCACCCTGCGGGTCCGGCACCGGCAGCAACGTGTCCAGCGCCGTGCCCGTCAGCCTGCGGAACGAGCGGCGGGGCCGGTCGCGGTCCAGGACCGCCACCTCGAGCTTGATCGGGTCGGCCTCGCCGTTGCCGTTCGCCGACGAAGACGAAGCGGACGAAGACGACGAGGTGCCCGCCGACGAAGACGCCGTCGTCGACGGCTGGATCGGCGTGCGCAGGGCCGCCACGGCCACGCCCAGGGCCGCCTGCAGGTCCAGGCCGTCCTCGAACGTCTCCTTCAGCTTCGCCGCGATCTTCTCGTTCTGGCCGCCCATCACGATGTACTGCGGCTCGTCGAAGATGGACCCGTCGTAGGTCAGCCGGTACAGCTGGTCCTCCGCCGCGCTCGCGCCGACCTCCGCCACGCAGACCTCCACCTCGAACGGCTTCAGCTGCTCGGTGAAGATGCTGCCCAGCGTCGCCGCGTAGGCGTTCGCCAGCGCCCGGGCGCTGACGTCACGACGGTCGTACTGGTAGCCCTTGAGGTCCGCGTGCCGGATGCCCGCCACGCGCAGGTTCTCGAACTCGCTGTAGCGCCCGACCGCGGCGAACCCGATGCGGTCGTAGATCTCGGAAACCTTGTGCAGGGTCGCCGACGGGTTCTCGGCCACGAACAGCACGCCGCCCGCGTACTTCAGCACCACCACGCTCCGGCCGCGCGCGATGCCCTTGCGCGCCAGCTCGGAACGCTCCCGCATCAGCTGCTCGGGAGAGGCATACAACGGCATCGTCACGGTGTGCGCTCCACGTCTTCCGGTGTTGCAACGTTCATAGGTTCAGGCCCCGCGTCAGGAGAGCCGGCTCTGCTGGCGCTCGATCCGCCCGGCCACCACGGCCTCCGCGACGGCCGCAGTCTCCGACTCCGGCAGCTGCACGGCGCCGTGCTCCGCGGTGATCGTCACGACGCTCGGGAAGATCCGGCGCACCAGGTCCGGGCCGCCCGACGCGGTGTCGTCGTCCGCCGCGTCGTACAGCGCCTCGACCGCCACCCGCACCGCGCCTTCGACGTCGGCGTCCGGGTCGTGCAGCTTCTTCAGCGCCGACTTCGCGAACAGCGAACCCGAGCCGATGCCCGCGTAACCGCCGTTCTCCTCGTACCGGCCACCCGCGGCGTCGTACGAGACGATCCGGCCCGCGTGCTTGGCGTCCTCGGCTTCCAGGTCGTACCCGACGAACAGCGGGATCGCGGCCAGCCCGGCCATCGCCATCTCGAGGTTGGCCTTGACCATCCCGGCCAGCTTGTTCGTCTTGCCGTCCAGCGACAGCGAAACGCCCTCGATCTTCTCGTAGTGCGCGAGCTCCACCGCGTACAGCCGCACCATCTCCACGGCCAGCCCGGCCGTGCCCGCGATGCCGACCGCCGAATACTCGTCGGTGACGTGGACCTTTTCGATGTCGCGGCTCGCGATCAGGTTGCCCGACGTCGCCCGCCGGTCACCCGCGATCAGCACACCGCCCGCGAACGTCAGCGCGACGATCGTCGTGCCGTGCGGCACGCCGAGGTCACCGGCGCCGTTGCCCACCCGTCGCTCCGGAAGCAGCTCCGGCGCCTGTACCCGCAAGAAGTCCGAAAACGACGACGTCGCCGACGAGAAGTACGCGGCCGGCAGCGCGGGACCCGAGATGCCCCTGGTGTTGTCCATACGTGCTCAAAAATCCCATCTGTGCGGGCCGCGACCCCACGCCCGGCGACCCGGCCCACCCGGACCACGGTCACCACCACGCAGGGCCCCGGCCGGCGGCTGAACGGTCGGCAAGGGCGCGGACGCCCTGGGCGGCTACTCGCCGCCCTTCTGCACGTAGGCCCGGACGAAGTCCTCGGCGTTCTCTTCGAGCACGTCGTCGATCTCGTCGAGGATCGTGTCCACGTCCTCGCCGAGCTTCTCGCGCCGCTCCTGACCCGCCGCGCCGGTGTCGTCGAACTCCTCGTCGGAGTCGCCGCCGCCGTGCTTTTCGATCTTTTCCTGGGCCATCTCGCCTCCCGGTGTGGCTGATGTTTCCTAGCCTACCCAGCGGCCCCGACATTCGGGGTCACGCCGCCATCGCTGGTGCGTCCCGCCTAGTCCGAACCGGTGAGCGCCTCCACCAGGTCTTCCGCCGTCGCCGACTCGTCCAGCAGCTTGCCGACGTGCGCCTTCGTCCCCCGCAACGGCTCCAGGGTCGGGATCCGGACCAGCGACTCCTTGCCGACGTCGAAGATGACCGAATCCCACGACGCCGCCGCGATCGAGGTCGCGTACTTCTCCAGCGCCCGGCCCCGGAAGTAGGCCCGCGTGTCCGACGGCGGGGTCGTCACTGCGGCCAGCACCTCTTCCTCGGTCACCAGCCGCTTCATCGACCCGCGCGTGACCAGCCGGTTGTACAGGCCCTTCGCCAGCCGAACGTCCGAGTACTGCAGGTCGACCAGCCGCAGCCGCGGCGCGCCCCAGGCCAGGCTGTCGCGCTGCCGGTAGCCCTCGAGCAGCCGCAGCTTCGCCGGCCAGTCCAGCCGGTCCGCGCACTCCTGCGGGTCGCGCGCCAGCGCGTCCAGCACCTCGCCCCAGACCCGCAGGACCTCCTTGGACGCCTGGTCGGCGTCCGTGCGGTCCAGGTTCTGGGAGACGATCTCGTGGTAGGCGAACTGCAGGTCCAGCCCGGTGTACTTGCGGCCGTTCGCCAGCGCGACCTTCGCCTTCAGCGTCGGGTCGTGGCTGATCTGGTGCACCGCCCGCACCGGCTCGTCCAGCTTCAGGTCGTCGAACCGGATCCCGGACTCGATGAGGTCCAGGATCAGCGCCGTCGTCCCGACCTTCAGGTAGGTCGAGTACTCCGACATGTTCGCGTCACCGATGATGACGTGCAGCCGGCGGTACTTGTCCGCGTCCGCGTGCGGCTCGTCGCGGGTGTTGATGATCCCGCGCTTCAGCGTGGTCTCCAGGCCGACCTCGACCTCGATGTAGTCCGCACGCTGGGAGAGCTGGAACCCGGCCTCTTCGCTCTGCTGGCCGATCCCGACCCGGCCCGAGCCGGTCACCACCTGCCGCGACACGAAGAACGGCGTCAGCCCGGCGATGATCGCGGTGAACGGCGTCGAGCGCGCGCACAGGTAGTTCTCGTGCGTGCCGTAGCTGGCGCCCTTGCCGTCGACGTTGTTCTTGTACAGCTGCAGCTGGGGCTGGCCGGGCACGGACGCCGCCTTGAGCGCGGCCTCCTCCATCACCCGTTCGCCGGCCTTGTCCCAGATGACCGCGTCGCGCGCGTTCGTCACCTCGGGCGCCGAGTACTCCGGGTGCGCGTGGTCGACGTACAGCCGCGCCCCGTTGGTCAGGATGACGTTCGCCGCGCCCAGGTCCTCGACGTCGGGGTCGTGGCCCGGCCCGCCGGGGCCGGTCAGGTCGAACCCGCGCGCGTCCCGCAGCGGGGACTCCACCTCGTAGTCCCACCGCGCGCGCCGGGCGCGCGGGATGTCCGCCGCCGCCGCGTAGGCCAGCACGACCTGGGTCGAGGTGAGTACCGGGTTCGCCGTCGCGTCGCCCGGCACGGAGATGCCGTACTCGACTTCGGTTCCCATGATCCGCCGCATGTCCACCACCCTACGGGGTCGCCCTAGTGGAACGATGCACCCATGCCAGGCAGTGACGAACTCGTTGCCCTCTATGACCAGGCCGGCTCCGAAGTGGGCACGACCACCCGCTCCCGGGTCCGCGCGGAGGGCCTGTGGCACGCCGCCGGCGTCGTGCTGGTCCGTTCGGGTGACGGAAGCGCGGTTTACGTGCACCTGCGCACGCCGGAAAAGGACGTGTTCCCGTCCACCTGGGACTGCTGGGCCGGCGGGGTGGTCGCGGCCGGCGAGTCACCGGCCGGGTGCGCCCGCCGCGAACTGGCCGAAGAGCTCGGCGTCCACGGGGTGGAACCCGTTCCGCTGTTCACGAAGGTCTACGACGACGGCCGCAACCGCTGCCACAACTTCGCCTTCGAAGTCCGCTGGGACGGCCCGATCCACCACCAGGCCGAAGAGATCGTCGAAGGCCGCTGGATCCCGCTCGAAGAGCTGCGCGCCTGGATCGACGACCCGGCGCCGGAACTGCCCTTCATCCCCGACGGCCGTGAAGGCGTCCAGGAGTGGTTCCGCCGCTACGGCTGAGCCGTCAGCTTCGCGGCCATCGCGGGCAGCAGCCGCTTCGCCGCGTCGATCGCGCGCGCCGCGGTGCTCGCCGACACGGTCAGCCCGGACACCAGCGTTCCCTTGGCCAGCAACACCGTGCACGTCTTGCCCTCGCACCAGGCGCGCTGGCGCTCGACCCCCGGCTGGGCCGGCACGTCCACCGGCTCCCCGGTGCACACCGTCTTCGCCACGACGTCCGCGCCCGGCTGGTCCGGGTAGACGGCGACCCGGTGCCGCAGCTCCGACCCGCTCGGGTAGCGCCAGCTCGCTGTCCGGCTGGCGACCGACGTCTCCTCGGAGAGGCAACCCGACGCCGCGCCCGACCCGGGCTGCACCCCTTCCTCCGCGACGTCCGCGTCGGTCAGCAGCGCCCGCTCGGCGAGCAACCCGGCGTCCGGCGCCGCCGGCGTCACCGGAGCCGTCCTCGCGGCGGGGGCCGGGGCTGCCGTCGTGGGCGGGGCGACGGTGGCCGTGGGAGCCGGATCGTCGTAGTACGTCTCGAGGTTGTTCGGGTCGGGTCCGTCGCAGCCGGTCAGGCCGACCAACGCGACCGCGGCCAAGGCAACCACCTGGCGATGACGCACCTGCTCCGGCCTCCCGTTGTCCGTCCGTGCCTGCGAAGGGTAGTGCAGCCCGTCAGTGCCACCCCAAAGAGGACCGGTGTCGCCAGTACTCCCCTGCATCCTCCGCCAGCCCGGCCAGCGCCGCTTCCTCGTCTGTGCTCAGGGAAAGCGTGGTGGCGGCCAGGTTCGCGGCCAGCTGGGCCGGGCTCGCCGGCCCGATGACGGCGGTGTCGGCCCAGCCCTGCGCGAGCACCGCCGCCACGGCGACCGCGTCCGGCCCGGTCCCGTGCGCCTCGGCGATGTCGGCCACGACCCGCGGCGCTTCGACGGCGAGCCGGCCGTTGGCCAGGGTTTCCTTGACCAGCACCCGGTTCCCGGCCGCGTGCGCCGCGGCCAGCGCGGGCCCGGCGGACGACTCGAGGACGTTCCAGGTGGACTGCACGGCCGAAAACACCGGCCGCCCGGCCACTTCCAGCGCGAACGCCCGCTCGATCGCCGCCGCCTGCGCCGGCCCGGACGTCGAGAACCCGACCGCGACCCCGTTCGCCGAAAGCTCGGCCAATGCCTCGAGCAACGGCTCGTCGCCGAACAGCGGACTGTCCACAGTGAGCGAATGGACCTGGTAGAGGCTCACCCGATCTCCCAGCAGCGCCAGGGTTTCCGCCCACTGCGCCGCGAACCGCGCGGCCGAGTGCTCCTTCACCTCGTGCACCTCGGCGTCGAGGCGCCAGCCGCCGACGTAGGCGTAACCCCACTTGCTCGAGACGACGACGTCGGTGTGCCCGCGCTCGTCGAGCCAGCCGGCGAGGAACTCCTCCGAAAGCCCGTAGGACCGGGCGACGTCGACCCGCCGGACACCGGCGCTGTAGGCGTCGTCGAGGACGGTGAACGTCGCGGCCCGCATCGACTCGACGTCGCGCACCTTCGGCAGCGCGTCGTCACGGCCGAGGTTGATGTAGGCGGGGCGGCCGAGCGCCGCCAGCCCGAGGGCGATGCGGTTCACGCCGTCTGCTTGTGCCGGAGGATGGCGAGCCACTGACCGGAGTTCTGGGCCTGCCGGTGGAGCTTCTCGAGCCGCGCGGCCGGGGCCCGGACGTACCCCTTGCCGAAGACCGGGGCGATCTGACGGAGGCTCGCGCCGCCTTCGCGGGCGGCGAGCAGCGCCCAGTCGGACGCGTCGGCGCAGGCCGCGGAAGCGCGGCGGAGCTCGCCCAGGATGTCGATGAGGTCCTGGGCGGGGACCTCCCCCGCCTCGACGGCGGCGGCGGTCGTCTCCAGCCAGGCCAGGACGTCGGACTCGGTGATGGGCGCGCGGGGCCGCCGGCTTTCTTCGCTCACAGCCGGTGAGTATAGGTCGTTATACGTCGATATACTCGGTGGCAGCCATGACGACACGCGCCGAATCCCAGCCGGAGGTCGAGCAGCTGCTCGACGTCTTCAAGGCGCTCGCGAACCCGGTGCGGCTGCAGGTGCTGCAGTGGCTGCGTGAGCCCGCGAAGCACTTTCCCGTGGAGCGGGCCATCGCCGACCCGGTCGAGGTCGGCGTCTGCGTGAGCCACATCCAGGAGAAGACGGGGCTCGCGCAGTCGACGGTGTCGGCGTACATGGCCGAGCTGCAGCGCGCCGGTCTGGTGCGCGCGACCCGCGTAGGCAAGTGGACGCACTACAAGCGTGACGAAGCCCGGATCGCCTCGCTCGTCGCCGTGCTGGGCCGCTCTCTCTGACCACTCCCCTCCCCTGTCGCCGGGATCGCCCGTTGACTCATATCGTAAATCTGCGATACTTCGATGCATGAACAAGCCGCGGCTCGGCCGCTACGGGATCTGGACGTTCGACTTCGAGGATCAGCCGGCGAGCCTGATCCGGGACTCCGTGCAGGAGCTGGAAGGGCTCGGCTGGCCGGCCGTCTGGATCCCGGAGACCACCGGCCGGGAAGCCCTGACCCACGCCGGGTTCCTGCTGTCGGTCACCGAGCGCCTCGCCGTCGTCAACGGGATCGCGCAGATCTGGTCGCGCGGACCGCGCTGGACCCACGGCGCGGCCCTGCTGCTGGCCGACGCGTACCCGGACCGCCACCTGCTCGGACTGGGCTTCGGCGGCGGGAAAACCGACGCGAAGCCCCTTCAGGCGATGAACGACTACCTCGACGAGCTGGACGCCGTCACGAGTCCCAACCCCGAGCCGCGGACGCCGATCCGGCGGCTGCTCGCCGCGTACGGCCCGAAGATGCTGGAGCTGGCCCGGGACCGGTCGGCGGGCGCGCACACCTACCACGTGACCCCGGAACACACTGCCCAGGCGCGGGAGGTCCTGGGCGCGGAGTCGTTCCTCGGCGTCGAGCACGCCGTCCTCTTCGAGACGGACGCGGCCAAGGCGCGGGAGATCGCCCGCGGCCACCTGCACCGGTACCTCACCTCGCCGTACAACGTCGCGAAGTTCCGGCGGCTCGGCTACACCGAAGCGGACATCGACGGCGGCCGCGGCAGCGACCGGCTCGTGGACGACCTGGTGTTCTGGGGTGACGTCGACACGATCACCGGCAAGCTGCACGCCCACCTCGACGCGGGCGCCGACCACGTGGGCGTCCAGGTCATCGGCGTCGCGCCGGGCACCTCGGCCATGCCGCAGTGGCGGCGGCTGACCGAGGCGCTGCTACCGGCCGGGGCCGTCGTGTAGGCCGAACCGCGCGGTGCAATGCCAGACGCGCTTGAGGACCTGGGGATCGTGCCGGCCGGCGCGCACGGCTTCGCCGATGACCCGCGCGTCGAGCCAGCCGTCCTCGGCGATCTCCACACCGGCGCGGACGACGTCTTCACCGCGAAAGTCGGCGTGTTCGGCCAGCAGCGCGGTCGAGAGCCGGAACCCGTGGTGCCAGTACGCCGGGAACGGCAGGGCGGCGGCCGCCGCTTCGATGTCGGTGCCCCGGAACGCCGGGTCCAGCACCAGCGCCTCGACGTCGTTCGCGAGCACGAGCGGACCGTGGACGTGGGCTTCGATGTGGTCGTCGAGCTCGTCCTGGTGGTCGGCTTCGGCGAGCGGCAGCAGCGGCAGGTGCGCCGCCGTGCCGAAGTCTTCGGGCTCGGCGAAGCTGTCCGGGTAGCAGAACGTCGTCCGCCGCAGCACTTCCCGCTTCAGCCGAAGGTGCGAGGAGCCGAACCGGACGGACCCGCCCGCCGGGCGGCGGCGGTAGTTGAGCGAGCCGTACTTCGGCCGGGCCGACGGCGGCAGGGCGTCGTAGGCGCCACCGAAGATGCGGTGCTCCCAGCGCCAGCGGTCGCCGCCGGGGTACGCCGTCAAGCCGCCGTTGCTCGTGCCCGTCTCGAACTGCGAGCGGTAGACGCCGTCGGTGGCCCAGTGCCGCAGCAGCGGCACCTCCCCCACGAGCCGGTCCGGGTGGAAGTGGACGGTGACGTCCAGGTCCTCCGGCAGCGGCGGGCCCTCGACCCGGCCCGCGACGTGCCGGACGGCTCGTGCCCACGCTTCTTCTCCGGTCCCCCTGGCCATGCGTCTCAGCCTACCCGGGCGGTATAGGGCGTTATACACACAGAACGACGTCCGAAACCCGCTGGCTCCGCGGGTGGTCCGCCAGCTTGACTGCGGCCATGCGGTTCGGTGGGTTCGGGGTCACGGTGCGGTTCGCGCTGCTGGCCGTCGTGTGGGGTGCGAGTTTCCTGTTCATCAAGGTCGGGCTCGGCGGGCTTTCCCCCGCCCAGGTCGCCCTGGCCCGCGTCGCGCTGGGCGCGCTGGCGCTGGGCTTCGTCCTGGCGGTGCGCCGGCGGCCACTCCCCCGGGATCCCGTGCTGTGGGGCCATCTCGCGGTCGTGTCGGTGCTGCTCTGCGTGGTGCCGTTCCTGCTGTTCTCGTGGGCGGAACAGTACATTTCGTCCGGTTTGGCCAGCATCTTCAACGCGACGACACCGCTGATCACGATGCTGCTCGCCGCCGCGGCGCTGCCCGAGGAACGGTTCACGCCGCCACGGGTGCTCGGCCTGCTGCTCGGTTTCCTCGGGGTGCTCACGATCGTCGGCGTGTGGCAGGGCGTCGACGTCTCCCACCAGCTGACCGCGCAGCTCGCCTGCCTCGGCGCCACCACGTGTTACGGCGCGTGTTTCGTCTACATGCGCCGGTTCGTCTCGCCCCGCGGGGTGGATCCGGTGGTCGTCGCGTTCGGGCAGACCGGCTCCGCGACGGTCATCCTCGCCCTGCTGGCCCCGGCGATCGCCGCCACGCCGGTGCACCTCGACCTGGCGGTGGTGGCGAGCATGCTCGCGCTCGGGGTCTTCGGCACCGGCATCGCCTACGCGTGGAACGTCCGGATCATCGCGGCCTGGGGCGCCGCCAACGCCTCCGCGGTGACCTACCTCACACCGGTCGTCGGCGTCCTGCTCGGTGTGGTCGTGCTGGGCGAGCCGGTGAGCTGGAACCAGCCCGCCGGCGCGGTGCTCGTGGTGCTGGGCATCCTCGCCGCGCACGGCCGCCTGCGCCGGACGGCGAAACCCGTGCCCGAAGCCGAACTGGTCCGGGACTAGAGACGCCGATGGGGCGGTCGCCGAAGCGGCCGCCCCATCGTGCGCAGCGAACTACAGGTACTGACCGGTGTTCGTGGCGGTGTCGATCGCCCGCCCCGAGTCCTGGTTCTTGCCGGTGACGAGCGTGCGGATGTAGACGATCCGCTCGCCCTTCTTGCCGGAGATCCGGGCCCAGTCGTCCGGGTTGGTGGTGTTGGGCAGGTCCTCGTTCTCCGCGAACTCGTCGACGATCGCGTCCAGCAGGTGCTGCACGCGCAGGCCGGGCTGGTTGGTCTCCAGCACGGACTTGATGGCCGACTTCTTCGCCCGGTCCACGATGTTCTGGATCATCGCGCCCGAGTTGAAGTCACGGAAGTACAGGACCTCCTTGTCCCCGTTGGCGTAGGTCACCTCGAGGAACCGGTTCTCGTCGCTCTCCTCGTACATGCGCTCGACCGTGTGCTGGATCATCGCGTCGAACGTCGCCTTCGAGTCCCCGCCGAACTCGGCGAGGTCGTCGGCGTGGATCGGCAGACCCTCGGCCAGGTACTTGGAGAAGATGTCCTTCGCGCCTTCGGCGTCCGGACGCTCGATCTTGATCTTGACGTCGAGCCGGCCCGGCCGCAGGATCGCCGGGTCGATCATGTCTTCGCGGTTGGAGGCGCCGATGACGATGACGTTCTCCAGGCCTTCGACACCGTCGATCTCCGACAGCAGCTGGGGCACGATCGTGGTCTCCACGTCGGACGAGACGCCCGAGCCACGGGTCCGGAAGATCGAGTCCATCTCGTCGAAGAACACGATCACCGGGGTGCCCTCGGAGGCCTTCTCCCGCGCCCGCTGGAAGATCAGGCGGATGTGCCGCTCGGTCTCCCCGACGAACTTGTTGAGCAGCTCGGGACCCTTGATGTTCAGGAAGTAGGACTTCCCGTCCTCGTTGTCGCCCCGCGCCGCCGCCACCTTCTTGGCCAGCGAGTTCGCGACCGCCTTGGCGATGAGCGTCTTGCCGCAGCCCGGCGGGCCGTAGAGCAGGACGCCCTTGGGCGGGCGCAGCTGGTACTCCTGGTACAGGTCGGCGTGCAGGAACGGCAGCTCGACCGCGTCCCTGATCTGCTCGATCTGCCGGGTGAGGCCACCGATGTCCTCGTAGCGGACGTCGGGCACCTCCTCCAGCACCAGGTCTTCGACCTCCGCCTTCGGCACGCGCTCGTACGCGTAACCGGCCTTGGAGTCGACCAGCAGCGAGTCGCCCGGCTTGAGCGGCTGCTCGGCCAGCAGATCGGAGAGCAGGACCACCCGCTCCTCGTCCGCGTGCCCGACCACCAGCGCCCGCGGGCTCGCGCCCTCGGAGTCCGGTGCGAGCACCTCACGCAGCGCGCACACCTCGCCGGTGCGCTCGAAGCCGCCGCCCTCGACCACGGTGAGCGCCTCGTTGAGCCGCAGCGCCTGGCCACGACGCAGCGAAGAGACCTCGACCGCGGGCGAAACCGACACCCGCATCTTGCGGCCCGCCGTGAAGACGTCCACCGTGTTGTCCTCGTACGCCTCCACGAAGACGCCGTACCCGGACGGTGGCTGGGCCAGCCGGTCGACCTCCTCGCGCAGCGCGAGGAGCTGTCCCCGGGCTTCACGCAGGGTTTCGACCAGTTTGGTGTTCCGCTCGGTGAGCTGGCTCACCCTTTCCGAGGCCTCGGCGAGTCGTTGTTCGAGAACTCGGTTCTGCCGTGGCGAGTCGGTCAGTTTGCGGCGCAGCAGCGCCACTTCCTCCTCGAGAAAACGGATCTGCCGAGCCTGCTCGTCCGCCGTCGTCCCAGCTCCGGATGTTGCTGAAGGGTCGGCCTCCTCGCGCCGACCTCCGGGAAGGTCATGATGCATCGGGCACCTCCTCGGAGTGCTTTTCATTCCACGGTACCGGCGATCACCGACAAGAAAAGGCCTTTCCGGATCACAAGATCGGCGCGTCGCGGTTTCAGCACCTCGTCCAGCACGGACATTCCCGCAGCACAAGGGGCCATTTGTGTGCCGTGGCCCTGGCGTGTCGCGGGGTCATCCTGGGCTGGACGAAGCAAGCACGTCGGGAGTACCCAGCCCTTGACGGCCCCAATCGCGCTGCGCCCGGGCGATTCGGGCCAGTTCCGCCCTAACCGCGCGGCGGGCACGCCCGGTGGCTAGCATCGGGCCGACGCCGGCCGCCCCATGGCCGGCCTCTCCGAAGGACGCTAGGGGGCACCACCCATGACCTACCCGCCGCAGCAACCGGGCGGCTACGGCCAGCAGCCCGGCGGCTACGGGCAGCAG
This sequence comes from Amycolatopsis sp. NPDC104863, assembly GCF_055582965.1. NCBI lineage: Bacteria > Bacillati > Actinomycetota > Actinomycetes > Pseudonocardiales > Pseudonocardiaceae > Amycolatopsis > Amycolatopsis sp. NPDC104863. The sequence goes on from NZ_JBVJOW010000001.1 coordinate 1,553,997, forward strand.
CCCGGGCCCTACGGACAGCCCCAGCAGGGCGGCTACCCCCAGAGCGGACAACAGCCGCAGCCCGGCTACGGCGGCACCCAGCAGTTCGGGCAGCCGGACCCCTACGGCCAGCCCCAGCAGTACGGGCAGCAGGATCCCTACGGCCAGCCCCAGCAGGGCGGTTACCCGCCCCAGACGGGCGCTGGGCCCCAGCAGGGCTATCCCCAGTACGGGCAGCAGGACCAGTGGGGCCGGCCGCAGCAGGGCGGCTACGACCAGCAGCAGGGCTTCGGCGGCTACGACCCGTACGGAGGCGGCGGCTTCGGTGACGCGCCCCCGCCCAAGAAGAAGAAAACCGGGCTCATCGTCGGCATCGCGGCCGCCGCGGTGATCCTCGTCGGCGGCGGTGTGACCTGGTTCGTCCTGGCGAACGGCGATGACAACAACGCCGCCGCGCCGCCCGCGAGCAGCAGCTCCCAGGCCCCGACGTCCGCGCCGAAGACGTCCACCCCGAAGAGCAAGAGCAGTTCGCCGACCAGCCCCTCGACGAAGAGCACGAAGCCCGTCGGCGGGCCCGCCCCCGGCGGGAAGCCCAGCTCCCAGGAACTGTTCGACTCCGTTGCCGCCGCCTACAACGCCAAGAGCGCCAAGGACCTCGACGCGGCCATCTGCCGCAGCGTCCACCAGGACGGCTCCGTCGGCGAGGTCACCGGCGAGATCTCGCTCAAGCTGGACGGCGCACCCCAGGACACCGGCACCTCGTCCACGGTGCACTGGACCAACAGCGTGAACGGCCAGACGGCCAAGGGTGTCTTCACCGGCAAGAACGAAGCCGGGCTGTGGTGCCTCCTGGACGTCAAAAAGGACCCGAAGTGACCGTCCAGCGGTGAACCGCGTGCTGGCCGCCGGGCTGGTGCTGATCGGCGTGGCCGGCGCGGGGGTGGTGCTGGGGCTGCTGCTCGTCGCGCCGTCGGGCTCCGCGCCCGCGCCGTCCGGCAGCACCCCGCCGGCGACCCGCGCCTCGACGTCCACCGTGCCGAGCGCGGTGGACACGGCGGCGGTGAACGTGCTGGCCAAGGCGATCGTCAACGCGATCACCGCCCACGACTCCGCCGCCTTCGGCAAGCTGACCTGCCGCCCGCAGACCGCCGAGGCGCTGGCCGGCCTGCAGCGGACCTGGGACGCCGCCGGGCCGGTCACGGCGACGCTGCGGCAGCTCCCCCAGGTCCGCGGCGAGTCCGCGACCGCGCTCGTGCACGTCGAAGCGGCGGGCGGCACGAAGGACACGCCGTTCCCGCTTCACAAGGAGAGCGGCCGCTGGTGCGTGCCGGGCTGACTCAGCCCTTGCCCTTGGCGGGACGCCGGGACACGCGCGGGGAGACGGTGCCGTCCGCGAGCCGCCGGGCGGTGAGCAGGAACGCCGTGTGCGCGACCATCCGGTGGTCGGGGCGGACCGCCAGGCCCACCACGTGCCACGGGCGCATCAGCGTTTCCCACGATTCGGGCTCGGTCCAGCACTGCTGCTCGCGCAGCGACTCCGTGACCCGCGAAAGCTGCGTGACGGTCGCGACGTAGACCGTCAGCACCCCGCCCGGCACCAGGTGGGCGGCCACGTTCGGCAGCTGGTCCCACGGCGCCAGCATGTCCAGCACGACCCGGTCGACCTCGCCTTCGTGCGAGGCCAGGTCGGCGACGGTGAGCGACCAGTTGGCCGGCTTCTCGCCGAAGAACTTCACGACGTTGTGCTCGGCGTGGACGGCGTGGTCGTCGCGGATCTCGTAGGAGTGCACGCTCCCGGCCGGGCCCACCGCACGCAGCAGCGAGCACGTCAGGGCGCCGGAGCCGGCGCCCGCCTCGAGCACGCGCGCGCCCGGGAAGATGTCGCCCCACATCACGATCTGCGCGGCGTCCTTCGGGTAGATCACCTGCGCGCCGCGGGGCATCGAAAGCACATAGTCCGGCAGCAGCGGGCGCAGCGCGAGGTAGGTCGACCCGCCCGCGGACGTGACCACCGACCCCTCGGGACGGCCGATCAGGTCGTCGTGGGCCAGGCCGCCGCGGTGGGTGTGGTACTCACCGCCGTCGGCCAGCGTCAGGGTGTAGTGCCGCCCCTTCGAGTCGGTCAACTGCACCCGATCACCCGCGCGAAACGGTCCGCTGACCGACAACACTTCCTCCAGTACCCCGAATGGCCGACGACAGATCTTCGCAGGCCGCCCGGGCCGCGAACGCAGCGGGTCTCAGCCTCGGCGGGCGCGGCGGTTCAGCGCGGCGCGCAGGTCGTCGCGGCGCAGCACGCCCGCCGGGCGGCCTTCGTCGTCGACCACGAGGAACTGCCACGCCGGGGTCTCGCGGACCCGCTCGACGATGTCCTCCCCCGGCTCCGAGGCCAGCAGCACGGTCTCGGCGCGGATCGGCTCGGCCGCCAGCTCAGCCGGCGCGTGCGGGGACGAGCCTGCGAGCCTTTCGGCCGCGCCTTCGTCCAGCAGCCCGGCGGCGACCCCGTCCGCGCGCACCAGCACCACACCCCGGCCCGCCGACGCGGCCAGCGCGTCCGAGACCGGGCTTTCGGCCGGCAGCTGCAGCACCGGCCGGACCAGCTCGCCCAGCACGAGGCCCTCGGGCCAGCCACGACGCCGTTCGGCCGCCAGCTCCGAGCGCGCGCCGAGGATGACGAACCACGCCGTGACGACGCAGACGCCCAGCCGCAGCCAGCGGTCCGGGCTCGCCGTCGCCAGGCCCCACAGCGCCCACACGAGCAGTCCGGCGGCCACCACGGCGCCGCCGGCGACCGCGGCGCGCGTGCCTTTCGCGCGGATGCCGGTGGCCGCCCAGACGCCGGCGCGGACCAGCCGGCCGCCGTCGAGCGGCAGGCCGGGAAGCAGGTTGAACACGCCGACCGCGAGGTTCGCCACCGCGCACTCGGCGACCAGCAGCCAGACGGCGCCGTCCGGCGGCACGGCGAACATCAGCAGGCCGCAGAACCCGCCGAGCAGCAGCGACACCGCTGGGCCGGCCGCGGCGACGAGTCCTTCGTCACCCGGGCGCTTCGGCGTGCGGGCCACTTCGGACAGACCACCGAGCAGGAACAGGCGCAGCCGCCGGACCGGGATCCCCAGCCGCAGCGCGACCAGGCAGTGACCGAGCTCGTGCAGCAGCACCGACAGCCCCAGCAGCAGCGCGAACGCGCCGGCCAGCAGCCACGACGTCGCCGCCGAGGCGTCCGGGAGCAGCCGCCCGACCAGCGGCGCATACAGGACCACGACGATCAGCGACCCGATCCACCAGGACGGCGCGAGCAGCACCGGCACCCCGGCGACCCGGAACAGCACGAGACCGCCGTCCGGGCGGACGGCCTGCCGGGCGCCCCCGGTGCCCTGTTCACTGGTCGCGGCCATGCCGGAGAGCCTAGAGCCCCCGGTGTGGGTCCCGGGTGATCCGGCCCCGGCCGCAACCGGGTCGTGTCACGGCTCACCCGCGTACCTGGCCAGACGACACGCGTACGCGAACGGACGACTCGCGTACCCGGACGGACGACACGGCTGGCCGGGGCCGCGTCGTCCGGCTGGGTACGCGAGTCGTCCGGCTGGGGCGGGGCTCGGGCGTTGCGGTCGCCGGAACTGTCGTACCCCGGCGTTACGCTCTGCCCATGCCCGACGCCGACACCGTCACCACGGATCCCCCCGCCGCTTCCGCCGTCGCCACCCAGGTGCGGCGGCGGCCCGCGTTGTCGCCGTCCCGGGCCAGCGACTTCAAGCAGTGCCCGCTGCTCTACCGGTTCCGCGCGGTCGACCGGCTGCCGGAGGTCCCGACGAAGGCGCAGCTGCGCGGCACGCTCGTCCACTCCGTCCTGGAGCGGCTCTTCGCGCTGCCCGCCGCCGAGCGTGTGCCCGCGCAGGCGCGGGAGCTGCTGGGTCCGGCGTGGACGGAGCTGTCCGCGGACCGTCCGGAATGGACGGAGCTGTTCGACGGCGAGAAGCCGGACGAGCACGCGGACTGGTTGCGCTCGGCGGAAAAACTGCTCGACGCCTACTTCGGGCTCGAGGACCCGCGGCGGCTCGAACCGGAGGCGTGCGAGCTGCACGTCGAGATCGAGCTCGGCTCCGGGGTGCTGCTGCGCGGCTACATCGACCGCGTGGACGTCGCGCCGACCGGTGAGATCCGGGTCGTCGACTACAAGACCGGCGCCGCGCCGCGTGAAATCGGCGAAGCCAAGGCGATGTTCCAGATGAAGTTCTACGCCGTGGTGCTGTGGCGGCTGCGCGGGATCGTGCCGCGGCAGCTGAAGCTGATGTACCTCACCGACGGCCAGTCGCTCGCCTACACCCCCGACGAAGCCGAGCTGATCCGCTTCGAACGCACGCTGGAAGCCATCTGGCAGGCCATCCTCAAGGCGGGCAAGACCGGCGACTTCCGGCCGAACAAGAGCAAGCTGTGCAACTGGTGCGACCACCAGGCGCACTGCCCCGAGTACGGCGGCACCCCGCCGGAGTACCCCGGCTGGCCGGAGCCCGACGCGGGCGACGAGACGCCGCTGGACCGGGCCGACTGATGGCCGACGCGTTCTACGTCCCCCTCGGCGGTGACCGCTTCGCCGCGACCGCCCACACGGCCGGACCCTGGTCTTCCGATTCGCAACACTTCGGCCCGCCTTCGGCGTTGCTGGTGCGCGCCCTCGAAAACGTCGAACCCGCCTACCCGGCGCAGCTCGCGCGCGTGACCGTCGAGATCCTCGGCCCGGCGCCGGTCGCCGAGCTCACCGTGCGGGCGCGCGTGGAGCGGCCCGGCCGGTCGGTCGAGCTGCTCCAGGCGGAGCTGGCGAGCGCGGAAAGGGTTGTCGCGCGAGCGTCCGCCTGGCGGCTCGCGACGTCGGACACGGCCGAGGTCGCCACCGACGCCGGCCCGTTGCTGCCCGCGCCGGACAGCGTCACCGAGTCGCCGTGGCCCGAGGGCTGGCAGGCCGGCTACCTCGACGCGGTCGAGTGGCGCGCCGTCCGCGGCGGCATGGACGTGCCCGGCCCGGCGGCGGTCTGGGCCCGTCAGCGCGTCCCGCTGGTCGACGGCGAGGAGCCGAGTGGCCTGCAGCGGCTGTTCACCGTCGCCGACTCCGGCAACGGCGTGTCCAACTTCCTCGACCCGCGCCGGTGGTGGTTCATCAACTCCGAGCTGACCCTGCACCTGCGGCGGCCGCCGTCGGGCGAGTGGATCGGCCTCGACGCCGTCACGCTGGTCGGGGCGGCCGGCATCGGCACGGCGACGAGCATCCTGCACGACGCCGGCGGCCCGGTCGCCACCGGCGCGCAGGCCCTGCTGGTCCGGCCGCGACAGGCCGGGGGCGGATAGCCACCCACAACGGGCCCGCATCCAATAACCTTCGCGGAACGACCGACATGAGGAGCGCTCCGGCATGCAGATCACCTCGGTGGTCAACCAGAAGGGCGGGGTCGGCAAGACCTCGCTGAGCGTCGGCACCGCGGCCGCACTGGCCGAACAGGGCCGGCGGGTGCTGCTGGTCGACCTCGACCCGCAGGGCCACGCGACGACCGAAATGCTCGGGTTGTCCGAAGTGCCGGCGGACCGGCCCAGCCTGGCCAAGGCGCTGGCGAAGACGTGGAAGGGCTCGATCGAAGAGCTCGTCGTCCCGCACCCGCGCAGCAACCTCGGCAAGGGCGGCGCGCTCGACGTCGTGCCGACCTCACCGGGGATGTTCGACCTGATCCGGCGGCTCGACTCGTTCCGTGTGCCCGGCTGGCAGCTGGCGCGGGTCATCCAGTTCGCGAACTACGACCACTGCGTCATCGACTGCCCGCCCGCGCTGGACGTGCTGACGAACAACGCGCTGGCGGCGTCGCACGGGATACTGGTCCCGGTCCAGCCGGACAAGACGAGCATCCGCGCGCTGCGGCTGCTGGCCGACCAGGTCCGGTACGTCGAGCAGACGGTCGGGCGGCAGCCGCTGTCGTGGTTCGGCCTGGTGCCGAGCCTCTACCGGCGCCCGATCTCGCACTACGCGGCCGCGGCGCTGCAGGAGATGTACGAGTTCGGCATCCCGATGCTCTCGCACCTGCCGCTAGGCGTGGTGATGAACGAGGCGGCGGCCCACGGCGTCCCGGTCACGACCTACGCCCCGGAAACCCTGCAGGCGCTGTCGTTCCGCGAGATCGCGACGACGCTCGACAGCTACCTGGAGCAGAACCAGGCGCCCGCGGTGGTGCCCGCCGACGAGGAGTTCGTCTTCGAGGACTTCATCTCCGAGGTGGCGGTGGCGCGCAACGTCAACGACAACGGTGCCCGCAAGGGGCTCTACGACCTGCTGCCGAAGAAGCCGAACCGCCCCCGGTCGTGAGGTCCGCCCGGACCCCACGACCGGCGCGGGTCAGAGGCGGCAGGAACGGATGTCGGAGGCCAGGATCGCCTTCGCGCCCACTTCGGCGAGCTCGTCCATCACACGGTTGACGTCCTTGCGCGACACCATCGCGCGCACCGCGACCCAGTCGTCGTCGGCCAGCGGGGCGACCGTCGGCGACTCGAGGCCGGGCGTGATGGCGATCGCGCGCTCGACGAGCGTGCGCGGGCAGTCGTAGTCCAGCATCAGGTACTGCTGGGCGAAGACGACCCCGCGCAGGCGCGCCGCCAGCTGCGACTTCGCCTTGCTCTGCTCGGTGCCCTTCCGCTGCAGCAGCACGGCTTCCGACACGCAGATCGGGTCGCCGAACGCCACGAGGTTGTTCTGCCGCAGCGACCGGCCGGACTCGACGACGTCGGCGATCGCGTCCGCGACCCCGAGCTGGATCGAGATCTCGACCGCGCCGTCGAGGCGGATCACCTCGGCGGTGACGCCGTGACGCGCGAGGTCGTCACGCACCAGCCGCGGGTACGACGTGGCGAGCCGCTTGCCCTGCAGGTCGGCCGGCTTCCAGTCCTGGCCCGCCGGGGCGGCGTAGCGGAACGTCGAGCCGCCGAAGCCGAGCGCTTGGAGCTCCTCGACCGGGGCACCCGAGTCGAGGGCGAGGTCGCGGCCGGTGATGCCGAGGTCGAGGTCACCGGACCCGACGTAGATCGCGATGTCCTTGGGGCGCAGGAAGAAGAACTCGACCTCGTTGACCGGGTCGAGCACGGTCAGGTCGCGCTGCTCATGCCGCTTCCGGTAGCCCGCCTCGCCGAGCATCTCCGTCGCCGCGGCGGCGAGGGCTCCCTTGTTCGGCACGGCAACACGCAGCATTTCGCTTCTCTCCTCGTATCTTCGAGCGACCCGTCACAGGTAGCGGTAGACGTCCTCGGTCGACAGACCGCGGCCGAGCATCAGCACCTGCAGCCGGTACAGCAGCTGGGAGATCTCCTCGGCGAGGCGCTCGTCGGACTCGTGCTCGGCGGCGATCCACACCTCGCCCGCTTCCTCGAGCACCTTCTTGCCCTGGGCGTGCACCCCGGCGTCCAGGGCGGCGACGGTGCCGGACCCGTCGGGACGGGTACGCGCGCGCTCGGCAAGCTCCGCGAACAGCTCATCGAAGGTCTTCACGGTCTGCAGATCCTTCCATCCCGGACCGGCGAGCGCCGCCCCGGCCCGCCGCGGATGCCGCCGATCTCACACCGAAGTGGACAAGGCCTCCCGAGTACTGGGACGGCGTTCGAAGTCGAGGAGGTACTGCTTCCGCTCCAGGCCGCCGCCGTAGCCGGTCAGCGAACCGGTCGAGCCGATCACCCGGTGACACGGGACGATGATCGAGATGGGGTTCTTGCCGTTGGCGAGGCCGACCGCCCGCGCGGCCGACGGCTTGCCGAGCAGCTGCGCCAGCTCGCCGTAGGACGCGGTTTCGCCGTACGGGATCTCGAGCAGGGCGGCCCAGACCGAGCGCTGGAACGGCGTCCCGCGGAAGGTCAGCGGCAGGTCGAACTCCCGGCGTTGCCCGGCGAAGTACTCCCCGAGCTGGCGCTGGGCGCGGTCGAAGATCTCCGCGCCGGTGCTGGGTTCGCCGAACACCGTCTCGGCCGGGCGGTGACGCTGCTGATGCATGTACAGCCCGAGCAGGGCGCCGTCCTCGGCGACGAGGGTCAGCGGGCCGCAGGGGCTGTCCACGACGAGGTGGGAAGGCATGGTTCTCCAGACGGGGTCAGGCGGCGGGCATCCGGTTGATCGCGTGGTCGCCGGTGGCCCACAGGTGCTGGGTGGCGTAGGCGCGCCACGGGCGCCACGCCTCGGACCGGGCGACGACGGCGGCCTGGCCGCCGAGGCCGAGCGCTTCCGCCGCGTACTTGATGCCGAGGTCGGTGGGCAGGAACGCGTCCGGGTCGCCGAGGGCGCGCATCGTGATGCTTTCGACGGTCCACGGCCCGAAGCCGGGCAAGGCGGTCAGCGCGGCCCGCGTCTCGCCCCAGTCGCTGCCCGCGCCGAGGTCGAGCCCGCCGGTCAGGGCTTCGACGAGCGCCAGCAGCGTCCGGCGGCGGCTGCGGGGCATGGCCAGCGTCTCCGGGTCCAGCGAAGCCAGGGCCTCGGGGGACGGGAACAGGTGCGTCAGGCCGCCTTCGGGGTCGTCGACCGGCTCGCCGTGCGCGACGACGAGCCTCGCCGCGTGCGTCCGCGCGGCCGCCGTCGACACCTGCTGGCCGAGCACCGCGCGGACGGCGAACTCGGCGCCGTCGACCGTGCGCGGGACCCGGCGGCCCGGCGCGGCCGCGACCAGCGGCGCCAGCAGCGGGTCGGTGGCCAGCTGCTCGTCGACGGCGACCGGGTCGGCGTCGAGGTCGAGCAGGCGGCGGCAGCGGCTGGTGGCCGAGGGGAGGTCCCGCAGGTCGGTCAGGCTGAGCCGGCAGGCTATGTAGCCGGCAGCGGGGTCCCCGGGGCGTAGCGCGACGACGCCGTGGCCGCGCGGCAGCCGCAGCGTCCGGCGGTAGGCACCGTCCCGCCACTCCTCCACACCCGGCACGCCGGTGGCCACGAGGTGCCCGAACAGGTTGTCCGGGCACAGCGGCTTCCGGTAGGGCAGCCGCAGGACGATCGACCCGGCCGCGGCCGAGGGCGTGCCCTTCGCGCGGCTGCGCAGCTCGGTGGGCGAGAGCGCGAACACCTCGCGGACGGTGTCGTTGAACGTCCGGATGCTGCCGAACCCGGCCGCGAGGGCCAGCTCGGTCATCGGCAGGGTGGTCGTCTCGATGAGGGTCCGCGCGGTCTGCGCGCGCTGGGCCCTGGCCAGCGCCAGCGGGCCGGCGCCCAGCTCGGCGAGCACCTGGCGCTCGACCTGCCGGACGCTGTAGCCGAGCCGGGAGGCCAGGCCGCGGACGCCTTCGGTGTCGACGACGCCGTCCGCGATCAGCCGCATCGCCCGCGCGACGAGGTCGGCGCGCTCGTTCCACAGCGGCGAGCCGGGGCTGGCGTCCGGGCGGCAGCGCTTGCACGCCCGGAAGCCGGCCTGCTGAGCCGCCGCGGCGCTCGGGTAGAAGCTCATGTTCCGCGGTTTGGGCGGCACCACCGGGCAGCTGGGCCGGCAATAGATCCGGCCCTCGGCGACGTCAAACAGTGGACGGAAGGGTCGTCACGACCGCGGTGTAGAACCACCCGTCGAACCGGGCGTCCTTCGCCTGCACGGCCCGCACGCACCGCTCGAAGTCCTCATGCACCCCACCAGCATCGCCGAGCGCGGCGGCGAGGGCTAGCGGAAAAGCGACATGGGCGTGGTCAGCCGAGCAGGGCCGCCAGCGCCGGCACGTCGACCCCGACGAGCGAGTCGCGGAACACCCGCCGCTCCCCCGGCTCGACCGCGACGTCGTTCGGGACCACCAGCACCGTGCAGCCCGCCGCGACCGCCGACGCCGTGCCCGGCGGGGAGTCCTCCACCGCCACGCACCGCCGCGGGTCGACGTCGAGCAGCTCGGCCGCCTTGAGGTAGGGGCGCGGGTGCGGCTTGTTGAAGCCCTCGACCTCGTCGCCGCACACGGTGACGTCGAAGAACTCGCGGCCGATCGTGTTGAGCGCCAGCTCGGTGAGGTCCCGTTCCGTGGACGTCACGAGCGCGGAGCGCAGGCCGGCTTCGCGCACCGCGGTCAGCGCCTCGCGGGCGCCGGGGCGCCACGGCAGCGCGTCGTCGAACAGCCCGGCGGTGCGGCGGCGGATCTGCTCCCCGGTCGAGGCGACCGCCTCCGGCGTCACGGGCTGGCCGACGACCTCGAGCAGGTACGCCGAGGTGTCGTCCATGTTGGACCCGACCAGCGTCATCCGCTGCTCCTCGGAAAGGGTGCCGCCGAGGGCTTCCGCCGTCTCGTAAAGCGCGACGTCCCACAGCTTCTCGGAATCGACGAGGGTGCCGTCCATGTCCCACAGCACGGCGACGAGTCCGTCCACAGTGGATCCCTCCAGGGTCAGGTGGTGAAGTACTTGGCTTCCGGGTGGTGGCAGACGATCGCGTCGGTCGACTGCTCGGGGTGCAGCTGGTACTCCTCGGACAGCTTCACGCCGATGCGGCCCGGCTCGAGGAGCGCGACGATCTTCGCCCGGTCCTCGAGATCGGGACAGGCGCCATAGCCCAGTGAGAACCGTGCCCCACGGTAGCCGAGCTTGAAGAACTCCTCGACGTCGTCCGGGTCCTCTGAGGCGACCGCCACACCGCCCGGGAGGGTCAGCTCGCCCCGGATGCGGCAGTGCCAGTACTCGGCGAGCGCTTCGGTGAGCTGGACACCGAGGCCGTGCACCTCGAGGTAGTCGCGGTAGGCGTCGGCGGCGAAGAGCTCGTTCGCGTAGTCGGCGATGGGCCGGCCCATGGTCACGACGGTGAACGGGACGACGTCGACCACACCGTCCGAGACGGCTTCCCGCGGCCGGTAGAAGTCGGCCAGGCAGAGGCGGCGGTCCCGGCGCTGGCGCGGGAAGGTGAATCGCAGCCGCTCCGGCGCGTCGGGCGACGGCTCGGTCAGCACGACCAGGTCGTCCCCTTCGGCGACACACGGGAAGTAGCCGTAGACGACGGCCGCGTGCGCCAGGACGCCGTCGGCGGTCAGCCGGTCGAGCCAGTACCGCAGCCGCGGCCGGCCCTCGGACTCCACCAGCTCGTCGTAGGTCGGACCGCTGCCGCCGCGGGCGCCCTTGAGCCCCCACTGCCCCATGAACGTCGCCCGCTCGTCGAGCATCGCGGCGTAGTCGGCGAGCGCGACGCCCTTGACCACCCGGGAACCCCAGAACGGCGGTGTCGGCAGCGGGACGTCGGTGGCGACGTCCGAGCGGGCGGGCGGCGGGCCTTCGAGGGCTTCCTCCTCGGCCTTGCGGGCCTTGCGGGCCTCGGCGATCCGCAGCGAGCGCTCCCGGCGTTCCTTGCGCTCACGGCGTTTCCCGTCCGCCTCGGCGTCCACAATGGGCGACTCCCCGCGCTTGGCGGCCATGATCGCGTCCATCAGCCGCAGGCCCTCGAAGGCGTCCCGCGCGTAGCGGACGTCGCCGAGGTAGAGCTCACTCAGGTCGTTCTCCACGTACGACCGGGTCAGCGCCGCGCCGCCGAGCAGGACGGGCCAGCGCGCGGAGACGCCCCGGGAGTTCATCTCCTGGAGGTTCTCCTTCATGATCACCGTGGACTTGACCAGCAGCCCGGACATCCCGATCGCGTCGGCGCCCTGCTCCGCGGCCGCGTCGAGGATGGTCGTGATGGGCTGCTTGATGCCGAGGTTGACCACCTCGTAGCCGTTGTTGGACAGGATGATGTCGACCAGGTTCTTGCCGATGTCGTGCACGTCGCCGCGGACGGTGGCCAGCACGATCCGGCCCTTGCCCGAGTCGTCGCCGGTTTCCATGTGCGGTTCGAGGTGCGCGACGGCCGCCTTCATCACCTCGGCGGACTGCAGCACGAACGGCAGCTGCATCTGCCCGGACCCGAACAGCTCGCCGACGGTCTTCATGCCGGCCAGCAGCGTGTCGTTGATGATCTCCAGAGCGGGCCGCTGCTCCAGCGCGCTGTCGAGGTCTTCGGTGAGGCCGGTGCGCTCGCCGTCGACGATCCGCCGTTCCAGGCGTTCGAACAGCGGCAGCGCGGCCAGCTCCTCGGCCCGCGACGCCTTCGACGACGCCGCGCTGACCCCCTCGAACAGGGCCATCAGCTCCTGCAGCGGGTCGTACCCCTCGCGGCGGCGGTCGTGGACGAGGTCGAGGGCCACCGCGCGCCGGTCGTCGGGGATCCGGGCCATCGGCAGGATCTTCGACGCGTGCACGATCGCGGTGTCCAGCCCGGCCTGGACGCACTCGTGCAGGAACACCGAGTTGAGCACCTGCCGCGCGGCCGGGTTGAGCCCGAAGGAGATGTTCGAGAGGCCGAGCGTGGTCTGGACGTCGGGGTGGCGCCGTTTGATCTCGCGGATCGCTTCGATCGTCTCGATGCCGTCGCGCCGGGACTCTTCCTGGCCGGTGGCGATGGTGAAGGTGAGGGCGTCGATGATGATGTCGGACGTCCGCACGCCCCACTTCCCGGTGATGTCGCCGATCAGCCGGGACGCGATGTCGGCCTTCTTCCGCGCGGTCCGCGCCTGGCCCTCTTCGTCGATGGTGAGGGCGACCACGGCGGCGCCGTACTCGCTGACCAGCTCCATGACCTGGGTGAACCGGGACTCGGGGCCGTCGCCGTCCTCGTAGTTGACGGAGTTGACCGCGCACCGGCCGCCGAGGCGCTGCAGCCCGGCGCGCAGGACCGGGACCTCGGTCGAGTCGAGCATGATCGGCAGGGTGGACGCGGTGGCGAGCCGCCCGGCGAGCTCCGCCATGTCGGCGGTGCCGTCGCGCCCGACGTAGTCGACACACAGGTCCAGGAGGTGGGCGCCGTCGCGGGTCTGCTCGCGGGCGATCTCGACGCAGTCGTCCCAGCGGCCTTCCAGCATCGCGGTGCGGAACGCCTTGGAGCCGTTCGCGTTGGTCCGCTCGCCGATCATCAGCACACTGGCGTCCTGCTTGAACGGCACCGCCTGGTAGAGCGACGACACGCCGGGCTCGGGCCGCGGCCGCCGCGGGACCGGAGCGGTTCCGGCGACGGCGGCCGCGAGCTGCCGGATGTGCTCGTCGGTCGTCCCGCAGCAGCCGCCGACCAGCCCGACGCCGAACTCGCGCACGAACCCCGTAAGCGCTTCGACCAGGGCCTCCGGGCCGAGCGGGTACACCGCGCCGGTCGGGCCCAGCTCCGGCAGGCCGGCGTTCGGCATCACCGACAGCGGCACCCGGGCGTGCTTGGCCAGCTGCCGCAGGTGCTCGCTCATCTCGGCCGGGCCGGTGGCGCAGTTGAGCCCGATGACGTCGATGCCCAGCGGCTCCAGCGCGGCCAGTGCGGCGCCGACCTCGGTGCCGAGCAGCATGGTGCCGGTGGTTTCGACGGTGATCGAAGCGAGGATCGGGACGTGCCGGCCCTCGGCGGCCATCGCGCGTTCGGCGCCGATGATCGACGCCTTCGTCTGGAGGATGTCCTGGGTGGTCTCGACGATCACCGCGTCGGCGCCACCGGCGAGCAGGCCGCGGACCTCCTCGCGGTAGGCGTCGCGCAGCGTGGTGAACGGCGCGTGGCCGAGCGTCGGCAGCTTGGTGCCCGGGCCGACCGAGCCGAGCACGAACCGCGGGCGCTCCCGGGTCGTGAACTCGTCGGCCGTCTCGCGGGCCAGGCGGGCGCCGGCCTCGGCGAGCTCGAAGATCCGGTCCGCGATGTCGTATTCGGCGAAGTTGGCGAAATTGGCCCCGAAAGTGTTGGTTTCGACGGCGTCCGCCCCGGCTTCGAGGTAACCGCGGTGGACCGACCGGACGACGTCCGGCCGGGTGACGTTGAGGATCTCGTTGCAGCCTTCGAGGCCGCCGAAGTCGTCCAGGTTCAGGTCGTGGGCCTGCAGGGCGGTGCCCATCGCCCCGTCGGCCACCAGGACGCGCGAGCTGAGGGCTTCGAGCAACGGTGACGACCCGCGATCGGACATGCTGAACAGCGTAAGGCCGGTGGTCGTAGGCTGGTCCGGTGAGTGAGCCCGTCGACGAGACCCCGCGGCCGCCCGGCGACCGCCCCGAACCCTCCCGGCCCTTGATGGTGGTCGCCTTCGAAGGCTGGAACGACGCAGGTGACGCGGCCAGCCGGGCCGTTGAGCACCTGCAGCTCAACTGGGACGCCACTCCACTGGCCGAGCTGGAGCCCGACGACTACTACGACTTCCAGGTCAGCCGGCCCACGGTCCGGATGGTCGACGGCGTGACCCGCCGCGTCGACTGGCCGACGACGACGTTGTCGGTGTGCCGTCCCGACGGGTTCGACCGCGACGTGGTGCTCGTCCAGGGTCCCGAGCCGAACATGCGCTGGCGCGCCTTCTGCGCCGAGCTGCTGGAGCACATCAAGCAGCTGGACGTCGCGACCGTGGTGACGCTCGGTGCGCTGCTCGCCGACACCGCGCACACGCGGCCCGTCCCGGTCACCGGGACGGCGTACGACAAGGACACCGCGTCGCTCTACGGGCTCGAGATGAACAACTACCAGGGCCCGACCGGCATCGTCGGGATCCTGCAGGACTACTGCGTGCAGGCGGGCATCCCGGCCGTGTCGATCTGGGCCGCGGTGCCGCACTACGTGTCGCACCCGCCGTCCCCGAAGGCGACGCTGGCGCTGCTGCACAAGCTGGAGGACATCCTCGACGTCGAGATCCCGCTGGGCGCGCTGCCGGAGCAGTCCGAGGAGTGGCAGCGCACGGTCAGCGAGATGGCCGACGAGGACGAAGAGATCAGCGAGTACGTCCGCAGCCTCGAAGAGCGGGGTGACGCGCAGACCGAGGTCGCGGAACAGGACGTCAGCGGGGACAAGATCGCCGCCGAGTTCGAGCGCTACCTGCGCCGCCGCGGCCGGGGCGGCGGACAGGAAGGCTTCGGCCTCCGCTGAGGGCTACTTGAGCCAGCTGGTGGCAAACGCCCGGGCGGGGTTCGCCACCAGCATGGCCGTGACGACGTCACCGCCGAGCCGCCGGGTCAGCCGTGGCGCCAGGGTCGTGAGCAGGTAGGACGCGCCGGGCTCGTGACGGGCCGCCGCGGTCGTCGTGTCGCCGCCGAGCAGGATCTGCCCGCCGTGCCCCGCCTCGACCAGGGCTTCGAGGCCGTCGAAGAGCCGCCCGTCGGTGGCGTGGTTGGCCCGCGACGGCCCGTCGAAGCCCAGGAACACGCCGGTCTCGGCGATCTCCCGCTGGATCCGCGGGTCCGGGTTGCGGTTGAGGTGCCCCAGGATCACCTGGTCGGGCGGCACGTCGAGCTGCCCGCACAGCAGCTCGGCGGTTTCGAGACCCGCCGTGCCCAGCTCGAGGTGCACGGCGATCGGCGCGCCGGTCTCCTGGTGCGCGACCGCGGCGGCCGTCATCGTCAGCCGGGCGTGGGAGTCGATCGTGTGGAACGCGCCGGCGACCTTGACCAGCCCGGCCCGCGGGCCGTCGCGTGGCTCGTCCGGCAGGTCCGCCGGCTGCGTGCCTTCGGTCAGGTCGGCGACGAACTCCCGCACCAGGCCGTCGACGACCCGGCCGAGGATCGACGGCGCGTAGTGCTCCGCGCGGTGGAGGCCCGTGGCCGCGACGACGTGGACCTCGAGCTCCTTCGAAATCCAGGCGAGCTCCCGGGTCCGGCGTGTGAGGCCGTACGGCGTCCACTGGACCAGCGCCGACCCGCCCGCGGTCCGGAACGCGAGCAGCGCGTGCGCGGCCTCGGTCGGGTCGTCCAGCTCCTGGCCGGGCAGCAGCTTCGAAGCGAAGAAGAGGTGGTCGTGCGCGTCGGTCACGCCCAGCTCGGCCGGGTCGATGTCGCCCAGCACCGTCCGGACCCGCGGTTCCCCAGTCACAAAACCGAGTGTAACGCCTCAGCCGTTACGATGGGGCGGTGTCCGAAGACTTCCGCCTCGACCTGGGCGCCCCTTGGCTGAACCTGCTCGCCACCCGCGGCCGCCACTTCGGGGCGAACCCGACCGAGCGGATGCCGACACCGGAGCGGCTCGCCGAGTGGCTCGCCGCGGTCGGCCTGACTCCCCTGTCCCGGATCACCGGCGCCGACCTCGACGCGGCACACCGGCTCCGCGAAGCGCTGCGCGAACTGGCGCTCGGCGCGGTCGACGGAATCACCCCGAAAGCGGACCAGGTCCGGGCGCTGACGGCGTTCTTCCGGACCGAACCGGTCCACCTGGCCGCGCTCGACCGGCTGCACCGGAGTGCGCCCCCGACGGCTGCCGAGGCGTTGAGCAGGCTTGCCCTCCAGGCGGCCGACTGGCTCACCGGCCCGCTGCGCGAAGACCTGCGCGTCTGCCCGGAGCAGGACTGCCGCGGGGTGTTCGCCGACCCGGGCGGCCGGCGGCGCTGGTGCCCGTCACCGGCGTGCGCCAGCCGAGGCCGGGTCCGCGCGCTCAGGGAGCGTCGGCGAGCCGAGTCATGACGGCCAGATGATCCGGCGCATCGGCACCGCGCCCCGGGCGCGCTTGCGCCACTCGCGCGGGTAACCCAGCGAAACCTCTTCGAAGCGGACGCCGTCCGCCTCGGTGGTCCGCGGGATGTGCAGGTGGCCGTAGACGGCGATTTCCGCGCGGTAGCGGACGTGCCAGTCCTCGGTCTTCGTCGTGCCGCACCACATCGCGAACTCCGGCCAGTACAGCGGCGCGGTCGGGTGGCGGTGCAGCGGCCAATGCGACATCAGGATCGTGCCGTGGTCCTCGGGGATCGCGTCGAGCCGCTCGGTGCTGAGCTTCAACCGGTCTTCGCACCACGCCTGGCGGCTCGGGTACGGGTCCGGGTGCAGGAAGTACTCGTCGGTGCAGACCACGCCGGCCTCCCGCGCCTGGCGCAGGGCCTCCTCCAGGGACTTCCCCTCGGCCTGCGGGGTCCGCCAGCTGTAGTCGTAGAGCAGGAACAACGGCGCGATCGTCAGCGGCCGCGGGCCGTGGCCCCAGACCGGGTACTCGTCTTCGGGCGTCAGCACGCCGATCTCGCGGCACCGCTCGACGAGGTGCTCGTACCGGGCCTGGCCGCGCAGCTGGCAGTCGTCGGTGTTCGTCGTCCACAGCTCGTGGTTGCCCGGCACCCAGACGACCTTCGCGAACCGCTCACGCAGCGTCTTCAGCGTCGAGATGGTGGCTTCGGCCCGCTCGGCGACGTCTCCGGCGACGAGCAGCCAGTCCTCGGGCGTCTCCGGGACGACGGAGTCGAGGATGGGCCCGTTGCCCTCGTGGGTCACGTGGAGGTCGCTGGTGGCGAAGAGATGTGGCACCCCTCCACCGTAACCACCGCCCGAGTGGGAATTCGCCGGAACCGGGTGTTGCCGGCCAGCACCAGCACTCCGGCGAGGACGTAGACGCCCGCCTGGACGTTCAGCAGCACCGCGGACCCGGTCGTCGCGACGAGCGTGCCCGCGAGCAGTGCACCGACCGTGGTGAAGGTGGCGATGACCGCGAAAGTCGTGCTCAGCACACGTCCGGCGCGTTCCGGTGTGACCGCGCTCTGGATCTCCGACAGCACTCCGGCGCCGACGACCACCCCGGGCGCGCCCACCAGCACGAACAGCCCGACGTACACGCCCATCGCCGTGGTCACCGCGGCCAGGTTCCAGATCACGGCGGACAGCAGGCCCAGCACCAGCGAGCCCCAGCCGAGCAGCGCGACCGGCGCCACCCGCCGGGCCACCGTGGCGATGGCGAACCCGGCGGCCAGGCCGCCGAGCGCCTGCACACCGCGCAGCAGGCCCGCGTCGGCTTCGCTGCCGCCGAGCACGTCCAGGACGTAGACCACGAACAACACGAGGAACATGCCCTGCGCCACCGAGGTGAACACCAGCGCGAGGCCGGTGCGCCACAGTCGCCGGTTGTGCGTGAGCTCGCGCAGGCCGTCGAGCCAGGCCCGCACCACCGGTTCGCGGGCCGCGACCGGCGCCGGGGCGGCCACCCGGCGGAACGGCTTGGCCAGCAGCGCCGCGGCCACGACCAGCACCGCGAGGTACCCGGTGATGACGTCCGCGAGCCCGCCGAAGCCCAGCAGTGCGCCGCCCACCCAGCCCCCGGCCAGCCGGGCGACACTGCCGTTGACGCTCATCAGCCCGTTCGCGCCGGTCACGTCCGCGACGCCGACCAGCTCCGGGACGAGCGCGTTGCGCGCGGGTTCGAACACCGACGCGAGTGCCGCCTGCGCGGCCATCACGCCGTACACCACGGTGACGCCCGGCTCGGCCAGCAGCGGCAGCGCGACGACGGCGAGCCCGCAGCAGACGCCGAACAGCACCGCGCGGCGGTTCCACCGGTCGGCCACCACACCGGCGACCGGGCTGAGCAGCACCGCGGGCAGCAGGCCGAGCACGATGCTCAGCGCCGTCGTCGCGGCGGAGCCGGTGCGCTGGAACACGTAGACCGGCAGCGCGACCTGCAGCATCCACTCGGCCGTCTCGCCGAAGAAGGCGGCCACCCACAGCCGGGCGAACGCCGGCACCCCCAGCAGCTGCTTCATTCCTCCGCCTTCCCCGAGTGCTCGATGCGCGGGAACGCCCGCAGGCCGACGTGCACCGGGCGCGCGTCCGGCGGCGCGTCCGTCCGGATCGGGCTCACGTACGGCCGGACCAGGGCGTCGATTGCCTCGGTCAGCCGGGTCAGCTCGTCGGGTGTGACGCGCAGCGTGTAGGTGCTCAGCCCGGACGCCGCGCGCCAGGCCGGGTCGAGACCGTCGAGCGAGTCCAGGTACCGCTGGGTCAGCTCCTGCTCGTGCCCGAGGGTCGCGCCGACCACGCCGAGCTGGGCGGCCCGGTGCGCCGGCTCGTCGGCCAGCTCCCCCAGCTCGAGCCCGACCTGCCGGGCGCGCCACGGCCGTTCGCGCCCGTCTTCCCCCTCGGCCCGCTCGACCAGGCCGTACTGGGCGAGCTGCCGCAGGTGCCAGCTGCAGTTGGACGCGGTCGAGCCGACGGCTTCGGCGCACTCGCTCGCGGTGCGCGGGCCGACGGCGGTGAGGTGGTTGAGTAGGGCCGAGCGCAGCGGGTGCGCCAGGGCGCGCAGCAGCTCGACGTCCTCGATCCGCTTGCGCGGCGGCAGCTCGGCCATCGGTCGTCCCTATCTGAAAGAGTCATTTCGAAAGTTCTCTTTCATAGTTGGTCCCGCCCGCGGGTTTGTCAACCGGCTCCGCTAACGTTCGCGGGGCAGCGGCTGCGCCGAGCAGTGACTGCGTCGTCACCCGACCTTGGATGGATGTTGCCCGACCAGCGCGAACTCGCCACCGCCGCCGCCCTCGCCCTCCCCCGGTTCGTGGGCTCGACCGCGCTGTTCCACGCGGCCGTCGCCGAGCGGATGGCCGTCACCCCCACCGAGCTGCACTGCCTGCACCTGCTGCACGGCGGGGTGAGCGACTCGCCGACCGAGCTCGCCCGGCTGCTCGGGGTGACCACCGGCGCGTTCACCCGGCTGCTCGACCGGATGGAGCGGCACCGGCTGGCCGAGCGCGCCAAGGACCCCGCGGACCGCCGCCGGCTCGTCGTCCGGCCGCTGCCCGACCGGATGGCGGAGCTCGCCGAGCTGTACGCGCCGATGGCCCTGTTCGTCGGCGAGCGGCTCGCGCACCTCGACCGCCGTCAGCTGACCGCCCTGCTCGAGTTCCTCACCGACGGCACCACCGCGGCCGAGCAGTCGACCCTCCAGCTCCCGGACGATGTGACCCACGCCATATCCAATTGACTAACTCTACGAATGTTGCGTTAGAGTGGTCGCACTATGAGGAACTGAACCGCGCCCATCCCGCTTCCGAGGCGGCACCCGGTCGAGCCTGACGCTCCCGCGTGCCACGACGCCCGGCGGGATTTCCGCTTCTTCTCATCCGGGCCCGGTGATCGCACATGTCTCCCCTCTTTCCCTTGCAGGCCAAGGACGTCGTCTTCGGCTACGGCACCCGCGTCGTCCTCGACGGCGTCTCGCTGACCGCGTCCGCCGGGCAGCGGCTCGGCCTGGTCGGCGAGAACGGCACCGGCAAGTCCACCCTGCTGCGGCTGCTCGCCGGGCTCGAAGAACCCCGCTCCGGCGAGGTGCGGCGCGGCCCGGACGTCGGGTTCCTGCTGCAGGAGCTGCCGTTCGCCCTGGACGCGACCTTCGCCGACGTAATCGACGACGCACTCGCCGAGATCCGCGCCGCCACCGCCCGGCTCGACGAGCTGACCACCGCCATGACCGACCGCCCCGACGACGCGGACGTGCTCGAGGAGTACGGCCGGGTCCTGGAGTGGGCCCAGGCCCACGACCTCTGGGACGCCGACCGGCGCGCCAAGCTCGTCTGCGACGGGCTCGGCCTCGGCGGGGTCGAATCGGACCGGCGGCTCGGCACGCTCTCGGGCGGGCAGCGGTCACGGCTCGGCCTGGCCGCGCTGCTGGTCCGGCGACCGGAAACCCTGCTGCTGGACGAGCCGACCAACCACCTCGACGACACCGCGATGGACTTCCTGGAACGCCACCTCACCGAGCTGACCGGGATCGTGGTGCTGTCGTCACACGACCGGGTGTTCCTCGACGCCGTCTGCACCGACATCGTCGACCTCGACCCGGCGGCGGCCGACCGCCAGGCCGGCGGCGCCGTCCGCTACGGCGGGACCTACACCGACTACCTCGGCCACAAGAAGGCCGAGCGCGCCCGCTGGGAGCAGCGGTTCACCGAAGAGCAGGAGGAGCTGAAGGAGCTGCGGGAGACCGTCGCGGTCACCGCGCGGAACGTCGCCTACGGCCGCGGCCCGCGGGACAACGACAAGTTCATCCACCACTTCAAGGGCGCCCGCGTCCAGAAGACGATCTCCCGGCGCGTGCGCGACGCCGAGCAGCGCCTGGAAAACCTCGAACGCGACCAGGTGCGCAAACCCCCGGCGCCGCTGCGGTTCCGGGCCGAGCTCACCGGGCACGCGACCGGTGACGGGCCCGCGATCTCGGTGCGCTCGCTGGAGGTGCCGGGCCGGCTGAGCCTGCCCCGGCTGGACGTCGACGGCGCGGCGCGGCTGCTCGTCACCGGCGGCAACGGCGCCGGGAAGTCGACGCTGCTGTCGGTCCTGGCCGGGCGGCTGGCCCCGGCCGGCGGGAGCGTCCACTTCGGACACGGGGTGCGGGTCGGGTTGCTCGAGCAGGACGTCGTGTTCGCCGATCCGGAGCGGACGGCGGCCCGGGTGTACCGCGACGCGCTCGGCGAGGACGCTCCCCCGCTGAGCCACCTCGGCCTGCTCGCGTCCCGGGACCTGCGGCAGCCGGTGGGTGCGCTGTCCGTGGGCCAGCGGCGGCGGCTGGCGCTGGCGGTGCTGCTCGCCGAGCCGCCCGACGTACTGCTGCTGGACGAGCCGACGAACCACATTTCGCTGACCCTGGCGGAAGAACTGTTCACGGCGCTGGAGACGGCGCCGGGCGCGGTCGTCATCGCGTCCCACGACCGGTGGCTGCGCCGGGACTGGGCGGGTGAGCACCTGGAGCTGGCCGCCGGCCGACCGGCCGCGGTATAGGTCGTTATACACCCATCAGGGCGGAGCTTTCCCGGGAAAGCTCCGCCCTCGGTGGTCAGAGGGTGATGCCGAGGAGAGCGTCGACGGCGATGCGGATGAGGCCCGGCGCCGCCGGGTCCGTGCCGTCCCGGCGCAGGGCTTCGGTCGCCCACGCGTCGATCGCCGCGAGCGCCTTCGGCGTGTCGAGGTCGTCGGAGAGGTGGTCGCGCAGCCGCGTGACGGTGTCCTCCGCGGACGGTCCCGTGGCGAGCGAGACGGCCTCGCGCCAGCGGGCCAGCCGCGTCTCGGCCTCGGTGAGCAGGCCGGCCGTCCACGCGCGGTCGGCGCGGTAGTGGCCGGCGAACAGGGCCAGCCGGATCGCGCCCGGGTCGACCTTGTCGGCGCGCAGCCGGGAGACGAACACCAGGTTCCCGCGCGACTTCGACATCTTCTCGCCGTCGAGGCCGATCATCCCGGCGTGGACGTAGTGGCGGGCGAACTGCCCGTCCTTGGCGACGGCTTCGGCGTGCGCCGCGCTGTATTCGTGGTGCGGGAAGATCAGGTCCGACCCGCCGCCCTGGAGGTCGAACCCGAGGCCCAGCCGGTTGACCGCGATCGCGCTGCACTCGATGTGCCAGCCCGGCCGGCCGGCGCCGAGCTCGGACTCCCACGACGGCTCGCCTTCGCGGGCGACGCGCCACAGGAGCGCGTCGAGCGGGTGGCGCTTGCCGGCGCGGTCGGGGTCACCGCCGCGCTCGGCGAAGAACTTCGCCATGGTCGCCTCGTCGTAGTTCGACTCGTAGCCGAACTTCCCGGTCGCCGTGTGGTCGAAGTAGACGTCCGGGAACTCCGGGTCGTCGGCCCGGTACGCGCTGCCGTTGGCCAGCAGCTTCGCGATGACCTCGACGATCTCCGGGATGCTCTCGACGGCGCCGACGAACTGCTTCGGCGGCAGCACCCGCAGGGCGACCATGTCCTCGCGGTACAGCGCGGTCTCGCGCATGCCGAGCACGACCCAGTCGTCGTGGTCGCGCTCGGCGCGCTCCAGCAGCGGCTCGTCGATGTCCGTCACGTTCTGCACGTAGTGGACCTCGTGCCCGTTGTCCCGCCACACCCGGTTCACCAGGTCGAAGGTGAGGTACGTGGCGGCGTGGCCCAGGTGCGTCGCGTCGTAGGGCGTGATGCCGCAGACGTACATCCGGGCGGTGGCGCCGGGCGCGGTCGGGCGGATCTGCCCGGTGGCCGTGTCGTGGAGCCGCAGCGGGCGGGGGGTGCCGGGAACGCGGGGCACGTCGACCGATGACCAAGTCTGCATACCCTCGACTGTAAGCGTTCGTTCCGGCGCCCTCCCGCCCGGTGGGAGTCGTCCCCCACGTGGAGCAGTGGCTACTCCCGGCGTGCTGCGTTCGCCCTGATCGCGTCGCGGACGAAGACGCCGGTGCCCGGCTGCTGTTCGGCTTCGCGGACCAGGAACGCGAGCTGCGCCGGCTCTGTGACGTACAGCTCACCGATCCGCCGCTGCGTCGTGTACGAGCACTCCCCCATGACCCGGCTCAGCATCGTCCGGTGCTCCTCGGCGAGGTCCATCGCCTCGGCGCCGTCCGGGGCGCCGCCCGCGTCGAGGAGCGCGGTCAGCCGCCGCACCCAGTCCTGGCGGGCCGCCTCCCCCGCCGCCAGGTCCTCCTTGGACGGTGTGGCCGCGCCCTGCCACTCGGGGGTGTTCCCCCACCGCTGCGCGGCTTCCTCCGCGTAGCCGGCCGGTTCCGTGAACCCGCCGAACACTTCGAACTTCTCCTCGGGCGTCAATGCGTTGCCCATGGCTCTCGCCTCCATCACACGATCGACGGCCGCGACCATCCGCCCGAGCTCCCCGATGCGCTCGACCAGCAGCTCCCGCTGGCGTTCCAGGTGCGCGTCGGCGTTGATGCCCGGGTCGTCGACGAGGGTCGCGATCGTCTCGAGGGGGAACCCGAGCTCCCGGTAGAACAGGATGCGCTGCAACCGGTCGAGATCGTCGTCGCCGTAGCTGCGGTACCCCGACGGCGTCCGCCCGCTCGGGCTGAGCAGGCCGATCTCGTCGTAGTGGTGCAGCGTCCGGACGGTGATCCCGGCCAGCGCGGCGACCTTGCCCACGGGGTGGCCCATCGTTGCCCCTCCTCTTCCGGCCGGTGTGGCCCTTGCGGTGCCCACCGTGGTGCCTCACGCGACGTGAGGGTCAAGCGTCACCCTTCCGTAGCCGTCGTCGCGCGGCGGGCGCGGTTAGCCTGTCCCGATGAGCACGGAGGTCGCGGTGGGCAGCGCGGGCGTCGTGTTCGTGCTGGTCGCGGTGGTCCTCTTTGGTCTGCGGCGCCGGAGGCGGCGGCCGGTCCCCGGCACCCGGGCGGTCTTCGGCTCCCTCCCGCGTGAACCACTCTCCGCCGTGCGCCGCGCCGCGCTGCTGTCCCGGATCGAGGACGCCTTCGCGGCCGGGCGGTTCTGCGTCCTGCTCGGCGGCAGCGGCGTCGGCAAGAGCCACCTGGCCGCCGCGTTCGCCCGTGAGAGCCGCTCTCCCGTGGTGTGGATCGCCGCGGAGGACCCGGGGAACGCCGTCCTGACGTACGCGGAGCTGGCCGACGCCGGACCGGACGCCGAGGCGGCCGCCCGCGCGGGCCTGGCCTGGCTCGACGGCCTCGACGACGCGCTCGTGGTCTTCGACGGCGCCACCGACCCGGACGCGCTCAACCGGTGGCTGCCCGCGCGGGCCCGGGTGCTCGTGACGACGACCGTGCCGGACTTCGAGGTCCTCGGCGGCACGGTCCCGGTCGGCGGCTTCGCCGAGGCCGAGGCGAAGCGCTTCCTCGACGCGCGGACGGGCGGGGAGTCCACTCCGGACGTGGTCCAGGAGCTGAGCTGCCTGCCGCTCGCGCTGGCCCAGGCGGGCGCGGTGCTGCGGCGGCACGGCCTCGCGGGGTACCTCGACCGGCTGCCGCACACCCCGCCGCTGGAGCGCGAGCCGGGTGAGGCCCTCCCGGCCCGCGTCGAGGACACCACGCTCGCCGCACTGCGGATGGTGGCCACACGGGACAGCCGCGCGCTGGTCGTCGCGGAGCTGCTGGCGGTGCTCGCGTCGCGGGGCGCGCGCCGCACGCTGGTGCACCGCGCCGGACCGGACCCCGTGGCGGTCGACGCGGCGCTCGCCGGCCTCGCCGAGGCGTCGCTGGTGGAGTTCGACGTCCGCGACGAGGTCGTCGTGATGCACCGCCTGACCCAGCGGGCGGTGCTCGGCCGATTACACGCGGAAGAGCGGCTCGCGCCGGCTCTCGACCGGGCGTTCGCCGTGGTCGAGGCGGGTGACCCGGACGTCGACCTGGTGGGGCATTCCGCGGCCCTGTGGCGGCACTTCCGCGCGCTGCCCGCCGCCGAGCTGACCCCGCGGCTCGGCCGGATCCTGCGGCTGCGCCGCCGCGCGGTCGAGGTGCTGGCCGAGGCGGGCGCGCTCGCCCAGGCCCGCACGCTCGGCCGCGAGGTGCTCGCCGACCACCACGCCTACCTGCCCACCGGCCACGAGGACACCGCCCTCGCCGCGCGGTCGCTGTACCGCGCGGGCGAGCGGGTGCCCCGGGCCGGGTGACGCGGGTCAGCGCCGCCGGGTGCGGAGGTAGTCCCCCACCACAGCCGCGCCGAGACCGTCGAGATCCGGCGCCACCACCCGGCCACCCGACCGGCGGGCGATGACGTCGACGAACGCCGTCAGCCGGGGGTCGTCACCCAGGCGGAACACCGTGATCGACGCGCCCAGCTTGGCCAGCCGGTCCACTTCGGACAGTGTCTTGTGGAGGGTCCGGGGCTGGGGCGGGTAGTCGAAGACCGCTTCGCCGTCCGGTTCCAGGTGCGCCGTCGGCTCGCCGTCGGTGACCATCAGGACCACCGGCTGGGCATCCGGGTGACGCCGCAGGTGCTGACCGGCCAGCAGCAGCGCGTGATGGGCGTTCGTGCCCTGCTCCCACGCGCCTTCCAGCCCGACCAGCTCCGGCAGCTCCACGGACATCGCGTGCCGGCCGAAGGTGATCAGCTGCAGCGCGTCGTTGCGGAAGCGCGTGCTGATCAGCTGGTGCAGGGCGAGCGCCGTGCGCTTCATCGGCAGCCAGCGGCCTTCCTGGACCATCGACCACGACGTGTCGACCAGCAACGCCACCGCGGCGCGGGAGCGGTGCTCGGTCTCCACCACCTCGACGTCCTCGACGTCCAGCCGGACCGCGCTCTCCCCCACCGACACCGACCGCAGCACGGCGTTGCGGATCGTCCGCGGCACGTCCCAGGGTTGCATGTCCCCGAACCGCCACGGCCGCGACGCACCGGTCGGCTCCCCGGCCGCGCCCGCCGACTCGGTCTCGCGGTCGCCGGTCTTGCCGCGCAACGCGTTCACGATGTCGGACAGCGCCGTCTCGCCGAGGCGCCGCAACGCCTTGGGCGACAAGCGAAGCGTGCCGTCGGCGGCCCGTTCGAACAGGCCCTGGCGGCGCAGCTCACGCTCCAGTTCGGACAGTCGCCGCGCGTCGACCCCGGCGTCCTTGCCGAGCTGGCGCTCGAGGGATTCGAGGTCGATGTCCTCCAGCCGCGCGCCCGGGTAGGACTGGCTGAGCTGCTCGGCCAGCGCGTCCAGCTCGGCGAGGTCGGCCATCGCCTGGGCGCCTTCGCCCATCCCCAGCGGATTCTTGCCGCGGAAGCGCTCGGAGCCGGTCCAGTCCTCGCCCGGCCGCGCGGCCCGCAGCTGACTGTCCAGCTGGGACAGCTGCTGCGCGAGCCGCGGGTCGCCGAACGCCTGCTGGGTCAGCTCGGCCAGCTCCGCACGCTGCTCGGCGGACATCGAGTTGAGCATCCGCTGGGCCGCGGCGGACCGCTCGGCGAGCGCGTCGATCAGCTCCTCGACGGTGCGCGGGTTCTCCGGGAAGAACTCGCCGTGCTTGCCCATGAAGTCCTCGAAGCGCTCCTGGATGTCTTCGGCGCCCTGGGCGTGCGCGGCGAGCAGGTCGTTGAGGTCGGAGAGCATCTCGTTAATCCGCTCGACGTCCTCCGGACCGGCGTTCTGCAGGGCCTGCTTCATGCCCTGGAACCGCGACTCCATCAGCTCCTGGCCGAGCAGGTCGCGGATCTGCTGGTAGTTCTCCCGGCCCTGCTCGGACCGCCAGTCGTAGTTCGCCAGCTCGTTGACGGCCGCGGCCGTGCCCGGCGGAAGCGCGTCCAGCTGCGCCTCGCGGAAGCGCGCTTCGTCGTCCGGGTCGGGGAACAGCTCACGCCGCTCCGCCTCGAGGGCCTCCTGCAGCAGGCGCTGGACCTCCTGCAGGGTGCCGTCGAGGTTGTTGCGCCGCTGGATCTGCGACCGGCGCTGCCACAGGCGCCGGGTGAGCTCGTCCAGGCCCGAGGTGCGGTCGGTGCCGCGCCGCAGGAGCTCCTCCAGCGCGGACCGCGGTGACGACCCGGCCATCACCTCGCGGCCGATCTCGTCGAGCGCGTCCCGCAGGTCGGCCGGCGGCGCGAGCGGGTCCGGCCCGTCGTGCCACGGGCCGTAGGAGTAACCGTCGGGAAGCGGGACCGCGGTCATCGGCCGTAGACGGTGGTCGTGTCGTCGGAGTCCTTGGCCAGGCGCCGGGCCAGGAACAGCGATTCCAGGGCGAGTTCGACGGCCGCCGCGATGCGCCCGGCCGGTTCGTCGGCCTGGACGCCGGCGCGCAGGGCGACCTCGTGCAGCACCGGCAGCTCCGGCAGGGCTTCGAGGACGTCCTTGCCCGGGACGCGCTCGCCGGTGGCGACCAGGTGGCCCTCGGCGACGGCGTCGGCCAGCGGCCGCAGGTCCAGCCCGGCGAACCGCTCGCGCGCGGTCTCGGCGACGGCGCGGCGCAGCAGGTGCACGAGGTGCTCGATCTCGCGGCCTTCCTCGCCGGGCTCGAACTCGATCTTGCCGCGCAACACCGACGGGACGGCGTCGAGGTCGACCGGCCGGGCCACGGGCGGCTCTTCCCCGGTCAGGGCCGAGCGGCGCAGAGCGGCGGCCGCGACGGTTTCGGCCGCGGCGACGGCGAAGCGCGCCGACACGCCGGAACGCTGGTCGATGACCGGCGATTCGCGGAGGTTCCGGACGAACCGGGCGAGGACCTCCAGCAGCGGCTCGCCGACCTCGGCGACCAGGTGGGCCTCCTGCCGGACGACGGCCACCTCGGACTCGACGTCCAGCGGGTAGTGCGTCCGGATCTCGGCGCCGAAGCGGTCCTTCAGCGGGGTGATGATCCGGCCGCGGTTGGTGTAGTCCTCGGGGTTCGCGGTCGCGACGAGCAAGACGTCCAGCGGCAGCCGCAGCGTGTACCCGCGGACCTGGATGTCACGCTCCTCCATCACGTTGAGCAGCGCGACCTGGATGCGCTCGGCGAGGTCGGGCAGCTCGTTGATGGCGACGATGCCGCGGTGGGCGCGCGGGACCAGGCCGAAGTGGATGGTCTCCGGGTCGCCGAGACTGCGGCCTTCGGCGACCTTCACCGGGTCGACGTCGCCGATCAGGTCACCCACCGAGGTGTCCGGCGTGGCGAGCTTCTCGGTGTAGCGCTCGGACCGGTGGCGCCAGGCGACCGGCAGGTCGTCCCCGAGCTCGGCCGCACGGCGGATCGACGCGGGCGTGATCGGCTGGAGCGGGTGTTCACCCAGCTCGGAGCCCTCGATGACGGGGGTCCACTCGTCGAGCAGGCCGGCGAGGGTGCGCAGCAGGCGGGTCTTGCCCTGGCCGCGTTCACCGAGCAGGACGACGTCGTGGCCGGCCAGCAGCGCGCGCTCGAGCTGCGGCAGCACGGTGCGGGAGAACCCGACGATGCCGGGCCAAGCGTCTTCGCCCGTCTTCAGGGCGTTCAGGAGGTTGTCGTGGATCTCTTGCGCGATGGGCCGCGGCTCGTACCCGGCCGCGCGCAGGGCCCCGGCGGTGCGGGGAAGAGCGTCTGGAACAGCGTTCACCCGTTCGACGCTACTGCCGGATCGGCGGCCCGTCGATGTGGAGCGACTCCAGCGTGGGCGCGCACCCGCGGCGGGAGGCGGCCCGGTAAAATAGGGCGTCGTGTGCCGACCCAGTGCGACCTTCGCCGTCTGGTCCAGTGCGTGGCTGAACGGAGCCGCCGCGTCCGACGATGTGCTCGACGCCCTGCTCGCGTGGGGTGAAGCCCATGACGTCGTCGCCGCCGACGCGGCCGCGGCGGAGGCGTTCACCCTCCCGCTGGCCTTCAACCGGGCGGCCACCCCGGTCCAGCTGCTGATGGCCCTGCGTTCGCAGGGAGCGAAAAGCATGCAGCTGGTCCTCCCCGTCCCGGGCGACGTCCGCGGCCTCGGCGGCGGCGGGCCGTTCACCGAAGCGGCGTTGCGCGCCGGCGACGCGCTGGTGCTCGCCGACCTCGGTTTCGGGCTGGTGCCGGAGCCGATCGCCGAAGGCCTGGTGCGCTGGACGGTGTATTCGGTCTCGGCGGCGCCCGCGCCGGAGTTCATCGGGCTCGCGGAGGCCGAGCACGGCCTCACGGACGCGATCCGCAACAGCGCGGGCGCGCTCCAGGCGCTGAACGTGGCTTCCGACCGGCCAGGCGTCCGTGCGGAGCTGTCGGCGCACCTGCGCTCCCGCCCGGACGTCGACTGGCCGGCGGGCACGCCCGGGCGCGCGTTGCGGGTGCTGCAGCGCGCGGAGGAGATCGCGGCGATCCTCGCGATCGCGTCGTCGGACGACCCGGGCGGCGCGTTGTCGGCGTCGGCGTCGAACCTGCGCGCGCAGGCGCTGCGGCCGCTGTCGGACGCGGTGCGGACGGCCCAGTGCGCGGCGGTGAACGAGGCCGTCCGGGTCTTCGCGGAGCAGACGGCCCGCGAGGGTTAGCGCGCCGGGCGCTTCGCCGGTTCGCAGCAGCCCACCGCGCACGGCGCCCCGTTGACCGTGCAGCCCGCTGCCGGGAACGGGGACAGCTTCCGCGGCTTCACCCCGTGCGTGTGCTCGCGGATCAGCTCGACCACCAGCTCCGCGAACCGCGGGTCGCTGCCCGCCGTCGCCGCGCGGGCGAACGCCATGCCGTGCTCGGCCGCACGCTCGGCCGCCTCGTTGTCCAGGTCCCAGATCACCTCGAGGTGGTCCGACACGAACCCCACCGGCGAGACGACCACGCCCGGGACCCCCGCCGCGTGCAGCGCGTCGATGTGGTCGACGATGTCCGGCTCCAGCCACGGCACCTGCGGCGGCCCGGACCGCGACTGCCACACGACGTCGTACTCCTCGATGCCCGCTTCGGCCGCGACCAGGCGGGCTGCCTCCGCGATCTGGCGGGAATACCGACCGCCGCCCTCGGCCGGGGGGCCCGACGCCCGGTCTGCGCTCGACGGGACCGAATGCGCCGTGAACACCGTGCGGATGCCCGGTGCGTTCCCGAGTGACGCGTGGGCCGCGCGGACGCCGTCCGCCACCGCCGACACGAACAGCGGGTGGTCGAAGAACTGGCGCAGCTTCACCAGTTCGGGTGCTTCGGAGCCGACCGCGGCCCGGGCGCGCTCGATGTCCTCGTCGTACTGACGGCACGCCGAGTAGCCGCCGTACGCGCTCGTGGGGAAGACCAGGATCCGCTGGGCGCCCGAAGACGTCAGCGATTCGAGGGTGTCCTCGACCATCGGGTGCCAGTTCCGGTTGCCGAAGTGCACCGGCAG
Organism: Amycolatopsis sp. NPDC104863; assembly: GCF_055582965.1. Taxonomy (NCBI): domain Bacteria; kingdom Bacillati; phylum Actinomycetota; class Actinomycetes; order Pseudonocardiales; family Pseudonocardiaceae; genus Amycolatopsis; species Amycolatopsis sp. NPDC104863. The sequence continues at coordinate 1,584,082 of NZ_JBVJOW010000001.1, forward strand.
GTCCATCCCGGCGGCCGAGAGCTGCTTCTCGACCGCGGCGATCGCGTCGCGGTTCAGCTTGGTGATCGGCGAGACCCCGCCGAAGTGCCGGTAGTGCTCGGCGACCTCGAGCAGCCGCTCGCGAGGAACGCCCCGGCCCCTGGTCACGTTCTCGAGGAACGGCATGACGTCTTCGGGCCCTTCCGGACCGCCGAACGAAAGCCACAGCAACGCGTCGTATCCCACCCCTGCCATCTTGCCGATGTGGCGGCCCGCACGCTGACGCGGGCCGGTTATGAATCGACCGGTCCAAAACCCTGGTACGGTGGTCGCATGGCCAGGCCACGGGAGTTCGACGAGTCCGCCGCCGTCGAGAGCGCGATGAACGCGTTCTGGGACCGCGGCTACGAGGCGACGTCGACGCAGGACCTCTGCGAGGCCACCGGGCTCGGGCGAAGCAGTGTCTACAACACCTTCACCAGCAAGCGGGCCCTGTTCGGGCGCACGTTGGCGCACTACAGCGCCCGCGGGCTGGCCGGCCGGAAAGCCGTCCTGGACGGTCCCGGCACCGTGACCGAACGCATCGCGGCGATGTTCGGCGAGATCATCGAGGAAGAGCTCGACCACGGCCGCCGCGGCTGCCTGGTCGTGAACACGCTCGCCGAGCTCGGCACTCCCGACGACGAGATCGGCGAAGCCCTGCATCGCGACACCGCCCACCAGCTCGCCCTCCTCGCCGAGTGCGCGCGGGAAGGCGTCCTCGACGGGAGCCTGCAGCCCGGCCGTGACCCGGCCGACGTCGCGGAGTACCTGTTGAGCACCATTTCCGGGCTGCGCCTGATGTCCCGCCGGGGCGCGAGCGGCGAAGCCATGCACGCCGTCGCGGACCTCGCCCTCGCCGCCGTCACTCGCTGAGCCCGCCTGACGACCGTCCAGTCGTGCCGCAGTTTTGAACTGCCCGATACAGAATTGAGGAGACCCCGTGCCCCTGGCCGTCTTCGTCCTCGGGCTCAGCGTGTTCGCGCTGGGCACGTCCGAGTTCATGATCACCGGCCTGCTCCCCGGCATGGCCACCGACCTCGGCGTGAGCATCCCGGACGCCGGGCTGCTGATCTCCGCGTTCGCCATCGGCATGGTGGTGGGCGCGCCGCTGCTGGCGATCACCACGCTGCGGCTCCCCCGCCGCCGGACGCTGCTGGCGCTGCTCGCCGTCTTCCTCGGCGCCCACGTCGTGGGTGCACTTGCCACCGGGTACGCGCTGCTGTTCGCGACGCGGGTCGTCGCGGCGCTCGCGTGCGCGGGCTTCTGGGCCGTCGCGGTGGCGACGACGATCGCGCTGGTCCCCGTCGAGCGGCGCGGGCGCGCGATGGCGGTGCTGGTCGGCGGGCTGACCGTGGCGAACATCGCCGGGGTGCCCGCCGGCACGTTCATCGGCCAGCACGCGGGCTGGCGGACGGCGTTCTGGGCGGTGGCGGCGGTGACCCTGCTGGCGGCGGCCGGGGTGGCCGCGCTGGTGCCGGAGACGACCGGTGGCGGGCTGGACGTCCGGACGGAGCTGCGGCTGTACCGGCGGGGCCGGGTGTGGCTCGCGCTGGGCGTGATCGCGTTGTGCCAGGCCATGATCTTCGCCGCGTTCAGCTACCTCGCGCCGCTGCTGACCGAGACGGACGGTCTGCCCCAGGCGTGGGTCCCGGGCGTCCTCGCGCTGTTCGGCGTCGGTGCGCTCATCGGCATCACGGCCGGCGGGCGGCTGGCCGACCGGCACCCGTTCGCGACGCTCTACGGCTGCATCGGGCTGGCGCTGGTGTCCCTGCTCGTCCTCGCGCTGACCACCGACCCGGTGGTCGCCGTCGCGGCCGTGCTCGTCTTCGGGGCCGCCGGGTTCGGCGCGAACCCGGCGTTGAACGTGCGGACCTACGCCGTCGCCGGCGGCACGTCGACGCTCGTCGGCGCCAGCACGACGGCGGCGTTCAACGTCGGCAACACGATCGGGCCGTGGCTGGGTGGTGTCGCGATCGGCGCCGGACTGGGCTTCCCCAGCGTGGCGTGGACCGGGATCGCCCTCGGCGCGGCGACGGTGGTCGCCCTCACGGTCGCGGTCGCCGTCCAGCGGAACGACGACCGCGAGCCGATCACCGTGTGAGGCTCAGATGCCGAGGGCGTGGACCCCGCCGTCGACCATGATCATCGAGCCGGTCGTGGCCGGGAGCCAGTCCGACAGCAGCGCGCAGACGCTCTTCGCCGTCGGGTCCGGGTCCGAGCTGTCCCAGCCGAGCGGCGCGCGGTCGCCCCAGCCGTCTTCGAGGTCCGAGAAGCCCGGGATCGACTTCGCGGCCATGGTCTTCATCGGGCCCGCGCTGACCAGGTTGACGCGGATGCCCTGCGGGCCCAGCTCCTTGGCCAGGTACCGGTTGACCGACTCCAGCGCGGCCTTCGCGACGCCCATCCAGTTGTAGACCGGCCACGCGACGCGGGCGTCGAAGTCCATGCCCACGATCGAGGAACCGCGCCCCAGCAGCGGCAGGCACGCCTTCGACAGCGACATGAACGAGTACGCCGAGACGTCGATGGCGACCTTGACGTCGTCGGCCGGGGCGTCGAGGAACGGCGCGCCGAGGCAGCTCTGCGGCGCGAAGCCGATCGAGTGCAGCACGCCGTCGAGGCCGTCGACGTGCTCGCGGATGTTGTCCGCGAGGGAGTCGAGGTGCTCCTGGTTGGTGACGTCCAGCTCGATCACCGGCGCGGGCTGGGGCAGCCGCTTCGCGATGGTCTTGACCAGCGACATCCGGCCGAAGCCGGTGAGCACGACCGTCGCCCCCTCCTGCTGCGCGATCTTGGCCGCGTGGAAGGCGAGCGAGGCGTCGGTGATGATGCCGGTGATCAGCAGGCGCTTGCCTTCGAGCAGTCCGGGCACGGGTCCTCCAGGTCTTGGGTTCGGGAAAACTAGAGAAAGGTCAGTGGCCGAGGCCGAGGCCGCCGTCGACGGGCAGCACCGCGCCGTTGACGTAGCCGGCTTCGTCCGAGGCCAGGTAGCGCACGGCGGCGGCGATCTCCGACGGCTCGGCGTACCGGCCGGAGGGCACCTGCGCGAGGATCTGCTTCTTGCGGTCCTCGGACAGCTCGTCGGTCATGTCGGTGTGCACGAACCCCGGCGCGACGACGTTCGCGGTGATGTTGCGGGAGCCCAGCTCACGGGCCAGCGAGCGGGCGAAGCCGACCAGCCCGGCCTTGCTGGCCGCGTAGTTGGCCTGGCCGGCCGAACCCGAGAGGCCGACGACGGAGGAGATGAAGACGAACCGGCCCCACTTGCCGCGCAGCATCCCGCGCGAGGCGCGCTTCGCGACCCGGTAGGCGCCGGTCAGGTTGGCGTTGATCACGCGTTCGAACTGGTCGTCGCTCATCCGCATCAACAGCGTGTCATCGGTCAGGCCGGCGTTGGACACCAGCACCTCGACCGGGCCCTGGTGCTCCTCGACCAGCTTGAACGCGGCGTCGACCTGCTCGGAGTCGGTGACGTCCGCCTGGACCCCGAAGAGCCCTTCGGGGGCGCCCGAACCACGGTGCGTGACGGCGACCTGGTGTCCCTGCTCCGCGAGGTCCCGGGCGATCGCCAGACCGATGCCCCGGTTGCCCCCGGTGACCAAGACCGACCGTCCCACTGTGTTCTCCCTCTTCGTCGACCGTGCGCGGCTGTCGGGCACGAGGTTATCGGCAGCTCCGCCGGGCCGCGCACCCGCGCCCGGGGTGTCCGCGACCGTCCTAAGCGGGTGTTAGGAACTGCCCTCCGACCTTGCTGGTTACCCGCTGGTTGGTCACCGTGAGTCGCAACACAGGAGGTCGACGATGACAACCCGGATCAGCGGCGCCACCACGGGGGCCGTCAGCGAGAAACGCGTGATCGGCAACGTGCTGCGCGGCTCCATCGGCAATCTGGTCGAGTGGTACGACTGGTACGCCTACGCGGCGTTCACCACGTACTTCGCCAAGTCGTTCTTCCCGACGACCGACACCACGGCCGCCTTCCTCGGCACCGCCGCGGTGTTCGCGGTCGGGTTCCTCATGCGCCCGCTCGGGGGCTGGATGCTCGGCCGGTTCGCCGACCGGTTCGGCCGCCGTAGCGCGCTGGTGCTTTCGGTCACGCTGATGGCGGGCGGGTCCCTGCTCATCGCCGTCACGCCGAGCTACCACACGATCGGCCTGGCGGCGCCGATCCTGCTGCTGGTCGCCCGGCTGATCCAGGGCCTGTCGGTCGGCGGTGAGTACTCGACCTCGGCGACGTACCTGTCCGAAGTGGCCACGCCGGGCAAGCGCGGGTTCTACTCCAGCTTCCAGTACGTGACGCTCTACGGCGGCCAGCTGCTCGCCCTGGGCCTCCAGCTGATCCTGCAGGGCCTGCTCACCGAGCAGCAGCTGACGGCGTGGGGCTGGCGGATCGCGTTCGGCGTCGGCACGGTCGCCGCGCTCAGCGTGATGTGGCTGCGGCGCGGGATGGACGAGTCCGAGAGCTACACGCGTGAAGCGGACGAAGCCAAGACGACCGGCGAACGCGGCACGTTGCGCGCGCTGGCCAAGTACCCCAAGGAGATCGCGCTCGTCGTCGGCCTGACGCTCGGCGGCACCGTGGCCTTCTACACCTTCGCCACCTACAGCCAGAAGTTCCTCGAGAACACTGCCCACATCCCGCGGCGCACGGTCACGATCATCCTGTTCTCGGCGATCCTGCTGGCGGCGATCCTGCAGCCGCTGGCGGGCAAGCTGTCCGACCGGATCGGCCGCCGCCCGCTGCTGCTGTTCTTCGGCATCGCGGGCACGCTGCTCACCGTGCCGATCATGACGCTGATGGGCTCGACCCGGAACCCGGTCGGCGCGTTCCTCCTCGTCCTGGCCGGGCTCGTCGTGGTGGCGGGGTACACGTCGATCAACGCGATCGTGAAGGCCGAGCTGTTCCCGACGAAGATCCGCGCCATCGGCGTCGGCCTGCCCTACGCGCTGACCGTCGCGATCTTCGGCGGCACCGCGGAGCTCATCGCGCAGGCGCTGAAGAGCGCCGGGCACGAGTCGGTGTTCTTCTACTACGTCGCGGGCTGCGTCCTCGTTTCCCTGATCGTCTACGGCACAATGCGGGAAACTTCGAAGACGTCCGAGCTGGAAGAGCGCTGAGAAAGGGATGACCGTGCGCGTGCTCCTCGTCGAAGACGACGCCGGGGTAGCCGCCGCGCTCGCCGAGTCGCTGCAGGCGCGCGGTCATCCCGTCACCAGCGTCGGCCGCGGGGCCGACGCCCTGCACGGCCACCGCGACGCCGACCTCGTCCTGCTCGACCTGGGCCTGCCCGACATCAACGGGCTGGACGTGCTGCGCAAGATCCGCGCGGTCTCGCCGGTGCCGGTGATCGTGCTGACCGCCCACGGTGACGAGCGGTCCGTGGTGCGCGGCCTGCGTCTCGGCGCGGACGACTACCTGGTCAAGCCGGTGCGGCTGGCCGAGCTCCTGGCCCGGATGGACGCCGTAGTGCGGCGCGCGATCGCCCGCGACGCGCCGGCCGGCGACGTCGTCCGGTTCGAGGACGTCGAGATCGACCTGCGCGCCCGCCGGGTCCGGGTCGCCGGGAACGACATCTCCCTGACGCACAAGGAGTTCGAGGTGCTGGCCGTGCTCGCCGCGCGGCCCGGCACCGCGGTCAGCCGCCAGCAGCTGATGGACGAGGTGTGGGGTGACGCCTACCTCGCGGTGTCGCGCTCGCTCGACGTCCACCTGACCGGGCTGCGCGCGAAGCTGGACCGGCCGGGGCTGCTCACCACGATCCGCGGCTTCGGCTACCGGCTCGGCCGGGACTGACCCCGTGCGCGCCCGCCTGCTCGTCGTCCTGGTCGCCCTCGCGCTCGCGGTGGTCGCCGCGTTCGCCGTGCCGCTGCTGACGTCGACGGCCGAGCAGCGGACGCAGGAGCTGGTCATCTCCCGCACCGCCGACGTCGACCGGTTCGTCGTGCTGGCCCAGCAGGCCGTCGACACGCGCGACCCGGCGGCGCTCGCCGCCGACGCCGCCCGCTACGCCGAGCTGTACGGCGAAGGCGTTGTCATCGTCGACGCCCGGCGGGTGCCGCTGGTGCAGGCGGGCGGGCTGACCGCGGCCGACCCGGCGGTGCACGCGCTGGTCGAGGCGACGATGCGCAACGAGCCCGCGCCCCGCGTCGACCGGCTCGGCCCGTGGTCGGCCGAACCGGCCTACTTCGCGCGGCCGGTCGGCACCGGCACGCGGGTGTCCGGTGTGGTCGTGCTGCGGGCGTCGGTGACGGCGGCGGCCGCGGACGTCGCCACCCGCTGGGGCACCATCGGCGCCGGCGCGCTGCTGGTCGCGGTGGTGTTCGTGCTGTTCGCCGTGGTGCTGGCCCGGTGGATGGTGCGGCCGCTGCACGAACTGGAGACCGGGGTGCTGGCCGTCGCCGCCGGGCACCGCGCGCACGTCCCGGAACGCGCCGGGCCGCGTGAGCTGCGGTCGCTGGCCGGGGAGGTCAACCGGATGTCCGAGGCCGTGCTCGAAGCCGCCGACCAGCAGCACCGGCTGGTCGCCGACGCCTCGCACCAGCTGCGCAACCCCTTGGCCGCGCTGCGGCTGCGCGTCGACTCGCTCGCCGGGCGGGTCGAAGGTGACGAGGCCACCTACCGCGCGACCGTCGCCGAGGTCGAACGCCTGGAGAAGCTCCTCGACGGGATGCTGGCGCTCGCGCTGGCCGAGAGCACCGCCACCCGCGTCGCGGCCGGGGGCGCGGACGAGTCCTGCGACCTGGCGTCCGTGCTCGCCGAACGGGTCGACGCGTGGCGGCCCGTCGCCGACGAAGCCGGTTCGGCGCTCGTCCCGCCGCCGGGCCACGAGGAGCCGGTGACCGTCCGCTGCCCCGAGGGCGAGCTCGCGCAGATCCTCGACGTGTTGCTGGACAACGCCGTCCACTACGCCGGGCGCGGCGCGAAGATCACCACGGACTGGGAGGCGGGCGCGGACACCGCGACGCTCGTCGTCCGCGACGACGGGCCCGGTCTGTCCACTGAGGACAGAGCACGGGCCACCGAACGGTTCTGGCGCGCGGGTGGCGAGGGCGCGCCGCGCGGCACCGGGCTCGGGCTGGCCATCGCGCAGCAGCAGGTGCGCACCCGGGGCGGGGTCCTGGACCTGCGCCCGGCCGAGCCGCACGGCCTCGAAGCCCGCGTCACGCTGCCGCTGCGGGAGGCGCGATGACCTTCACCCGCCGCACCGCCCTGCTCGGCGGCCTGGGCCTCGCCCTGGCCGGCTGCTCGACGTCCGGCTACACCGGCGCCGAGCGCGCGGTGACGATCGCGGCCGGCGAGCGCGGCGGGTTCTACCTGGCCTTCGCCGAGCTGCTGGCCACCGAGCTGAGCCACGCGGAGCCGCTGCTGCACGCCACCGCCGTGCCGACCGAGGCGAGCGTCGCCAACGTCGGCCTGGTGCAGCGCGGGCAGGCCGACCTCGGGCTGGTGCTCGCCGACGTCGCCCAGACCGCGCTCGGCGGCGGCGCGCCGTTCGGGACGCGGGTGCCGCTGCTCGCGCTGGGCCGCGTCTACGAGAACTACCTGCAGCTCGTGGTGCGGGCGGACGGGCCGGTGCGCCAGCTCGCCGACCTGGCGGGCAGGCCCGTCTCGCTGGGCGCGGGCGGCTCCGGCGCGGCCCAGCTCGGCGAGCGCCTGTTCGCGAAGGCCGGCGTCACCGTGGACGCCCGGCACCTGCTGTTCGACGACGCCGTCCAGGCGCTGGCCGGCCGCCGGATCGACGCCATGCTGTGGTCCGGCGGCGTGCCGACCCCGAAGCTGGCCGACCTCACCCGGACGACGCCGATCGCGCTCCTCCCGCTCGACACGCTGGTCCCGCCGCTGCGGGCGGCGTACGGACCGGTGTACGACCAGGTCCAGGTGCCCGACGGCGCGTACCGCGGGGTCGGGGCGCTCGGCACGATCGGCGTGGCGAACCTGCTGGTGTGCTCCCCCACCCTGCCCGCCGACGTCGCCGCCGCGGTGGTGCGGCTGCTCGTCGAGCGCGCGACCGCCCTGGTGCCCGCGGAGGCCGTCGGGACGCAGTTCCTCGAGGTGCGGACGCTGATCGGCACCCAACCGGTGCCCCTGCACCCGGGCGCGGCGGCCACCTACCGGGCCCTGCACGGCTGACCGCTAGATTGGCCTTCGTGACCGCACCCCGCCGCCCGATCGTCGAGATGCCGCTGCGTGTGCGCTACCACGAGTGCGACGGCCAGGGCATCGTGTTCAACGCCCACTACCTGGCCTATGTGGACATGTGCGCGTTCGAGACGGAGAAGGCGCTGTTCGGCTCGCACGAGGAGTTCCTCGCCCAGGGCACCGACGTCGTGGTCGCGGAGGCGAACCTCAAGTACCGCGCGCCCGCCCGCTACGACGAAGAGCTGGTCGTCTCCCAGTACCTGAGCCACCTCGGGACGACGTCGATGATCTTCGACTTCGAGATCCGCCGCGCCGGGACGCTCGTGCTGGCGGCGAACATCCGGTACGTGTTCATCGACCCGGCGACACTGCGGCCGGCGGCGCCTCCCGACGCCGTCCGCAAGGTCTACGCGGCCCTGCTGCCCGAGGCCTGAGCCGTGTTCCGCGTTCTCTTCTACCAGCCGGAAATCCCGCCGAACACGGGCAACGCGATCCGCCTCGCGGCGAACACGGGGTGCGAGCTGCACCTCGTCGAGCCGCTGGGGTTCACGCTGGAGGACAAGCAGCTGCGCCGGGCCGGGCTCGACTACCACGACCTCGCGCGGGTGCGGGTGCACGCGTCGCTGGCGGAAGCGTGGGAAGTGTTGCTGCCGGCGAAGGTCTACGCGTTCAGCGCGTCGGCGACCCGGCTGTACACGGACGTTTCGTACGCGGCCGGGGACGTGCTGCTGTTCGGGCCGGAGTCGGTGGGCCTGCCCGACGCGGTCCAGCAGGCGCCGGAGGTGACCGACCGCGTCCGGCTGCCGATGCTGGCGACGAGCCGCTCGCTCAACCTGGCCAACACCGCGGCGATCACGGTCTACGAAGCGTGGCGGCAGAACGGCTTCGCGGGCGCGTGATCACCGTCCGGTAGGTTCGCCCGATGCGACAGCAGTTCCTGGGGGCGCTCATCGGCGCCGCGTTCGGCACCGTGTTCGTCCTGGTCAACTCCGGCCTCCCGGTGCCGGCGGCGCTCGCCTGGGTGCTGCGCGCCCTCGCCGTGCTGGCGCTGGCGGCCGTCGTAGTCCTCGGCGTCCGCGCCGGCGGCCGCCCGACGCTCGAAGGCCGGCCGATGTTCGGGCCGAGCTACCGGGTGATCGTGATCGGCGAAGTGGTGCTGCTGGTCGCCGGGTTCTTCGTGCTCAGCCTGCTGGACGCGCCGGTCCAGGCGAACGTGGCGTGGATCGTGACCATCGTCGGGCTCCACTTCGTCGCGCTGGCGTCGGCGTGGAAGACCCGCTCGATCCTGGTGGTCGGGGTTGTGCTGACGGTGCTCGGCGTGGTCGGTCTCGCCCTGCTCGGCAGCGCGGCGGAGTGGGTCCCGTTCGTGAGCGGCGTGCTTTCCGGAGTGACCCTGCTCGGCGGAAGCCTCTACGGCGTCCGCCGAGCCTGAGTCACGGGAGTCTCTGGCCGAAGAACAGGCTGGCCGCCGCGCCCATCATCAGGATGAGCGTGCCGACCACCACCCACGGCTTGCTCGCGTCGGCGTCCTTGATCTCGTAGCCGATCTGCTCGCCGAGGTCGCCGTAGACCTTCTTCAGCTCCTCGGCGCTCGCCGCCTTGTAAAAGTCGCCGCCGGACAGGCGGGCGATTTCGCGCAGGGACTCGTCGTCGACGCTCACCGGCTGGGCCTTGCCGTCGATGTCGACCGAGCCGTGCGTGGTGCCGAACGAGATCGACGAGATCGGGACGCCGGCCTGCTTCGCCGCCTGGGCCGCCGTGTAACCGCCGCGGGCCGCGTACAGGTCTTCGGGCACCGTCTGCTTGCCGTCGGACATCAGCACTATGCGGGCCGGGGGCGGGCCGTCGGCGCCGCCGACGACGCTGGAGAAGCTCTCCACCGACTGCAGGGCCGCGAAGATGCCTTCGCCGGTCGCCGTCGACTGGGCCAGCTTGAGGTTCTCGATCGCCTTGATCACGCCGTTGCGGTCGGTCGTCGGGTTGACGAGCACCGTCGCCGTGCCCGCGAACGAGATCAGGCCGAGGTTGATGCCCGGGGTCATGTTCTGCGCGAACTGCGTCGCCGCGTCCTGCGCCGCCTTCAGCCGGGTCGGCGCGACGTCGGTGGCCTCCATCGACAGCGACACGTCGATCACCAGCATCACGGTCGCCCGGTTGCGCGGCACCTTCTGCTCGGCGGTCGGCCCGGCCAGCGCGACGGTGAGGATCAGCAGCGACAGCACGATCAGCACCGCCGGCAGGTGCCGCACCCAGCCCTGGCTCTTCGGCGCGACCTTCTCCAGCAGCGCCAGGTTCGCGAACCGCATGGTCCGCTTCCGGCGCGCGCGCTGCGCGAGGACGTACCCGATGGCGACCGCCGCGACGGCGATCAGCAGCAGGAACCACCACGGCGCGGTGAACCCCGTCAGACTCACGCGACACCCCCCGACCAGCGCCGCTTGCGGGCCACGACGAACCGCACCATGTCGGCGATCCAGTCGGCGTCGGTGCGCAGCGTCAGGTGGGCCGCGCCCGCGCGGCGCAGGCCGGCCGCCACCAGCTGGCGGTGGGCGTGGGCCGCGGCCCCGAACTCCTTGCGCAGCAAGGCCGACGCGTGCACTTCGCGCTGTCTTCCTGTCTCCGGGTCGGCCAGCACGACGGTGCCCACCTCGGGCAGGTCGATGTCGCGCGGGTCGAGGACTTCGATCGCGATCAGCTCGTGGCGCCCGCCCAGCGCGCGCAGCGGCCGCTCCCAGGTCGGCTCCCCGAGGAAGTCGGAAATCACCACGGCCAGGCCACGCCGCCGCGGCGGACGGCGCAGGGCCTCCAGCGCCTCGGCGAAGTCGCCCCGGGTGCCTTCGGGCGCCCGCGGCGTCTGGACGACCTTGCGGATCAGGCCGCGCGCGTGCGCCAGGCCGCCGCGAGCCGGGATACGGGTGGTCTCCGCGCCGTTCGACAGCAGCGCGCCGATGCGGTTGCCGCCGCCCCCGGTCAGGTGCGCGACCGCGGCGACCGCGCAAACGACCAGGTCACGCTTCTCGCAGAGCGCCGTGCCGAAGTCGAGGCTCGCCGAGAGGTCGGCGACGACCCACGTCTCCAGCTCGCGGTCGGCGACGGTCTCGCGGATGTGCGGGGTCGTGGTGCGGGCGGTGACGGCCCAGTCCATCCGGCGCACGTCGTCGCCGGGCTGGTACGGCCGCGCCTCGCCGGGCTCGGACCCCGGCCCCGGCACCAGGCCGAGGTGGTTGCCCTGCAGCAGCCCGTCGAGCCGGCGGCGGACGTCGAGCTCCAGCGTGCGGAGCCCGGCCTCCATCCGGTCGCCGCGCAGGATCGGCGGCGCCCACGAAGGGCGCTCGCCCTTCTCGTTCTTCGCCATCGCCGGGTTACCTGACCGGCGCGCCCGCCGGGACCGGGCCGCCCTGGCCGGCCCCGCCCTGCGGCCGGGCCGAGACCTGCGGCAACGGCACGGTCTGCAGCACGCGCGTGATGATGTGGTCGATGGGGACGCCGTCGGCGAGCGCGTCGTAGGACAGCACGAGCCGGTGGCGCAGCACGTCCGGCACGACGTCGACGACGTCCTGCGGCAGCACGTAGTCGCGGCCGCGGACCAGGGCCAGCGCCCGGGCGGCGGCGATGATGCCGAGGCTCGCGCGCGGCGAGGCGCCGTAGGACACCCAGCCGGCGACGTCGGCGAGGCCGTGCTCGTTCGGCGTCCGGGTGGTCAGCACCAGGCGCACGACGTAGTCGACGAGGGCGTGGTGCACGAACACCTGCGCCGCGACGCCCTGCAGCCGGACCAGCTCGCCCGGGCTGAGCACCTCGTGCGGGGTGGGCGGGGTGACGCCCATCCGGTAGATGATCTCGCGCTCCTCCTCGGCGGAGGGGTACTCCACGAGGATCTTGAACAGGAAGCGGTCACGCTGCGCTTCCGGCAGCGGGTACACGCCTTCGTTCTCGATCGGGTTCTGCGTGGCGAGCACGAGGAACGGGTCGGGCATCGGGAACGTCTGCCCGCCGATCGACACGTGCCGCTCGGCCATCACCTCGAGCATCGCCGACTGCACCTTGGCGGGCGCGCGGTTGATCTCGTCGGCGAGCACGAAGTTCGCCACGACCGGGCCGAGCTCGACGTCGAAGCGCTCGGCGCCCTGGCGGTAGATCCGGGTGCCGAGGATGTCGGCGGGCACCAGGTCGGGGGTGAACTGCACGCGGGAGAACGACCCGCCGACGACCCGGGCGAACGTCTCCACGGCCAGGGTCTTCGCGACGCCGGGCACGCCTTCGAGCAGCAGGTGGCCCTTGGCGAGCAGGCCGACGAGCATCCGCTCGACCAGGCGGTCCTGGCCGACGATGATCCGCTTGACCTCGAACACGGTCCGCTCCAGCAACTGGGCGTCCCGGGCCGGCGTCGCGGGCTGCTGCCCGTTCCCGCCCTCGGCGTAGCCGGGCTCGGTCACTCTGCCTCCTCAAATCCGTGCGCCGCCCCCGCGACGGTGATCACGCGGTGCGACCGTACTGCGTCCCCCGGGCGTTCGTCCGTCCGGCACGCGGACGCGCTGCTGGCCCGTGGGTAGCCAACACCTTCCCCGGTGTGACATCTGTGAAGCAGGCGCTCAGCGGTGGTGCTCGAGGTCTTCGGGCGTGTCGATGTCCGCTTCGCCCCGTTCGGCGGGGACGTCGGTGATCCGCAGCGCGGCGAGGGTGTGGCGCAGGGCGGCGTTTTCCAGCTCCGCGGGCAGGGCGTCCCGCAGTGCGGACACCCGCCACGCGCCGAGCAGCCACTGCCGCGCCCCGGCGGCGTCCACGAGCACCGCGCCGTCCCCGTCGCCGATCGCCGCCACCAGCCGGTCCACTGTGGACCGGCGGACGCCCGGCAGGTCGGCGGCCAGCACGGCGACCGCCTCGACGTCGCCGGGCACGAACGCGAGCCCGGCGGCCAGCGCCGCCACCGGGCCGCTGCCGGGCACCGGTTCCCGGGTCCACACGACGTCGAACCCGGGCCGCCGCGGGCCGACCGCGATGACGCGCTCGGCGCCGTCGAGGGCGTGGATCGCGCGGGCCAGCAACGGTTTCCCGCCCACCGGCAACGCCGGCTCGTCCACACCGGACAGCCGGCGGGCCGAGCCGCCGGCCACCACGATCCCCGCGTAGCGCATCCGGAGAACCCTAGCGGCCCAGCACGAGGTAGGTGAAGCCCAGCACGCCCCGGTAGTGCCCGACGTACTCGCGCAGCCGCCGGTCCAGCCACGCCCGCACGTCGCCGGCCCGCGGATCCCCGGGGTGCGCCGACAGCCACTCCCCCCACCCGGCGCGCGAGGTGGACTCGAAGTCGTCCCATTCGAGCTGGTCGGCGGTGCTGAGGTGGTGCACGTGCCAGCCGGCCGCGCCGGCGGCGTCGACCAGCTCCGGCAGGGTCAGCATGTCCGGGCCGAAGATCTCCAGCGCGGCCGGGTTCGGCGGGGCGGCCCAGAAGCCGTCGCCGTAGAGCAGCCGGCCGGACGGCACGACCCGGGCGAGCCCGTCGAGGGCCGCCTTCGTCGAGCCAAAGATGTGGGCGGCCCCGATGCAGAAGGCCCGCTCGGCGGGACCGTCCCAGGTCGCGGCGTCCGCCTCGGTGAAGTCCACCGCCAGGCCACGCTCGGCGGCCGCGGCCCGCCCGCGCTCGAGACCGGTGACGTCGGTGTCGACGCCGGTCACGCGCAGGCCGGGCGCGCGAGCGGCCGCCCGAAGGAGCAGCTCACCCCAGCCGCAGCCGAGGTCGGCCAGGTGTCCCTCCCCCAGCGCCATCCGGTCGAGCAGCAGCTCGGCGTGGGCCTCGGACAGGGGTGTGTTCCAGCGCATCCGGGTGCGCCGCAGCGCGTTCAGTTCGTCGTCCATCGGGCGATCCTGGGGCCCGGACGGCGACGGCGTCGACCGAGTTTCAGGCATACTCGGCCGGTGACCTACACCGTCGAGCCGCGGGTCGACGCCTACATCGACGCCCTGCCCGCGTGGCAGCAGGCGATCTGCCGGGAGGTCCGCGAGCTGGTGCACGCGGCGGACCCCGAGGTGGTCGAGACGATCAAGCGCACCCGGCAGCCGTACTTCGTCCTGGACGGCAACATCTGCGCCCTGCTGGCGGCGAAGGACCACGTCAACGTCTTCGTCTACGACGGCGGCATCGTCCCCGACCCCGAGGGCATCATCACCGCCGGGCACGAGAACAAGACCGCCCGGACGGTCGCCTTCCGCGAAGGCGAGCCGATCAACGCGCCCGCGCTCACCGCCATGTTCCGGCAGATCATCGCGAACAACCGGGCCGGTGGCTGGCGCAAGCTCAAGCGCGAGCAGGCGGGCTGACCGGTGCTCAGCCGACGAGCCGGGTCGCGTACGGCATGATCCCGCCGTAGCGCACCGGCGCGATCCGGACCCGCAGGCCGGACTGCGGCGCCTCGACCATCTGGCCGCCGCCGAGGTAGAGCGCGACGTGGTGGATGCCGCCCGCGCCGCCCCAGAAGAGCATGTCGCCGCGGCGCATCTGCGACAGCGGGACCCGGCGGCCCGCGGTGTACTGGTAGCCGCTGTAGTGCGGCAGGCCCCGGACCCCGGCGAACGCGTAGATCATCAGGCCGGAGCAGTCGAAGCCGATCTTGTTATAGTCGCCGTAGCGGTCGGCGACACCGCCGTCGCGGATGCCGCGGGTCGGGCCGCTCGCGTTGCCGCCGCCCCACGCGTAGGGCAGGCCGACCTTGGACAGCGCCCGGGCGATGACCGCCTCGATCGACGTTCCAGCCGAGCCGGTCGGCCCCGCCGCCGGCTTGCTCGCCGGGCGGCCACCGCCGCCACCGGAGGAACCGAGCGCTGCTTGTCGGGCGCGCTCGTCGTCCTCCCGCTGCTTCTGCGCGAGCCAGTCCTGGTAGCGCTGCCGCTGGCCCTGCAGGCCGCTGACCTTGGCCTGCGCGGTGTAGAGCTGCTGCTCGACGTCGGACTTGTTCTTCTCGAGCTGGGTGTTCTGCGTCGCCTGGCTGTCCTGCGCGCTGATCGCCCTGGCCTGCGCGGAGTCCGCGCTGTTCTTCGCCTCGCGCGCGGCGTCCTGCTTCTGCTGCGCGATCTCGGCGGCCTTGCGGGCCGCGGAGTCCTTGTTCGACTTCTCGGTTTGCGCCTGCTGGAGCCGGTCGAGGGCGTTGAGCCGGTCGCCGCCGACGGCGTCGAGCAGCTGCGCGCGGGCGAGCATGTCCTTGGGGCTGTCGGCGCTGAGGTACGCCGAGAGCGAGCCGACCGTGCTGCCCTGCTGGAAGCTGGCGGCGGCGAAGGTCCGGAGGTCCGCGCGGGCCTTCTCGATCGCGCCGGCCGCGGCGTCGGCCTCGGTCCGGGCGGCCTTGGCGTCGTTCTCCGCCTGGGTCGCCGCGTCCTGGGCGGACTGCAGGTCGACCAGGGCCTTGTTGGCCTCTTCCTGCTTGAGCTCGACGTCGTCCTGCAGCTGTGACAGCTTCTGCTCGGCCTGGGCGAGCTGGTTGGTCAGCTTGCCGACTTCACCGGCCTTCGCGTTCGCCTGGGCCTTGCTGGAGTTCAGCTCCGAGTCGCTCGGGTTGGGCGGCGGCGGGGGCGCGGCCAGGCCGGTGCCGCCCGCGCCGAACAAGATCACCAGGACCAGGGTGCTCACGGTCAGTCCACGGCGCCCGCTCGGCACACACCAGCCCCTGCGCCGTTCCGGCACGACCGCCACCTCCGCTCACCTGCGCACATCGCGCGTCACTGCAGTCACACCACTATCACAAGCATCACCGGAAACTTACACACCGTAGGCACCAATTCCCCTTATTGAGGGACCCCCGGCGCGGATGGCGCAGCCCACACCGCGTGTCGTCTTGAACCCCAAACAGGACACGCGTACTGTTTGAAGCACCGCGAGGTGTGCCATCCCGAATCCGGTCCTACGGTGGGGGTGCGCAAGACTCGCCAGCACCGAACCCGACCGAACTGACCTCAGGACTCGACCGCCGCACCGGCGCGGAAGTCCATGCCACTGGAGTTAGACGTGACCGCACCTGCCAGCAAGGACAGCTTCGGCGCCAAAGACACGCTGAAGGTCGGCGACGCCTCGTACGAGGTGTTCCGCCTGAACAAGGTCGAGGGCGCCGAGCGCCTGCCGTACAGCCTGAAGGTCCTGCTCGAGAACCTGCTGCGCACCGAGGACGGCGCGAACATCACCGCCGACCACATCCGCGCGCTGAGCTCGTGGGACCCGAAGGCCGACCCGTCGATCGAGATCCAGTTCACGCCGGCGCGCGTGATCATGCAGGACTTCACCGGTGTCCCCTGCGTCGTCGACCTCGCCACCATGCGCGAGGCCGTCACCGACCTCGGCGGCGACCCCGACAAGGTCAACCCGCTCGCCCCGGCCGAGCTGGTCATCGACCACTCGGTGATCATCGACGTCTTCGGCCGCCCCGACGCCTTCGAGCGCAACGTCGAGATCGAGTACGAGCGCAACCGCGAGCGTTACCAGTTCCTGCGCTGGGGCCAGGGCGCCTTCGACGAGTTCAAGGTCGTCCCGCCGGGCACCGGCATCGTGCACCAGGTCAACATCGAGCACCTCGCCCGCACGGTGATGTCCCGCAACGGGCAGGCCTACCCCGACTCCTGCGTCGGCACCGACTCGCACACCACCATGGTCAACGGCCTGGGCGTGCTGGGCTGGGGCGTCGGCGGCATCGAGGCCGAGGCCGCCATGCTGGGCCAGCCTGTCTCCATGCTCATCCCGCGCGTCGTCGGCTTCAAGCTGACCGGCGAGATCCCGGCCGGCGTCACCGCCACCGACGTCGTCCTCACGATCACCGAGATGCTGCGCCGCCACGGCGTGGTCGGCAAGTTCGTCGAGTTCTACGGCGAGAGCGTGGCCGCGGTGCCGCTGGCCAACCGCGCCACCATCGGCAACATGAGCCCGGAGTTCGGCTCCACCGCGGCGATCTTCCCGATCGACGAGGAGACCGTCCGCTACCTCAAGCTGACCGGCCGCTCGGCCGAGCAGGTCGCGCTGGTCGAGGCCTACGCCAAGGAGCAGGGCCTCTGGCACGACCCGTCGCACGAGGCGGTCTACTCCGAGTACCTCGAGCTGGACCTCTCGACGGTCGTCCCGTCGATCGCCGGCCCGAAGCGCCCGCAGGACCGCATCGAGCTGACGGACGCGAAGTCGTCGTTCCGCAAGTCGATCCACGACTACGTGGACGGCGAGGACGCCACGCCGCACACCAAGATGGACGAGGCCTCCGAGGAGTCCTTCCCGGCCAGCGACTCCCCGTCGCTGTCGTTCGCCGAGGACGACGCCGCGCCGGTCACCAGCTCCGCCGCGAACGGCGCGTCGGGCCGCCCGAGCAAGCCGGTCAAGGTCTCGACCTCCGACCGCGGTGAGTTCGTCCTCGACCACGGCGCCGTGGTGATCGCCTCGATCACGTCCTGCACCAACACCTCGAACCCGTCGGTCATGCTCGGCGCCGCGCTGCTCGCGCGCAACGCCGTGGACAAGGGCCTCGCGGTGAAGCCGTGGGTCAAGACGTCGATGGCGCCGGGCTCGCAGGTCGTCACCGACTACTACACCAAGGCCAACCTGTGGCCGTACCTGGAGAAGCTGGGCTACCACCTGGTCGGCTACGGCTGCACCACGTGCATCGGCAACTCGGGCCCGCTCTCGGACGAGATCTCCGCGGCGATCCAGGAGAACGACCTCACGGCGGTCTCGGTGCTCTCGGGCAACCGGAACTTCGAGGGCCGGATCAACCCCGACGTGAAGATGAACTACCTCGCGTCGCCGCCGCTGGTCATCGCCTACGCGCTGGCCGGCACGATGGACTTCGACTTCGCGAACCAGCCGCTGGGCCAGGACAGCGACGGCACGGACGTCTTCCTCAAGGACATCTGGCCGACGGCGCAGGAGATCCAGGAGACCATCGACTACGCGATCACGCAGGAGATGTTCACCAAGGACTACGCCGACGTCTTCGACGGTGGCGAGCGCTGGAAGGCGCTGCCCACCCCGGAGGGCAAGACCTTCGAGTGGGACGCCGAGTCCACCTACGTCCGGAAGCCCCCGTACTTCGAGGGCATGACGCCGGAGCCGGCGGCGGTCACCGACATCTCCGGCGCGCGCGTGCTCGCGAAGCTGGGCGACTCGGTCACCACCGACCACATCTCCCCCGCCGGCGCGATCAAGCCGGGCACCCCGGCGGCGCAGTACCTCACCGAGCACGGCGTGGAGAAGAAGGACTTCAACTCCTACGGCTCGCGGCGCGGCAACCACGAGGTGATGATCCGCGGCACCTTCGCGAACATCCGGCTGCGCAACCAGCTCCTGGACGACGTGCAGGGCGGCTACACCCGCGACTTCACCCAGGACGACGCCCCGCAGTCGTTCATCTACGACGCGGCGCAGAACTACGCGGCGCAGGACATCCCGCTGGTCGTGCTGGGCGGCAAGGAGTACGGCTCCGGCTCGTCGCGTGACTGGGCGGCCAAGGGCACGTCGCTGCTGGGCGTGCGCGCGGTCATCACCGAGTCGTTCGAGCGCATCCACCGGTCGAACCTGATCGGCATGGGCGTCATCCCGCTGCAGTTCCCGGCGGGCGAGTCGGCCGAGTCGCTGAACCTCGACGGCACCGAGACGTTCGACATCTCGGGCATCACGGCGCTGAACGACGGCGACACCCCGCGCACCGTGCACGTCACCGCGACCAAGCAGGACGGCAGCAAGGTGGAGTTCGAGGCGGACGTCCGCATCGACACCCCGGGTGAGGCGGACTACTACCGCAACGGCGGCATCCTGCAGTACGTGCTGCGGAAGATGACGCAGGCGTAAGGGTTTCCGCGCTTGTGAAGGCCTCCCCGCTCCCGGAGCGGGGAGGCCTTCGCTCGTTTCCGCCCGCGGTGAACACGGGCCCGGCCGGGCTCGGCGATCACTACAGTCGCCTCCCATGGGGACGATCACGACACGCACCGTCGAATACCCGGCCGACGGCCTGACGATGGTCGGGCACCTCGCGGTCCCGGCCGGCGACGGCCGCCGTCCCGCGGTGCTCGTCGGGCCCGAAGGACCAGGGCTCAACGACTTCCAGCGCGGCCGGGCCGACGCCCTGGCCGAGCTGGGGTACGTGGCGCTGGCCTTCGACCTGCACGGTGGCCGCTGGTTCACCGACCCGCAGGAGATGCTGGCGCGGTGCATGCCGCTGCTGGACGACCCCGACCGGCTCCGGGACATCGGCTTCGCCGCGCTCGACGTGCTGAGCGCCGAACCCCGGACCGACCCCGACCACGTCGCCGGCATCGGCTACGGCACCGGCGGCGCGGTCGTGCTGGAGCTCGGGCGCGCCGGGGCCGGCCTGCGCGCGATCGCGACGGTCAACGGCCTGATCACCGGCCGGCCCGGGGAGGCGGCGCGCATCCGCTGCCCGGTGTGGGCCGGGGTCGGGTCCGAGGACCCGATCCAGTCGCCCGCGCACCGCGAGGCGTTCGCCGCCGAGATGCAGGCCGCGGGCGTCGACTGGCGCCTGGTCACCTACGGCGGCGCCGAGCACGCCTTCCACCACCCGCCGCTCGGGACCGGCCAGACCGTGCTCCCCGGCGTCGGCTACCACGCCCGGCACGCCGAGCGTGCCTGGCGCGACGTCCTCGCCCTGCTCGCCGAATGCCTGCCCGCAGCCGGGTGAGCCGCTAGGCGGGCACGGCTTCCCAGCGCACGCTGGAAACCGAGGGCTCCAGCGAAAGCCGCGACACCGCCGACTCCATCTGGGCGTCGTCGCGCTGGTCGGCGGCCAGCTCGGCGCGGACCTCGACCGTGCGGCTCTCCGGCTGGTCCGTGCTCAGCACCGACAGCAGCCGGAAGTCCGTGCGGGCCAACGCCTGCACGAGCAACGCCCGCACGTGCGCCTCCGAGTCGTCGCGGGTCACCGCCTGGAACTCGTAGCGGGCGGGGGTTTCCTCGCCCGAGTCGGGGCGGCGGTCGACGACCCGGCCCAGCGGCCGCAGCACCACGTTCACCCCGACCACGACGGCGGTCCCGGCCGCCGCGACCACGAACAACCCGGCGCCCGCCAGGGATCCCACCGCGGCAGAGCACCACAGCGTCGCCGCCGTGTTGAGGCCACGGACGTTGAGGCCGTCGCGCATGATCACACCGGCACCGAGGAAGCCGATGCCGGAGACGATCTGCGCGGCCACCCGGGTCGGGTCGGCGTCACCGCTACCGGACAGGCCGCCGAACCCGTGGGCGGACAGCAGGACGAAGAGGGTCGCGCCGACGGCGACCAGGGCGTTGGTGCGCAGCCCGGCCATGCGGGCGCGGAACTGGCGCTCGAACCCGATGACGGCGCCCAGGCCGACGCCGGCGCCGACGCGCAGCAGCATTTCGAAGATGGTCATGTCCGACTCGTTTCCGGCGTGCGTGCACTGCCGGACAGGAGGAGACCGGACGCGATCAGCCCAGCCGGAAGCCTCCGGTGAGCGCACGCCCGGTCGTCCGCTGACTGTCCGCTGGCATGTGCCGCTCACCTCGCTTCCGTTGCTCGTGGTTGATCAACCGCACCACTGTAACCGAAACCTGCGGGTCAGGGCTGTGATGATCACTACGCCCAGTGCCGGCGCAGGTGCGGCACGAGGTCTTCGGGCCGCTCGTCGGGGAAGAACAGCTTCGCGCCGGGCACCTCGACGACCTCGGTGACACCCGGGACGGCGTCGCGGAACCGGTACGCCCACTCGATCCCGAAGTTCGGGTCGCCGGTGCCCCACACCAGGAGCGTCGGCACGCGGAACTCCTTGAGCAGCGGCTCGATCGCGTCCAGCTCCTCGCCCCGGACCGACGTCAGCAGGCGCTCGAACTGCCGGGCCGCGTCGAGGGTGCCGAACACCGGGCGGACGAAGGCGTCCAGGACCTCGTCCGGCACCCGGTCCGGGTGCTCGTAGCCGCCGCCGAGCGCACCGGTCCGGGCCCGCTGCGGGTCGGCGGCGAGCCGGACCGACAGCGGCGCGAGCTGCCCGTGCTCGGCCAGCTCGACGACCGGGCGGAACGCCTCGGGCGGCAGATTGCCCTGCGTGTCGCAGTTGGTCAGAGTGAGCGTCCGGAGCCGGTCCGCCCGGCGCACGGCGAAGACCTGCGCGACGGCGCCGCCGGTGTTGTTGGCGACGACGTCGAGGTCGCCGAGTTCCAGGGACGCGCAGAAGTCTTCGAGCAGCCGCGCCAGCCCGTTCAGGCTCAGGTCCTGCTCGGGCGTCACCGGCGAGGCGCCGTGCCCCGGCAGGTCGGGCGCGATGCACCGCCGCTCCCCCGCCAGCTCGGTGATCACCTTGCGCCACAACAGGTTGTTCGTCCCCGCGCCGTGCACGAACAGCGCGACCGGTCCTTCGCCGACGTCGACGTAGCTCACGTCGCCGGACGCCGTCGACACGCGCCCGCGCTGGTCCTCCCAGGTTCGCAGATCCATCGGTACAGTCCCTCCAGAAGTAAACCGACTGACGGTCTAGTATGAACAGACCGTCAGTCGGTTTGTCAACGACGGAGGCTGCCGACCCGCATGAACAAGAAGATCGACCGCGGCCAGGCGACCCGCGAGCACCTCGTCGCGGTCGCCACCGGCCTGTTCACCGAGCACGGCTACGACGGCACCTCGATCGAGGCCGTCCTCCGGGCCGCCGACGTCAGCCGGGGCGCGCTCTACCACCACTTCCCCGGCAAGGACGCGCTGTTCGCCGCGGTCCTGGACACCGTCTACGACCGGGTCGGCGCGGAGGGGGCGCGGGCCGTCGAGGGCCTGGACGACCCGGTGCCGGCGTTGCGCGCCGCGTGCCTCGCGTGGATCCGGAGCACCCGGGACCCCGTGGTGCGTCAGGTGATGCTCATCGACGCGCCGGCCGTGCTGGGCTGGCAGCGCTGGCGGGAGCTCGACGAGGTGCGCACGCTCGGCCGGATCAAGGCGGCCCTCCGACGCGACGGCCGGATCCCCGCCGCGCGCGTGGACCTCTTCGCCCACGTGCTGCTCGCCGGAATGAACGAGATCGCGTTGCTGGTCGCCCGGGCCGACGACCACAAAACCGCGGTCGCCGAAGCCGAGGCCGCCGCCGGGGACCTGCTGGACCGGCTGCTCGGGACATGAGAACGGGCCGGGGCGACAGCGTCACCCCGGCCCGGTCACATCGGGCTTACGGCGTTTCGAACGGCTGGACGTTCGGCTGGAAGACCTGGCCGTTGGCCGGGACCTTCAGGTCGATCAGGTAGTCCGCCACGGCCTTGTCGACGCCGAGGGCGTCACCGAGGATGCAGTGGCCGAACGCGTCGACCGACAGCAGCCGGGTGTTGCCCAGCTGCGCCGCCATCCGCTGGGCGAACTTGTACTGCGTCGCCGGGTCGTAGTAGTTGCCGACCACGACGACCGGGACGTCGGTCTTCGCCTGCCACGGCCCGCGGTAGGCGTCCGGCTTCTTCGCCGGCCACACCGGGCAGGCCGCCGTGTCGGCGAAGGCCTGGTAGCGGCCGAAGGTGCGCGACTCGCGCTCCCACTTCGCGGCGATGTCCGGCACCTGCTCCTGCTTGATCTTGAACGGCTTGTCGGCGCAGTTGACGGCGAAGTACGAGTCGTCGCTGGTGTAGGGGCTGTCCGGGGCCAGGTCGGCGAGGCCCTGCTGGCCGCCGGTGAGCGCCTTCAGCCCGCGGGCCTGCAGCGTCTGCGCCTGCGCGCCGGCCGGGTGGATCGCGGTGTAGAGCACCTGCAGGTCCTCGGCCAGGGCGGGGAACCTCGACGGCGAGTACAGGATGCTCGAGACCGCGCCGGTGAACGCGTTGATGTCCAGCGGCTCGCTGCCCGGGAGGGTGATCGGCTGCTTGCGCAGGTACTCGCGCAGCTCGTCGAACTTCGCCCGCGGGGTGCCGTCGCTGAACGCGCACTTCGGGCCGGCCTGGTCGCACCGCTTCAGGAAGCCGTCGAGCGAGATCTCGAAGCCCTGCGCGCGCTGCCGGTCGTACTCGACGCCGTCGCTCGTGCGCAGCTTCGGGTCGACGTTGCCGTCGATGACGATCGCCCGGGACTGCTTCGGGAACATCGAGGTGTAGGTCGAGCCGATCAGCGTCCCGTACGAGAAGCCGACGTAGGTCAGCTTCCGGTCGCCGACCGCCGCGCGCAGCGTGTCGAGGTCACGCACGACGTCCTTGGTGGACATGTGGTTGAGCA
This sequence comes from Amycolatopsis sp. NPDC104863, assembly GCF_055582965.1. Lineage (NCBI taxonomy): Bacteria > Bacillati > Actinomycetota > Actinomycetes > Pseudonocardiales > Pseudonocardiaceae > Amycolatopsis > Amycolatopsis sp. NPDC104863. The sequence continues at coordinate 1,607,410 of NZ_JBVJOW010000001.1, forward strand.
GCGAGCCGGCGTTGTTCTTGCAGAACTGGCCGTAGTCGCGGTAGCTGGCGAGGGTGGCGGAGATCTGGGGGCGGCTCAGCGGCACCGCGACCTGGGCGCCGAAGACCTCGTCCGCGTCCTCCTGGGTGGTGAAGCAACGCAGCGGGTTGCTGTCCCCGACCCCGCGCGGGTCGAACCCGATCAGGTCGAAGCGGTCGAGCACCGGCGGCTGGAAGATGAACGGGCCGCTGATCGGCATCCGCAGCCCCGAGCCGCCGGGGCCGCCGGGGTTGAGGAACAGCGAGCCGACGCGGGCGGCGGGTGTGCGGGCCGCGCGCTTGAGCAGGGCGATGTCGATGGTGCCCAGCGACGAGTTGTCGTGGTCGATCGGCACGCGGTAGCGCGCGCAGCTGTAGAACTTCACCTCGTCCGCGGGCACCCCGGCGAGGGTCGCGGACGGGCAGGCGCCCCAGCTCACCGGGGCGGTCGCGCCGACCACGGCCGGCTTGGCGGCGGCGTCGGTCGCGGCGGCGGCGGTGCCGGTGGCCCCGGCCACGCCGAGCCCGGCCACGAGTGCCCCCACCAGCGCGAACGAGCGCACCCGGCCCTTTGTGGATCTCCGCACGACGTCTCCCTCCCTAGGTCACGCACTCGCCGCGCGTTCAGGACGTCACGGCGCGTTACCCGGGTGAGACTGGCACAAATCGGTGAATACCGTCACCGTCCGAAAGGATGGTGGAAACCTATCGAGTGATGCGGTCCAGGAGGAAAACGGGCAACGGGCGGCCCGCCTCCTTCTGCTCCATCGCGTAGCCCGGCCAGAAGGCGAGGAGCTCCCGCCACATCGCGGTGTATTCCTCGCCCGTCAGCTCGCGCGCGACCACCTCCGCCGGGCGGCCCGCCAGCGCGACCGAGGCCTTCGGGTTCGTGCGCAGGTTGAGCGCCCAGGCCGGGTCGTTCGGGCGGCCCCAGTTGGACGCCGTCAGCACGAAGCCCTCGCCGTGCGGGTAGTAGAGCAGGTTGGTGCTGCGGGGCAGCCCGCTCCTGCGGCCGGTCGTCGTGAGGCGCAGGGACGGCAGCCCGGCGAGCGCGACGAGGCTCACCCGGCCGCCGAACGCCCGGTGCAGTTTTTTGTCCGCCCACACGACAAACCGAGCCGAACGCATCAGCCACGGCTTCGTGCCGACGGCCCGGGCCAGCGCCCGGAGAGGATTAGCCACGCACAGATCTTGCCAGGCTCACCCCGAACCGCTGCTGGGAGTCGGTCCACCACCGCTCGAGCGCGAACCCGGCCGCGGCCAGCTCGGCTTCGACCCCGGCGGGCCGGAACTTGGCCGAGATCTCGGTGCGGATGTGCTCCCCTTCGGCGAAGGCCACCGTCAGGTCCGCGCCGGGGATGTCCACGGTCAGCGCGCGCGGCGCCCGCAGGCGCATCTCGATCCACTCGTTCTCCGCGTCCCAGTGCGAGACGTGCTCGAACTCGTCCGGGTCGAAGTTCGCGCCGAGCCGGGTGTTGATCACCCGCAGCACGTTCTTGTTGAACTCGCCCGTCACACCGGCCGCGTCGTCGTACGCGCGCTCGAGCACGCCCGGGTCCTTCACCAAGTCGGTGCCGAGCAGCAGCCACTCCCCCTCGGCCAGGACCTCCCGCACCGACCGCAGGAACGCCGTGCGGTCGGCGGGCAGGAAGTTGCCGATCGTGCCGCCGAGGAAGGCCACCACCCGCGGCGGCCCGCCGGGCAGCAGGCCGAGGTGCTGGGTGAAGTCGCCGACAACCCCGCGGACCGTCAGACCCGGGTAGTCCTTCGAGATCGCCTCGGCGGCTTCGGCGAGCGCGGACTCGGAGACGTCGAGCGGGACGAACGCTTCGAGCGTCCCGCCCGCGGTCAGCGCGTCGAGCAGCAGCCGGGTCTTCTCGCTCGACCCGGACCCGAGCTCGACGAGCGTGTGCGCGCCGGTCAGCTCCGCGACGTCACCGGCGTGCGCGGCCAGCACCTCGCGCTCGCTGCGGGTCGGGTAGTACTCCGGCAGCTGGGTGATCTTCTCGAACAGCTCACTGCCGTCGGCGTCGTAGAACCACTTGGGCGGCAGCCACTTCTGCGCGGCGGTGAGCCCGGCGACGACGTCCGCGCGCAGCTCCGCGGTGACGGCGTCGCCGGAACGGTGGTGGTCGAGATCGACTTCGGTCATCGGGACAGGCCTTCCAGGTTCAGGGGAAGCAGTTCGACGGGCCGGCCGCGCCGGACGCGCACCGCGTGGTGGTCGGGAACGGGATTCCAGCGCGGATCGCCGTCACACGGTTCGGACGCCAGCAGCACACCCGTGGGTGTCTCCAGCACCGACAGCGCGTGCGTCCAGGTCGTGCCGATCAGCGTTTCGCCGTCGGTGAGCAGGAAGTTGAGCCGGGAGCCGGGTGCGGCCGCCTCGACGGCGGTGGTCAGCCCGGCCACCGCCGTCAAAGGGTCTTCCCCGGCCGCGAGCCGGGCCCGCAGCAGGACCCAGAGCACAACCGAGTCCGTCGGCGCCTCCAGGGTCAGCAGCTCGGTGACCGGCAGGGTCTTGGCCAGTTCGGCCAGCGAGTCCGGGAAGCCGCGGACGACGCCGTTGTGGCTGAACAGCCACCGGCCCGTGGTGAACGGCGCCGCGGCCGCCTCGGTCACCGGCAGGCCGGTGGTGCCGTTGCGGGCCGCGGCGACGAACGCGTGCGCGGTGAGCGCCGCGGCCAGCGGCGGCAGCGACTCGTCCGTCCACAGGGGTGTCGAGCGACGGTGCCGCAGGGGCACCGCGCCCGGTTCGAGGTACCAGCCGAGCCCGAAGCCGTCGGCGTTCACCGTGCCGCCGCCCCGCATGTCCGCCGGGGCGTAGGACTGCACCAGCAGCGAATGCGGCGCGCGGAAAACGGCCTCGGCGGGGGAAACGGGCTCGCCGAGGTAGGCGATGTGCCTGCACATGGCGCCTAGCCCACCTCGCTCCGGGCCGCGTCACGTGCCGTGCGGAAGCCGGCGAAGATCTGCCGCCGGATCGGGTAGTCCCAGTTGCGGAACGTGCCGCGGACCGCCGCCGAGTCGGTGCCGAACGAGCCGCCGCGCAGCACCTTGTACTCCGGCCCGAAGAACACCTCCGAGTACTCCCGGTACGGGAACGGCGCGAAGCCCGGGTAGCCGTGGAAGTCCGTGCTCGTCCACTCCCAGACGTCGCCGATCAGCTGGTGCACCCCGGTCGGCGACGCGCCGGCCGGGTACGCGCCCGCGGGCGCCGGGCGCAGGTGCCGCTGGCCCAGGTTCGCGTGCTCGGCGCCCGGTTCCTCGTCACCCCAGGGGAAGCGCCGCGACCGGCCGGTCGCCGGGTCGAACCGCGCCGCCTTCTCCCACTCCGCTTCGGTGGGCAGCCGCCGGCCGGCCCACGCGGCGTACGCCTCGGCCTCGTGGAACGAGACGTGCACCACCGGCTCCTCGGCCGTGACGCGCTCGTAGACGCCGAACCGGGTCCGCCACCAGCCGTCCTGTTCCCGCTGCCAGAACCGCGGGGCGGTGACGCCGCTCTCGCGCAGGTAGGCCCAGCCGGCCGGGCTCCACCACCGCTCGTCGTCGTAGCCGCCGCTGTCGAGGAACTCGGCGTAGGCCCCGCACGTGACCGGCACCGTGTCCATCCAGAACGCCTCGACGGCCGTCTCGTGGGCCGGCCGCTCGTTGTCCAGCGCCCACGGCTCGGCCGACGTGCCCATCGTGAACACCCCGCCCGGCACCAGCACCTCCGCCGGCAGCGAGCCCGACCGCGCGGGCGGTGGCTCCGGCGCGTGCAGCACCGGCTCGCCCGTGCGCAGCTGGTGGGTGGCCAGCATGGTCTCGTCGTGCTGCTGCTCGTGCTGGGTGATCATGCCGAACGCGAAGGCCCGCTCGGTCAGCCGCCGCCCTTCCAGCGGCGCGTGTTCCAGCACGTCGAACGCCTTTTCACGGACCTGCTTGACGTAGGCCCGCGCCTCCGCCGGGCCCAGCAGCGGCAGCTCGGGCCGGTCGGCCCTCGCGTGCTGGAAGGCGTCGTAGATGTCGTCGATCTCCGGACGCAGCGGCTCCCGGCCGCCCACGTCGCGGACCAGCCACAGCTCCTCCTGGACACCGATGTGCGCCAGGTCCCAGACCAGCGGCGACATCAGCTTGGAGTGCTGGCGGACGAGGTCCTCGTCGTCGACCGCGTCGGTCAGCGCGACGCTGCGGGCCCTCGCCCGCGTCAGCGCCTCCGCGGCCCGGGCGCGCAGGTCCTGCGCGCTCAGCTCGGAAAGTGCGTCGGCCTCGGTGCTCATGCGTTGCTCCTCGATCGGTACGCGCGCCCCTGCACGCTCTCGCTGATCTCGGTGATCGACTGTTCCGTCAACCCGGTGGCCGCCAGCTCGGCGCAGCCGAGGTCGGCCAGCGCGGCCGCGGCGGCCGCGAGCTCCGGGTCGGCGAGGCCGGCCCGGGCCGCCGTGGTCCACCGGCCCGCCACCGGCGCGCACAGGTCGAGGACCTTGTCCACAGTGGACGGACGGGCGAGCAGCGCCGTGACCAGGGCCACCGGCGGCAGCCACTGGCCCGGCGGCTGCGCGTCGAGGTACCGGATCTCCAGGTACCCCTGCGGGCGGACCGGGGTGAACATCGTCGTGAGGTGGTAGTCGAGGTCCGCCGACGTCGGCTTCGGCAGCAGGGCGCCCGCGCCCCTGCCGTCGATCCAGTCGCCGAAGGTCAGCCCTTCCGGCGCGTCCCACGGCCGGTTGCCGCGCGGCAGCACCATCAGCGGGGTGTCCATCAGGCGCGCGGCCCACTCCGCCGCCGGGTCGCGCGCCACGCGGGCCGTCCTCGTCCGGACCGCCTCGGTGTCGTGCACCGCGAGCCAGCGGGCCGAGGCGAACCCCGTGTCCCGCCCCGCGTGGACGCGGGAGTTGGCGAAGAGGGCGAGCAGCGGCGGCCCCATCGCGTGGGCGGCCGCCCAGCGGAACGCGTACTGGTCGGCCTCCCCCGCGTCGACGCACACCTGCAGGCCCGCGGTGCTGCACATCATCGTGAGACCGCCGGGCCCGATCGGCGCGAACCGGCGTTCCATGGCCGCGTACCGCGGCGTGCGCAGGAGCCGGCTCGGCGCGCGGTGCGCGTCGATGCCGGATTCACCGAGCTGGAGCCCGTGGCGGGCGAGGAGTTCACCCAGGTGGCGGAGATCGGCCGAGACGGCTGCGTCGAGCTCACGCAGTGTGGCCTGGGGAAGGGCGGAGACTTCGACCTGGCACCCGGGTTCGAGACTCACGGGGTTGCCGGCCGGGAGGGGCGTGGCGGGGCTGTCGGGGCGGAGTGTCCGCGGGGTGTGCGGACCCAGCGCCGTGGCCAGGAGATCGGGATCGAGCGGTCTTGCCGGGTCGTCGGCGTGGTGCACGGTGAACTCCAGCTCGACGCCGGTCAGGCGCGGTGGTCCGTGCTTGAAACACACCGATGCGACGTACGCCTCGCCGGCCGCGCGGTCCGCGAGGACCCGCGCGGTCTGGTTGGACGCACTCCCCGACTTCTCGGGGAAGTCGTGCACCGTGGATGCTTCCGTCATGTCCGTTCCTTGTTCCGTGTGATGGAACTTCTTGACTTCGGACGCTACACGCGGGGTACGACAAAATCAGGGCTCGTCCTGCGCAGCGGGAGCCGATCACCACTTCGTAAGAACTCCCGGATCAGGGCAAAGCGGACTCGGTGCCCAGACCGAGCTCGGCCGCCGACGCCCGGACGGCCTCGATCACCAGGTGCAACGCGGGCCGGCGGAACGCGGTGCGCCGGTAGGCGATCGACACCGTCCGCAGCAGCGGCGTGGTGAGCGTGACGACGTCGATCCCCGGCGGCCGCAGCAGCCGCAGGCCCAGGTCGGAGACGAGGGTGACGCCGAGGCCGGCCCCGACCATCGCCATCGCCGTCGACTGCTCCTCGACCTCGTGGTTGATCTTCGGGGCGAAGCCGTGGCGCTTGCAGGCCGTCCGCATCGCCCGGCCGAAGTGCGACTTCGGGCTGGCCAGGATCCACGGGTGCTCGGCGAGCTCGTCCAGCGACGCCGACCCCGACGGCACCGCGCCCCGCGGCACCGCCGCGTGCAGCCGCTCCACGGCCACGACCGCGCGTTCCAGCCCGCCGTCCCAAGCGGTCGGGGCGTCCGAATAGTCGATCACGAACGAGAGGTCGAGCGTGCCGTCCCGGACCGCTTCGGCGGTGTCCTCGGGCGCCAGCTCGCGGGTCCGCACCTCGATGCCGGGGTGCTCGCCGGCGAGCGCCGTGAGGGCCGTCGGCAGCAGTCCCGAGGCCACCGACGCCCACACTCCGGCCGTCAACCGGACCGTTCGGGCGTCCTGCGCCTCCTCCAAAGCGAGGGTCGCCCGTTCCACCGAACCGAGGATCTCCTCGGCGTGCTCGGTCAGCAGGGTGCCGAGCTCGGTCAGCTGGACGCGCCGCCCGAGCCGTTCGAACAGCTTGGCGCCCACGTCCCGTTCGAGCTGTGCGAGCTGCTGGGACACCGCCGAGGCGGTGTAGTGCAGCGCCGCGGCGGCCGCCGTGACGGTGCCCCGGCGGTGCAGCTCGCGCAGCATCCGCAAGCGGTGCAGCGAAAGCTCCATACACCAAACCTAAACGAGATCGTGCAGCAGCGTTAAATGGACGCGAGGACCACCCGGGGCGCACTCTCGTGGAGGCGGTCGGCGAGACCGCCCCCGACTTCCCTGGAGGTGAGTGGCCCCGATGACCCCCCGCAACGCCGAGCCGCTGATGCGACTCACGTGGACCGATCCCGTCACCGGCGCGCACGGCTACCTGGTCGTGCACAGCCTGGTCTCCGGCGTCGCCACCGGGGGCACCCGGATGCGGGCGGGCTGCACGATGAGCGAGGTCGAGGACCTCGCCCGGGGCATGGCCAACAAGACCGCCACGTTCAACCTGCCGGTCGGCGGGGCCAAGGGCGGCATCGACTTCGACCCGAAGGACCCGCGTGCCTTCGACGTCCTGAAGCGGTTCTGCGCGTTCCTGCGGCCGTGGCTGGACGCCCACTGGGTGACCGCCGAGGACCTCGGCGTGCCCCAGCACCTGATCGACGAGGTGTTCGCGGAGCTCGGCCTCGAGCAGTCGTACCACGCGGCGATCCGCCGTTCGGCCGATCCCGCGCGCACGCTGCGCCGGGTCCAGGCCGGCCTCAACGCGCCGGTCCCCGGCGGGCTGCTGCTCGGTGACGTCGTCGGCGGCTACGGCGTGGCGCAGGCGTGCCTCGGCGTCGCGGCGGCGTGGGACTGGGACGTGCGCGAGACGACCGTCGCGATCCAGGGCATCGGCACCATGGGCGGCGGCGCGGCCTGGTACCTGCACGAAGCCGGGATGAAGGTGGTCGCGGTCGCCGACGCGGCGGGCACGCTCTACGACCCGGTGGGGCTCGACGTCCCGGCACTGCTGGAGCTGCGCGACCGCTTCGGCGAGGTCGACCGCTCCCGGCTGCCGGCCGGGGTCCGGGTGCTGCCGCGCGAGACGATCGTCGGGATCGACGCGGACGTCTTCGTGCCGGCGGCGATCTCCTACGCGCTGCGGCCGGACAACGAGAACCTGGTCAAGGCCAAGGTCGTCGTCGAAGCGGCCAACGCGGCGACCACCCCGGAAGCCGAAGCGGCGCTTTCCGCGCGCGGAGTCGCGGTGGTGCCGGACTTCGTCGCCAACGCCGGCGCGGCCGCCTGGGCGTGGTGGCTGCTGCTGGGCGAGGTCGGCGCCGACCCGGCCGACTCGTTCCTGCGGCTGCGCACCGAGATGCAGGCCAAGGTGGCGCTGCTGCTGACCGAGTGGAACATGGACCGGCTGCCGCTGCGCATCACCGGGCTGCGGCTGGCCGAGACCACCCGGGCCCAGCGCGCCGAAGCGGCGCTGACGCCGGAAGGCGAGCCGGCGCTGCTCATCCCGTGAGCCGGCTCGGAAGCCCCGCCCGGGGCTTCCGCCCGTCAGCGGGCGAAGCGGTCGGTCGCGCCGACCAGGACGTCCTGCATCGACGCGTCCTGCGTGCTGTGGCCGACGTCGCCGAGCAGGACCAGCTCGCTGGCCGGCCAGCCGCGGTGCAGCAGCCAGGGCGTGCCGACGATGTTGCTCGTGTCGAGCACGCCCTGCGCCAGCACCGCCGGGATGTCGGCGAGCTTGCCGAGCTCGCGCAGGATCTCGCCGTCGGGCAGAAAGGCCCGGTTGCTGAAGTAGTGCGTGACCAGCCGGGCGAAGCAGAGCCGGAAGGCCGGGTCCTCGAAGGACTTGTGCGGGGGCACGCCCGGAAGCATCGCGTCCTCCCAGGCGCTCCAGTCGTCAGCCGCCTTGAGATGGACCGCCGGGTCGGGATCCATCAGCAGCCGGTGGTAGGCGGCGGACAGGTCGCCGTCACGCTCGCTCTCCGGCACTCCCCGGCGGAACTTCTCGAACGCCTCCGGGAAGTACGCGCCGAGGCCGCGGATCAGCATCTCGACTTCGAGGAACCGGTCGGTGGCGAGGCCCATCAGGACCAGTTCGCTGACCCGTTCGGTGTGCCGCAGGGCGTAGGTCAGGCTCAGCACGCACCCCCAGGAACCGCCGAGCAGCAGCCACTTCTCGATCCCGAGCCGGGTGCGCAGCAGCTCGAAGTCCGCGACGAGGTGGTCGGTCGTGTTCGCGGAGAGGTCAGCGACCGGCGCGCCGGCGTGCGGGAGGCTGCGGCCGCAGCCGCGCTGGTCGACGAGCACCACCCGGTACTTCGCCGGGTCGAAGTACCGGCGGAGGTTCGTCGAGCAGCCCGAGCCCGGGCCGCCGTGCACGACCAGCGCCGGCTTGCCGTCCGGGTTTCCGCAGATCTCCCAGTAGATCTCGTGCCCGTCACCGACGTCGAGCAGGCCGTGCTCGTACGGTTCGATCTCGGGGTACAGCATCAGCGCGTCCTTCCTGCCCCACGGAATACAACAGCGCTGTCACATTAGCGGTCAAACGAGGGCGCCGGCCAGCTCCATGAGCGTGTCGGCCAGTTCACGCGGGCCCGCCGGCCCGATGTGGATGACCGCGTCCTCGCCCGCGCCGGAGGTGTAGCTGAGGTAGCGGCCCCAGTCCGTGTCGGCGTAGTGCAGGGGCTGCTGCAGGCAGGTGTGCCGCCCGACGTCGTCACGGCGGCCGACGTAGAGCTCCCCGCTGCCCTGCACCGGCCGCTGGACCAGGCTGATGACGTCGGCGATCGCCGGGGCCAGCGGGTAGGCGTCCTGCCCGAGGCGGGCGGCCTCGGTCAGGTCCGCGACGCGGACCGAGCGCGGGTGACCGCCGCCCGGGCCGACCGGCGGCAGCTGCTCGACGAGGGACTCGGCGAGCCGGTTCCGGTCGATCTCCTGCACGCCGACGTGCGTGCCGTCGGAGACCGCCAGGATCGCCTGCAGCCCTTTCGCCGCCGCCAGCACGCCGTAGGTCTGCCCGTCCGCGCCGACCCAGCCGTAGAACTCCCGCGCCGGGTTCACCAGCAGCGGCAGCCAGTCGAGGAAGTCGACGGTGGCGCGGCCGCGCGCGTCGACCAGGCCCGCCTCCGCCAATGCGGCCTCGACCCGCTTGTCCGCTTCGTCGCGCTCCGCGTCCGAAAGCCACAACGGCTCCGGACGCAGGGTGATGTGCAGCTGCCCGACCTGTTCGCGCTCGGCCAGTGCGGCCAGCGCCTCGACCGGAACGTCCACCCGGCCTGTGACCACGTCCACCCGCTTACTCGCTCTACTCGCCGATGACCGGCGGGCTGGTCCGCTGGTCGGTGCCGAAGATCGCGTCCGGGTCCGCCTCGATCAGGAAGTCCGGCCGCTGGTGTTCATCATCTTCCTCACCCTCGCCCCGGCGGCCGCCGGCACCCATGGGTCCCATCTGCCCGGAGCGCCCCCCGGCCGACCGCGCGGCGGCGGCCTCCGCGGCGGCGGCGTTGCCGAGACTGCCCATGCCGGACCCGCGCCCGCTGCCGAGCCCGCGCTCCCCCGCGGCGCCGGCGCCGCTGCCGGTCCCGCCGCTGCCGCCGCCCCCGATCGGGCGACCATTGGAGTCGAGCAGCCGCCCGCCCGCCGAGCCACTGCTCGGCCCGCGGCCGCCGGTGCTCGAGTACGGGTCGTTGCCGAAGGTGTTCGAGTAGTTGTTGCCGCCGCCCCCACCGCCGGTGTTGGTCGGGTAGAAGTCGATCCCGTCGGTGCCGACGGGCGTCTTACCCGGCCGGTCGGTACTCGGCGGAAACGGCCGCGTCGTGGTCGGCCGGGTGGTGCTGGTCGGGCGCGTCTCGTCCTCGGACCGCGGGACGACGACCGGCCGGTTCGGGTCCGTGGGCCGGTTCGGGTCCGTGGGCCGGTTCGGATCGGTGGGCCGGTTCGGGTCCGTCGGCCGGTTCGGGTCCGTGGGCCGGTCGGTGCTGCCGGGCTTGTCGGGGTTCCCGGTGTGGGTGGTGTCGACGCTCGTGGTCGAGGTGTGGTCGTCGTCGCCACCGGGCGGGTTCGGCTTGAGCTCGTGTTCGTTGATGATGAGCGGCCTGATCGGCGGCGGGCCACCACCTCGGTTGACGGAGATCGCCGCGCCGTCGGACTCCAGCACGCCGTAGTCGGTGGGGAGCGCCGACCGGGTGCTGTCGGTCGCGCTGCTGTACTGGTCCATCACGCGGACGTTGGTCTCGTTCGCCGCGTTGTACTTCGCCATGCCCTCCTGGTAGTTGTCCAGGTCGTTCTGAGCCATGAAGGGCCCGGCGATCGGGACCGCGGCCTTGAGGCCGATGCTCCAGGGACTGGGCTTGTCCGGCTTCGGCGGCACCTGGACGACGGTCTTGCTCGAGTCCTCGAACACCGCGGCCTGGGTCTTGACCGAGTCGGTGGTCGCGTCCAGGGGCGCCGCACTGTCCCGGAAGGCCATCTCCATGGGGCCGGCGCCCGCGTTCGCCGCGTCCGCCGCGTCGCCGCTCCAGGAGTTCACCATGCGTGCCTGCAGCGCCTTGATGCTCGCGCCGTGCTCCATGTAGGACTCGGACAGCTGCCGGACCGTGTCCGCCACCTGCTGGAGCCCTTTGGTGTCACCCTGGGTGAAGTTGTCGAAGATCTGCTTGCCGTCCACTCGTCAAGCCCCCTTGAGTGTCTTGATGATGCCCGCGGCAACCTGGTTCGCCGCTCCGCAGGAGTCGTCCTGCCCCTGGTAGCCCTGGGCGTACACGTCGAACGTGAGATCGTCGGCGATGCCGACGTCCATCCCGCAGTTACCCCTCGGCCGTTCGTCCACGATCCCCCAGTAGACGGCCGGATAGCCCGCTACGTCCGGAGCGCGCTCGAGGTACCGGATGAAGGTCTTGTTCTGGTAGCCGTTGTAGATCCCGGCCAGGCCACCGGCTCCCCGATCACGGTTCCCCGTCCCGAGTGTCACGGACACGCCGATGCCTTCACCGCGCAGCTTCCACGAGCAGGACGGGCCCGCCTGGGTGAACGGCGAGTCGCCCTTCGCCTCGAAATCCCCCGGGTCGGTGTAGCGCAACGGCGCGAGAACGTCCTGCGGGACGATCGCGCAGGTGTCGGAGACGTACTTGCTCACGTCCAAGGGAGCAGCGACCTTCGGCACGTCCGGATCCGCCGACGGCGCGTCCGACGCCGACGATCCGGTCGTCGACGGGGAGGCCGTGCCGCCGGTCGTCGTGGTGCACGCGGTCGCGAGTCCCGCGGCGACGGTCACGAGAGCCGCCAGGACACCCAGTTTGCTTCGCAACAAGTTCGGCTCGCCTATGCCTTGAAGGTGTCGGACAGGTCCTGGTCGGTAACCACGGTCTTCGACTGCGCGGCCTTGAGCTTCTTGATGTAGTCCTGCGCGTACTGCCGCATCGACGTGTTCTGGTTGAGCAACGCGAGGATCGAGTCGGAGCTGGTCGATGCGAAGCTTCCGCTGGCGGGGTCCTTGCCGGGCGCGGCTCCGCTGACCACGAGGAGGTGCTGGATCTTGTTGCCATCGTCGGTGATCTTGTCCAGGACGTCTTCCCACTGGCCGATCACCGCGTTGAGCTCGTCGGGGTCCATCTTGAACTGGCCGCCCTTGCCCCCGCCGCCGTACACGCGGCCCAGGCCGGTCAAGGCGTCACCCCAGAGCGCCTGCGCCGCCTGCCCGGCTTCGCCGATGATCACGTCCCGCACCTGCCCCTCAGTTCACCCACCGTGATGATGCAGAGACTAGCCAACTGTCTCAAGCCGTGTCAGCGAATCGCCGCAACGTTCCGACGATGGGGGCCGGGGTCCGGTTCCCGGCACTCCGGGTCACAGTACGTACGTACGGATTGCGAGAAGCCGGTCCGCGGTGCCAGGATTTCAGGATGCCACGCGTAAGCCAGGATCACCTCGACGCACGACGGCGCCAGATCCTCGACGGCTCGCGCGTGTGCTTCGCCCGCTACGGCTACGAAGGTGCCACAGTCCGGCGCCTGGAGGAAGCCACCGGCCTGTCCCGCGGGGCCATCTTCCACCACTTCCGCGACAAGGAGTCGCTCTTCCTCGCCCTCGCGGAGGACGACGCCGTCCGGATGGCCGACGTCGTCGCCGAGCAGGGCCTCGTGCAGGTGATGCGGGACCTGCTGGCCGGCGGCGACCACCCGGCCGACTGGCTGGGCACCCGCCTCGAGGTCTCCCGGCGGCTGCGCACCGACCCCGAGTTCCGCGGCCGCTGGGCCGAGCGGTCCGAGCAGCTGACCACGGCGACCCGGCTGCGCCTGCTGCGGCAGCGGGAGGCCGGGAAGCTGCGCGACGACGTCGACGTCGACGTGCTCACCGCCTTCCTCGAGCTCGTCCTCGAAGGACTCGTCTCGCACCTGGCCATGGGACTACCGGCCGCCGGGCTCGGGCCGGTGCTCGACCTCGTCGAGGAAACCGTGCGGCGGCACCGGCCCGGCACGGCCTGATCCGGCGTGGTCCAATGGCCGCGTGGATCTTCTCGAGGCGCACGGCCAGGCGTTGCGCGCCTTCGGCGACGCCGTGCACAGCGCCGCGACCACCGACTGGGACCGCCGGACGCCGTGTACCGAATGGACCGTCCGCGCCCTGGTGAACCACGTCGTCGCCGAGCAGCTGTGGGCGCCTTCGGTGCTCGCCGGCGCCACCCTCGACGACGTCGGTGACCGCTTCGACGGTGACGTCCTCGGCGAAGACCCGGTCGCCGCCTGGGACGCGGCCGCCGAGGCCGCCCGGGAGGCCTTCCTCGACGACGGGGTGCTCGAACGCGCCGTGCACCTCTCCCACGGGCTCGTGCCGGCCCGCGAGTACGGCTGGCAGATGACGGTCGACGCCGCCGTGCACGCCTGGGACCTCACCACCGCGCTGGGCCGGCCCGGACCGGTCGCCGAGCCGCTGGCCGAACGGCTGCTCGACGTCGTCCGGCCGTGGGTGGACGACTGGCAGGGCCTCGGCCTGTTCGACCCGCCGGTCGCGGTGCACCGCGGGGCGGGGGCGGCCGCCCGGCTCGTCGCCCTGCTCGGACGCGAACCGCGCTGAGCCACCGGGTCAGGTGAGCGCGCCGACACACCGGAACTGCCGCGACAAGCGCCAAGAACACGTTAAGATTGCGACATCTTCGCAGTACACGCCCATTCACTACTAGGAGTGACCGTTTCGTGCGCGCAGCGCCGTCACCTGGTGACAGTACCGAGCCGGGTGACCGACCCGGCTGTCCGATAGGTTCATCCCCCGCCGCCAGGGCGGGTGCGGAATGACCCAGATCCTCTTCGCCGTGCTCGGCGTCCTCCTCTTCGTGCTGCTGACGGTCGGCACCGGGCTCGCCGTCGCGGCCGAGTTCTCCCTGACCGCGCTCGAGCGCAGCACGGTGGACGCCAACGTCCGCCAGGTCGGCGACCGCCGGGCGTTGACCGTCCAGAAGGCCCACCGGACGCTGTCGTTCCAGCTCTCCGGCGCCCAGGTCGCGATCACGCTGACGACGCTGATCACCGGTTACCTGGCCGAGCCGCTGATCGGCGAGCTCGTCCGGCCACTGCTGACCGGCATCGGCCTGCCGACCGGGTTCGCCGAGGGCGCTTCGATCGTGCTCGCCCTGGTCATCGCCACCTCGCTGTCGATGATCCTCGGCGAGATGGTGCCGAAGAACCTCGCGATCGCCCGGCCGCTGCCGACCGCGCGCGCGGTCGCCGGCTACCACTCACGGTTCTCCGCGCTGTTCCGCTGGCTCATCACGATCATGAACAACAGCGCGAACTTCCTCGTCCGCAAGTTCGGCGTCGAGCCGCAGGAGGAGCTGCGGTCCGCGCGCTCGCCGCAGGAGCTGGGCTCGATCGTGCGGTCCAGCGCCGAGAGCGGCACGCTCGACACGTCCACCGCGGAGCTGCTGGACCGTTCGCTGCGGTTCGGCGAGCGCACCGCGGAGGAGCTGATGACCCCGCGGGTGCAGCTCGAATCGCTCGCCGTGGGCGACACGATCGAGGACCTCATCGACATCTCGCGCCGCACCGGGTTCTCCCGGTTCCCGGTACACGCCGAGGACCTCGACGACGTCCGCGGCGCCGTGCACGTCAAGCAGGCCTTCGCCGTGCCCGCCGCCGAGCGCGCCGCCGTGCCGATCGGCTCGGTGATGCGGCCGGTGCCGACCGTGCCGGAGTCGCTGCCCGGCGACGACCTGCTCGACCGCCTGCGCGACTCGCGCTTCCAGCTCGCGATCGTCGTCGACGAGTACGGCGGCACGGCCGGGCTCGTGACGCTGGAGGACGTCGTCGAGGAGATCATCGGCGACGTCCGCGACGAGCACGACGACCGCGAAGCGCCGGCTTCGCAGCAGGTCGGCACCGACAGCTGGCTGGTCTCCGGCCAGCTGCGCGCCGACGAGATCACCGACGTCACCGGGTTCCGGATGCCCGACGGCGACTACGAGACCATCGCCGGGCTGATCCTCGAACGGCTGGGCAAGATCCCCGCCGAAGGGGACGCCACTGAGGTCGACGGCTGGCGGCTCACGGTGACCACGATGGACAAGCGCCGGATCGCCGAGGTCGAGGTGGCCCCGGTCCGGGCGCCGGTGGAAGCCGAGGTGGCCTCGTGAGCGACTGGTTGAACATCGCCCTCGTGGTGGTCCTGCTGCTCGCCAACGCCTTCTTCGTCGGCGCGGAGTTCACCCTGATCTCCTCGCGGCGGGACAGGCTCGAAGCGTTGCTGGAGCAGGGGAAGACCCGCGCGAAGATCGTGATCAACGCGAGCAAGCACGTGTCGCTGATGCTGGCCGGCGCACAGCTGGGCATCACCATCTGCTCGCTGCTGCTCGGCCGCCTCGGCGAGCCCGCGATCGCGCACCGGCTGTCGGCGTTCTTCGACCTGCTGGGCCTGCCCGAGACGCTGCTGCACGCGGTTTCGTTCGCCATCGCGCTGGCGTTCATCACCGTGCTGCACGTCCTGATCGGCGAGATGGTGCCGAAGAACCTCGCCATCGCCGAGCCGGAGAAGCTGGCGCTGTGGCTGGTGCCGGTGCACGTCGGCTGGGTCAAGCTCGCCAACCCGTTCATCTGGCTGCTCAACTTCGTCGCCAACTCGCTGCTGCGCGCGGTGAAGGTCGAGCCGAAGGACGAGCTGGAGACGGCCTACACGTCCGACGAGCTGGCCGAGCTGCTCAGCGAGTCGCGCCGGGAGGGCCTGATCGACCAGTCCGAGCACCGGCGGCTCACCCAGACGCTGTCGTCGGTGCAGAAGACGGTGGCCGACGTGCTGGTGCCGACGGCCGAGCTGACCACGCTGCCATGCGGGCCGACGGTCGGCGACGTCGAGCGGGCGGTGTCGTCCACCGGCTTCTCACGCTTCCCGGTGTGCACCGACGACGGGCGGCTGACCGGCTACATCCACGTGAAGGACGTCCTCGACCTGGCCGGCCACGACCCCGCGACGATCGTGCCCGCGGCGAAGACCCGCGCGCTCACCGAGCTGCGGGCCGACGCACGGCTCGACGTCGCGCTTTCGGCCATGCGCAAGGAAGGCAGCCACCTGGCGCGGGCGCTCGACACGGGTGGGAACGCCGTCGGGGTCGTCGCCCTCGAGGACCTCGTCGAGGAGTACGTGGGCACGGTGCGCGACGGAACCCACGTCGGCGCATGACCGCCGTCGAAGTGCTCGCCGAACCGGACTGGCTGGCCCGGGAGGCGGCGCACGCCGAGCGGATGCGGAGGTGGACGGTCCCGCACCAGGAGCGCCGGTCGCGGGGCGAGAAGCACCCGGTGCTGGACTTCCTGTTCACCTACTACTCGTACCGGCCGTCGCACCTCGAACGGTGGCAGCCCGGGCCCGGCGTCGCGCTCGCCGGGCCCGCGGCGCGGCGCTTCCTGGATCGCAAGGGCTACGTCTCGACGCCCGACGGCGTCCGGCTGGATCCGTCGGGAGTTCCCGAAGGAAAGAGGCGGACGGCGGAGTTCGTCCTCGGCCTGCTGACGGCGACGGCGTCGCGCTCCCCGCGGCTGAACTGCTTCGGCCTCCACGAGTGGGCCATGGTCTACCGCGAGCCGGCGGATTCGGTGCGCCACGACCAGGTCCCGCTCCGGCTCGGCTCCGCGGGCACCGACGCGGTGGTGGAGTCGCTCGACATCCGGTGCGGGCACTTCGACGCGTTCCGCTTCTTCACCGGACCGGCGCGGCCCCGCAACGAGCTGACGCCCACGAGGGAGACGCAGGTCGCACTCGAGCAGCCGGGGTGCCTGCACGCGAACATGGACCTGTTCAAATGGGCGTACAAGCTCGACCCGTTCGTGCCCGCGGAGCTCGTGGCGGACTGTTTCGAGCTGGCGGTCGAGATCCGGACGCTCGACATGCGGGCCAGCCCGTACGACCTGGCCGGGCTCGGATATCCGCCGGTGCGGATCGAAACCGCCGCGGGAAGAGCCGAATACGCCCGCTCCCAGGGCGGTTTCGCCCGCCGGGCCGCGCCGGTGCGTCATCGCCTGATTGCGCTTTGCCATCGCCTGGTCAGCGCAGCACCCTGAGCGCGGGCAACTGTGAGTCAGATTATTCTCTCTCCGATACTCACCTGTTAGGGTGATAACGGTTTGATTGCATCGCAGCGCGTGCTTGGCATGCGCTCACCCCCGAAAGGATGACGATGGGGCGACACGCACGGGACGAGGAGCCGGTGCCGCACCCTCAGGACCGCACGCCGCGCGAGGGCCGGCCGGCCACCCCGGGCCCCGGCGAAGCCTCGGGTTCGTACCCGGCCGCTCGTCGTGGCGAGGCCTCCGGCGCCTCTCGGACTCCCAAGCGCAGCTCCATCTCCGAAGCGTTCGGCATCGCGGGCCGCGGCGCCTCACGGGCTCCCGGTCGAGGCGAGGCTTCCGGTTCTTATCCCGTCACCCGTTCTGGTGAAGCATCTGGCTCGTACCCTGTGGCCCGTCCCGGTGAAGCTTCCGGCTCCTACCCCGCGGCAGGTCGCGGTGCGGCCGCCGACGCCCAGCCCACTGGACGCGGCGAGGCCTCGGGCAGCTACCCGGCTGTGAGCACCGGTTCCCACCCCGCCGGCCGCAGCGAAACCTCGGGCAGCTACCCCGTGGCGAGCCGCGGTGCCGCCGCCGCCCCGCTTACCGGCCGCAGCGAAGCCTCCGGCAGCCACCCCGCCGCGGGCACCGGGTCCCATCCCACCAGCCGCGGCGAAGCCTCCGGCAACTACCCGGCCGCGAGCACCGGTTCCCAGCCCACTGGACGCGGCGAGGCCTCGGGCAGCTACCCGGCCGCGAGCACCGGATCCCACCCCACCCCTCGCGGGGAAGCCTCCGGCGCGTACCCGGCCGTCCGCCGGGGCGAAAGCTCCGGCTCCTACCCCGTCGCCGGTCGCGGCGAGACCACTGGCGCCCACCCCACCGGCCGGGGCGAGGCCTCCGGGAGCTACCCGGCCGCCCGTCGCGGTGAAAGCTCCGGCTCCTACCCGGTCACGGCTCGCCGCGATGGCGCCTACCCGGCCCGTCGCGGTGAAGGTCCCCGCGGCGCGGTGCAGAACGAAACCGCGGCCGAGCGAACCGAGGTCATCACCCGGCACGGTGAGGCCTCCGGCAACTACCCGATCACCGCGCGCAGCGACCAGTCCGGCTCCTTCCGCACCGTCGGCCGCGGCGAAGACCCGAGCCGCGAAGACACCGCTTCCCGCGGCGAAGGCACCCGGTCGCGCCGGAACCCCGCCGGCGGTGACACGCCCCAGACCACCGGCCGCCGCGAAAGCGCGCGTGCCGCCCGCCGGGCCGCGAACGGCGAAGACGGCACCGCCTCCCGCCGGAGCCGCGGCCGCAGCGAGAACACCGGTCCGCACCGGACCGCCGGCGCGAGCGAGCCGACCGGCTCCCACCGCACCGCGGGCGCCAGCGAATCCACCGGATCCCAGCGCGTCGCCGCCGCGAGCGAAGCCACCGCCTCCACTCGCGTCGCCGCCGCGAGCGAGTCCACCGGCTCCCACCGCACCGCCGGCGCCGGCGAATCCACCGGCTCCCACCGCACCCTCGGCAAGGGCGAGGCGACCGGCTCGCACCGCATCGTCGGCAAGAAGGCCCCCCGCCGCCGGATCGCCGGGTGGCCCATCGCCTGTCTGGTGCTCGCCGCCCTGATCGGGCTCGGGGTGGTCGGGTGGAACTGGGCCGACAGCGAGCTCAACAGCCGCGCCGAGGCCCAAGCCGCCAGTTGCTCCACCGGCACCTCGCACATGCGGATCATCGTCACCCCGAGCGCGCAGAAGCCGCTCACCGCCGCGGCCGACCGGTGGAACGCCGCCGCCACCGTGGTGCACGGCCAGTGCGTGCACGTGATGATCGAAGCCAAGCCCTCGTCGCAGGTGCTCGACGCGCTGGTCGGCCGGTCCAACCTGGACGCCATCGGCGGTCTCCCGGCGGCCTGGCTGCCCGAGTCGTCGTACTGGGTCAGCGAGCTGACCACCAAGAAGCCCGAAATGATCGGCTCGCCCGCCCAGTCGGTGGCGAACGCCCGGTCGGCGGACTACCCGTTCATCGGGCTCTCGGGCACCGGCATCGACGACACCGTGCTGCGCGCCGCCCAGACGTTCCGCGAGTTCCTCGAGCAGCCCGCCCAGCAGGCGGACTTCGCCGCCGCGGGCATCAAACCGGCCTAGACGCGGGTGCCGTTGTCGAGCTCGGCCACCACGGCGAGGTCGTCGTCGGCCAGCTCGAAGTCGAAGATCCCGAAGTTCTCGCGGATGCGGGTCGTGGTGGCCGACGCCGCCACCGCGACCGTGCCGTCCTGCAGGTGCCAGCGGAGCACGATCTGGGCCGGTGTCTTGCCGTACTTCGCCGCGAGCGCGGTGACCGTCTCGTCCGCCAGCAACGCGCCGTTCGCGGCCGGGCTCGACGCGGCCGTGACGATGCCGCGCTCGGCGTGGAACTCGCGCAGCGGCAGCTGCTGCAGCCACGGGTGCAGCTCCACGACGTTGACCGCGGGGACCGCGCCGGTGGCGTCGGCCAGCCGGCGCAGCTCGGAGACGCCGAAGCCGGCCACGCCCACCGCGCGGACGCGGCCGTCGGCGCGCAGCCGGCTCAGCGCGCGCCACGTGTCGGTGAACGAGCCCTGCGTGCCGTCCAGCAGGCACAGGTCGGCCTGGTCGACCTGGAGCGCGGCCAGCGCGTCGTCGGCGGCGCGGCGCGCGGTGTCGTAACCCCGGGCGGGCACCTTGACGCTGAGGAAGAGCTCCTCGCGCGGCACCTCGGCCGCGGCGAGGGCCGTGCCCACCGCCGGCGCGGTTTCGGGTGAGGTGTCGATGCCGCGGTAGCCGGTGTCGAGGGCGATGCGGACGGCCCGGCCGGTTTCGGCCGGCATCAGCCCCGCGACGCCGAACAGCAGCTGCGGGATGCGGACTCCGTCGGACAGGGCGAGCGAAGGAACGGCCATCTACCGCTGAACCTCACTTCGGGTGCTGCTGCGCGGGGCTTCCGGAACCCCATCATTCCACCCGGGCGGCCCGCTCGCGCAGATAACCGGCCGTCGCCGGGTCGGCCGGGAAGAACGACTCGATCACCAGTTCCGCGACGGTGATGTCCAGCGGGGTGCCGAAGGTGGACACCGTGCTGAAGAACGTCAGGTCGACGCCCTCGTGGCAGAACTTCAGCGGCACGAAGATGTCACCCGGTCCGGGGACCTCCACCTCGGGCACCGGCTGATCGCACGGATAGCCGCGCAGCTCCTCCAGGAGGTCGGCGAGCCCGGGGTCGGCGGTCTGGCCCACCTGCCGCCGCAGCCGGCCGAGGAGGTGGGCCCGCCACTCCCCCAGGTTCACCACGTGCGGGGCCATGCCGTCCGGGTGCAGGGTCGCGCGCAGCACGTTGGTGGTCAGCTCGGGCGGGATCCCGGCGACGAACAGGCCGGTGGCGGCGTTCGCGTCGACGAGGTTCCAGTTCCGGTCGACGACGGCGGCCGGGTACGGCTCGTGGCCGGCGAGCAGCAGTCGCACGGCCTGCCGGACGGAGCTCATCTCGGGGTCCCCCAAGGCGTTCTCGGTGTAGGCCGGCGCGTACCCGGCGGCCAGCAGCAGCCGGTTGCGCTCCCGCAGCGGCACGTCGAGGTGCTCGCCGAGCCGCAGCACCATGTCCCGGCTCGGCTGGGAGCGACCGGTCTCCACGAAGCTGAGGTGGCGGGTGGAGATGTCCGCCGAGATCGAAAGGTCGAGCTGGCTGATCCGCCGCCGGTCGCGCCATTCCCGCAGCAGCTCCCCGACCGGCCGCTGCCGCGCGGCCGCCTGCACCGTAGTCGTCACCCGGGCGACGCTACGGCGATCACCGGGCCGCTGCCATTACTTCCGGGGTAATACCCGCGGCGGCGCGCCCGCATTACCTCCCGCGTAATCGACGGGCGGCCGCGGCCGCGTCAGAGTCGTGCTCAGCACCGGGACGACAGAAGCCGTTGTCCCCCAACCGAAGGAGCACCCCATGACCGACGTCCGCACCGTCGTGGAGCAGTACATCGCCGTCTGGAACGAGACCGACGACACCAAGCGCCGGGAGCTCATCGCCGGCCTCTTCACCGAGGGCGCCGGGTACACCGACCCGCTCGGGGCCGTCACCGGGCACGACGGGATCGACCAGTTCGTCGCCGGCGCGCAGCAGCAGTTCGCCGGGCTCACCTTCAGCCTGCCCGCCGACCCGGACGCCCACCACGACCTCGCGCGGTTCCACTGGCACCTCGGCACGCCGGGCGCCGAGCCGGTCGCCATCGGGTTCGACGTCGTCGAGCTCGAGGACGGCCGGATCACGAAGGTGCACGGCTTCCTCGACAAGCTGCCGGGCTGAAAGAACGGCGTGCGGGCTCCCGGGCAGGGGAACCCGCACGCCTCCCCGCGGTGTCAGCTCTTGAGCGCGCCCCGCCAGCGCACGGTCGGGCGCAGCTTGTCCGGGTTCACCCGGTGCTTGTTGGCGCCCACGATGTCGAACATCGACTCGATCAGCGTGTCCGACAGCAGGTGCGGCTCCAGCCCGAGGCCGACCAGCCCGGTGTGCTTCACGTTGTAGTAGTGCTCCGGCGCCTCGGTGCGCGGGTTCTCCAGCTGCTCGATCTGCACCGGGCCGGGGAACCGCTCGGCGACGAGGTCGGCGATCGCGGCCACCGACATGCTCTCGGTCATCTGGTTGAAGACGCGGAACTCCCCCGCCTCGGCCGGGTTCTCCACGGCGAGCCGGATGCACTCCACGGTGTCGCGGATGTCGATCAGGCCGCGGGTCTGGGCGCCCTTGCCGTACACGGTCAGCGGCTGGCCCAGCACCGCCTGGATGACGAACCGGTTCAGCACCGTGCCGAACACGGCGTCGTAGTCGAAGCGCGTCGCCAGACGCGGGTCGAGCGCCGTCTGCGGGGTCTGCTGGCCGTACACGACACCCTGGTTGAGGTCCGTCGCCCGCAGCCCCCAGGCGCGGCAGGTGAATTCGATGTTGTGCGAATCGTGGACCTTGGTCAGGTGGTAGAACGACCCGGGCCGCTTCGGGAACAGCACCCGGTCCGCGCGCCCGTTGTGCTCGAGGTCCAGCCAGCCTTCTTCGATGTCGACGTTCGGCGTGCCGTATTCGCCCATCGTGCCCAGCTTGACCAGGTGGATCGCCGGATTGATCTCCGCGATCGCGTACAGCAGGTTCAGGTTCCCGATCACATTGTTGTGCTGGGTGTACACCGCGTGCTCGCGGTCGATCATGGAGTACGGCGCCGACCGCTGCTCCGCGTAGTGGACGACGGTGTCGGGCGCGAAGTCGCGCACCGCGCCGAACAGGAACTCCGCGTCCAGCAGGTCGCCCTCGTAGCTGGTGATCTCCCGGCCGGAAACCTCTTGCCAGGCCGCGATCCGGTCGGCCAGGGACTCGATCGGGACGAGGCTTTCGACGCCCAGTTCGACGTCGTACCCACGGCGGGCGAAATTGTCGAGAACGGCTACCTCGTGGCCTTTGTCCGATAAGTGCAGCGCGGTCGGCCAGCCCAGATATCCGTCACCGCCGAGAACCAGCACACGCATTGTGCCGCCTTTCCTGCTCGTTTACGCCCCCCGACGCTATCGATCACCTGCTGATGAAGACCTGGCAATAGGCTGTGAATCTCCTATGCGTAGGGGACCCGGACGGCGGCGCGCCGAGCCCGCGGGGAGGATGGGGGCATGACGACCGTAACCAACGGCGTGCGGCCTCGCACAACGGAGAAGACCCGCCGCCGGGGCTGGGCCCGGCTGGCGCGCGCCGCGGCGACGTCGGTCGCGGCGACGGTCCTCAGCCAGGTCGTGCTGCTCGCGGTCCTCGCCACCGGCGGCGCGGCGGCCCTGGCGAGCACGCTGGCCTGGGCGGCCGGCGCGGTGCTGAACTTCGTGGTCACCCGCCGCTGGGTGTGGGGCCGCACCGGACGCCCGCGCGTCCGCCGCGAACTGCTGCCCTACCTGGTCGTGATCGGGCTCGGCGGGCTGGCGTCCATCGGCCTGACGACGCTGGCGGGCTCGCTGCTGACGCCGCTGGACCTGCCGCACTTCTGGTGGGTCGTGCTCGTCGACGGCGCGTACGTGGCCAGCTACGCGCTGGTGTTCGTCGTCAAGTTCACCCTGCTCGACCGGCTCGTGTTCGGCCGCGGCGCAGCACGTACCCCCGCCACCACGTCCCCGTCATGACCCGGGCGTAGTTCGCGCCGTAGACGAGGCTGCCGCCCTTCTTGCTCTTGCCCGCCTTGCGCAGGCGCATGCTCATCGGCAGCTCGACGACGCGGGAGCCGCGCGCGGTCACCCCGAGCATCAGCTCCGACGACTGGTACTGCGGCTCGTTGAGCGGCACCGAGCAGGCCAGCTCGGCCCGCATCGCGCGGAAACCGAACGACGTGTCGGTGATCCGCCGCGCCGTCAGCACCGACGCCAGGACCGCGAACACGCGCACGCCGAGCCACCGGACGCGGCTGTCGGCCTCTTCGTGCCCGAGCCTCCGCGACCCGGTGACGAAGTCCGCGGTGCCGTCCACGACCGGGCTGACCAGGGCTTCGAGCTCGCTGTTGTCGTACTGGCCGTCGGCGTCGGTCGTCACGACGTACTCGGCGCCGGCCTCGGCCGCGAGGTGGTAGCCGAGCCGCAGTGCCGCGCCCTGGCCGCGGTTGCGGGGCGCGACGCAGACGTACGCGCCGTGTTCCTCGGCGATCTCGGCGGTGGTGTCGGTGCCGCCGTCGACCACCACGAGGACGTCCACGCGCATGCCGAGGCACTGGTCCGGCATCTTCTCCAGGACCTCGCCGATCCCGCCGGCCTCGTTGTAGGCCGCGATGACGACGGTCAGCGGGGCCAGCGTCAGGTCCGGGTGCCGGCCGCGGAAGTCGTCGAGCGCGCCGATGTCGACGTCGTCCGGGAACGCGGCGAGGCGTTTCCGGCTGGCCGAGGTCAGCGTGGTGAAGCCGAGCGCGCCGGCCAGCGGGAGCAGGACCAATGCGGGGATCTGGTAGCGCCAGGAGAACTGGAAGACCGCCGAGGCGAAGAGCAGGACCAGCCCGCTCGACGCCGCGAGCAGCGCACCCGCCCGCGCCTTGTCCAGGGGCTTCTTGCGGCGGAACACCGTCAGCAGCCCCAGCAGCGCGCCGATGCCGAGCACCGCGCCCGGGACGTACCCGCCGCCGAGCTGGTAGTCGCGAAGGAACTTGGCCAGCGGCTGGTCGACGCTCGCGGTGACCCCGTCGTTCTGCTGCGTGACGAGGTCGATCAGCGACTGGTCGGCCCACTGCGGGTAGCTCAGCTGGAACTGCCACCGGTCGAGCGGGACGTCGGTCGGGTCCTGCTCGCGGGTCCAGGCGAAGCTCTTGGCGAAGTCGTTCAGGATCGCCGCGGCGACGTCGCCGGGCTGCTCCTTCAGCACGTCGATCGCGAACTCGTGCGCCAGCGCGGCCTTGTCCGCGCCGGGCGGCAGCGGGCCCGGCCAGTTGGGGTCGAGGTCGGCGTGGGTGTAGTTGTCCACCAGCCGCGTCTCGCGCGGCTCGGCCGGGCAGAACACCCGCAGCGTCGGGTCGAGGTGGAGGGCTGCGCAATCGGCGATGGCGGCCGTGCGGCCGTACAGCATGTTCCCCGACGGCCCGGTCAGGCCCCATTTGCCGGTCTCCGAGTGCACGCGCGCCGCGTAGGGCGCCAGCACGACCAGGAGCCCGAGCACACCCACGCCGGCCCGGCGCCAGCCCGCCCAGTGCCGCCACGCTCCCCCGGCGGCCACCAGGTAGACCAGCAGCGGCAGGGCCAGCGAGATGCCGATCAGGCGGGTCAGCACGGCGAACCCGACGAGCAGGCCCGCGAGCCCGGCTCGCTTCCACCCCGGAGCGCCCTTGCCGAGCAGCAGCCACAGCAGCCCGAGCAGGACCGCCTCGAAGACGACCTCGGACATGATGTTCTGCTCGATCTGCAGCTGGTAGGCGTCCAGCAGCACCGGCGCCGCGGCGAGCGCGCCGACCCAGGGGCGGCCGCCGAGGCGCAGCACCAGCGCGTAGACGCCGATCGCGATCAGCACACCGCCGACGTGCTGCACCGCCGCCACCCACGCGAGCCCGCCCACCGCCAGCAGCGGGCGCAGCACGAGGTCGTAGCCGATCGGGTCGAGCTGGTCGGCGCGCAGCGCGTGCAGGTTGTCGATGTAGCGGAACGAGTCGATGAACAGCAGCGCCGGCCGGTAGGCGAGCCAGGTCAGCACCCGGAGCGCGATCGCCGGGACGAGGAGCAGGAGCAGCAGCCAGTGCCGCCGGAGGAACGGCTTCACGGTGTCCCGTTGGGACGATCGAGGTTGGAGAAGTACTTCCACGCCGTGGCCAGGCCGTCGGTGAGCGAGACCGACGGCTCGTAACCGATCGTCTCCCCGCTGGCCGAGACGTCCACGACCACGGCGGGCATCTCCCCCGCCGGGGCCTCGACGTGCTCGACCGGCAGCTCGGCGCCGGTCACCTCGCGCACGGCCTCGACCATCTCCAGGACCGACACCGACCGCCCGGCGCCGACGATCGCGCGGCCCGAGTGGCCGCTCTCGAGGGCCAGCAGGATCGCGCGGACGACGTCGTCGACGTGCACGAGGTCGCGGCGCTGGCGGCCGTCACCGTAGATCCTGACCCCGGCGCCGGTCAGCGCGGCCCGCATCATCCGCGGCACAAAACTGTCCTTGTGGGACATTCCCGGGCCGTAGACGTTGGTGAACCGCAACGCACACGTGGTCATCCCGTACGCGCCGGCGTAGCCCGAGAGCAGCATTTCGCACGCCGCCTTGGTCGCGCCGTAGGGCGTCAGCGGCCGCAGCGGCAGGTCCGGCGTGATGGTCGCGGTGCCGACGTTCCCGATCACGGCGTTGGTCGAGGCGAGCAGGAACTTCGGCACCTCCCGGCGCCGGGCGAGCTCCAGCAGCTCCTGGGTGACCAGGACGTTGTCGGCGAAGGTGTCTTCGGGCAGCTCGACCGACTTCAGCACCGACGTCAGCGCCGCGAGGTGCACGATGCCGGCGGTCTCCCGCGTCACGGCTTCCTCGCGGACGGCCGCGTCGCGCAGGTCGCCGGTCACGACGCGGACGCCGTCGAGGTCCTCGGGGAACGGGACCCGGTCGACGACGGTGACCGGGACGCTCCGGTCGCGAAGGGCGCGCACGACGGCCCGGCCGATGAAGCCGCTGCCGCCGGTCACGACCACGGACGTCCGATCAGGACCGTGCGCACTCGCCATGGGCGTCAACCTACCCGCCGTCCCTGTGCGGACGCCGTGGGCCCGCGTACGCAGAAGTGCGTATGGCCGGCGGCCCCGCCGGGTTGGTGTCCTTGAGCGGTCAGACCGTCCCAGGGGAGGAAACCACACCATGAAACGACTCTTCACCGTTCCGGCGCTGCTGCTCGCATCACTCGCCGGCGCGCTCACGCTGGCCGCCGCGCCCGCCCAGGCGGCCACCACCGACGTCGGGGTCATCCCGGCGGGCCGGTCCTGCCCGGTCGGGACCGAGGCGATCGTCATCCGGATGGACGACGAGGACTCGGGCAACGCCAACTCGCGCGGTGGGTTCATCGGGGCCGTCAGCAGCACCAGCAACACGGAGATGTTCTTCTGCCGGGTCAACGGCACCGCGTTCCGCGGGGTCACGCAGTCCGGCTCGTTCCGGCCCTACGCGGTGCTGAAGCTGGGCGCGAACTGCCCGAACGGCTCCCAGGAGTTCTCGCGCCGGTTCGACAACGAAGACGACGGCAACACCAACTTCTCCTCCGGCAACATCTTCCCGAACGTGAGCGACAGCAACACGCTGCTGCGGTTCTGCCTCTTCGCGCCCGGGGTGGCCACGACGACGGCGTTCCCGAACGTCGGCTTCGGCTACCTCGTGTTCTCCGGGGTGGACTCGTCGGGCTTCTTCCACACCGATGACGAGGACGACAGCAACAACAACTCCTACAGCGCACCGGCCGGGATCAGCAGCATCGCGCAGTCGATGGTGAGCGCCGGCGCGAACACCACGCTGAACGTCCGGATCGCCCCGTAACGTCGGAGTTCGTATCTCCCTCGGCCCGCCCGGGTCTTTCTTCACCGGGCGAGCCGAGGGGGATCGGGAGTGAGCAGTGAACTGACGGCGCGGCACCTGCACCGCGCCCTCGAAGTGGCACGGGAGTTCCGGGCCGAGGGGCCGGCGGCCGGGCTGGCCGGGCTCGCCCGGCTCGTCGGCTGCGACTTCGCGTCGTGCACCAGCGCGGAGCACACGACCCGGCGGCTGACCGGCGCCGTGACCGACCGGCCGGAGCACAACCTGCTGCGCCACGCCGGGTTCCGGGCCCAGGTGTACCAGCACCCGGCGTTCGCGGCCCACCGCGACGGGCGGCTGCCGCTGGGGACGTCGGCGGCGTTGAGCGACCTGGCGGACCTGCGGACGCTGCGCGCGTTGCCGCTGTACACCGACTACTACCGCCCGCGGGGCACGGTCGACCAGCTGCTGTGCATCGTCCAGGTCGACGACCGGCACGGCCGCATCCTGACCTTGAGCCGTTCCCGGCCGGGGTTCTCGGCGCGGGACCGGGCCTGGGTCGACCTCCTGGCGCCGCACCTCGGCCAGGCGCTGGCCCGCGAGGAGCGGCCGCCGGTCCGGCCCCTCGCCGGTCCGGAGCTCACGCTGCTGACCACCCGCGAACGGCAGGTGGCAAGGCTCGTCGCGGACGCCGCGGGTGACCGGGACATCGCACGCCACCTCGGCATCAGCCCGCGGACGGCGCAGAAGCACCTCCAGCAGATCTACCGCAAGCTGGGGTTGACCAGCCGGACGGAGCTGCTGGTGCGCCTGGCAGCTTCGGCGTGACCGCGCTCAGGCGAAGGCTTCCGGGGGCGGGCAGGAGCAGACCAGGTTCCGGTCCCCCGCCGCGCCGTCGATGCGGCGGACCGGCGGCCAGATCTTGGTCGCCGCGGGGCCTGCCGGGAACACCGCCGTCTCCCGGCTGTACGGCCGTTCCCACTCGCCCGCCACGCAGCGCGCGGTGTGCGGCGCGTGCCGCAGCGGCGAGCCGGCCAGCGGCCACTCCCCCGAGGCGACGCGGTCGATCTCGCCGCGGATGGCGATCATCGCCGCGCAGAACCGGTCCAGCTCGGCGAGGTCCTCGCTCTCCGTCGGCTCCACCATCAGCGTGCCGGCGACCGGGAACGACATCGTCGGCGCGTGCAGCCCGTAGTCCGCCAGGCGCTTCGCGACGTCGTCCACCGTCACGCCGGTGGCCTTCGTCAGCGGCCGCAGGTCGAGGATGCATTCGTGCGCGACCAGGCCCGAGCGGCCCGCGTACAGGACCGGGTAGTGCTCGCCGAGGCGCTTCGCGACGTAGTTGGCGTTCGCCACCGCGACCAGCGTCGCCCGGCGCAGGCCTTCCGCGCCCATCATCCGGACGTAGGCCCACGAGATCGGCAGGATCGACGCGCTGCCCCAGGGCGCCGCGCTGACCGGGCCGACCCCGGTCACCGGGCCGGCGGCCGGCTGCAGCGGGTGGTTCGGCAGGAACGGCGCCAGGTGCGCGCGGACCCCGATCGGGCCGACCCCGGGGCCGCCACCGCCGTGCGGAACGCAGAAAGTCTTGTGCAGGTTGAGGTGCGAGACGTCGGCGCCGAACCGGCCGTACTGGGCGACGCCGATCAGGGCGTTGAGGTTGGCGCCGTCGACGTAGACCTGCCCGCCCGCGTCGCGCACCGCCGCGCAGACCTCGCCGACGGTGTCCTCGTAGACCCCGTGCGTCGACGGGTAGGTGAGCATGATCGCGGCCAGGTCGCCGCGGTGGGCGTCCACAGTGGACTTCAGGTGCGCGAGGTCGATGTTGCCCTCGTCGTCGCAGCGGACGACGACCACTCGCATGCCCGCCATCACGGCGCTCGCCGCGTTCGTGCCGTGCGCGCTGGCCGGGATCAGGCAGACGTCGCGGGTGTGCTCGCCGCGGGAGCGGTGGTACGCCCGGATCGCCAGCAGGCCCGCGAACTCGCCCTGGCTGCCGGCGTTGGGCTGCAGGGAAACCGTGTCGTAGCCGGTGATCCGCGCGAGCCAGGCGCCGAGGTCGGCGACGACGGTCAGCAGCCCGGCCGCGTCCTCGGCCGGCGCGAACGGGTGCAGCCCGGCGAACTCGGGCCAGGTGACCGGCTCCATCTCCGCGGTGGCGTTGAGCTTCATCGTGCACGAGCCGAGCGGGATCATGCTCCGGTCGAGCGCGACGTCCTTGTCGGACAGCTCCCGCAGGTAGCGCAGCAGCGCGGTTTCCGAGCGGTGCGCGTGGAACACCGGGTGGGTCAGGAACGCGCTGGTGCGCCGCAGCGGCGCCGGGAGCGCGTCCGCGGTGTCCGCGTCGAGGCCGTCCACATCGGACACCGAGACGCCGAACGCCTTCCACACGCAGGAAAGCCGCTCACGTGTCGTGGTCTCGTCGCAGGCGACGCCGACGTGGTCGTCGTCGGCCCGCCGCAGGTTCACCCCGAGGTCGCGGGCCGCCGCGACCACCGCGTCCGCCCGGCCGGGCACCGCCGCGAGGACCGTGTCGAAGAACTCGCCGTGCACCACCTCGACGCCGCCCTCACACAGCCCGGCCGCGAGCACGGTGGCCATCCGGTGCGCCCGCAGCGCGATCCCGCGCAGCCCGTCGGGTCCGTGGTGCACCGCGTACATCGACGCCATGACCGCGAGCAGGACCTGCGCGGTGCAGATGTTCGACGTCGCCTTCTCCCGGCGGATGTGCTGCTCGCGCGTCTGGAGGGCGAGCCGGTACGCGGGTGCGCCGTCCGCGTCCTTCGAGACGCCGACGAGCCGGCCGGGCAGCTGCCGCTCGAGGCCCTGGCGCACCGCCAGGTAGGCGGCGTGCGGGCCGCCGAAGCCCATCGGGACGCCGAAGCGTTGCGTCGAGCCGACCGCGACGTCGGCGCCGAGCTCACCCGGCGGGCGCAGCAGGGTCAGCGCGAGCGGATCCGCGGCGACGACCACCGCGGCGCCGTGCTTCTTCGCGTCGGCGATCGTCAGGTCGAGCTCGCGCACCGCGCCGGACGCCCCGGGGTAGGACAGCAGCACCCCGAAGAAGTCGCCGCCGAGCCCCAGGCCGGTGAGCCCCTGCGAGAGGTCTTCGACGACCAGCTCGATGCCCAGCGGCTCCGCGCGGGTCCGGAGCACGGCGAGTGTCTGCGGCAGGGTGTCCTCGTCGACGACGAAGCGGTTCGACGCGGACTTGCCCGCCCGGCGCACGAGCGTCATCGCTTCGGCGGCCGCGGTGGCTTCGTCGAGCAGGGACGCGTTCGCGACCGGCAGCCCGGTCAGATCGGCGACCATGGTCTGGAAGTTGAGCAGTGCTTCGAGCCGTCCCTGCGAAATTTCCGGCTGGTAGGGCGTGTAGGCGGTGTACCAGGCGGGGTTCTCGAGCACGTTGCGCCGGATGACGGGCGGGGTGACGGTGTCGTGGTAGCCGAGGCCGATCATCTGGGCCATCGGCCGGTTCCGCGAGGCCAGCTCCCGGAGCTCGGCGAGCGCCTGGGCTTCGGTGGCCGCCGGCGGAAGAACGAGCGGCTCGGCGGACTCCCGCAGCGACGACGGCACGGCCCACTCGGCGAGCTCGTCCAGCGAGGCGACGCCGATGACGTCGAGGATGTGGCGCAGCTCGTCCGGACCGGGCCCGATGTGCCGGTCGGCGAAGGGAACCCCTTGTTCGAGGGAGGCGAGCGACAAGTCCACGATGGCCTCCTCCGAACGGCAGCGTCCACCCAACCCGACTGTAAACGCGAAGGTGACCACGGCGGGGGTCCGGGCGCGGAGCCCGCCGGGCGGGGTGTGGGGGTTGCACCCCCACAAGTCACCGC
Organism: Amycolatopsis sp. NPDC104863; assembly: GCF_055582965.1. Lineage (NCBI taxonomy): Bacteria > Bacillati > Actinomycetota > Actinomycetes > Pseudonocardiales > Pseudonocardiaceae > Amycolatopsis > Amycolatopsis sp. NPDC104863. The sequence goes on from NZ_JBVJOW010000001.1 coordinate 1,638,141, forward strand.
GGAGGGTTCAAGCGAGCGCCCTCCGCGAGCACGGCTCATCCGAACCCGGAGGAAACCCTCCCCACTCTGTCCGTACCCGTGTCGGGCGCCTGAGAGTTTCGCCCGCAGGTTGAGCCGGGCTTGCACCGTCGGCGGGGCCATCAGGCTGTGTCCTGACGACCCGCTTTCCAGAGGCGTCTCGTCCGCGCGGTCCAGGGTGCCTGAGAGGTTCCGGGGAGGACTTGCTCCTTCGGCGCCGAGCTCAAGGTGTGGCTCGGACTCTCCCGCGCGGATTCGTCGACCGCAGGCAGAACCTTACTCGCCTCCCCGCGGCGATGATCACCCGGTCTTGCGTGCGTTGCGGCGCTGGGTGAGCTCGTCCGGTTCGTGCGTCTCGACCACGCCGCCGTCGGCGCGCTCGGCCGGGAACTCGTGGATCGTGCCGCTGATCTCCTGCATCGCCCCGCTGACCGCGATGCCGAACACACCCTGGCCGCCCTGGAGCAGATCGACGATCTCCTCCGGCGAGGTGCACTCGTAGACCGTGGTGCCGTCGGAGAACAGCGTCACCTTGGCGAGGTCGCGGACCCCGCGGACCCGCAGGTGGTCGACCGCCACCCGGATGTTCTGCAGGGAGACCCCGGTGTCCAGCAGCCGCTTGACGACCTTGAGGACCAGGATGTCCTTGAACGAGTACAGCCGCTGCGAGCCGGAGCCGTGCGCCGTGCGGATGCTCGGCGCCACCAGCTTCGTGCGCGCCCAGTAGTCCAGCTGGCGGTAGGTGATGCCGGCGATCTGGCACGCCGCCGGACCCCGGTAGCCCACCAGCTCGTCGGGCAGCGAGTCGTCGGGGAACAGCTCACCCTGCTCACCAGTCGCGACCTCGACAGGCTGCTTCTCGGAACCAGCCTCGACCACGCAAGCCTCCCCTCGCCCGACCGGACGGCCGGCGAATGACAGCCGGGGAGTCCCAGGAGCGGGACCCACCGGAGATCAACCGCCACGGTCCGGCCCCAGACCGTGAATCACACCGTGGCGATTTACCTCCTCCGACGGTAAGCGCCAGGAGAACACCGGTCAACGCGACGCGCGGCAAGCCTCAACGACCGGATGAGCCTTTGAGCCGTTCGCCGCACCCCCGGCGCGGTGGTTCAAACCTCTTGCGTCGATTTACTCAGCCGAGTACATTTTTACTCATGCAAGTAAACACCGACCTCATGGCCGAAATGGGCCTCAGCGTCACGGAGGCGGCGCGCCGCGCGCAGATCATCGGCGCGACCATCGGCGTCATCGCCGACCTCGGGTACCGGAAGGCGACGTTCGCCAAGATCAAGGAGCGCGCCGGGCTCAGCAGCACCCGGATGATCTCCTACCACTTCACGAACAAGGCCGGCCTGATGCAGGCCGTGCTGAGCACGGTCGTCGAGACGAAGAACGAGTTCCTCAAGGAGCGCACCGGCGGCGGAGTCGACCCGGCCGACCGGCCCGGCTACCTGCGGGCGCACATCGAGACGTCGATCGCGTTCCTGCGCGCGTACCCGGAGTGCGTCCGGGTGCTGGCGGAGATGTCCGCCAACGCCGACGACGCCGAAGGCTGGGTGATGACGAAGGTCCTGGTCGACGACATGCGGGTGCACGGCCTGGCCCGTCAGCTCAAGCAGGGCCAGGCGGAAGGCGCTTTCGGCGGCTTCACGCCCGAGGTGATGGCAATGTCGGTCGCGCAGGCCGTCGACGGGGTCGCCGCGGCCTACGCGGCGGACCCGTCGCTGGACCTGGAGCAGTACGGGCGCGAGGTGGCGGACACCTTCGTCAAAGCGACGGCGCCTTGAGCGCCCGGTCGAGCCGCTCTTCGATGCGGGCCTTCGGGAACGCGCCGACGATCGTCTCGACCGGCTCGCCGCCCGAGAACAGGATCATCGTCGGCAGCGACATGACCTGGTAGGACCGGGTCGTTTCCGGGTTCTCGTCGGCGTTGATCTTGCGGACGGCCAGCTCCCCGGCCCGTTCGGCGGCCAGCTGCGCCAGCACCGGGCCGACCATCCGGCACGGGCCGCACCAGGTGGCCCAGAACTCGACGAGCACGGGGACATCGCTGCCGAGGACCTCGGGGAACGTGGTGTCGGTGACTTCGGCGACTTCGGGCATGACGGGCTCCTTCACGGGCGCGGGGATTCGGGCACGACGCACGGATCGGGCGCCTGGCGGGCCAAGGCGCCGGCGAGCTTCGTGGCCAGTTCGGCGCGGATCCCGCCGAGCCGGGCCAACAGGGCGTCGGCTTCTTCGAGCTTGCGGCGGTAGACCTCGATCGAGCTCGCGCAGGCGTCGCCGGTCTCGTGGCCGCTGCGCAGGCAGTCGACGAACGGACGGGTCTCGTCGAGGGTCAGGCCGACCGTCTGCAGGGTCTGGATCTCCCGGACCAGCTGCAGGTCGTCCTCGGTGTACTCGCGATAGCCGTTCGCCGAGCGCCGGGCCGCGATGAGGCCCTGGTCCTCGTAAAAGCGCAGCGCACGGGTGGTGACACCCGTGCGCTGCGCAAGCTCTCCGATCCGCATGCCCTAGACGCTAAACGTTGACGTCCGCGTCAAGGCAAGGTTCAGGTATCGGCTCCCCGGAAGTCCTCAGGGGACACGGAGTCGAGGAACTCGCGGAACTTCTCGACCTCGTCCTCCTGCTCGTCCGGGATGATCAGGCCGGCCTCTTCCAGCACCGCGTCCACGGCGTGGATGGGGACGCCGATCCGCAGGGCCAGCGCGACCGAGTCGCTCGGCCGGGCCGACACGCGGATGTCACCGTCGAAGACGAGCTCGGCGAAGAACGTGCCTTCCTTGAGGTCGGTGATGACGACCTGCTCCAGCTCCCGGCCGAGCGCTCCGATGACCTCTTTCAACAGGTCATGCGTGAGCGGGCGGGCGGGGCGGACGCCCTGCTGCTCCAAGGCGATGGCGGTGGCTTCGACCGAGCCGATCCAGATCGGCAGGTACCGTTCACCCTCGGTCTCCCGCAGCAACAAGATCGGCTGATTCGCGGGCAGCTCGACCCGCACACCGACGACGCGCATTTCGCTCATCGGGCTTCGCCTCCCTCTCGTGCACACGGGCTTCAGCGTGGGAACGGCTTGCGCCGCCACTGCCGACGCTACCCGTCATCCGTGCGCTGTGCTCGCTGTCCGGACTCTCTCGGTTCGCCTGCCGCAAACCCTGGGTCTCACGGTACGGCATGAAGGTCCGAACATTCAGTCATTGACATGGGACCGCAAAGAGGATCTCACCGCCCCGTTACGGATCAACACCCGGAGACGCCACGGATTCCGGCCTTGACGAGGAGCGTGTGCAGGGTCACGGACAGTGCCGCGAGCTCCCGGACGACTTCGTCGGCCCGTTGTTTGGCCTCCGGGTCACGGTGCCGATACACCGGTGTCACGATCTGCTCCAACAACCCGACCTCACGGTCGGCCGCGGCGCGGAAGGCACGCAGGTGTCTCGGCTCGATACCGAATTCGGTCATCGCCTTCACCGTCCGCGCGACCAGGACCGCGTCGGGGTCGAAGAACCCCGCGGGACCGGGCCGGACCAGGCCGTACTGCCGCAGCTCCGCCAGCGCGGCCGCGTCGATGCCGGCCTGCTCCAGGAGGTCCTCCTCGGTGAGGCGGAGCTCCCGGCCCGCGGCGAAGTCGGCCGCCTCGGGCAGGCCGACGTTCTCCGCCGGCGCGTCGATCGGGACCAGCCGGCGCGGCGGGCGGGGCAGGGCCGCGACGGGCCCGGCTCCCGAGTCCGCCGCGTCCAGCTGCTCCTTGATGACCTTCAACGGGAGGTAGTGGTCCCGCTGGGCGGCCAGGACGAACCGGAGGCGCTCCACGTCCGCCGCGGCGAACTGCCGGTACCCCGAAGGCGTCCGGCCCGGCTGGACCAGGCCTTCCGCTTCGAGGAACCGGATCTTGGAGATGGTGACATCGGGGAAGTCACCGCGCAGCTGCGCCAGTACGGCCCCGATGCTCAGCCCGGAGCTCTGTGGCCGCCCGGCCGCCGTCACTGCGCCCCCTGGCCCCCGTGCCCCGGGCCGGTCAGGAAGACCAGGCGGAACTTCCCGATCTGGACCTCGTCGCCGCCCGCGAGGACGGCCTGGTCGACCGGCTCCCGGTTGACGTAGGTGCCGTTGAGGCTGCCGACGTCGATGACGACGAACTCGCCGCCCTCACGCCGGAACTCGGCGTGCCGGCGGGAGACCGTGACGTCGTCCAGGAAGATGTCGCTGTCCGGGTGCCGTCCGGCGCTGGTGGTGTCGCGGTCGAGCAGGAACCGCGAACCCGCGTTGGGCCCGCGCTTCACGACCAGCAGCGCCGAACCCGCCGGCAGGGCGTCGACACCCTGGACCGGCGCCTCCGCGGCGGGGGCGGACTCGTGGCCTTCGGCTTCGGCCAGGAAGTCGGCCCGGAAGACAGAGGTCCGCTCCGGAGACTGCTCCGGGGGAACGCCGCCGGGCCCGTCGTTCGTGCTCACCTGAGCTCTCCTCCACACATGCTGTGTTGCCTAGTACTCAAGAACGTGTAGCTGCCAACGTACCGTGCCTGATCGATTCTCCGAGCCCCGGCTCCCCGAACCGGCGCAGTGCCGGTCCGGCGGCTCGTCGACGGGGTTCAGCCCTTGGTCAGGGCGTCGTACGCTTCGGCTTCGAGCAGGGCTTCGAGCCCCGCCGGGTCGTCGAGCCGGATCTCGATCAGCCAGCCCTCGCCGTAGGGGTCGCTGTTGATCAGCTCTGGCGAGTCGGCGACACCGTCGTTGACCGCGACGACCTCGCCGTCGACCGGCGCGAACAGCTCGGAAACGCTCTTGGTCGACTCGACCTCGCCGAAGACGTCCCCGGCGCTCACCTGACGCCCGACCTCGGGCAGGTCGACGAAGACGACGTCGCCGAGCTGGTCCTGCGCGTACTCGGTGATGCCGATCCGGACGAGGGTGTCCTCGCCGCGGGTGGCGACCCACTCGTGTTCCTCGGTGTAACGAAGCTCTTCAGGAGCGGACACCGCCGGTCCCCTTTCATGCCCTCACTGGCGAAACGTGCTGGGCGAAGTCTTACACCCACACGGCCCAGCCGCCGGGCACGACCCGGGAAAGCGGCGCGCTCAGTCCTCGCCCGCGCCGCGCAGCGCGTTGCGCGCCTGCACGACGTAGAGCACGCCGGACCAGACGTAGAGGACGCCGCCCCAGATGGTGAAGGCGTAGCCGATCGGCCGGGCGACCGCGGCGACGTCCGAGCCACCCTGCGCGAGCAGCAGGAACGGGAAGGCGTACATCAGCACGAAGGTCGCGCCCTTGCCGATGTAGGTGACCTCCGGCGGGGCGAAGCCGCGGCGGCGCAGCGTCAGGACGCAGAGGCCGAGCACGGCTTCGCGGACCACCAGCGGGACCACGACCCACCAGGGGATGATGTCGCGGACCAGGAACGCGATGAGCGTGGCGAGGATGTAGAGCCGGTCGGCCGCCGGGTCGAGCAGCTGGCCCAGCCGCGACATCTGGTTGAGCCAGCGGGCCAGCTTGCCGTCGAGCCAGTCGGTGAGGGCACTGAACACCAGCAGCGCCAGCGCCCAGCCGTCCTCCTCCGGGCCGAGCAGCAGCCAGAGGAACACCGGCACGCCGGCCAGCCGCAGGAGCGACAGCATGTTGGGGACGTTGAACGCCTGCTTCAGCAGGGACGGCTCGGTGACGTCCGCCGGAGCGGCTGGTTCGGGGGCGGCTGTGCTCACCTGGTCAGCCTAGAGCTTGCTTCAGCACGCGCGGCGGTGGCTCCAGCCGCGCCGGCGCAGTTCGGCGCTGCTCAGCGCCTCGGGGCGGCCGCGGTAGTCGGTGCCCATCCAGCGGGCGCGGCCGGGGCGCGCCTCGAGGACATACGGGCGGCCGCAGCACCAGACGACGGTGCTGGGGACGGTCGGCGGGTTGGCGGGGTCGTCGGTGCTGGTTTCGGGGCTGGTCACAGCGTCGGCGTTCATCGCTCTCACGGGCTCGGGACGGGGGGGGCGGGGACGGGGAAGCTCTTCGGCCTCCACCAAGACCTTCGGCACGCGAGGCCGGATCGTTAACGGGAACGGCCGGAATTACACCGATCGATTCCGGATGGCAGTGTGAGGTTTCGGAGCGTGAACGGAATGTTAACTGTCCATTGTGGACACCGGTTCGGCGGCCACCGGACCGGGCCGCCACCCGGCTGGAGTAATCTCCGGCACACCCGTGGGCGAGTCGGTCCACGGCGCTGGAACCCGGAGGGGCCAGAATGTCCGGACCAGCACAGGCGCGGGGAGGAACGATCGCGGTGCCCCACCCGACCACCACGAGGACGTGGCGGCCGTTGCTCGCGGCGTGCCTCGCCGTCCCGGCCCTCGCGGCGTGTTCGGCCGAGCAGGCCGCCCAGGCGCCGGCGTCGTCCACGCCTCCGGTGACCTCGGCTTCCGCGCCGACGTCCACCGGCACGCCTCCCCCGCCGCCCGCCGAGGGCAGCTCGTCCGCGCCCGCGCCGGTGACGAAGCCGTCCGGCGCGCCGCCGTCGGTGCCCGGGTCGTGCGGCACCGTGACCGCGGCCAGCGGGTTGACGCTCTACGTGTTCGACAGCGGCTCCGCCGGTGTCAGCTGCGTCGCGGCGACGAAGCTGGTCGGCGACTTCCACCGCAAGATCGCCGGGCGCCAGGGCGCCGGTTCGAACGACGCGGTGAACGAGACCGTCGACGGCTGGCTGTGCACCTCCGGGCCGCCCGCCGCACAGGGCGGCACCACCTGCACCAAGGGCGAGCAGACGGTGTTCGCCGCCGTCGTGCCGTCCGAGTGAACCCTGTCCCGTTTTAGTTCCTGAAGGGCCCATGAAGACTCTCGCGTACCCCTTGCTGCTCGTCGCCGCGTCCGCCGCACTGGCCGCCTGCGGCGGCGCGGACCCGGCGCCCACGGCGCCCCAGTCCGCCGTACCCGCCGCAGCCGCGGCGGCGGGGTCCACGGCCCCGGGCGTCCCGTGCGGCGACGTCCCGGGCGCGGGCGGCGCGAAGACGACGGTGACCGCCCACGGCCAGGTCGACTGCGCCGCGGCGACGAAGCTGCTGAAGGACTACTTCGCGAAGTTGACCCCGGCGGAGGCGAGCTCACCGGACGGGCCGGGGCCGGTGGTCCTGGACGAGTGGACGTGTGGGAGTGGCGCGAACGACCCGGTGACGGCGTGCTCGACTGAGGACGGCCGTCAGGTCGAGGGAACTCGCGCCTGACGAGCGCCGCTCGGCCAAGGCCGCCTCGGGGCGCTCAGCGCGAGTCTTCCCGCCCAGTGCGGCCCTCGGTGCGCTCAACTCGACCAAGGCCGTCTCGGGGCACTCACCGCGAGTCTTCGTAGCGCGCCGCGATCGCGGCGGCGCGGTCGCGCAGAGCGGCGCGTAGCGAGGCCGGAGTCAGAGCTTCCGCGTCCGCGCCGAGCTGCCACAGCGCCCACTCGGCGTGCCGCAGATCCTGAAACGTCGCCTCCAGCCGCACCCACCCCTCCGCGTCCGGTTCCGCCGCGCGCACAGCCACCGCCATACCCAGCAGCTCCTCCCGCCGCACCGGCCGCACCCGCACGAGCACCGGGAGATGGTCGGTGGACAGGAACCGCGCGCACCGATCGCGCCAAATCCGGTCCAGATCGACCCGGTCCGCGCGCTCGGCGGGTTCCGACAGCTCCGACGCCGCCGACACGCGGGAGAGCCGGTAGGTCCGGTCGGCACCCGATCTCGTGGCGAGCAGGTACCCGCGGTCGCGGACCGTGACCAGGCCGATCGGGTCCACCGTGCGCCACTGCGGCTCCTGGTTCGCCGCCGCGTACCGGATGCGCAGCTTGTGCCCGGCGAACACCGCGCGCCGGATCTCGGTGACCACCCCGCCGGGCAGTTCCTCGGCGGCCGGGCGGCGGGAAAGCAGGTCGGTCTCCGGCTCGACGAGGATGCGCCGGGCCGCGTCGCTCGCCGTCGCGCGGTGGCCGTCCGGGAGCGCGTCGACCACCTTGCGCATCGCCGACGCGAGCGCCGAGCCGAGGCCGAACGCCTGCTCGCCGCGCCCCGATCCGGCCGTCAGCAGCGCCAGGGCCTCCTCGTGGTTGAGCCCGGTGAGCTCGGTCCGGAACCCGGGCAGCAGCGCGAACCCGCCGTGCCGCCCGCGCTCGGCGTAGACCGGGACGCCCGCCGCGGACAGCGCTTCGATGTCGCGGAGCACGGTCCGGGTGGACACCTCCAGCTCGCGGGCGAGCGTCTCCGCGCTCAGCCGGCCGCGCTGCCGCAGCAGCAGCACCAGCGAGACCAGCCGGTCGGCGCGCATGCCGGAACCTTAGCGAATACACGACAGAGGATGTCGTGATTCACCGCCAAGCTCGAGCTCTCGACAACAAGAAGGAGCCGAAGTGGCAGTGGAACGAACGGCGGTCAACCCGTGGCCGTGGTCGGTGGAGCTGGGGTTCGACCAGGGCGAGGTCGTCTCCGGGCACACCCGGACCCTCTACTGCTCCGGGCAGACGGCGATGAACGCCGACGGGAAACCGGAGCACGAAGGTGACATCGCCGCGCAGCTGGCGCTGAGCCTGGACAACCTGGAGGCCGTCCTCGCCGAGGCGGGCATGGCGCTGGCGAACCTCGTGCGGCTGACCGTCTACACCACCGACGTCGACCTGCTGTTCCCGCACTACGGCGTGCTGGCAGCGCGGCTGGGCGCCGCCGGGGTCGCCCCGCCGACCACCATGCTCGGCGTGACGCGGCTGGCGATCCCCGGCCAGCTCGTCGAGCTGGAGGGGACCGCCGTCGCCTGAGCGGAGCGCCGCGAGGTCAGGACTTCAGGTCCGGGAAGTCCTCCTCGCGGAACTCCGTGCCCTCCCCGCGTGCCGGGTCGTTCTCACGGCCGCGCAGCTCGACGCGGCGAATCTTGCCCGAGATCGTCTTCGGCAGCTCCGCGAACTCCAGCCGCCGGATCCGCTTGTACGGCGCCAAGTGCTCGCGGCAGTACGCGAGGATCGCCTTCGCCGTCTCGGGTGTCGGCTCGTGGCCGGCCGCCAGCACGACGTACGCCTTGGGCACCGCGAGCCGGATCGGGTCCGGCGCCGGGACGACCGCCGCCTCCGCGACCGCCTCGTGCTCGATCAGCACGCTCTCCAGCTCGAACGGCGAGATCCGGTAGTCCGACGCCTTGAAAACGTCGTCCGTGCGCCCGACGTAGGTGATGTAGCCGCGTTCGTCGATCGAACCGACGTCCCCGGTGTGGTAGAAGCCGTTGGCGAACGCCGCGGACGTGCGCTCGTCGTCGTCCGCGTAGCCGGTCATCAGGCCGACCGGGCGGTGGTCGAGGTCGAGGCAGATCTCGCCCTCCGCCGCCCGCTCGCCGCTGACCGGGTCGACCAGCGCCACCACGAACCCGGGCAGCGGCCGGCCCATCGAGCCGGGCACGACGTCCTGGCCGGGTGTGTTGGCGATCTGGACGCTGCTTTCGGTCTGGCCGAAGCCGTCGCGGATGGTGACGCCCCACGACTGCCGGACCTGCTCGATCACCTCGGGGTTGAGCGGCTCCCCCGCGCCGACGACCTTCTTCGGCGGGGTCTTCAACGCCGTCAGGTCGGCCTGGATCAGCATCCGCCACACCGTCGGCGGCGCGCAGAAGCTGGTGATCCCACACCGGTCCATCTGGGCCATCAGCGCGTTCGCGTCGAAGCGGTTGTAGTTGAAGAGGAACACCGTCGCTTCGGCGTTCCACGGCGCGAAGACGTTGCTCCACGCGTGTTTCGCCCAGCCGGGCGAGGAGATGTTCAGGTGGACGTCGCCCGGTTCCAGCCCGATCCAGTACATCGTGGACAGATGGCCCACCGGGTAGGAGACCTGCGTGTGCTGCACCAGTTTCGGCTTCGCCGTCGTGCCCGAGGTGAAGTACAGCAGCATCGGGTCGGCCGCCCGGGTCGGGCCGTCCGGGGCGAACTCCGGCGACTGCGCGAACGCGGCCGAGTACTGCTGCCAGCCCTCGACCGGCTCCCCGACCGCGATCCGCGTGTAGTCACCCTCGACGCCGTCGAACTTCGGCGCGTCCACCGAGCGGACGACGACGTGCTTCGCCGCGCCGCGCTCGACGCGGTCGGTGAGGTCGGCCGGGCCGAGCAGGGTGGACGCGGGGATGATCACGGCGCCGAGCTTGATCGCGGCGAGGATCGTCTCCCACAGCTCACCCTGGTTGCCCAGCATGAGGATCAGCCGGTCGCCGCGGCGGACACCGAGACCGTGCAGCCAGTTCGCCACCTGGTTGGACCGGCCGGACATCTCCGGGTAGGTCCAGCGGTTCTCGGTGCCGTCCTCCTCGACGATCCACAGCGCGTACCGCTCGGCGTTGTCCGGGTCGTGCGCGACGACGTCGAACCAGTCGATCGCCCAGTTGAACTCGTCGAACTCCGGCCAGGCGAAGTCCCGGTACGCCGTGTCGTAGTCCTCGCGGTGGGTCTGCAGGTAGTCCCGCGCCACGCGGAACGCGTGATGGACTTCCGAAGCGGTCACGCTGCCTCCTTGCTATTCGCCCTTGAACTCCGGCGCGCGCCGCTCCATGAACGCCTGGACCGCCTCGCCGAGGTCCTTGCTGGGCAGGAACGCCGAGTTCCACGCCGCGACGTACCGGAGGCCGTCGGCGACCTGGCGCTCGGTGTTCGTCGCCAGTACCTGCTTCGTACCCTGCACCACGAGCGGCGGGTTCGCAGCGATCTCGCCGGCGAGTTCCCGCGCGGCGGCCAGCAGCGCGTCCTGGTCGGCGTAGACGTCGTTGACGAGCCCGATCTTCTCCGCGCGGGCGGCGGTGATGTCCTTGCCGGTCAGCGCGAGCTCGCGCAGGTGGCCTTCGCCGACGATGCTCGCGAGCCGCTGGAGGCTACCCAGGTCGGCCACGATGGCGACGCGCACCTCGCGGACGCTGAACTTGGCGTCGGCGCTGGCCAGGCGGACGTCCGCGGCGGCGACCACGTCGACCCCGCCGCCGATGCACCAGCCGGAAACGGCCGCGACGACCGGTTTGCGGCATTCCGCGATCGAGCTGACGGCCGCCTGCAGCGTCTTGACCTGGTCGAGGAAGGCCGTGCGCGGCCCGGCGAGGCTGTCACCGCCGAGCATCGGGGCCCAGTCGCCCATCATCGCCGGCAGGTCGAGGCCGTAGGAGAAGTGGGACCCGCTGCCGGTCAGCACGACGGCCCTGACCTGCGGGTCGGCGTCGAGCGCGCGGAACACCAGCGGCAGCTCGCGCCAGAAGTCCGGGCCCATCGCGTTGCCCTTGGACGGGCCGAGCAGGGTCACTTCGGCCACGTGGCCGTCGACGTCGACCTTGAGGGAGACGAGGTCGGGCAGACTGTCAGCAGTAGCGGTCATGGGGTCATCTTGACCCATGCCCGCGGCGAGCCGCCATTGGCACGTTGTCAACTGACGCGCGAGTCACTGTGCCAACGTGGTCACGGGATGTTTTCCTGGACGTAAGGTGACCACGACGCGGGGAGGACGGTGGGACATGAGCCCGGCCAGCAGCGCGACCCTGATCGAACCGGAGCCCCCGGCCCCGGCCGCCCGGCGCGAGTCCCGCCCGATCGAGCTGACCGGGTCGTTCGACCACGACGGCCACCGGCTCTGGTACACCGAGTTCGGCAGCGGCGAGAAGGTCGTCGTGCTCACCCACGGCATCATGCTGACCCGCCGGATGCACGCGCCGCTCGCGCGCCGGTTGGCCCGCGCGGGGTTCCGGGTGGTCACGCTCGACCTGCTCGGCCACGGCGACTCGGACCGCCCGACCGAGTCGTGGCTGTACTCGATGCCGTCCTTCGCCGAGCAGACCCTGGCGTTGCTGGACCACCTCGAAGTGGAGTCGGCGGTGATCGGCGGGACGTCCCTCGGGGCGAACGTCTCGCTGGAAGTGGCGGTGTCGGCGCCGTCGCGCGCTCGCGGCCTGATCGTCGAGATGCCGGTGCTGGACAACGCGATCGTCGCGGGGCTGTTCACGTTCGCTCCGCTGCTGATGGCGGCCCGGTTCCTGCCGGTGACGGTGCAGGCGGTGGCGCTGGCGGCTTCCCTGGTGCCGCACGGGAACCAGTGGGTCGACGTCGTCACGGACACGCTCTCCCAGCGCCCGGCCCCGATGGCGGCGTTGCTGCACGGGGTGCTGTTCGGCCGCATCGCGCCGCCGAAGTCGGTGCGCCGCAAGATCTCGACGCGCGCGCTGGTGATCGGCCACCAGGGTGACCCGATCCACCCGTTCGGCGACGCGGACACCCTGGCGGTGGACATGCCGGCGGCGGAGTTCGTCCAGGCCCGCAGCCCGGTGGAGCTCAGGCTGGACCCGACCCGGCTGTCCGACGCGATCCGGGACTTCGCCGCGAGCTGCTACGAAGACTGAACCGGCGTGCGCCGGGCCGGAACTCGCGTGATCAGAACCGGAACTCGCGTGATCGGACGCGTATCTCGCGTGGTTCCCTACGCTCGGTCGATCGGGGCCAGGCCGGCCACCGGGCCGACCACGATGATCGCCGGGGGGCGGACGCCGGAAGCCGCCGCGTCGGTGACCACCGTGTCCAAAGTGGACCGGAGGACCCGCTGGGTGCGCATCGTGCCGTCCTCGACGATCGCGACCGGGGTGTCGGACGGGCGGCCGCCGTCCAGGAGGGCCTTCGCGAACTGCGGGAGCCGCTCCACCCCCATCATCAGCACGATCGTGCCGCGCATGCGTGCCAGGAGCTCCCAGTCGACCAGTGAGCGGTCGTCGCCGGGCGCGACGTGGCCGGAGACCACCACCACCTCGTGCGCGACGCCGCGGTGGGTCACCGGGACGTCCGCCACCGCCGGGACCGCGAACGCGCTCGTGATGCCCGGGACCATCGTCACCGGGACCCCCGCCTCGGCGCAGGCGAGCACCTCTTCGAAGCCGCGGCCGAACAGGTACGGGTCGCCGCCCTTGAGGCGGACGACGAACTTGCCCTCCTTGGCGCGCTCGATCAGCGTCTGGTTGATGACGTCCTGGCTGGCCGCGCGGCCGTACGGGATCTTGGCCGCGTCGACGACCTCGACCTCCGGCGCGAGCTCGTCCAGCAGCTCGCGCGGCGCCAGCCGGTCGACGACCACGACGTCCGCGCGCGAGAGCAGCCGGCGGCCGCGGACCGTGATCAGCTCCGGGTCGCCCGGGCCGCCACCGACCAGCGCGACGCCGGGAAGGCTGCCCTCGGGGTGCGGCCGGCGGCCGTCCTCGATCGTGCCGTTGTGCAGGCCGTCGAGCATCGAGTCGCGCACCGCCGCCGAGCGCAGCGGCTCGCCGCCGGACAGGACGCCGAACAGCAGGCCGCCGTGGCGGCCGGACGCGGGGGTCACCGCGGACCCCGACTCGCCCTCGTCGGCGCGGACGCAGAACACCCGCTCACGCTCGGCTTCGGCGCAGATTTCCGCGTTCACCGCGGGATCGTTCGTGCAGGCCAGCGCGTACCACGCGTCGCGAAGGTCACCGGCGGTGTAGCGACGCTCGTGCCAGACCAGCTCCCCCGCGTCCACCATCCCCTGCACCGACGGCGTTGTGTGCGGCGACACCAGTTCGACGCGGGCGCCGGCGCTGATCAGCCGCGGCAGCCGTCGCTGGGCGACCGAGCCGCCGCCGAACATCACGACACGACGGCCGGACAGCTGGAGGCCGGAAAGGTAGTGCGGGTCGTCCATGGCCGGGAGTTTATTGACGGTTCACCCGCGCGCCAGCCCAGCGTGCGTTACGCCACCCGGAAGACCGGCCCGCGCGCCACGAACGGCAGCCGCGCGCCCCGCGGCACCAGGTACGCGTGTTCCCGACGCGGCCGGACGTGGTCGCACTGCGCGTCCGTGATGATCAGGATCGGGCCGTCGGCCGGGAAGTCCGGAGCGCGCTGAAGCAGGTCGACGCCGGGCTGCAGGATCGTGCCGCCCCGGCCGCGGACCTTGACGCGCCCCGCGATGTCCTCCACCGCCAGGTACCCGGCGTCGTAGGCGACCGCGTCGCAGAACACCACGCGCGCGGCCGGGACGTCGCGGGCCAGCGCGTACGACGCGATCGCGCCCAGCGCCTTGCCCAGCAGCTCGGCGTTCATCGAGCCGGACGTGTCGAGCACGACGCCGAACGTCGCGCGCCGGTCGAGGCGCTCCGGGCGTACTCGGCCCGGGCGCGGGATGTCCAGCGTCGACGACTGCCGGCGCGACGCCCGCGCGTAGCTGCGCACCGGCAGCTCCACCCGGACGTGCTCGTCGAACCAGCGCGCCAGCCGCGCGTCCCAGGGCAGCGGCGGGTGGTCCAGCGCGCGGATCTCCTGCTCCAGCCCGAGCGGCAGCAGCCCGCGGCCCTGCGCGTGGTGGTACTCCAGGCCCTGGGTGAGCGCCCGGCGGTAGAACTCGTCGAGGTCGACCCCGCCGACGCAGTCACCTTCGCGCCACGGCAACGGCCGCGCGTCCCGCCGCGACGACCGGCGCTGGGCCGCGTCGGGCTCGGACAGCCAGTCGCCGAGGACGTCACCCGCGTCCCGGGAGCCGAGGGTGAGGAGCTTGCGGGCGCGGCGGATGTCCGTGGTCAGCGTGTCGTAGACCGACTCCGCGGACATCCCGGTGAGCTGCTGGTCGTGCAGGCTGCCGTCGGGCAGCTCGCCGACGCCCATCGCGACCAGCCAGCCGTTGATGACGTAGTCGCAGGCGACGTTCCACAGGTACGGCTCGCGGCCGAGCGCCCGCCGGTCGTGCCGGAGCGCGGCGTGCAGCATCTCGTGCGCCAGCACGAACCGCCACTCCTCGGCGGTCAGCGCCGCGCCCGGGTTGACGTAGATCTCGCCGTGCCCGGCGTCGACCGCGGCCAGGGAGATGTCCCAGGCGCGGACGACCTCGGCGTCGGCGACCAGCGTGAACCCGGCGGCCATCCCGCCGAGCAGCGGGAACGACGAGACGAACCACGACAGCGCGCGGTCCCACTCGCCCACGGCCCGGCGGTGCCGCGTCTGCCCGCGCGCGTCGGCGGCGCGTTCCATCGCTTCGGTGGCCGACGCGATCAGCCCCCGGGCGAACCGCTCGGTCCACGGTTCCGGCTTCCCGCGGTAGGCCAGCTCCCAGCGCGACAGCGGCGGCCCGAGCACCAGGCACGGCCGGCCGGCGCCCAGGCCGGTGAACCGCTCCGGCACCCCCGTCTCCCGCCACGCCCTGGTCAGCGCCTCTTCGTCGGTGCCGGGCAGGTCCGGCGGCTCCAGGATCGGGCTGCCGACGCGGACGGCCTCGGCGAACCGGTGCACGGCCACGCAGCACGCGGCGCCGTAGGCCTCGTCGATGACCGGCTCGTCGTCCAGGTGGCCGAGGCCCAGATGCAGCAGCAGGTGCGCGAACACCCACGCCCACTCGGCGGGTTCGGCGTCGCACGCCCGGTTGACCGTGAGCACACCGCGGTCGTTGACCACGCCCCAGCCGCCGACGCTCTCCGCGCTCAGGCTCGCGCCGCGGGCGAGGTGCCCGAGAACCGTGTGCGAGCGGGCCTCGGCCCAGCCGTCCTCGATCGCCTTGGTCCGGCGCTCGCGACGCTTGGCTTCGGCACGTGCATTGCTCATGCGCGGGCCGCGACCAGCCGCGGCAGGTCACGCGCGGCTTCGACCAGGAACCACGACGGCAGCCGCGCGTTGCCCGCTTCGTCGTCGGCGATGACCAGCTGCGCCATCTCCAGCGAGAGCTCGGCCAGCTCGACGAGCAGGCTCTTCGCGCGGAAGGCGAACTGGCGGACGGCCGCCGACGCGTGCCGCTTGTCCGCCGGCAGGTCCTTGACCAGCCGCGCGCGGAACGTCTCGGCGAGGAAGTAGAGCAGGTCGCGGTCGGCGGGCCAGCGCGCGTCCCCCTTGAGGATCGCCTCGAGGTCGAAGGCGTGCCGGGCGACCTTGAGGTACGCGCGGAACGCGCCCGCGTGCGCCGGCGTGAGCGTGGCGTACGCGAGCAGCGCGATCGTCTCGTCGCCGGCCGGGTCGCCGTAGGAGTGCAGGAGGTCCGAGAGCATGTGCCAGGACCGCGGCGTCGAGAACGGCTCCTCGGTCTTCGGCGGCGGGCTCCACAGGTGGTCCGGGCGCTGGGTCAGGTACTCGACCACCCACGGGTGGATCCCGTGGCCGGCGGCCCACCCGAGCCAGTCGTCCGCCGCCGCCCGCAGGTGGACGTGGACCAGCCGGTTCACCAGCGCGGACGCCATCGGGCGGGCCAGCGCCTGGTCGGTGGCGCGGTTGCCGGCGCCGATCACGACCGACCCCGCCGGCAGCTCGTACGAGCCGATGCGGCGGTCGAGGATGAGCGAGTAGAACGCCTTCTGGACGTCGGGCGCGGCGGCGTTCAGCTCGTCGAGGAACAGGCAGTACGGTTCGTCGCGCGCGATCTGCTCGGGCGGGCAGAACCGGCTGCGGCCGTCGACGATCTGCGGGACGCCGATCAGGTCCTCCGGTGCGAGCTGGGTCCCGAGCAGAGACACGCACTCGAGACCCAACGATGCCGCGAAATCTCTTACCAGGGAAGACTTCCCGATGCCGGGAGCGCCCCAGAGGAACACCGGCCGGACGACGGCGGTGTTCAGCAGGACTTCGGGCAGCTGGGCGGGCGTGACCGTGAGCTGGGCGTGCAAGCGTGGACCTCCTGAGTCAGGACATCCCGGTGCGACGCCCCCTTTCGTGCGCCCATGATCGCGCGCCCGCCCAGCGTGCGCACCCGATTTAGCCGGCGCGCCCCGAGGCCGGGTACGGCAGGAGCGCCATCTCACGCGCGTTCTTGATCGCCGTGGCGACCTGTTTCTGTTGCTGCGGCGTCAATCCCGTCACGCGCCGGGCGCGGATCTTGCCGCGGTCGGAGATGAACTTCCGCAGCAGGTCGACGTCCTTCCAGTCGACGTGCGTGATCTTGTTGGCGCGCAGCAGGTTCACCCGGCGCTTGCCGGGCCGGTCGCGGTTCGGCTTCGGCATCCGGCTCACCAGCTCGACTTCGTGACGCCGGGCAGTTCGCCGTTGTGCGCGGCCTGGCGCATCTTCACCCGCGACAGCCCGAACTTCCGCAGGTACCCGCGCGGGCGTCCGTCGGAAGCGTCCCGGTTGCGGATCCGCGTCGGGCTCGCGTCACGCGGCAGCTTCTGCAGCGCGACGACCGCCTCGCCCTTCTCCGCCGGCGAAGCCGAGGGCGAGACGATGACGGCCTTGAGCGCACGACGGCGTTCGACGTGGCGCGCGGCGACCACCTTCCGCTGCTCGTTCTTCGCGATCTTGGACTTCTTCGCCATCAGCGCTCTTCCTTGAACTCGACGTGCTTGCGCGCGACCGGGTCGTACTTGCGCAGGACCATCCGGTCGGGGTCGTTCCGCCGGTTCTTCTTCGTGACGTACGTGTAGCCCGTGCCCGCGGTGGACCGCAGCTTGATGACCGGGCGGACGTCGGTGCTCTTCGCCATTACAGCTTCACTCCCCTTGCCTTCAGTTCGGCGACCACGGACTCGATCCCGCGTTTGTCGATCGTCTTCATGCCCTTGGCGGAGACGCGCAGCCGCACCCAGCGGCCCTCGCTCGGCACGAAGTAACGGCGGTTCTGCAAGTTCGGCTCCCAGCGCCGCGACGTGCGGCGGTGCGAGTGCGAGACCTGCTTGCCGTAGCCCGGCTTGCGGCCGGTGACCTGGCAGACAGCGGACACGAACCCTCCCGAGTTGATATCGGTTTTCGTTTTCATCTACTCTACGCACCGTACCCCGCCCGTATTCCTGGAGCACCCGTGACCCCTGAACCCCGCGTCCCGCTCGTCCTCGTGAGCGGGCTCTCCCCCGGCGCGAACGCCGAGCTCGCCGAGCTGCTGCGGGTCGCCGAGCCCGGCACCGCCGTCGTCCACCACGACCTGCGCGACATCCACTCCGGCGTCGTCCGCCGCCGGCTGCGCCTCGACCAGCGTGACCAGCTGACCGTTCTCGAGCTGGCGCACGGCTGCGTGTCCTGCACGCTGCGCGAGGACCTGCTCCCGCTGCTGCGCCACCTCGCGCGGATGCCGCAGGTGCGCCGGATCGTCGTCCGGCTCGACGAGGCCATGGAGCCGGAGCCGGTCAGCTGGGCGATCCGCAACGTCCTGGTCGGCGACCACCCGGTGCACGACGACGTCGACCTGCTGGCCGTGCTCACCGTCGTGGACTGCGCAACTTTCCTCGCCGACGCGACCGGCGACGACGTCCTGGCCGAGCGGAACCTGCAGGCCAGCCCGGAGGACGAGCGGACGGTCGCCCAGGTGGCGCTCTCGCAGGCCGAGTTCGCCGACGTCCTGGTCCTGGCCGGCGCGGCCGTCGACGCGTGGAGCGCCGCGAAGGCGTCCGCGGTCCTCGACCGGGTCGCGCCGTCCGTCCCGCGGGTCGAGCTGGGCCGGATCGACGGGCACAGCGTGCTCGACGCCGTCCCGTCCGGCGCCCGGCGCGGTGAGGTCACCGACATGCACGGCGCACTGCTGCGTGGCCAGCCGCCGCTGCACGTCGACTGCGGCATCGGCCTCGTCACCTTCACCGCCGAGCGGCCGTTCCACCCCGAACGGCTGCACGACGCCCTCGACGTGCTGCTCGACGGCGTCGTCCGCACCCGCGGGCGGGCGTGGGTGGCCAGCCAGCCCGACGTCGCGTTCTGGATCGAGTCGGCCGGCGGCGGGCTCGGCATCGGGCACGCCGGGCCGTGGCTCGCCGCCCCGGACGGCCCGGCGTGGGCCGACGTCTCCCCCGAGCGCCGCACCCTGGCGTCCCTGCGCTGGCACCCGGTGCACGGCGACCGCGCGCAGGAGCTCGTCGTGGTGACGGACCAGACAACGCCCGACGAGATCGACGCGGCCCTGCGCGGCGCTCTACTCACTGACGACGAACTGGCCGCCGGCCCAGCGGAGTGGCACCGCTACCCCGACCCGTTCGGCGACTGGCACGAAGAGCCGTGCGAGGACACCGAACCCGACCCGGCGCGGCACGACGCGACCGCGGCGAACCGAAAGGAAGACCGATGAAGAACGGCATCCACCCCGACTACCACCCCGTCGTGTTCAAGGACTCGTCCACCGGCGACGCGTTCCTGACGCGCTCCACCATCACGTCCGAGAAGACCGTCGAGTGGTCCGACGGGCAGACCTACCCGCTGGTCATGGTCGACATCAGTTCCTGGTCGCACCCGTTCTGGACCGGCACCCAGCGCATCATGGACAGCGCCGGCCAGGTCGAGAAGTTCCACCGCCGCTACGGGAAGCGGGGGACGCGCTGATGGCCGTCCCGAAGCGCAAGAAGTCGCGCAGCAACACCCGGTCCCGGCGTTCACAGTGGAAGGCCGCGGTGCCGGACCTGGTCCCGATCAAGGTCGACGGCGAGGTCCGGCTGGTGCCCCGCCGGCTGATGCGCCACTTCCACTCGTGACGGTTCCGGTCACCGTCCTGTCCGGCTTCCTCGGCGCGGGCAAGACGACGCTGCTCAACCACATCCTCGCGAACCGCGAGGGGACGCGGGTGGCGGTGATCGTCAACGACATGAGCGAGGTCAACATCGACGCGGGCCTCGTGCGCTCACAGGAGCGCCTGGTCGAGCTGACCAACGGGTGCATCTGCTGCACCTTGCGGGAAGACCTGCTCGAGGAGGTGGCGGCGCTGTGCTCGGACGGCCGCTTCGACCACGTGCTGATCGAGTCGAGCGGCATCTCCGAGCCGATGCCGGTGGCGGCGACGTTCTCCTTCCTGGAGTCCGTCGCCCGCCTCGACACGATGGTGACGGTGGTCGACGCGGCGAGCTTCTCGCGTGAGCTGGCGGCCGGCGACTCCCTCGTGGAGCGCCGGCTCGACCAGTACGCCGGCGACGAGCGGACCGTCAGCGACCTGCTCATGGACCAGGTCGAGTTCGCCGACGTCCTGCTGCTGAACAAGACGGACCTCGTCCCGGACACCGACCGCCTGGTGGCGACGCTGCGGCGGCTCAACCCCGCCGCGGACGTCGTCACCGGCAGCTTCGGGAAGGTCCCGCTGGAGCGGGTGTTCGGCACCGGCCGCTACGACCCGGTGCGGGCGCAGGAGGCGCCGGGCTGGGTGGCCGAGCTGAACGGCGACCACGTGCCGGAGACCGAGGAGTACGGCATCTCCAGCGTGGTCTTCCGCGCCTCGAGCGCGTTCGACCCGGTGGCGCTGTGGGACTTCGTCGCACGGCGCCTGGATTCGGGCGAGTTCGGGACCGTGCTGCGGTCCAAGGGGTTCTTCGCGCTGGCGTCCCGCCCGGGTGTGACCGGGCTGTGGTCGCAGGCGGGCGCCGTGGCGCGCTTCGAGCCCCAGGGGGTGGCGGACGAGCCGCGGCAGGAGCTGGTGTTCATCGGCGTCGAGCTGGCGGGCGACGCCCTGCTCGGCGCGCTGAGGGAGTGCCTCGGCGAGGCCACCGGGCCGGACCCCTTCCCGGAGTGGGGCCCGGTCCACACCCACTAGTGGTCGTCGTAGTGGTCCTCGTGGGCCGCGTGGCGGTGGCCGTCGTGCAGGTAGTCGACGTGCTCGCCGTGGGGCACCGCCACGTGGCCGCAGCCGTCGCCGTGGGTGTGGTCGTGCCCGGTGTGCGGCACGTGGCCGGTCATCTCGCACTCGTCGAAGTGGTCGTCGTGCGCCCGGTGCAGGTGGCCTTCGTGGGCGTAGTCGACATGGTCGCCGTGCGGGACCGCGGCGTGGCCGCAACCTTCGCGGTGGACGTGGTCGTGGCCGGCGTGCACGGCGTGCGGCATGGTCATCGGATCGCCTCCCGGAGTCTGTCCACTTCGGACGCTAACACCGGGTGTCCGGGACCGGCCGGGCGAAAGCTCCCGCCTCACCCGTTAGCGGCCGTTCCGTCCGAGTTGATCAACCCAGGTTTATCAGTCTAGGTTGACGATCGTGACGGATGAGGAGCTGCTCCAGGTGAGCACCGACCTGCGCGTCGCTCTCGGCCGGCTGGTCCGGCGGCTGCGCCAGGGGTACGTCGTCGGCGAGCTCACCCTGCCCGAGCGCTCGGTGCTGTCCCGGCTCGACCGGGAGGGACCGGCCACGCCGGGCTGCCTGGCCGACCTCGAACGGGTGAAACCGCAGGCCATGGGGGTCACCCTGGCCGGGCTGGTCGACCGCGGACTGGTCGAACGGCACAAGGACGACTCCGACGGGCGCAAGGTGCTGATGTCGGTCACCGACGCGGGGGTCCAGCTGCTGACCGACCGGCGCTCGCGGACCACCGAGAAGATGGCGACCGCGCTGGCGGAGAAGTTCACCCCGGCCGAACAGCGCAGGCTGGCCGCGGCCGTCCCGCTGATCGAGCGGCTGGCGGACGAGCTGTGACCGTCACCGAAACCCCCGGCCGGTACAAATGGGTCGCGCTGTCGAACACTACGCTCGGTGTCCTGATGTCGGCGCTCGACGGCTCCATCGTCATCATCTCGCTGCCGGCGATCTTCCGCGGCATCGGCCTCGACCCGCTGGCCCCGGGCAACATCGGCTACCTGCTCTGGATGATTCTCGGTTACCTGCTGGTGCAGGCCGTGCTGGTGGTGACGCTCGGGCGGCTCGGCGACATGTTCGGCCGGGTCAAGATGTACAACCTCGGCTTCGTCGTCTTCAGCGTCGCTTCGGTGGCCTTGTCGTTCGACCCGTTCCACGCCGGCGGCGGCGCGTTGTGGCTGATCGGCTGGCGGGTCGTGCAGGCCGTCGGCGGGTCGATGCTCACGGCGAACTCGGCCGCGATCCTGACCGACGCCTTCCCCACCGAACAACGCGGGATGGCACTGGGGGTCAACCAGATCACCGCGCTGGCCGGGCAGTTCCTCGGCCTGGTCGTCGGCGGGCTGCTCGCCGAGATCGACTGGCGCGCGGTGTTCTGGGTGAGCGTCCCGTTCGGGCTGCTCGGCACGATCTGGTCGATCCGCAGCCTGCGTGAAGTCGGCACGCCGAAGCGGGCGAAGGTCGACTGGGGCGGCAACATCACCTTCGCGGCGGGAACCGCCGTGCTGCTCGCCGCGATCACCTACGGCATCCAGCCCTACGGCGGCGCCGCGACCGGCTGGGGCAGCCCGTGGGTGCTCGGCGGCATCGGCGCCGGGGTGCTGCTGCTCCTGCTGTTCGGCGTCATCGAAACCCGCGTCGCCGCGCCGATGTTCCAGCTTTCCCTGTTCAAGATCCGTGCGTTCGCCGCGGGCAACATCGCCGCGTTGCTGACCTCGGTCGCCCGGGGTGGCATGCAGTTCATGCTCATCATCTGGCTGCAGGGGATCTGGCTGCCCCTGCACGGCTACGACTACGAGCGGACGCCGCTCTGGGCGGGCGTCTACATGCTGCCGCTGACGGTGGGCTTCCTCATCGCCGGGCCGATCTCCGGGTACCTCTCCGACCGCTTCGGCGCCCGGCTGTTCTCCACCGGCGGGCTGCTGCTGGTCGCGGCGGCGTTCCTCGGCCTGCTCGCGCTGCCGGTGGACTTCCCGTACCCGGTGTTCGCCGCCCTGCTCGTGGTCAGCGGGATCGGCCAGGGCATGTTCTCCGCGCCCAACACGTCGGCCATCATGAGCAGCGTGCCGACCGAACAGCGCGGGGTCGCCTCCGGCATGCGGGCGACGTTCCAGAACTCCGGGACGTCGTTGTCGATCGGCGTGTTCTTCTCGCTGATGATCGCCGGGCTGGCGTCCTCGCTGCCGCAGACGCTCACCAGCGGCCTGCAGGCCCACGGCGTCCCGGCCGGGGTCGCCGACGGCGTCGCCCAGCTACCGCCGGTGAGCACGCTGTTCGCGGCGTTCCTCGGCAGCAACCCGGTCGGGCACCTGCTCGGCCCGGGTGTCCTTTCCGGACTCTCCCCCGCCGACCGGGCCACGCTGACCGGGGGCGAGTTCTTCCCGCAGCTGGTCTCCGGCCCGTTCCACCACGGCCTGGTGGTCGTGTTCACCGCGGCCGCGGTGATGGCCGTGGTCGCCGCGGTGGCATCCGCCTCCCGCGGCGCGCGTTACTTCCACACTCCCGAGGGATCGAAGGAGAATTGATGATTGACGAGATCGTCGCCGGGACCGTCACCATCACCGGCCACGGCGGGGACGAGCTCGAGGCCTACCGGGCCAAGCCGACCGGCCCGGGCCCGCGCGGCAGCGTGGTGGTGATCCACCACATGCCCGGCTACGACGCCTCGACCAAGGAGATGGTGCGCCGCTTCGCCGTCGAGGGGTACAACGCGCTCTGCCCGAACCTCTACACCCGCGAAGCCCCGGGCGCGGACCCGGACGACGCGGCCGCGACGGTCCGCGCGGCCGGCGGCGTCCCGGACGACCGGCTCGTCGGCGACGTCAAGGGCGCGGTCGAGTACCTTCGCGGGCTCGAAGACGCGAACGGCCGGGTCGGGGTCATCGGGCACTGCTCGGGCGGGCGTCAGGCGTTCCTCTCCGGCTGTTCGCTCGACATCGACGCGGCGGTCGACTGCTACGGCGCGTTTGTCGTCGCCGACCCGCCCGAGGCCATGAAGCAGATGAAGCCGCTGCTGGGCCTGGCGCCGCAGCTGTCGTGCCCGCTGCTGGGCATCTTCGGCGCGGACGACCAGTTCCCCAGCCCGGACGAGGTCGCGGTGCTCGCGGCGGAGCTGGAGAAGCTGGGCAAGGAGCACGAGTTCCACACTTACGCCGGCGCGGGCCACGCGTTCTTCGCCGTCGACCGCCCGAGCTACCGCCCCGAGGCCGCGAAGGACGGCTGGGAACGCATCCTCGACTTCTACTCCCGCACGCTCAGCGCCTGAGAGGACTCGCCATGTGCACCTACCTGACCGAGAAGTTCGAGCTCGAAGGCAGCGGCAAGGGCGCCCGCGGCTGGTTCCGCCTCAACGAGGGCACCGTGTACGTCGACCACCCGGTCCACGCGCCGTACGCGCACACGGTGAACATCGACTTCCGCAACCCGGGAATGGGCGCTTCGGCGCGCGTCGCGCTGGAGCTGACGGAGGAGGACGCGCTCGCGCTGGCGGACGCGATCCACGCCGCCGTCAAGTCGGCGCCGGACGGGCTGGCTTCGCGGAACCAATAGACGCTCGGGAGTGGTGGATCCGGGTGGGCTGGTCAGCACCCGTTCATGGCGTGTAGAGCGCGCCCAGGAACTCCAGCAACAGCCGCTCCCGCAACGGCCCCGGCGCCGTTGCGAGGAGCGCGTTGATCGGCGCCATCCGCTCCGGCAAGCCCGACGCGCCACCCAGACCCGCCGCCGCCAGCAAGCCTGCGAACTGCTCCGACGTCAGCGTCGCCGGGTCCAGCGCCGCGACGAACTCCGCCACCGCCGGGTCGACCACCACCGGACCCGACGAGCGGGCCGCGTCGACCGAAGCGGCCAAGTCAGCCAGGAACTCCTTCTCGCTGCCGTGGTTGGCCGCGGTCACCGTGAGGTGCAGGTTCACCGGCGACGACAGATGAGCGAACTGCGGCTGGACGTACCAGCCGCGCGCCTTCATCTCGTCGGCCACGGTGAACAGGTCGAACCCGTCGTCGCCGGTGAACGCGATCAGCGTCGACACCGGGTCGCCGAGGATCCGCAGGCCCGGCAGCTCCGTGATGCCCGCGCGGATCCGGGAAACCGCTTCCCGCGTTGATGCGGCCAACGCCAGGTAACCCTCCGAGCCGAGGTGACGCACCACCGCCCACGCGGCCGCCAGCGGACCACCCGAGCGGGTGCTCTGGATCGTCGTGTTCAGCATCGTGTACCCCGGCCACCCCGCGCTCGCGAAGTAGTGCGAGCGCCGCAGCTCCGCCGACGCGTGCAGCAGCACCGACGTCCCCTTCGGGCAGTACGCGTACTTGTGCAGGTCCACGGAGATGCTCGTGACCCCGGGCACCCGGAAGTCGAACGGCGCGACGTCGGCCCCGAGCCGCGCGAAGTACGGCAGCACCCAGCCGCCGATGCACGCGTCGACGTGCATCCGGACGCCGCGGGCAGCCGTCGCCCCCGCGATCTCGGGGATCGGGTCGAGGACGCCGTGCGCGTACGACGGCGCGCTCGCCACCACCAGGACCGTCGAGTCGTCGATCGCCGCCGCCATCGCCGCCGGGTCCGCGCGGAACGTCACCGGATCGACCGGGACGTCGATCCGCCGCAGCCCGAACAGGTGCGCCGCCTTGTGGAACGCCGCGTGCGCGGTGGTCGGCAGGACGATGGACGGCGCCGGGATCGAAGGGTTCGCGTCCCGGGCGGCCAAGACCGCCAGCAGGCACGACTCGGTGCCGCCCGAGGTCACCGAGCCGACGACGCCCGGCACGTCACCGAGCAACGCGGCGGCTTCGGCGACGAGGTCGTTCTCCAGCTTCAGCAGGCTCGGGAACGCCGTCGGGTCGAGGCCGTTCGCCGACGACGCCAGCGCGTGCGCCGCCGCGCCGAGGGAGTCCACTTCGGACAGCCCGCTGTCGTAGACGTACGCCAAAGTCCGGCCGCCGTGCGTCGGCAGGTCACCGGCGCGCAGCTCCCGCAGCGTCGCGAGGACGTCCTCAGGCGGGTTCATGGCGCGGCTCCAGGACCTTCCGCCGCAGCAGCGGCAGGGCCAGCGCGATGAGCACCCCCGGGACGACCGACGCCCCGACGAGGATCGCCACGATCGCGCTGTGCGGCTGGGCCGCCGTCGCGTCGGTGCTGGACACGTACCCGCCGAACGCGAGGATGAGCGCCCACAGCCCGCCGCCGAAGGCCAGGCCGAGCGTCTCCCCCGCGGTCCACACGCCGGCCGCGATCCCGGCGCGCGTCTCGCCGGTGCGCTCCTCCTCGGCCGTGATCAGGTCGGGCAGGATCGCCAGCGGGAACACCGAGATCCCCGCGTACCCGACGCCGCACAGCGCCACGAAGAGGAACGTGAGGGCCAGCGGGATCTCCTGCGCAAACACGAGCCCGAGCAGGCCGACCGCGAACGCCGCGGTCGCCAGGCGGAAGCCGTTCAGCTTGCCGACCCGGTCGCCCAGCCGCGGCCACAGCGGCATGGTGACCAGCGCCGGGCCGACGAAGATGACGAACAGGATGGTGCCGTACTTGTCGTCGCCGAGGATGCGCTGCGCGAAGAACGGGATCGCGGCGAGCACCGTGCCGATGCCCAGCGCCTGGATGAAGTACGTGCCGAGCAGCCACCGGAACGGCCGCCAGCCGGCGAGCGTGCGGACGAGCTCCTTGAGGTTCACGGTGTTCGGCCGCAGCGAGCCGACCGGCGCGCCCTTGAGCCCGAAGTACACCAGCAGCGTCGCGGCCAGCACGATCAGCCCGATCACCACGGCCATCACGCGGTAGCCGGCGACACCCTCGATCGCGGAGGTGATCGCCGGGGCGCCGCCACCGCAGATCAGGATCGTCACGGCCAGCACGCCGATGCGGACGCTGGTGAGCTTCGTGCGCTCGGTCGCCGACTCGGTCAGCTCGGCGGGCAGCGCGTTGAACGGCACCTGGAACAGCGCGTACGCCGTGGCGCAGAGCGCGAACGTGATCGCCACGTACAGCGCGTCCGGCAGCGGGCTCCCGAAGCCGGGGTGCGCGAACATCGCCGCGAACAGGATGGCGACGCCGATGCCGCCGACGAGCAGGAAGCGCCGCCGGCTGCCGGTCTTGATCAGGTCGGCGTCGGACAGCCGGCCCGCGATCGGGTTGAACAGCACGTCCCAGGCCTTGGGCACGAACACGATCGCCGCGGCCCAGCCCGCGGGCACGGCCATCGTGTCGGTCAGGTACTTCACCAGCACCAGGCCGGGGACCGTGCCGAAGGACCCGGTGACGAACGAGCCGAGCGAATAGCGGAACCTCGTCCGGCCGGACAGCGTCGCCATGGTCCTCCTCGCAAAGCGGATCCCGACATTCAACACTGAGGCGATCAGTAGTGGATCTCGGCCCGCACCGGGTAGTGGTCGGAGGGAATCGTGCCACCGTCGTAATGCACCAGCCGTACCGGGCCGACCTCGGCGCGTCGCAGCGAGCCGACGTAGTCCAGCGAGTCGCGGTAGGACGCGGGGACGGACTTCGCCGCGGCCGGGTTCGTGACGGCGTCGAAGGTGTACTCCCCCGGCCCGGTCGTCCGCAGTGTGCCGCCGAGCACCGCCGCGCCCTGCTCGGCCTGCGTGCGGCCGGCCGCGTCACGACGGTCCTGCCCGGCCCAGTACTCGATGTTGAGGTCACCGGCGACGGCCACCGCGTCGCCCGCCGGGACGCGGGCGGCGGTGAGCGCGCGCAGCTCGCCAAGCTGGGCCATGCGGGTGTCGTGCGCCTTCGGGAGCGTCTCGGGTCCTTCGTCGGCCTGAAGGTGCGTGCCGGCCAGCCAGAGCGCCTTGCCGTGGGCGAAGATCCGCACCAGCGCGGCGCCCTTGTTGGACAGGTAGTCGGCCGTGCCGGAGTAGGAGGCGCGGTAGACGAGCTGGTGTTTCTCCGTGATCGGGTACTTGCTCAGCACGGTGACACCGCCGTTGACGACGATCGGCGAGTTCGAGCAGTTGCCGCTCACCGACGTCCAGCCCGGCGACGTCGAGCAGGACTGCCCGACCAGCGGGGTCTGGAACGGGTAGGCGTCGACGAGCCGGTCGCGCAGGTCCTCGGCCTGGGCGCTGAAGGCCTCTTCGAGGACGACGACGTCGGTGTTCTGGGTCCGGATCACGCTCTCCGCCGCGCGGGCCCGGGCTTCCTTGTCGGAGGTGTTCGGGTTGGCGATCCACGGCAGCTGCCAGAGGTTGAAGCTGAGCACGCTCACCGACGCGTCCGCGGCCTGAGCCGGGGCCGCGAAGGTGGTCAGCGCGGTGACGAGAGCGGCGAGAATGGCGGTCCTGCGCACGCGAGGTCCTTTCAGGAGACGACGAAGGCGCGGGAGGTCCCGCTGAGCTGGGCGATGGCGCCGGTGAGACCGTGTTTCCACGCTCCGAAGTGGACAACGCGGTACTTCCCGACCGGGGTGTTGTCCGGGATGTCCCAGGTGACCTCGGCGCGGGACTCGCTCACGAATGTCCGGGTCCAGCGGAACTTCGTGGCCCAGTCACCGTCGTCGGCGTACCGCACCCAGCGGCCGTCGACGTACTGCTGGACCTCCAGGAACGTGCCGTCGCGGCGCAGGTCGTTCTTCGGGTGGCCGGTCACGAACGCGACCGACACCTGCTCACCCCGCCGGTAGCTGCTCTTCGCGTCGGTGACGACGTCGCCGAAGCTCTTCAGCAGCGGCGCGCTGTCGAACACGACGCCGGGCTGGAAGTTGACGAGCTTGCCGCGGAGGTCACGCGGGACCGGCCCGTGCGGCACCGAAGTCCCCGCCTTCATCGCCGCGGCGAGCTTCCCGAACTCCTGCTGGTACGCAGGCAGGGTGTAGCGGCCGAAGAGCGTCGACGCGCCTTCGTACTGCTGCGAGTCGTACTCCTCCGGCGTCGTGACGTACTGGCTGTAGGCGTTGGAGTAGCCCTGCATCAGGACGTTCTCGAGCGGCACGCCCAGCGCCTCGGCGACGGTCTTCCGGATCCGCAGCCCGGCGACGATCGTGTACTCCGCGGGCCCGGCGACCAGGTGCAGCTGCCCGATCCGGACGATCTGCAGCGGCAGCACCTCCGGCGCCCACGGGTACGGCTTCATCGCGCCGAACGGCACCGCGACGACCTTCGGCGCCTGCGCGTCGGCCAGGGCCTGCGGGATCGGCGCGTTGATGCCGCCGAGCCAGTCGATGAACGGGTTCTTGACGCCTTCGGGCAGCGGCAGGCCCGGGCCGTCTTCGGTGCTGCCGGCCAGCATCGAGACGCCGATCGCGGCGGTGCACGTCCGGTGG
This sequence comes from Amycolatopsis sp. NPDC104863, assembly GCF_055582965.1. NCBI lineage: Bacteria > Bacillati > Actinomycetota > Actinomycetes > Pseudonocardiales > Pseudonocardiaceae > Amycolatopsis > Amycolatopsis sp. NPDC104863. The sequence continues at coordinate 1,666,873 of NZ_JBVJOW010000001.1, forward strand.
GCGCGGCCGTCCGGGGTGTACTTCGGGTCGACGTCGACGCCCGCCATGTCGACGTACGTCAGCCGGTAGTCGACCCCGCCGGTGATCGTTTCGGTCGCCGCGTCGAACGCGCGTTTCGCCGCCTGGAACTGCAGTTCGCCGATGCGCTGGGTGTTCTGGAACTCCGTCTCGGGCGTGCCGGGCTTGAGGTTCAGGTTCGGCGTCATGTCGCCGGAGTTGGTCTGGGCGAAGGCGGCGACGAACCCGGGCGGGCCGTCGAGGTAGCGGACGCCGGCGTGGTCGTGCTCCCACGCGTAGGCGGCGTAGCCCTTGTTGTCGCTGCTGATCAGGTGGTTGCCGTTGCTCATCGACGTGCCGTGGGTGGCGAACCAGGTGATCGCGCCGACGTCCTGCCCGCCTTGGCGGAACCGCAGCACGGTGACCGCAGGGTCGATCGAGAGCGGGAAGTGGTCCTTGTCGGGGTTGAGCTCGAAGGCGACCCGGGACCGGTTGGCGCTGGCCTCGGTCAGCTCGGTGCGGCCGAGGGCGAGCTCGCCGGGCTTGAGGTTGTCGTGGGCCCGGCTGATGGCCTCGACGATCCCGGCGACGACGGCGTCGTAGGTCTGCTGCTGGAAGCCGAGGATCGAGAGGTCGTAGGCGGCGTAGTGCGAGTCGCCGCCGCAGGCCGAGTGCGTGTGGGTGGCGTTGAGCAGGACGTTCTGCTCGGTGTAGCGGTCGCCGTACTTCCGGACGAGCTCCCGCAGCACGCCTTGGTGCACGGACTGGAACAGCGCACCCAGCTCGGCGGTCACGAAGACGATCCGCTTCACGCCGTCGTCGACGATGTAGGCGCGGGCCCGCGTGCGCAGGTGGATGCCGGCGGTCTGCTGCTGCGGCATGGAGTAGCCCATCATGCCGTTCTCGGCGGCGGGCCCGGTGACGTCGCCGATCCCGACGCCCACCCGGAGCGGCGTGGCCGCTTCGGCGGTTCTCCCGCCGAGCGCGGCGGCGAACGGGAGCGCGGTGGCTCCGGCCAGGACGGTACGACGACTCACCCGCATACGGTCTCCCGACTAACGTGAACGACTTTCGCGTTAGTCGGGGACCGTACGGGAGCCCCGCCGGCCGGGCAACCCGGCAAAAATGCCGGGTCAGCCCAGCGCGTCGGCGATCTTCGTGAGCGTCGCGGCGTCTCCGCGCAGGAGCAGCTGCGTGACGACGGTTTCTTCCCACGCCTGCAGCTCGTCCCGGATCTTCGCCGCCGGGCCGATCAGCGACGTGTCCTCCACCAGCGACGTCGGGATCGCCGCGGTCGCCTCGTCCTTGCGGCCCGCCAGGTACAGCTCCTGCACCTTGTCCGCCACGTCCTCGTACCCCAGCCGGGCGAAGACGTCGTGGTGGAAGTTGACGCTCTTCGCGCCCATCCCGCCGATGTAGAGCGCCAGCGACGGCTTGATCCACGAAGCCGCCTCCTCGACGTCGTCGTGGACGAGCACCGGGACCGAGCACGGCACCTCGAACGTCTCCAGCGTGTGTCGCGCCCCCGAGCGCGCGAAGCCCTCTTCCAGCGCCGTCTTGTAGAAGGCGTTGCTCTTGGGCGAGAAGAACAGCGGCAGCCAGCCGTCGCCGATCTCGGCGGCGAGCGCGACGTTCTTCGGACCCTCCGCGGCCAGGTGGATCGGGATGTCCTTGCGCAGCGGGTGGACCGTCGGCTTCAACGGCTTCCCGAGGCCCGCGCCGCCCTTGAACGGCAGCTGGAAGTGCTGGCCGTCGAGGGTCACCGGCGCTTCGCGGGCGATCACCTGCCGGACGATGTCCACGTACTCCCGGGTCCGCGCCAGGGGCTTCGGGTACGGCTGGCCGTACCAGCCTTCGACGACCTGCGGGCCGGACGCGCCGAGCCCGAGCACCATCCGGCCGCCGGAGAGGTGGTCGAGGGTCATCGCGCTCATCGCCGTCGCGGTCGGGGTGCGCGCGGCCATCTGGACGATGTTGGTGCCGAGCCGGATCCGGCTGGTCGAGGCGCCGTACCACGCCAGGGGCGTGAACGCGTCCGAGCCGTACGCCTCCGCCGTCCACACCGAGTCGAAGCCGAGCTCCTCGGCCCTGACCACGGCCTCCAGCGCGCCCGGGGTCGGGCCGCTGCCCCAGTACCCGACGTGGAATCCCAGCTTCACGAATGCCTCCTGTGTCTGCTTCTACTCGACGTTCGGCGCGTAGTGCTCGGGTTTGCCGCGCTCGGACAGCGGCGGCAGGTTCCTGCGTGGAGTCTCGACCAAGGCGGCGTCCGGAGCCACCTCGCCGCGCACACGCCGCCAGCCGGCGCGGGCCCGCGGGTGGTAGCGGCGGTCGTGCGGGACGAGCTTGAAGACGCCGTTGAGCAGCTTGCCGACGCGCCGGTGGCGCCGCGCGTCGCGGTCGGACCAGCGCAGGCCGAGCAGGTCGCGGACCTCGCGGTCGTAGAGCCCGGTGGTCAGCCAGACGAAGTTGCGGGCGACCAGCGCGCTCACCGGCCGCCAGAGCGGGTCCGGCAGCCACGGCAGGAACGGCGGTTTGGCGATCCCGCGCAGGTCCAGGACGTCGCGGGTGGCCTTGTTGTCCTCGAGGACCTCGGCGCACATGTGCTTCCAGTAGCGCTGGAAGTCCTCCCAGCTCTCCGGGACCGGCCGCATGGTCAGGTCGTACATCCGCCACCAGGTGAGGTGCTCGTCGAACAGCCGCCGCTTTTCGGCCTCGCCGATGCCGCCCATGAAGTGGTCGGCGATGAGTATCGTGCTGACGAAGAACGTCGAATGCGCCCAGTAGTAGGTGTCCGGGTCCAGCGCGTGGTACCGCCGTCCCTTCGCGTCGACACCCTTGATGCGGTCGTGGTAGCCGCGGACTTCGAGGGCCGTCTCGTGTGCCCGCGGGCCGTCGTAGACGACTCCCCCGATCGGGTAGAGCGAGCGGAACAGCCGCTGCCAGCGTTCTTCGAAGAACCGCGAGTGCTGCTCGACGCCGGCGCCGAGGCCGGGGTGCATGTTCTGCATCGACCCGGCCCACAGCGCGATCAGCAGGCCGCGCCAGTCGCCGAAGTACTTCCAGGTCAGCGAGTCGGGCCCGAGCGGTTCGGGGGCTTCCCTGCCCATACGTGGCTCTCCTCGTCGAGTCGGAACTGACTACGGCTGTTGTCAGGCTAGGATCTGACAACACATGTAGTCAACCGAGGAGCCGCCATGCCGGGCCGCACGTGGGCGGGCACGACGCTGGACGACCGCAAGGCGCTGCGCCGCGAGCAGCTCGTCGCCGCCGGCCTCGAGCTGCTGGGCACCGAGGGCTCGGCCGGGACGAGCGTCCGCGCGGTCTGCCGGCACGCGAAGCTCACCGAGCGCTACTTCTACGAGAGCTTCACCGACCGCGAGGAGCTCGTCGCCGCCGTCTACGAACACGTCGCCGAGCAGGCCCGGCAGGCGCTCGTCGACGCCGTGCGCGACGCGCCGAACCCCACGCTGCGGGCCGAGCACGCGGTGCGCGCGTTTGTCGAGCTGATCGTCGACGACCCGCGCCGGGGCCGGATCCTGCTGCTCGCGCCGCTGACCGACCCCGCGCTGACCCGGCGTGGCCTGCACCTGATGCCGGTGTTCGCCGCGCTCGTCGGCGAGCAGCTGTCCCACGGCGACGAGACCGAACGCCGGATGGTCGCCATCGGGCTGGTGGGCGCGCTGAGCAACGTCTTCATCGCCTACCTCGACGGCTCGCTGAAGGTCTCGCGCGAGCAGCTCGTGGCGCACTGCGTCAAGCTCGTGCTCGGCGCCGACGACCACTGACCTCACCTCCACCTGCTGACAGTCGCGTGGCGGATCGGGCACACTCAACCCATGCGTACCGCTGGCCGGAACGACGGCGCGGGCGGCGACGGCCTTGTCGCCGCCCGGCTCACGGCGTTGCTCGAAGCGTTCCGGCCGGGTGACGAGGTGCTCGGCGTCTCCGAGCTGGCGCGCCGGACCGGGCTGGCGAAGACGACGGTGCACCGGCTGACGGGACACCTCGTCGAGACCGGCTTGTTCGAGCGTGAGGACAGCGCGGTGCGGCTCGGGCTGCGCCTGTTCGAAATCGGCCAACTGGCCTCCCCCCGCCGTGGTCTGGTCGAGGCCGCCCGGCCGTACCTCGCCGATCTGCGCGGAGCGACGCGCAACACCGTGCATCTCGCGATCCTCGAAGGCACCGAAGTCGTCTACCTCGACGTGCTGCGCGGGCCGGACGCGCCGACGCTGCCGTCGCGCATCGGCGGCCGGTTCCCCGCGCACGCCACCGGCGTCGGCAAGGCGATCCTCGCGTTTTCCGCGGAATCCGTGGTGAACCAGGTGATCGACGCCGGATTACCCCGGATGAGCCCGAAGACGATCACCGCGCCCGGACTGCTCCGCCGTCAGCTGACCCGGATCCGCGAAGACGGGATCGCGTTGGAACGTGAGGAATCCGGCGTCGGTGTCGTGTGCGCGGCCAGCCCGCTGCTCGACGCGCGGGGCGTCGCGGTCGCCGCCGTCTCGATTTCGGGCTGGGCCAACCGGATGCGCACCGAACGGGTTGCCCCCGCCGTCCGGACGGTCGCACTCGCGTTGACCCGGACACTCTCCGGATCCACTCCGGACAGTCGGAAATAATCATGCGGGACAAGGGTTTTGGATCACCGAGGAGGATCTCTAGGCCGTCCGGATGACGTAATCGTCCCGAGCTGGACGGGTGATCGGGAGCGGCTACGATCCGTCCAATGGCCCAGCACAGCTGGGGGATGTCGTTCTCGGGCCGCTCCCCCGCGACGCTTCCCGAACCGGCAGGCGCGCGTCCTTCGGCCGCGCACCGCCTGCTGTCGCTCGACATCGTGCTCGCGCTGCTGGCGCTGGCGGGTGGCCTGCGAGTCCTCTACCTCGCCGCCGCGTCGCCGGCCCTGCCCGCGGAAGCCGCGAACGTCGCCCACGCCTACGCCCTCGGCCACCTGACGCCGTTCACCGACGCCGGCGGCGCCGGGGTGAGCCGGTTCGGCTGGTGGCAGCTCTCGGCGTACACGATGGTCACGGACGCGTTCGGCCGCTCGGCCACCGCGCTCGACGCGGTCCGCGAAACGATGCTCGTCGCGGCGGTGACCGGCACCGTGCTGCTGTGGTTCCTGGCGCGCCGGCTGGGCCTGACGCGCTGGGCGTCGTCGGCCGCGGTCCTGCTCGTCGCGGCGTCACCGCTGGCGCTCGGCCTGCAGCGGCTCGTCGTCGTCGAGCACCTCGCGGTGGTGTGGGCGCTGGGGGCGCTGGTGCTGGTCACCACGCCCGGCGCCCGGATCCGGCACGACGTCCTGGCCGCGGTCTGCCTGCTCGCCGCCGTCCTCACCTCGCCCCTGGCGCTGCTCTTCCTGCCCGCCGCCGGCTGGCTGCTGGTGCGGCGCGCGCCGGTCCGGGCGGCGCTGGTGGCGGTGCTGCTGAACCTCGGCCTCGGCATGGCGTTCGGCCCGGCGGCCGCCGCGCTCCGGCCGCACCTCGCGGCCGCGGGCCGTCCGTCGGTCGCCGACTGGGTCGCGCTCGACCCGGCGTGGGCCGTGCTGTCGGTCGTCGCGCTCGTGGCCGCGCTAGCCGTCACGGCGTTGCGCCCGTTCGCGGTGTCCGGCCTGCTGCTCGCCGCGACCCTGGCGGTGCCCGGGGTGCCCGACACCGCCGTGCTCGCCCTGCTGCTGCCGCTGACCCCGCTGCTGCTGGCCGGGGTCGCCCAGGCCCTGACCCGCCAGCGCGGCGCCGCGCACCGGTGGGAGACCGGCCGGGCGCGCGGGATCGTGCCCGGCGCGGTGGTCGTCGTGCTGGTCGTCGCGGCCGGCTGGGCTTACGGTTATCCGTCGCTGCGCCCCGCCGCCGACCGGAGCGGCGCACTCGGCGCCGCGCAGGATTGGTTGCGGGCCAACGCATCCGGGTCGCGGCTGCTGGTCGACGACGGCGCCTGGGCCGAGCTCGCCAAGGCCGGCTGGCCGACCGGCATGCTCGCCGCGCCCGCCGCGTGCGCGGCCACCTGCCCGCCCGCCGAGTGGGCCGTCTTCACCGGCGACGGCGCCGACCTGCGACAGCGCTTTCCCGCCCTCGACGACACCCTCCGCACCGCGGACGCGACCGCGGTCTTCGGCGCCGGCGAGCGCCGGGTCACCGTCTCACGCCTGGGCCTGCCCCCGGCCGACCCGGGCGCGTCGTCGGAAGCGTCGGCCCGCGCCCACGCGGGTGAGGCGCTGGCGGCGTCGGCCCGGATCACCCTCGCCCCGGACGCCGCCGCGGTCCTGCGCGCCGGGCGTGTCGACCCCCGGCTCATCGCGACGATCGCCGCGCTCGCGGCGCTGCAGCCGGTGCGCGTCACGGCCTTCCCCGAGGTGCCCGGCGAAGACCCCGCCGGGCAGCCCCGCCGCCGGCTATTGCTGACCGGCGGTGAAGACGGCGCGACCGAGTTCTACTCCGGCCAGCGCGACCTGTTCCGCCCGTCCTCGGTCGTCCGGACCGCCGGCGGCGTGCTCGTCACCTATCCGCTGTTCGCCCCCACGGGGCTGCTCGTCCCGTTCTCCTCCCCCTGACCGGTGAAAGGCCGTCCGATGCGCACACTCCCGAAGCTCCTGCTCAGACCCGCCGGCCTGGCCGCCGCCGTGCTTCTGCTCGGTGCGCTGACGCCCGTGACGGCCGAAGCGGCGACCGCGCCCGGCCCCGGGGTCGGCTGGATCCGGGTCGGGCACCTCTCGCCGAAGGTGCCGCCGGTGGACATCTACTTCGCGCCGTTCGGCCAGGCCGAGAAGGTCGTCATCCGCAAGGCCGGGTACGGCGCGGTCACCCCGTACTCCTCGCTCGACCCCGGCAAGTACACGCTGTCGATGCGGCCCGCCGACGCCGCGTCCAGCACCCCGCCCGCGCTGTCGGCGACGATCGACGTCGCCGAGCGCAGTGCCTACTCGCTGCTGGTCTTCGCGAACGGGCCCGACGGCACGCTCAAGGGCGACCTGATCACCGACGACCTCACCCCGCCTGCCGCGGGCAAGGGCCGGGTCCGGGTCGTCGAAGGGTCGGCGGCGATCACCCCGGTCACCGTGGACGGGCCGCAGGGCGTCTCGCTCGCGAAGGAAGCCCCGTACGGCCAGACGTCGAACTACGTCGACGTTCCCCAGGGGCGCTGGCCGCTGCAGCTGAGCGGCGGCGCGGTGAAGTCCACCGCCGACGTCGACGTCAAGGCGGGCACCTCGACGACGCTGCTGGTCACCGAGAACTCCGGGGCGCTGAAGGCGAACCCGATCTCCGACGGCGCGTCGCTGCCCGAACCGCCGCGGCTCGGCGTCGAGACCGGGGGCGGCGGCACCGCGCCGTCGTCCGGGCTGCCGCTGTGGCCGGCGTTCGCCGCGGCCGCGCTGCTGGCCGCGCTCGTGGTGGGACGCCGGGCGGCTCGTGCGCGCTGACCTCGGCGCCCTGCTCGTCGTCGCTGCCCTCGCCGCGGGCTGCTCGGCGGCGCCGGCCGCGACGCCACCGCCGGCCACGCCGACGTCGTCCACGGCTTCGGCGCCGACGGCGACCGGGCCCCAGCCGTTGCCCGCGGCGGCCGACGTCCGGCCGGTGCGGCTGCGGATCCCCGCGATCGGCATCGACGCCGCCGCGCTCGTCCCGCTCGGGCTGGGCGCCGACCACGAGCTCGAAGCGCCGGCGAAGTTCGAAGACGTCGGCTGGTACGCCGCCGGCCCGGTGCCGGGTGACCCGGGCCCGGCGGTGATCGCCGCACACGTGGACTCCCGGGCCGGGCCGGCGCCCTTCTTCCGGCTGCGCGAGCTGCGCGACGGCGACCAAGTGTTCGTCGCGCGCTCGGACGGCCAGGAAACCCGCTTCGTCGTGGACGGTGTCCAGCGCTACCCGAAGGACGCGTTCCCGACCGACGCGGTGTACGGGCCCGCGCCGGGCAGCGCGCTGCGGCTCATCACCTGCGGTGGCAGCTTCGACGCGGCCAAACGGTCCTATCGGGACAACGTCGTCGTCTACGCCTCGACCCGCTGGGGTTAGTACTCCTTGAGCAGCCCGCGCCGGGCCAGCTCCGGCCGGACGCCGTCGCCGAACCAGTACGCCTCCTCCAGGTGCGGGTAGCCGGACAGCACGAACTCGCTGACGCCGACGCTGTGGTACTCCTCGATCAGGTCGGCGACCTCGCCGTGGCTGCCGACCAGCGCCGTGCCCGCGCCGCCGCGGACGAGACCGACGCCGGCCCACAGGTTCGGGTGGATCTCCAGCCCGCGTACCCCGCCGTCGGTGCGGCCGCCGTGCAGCGCGACCATCCGCTGCTGCCCCACCGACTCGCTCGCGGCCAGCTGCGCCTGCGCCTTCGCGACCTGCTCCGGGCTCAGCGCGTCCAGGAGCTTCTGGGCCTCCGCCCACGCTTCGGCCGAGGTGTCGCGCGAGATCGTGTGCAGCCGGACGCCGAACCGGATCGGCCGGTCGCCGGCCAGCGCACGCACCTTGCCGATCTTCTCCGCCACCTGCGCGGGCGGCTCGCCCCAGGTCAGGTAGACGTCGGCGTGGCGGGCCGCGACCGGCAGCGCGGCCGGGGACGAGCCGCCGAAGTAGATCGGCGGCACCGGGTCCGGCGCGGCCAGCGTCGTCGCGCCCTCGACTTTCAGGTGCTCACCCTCGAAGCTGAACGGCTGCCCGGACCAGACCCCGCGCACGATGGTCAGGAACTCGTCGGTGCGCGCGTACCGGGCGTCGTGGTCGTGCCAGTCGCCGAACCGCCGCTGCTCCACCGCGTCGCCGCCGGTGACGATGTTGAGCAGCACCCGGCCCTGCGACAGCCGCTGGAAGGTGCCGGCCATCTGCGCGGCGAGCGTCGGCGAGATGACGCCGGGGCGGAACGCGACCAGGAACTTCAGCCGGGTCGTCTCGCGGATCAGCGCGGCCGTGGTGAGCCACGCGTCCTCGCACCAAGTCCCGGTCGGCGTCAGCACGCCTTCGAAGCCCTGCCGCTCGGCCGCGCGGGCCACCTGCGCGAGGTAGTCCAGGTCCGGTTCGCGCTGGGCCGACGGACCCTGGGACCGGTTGGCGTGGAAGCGTTCCACGATCGTGCGGCCGTCGCCGCTGGTGGGCAGGAACCAGTGCAGTCCGATGGTCATCCGTTGCTCCTCGCCTGATCCAGCTCGGGGGCGAACCGCCGGTCGACGTACGCCGCGAAGTCCACCTTGCCCGGCAAAGTCTTCTCGTTCGTGAAAGCGTCCGCGAGCTGCTGCTCGGACTGCACGACCGAGTCGTCCAGCGCGATCGGCTGGTCGCGGCCCGCGTCGACGGCCTTCTGGGCCACCTCGGGGTTCAGCCCGGTCTCCTTGGCCCACGCCGCCGCCCACTCCGGCCGGTGCGTGTCGGCCCACTTCTGGGCCTTCACCACCCGCACGACGAAGTCGCGGATCGCCGAGTTCTTGCCCGCGTCGGCCAGTGCCGTGGTGCTCGCGGTCTCGAAGGCGAGGCCGTTCGACGCGCCCCGCCCGTCGGCGAGCACCCGCGCCTTGGCCTCGATCTGGGCCTGCGCGGTGTACGGGTCCCAGATCGCCCACGCGTCGATCGTGTGCTGGGTGAACGCGGCGTAGGCCTCGGCGGGCTGTAGGAAGCTCACCTTGACGTCCTTGGTGGACAACCCGTTGTTGTGCAACGTGTTCAGCAGCTGGCCGTGCGCGGAGCTGCCCTTCGCGACCCCGACCGTCTTGCCCTTGAGCGAAGCGACGTCGTTCAGCGGCGAGCCGGGCGGCACGAGGATGGCTTCGCGCTCGACGTTGCTGCGCGCGACGCTGACCACCGCCACCTTCGCCTTCGCGGCGGCCGCGAAGATCGGCGGAGTATTGCCGACCCGGCCGAGGTCGATCGCGCCGGCCGAAGCCGCTTCGAGCAGGGGCGGGCCCGAGGTGAACGTGGACCATTCGATCTTGTACGGCGTGCCGTCGAGCAGGCCCGCGGCGGTGAGCAGCGACTTCACGCCGCCCTTCTGGTCACCGACCTTCAACGTCACCTTCGCCAGGTCCGCCGCGGCGACCGGTGACGGCACGGCGGCCGGACCGGACGACGCCGCCGAGCCGCAGCCCGCCAGCACGAACACCGCGGCGATCGCGGGCAAAACCTTACGCATGCGCATCTTCGGTCACTCCCAGGTCCACCAGCACGCGGCGGCGGAGGTCGTCGTGGTCGGCGGTTTCGCGCGGCCGGTGTTCGGCGACGATCCGGCCGCCGTCGAGGACGAGGACCCGGCCGGCGAGCAGCAGGGCCTCGGCGACGTCGTGGGTCACCAGCAGGACGCCGGGCCCGTGCCGCCGCCACAGGTCCTGGACCAGCCCGTGCATCGCGATCCGGGTGAGCGCGTCGAGGGCGCCGAACGGCTCGTCGAGCAGGAGCAGGCCGGGTTCGCGCACCAGCGCACGGGCCAGCGACACCCGCTGGGCCTCCCCGCCGGAGAGGGTCAGCGGCCAGTCGTCGGCGTGCTCGGCCAGGTGGACCTCGGCCAGCGCCTTTTCCGCCAATGCCCGGTTCCGCGCCTTCGAGACACCGTCCTGGCGCAGGCCGAGCACGACGTTGCGCCAGACCTTCCGCCAGGGCAGCAACCGCGGCTGCTGGAAGGCGACCGAGACGGTCCCGGGCACGTCGACCCGGCCGTGCACCTGGTCGTCGAGCCCGGCGAGCACCCGCAGGAGCGTCGACTTGCCGGAGCCGCTGCGGCCCAGCAGCGCGACGAACTCGCCGCGCCCGACCGTCAGGTCGAGTCCGTCGAGGACGGTCCGGTCGCCGAACCGCTTGGTCAGGTCCCGGACCCGGGCTACCGCGTCCGCCATCGGAGCACCTTCCGTTCGAGCAGCCGGACCAGCGCGTCGGTGACCAGGCCGAGCAGGGCGTACAGGACGAGGCCGACCACCACGACGTCGGTGCGCAGGAACTCCCGCGCGTTGTTGATGAGGTACCCGACCCCGGCGTCGGCGTTCACCGTCTCCCCCACGATCAGCGCGAGCCAGGCGAGGCCGAGCGACTGCCGCAGCCCGACGAGCGACTGCGGCAGCGCGCCGGGGAGCACGACGTGCCAAAGCCGTTCCGCGCGGCTGAACCCGAGCGCCCGGGAGGCTTCGACGAGGTCCGGGTCGGCGCCGCGGATTCCCGAGTGGACGTTCAGGTACAGCGGGAAGGCCACGCCGAGCGCGACCAGCACGATCTTGGTCTCCTCGCCGATGCCGAACCACAGGATGAACAGCGGGATCAGGCCGAGGAAGGGCAGCGTGCGCAGCATCTGCACGGGCGGGTCGACGAGCGCCTCGCCCCACCGCGAGAGCCCCGAGACGATGCCGAGCAGGACGCCGACCACGGCGCCGATCGCGAAGCCCGCGCCGACCCGGCCGAGCGACACCGCGAACGCGTCACCGAGCTCACCGCTGCGCGCGACTTCGACACCGGCCTGCACGACCGTCCACGGTGAACTGAGCTTGTCCGACGGCAGCACGCCGGTGGTGCTGGCGACCTGCCAGGCGGCGACGAGCACCACCGGGCTGATCCAGCGCCGCAGGTCGAGCCGCCGGGCCGGTTTCGCCGGTGGCTCGTCGGCGCGTTTCCGGGCGCGCGTCAGCACGCCCGTGGTGGAAATCGACACGGATTTCTCCCGGGGACGGGGATGTTCGGGCTTGCGTGGTCCCGAGCTTCGAGCCCCGCGGAGGGGAAGTCAATCCGTGGACGGTCACTCCCAGTCCGTGAACAACCGGTGTGTCAGCCCGTGGAACGGCGGACCACGGCGTCCGCGGCCCGGATACCCTGCCGCAGCACGAGCAGCGGGTTGACGTCCAGTTCGACCAGCCACTCCGCCGCCGAAAGGGCGTATGCGGCAACGGCTTCCATGGCGTCGAGCACGGCTTCGAAGTCACCGGGCGGGCCGCCGCGGTGCCCCGCGATCAGCCGGAACGCTCTCAGCCCGCGGACGGCGGCCGCGAAGTCGTCCCGCGTCGCGGGCAGCAGCACGGTCGTGGTGTCGGCGACCAGCTCGACGAGCGTGCCGCCGCTGCCGACGGTGAGCGCGAGCCCGAACCGCGGGTCGGCGCGCACCCCGACGAGCAGCTCGGCGACCACGCCGGTGACCATCCGCTCCACGAGCAACCGGGGCGAGATCGTCGTCAGCTCCTTTGCCGCGAGCCGGACGGCTTCGGCATCACGCAGGTCGAGCCGGACCGCACCGGCTTCGGTCTTGTGCGCCAGTGCGGGCGAAACCGCCTTGAGCACCACCGGGAACCCCACCGCTTCGGCCGCGTCGACGGCTCCATTAGCGTCGGTGAGCACGGCTTCCGGCACCGGCAGCCCCCAGGTCCGTAAGTCCTGTTTGGACTGCCACTCGTCGAGCTGGACCACCGGCCCTCGTGCGCTCGAAACGGCCAGGGGGCCGGGCTCCAGCCGGGCGCGGGCCCGCCCGATCCCGGCCGCCGCCGCGACCGCGTCGAGGCAGTCCCCGAGGCCCTGCATCGGAGTGATCCCCGCGGCGAGCAACCGCTGCGCCAGGGGTTCCGGCAGGTTTTCCGGCAGGGTGCTGACGATGCTCGCCGCGGCGCCCGTCGTTTGGTGCGCGGCGACGAACGCGTCCACTGTGGACATGAACTCGGCCGTGCGGCAGCGGTCTTCGCGCGGGACGTCGAGCACCAGCAGGTGGTGGTCCGCGCCGGCGGTCAGGAGCGCGGTGAAGCAGGCTTCCTGCGCGGGAGCGTCACCCCAGATGTAGGTGTGGTAGTCGAGCGGGTTGGCCACGGCCACGCGGTCACCGAGCACTCCGGCCAGGCGCTCGCGGGTGGCGGCCGGGAAGTCCGGCAGCGTGAGCCCGCGCCCGGCCGCGGCGTCGGCGACCAACGCCGCTTCCCCACCCGAACAGCTCGCCGACACGATCGACGTGCCTTCGAGCGGGCCGTGGACGTGGAGGAACTTGAGCGTCTCGACGAGGGACGGCAGACTGTGCACACGAGCGATCCCGGCGCGCGCGAACAACGCGGAGTCGAGGACATCGGACGTCGCGAGCGCGCTGGTGTGGCTCGCCGTCGCGCGGGCGCCGAGCTCCGACGTCCCCGCCTTCAGGGCGACCACCGGCACTCCCCGCGTGAGGGCTCGTCTTGCGGCCGCGCACAGCGCCGCCGGGTCGTCGATCCCTTCCAGGTACAGGCCGATCGCGGTCACGCGAGGATCGGCGGCGAGGGTGTCGAGCAGCTCCGGAACCCCGGTCACGGCGGCGTTCCCGACGGTCACCAGGCAGGCCAGCGGGAGCGAGCGCCGGTGCATGGACAGGTTGTGCGCGACGTTCCCGCTCTGGCTCAGCACGGCGACCCCGCGCCCGACCCGCGTCCCGCCGTGCTGCTCCGGCCACAGCGCGACGCCGTCCAGGTAGTTCACGTAACCGAGGCAGTTGGGCCCCAGCACCGGCAGGTTCCCGGCCGCTTCGCGCAGTTCGGCCTGGAGGCCGGCGTCGCCGGCTTCGGCGAACCCGGACGCGTGGCAGACGGCGCCCCCGGCCCCGCGCGCGGCCAGCGCGGCGACAAGGTCCACAGTGGACCGGGCGGGCACGGAGAGGAACGCCGCGTCGGGCGCCGCGGGCAGGTCCGCCACCGACCGGAAGCACGGCAGGCCGGCGAGCTCGGCGCGGCGCGGGTGCACCGGCCAGATCTCGCCGGCGTAGCCGAGCGCCCGCGAGCGCGTCACGACCTCGGCCGCCGCCGCGCCCCCGGCGACCACCACGTGCCGCGGCGCGAGCAGGCGGCGCAGCCCGGCGCTCACGCGCCCAGCGGACGCAGCAGCGACCGCGCGATGATGTGCCGCTGGATCTCGCTGGTGCCGTCCCAGATCCGCTCGAGCCGCGCGTCGCGCCAGAACCGCTCGACGCGCGTTTCGGCCATCAGGCCCAGCCCGCCGAAGACCTGGACGGCCTGGTCGGTGATCCGGCCGAGCGTCTCGGAGGCGAACAGCTTGGCCATCGCGACGTCGCGGTCGCTCAGCCGCCCCTGGTCGAAGTTCCAGGCCGCGCGCAGGGTGAGCAGTTCCGCCGCTTCCAGCTCGGTCGTGAGGTCGGCCAGCGGGAAGGCGATGCCCTGGAAGCGCCCGATCGGCTGCCCGAACTGCTCGCGCCGGGCGGCCCACTCGGTCGTCATGTCCAGCACGCGCCGGCCCCGCCCGACACAGGTGGCGGCGACGGACAGCCGGGTCGAGCCGAGCCACTCGTTCATCAGGTCGAAGCCGCGGCCCTCCTCACCCAGCCGCTTCCCGGCGGGCACGCGGACGTCGTCGAAGAGCAGCTCGCAGGTGTGGTAACCGCGGTTGGACACGCAGCCCGCGGCCTTCCGGACGGTCACGCCGGGCGTGTCGAGGTCGACGAGGAACCCGGTGATCCGCTTCTTCCCGCTGGCTTCGACGCCGGTGGCCGCGAAGAGGATGACGAAGTCGGCGACGTCGGCGTGGCTGATGAAGTGCTTGCCGCCGGTGATGACGTAGTCGTCCCCGGCGGCAACGGCGCGGGTGGTCATCGACCGGACGTCGGAGCCGGCGCCGGGTTCGGTCATCGCGAGGCAGTCGGTGCGGTCGCCGCGCACGGTCGGCAGCAGGTACTCCTCGCGCTGTGCGCCTTCGCAGGCGAGCAGGATGTTGCTCGGCCGCGCCACCAGCGAATGCAGGGCGTACGACGCCTTCCCGAGCTCACGTTCGGCGAGCGCGACCCCGACCCCGTCGAGGCCGCCCCCGCCGACGTCGGCGGGCATGTTCGGCGCGTACAGCCCGGCTTCGAGCGCGCGTTTCCGGATCTGCGCGGCGAGCTCCGCGGGGACCTCGTCCAGCCGTTCGACCTCGTCTTCGTGCGGGTAGAGCTCGGTCCGCACGAAGGCGGCGACCGTGTCGGCGACCATCCGCTGCTCGTCGGTGAGGGCGAAGTGCATGCCAAGACCTCCGTCGCATAATGTGCGATTCTCGTTCGTAATGCGCGACGGTACGGACGGGCGCGGTGAGCCGTCAAGCGTCCGAACGGGCGCTCGCTAGGCTGCCCGCCGAGGGAGGACCCGCATGGAGGACAAGGGAACCGGGCGCGTCCAGTCGGTGGACCGGGCGGTCGCGCTGGTGGACGCGGTCGCCGACGCCGGCCCGCTCGGCGAGACCGCGGCGACGCTCGCCGAGCAGTGCGGCCTCAACCGCGCGACGGCGTGGCGGCTGCTGGCCACCCTCGAACACCACGGCGTCCTCGAACGCGACCCGGCGAGCAACCGCTACACGATCGGCCTGACCGCCGACCGCTGGGCCGCGGGCGCCGGCGTCGACGGCCTGGTGCGGCGCGCGCACGACACCGTCGTCTCGCTGTCCGAGCAGACGGGCGAAACGGCGAACCTGGCCGTGCCGCGGCAGTTCGGACTGACCTATGTGGACGAAGCCGTGCCGTCGGCGGTGCTTTCGGCGCGCTGGCTGGGCTGGCAGGCGCCGCTGCACGCGACGTCGACCGGAAAGGCGTTCCTCGCCGCGCTGCCGTGGTCGGAGGTCGCGAGCCTGCTGCCGGAGGAGCTGACGCGCTACACGGACTCGACGATCGTCGACCGCGACCGGCTGCGCGCCGAACTGGGCGGCGTGCGCGAGCGGGGGTACGCGCTGAGCGTCGGCGAGATGGAGACGAACCTGTACGGGGTCTCGGCCGCCGTGCTCGACCGGCGGCGCCGGCCGCTGGCGGTGGTCAGCGTGTGGGGCGCGCTGACGGCCGCGGTGTCGTTGGCCGAGCTGGGCGAGCTGGCGACGAAGGCGGCGGCCTCGATCGAGACCGCCGTCAGCCGCCGAACATGACCTTCCATTCGTCCAGCGACCGCGGCCGGTAGACGAAGTTGGTGCGCTTCACCTCCGACAGCGCGGCCGACGGCTCGGCCGAGTACTGGTGCCCGGGGTAGACGACGGGATCCCCGGCCAGGCCGGCGAGCGCCTGGAGGCTGCGGTAGATCTCCTCGGCGTCACCTCCGGGGAAGTCGGTGCGGCCACAGCCTTCGAGGAACAGCGTGTCCCCCGAGACGAGCTTGTCCTCGACGAGGAAGCACTGGCTGCCCGGCGTGTGCCCGGGCGTGTGCAGCAGCCGGATGGGGATGCCGCCGACCTCGAGCACGTCGTCGTGGTCGTGCGCGCGCAGATCGGTGTCGGAGACCCCGGTGACCCGGCGGACCCACTCGCTCTCGGCCCCGTTGACGTGGATCGGCACCGGCTGGAGGGCGAGCAGCTCGGCGATGCCGGGCAGGGAGAAGCCCATCATGTCGCCGCCGACGTGGTCGGGGTGGTGGTGCGTGGCGAGCACCCCGGTAAGCCGCATCCCATCGGCCTCAAGGACCCCCAGCAGATCCTGGACGGCGTAGGCCGGGTCGACGAGCACCGCGTCCCGCGTCTCCCGATCGCCGATGAGGTAGGCGAAGTTCACCATCTGCGTCGCAACGGGATCCCCGACAGCGAAGTCCCGCCCGGCGAGCAGCTGCCGGAAGTAGAGCCGATCTGCCATGGCCACACCCTACGGGGTCACTCCGCCGCCCACTGGTGGGCGCTCCCCTGGTGCAGGGCCGCGTAGACGCGGTCGCGCAGGACGTTCGCCTCGTGGTCGGACAGCGTGGTGCCCAGCGGGCGGAGGACCAGCCTGACCAGCAGGTTCTTCTGGTCCGGACGAGCGCCGAGGCGGGCCAGCGCCGGCGGCGGCAGCTGTGCGCACGGTGTCTCCTCGCGGATCTCGACCGACTCCACGACGGCCGCGTCTTCGCCGAGCGCGTCGCGGACGCGGTCGCCGAGGTCTTCGGCGCGGTCGTGCGCCGCGACCACGATGGACAGGTCGCGGCGGACCGGGGGCAGAGCCGACACCGGACGGTAGGGCGCGAGGTCGGTGAGCTGCGCGGCGACCGCCGGGTCGGGTGAGCGCAGGAGGCGGATGTCCGGGATGCCCTTGAGCAGCATCAGCATCCGGTCGAGGCCCAGGCCGAGCGCGAGGCCCGACCAGCCGTCGCGCAGGCCGGCGCGCTCGAGGACCGCGGGGTGGGCGAGGCCGCACTCGGCGATCTCGACCCACTCGCCGTCGTGGTCGACGTCGAGCTGGGCGCCGTCCACTGTGTACGGGTGGCGGCGGTCCTCGAGCCGCCAGTTCCGGTTCGGCAGCAGGGCTTTTAGCAGCGACGTCACCATGTCTTCCAGGTCGGCGCGGCCCAGCGGCCGGCGGGTGAGGCGCCACAGGTCGAGCTGGTGCGGGGTGCCACTGTGGAGCCGGTCGATGCTGTCGCGCCGGTAGACGACGCCCGGGCAGACGAGCAGGACGTCGTCGGCCGGGCTCGCGGCCAGTGCCCGCAGCGCCGCCGGGACCATCGCGCTGGAGTGGCTGCGCAGCATGTGGCCGTCGTCGACGTAGCGGGTGTAGCGCGCGTCGCGGGTGACGTCGGCCGGGTCGTAGCCGAGGTTGTCGTAGTTGTCGGCGACCGTGACCACGCGATCGCCGGGCCACCACCGGACGGCGCAGTCCCACCGGCCGGCCACCGCGGCGACGGCGTGGTCGACGACAAGCTGGACGGCGTGCGGCCCGGCGGCCGGATCGGTGAGATCACGGACGGCGAGATCGCGGATGAGCTGGGCGCGGGTGAGGGTTGCGGGCATGACGGACCTCCGGAGCGTGCGGATCGGTTGAGGGAGATGAGCTCCCCCTGGCCCGGACACCCGGCAGGTCGGTGCGACGGCGATCATGGTGGATCGGACGGGCGCCGTTCAGGCAGCGCCGGCCGCGCGCGTGGCACCAAAACCCCGCTGGCACCCGGAAAGGGCCAGGGGGCCGGTAAATCGGCGGTATCCCGCAACGACGGCCACGGAGTCAGGTTAGCGAGCCGGTCACGCGATTTTCCGCGCTGCCCGAGGCAGCCTCGAACCGCGCGGAAACCGCACCGCGGCAGACCGCCCGTGCCGCCCAGACCAACTGGCGGCCGCTTCGATCGCCGCCCCAGCCGCACTCGCCCGAAACAGAGACCGATCGGCCGCACTTCCCGAACCGGCCCGCGCTGGTCGAGCAAGGCGGCCACCGCCCGAAGTCGGCCGGCACTGACGCAGCACCGGCCCGGCCGCTTGCCTCCGCGAACCAACCCGCATCAACCGGCAAGGCGGCCTCGCCCGGCCACCGAAGCGACCCCGCCCAGTCACCGCGCCCGCGCACCACCGGCGACCTGGCCCGCGCCGCCCGGCCGCAATGCCCGCACCGCCCGGCCACTTCGCCTGCGCCGTCCGACCTGCCCGCACCGCCCGGCCAACCGAAGCGACCCGCCCAGCCAACCGAACCAGCCCGTCTCAACCGGCAAGGCGGCCCCGCACGGCCAGGTCGCCTGCGCCGCCCGCGACCTTGCCAACCGGAGCGACCGCCCAGCCGCCATCCCCGCGCCGCCCCAACCTCACCCCTCCCTCACTCACCCACCTCCCCATCCGCCAACTCCCTCAGCACATCCAAATGCCCCAAATGCCGCGCAGTCTCCTGAACGACATGCGCCACCACCCACCGCACCGTGAACTCCGACCGCCGCCGGGTCTTGTCGTCCGGACCCAACCTCCGTAGCGACTTCTCCGACCGGGCCCACTCCGCGCGATACGCCGCCACCACCGACGCCGGAGTGTCCTCCGGAGCCAAATCCCAGCTCGGGTCCGGCGTCCCCACCCACAGCGACGGCAGGTCCACTCCCCCCGCCTCGATCGACAACCACCACCGCTCGACCGCCGTCAGGTGCTTCAGCACCCCCAGTGCGCTCAACCGGGGTGACGTCGGCAGCGGGGTCGCCGCCGCCTGGTCGCGGGTCAGGCCCGCCACCTTGTTCACCGCCGTCGCTCGGAGGAACTGCAGGAAGTCCAGCTGGAGGCGCAGCTCGTCGGTGGCCAGCGGGGCGGGCCACGACCGGTGCGTCTTCGAACTCGTGTTCGACATGACCGGAACCTACCCCACGGGTCCGACAAAATAGAGTGATCGGCATGTGGTGGGGTCTGCTCTGCGCCTTGGGCGCGGCATGTGCATACGGCGTCGCGTCCGTGATGCAGTCCGTCGCCGCGCAGGCGACCGAGACGGGCGGCGACGGCGTCGACCCGAAACTGCTGGTGCGCGTGCTCGGCCAGTGGAAGTTCGTGCTCGGGCTGTCGCTCGACGTCCTCGGCTTCGTCGCGCAGATCGTCGCCCTGCACGTGCTGCCACTGTTCGTCGTGCAGGCCGCGCTCGCCGCGAGCCTCGCCGTGACCGCCGTCGCCGCGCGGTTCCTCGGTGTCCGGCTCGGACGGCGGGAGTGGGCCGCCATCGCCGTGGTGTGCGCCGGGCTCGGGCTGCTCGGCGCCGCCGCGGAAAGTGAGGGGTCGGACCCCGTCGGGCTCGGGTTCCGGCTGGTCCTGATCGGCGCCGTGCTCGTGCTGGCCGGCGCCGGGGTCGTCGCCGGGAAGGCGCCACGCCGGGTGCGGACACCCGCGCTCGGGCTCGTCGCCGGGCTCTGCTTCGGTGTTGTCGCGATCTCCGGGCGGATCATCCCCAGCCTCGCGCCGCTGGACCTGCTCACCGACCCCGCGACCTACACCGTCGCGGTCGCGGGCGGGCTGGCGATGCTGTTCTACGCGACGGCCCTGCAACGCGGGAGCGTCACCACCTCGACCGCGATGATGGTGCTCGGCGAGACGGTGTTCCCCTCGCTGGTCGGCGTGCTCGCGCTCGGCGACCGGACGCGGCCCGGGTTCGTCGTGGTCGCGATCGCCGGGTTTGCGCTCGCCGTGCTGGCGGCGCTGGCGCTCGCCCGCTTCGGGGAGCCGGCGACCGAATCGCGAACTGAGACGAAGCCGACCGTTTCCCCGTGAGTTCCTTACTTAGACTAGCCTTACCTATCCATAGAGCTGGACAGGGAGGCGCGGGTGAGCACGACCGGACGGGAAGTCCTCCGCCGTTCGATCGCCGGGCAACGGAAGTCGGTGGCGCTCGCGTCGCTGCTGACCGCGGGCCATCAAGGCGGTGAGGCGCTGGTCCCGGTGGTGATCGGCGTCGTGATCGACCAGGCGGTCGCCGGGGGGTCGGTGGGCACGCTGCTGCTCTGGCTGGCGGTCCTGGCGGTGCTCTTCGCCGGCCTGTCGACCAGCTACCGCCTGGGCGCCCGCTTCGGCGAACGCGCCGCCGAACGCGCCGCCCACGACCTGCGGCTCGACGTCGGCCGCCGCGTGCTGCACCCCGGTGGCGGCGCGGAGTCCGGCAACCTCGCCGGTGAGCTGGTGAGCATCGGGACGTCGGACGCGAAGCGTGTCGGCCAGCTCAACAGCGTGCTGCCGTTCGCCGTCGCCGGGCTCGCCGGGCTGCTCGTCAGCGCCGTCGTGCTGCTCACGATGTCGGTCCCGCTCGGCCTGCTGGTGCTGCTCGGCACGCCGCCGATGCTCTACCTCGCGCATCTCGTCGGAAAGCCCCTCGAACGCCGCAGCGAGGCGGAGCAGGAACGCTCCGCCTTCGCCTCCGGCATCGCCACGGACCTCGTCGCGGGCCTGCGGGTGCTCAAGGGGGTCGGCGCGGAACGGGCGGCCGTCGACCGCTATCGGCGGACCAGCCAGGACTCACTCAGGGCGACGCTGAGAGCCGCCCGCGCCCAGGCCTGGCACAACGGCGCGCTGCTCGGCCTCACCGGCATCTTCATAGCGTTGGTTGCGCTGGTTGGCGGAAACCTCGCCGCGGCCGGCGACATCAGTGTCGGCGACCTGGTCGCCGCGGTCGGGCTCGCGCAGTACCTGATCACGCCGTTCTCGATCTTCGCCTGGGTCAACGGCGAGCTCGCGCAGGGCCGGGCGTCGGCCGGGCGCATCGCCGACGTGCTCACCGCGCCGCCCGCGGTCGGCGAAGGTTCCGCGACGCTGCCCGAGCCGTCGAGCGGCCACGTGCGGCTGTCCGCGCTGAGCCGCGGCGCCCTGCGTGAGGTCGACTTCGAAGCGCGGCCGGGTGAGCTGCTCGGGGTGGTCGCCACCGACCCCGCCGCCGCGACCGACCTGCTCGACTGCCTCGGCCGCGCCGCCGATCCCGC
Organism: Amycolatopsis sp. NPDC104863; assembly: GCF_055582965.1. Lineage (NCBI taxonomy): Bacteria > Bacillati > Actinomycetota > Actinomycetes > Pseudonocardiales > Pseudonocardiaceae > Amycolatopsis > Amycolatopsis sp. NPDC104863. The sequence continues at coordinate 1,687,901 of NZ_JBVJOW010000001.1, forward strand.
GGCCGGCTCGGTGTCGGTCGACTCGGTCGACCTGTCCACTGTGGACCCGAGCCGGGTCCGGGAGGTGGTGCTGGTCGCCGCACACGACGCGGACCTCTTCGCCGGGACGCTCGCCGAGAACGTCGAAACCGGGCCCCGCAGCGGCGAAGCGATGGCCGCGGCCGCCGTCGACGAGGTGGCGAGCGCGCTGCCCGACGGCGTCGCGACCGCCGTCACCGAACGCGGGCGGTCACTGTCGGGCGGCCAACGCCAGCGGGTCGCGCTGGCACGCGCGCTGGCCGTGGACGCGCCGGTGCTCGTGCTGCACGACCCGACGACCGCCGTCGACACCGTCACCGAGGCCCGCATCGCCGCGGGCCTGGCCGAGCTGCGGCGTGGCCGCACGACGATCCTCGTGACCACCAGTCCGGCGCTGCTGGCCGCCACCGACCGCGTCGTCCTGCTCGACGACGGGCGGATCGCGGGCGAAGGCAGCCACCGCGAGCTGGCCGGTCGCGCCGACTACCGGGCGGTGGTGCTGTCATGACCCGCGAACTCCTCCCCGTGGCCGACGGCCGCCGGATCCGCGCCGTCGTCGGCGAGCTGCTCGGCCGATCCAAGGGCCGGGCGACCGCCGCGGCCACGATGCTCGTCGCGGCCACCGCGATCGGCCTGCTCACCGCTCCCCTGCTGGGCCGCGTGGTCGACCTCGTCGCGACGCGCCACCCCGCGAGCGATCTCGTCACGCCCATCGTCGGCCTGGTGCTGGTCGCGCTCGCCCAGGCGGTCGCGACCGCGATCGGCGTCTCGATGGTGGCGCGCCTCGGCGAGACGATCCTGGCCGAGCTGCGCGAACGGTTTGTCGAGCGCGCCCTCGGCCTGCCGCTGGAACAGCTCGAGCGAGCCGGCTCCGGCGACCTCACCGCGCGCGTGACGAACGACGTCTCGGTGGTCGCGGAAGGCGTCCGGCAGGCGCTGCCCGAGCTGGGCCGCTCGGTGCTGACGGTGCTGCTCACGCTGGGCGCGCTGGCCGTGCTCGACTGGCGGTTCCTGCTCGCCGCGCTGGTGGCCGTGCCGATCCAGCTGTGGACCGTCCGCTGGTACGTGCCGCGTGCGAAGCCGTTGTACGCCAGGCAGCGCGAGGCCGTCGGCGCCCAGCAACAGCAGCTGCTGGACACCATCGGCGGCGCGAAGACCGTCCGCGCGTTCCGGCTGGCCGACACCCACCTCGACCGGGTGCGCAAGCGGTCCGACACGGCCGTCGACCTGGCGCTGCGCGGGATCCGGCTGGTGACGCGGTTCTACGCGCGGCTCAACCTGGCGGAGTTCGTCGGGTTGTCGGCGGTGCTGGCGATGGGGTTCCTGCTCGTCGGGGCCGACGCGGTGACGGTCGGGGTCGCGACGGCGGCGGCCCTGTACTTCCACAGCCTCTTCGGGCCGATCACGACGGCGCTCGCGCTGGTCGACGACGCCCAGGCGGCCGCGGCCAGCCTCGCGCGGCTGATCGGCGTGGCCGACCTGCCCGCGGAAGCGGAGCCCGCGCACCCGGCGCGTCCGGCCGACGCGTCGGTGAAGACGGCGGCGGCCGGCTATTCCTATGTGGACGGTCATCCGGTGCTGCGGGACATCGACCTCGGTGTCGCACCTGGTGAACGCGTCGCGCTGGTCGGGGCGAGCGGGGCCGGCAAGACCACGCTGGCCAAGCTGATCGCCGGCATCCACCGCACGGACACGGGTTCGGTCACGCTCGGCGGCGTCGGGCTGGACGAGCTGGGCCCGGAAGCCACCCGCCGGACGGTCGCGCTGATCAGCCAGGAGGTCCACGTCTTCGCGGGCCCGCTGGCCGACGACCTGCGCCTCGCGCGCCCGGCGGCGACCGACGCCGAGCTGCGGGCCGCGCTGGCGAAGGTGGGCGCGCTGACCTGGGTCGACAGCCTGCCGGACGGCCTCGCGACGGTGGTCGGCGAAGGCGGTCACCAGCTGACCGTGACGCAGTCCCAGCAGCTGGCCCTGGTCCGCCTGGTGCTGGCCGACCCGCCGATCGCGATCCTCGACGAGGCCACGGCCGAGGCGGGCAGCGCGGGGTCGCGGGTGCTGGAGGCCGCGGCCGCGGCGGCCCTGGAAGGCCGGACCGCGCTGGTGGTCGCGCACCGCCTCACCCAGGCGGCGGCGTCGGACCGGATCGTGGTCCTCGACGCGGGCGCCGTGGTGGAGTCCGGGACGCACGACGAGCTGGTCGCCGCCGGCGGTCAGTACGCGACGCTCTGGGCGGCCTGGTCAGGACAGCGTGCCGGTCACCCGGTCGCTTCGGCGAGCGCGTCCAGCACCGCCGCGACGGCGGGCGGGTCGGGCGGGTCGCCATAGGTCGCGGCGTGGATCCGGCGGCTGACCCCGGTCTCCGTCGTGTGGATGCCGGGACGGCGGTGGGCTTCCAGCGCGAGCCCGGGCAGGATGGCGACGCCCGCGCCGGCGGCGACCAGTGACTGCACCACGACCATGTCGTCGCTGAGCGAGGCGATGCGCGGGGTGAAACCGGCTCGCGCGCACACCGTGTCCAGCTCTTCACGGCACCGGGCGCAGCCGCCGATCCACCCGGAGTCGCGGTGGTTCTCCAGGCGGTCGCCGGGTTCCCGGGTGACGAGGTGGATCGGATCGTCACCGAGGTGACGCAGCCGGAAGCCCTCCTCGCCCGGGCCTGCGACGTGGTTGAACACGACGGCGATGTCGATTTCGCCGTGGCGCAGCATGCGGAGCGCTTCGACCGGGTGCTCGTCGACGAGGCTCAGCTGGAGTCCCGGATGCACCAGCGCCAGCTTCGCGGCGGCTTTCGGCACGATCGTGGCCAGCGTGGAGGCGTTGGCGGCGAGCCGCACGACTCCCGCCCGCAGGCCGACCTGCGACGCCAGCTCGGTGGCGGCCGCGTCGACCCGGCCGACGATCTCCGCGGCCCGGTGGGCCAGCAGCCTGCCCTCCGGGGTCAACCGGATGCCGCGGCCGACCCGCTGGACGAGCCGGGCGCCGGTGGCGGCCTCCAGCCGGGACAGGTGGTGGCTCACCGACGGCTGCGAATAGTGCAGCTCACGCGCCGCCTCGGTCACCGAGCCGTGCCGCGCCACCGCGGCCAGCACCTCGAGCTGGACCAGGTTCAGCATTCATCAACATTATCAATGTGTCGGCGCCCGGTTTGGCATTGGACGCCATGGGTCCGGCCCGCCAAGCTGGTGCTCATGACGACGGTGACCTGCGACCTCACGATCTCCCTCGACGGCTACGCCGCCGGGGCGAACCAGACCGAACAGCGCCCCTTCGGCGACGACGGTGGCGACGGCTGGGGCGACAAGCTGCACGCCTGGTTCGGCGAAGGCGCCGAGACGCACCCGGACGAGTTCGCGAGGATGATGACCGCGAAGGCGTTCATCATGGGCCGCAACATGTTCGGCCCCATCCGTGGCGACTGGGACCGGCCCTGGACCGGCTGGTGGGGCGACAACCCGCCGTACCACGGCCCGGTCTTCGTGCTCACCCACCACCCGCGCGACCCGCAGCCGATGGAGGGCGGCACCACGTTCCACTTCGTCACCGACGGGATCGAGGCCGCCTTCGCCCGCGCCCGTGAGGCGGCCGGCGACGGGGGCATCTCCATCCACGGGGGCGCCCACACCGTGAACCAGTACCTCGCCGCCGGGCTGATCGACGAGATGCGGCTGCACGTGGCCCCGCTCATGCTCGGCGCCGGGTCCCGGCTCTTCGACGGCGTCCCGCCGCTCGATCTCGAGCAGATCGACGCGCGGGCCGCGAAGTCGGTCACGCACCTGCGTTACCACGTCCGGCACTGACAGCGCCGGGAACCCGGGCGGGCTCCCGGCGCCGCGGTGCTCAGTCGTCCATGGCGTCGGCCAGGGACTTCGGCCGCATGTCCGTCCAGTTCGCTTCGACGTGGTCCAGGCACGCCTGCCGGCCCGCGGGACCGAACGCGACCGTCCAGCCCGCCGGGACGTCGACGAACTCCGGCCACAGGCTGTGCTGGTTCTCGGCGTTGACCAGCACCAGGTAGGTGCCGTCGGGGTCTTCGAACGGGTTGGTCACGGGAGCCTCCTCAGGCGGTGATGTCGGTGCGGGCGCCCTTCACGACGTCGGCCAGCTTCTGGACGACCGGGGCCGCGAGCACCGGGTTGAACCGCGGTTCGGTCGACCAGTCGGCGACCTGGTTCGCCTTCACCGGGGCCAGCTGCGCCCACGTCGGGATCGCCCCCAGCTGCTGGCGCGACAGGGCGAAGGTACGGCTGTCGGAGAGGATCAGGTCGGCCGGGTATTTGCCGGCCTGCTCCCAGCTGAGCGTCTCGAAGTACTCGTCCGGGCCGGCGCCGTCGACGATGTCCATGCCCAGCTCGCGGTAGTAGGCGAGGTCCGAGAAGAACTCCGGCTTGCAGACGTAGAGGTTGTCCTTGTCGCTGGAGACGACGAGGACCTTGAGCCCGGGCTTGGCCTTGAGCGCGGCCTTGAGGTCGTCGGACGCCTTCCGGAAGTCGTCCTTGCCTTTCTTGATGGCCGCGGAGTTCGCGTCGCCGCCCAGCGCCACGGCGAGCTGCTCGTAGCGCTCGATCACCTTGGGCAGCGTGACCTTGTACTCCGACATCGCGACGATCGGCGCGATCGCCTGCACCTTGGGGCCGAGGTCGTCCTTGAGCACCCACAGGTCGGTCGGCTTGGCGCCGGTCAGGCCGGTGACGACCAGGTCCGGCTTGAGCGCGGCGAACTTCTCCATGCTGAAGTCGTCCCAGGCGTTGCCGATCGAGGTGACGGCGTTCAGGTCGATGTTGCCGGCCTGGATCTCCTTGCCGCCGTCGGCCGTCTTCTGCGGGCCGAACACGCCCAGCGGGTGGACGCCGTAGTCCCACAGGGCGGCGGCCGAGCTGGCGTAGGCGACAACGCGGGACGGCCGCTGGTCGCGGGCGGCCTTCTGGCCGCGGTCGTCGGTGAACTCCCATGGCCCCGAGGCGGCGGCCGCCGGCTTGTCGCCGCCGCTGCCGCACGCGGTGAGCGCCGCGGCCGCGGCGAGCCCGCCGGTGCCGATCAGGAATCCACGCCGGCTGAGCCCGGCACCGCCTTGAAACACCGACATGACAACCTCTCACCGAGCCTTTTAGGATAGGCACACCTTATTTAGGTGAGCCTGCCAAAAGCAACCATCGCGACCGACCTGTGTCCACGCCCACCTGCGTCAGTTCCGACCGGACAGCTGGGCTTCCGCGCCAGGAACCGGCTCCGCCGGGTCGTGTCCCAAGTGGACCTGCCGGTTCTCGGCGTCGACGTGCACCACGCGCGGCCGGTGCCGGGCGCGCTCGGCCTCGTCGACCTGGGCGTAGGTGATGATGATGACCAGGTCGCCGGGGTGCACGAGGTGCGCGGCCGCGCCGTTGACACCGATCACGCCGGTGCCCGGCTCGCCGGTGATGGCGTAGGTCTCCAGCCGGGCGCCGTTGGTGATGTCGACGACCTGGACCTGCTCGCCCTCGACGATGTCCGCGGCGGCCATCAGGTCGGCGTCGATGGTCAGGGACCCGACGTAGTGCAGGTCGGCCTGGGTCACCGTGGCCCGGTGGATCTTGGCGTTCATCAGGGTGCGCTGCATCGGTTTCCTTGGTTGTCGGTCAGCAGGGCGGCGAGCCCGGCCGCGGTGGGGGTGCGGAAGAACTCGGCGATCGGGAGCTCGGTCCCGAGCCGTTCGGTGATCCGGTTGCGCAGGACCACCAGCAGCATCGAATGGCCGCCGAGGGTGAACAGGTCGTCGTCGGCGCCGACGGCGTCGACGTCCAGTACCTCCGCGAAGACTTCGCAGAGGGTCTTCTCCAGGGGTGTGTCGGGCGCCCGGCCGCGCCGCTCGAACTCGGGCGCGGGCAAAGCGGCCTTGTCGAGCTTCCCGTTGGGGGTCACCGGAAACGCGTCGAGCGGGACGATCGCCGCGGGCACCATGTACGCCGGCAGCGAGCGGGCCACGAACTCCCGCAGCCGCGCGGGATCGGCGTGGCCCGGGGTGGTGTAGGCGACCAGCTGCTTCTCCCGGTCCTCGCGGACGACGACCAGCGCCTGCGCGACGTCGTCGTGCCGGGTCAGGGCCGTCTCGATCTCGCCCGGCTCGATCCGGAAGCCGCGGACCTTCACCTGGTCGTCGGTGCGGCCGAGGTACTCGAGCTGCCCGTCCGGCCGCCAGCGCACCAGGTCGCCGGTGCGGTACATCCGCTCTCCCGCCGGCCCGAACGGGTCGGCGACGAACCGGTCCGCGGTGAGCGCGGGCCGGTCGTGGTACCCGCGGGCCAGCCCGGCGCCGGCCAGGTACAGCTCGCCCGGCACCCCGGCCGGGACCGGGGTCAGGCCGCCGTCGAGGACGTACGCCCGCGCGTTGTGCACCGGACGCCCGACCACCGGACGTTCGCTGTCACCGATCCGCGCGACCAGAGCGTCCACAGTGGCCTCGGTCGGCCCGTAGAGGTTGTACGCCTCCGTGCCGGGGAACGCGCGCAGTTCCTCCCACAGTGATGGAGAAACAGCTTCGCCGCCGACACCGACCACGCCCAGCGCGCACTTGCCGTCTTCGACGACTCCGGCCGCAGCCAGCTGCGCGAAGTGCGACGGCGTGAGCTCGAGGAAGTCGAGACCGCGGTCGCGCACCACGGCGGCCAGCCGGTCGGGATCGCGGCGGGTTTCGTCGTCGACGACGTGCACCTCGTGCCCGTCGAGCAGCCACAGCTGCGGCTGCCAGGAGGCGTCGAAGAAGAACGCCCACGCGTGCCCGACCCGCAGCCGCCGTCCGCCCGCGGCGGCCACCGCCGGGCGGTAGAGCGTCTCGCGGTGGCTGTGGAACAGGTTGACCAGCCCGGAGTGCGGGACGACCACACCCTTGGGCTTGCCCGTGGAGCCGGACGTGTACAGCACGTACGCCGGGTTCGCGGGTGACGGCGGGGTCAGCGTCGCGGCACTGTCCACAATGTCCTCGACGAAGAGCGCACCGGGAACCGGCGAGGCCGAGGCGCGGCTCGTCAGCACCAGCGCGGCACCGGCGTCGGCGAGGATCGCCGAGATCCGCTCCGCCGGCTGGTCCGGATCCACCGGCAGGTACGCCGCGCCCGTCTTGAACACGCCGAAGATCGCCTCGACGACCGCCGCCGACCGCGGCAGCACCAGCGCGACGACCTGCTCGGGACCCGCGCCGTGCGACGCCAGCCACCGCGCGAGGCGGTCGGTCCGCGCCGCGAACTCCGCGAAGGTGACGCTGCCGGAAGCGTCGCTCACCGCGGTCGCTCCCGGGGTCGCCGCCACCTGCGCGGCCAGCCGGTCGACCACCGTCGGCGCCGCGGTGGTCAGCGGCTCGCCGGCGCCCCAGTCGTGCAGGATCCGCCGCCGCTCCCCGGGCTCGAGGACGTCGATCCGGCTCAGCGGCCGGTCGGGATCCGCGACGACGGCCGCCATCAGCCGCACCAGTCGCTCGGTGAGCGTCCGCGCGGTCGGCTCGTCGAAGAGGTCGAGGCTGAACTCGAGGTCACCTTCGATGCCTTCGGGGGTTTCGACCAGGTCGAAGGACAGGTCGAACTTCGCCTGCCGCAGCCCGGTGTCCCGGTAGGCCGCATCCAGCCCGAGCAGCCGCTCCTGCTCGGCACCCGAGTGGTAGACGGCGAGCATGACCTGGAACAGCGGGTGCCGGGCCAGGGACCGGGCCGGGTTGAGCAGCTCGACGAGGTGCTCGAACGGCAGGTCCTGGTGGGCGTACGCGGCGAGGTCGGCCTCCCGGACGCGCTCCAGCAGCTCCCGGAACGTCGGGTCGCCGCCGGTGTCGGTGCGCAGCACCAGCGTGTTGACGAAGAACCCGGCGAGGTCCTCCAGCGCGTGGTCGGTGCGGCCGGCCACCGGCGTGCCGAGCGGGATGTCGGTGCCCGCGCCGAGCCGGGTCAGCAGGGCCGCCAGCGTCGCCTGCAGCACCATGAACGTGCTGGTGTTGCTGCCGAGGGCCAGCTCCCGCAGGCGGCGGTGGATCTCGGCGGGCACGGTGAACGGCACCACGCCGCCCCGGTTGGTCGAGCGCGCCGGGCGCGGCCGGTCCGCCGGCAGCGCGAGCTCGTCCGGGAGCCCGGCCAGGGTGTCGCGCCAGAACGCGGCCTGGCGGCCGAGGAGGCTGTCCGGGTCGTCGGCGCGGCCGAACATCTCCCGCTGCCACAGCGTGTAGTCCGCGTACTGCACGGGCAACGGCGTCCACTGTGGACGTTCACCGCGCAGCCGCGCGGCGTACGCAGTGTCGAGGTCGCGCTTCAGCGGCGGCAGCGACCAGCCGTCACCCGCGATGTGGTGCACCAGCAGCACGAACACGTGCCGCTCGGGACCGGCCGACACGAGCGTGGCCCGCACCGGGATCTCGGCGTCGAGGGTGAAGCAGTACGACGCCGCGGCGGTGACGCTCTCGTCGAGGTCGGCTGCCGGTTCCGCGACCAGCACCGGCCGCGCGCGTTCGTCGCCCGGGTCCAGCACCACCTGACGGGGTGTGCCGTGGTCCTCGGCGAGGATCGTCCGGAGGATTTCGTGGCGGGACACGACATCCCCGAGCGCCGCCCGCAACGCATCGGTGTCGACCGGCCCGGTCAGCTCCCACGCCCACGGGATGTTGTAGGTCGCGCTCAGCCCGTCGAGGCGGTCGAGGAACCACAGGCGCTGCTGGGCGAACGACAGCGGCAGCACCTCGGGCCGGTCCGCCGGGACCAGCGCGGGGCGGCTCTCACGGCCCCGGTCGAGCAGCGCGGCCAGGCGGGCCGGGGTCGGCGCGTCGAACACCGCCCGGATCGGGACTTCGACGTCGAGCAGCGCGCGGATCCGGCTGACCAGCCGCGTCGCCAGCAGCGAATGGCCGCCGAGGGTGAAGAACCCGTCGTCCGGGCCGACCCGTGGCACACCCAAGACGTCGGCGAACAGCTCGCACAGCGCCTGCTCGGCCGGGGTCCGCGCGACCCGGTCCGAAGTCCGGACCTCGGGGTCGGGCAGGGCGGCGCGGTCGAGCTTGCCGTTGGCGTTCAACGGCAGCTCCGGCAGCACGACGATCGCCGACGGCACCAGGTGCTCCGGCAGCCGCGCCGTCAGCGACGCTCGCAGCGCGGCCGGGTCGCCCGACGGTGCGACGTAGGCGATCAAGCGGTTGTCGCGGGCGATCACCGCCGCGCGGGCCACCGAGGCGGTCAGCACGGCTTCGACCTCACCCGGCTCGACGCGGAAGCCGCGGATCTTGATCTGCTGGTCCGCGCGGCCGAGGAACTCCAAGGCGCCGTCGGGGCGACGGCGGACCAGGTCGCCGGTGCGGTACATCCGCTCCCCCGGCTCGAACGGCGACGCGACGAACCGCTCCGCCGTCAACGCCGGCCGGCCGAGGTAACCCCGCGCGAGCCCGGCGCCGGCCAGGTACAGCTCCCCGCGGACGCCCGGCGGCACCGGCCGCAGCGCGGCGTCGAGCACGTGCGCGCGGGTGTTCGCGACCGGCCGTCCGATCGCCACCGGACCGCAGACCTGCACCAGGCTGTCCCCCGCGACCTCCGAACAACCGTAGAGGTTGACCAGCTTCGCCGACGGCCACTTCCGCGCGACCTTCTCGGCGAGAGCCGTGGAAAGCGGCTCACCACTGGTGATCCACGTCGTCACGGAGTCGAACGCGCCGTCGGCCGTGTCCTCGGCGAAGCTGTCGAGGAGGCTCGGCACCACGGTCAGCACCTGCGCGCCGGACGTCCGCACCAGCTCGGCGAGGGCGTGCGGATCGGTGGCCGTCGTGTCGTCGGCGAGGACCACGGGGTCGCCTGCGACGAGCCCGCCGAGCAGCTCGGTCGAGCCGTCGATGAACGTCAGCGCGCTCTTCGCGACGCGCACGCCTTCGGCGACCGCGCGACCCCAGTGCAGCCGGTTGGCCAGCGCGCGCTGAGTGCCCGCGACGGCCTTCGGGCGGCCGGTGGAGCCGGACGTGAAGATCACGTACGCCAGCCTGTCCGGGCTGATCGACGGCCAGGAAGCCGGTTCTTCACCACGGGATCCGGGCCGGACCAGCCGGTCACCGAAGCCGTCTTCGGCGATGACCAGGTGCGGATCGGCGTCGGCCAGCATCAGCTCGACGCGCTCGGCCGGGTGGTTCAGGTCCAGCGGCAGGTACGCCGCGCCGGTCTTGAGCACCGCCAGGAGCGCGGTGACCAGCTGGGCTGACCGCGGCAACGCGACCGCCACCACCCGTTCCGGTCCGGCGCCGCGCGCGAGCAGCGCCCGGGCCAGTTCCGTCGCGCGCGCGTCCAGCTCGGCGTAGGTCAGGTGTTCGCCGCCGAACACCAGTGCCGTGGCGTCCGGGGTGCGGGACACCTGCGCGGCGAACAGCTCGGCGGGCGTCTCCGCGGGCAGGGGCGTCGCCGGGTCGGCGGCGAGCTGCTCGTGCTCGGCGGCGGTGAGCAGGTCGATCGCGCCGATCCGGGTGTGCGGGTCGGCGACGGCGGTCCGCAGCAGCGCCCGGAGCCGGCCGAGGATCGCCTCGACGCTCGCGCGGTCGAAGACGTCGCTGTTGTACTCGGCGGTGCCGTGGATCCCGGCCTGGTGGCCGGGCCGCTCGCCGACGAAGAACGTCAGATCGGCGCGGGCGGTGCCGGTGCGGACCGGTTCCTCCGCGACGGTCAGCCCGGGGAGTGTGAGGTCGGCGACGGCGTTGTTCTGCCAAGCGAGCATCGTCTGGAACAGCGGGTGGTACGCCAGTGACCGCACCGGGTTCAGCGCCTCCACCAGCCGCTCGAACGGGACGTCCTGGTGGGCGTAGGCGTCGAGGCTGCGGTCCCGCACCCGCGCAACGAGGTCGCGGAACGACGGATCACCGCCGGTGTCCACACGCAGGACCAGGGTGTTGACGAAGAACCCGACGAGGTCGTCGAGCGCCTGGTCGGTGCGGCCCGCGATGGACGTGCCGATCGGGACGTCGGTGCCCGCGCCCAGGCGGGTGAGCACCGCGGTGAGCCCGGCGTGCACGACCATGAACACACTGGCGCCGCAGGCGCGGGCCAGCTCGACCAGTCCACTGTGGAGCTCCGCGTCCCAGCCGAACGCGAACTGCTCACCCTCGTACGACGCCTCGGCCGGGTGCGGCCGGTCGGTCGGCAGCTCGATCCGCTCCGGCAGGCCCGCGAGCGCCTCACGCCAGTAGGCCAGCTGCGGTTCGATCACCGGCTCGCCGAGGACGTCGCGCTGCCACAGCGTGTAGTCCGCGTACTGCACCGGCAGCGGAGTCCACTCGGGAGCGGCACCGGCCTGCCGGGCGGTGTAGGCCGTTGCGAGGTCACGCCACAGCGGCGCGGTCGACCAGCCGTCGGAGGCGATGTGGTGGAACACCAGCACCAGGACGTACTCCCGGCGGCCCAGGCGGAGCAGCTCCGCGCGCAGCGGGACTTCCGACTCCAGCTCGAACACCGTGCCGGCCACTTCGGACACCGCCTCCGCGAGCGTCCCTTCGGTGACCTCACGGGTGTTCAGCGGAATCTCGACGTCGTCGAGGACCTGCTGCCGGGCTTCGCCGTCGATTTCGGGGAAGACGGTCCGCAACGCCTCGTGGCGTTCGACCACATCGGACAGTGCGACGCGCAGCGCCTCGGTGTCGAGGTCGCCGGTCAGCCGGACCGCGGTCGGCATGTTGTACGTCGCCGACGGGCCTTCGAGCCGGTGCAGGAACCACAGCCGCTGCTGGGCGAACGACAGCGGCAGCACGTCCGGCCGCGGCTCGGCGCGGACCAGGGCGGGCCGGGCGGCCGTCGAGTCCGAGGTGGCCAGGAGCGCGGCGAGCCCGGCGACGGTCGGGGTCTCGAACACCGACCGCACCTGCAGCTCGACGCCGAAGACCGCGCGCACCCGCGCGACCAGCCGCGTCGCCATGAGCGAATGCCCGCCCAGGGCGAAGAAGTCGTCGTCGACCCCGATCGAGGACGCGTCGAGGACTTCGGCGAACAGTCCGCACAGGACTTCCTCGACCGGGGTCCGCGGCGCCCGGCCGGCGGTGACCGCCTGCTGGTCCGGGCTGGGCAGCGCCCGCCGGTCGAGCTTGCCCGACGCGAGCAGCGGCAGCCGGTCCAGCACGACGAACGCCGAGGGCACCATGTACTGCGGCAGCCGATCCCGCACGTGTGCCCGCAGGGCGGACACCAGCGCGCTCGTGTCCCGCTGCCCGGCCGGGTGGTTGCCCAAGGTCGCCAACGCGGCCCGCACCGGACGCGCGCGGTGGATCCGCGTCGGCTCCCCCGTGGTGAACACGACCTCGAGCGCACCTTCGTGCGTGGGTGCCGCGTAGACGCGGTACCCGGAATCCTGCAGCCGCTCGAAGTCCACTCCGGACGGCTCGGCGTCCAAAGCGGACAGTGCCGCGTCGGCATCACCGGCGGCGAGCGCGGCGACCGCGGCCAGCTCGCCGGACAGCCGCGCGTCCGGCACTCCGGTGACGCGCAGGCGGGCCGGACGCTCGGCAAGCAGCCGCTCGAGCTCGTCGACCGAGGTGAACGCGACGACGTCCTCCTCGACCGGCGCCGGCTTGGGTGCCTTCCGCAGGACGACGTCGTAGCGGTGCCGGGTCAGCTCGTTGTGGGCGCTGCCGCGCTTGACCCACAGGTCGACGTCGTCGAACCCGTCCAGGCCACGGGCCAGCGCCGGGAAGAAGTCCGGATCGAGCACCAGCTCGCCCTCGCGCGCGATGGCCTGGTCGACCGCGGCCGCGTCGCGGCGGCCGTGGCGCAGCTCGGTCGCCGTGCGGAACGCCCGCAGCGAACGCAGGTTCCGGATGTCGCCGAGGAAGATCACCCCGCCCGGCCGGACCCGCGCGGCAGCCGTGCGGACGACCTCGGCGAGGTAGTCGACACTCGGGAAGTACTGCGCGACGGAGTTGATGATCACCGTGTCGAACGGCTCGCCCGGCAGGTCCCCGAGGTCGTGCGCCGGGCGGGCCGCGACGTGGACCTTGTCCGCGAACGGCGTTGTCGCGAGCTCCCGCCGGAGGTTGGCGATCGCCTTCTCGGACAGGTCGACACCCCAGTACTCCTCGGCGTCCGGCGCGATCCGGGACAGGATCAGGCCCGACCCGACACCGATCTCGAGAACCCGCTTCGGCTCGAGCGCGCGGATGCGGTCGATCGTCGCCGCGTGCCACTCCCGCATCTCCTCGAGCGGGATCTCCGAGCCGTCGTAGCTGGAGTTCCAGCCGGTGAAGTTTTCCTCCAGCCCGCCGGCCGCCGCGTCGGTGAAGACGTTCTCGTGCAGCTCGCGCCATTCACCGACGTGGTCGAGCTCGGCTTCTTCGTCCCGGCCGGCCGCCGGGACGGCGTAGGCGATGAGCCGCCCGTCCCGCGCCAGCACCACCGACTGCCCGACGGCCGGGTGCTCGGTGAGCACGGCCTCGATCTCACCCGGCTCGATCCGGTACCCGCGGATCTTGACCTGGTCGTCGGCCCGGCCCAGGAAGACCAGGCGGCCGTCCGGCAGCCACTTCACCAGGTCACCGGTCCGGTAGAGCCGCCCGCCGAAGCCGAACGGGTCCGCGACGAACCGCTCCGCCGTCAACCCGGGCCGCCCGAGGTAACCGCGGGCCAGCCCGGAGCCGGCGAGGTACAGCTCGGCCACCACTCCGGGCGGCACCGGCCGCAGCCCGGCGTCGAGCACGTACGCCCGGGTGCCGGGGTCGGGGATGCCGATCGGGACGACCGTCGCGTCCGCGAGCTCGACCGGGTCGCTCTCGCCGAGCGTCGAGTTGGTCGTGGCCTCGGTCGGCCCGTAGGCGTTGAACATCCGGCGGCCCGGCGCCCACCGGCGGACGAGGTCCGGCGACACGCGCTCGGTCCCGGCCAGCAGGACGCTGTCCCGCGGGAGGTCGCAGTCCGCGGGCATGGCGTCGAGCAGCGCGGGCGGCAGGATCATGAAGTCCACCGCGTGCCGGTGCGCGTACTCGGTCAGCGCGGGCCCGGCGACCCGGCGCTCGGCCGGTACGACGACCAACCGGCCACCCGAGAGCAAACCGAGGCACAGGTCCCAGAAGGCGACATCGAAGCTCGGCGACGCGAACTGCAGCACCCGGCTGTGCGGGCCGATGCCGAACCGCTCGACCTGCGTGGCCACCAGCTTCGCGACCCCCGAATGCTGGAGGACAACCCCCTTCGGCCGACCGGAAGAACCCGACGTGTAGATCACGTACGCCGCGTTCTCGGGCTTGACGGCCACGGCGGGGTCCTCGGTGGACGTTCCGGCGAGCGCCGGGTCGTCCAGCAGCACCCGGGGCACCCCCGCGGGCAGCTTCGCGTCGATCTCCCGCGTCGTCACGACGCAGACCGGTCCGGCGTCCTCGACCATGTAGGTGATCCGGTCGCCGGGGTAGTCGACGTCGATCGGGAGGTATGCCGCGCCGGCCTTGAGCACGGCCAGCTCGGCGACGATCATCTCGACCGACCGCGGCACGGCGAGCGCGACCACCCGCTCGGGCCCGGCGCCCCGCTCGAGCAGCAGGTTCGCCAGCTGGTTCGCCCGCGCGTCGAGCTCGGCGTAAGTGAGCTCGACGTCCTCGAAGACCAGCGCGACGGCGTCCGGGGCCTCGGCCACCCGGCGGGCGAACAGGCCGGGGAACGTCTCGGTGCCGGCCGGTTCGAGCGACCCGGCCCACCGGGTCAGGACCTGCTCCCGCTCGTCCCCGGCGAGCAGGTCCAAGGCCGCGACCGGGCGGTCCGGCGCGGCCAGCGCCGCGCGCAGCAGGACTTCGAGGCGGCGCAGGATCGCGTCGGCGCTCGGGTGGTCGAGGACGTCGGTGTTGAACTCCAGCACCCCCGCGATCCCGGCTTCGCGTTCGGTCAGCGAGATCGACAGGTCGAACTTCGACGTCCCGGTGGTCACCGGGATCTCGGTGACGGTCAGCCCGGGCAGCGTCACCTCCGCGCGGGTGTTGTTCTGCCCGGCGATCATCACCTGGAACAGCGGGTGGTACGAGAGCGACCGCGCGGGGTTGAGCAGCTCGACGAGCCGCTCGAACGGCACGTCCTGGTGGGCGTAGGCGTCGAGGTTGCGCTCGCGGACCCGCGCCACCAGGTCCCGGAAGGACGGCTCGCCCGCGGTGTCGACGCGCAGCACGAGCGTGTTGACGAAGAACCCGACGAGGTCGTCGAGCGCCTGGTCGGTGCGGCCCGCGATGGGCGAGCCGATCGGCACGTCGGTGCCCGCGCCGAGGCGGGTGAGCAGCGCGGCGAGGGCCGCGTGCACCACCATGAACACACTCGCGCCGGACTCCCGCGCCAGCTCCGTGAGCCGGGCGTGCAGCTCGGCGTCCCAGCTGAACGTGTGCAGCTCACCGCGGAAGGTCGCGGTCGCCGGGTGCGGCCGGTCCAGCGGCAGCTCGATCCGGTCGGGCAGGCCGTCCAGCGTGTCACGCCAGTAGTCGAGCTGGGCGCTCAGCACGCTGTCCGGGTCGTCTTCGCTGCCGAGCAGGTCCCGTTGCCACAGCGTGTAGTCCGCGTACTGCACCGGCAACGGCGTCCACTGTGGACGATCGCCGCGCTGCCGGGCGGCGTACGCCGTGGCGATGTCACGCCAGAGCGGGGCCATCGACCAGCCGTCGGAGGCGATGTGGTGGAACACCAGGGCCAGCACGTGCTCGCGCTCGCCCAGGCGTAGCAGCTCCACGCGCATCGGCGCGTGCCGTTCGAGGTCGAAGGAGCCGCGGACCAGACCGGTCAGCGCGCGGTCGAGATCGGTCACCTCGCGCACCGGAAGATCCACGTCGGCGGCCGGGAGGACGTCCTGGTACGGCACACCGTCCCGCTGCGGGAACCGCGTCCGCAACGCTTCGTGGCGGGCGACCACATCGGACAGTGCGGTGCGCAGCGCCTCGACGTCGACTTCACCTTCGAGGCGCATGATGAGCGGGACGTTGTAGGTGGCGGACGGGCCTTCCAGGTGGTGCAGGAACCAGAGCCGCTGCTGCGCGCCGGACAGCGGCACCAGCGCCGGCCGGGCCACCGGGACCAGCGGCGGGCGCGCGGTCCCGCTCCCGGTGGCGAGCAGCCCCGCGAGGCCGGCGGCGGTCGGCGTCTCGAACACCGACCGGACCTCGAGCTCGGCGTCCAGCGTCGTGCGGATCCGGGCGATCAGCCGGGTGGCCAGCAGGGAGTGGCCGCCGAGGGCGAAGAAGCTGTCGTCCGGGCCGACCCGCGGCAGGCCGAGGACGTCGGCGAACAGCTCGCACAGCTGCCGTTCGACCGGGGTGCGCGGTTCGCGGTCGGACGTCGGCGCGACCGGGTCCGGCGAGGGCAGGGCGCGGCGGTCGAGCTTGCCGTTGGCGGTCACCGGGAGCGCGTCGAGCACCACAATCACGGAGGGGACCATGTGCTCCGGCAGCCGCTCGGCGGCCCGGGCCCGCAGGTCCGCGGTCAGCGTGCTGATCCGGCGGAAGCGGCCGGGGTTGCCGGTGTAGGACAGCAGCGGCCCGGCGCCCGGCCGGAAGGCACCGGCGGGGTCTCCGGTCGTGAAGAGCACGTCCACCGAGCCGTCGCCGGTCGCGGACCAGGTGACGACCGTGCGGTAGCCGTGCTCGTCACCGAACGCGTACCAGTCTTCGGGGTTCACGCCGCCTGGCGCGGTGCGGCCGTTCGGAACACGCTCGATCCGGCTCGGACCGGCTACCTCGTCCACAGTGGACAGGTCGGTGCCCCACACGAGCGCGGGGACTTCGGCTGCCGCGGCCGAGCCGGGCCGCAGGACAACGTCGTAGCGGTACTGGGTCAGCTCGTTCACCGCCCGGCCGCGCTTGACCCGGATGTCCGCGGTGACCCCGTCGAGCCCGGCGAAGAACTCGGGCGCGACGAGGAGCTCCTTCTCCCGCAGCAGGTTCTGCTCGACGTCGCCCCCGCGCGCTTCGGCCACCGCCGTGTGGAAGGCCCGGACCTGGCGCAGGTCGCGGACGTCGCCGACGAACAACGACCCACCCGGCGCGAGCAGGTCGAGGGCCTTGCGCAGCACGTCCAGCAAGTACGTCCCGCTCGGGAAGTACTGGACGACGGAGTTGAGCACGATCGTGTCGAAGAACCCGGCCGGCAAGCCGCTGACGTCGGCGGCGTCGCCGGTCCGCAGTTCGACACGGTCGGCGAGTGCGGGGTCGGCCGCGACCCGGCGGCCCAGCGACGCGATGACCTCGGCGGAGAAGTCGGTGCCCCAGTAGGACTCGCAGTCCGGGGCCAGCTCGGTCAGCAGCAGGCCGGTGCCGACGCCGAGCTCCAGCACCCGCTTCGGCTGTAGCGACCGGATCCGCGTGACGATGGCGTCCCGCCACTCCCGCATCTCTTCCCGCGGGATCGGTTCGCCGGTGTAGCTGGAGTTCCAGCCTTCGAACTCGTCGGCCGCGCCCGCGTACATCGAGTCGTAGAGTTCGCGCCACTCACCGACCTGCTCGGTCTCGTCCACCGAGGACAGTTCGGCGGGCACGACGTACCCGACGAGGCGGACGTCGCCGGGCCGGTCCTCGCGAGCCACGACCACCGCGTGGGCGACGTCGTCGTGCGCGGCGAGGGTCGCGGCGATCTCGCCGGGCTCGACGCGGAAGCCGCGGATCTTGATCTGCTCGTCACCGCGGCCGAGGAACTCGAGGACACCGTCGGCGCGGAACCGGGCGAGGTCGCCGGTGCGGTACATCCGCTCCCCCGGTTCGAACGGCGACGCGACGAACCGTTCGGCGCTCAGCCCGGGGCGGCCGAGGTAACCCCGGGCCAGCTGGACGCCGCCGAGGTACAGCTCACCGGCGGTGCCGGGCGGGACCGGGCGCAGGGCGGCGTCGAGGACGTAGGTCCGGGTGTTCCACACCGGACGTCCGATCGGGACGGTCGTGTCCTCGGGGGACGTCCGCCAGGAGGTGACGTCGACCGAGGCTTCCGTGGGTCCGTAGAGGTTGTGCAGCTCGGCGTCCAGGACCTGGCCGAACTGGACGACCGCGTCGGCGGGCAGGGCTTCGCCGCTGCACAGGACCCGGCGCAGGCCGATGCACTCCCTCGCAGCCGGCTCCTGCAGGAACACCTGCAGCATCGACGGGACGAAGTGGACGGTCGTGACCCCGCGGTCGCGGATCAGCCGGGCGAGGTAGGCGGGGTCCTTGTGGCCGTCCGGCCGGGCGACGACCTCGGTGGCGCCGGTGATCAGCGGCCAGAGGAACTCCCAGACGGAGACGTCGAAGCTGGACGGCGTCTTCTGCAGCACGCGGTCGCCGGCGGTCAGGCCGTACTCGGCTTGCATCCAGAGCAGGCGGTTGACGATGCCCGCGTGCGGCACGACAACACCCTTGGGACGGCCCGTCGAACCGGACGTGTAGATGACGTACGCGGGGTTCTCCGGCCGGAGGACGACGTCGAGGGGCGCGTCCGAAACTCCGTCAAGCAGGGGCAGGTCGTCGGCCAGGACCAGCGCCGGGGCGGCGTCTTCGAGCATGAACGCGATGCGGTCGGCCGGGTAGCCGGGATCGACCGGCAGGTAGGCCGCGCCGGTCTTGAGCACCGCGAGGATGGCCGTGACCAGGTGTGTCGAGCGCGGGAGTGCCAGTGCGACGACGCGCTCGGGCCCGGCACCACGCTCGGCGAGGACGCGGGCGAGGCGGTTCGAGACGGCGTCCAGCTCGGCGTAGGTCAGCTCTTCGTCTTCGAAGATGAGCGCCTTGGCGTCCGGGGTGCGCGCGACCTGGGCGGCGAACAGCTCGGGCACGGTGACCGCGGGGACGTCCTCGACGGTCCCCGACCAGATCGCGGGCAGGGCGTCGCGTTCGGCCGGGGTGAGGACGTCGAGGCCACCGAGGCGGCGGTCCGGCGCGGAGACGACCTGGCGCAGCAGGACTTCGAGGCGGTCGAGCAGGCCGGTCACCGTCGCGCTGTCGAACACCTCGGCGTTGAACTCGGCCTGGCCGTGGATGCCGTCGGCGCGCTCGGTGAAGGAGAACCAGAGGTCGAACTTGGCCGTGCCGGTGCCGACGGGCTGCTCGGTGACGGTCAGCCCGGGCAGCTCGACACCCGCGCCGGGGGTGTTCTGCCACGCGAGCATGGTCTGGAACAGCGGGTGGTGCGCCAGCGACCGCGCCGGGTTCAGCGCTTCGACGAGCCGCTCGAACGGGACGTCCTGGTGGGCATACGCATCGAGGCTGCGGTCCCGCACCCGCGCCACGAGGTCGCGGAACGACGGGTCGCCCCCGGCGTCGACGCGCAGCACGAGGGTGTTGACGAAGAACCCGACGAGATCATCCAGGGCCTGGTCGGTGCGGCCCGCGATCGGGGTGCCGATCGGGATGTCGGTGCCGCCGCCGAGCCGGGACAGCAGCGCGGTCAAGCCCGCGTGCACGACCATGAACGGGCTCACGCCGCACGCCCGCGCGAGGTCGGTCAGCCCGGCCTGCAGGCCGGCGTCCCAGGCGAAGGTGAAGAACTCGCCGCGGTAGGCCGACACCGCCGGGTGCGGCCGGTCGAGCGGGAGCGGGATGCGTTCGGGCAGGCCGTCGAGGGCCGTGCGCCAGTAGTCGAGCTGCGTGGCCTCTTCGGTGTCGAGCAGTTCCCGTTGCCACAGCGTGTAGTCCGCGTACTGGACGGGCAGCGGTGTCCACTCGGGAGCTTCCCCGCGCAGCCGGGCGCGGTAGGCCGTGGCGATGTCGTGCCAGAGCGGAGCGAGGGACCAGCCGTCGGCGGCGATGTGGTGCACGACGAGGACCAGAACGTGCCGTCGCGCGTCGACGGTCAGCAGCGCGGCCCGCACCGGGACGCCGGCGCCGAGGTCGAACACGTCACGAACCAGGCTGTCCACTTCGGAGTCCACATCGGACACCGGGCGGACGCTCAGCTCCACTTCGGCTTCGGGGAGTATCTCCTGGTAGGGCACGCCGTCGGCGGTCGGGAACACCGTCCGCAGGGCCTCGTGCCGCCCGAGGACGTCGTTCAACGCGGACCGCAGCGCCTCGACGTCCAGCTCACCGGTCAGCCGCATGACGAGCGGGACGTTGTAGGTCGCCGACCCGCCTTCCAGCCCGTGCAGGAACCACAGCCGCTGCTGCGCGAACGACAGCGGCAGCCGCTCGGGCCGTTCGGTGACGCGGGTGAGCGGGTGCCGCTCGGTGCCGGTGACGGCGCCGGCCAGCAGGTCGGCGAGCGCGGCCGGGGTCGGGGCGTCGAACACCGCGCGCACCGGCACCTCGGCGCCGACCGCCGCGCGGATGCGCTGGATCAGCCGGGTCGCGAGCAGCGAATGGCCGCCGAGGGCGAAGAAGTCGTCGTCCGGGCCGGCCTGCGGCACCCCGAGGACGTCGGCGAACATCTCGCACAGCAGCTGTTCGACGGGGTTGCGGGGCGCGCGGCCCGGCCCGGCGGTGAACCGCTCCGGGCTCGGCAGGGCCTTGCGGTCGAGCTTGCCCGACGCGAGCACGGGCAGCTTGTCCAGCACCACGAACGCCGAGGGCACCATGTACAGCGGCAGCCGGTCGCGCACGTGGGCACGCAGGGCCGCCACGAGCGCGCCGGTCTCCCGGCGGGCGGCCGGGTTGTTGACGTACGACGCGGGATTGGCCCCCTGGCCGCGCGTCGGCCGGTAGGCGGCGGGCCCCCCGTCGCCTCGGGTGTAGACGGCTTCCAGCTCACCGGCCGCGGCCGCCCAGGTCACCGCGACCCGGTACCCGGCCCGGTCGCCGAGCCGGTGCAGGTCCTCCGGGTCGACGCCGTCCCGGCGGTCCAAGGCCTCGAGCGCCGCGGACAGGTCGCTCGTGTCGAGGGCGCGCACGGCGGCCAGCTCCCCGGCCAGCCGCGCGTCCGGCACCCCGGTGACCCGCAGCCGCTCCGGCGCCTCGGCGGCCAGGAACCGTTCCACCGCCCCGAGATCACCGAACGCGACCACCTGCTCCTCGGCCGCGGGACGCCTCGGCGCCTTGCGCAGGACGACGTCGTAGCGGTGGCGGGTCAGCTCGTTGTGCGCCTCACCGCGCTTCACCCACAGGTCGACGTCGTCGAAGCCGGCCAGGCCGCGGGCCAGCGCCGGGAAGAAGTCCGGGTCGAGCACCAGCTCGCCCTCGCGGGCGATCGCCTGGTCGACCGCGGCGACGTCACCCCGCCCGTGCCGCAGCTCGACGGCCGTGCGGAACGCGCGCAGCGAACGGAGGTTGCGGATGTCCCCGAGGAAGATCGTCCCGCCCGGCGCGAGCAGCCCGGCCGCGGTCCGGACGACCTCGGCGAGGTAGTCCGCGCTCGGGAAGTACTGCGCGACGGAGTTGACGATCACGGTGTCGAACGGCTCGGCCGGCAGCTCGCCCAGGTCGTGGGCCGGGCGGGCGGCGAGATGCACCTTGCCGGCCAGCTCCGGGATCGCGGCGACCTCACGCCGGACGTTCTCGACCGCGCTCTCGGAAAGGTCGACACCCCAGTACGTTTCGGCGTCCGGCGCGATCCGCGAGAGGATCAGGCCACTGCCGACGCCGATCTCGAGGACCCGGTTCGGCCGCAGCGACCGGATGCGCTCGATCGTCGCCGTGTGCCACTCCCGCATCTCCTCGAGGGGGATGTCCGAGCCGTCGTAGCTGGAGTTCCAGCCGGCGAAGTTCTCCTCGATCCCGGTCGACCCGGCGAGCATCTCTTCGTGGACGGCGTGCCATTCCTCGACGTGCCCCTGCTCGGCGGCCGGGTCGCGGTCGGGCACCGGCACGGCGTAGGCGACGAGCTGCCCGTCCCGCGCGACGACGACCGACTGGCCGACCCGCGGGTGTTCGGCGAGCACCGACTCGACCTCGCCCAGCTCGATCCGATACCCGCGGATCTTGACCTGGTCGTCGGCCCGGCCGAGGAACACGAGCCGGCCGTCCGGCAGCCACTTCACCAGGTCGCCCGTGCGGTAGAGCCGGCCGCCGGAGCCGAACGGGTCGGCCA
The DNA here is from genome assembly GCF_055582965.1 of Amycolatopsis sp. NPDC104863. Taxonomy (NCBI): domain Bacteria; kingdom Bacillati; phylum Actinomycetota; class Actinomycetes; order Pseudonocardiales; family Pseudonocardiaceae; genus Amycolatopsis; species Amycolatopsis sp. NPDC104863. The sequence goes on from NZ_JBVJOW010000001.1 coordinate 1,709,815, forward strand.
CGAACCGCTCCGACGTCAGCGCGGCGCGCCCGAGATAGCCCCGGGCCAGCCCGGATCCGGCGAGGTACAGCTCCCCCACCACACCGACGGGCACCGGCGCGAGGAAGGCGTCGAGGACGTAGGCACGGGTGCCGGGGTCCGGGACGCCGATCGGCACCGCCGAGCCCGGCGCGACGTCGGGGTCGCAGAGGCCGAGCGTCGAGTTGGTCGTGGCCTCGGTCGGGCCGTAGGCGTTGAACATCCGCCGCCCCGGCGCCCAGCGCCGGACCAGCTCCGGCGAGACGCGTTCGGTCCCGGCCAGCAGGACGCTGTCGCGCGGAAGGTCGCAGTCCTCGGGGAACTCGGCGAGCAGCGCAGGCGGAAGGATCATGAAGTCGACACCCTGGGCGTGGGCGTACTCGGCCAGCTCGGGGCCGGGCACCCGCCGCTCTGCGGGGACGACGACCAGCCGGCCGCCCGAGAGCAGGCCGAGGCAGAGGTCCCAGAAGGCGACGTCGAAGCTCGGCGACGCGAACTGCAGCACCCGGCTGTGCGGGCCGATGCCGAAGCGCTCGGTCTGGGTGGCGACCAGCTTCGCGACCCCCGCGTGGGACACCACCACACCCTTGGGCCGCCCGGTCGAGCCGGACGTGTAGATCACGTAGGCTGCGTTGGCGGGCACGATCTCCGCTTCGGGATCCGTCGCCGGCGTGTCGTCGAGACCGATCTCGTCCAGGAGCAGGACGTCGCCGTCGAAGCGGTCGGCCAGCTCGCTCGTGGTCACCACGCACACCGGGCGGGCGTCGGACACCATGAACGCGATCCGCTCGGCCGGGTAGTCCTGGTCAAGCGGCAGGTACGCGGCGCCGGCCTTGAGCACCGCGAGCTCGGCCACGATCATCTCGACCGAGCGCGGCACGGCGAGCGCGACCACCCGCTCCGGCCCGGCGCCGCGGCCGATCAGGACGTGGGCGAGCCGGTTCGCGCGGGCGTCGAGCTCGGCGTAGGTCAGCTCCTCGTCTTCGAAGACGAGCGCGACGGCGTCCGGCGCCTCGCGGACCCGGGCAGCAAACAGCTCCGGCAACGTCGACAGCGGCGTGTCGACGTCCGTGTCGTTCCACTCCTCGAGGATCCGGCGCAGCTCCGGCTCCGGCACCAGGTCCAGCCGCGCGACCGGCCACTGTGGACGTTCCAGCGCGGCGGCCAGGAGGTGCTCGAGGTGGCCGAGCATGCGGTCCACAGTGGACTCGTCGAGGACGTCGGCGCGGTAGTGCACCCCGCCGGTGGTCAGGTTCAGGTCGAGGGGCCGATCCGTCTCGGCGCCGAAGCCGATGTTGACGAGCATCGATCCGCCACGACCGGGCTCGGGCCGCAGCTCGGCGACGAGGTCACCGAACGGAACCCGGTGAGCCCACGCTTCTTCACGCGCCGCGCGCACGCGCTCGACCACTTCGGCGAACCCGGGCGCACCCCCCAGGTCGACCCGCAACGGCACCAGCGCGCCGATGCCGACGACCACGTCCGAGGTCCCCGCGTAACGGGACAGCAGCACCGTGAAGGCCGCGAGCACCGTCAGCTCGTCGACCGCCGGGGGCGACCAGGCCAGCCGGGCCGGCACGGGCTCGGCCGGGTACGGGCGGTCGACCGGCAGCGGCAGCTCCTTCGGCGCCGACGCGAGGCGATCACGCCAGAAACCGAGGTCCGCGACCTGCTGCACAGCGTCACCGTTGCTCACCGGTAGACCAGCCTCCTGCTGCTAGCGACGCCCCGATCGGGGCGCGAACTTAGGTGAACCTAACAAACAGATGGTGAGGATGCACTCCTGTACCATCGGTTAGCCTTACCTAAAATGAGTACCAGTCGGAGGTGCGGTGCGAACAGACCCCGGAGGGATCGCTCTCACGCGACGCCCGCCACACACGGGCCGCGCGCTCGGTCTGCTGGCCGCTTTCGGCGTGCTCGTTTTCCTGTGCCTGCTGAGTGTCTGGCTGGGGTCGAAGGAGATCTCGTTCGACGCGGTCTGGCAGGTGCTGTGGCACAACGACGGCTCCGCGGACGCCGTGATCATCCACAGTGTCCGCCTGCCGCGCACGCTGCTCGCGGTGCTCGTCGGCGCCGGGCTCGGGCTCGCCGGCTGCGTGATGCAGGCGCTGACCCGCAACCCGCTGGCCGATCCCGGGCTGCTCGGCGTCAGCGCCGGGGCCGCGTTCGCCATCGTGTTCTCGATCACCGTGCTGGGCATCAGCTCCGCCTACGGCTACATCTGGTTCGCCTTCGCCGGCGCGCTGGCCGCGACCACCGTCGTCTACTTCCTGGGCACCCGCGGCCGGGCCGGGTCGAGCCCGGTCAAGCTGGCGCTGGCCGGGGCCGCCGTCACGGCGTTGCTCGCCTCCTTCACCAGCGCGATGGTGCTGTCGGACCCGGTGGCGCTCAACCGCTACCGCTTCTGGTCGGCCGGCTCGCTCGCCGGGGTGGACAGCGGCGCGCTGCTGCAGGTCCTGCCGTTCCTCGTTGTCGGTGTGGTGCTGGCGATCGCGAGCGGCCCGGCGCTGAACAGCCTCGCGCTCGGGGACGACGTCGCCGTCGCGCTCGGCCGCAAGCTCGGCCCGCTGCGGCTGCGCGGCGCGCTGGCGATCACGCTGCTGACCGGCGCGGCCGTCGCCGTCGCCGGGCCGATCGTGTTCCTCGGGCTGATCGTCCCGCACGCGGTGCGGTTCGTCATCGGGCCGGACCACCGCTGGCTGCTGCCCTACACCGCGGTGCTCGCGCCGTGCCTGCTGCTGGCCGCCGACATCCTCGGCCGGATCCTGGCGCGCCCCAGCGAGATCCGGGCCGGGGTGATCGTCGCGTTCCTCGGCGCGCCGTTCTTCATCTACCTGGTCCGCCGGCGCAAGCTCGCGGAGGCGTGAGATGACCCAGCTCCACGTGCGGCGCGACCGGGTCACCTTCCGCCTCGCGAAACCGCCGGTGTCGGCCCGCGTCCGGCCGCGGCTGCTGATCGTCTGCCTCGTCCTCGCCGTGCTGACGTTCGTCCTGTTCTGCGTCGGCATGACGATCGGCGACGTCCCGATGAGCGTGTCCGACGTCCTTTCGGGCCTCTTCGGCGGCAGCGACAGCGGGAACGGCTACATCGTCCAGGAACTGCGGCTGCCCCGGGCGCTCACCGGGCTGCTGGCCGGGATCGCGTTCGGCGCGTCCGGCGCGGTGTTCCAGACGATCACCCGCAACCCGCTGGCCAGCCCGGACATGATCGGCATCAACGCGGGCGCGGCCACCGCCGTGGTCGCCGGGATCTCGTTCGGCTTCGGCGGCGGCCTCGGCACGACGACGCTCGGTCTGCTCGGCGGCGTGGTCACCGCGCTGCTCGTGTACGCGCTCGCGTGGCGGCGCGGGACCACCGGCTACCGGATCCTGCTGGTGGGCATCGGGATCTTCGCGATGTGCACCAGCCTGACCGACTACCTGCTCAGCAAGGCCCAGATCACCGAGGCGCAGGCGTCGATCGGGTGGATGGTCGGCAACCTCGCCAACCGCGGCTGGGAACACGTCGTGCCGCTGTTCGCCGCGCTGTGCGTGCTGCTTCCGCTGGTGCTGGCGCTCTCGCGGTGGATGAGCACGCTGTCGCTCGGCGACGAGGTCGCGGCCGGGCTCGGCACGCCGGTGCAGCCGGTGCGGCTCGGCCTGCTGCTGGCGGGCGCCGGGCTGGTCGCGTTCGCGACCGCGTCGGCGGGCCCGATCTCGTTCGTCGCGCTGACCGCGCCCCAGATCGCGCAACGGCTCGCGCGGCTGGCCGCCCCGCCGATCACGGCGTCCGCGCTCACCGGCGCGGTCGTGGTGCTGGGCAGCGACATCCTCGCGCGCGAGATCACGGCGTCCGCGCTGCCGGTCGGCATCGTCACCGGCGTGCTGGGCGCCCCGCTCCTGCTCTGGCTGCTGGCCAGGGCCAACCGATCCGGTTCCGGAGGCTGAGAAGATGACATCGGACGCACCCTCGCTGCGCGTCGAGGGGCTACGGGTCGCCTACGACGACCGGGTGGTCATCGACGGCCTCGACCTCGACCTCCCGCCGGGGGAGATCACCGCGATCATCGGCGCCAACGCGTGCGGGAAGTCGACGCTGCTGCGCACGATCGCCCGGCTGCTCACCCCGAAGTCGGGCGGGGTGTACCTCGACGGCCGCTCGATCCACGACCTGCCGACGCGCCAGGTCGCCCAGCGGCTCGGGATCCTCCCGCAGTCCCCGGTGGCGCCGGAAGGCATGACGGTCGCCGACCTCGTCGGCCGCGGCCGCGCCCCGCACCAGAGCTGGTGGCGGCAGTGGTCGACGTCCGACGAAGGCGCGGTGCAGGCGGCGCTGGAGGCGACGGAGATGACCGACCTCGCCGACCGCCCGGTCGACGAGCTTTCCGGCGGCCAGCGCCAGCGCGCGTGGATCGCGATGGCGGTCGCGCAGGGCACCCCGGTGCTCCTGCTGGACGAGCCCACGACCTACCTCGACCTGGCGCACCAGATCGACGTCCTCGACCTGGTCGTCGACCTCAACCGCGCCGAGGGCCGCACGGTCGTGATGGTGCTGCACGACCTCCCGCAGGCCTGCCGCTACGCCGACCACGTGATCGCGATGAAGGCCGGCCGTGTCGTGGCTTCGGGCAAGCCGGTCGAGGTGATCACCGAGGAGCTGGTGGACGAGGTCTTCGACGTCCGCTGCCAGGTGACCCCGGACCCGATCAGCGGGACGCCGATGGTGATCCCGATCAGCCGTCACCACCCGGCGCCCGCCCGGACCTGAAAGCCGTGAAGGCCTTCCCACCGGCGTGGCGAGAAGGCCTTCACGGTGTTTCGACGTCAGCGGGCGCTCACCGCGTACTCCCCTTCGGGCGCGCGCACCACTCGTCGGTCCACAATGGACTGCAGGATCTCCCCCACCCGCACCGCGGTGTTCGACAGCAGTGACGACGTGATGCCGTGCGTGTGCTCGGTGCCGCCCTGCAGGTAGATCCCGCCGGCCAGAGCCGGTTCCGTCGTCAGCCGGTAGTCCCGCTCGACACGCAGGCGGCCGGACTCGTCGCGCGCGCAGCGAGGGCCGAGCTCGCCGAGCAGCGGGGTCGGGTCCGCGGGGCGGTAGCCAGTCGCGTAGACGACCGCGTCGGCCTCCAGCGCCGTGCGCTCGCCCGTCGTCAGGGACTCGACTGTCGCCGTCACCGCGGTCCCGGTGTCGGTCACCTCGACCGGGCGGGAGACGTTGAACAGCCGCAGCCGCTCCACGCCCAGCACCTTCTCGCGGTAGACGCGGCGGTAGAGCTCGTCGATCAGGTCGACGTCGACGGCCGAGTAGTTGGTCGCGCCGTGGTAGCGCATCAGGCGGTCCTTCACCGGCTCGCCCGCGGCGTAGAACTGGTCGACGGCCTCCGGGTCGAAGATCCGGTTGGCGAACGAGCTGTCGTCGGCCGGGCTGTAGCCGTAGCGCGCGAAGACCGCGCACACCTCAGCGTGCGGGAACTCCTCGTGCAGCAGCGCCGCGACCTCCGCCGCGCTCTGGCCGGCGCCGACCACGACGAACCGGCGCGGGTCGGTGCCGCGCATCGCCTCGACGCGGAACAGCAGCTCGCTGTTGTGCCAGACCCGCGCGCCCGCGGTGACGCCCTCGGGCAGCTGCGGCCGCAGGCCGGTGCCCATCACGAGGTTCCGGGCCCGCAGCGACGAGCCGTCGGAGGCCTCGACGTCGAAGTACACGACCTCCCCGCCGTCGTACACCGGCGTCACCGAGACGACTTCGGTGCCGTAGGAGACGACGTCGTCGACCTTCGCCGCGGCCCACTCGAAGTAGTCGTGGAACTCGACCCGCAGCGGGAAGAGGTTCTTGTGGTTGATGAAGTCGACCAGCCGCCCGACCGAGTGCAGGTAGTTGAGGAAGCTGAACTCGCTGGTCGGGTTGCGCATGGTGACGAGGTCCTTGAGGAACGACACCTGCATCGTGGCGGTGGTGATCAACATCCCGCGGTGCCAGCCGAACCGGGGTTGCCGCTCCAGGAAGTGCGCGGTCACCGGCCGGTCCGAACCGGCGTTGTGCTCGGCGAGCGCGATCGCGAGTGCGAGGTTCGACGGCCCGAACCCCACCCCGACGACGTCGTAGATCGGGACCTGTTCGCCGGCCTCTGCAGTCATGTTGCTCCCTAGCGCGTTCCGGTACCGTTCAGGGAACCCTAACCTAACTTAGGCGAGCCTCGCCTAGTACGTTCGTGGTGATGTTCGTCCCCCGATCACGAAAGGGCACTCTCGAATGCGCGTGGCGATGTTCGGCTACCAGACCTGGGGGCACCGGACCCTGCAGGCGCTCATCGACGCCGGTCACGAGGTCGCCCTCGTGATCACGCACCCGAAGAGCGACCACGCCTACGAGCGGATCTGGGCCGACTCGGTCGCCGACCTCGCCGAGACCCACGGCATCCGCGTCCTGCTGCGCACCCGCCCGGACGACGCCGAGCTGCTGGCCGAGCTGAAGGCGGCCGAGCTCGACCTGATCGTGGCGAACAACTGGCGCACCTGGCTGCCGCCGGAGATCTTCGAGCTGCCGCGCCACGGCACCCTCAACATCCACGACTCGCTGCTGCCGTCCTACGCGGGGTTCTCCCCGCTGATCTGGGCGATGATCAACGGCGAGCCCGAGGTCGGCGTCACCGCCCACATGATGGACGGCGAGCTCGACGCCGGCGACATCGTGCTGCAGCGCGCGATCCCGGTCGGGCCGGCCGACACCACGACCGACCTCTTCCACCGTACGGTCGACCTGATCGCGCCGATCACGGCCGAGGCCATCCAGCTCATCGAGACCGGCTACACACCCGTGCCGCAGGACCGGACGAAGGCGAGCTTCTTCCACAAGCGCGCCCAGCGAGACAGCCTGATCGACTGGACGGCGCCGCCCGCCGAGATCGAGCGGTTCGTGCGCGCGCTGTCCGACCCGTACCCGAACGCGTTCGCCTACCACCGCGGCGAGGAGCTGCGCATCCTCGAGGCGTCGGTGTCCGAAGGCCACTACGGCGGCACACCGGGCCGCATCTTCATCAAGGAGGGTGACGGCGTGGTGATCGTCGCCGGCCCGGACGCCCGCCGCGGCCGGTCGCCCGGCCTGCGCGTCGAGCGGGTCCGGACGGCGGACGGCACGGAGCTGGCCGCGCACGACTACTTCAAGACCATGGGCGGGTACCTCACCGACCGTCCCTGACCGGTCAGCGGGACATCCGCTTGGCGGCCCGGCGCCGCCGCAGCAGGATGTCCCGCATGGCCGGGATCCGCTACCTCGAGGACCACCGCACCTGGGTGCTCACCGGGGAGTCGAGCACGTATGCGTTGCGGCTCAACGAAGACGACGTCCCGACCCACGTGTACTGGGGTCCGCCGCTGCCCGACGGCGACGTGCCCGAGGTCGCCGGGAAAACGCTTCCCTGGTGGGACGGCTTCAACGACCCGAACGAGGGACTCGACGAGCTCGCCGCCGACGGGGGCACCCGGTACTGGACACCGGCGCTGCAGGTCCGGTTCGCCAACGGCACCCGGGCCTTCGAATGGCGGTACGAAGACCACGAGATCGCGCGCGACCACCTGAGCGTCCGGTTCGCCGACCGGCACTACCCGCTGCGGGTCACCCTCCACTACCGGCTGCGCGGCGACGTCGTCGAACGCTGGACCGAGCTGACGGCGGACACCGAGGTCGAGGTCGTCCGGGCCGACTCGGCGACCTGGGCACTGCCGCGGTCCGACGACTACCGCCTCAGCCACGTCACCGGCCGCTGGGCCGCGGAGACCCAGCTGCACCGGGAAACCGTGCCGCACGGCGAAACCGTCTTCGCCAGCCGGCGCGGCATCACCGGCCACCACGCCAACCCCTGGGTGATGGTCGACGACGGCACCGCTACCGAGCGCCACGGCGAGGTCCACGGTGTCGCGCTGGCGTGGAGCGGGTCGTGGCGGCTGACGACCACCCGCTCGTCGACCGGACGGCTGACGGTCAGCGGCGGGTTCGGGCAGGACGGCGTGGTCCACCGGGTCGGACCGGGGCGGCCGCTGACCACCCCGGTCGCCGCCGGCCTGTACACCCGCGGCGGCTTCGGCGCCGCGAGCCGCGCGTGGCACGCCTACGTCCTGAACCACGTCCTGCCCCATCCGGACGAACTGCGCCCGGTGCTCTACAACTCCTGGGAGGCCACGGGGTTCGACGTCAGCGAGGCCGGCCAGCGCGCGCTCGCCGAGCGAGCCGCCGCCCTCGGCGTCGAGCTGTTCGTCATGGACGACGGCTGGTTCGGGGCGCGCACCGGCGACCACGCCGGGCTCGGCGACTGGCACGCCAACCGCGAGCGCTTCCCCGACGGGCTCAAACCGCTGGTCGACGCCGTGCACGGGCTCGGCATGAAGTTCGGCATCTGGGTCGAGCCCGAGATGGTCAACCCCGACAGCGACCTCTACCGCGCGCACCCGGACTGGGTGCTGCACCACTCGCACCGGCGTCGCTCGCAGCTGCGCAACCAGCTCGTGCTCAACTTCGCGCGCGCCGACGTCGCCGCGTGGGCGCACGACTGGCTCGACCGGCTCGTCGGCGAACACGGGGCCGACTTCCTCAAGTGGGACATGAACCGCCCGTTCAGCGAGGCGGGCTGGCCGGCCGACGCGGACCCCGATCGCCTGTGGACCGAGCACACCGAAGCGGTGTACACGCTGATGGACCGGCTGCGCGCGGACCACCCCGGTCTGCGGATCGAGGCGTGCGCGGGCGGTGGCGGCCGGATCGACCTCGGGGTGCTCGCCCGCGCCGACCAGGTCTGGACGTCGGACAACACCGATGCGCTCGACCGGCTGCGGATCCAGCACGGGTACGGCCAGCTCTACCCGGCGCGGGCGATGTCGGCCTGGGTGACCGACAACCCCAACTTCGTCACGGCCCGCTCGGCGCCGCTGCGGTTCCGCTTCCACGTCGCGATGGCCGGGGTGCTCGGCCTCGGCGGTGACATCGTCGGCTGGCCCGAGGCGGACCTCGCGCTCGCCCGCGAGCTGATCGCGCTGTACCGGGACATCCGGCCGGTGGTGCAGCACGGCTCGCTGTTCCGGCTGCGGCCGCCGTCCGGCGACGGGGTGGTCGCCCTCCAGTACGTCCTCGGTGACCGCGCGGTCGTCTTCGCCTATCGGCAGGCCGCGCACTTCAACGCGCCGGAGCGGCCGTTGCGGCTCGAGGGCCTCGATCCCGCTCACCGGTACCTCGATCCGGACTCGGGGACCACACACAGCGGCGCGGTGCTGCTCGCCCACGGGCTGCCCCTCGGCTTGCCGACCGGCGATTTCTCCAGTGTTCTCCGCCGATTGCAGCGAAAGATCTGATCTCTCGGCGCCTCTCGCCACGGTTCGACGGGATTCGACGCTTGACACCCGATCAGACGTCCGATCAAATGCGTCATACATCACATATGGTGGGTGGAGTTCGGGAGGAACGATGAGAAGGTCCCTGGCGCTGGGAGCGGCGGTGCTCCTGGCGGTGAGCGGGTGCTCGGTGGGCGCCGGCGCCGGTAGCGGCGACGGCGCGGAGATCACCTTCCTGACGTTCGAAACCCCGAACCTCACGCCGGCCTACTGGGACACCGCCATCAAGCGCGTCACCGACAAGAACCCGGGAACGAAGGTCAAGAAGCTCGTCGCCCCGACCGCCGACGGCCGGACGTCGTACGCGAAGCAGCTGCTGCAGTCCGGCCAGTTCCCGGACGTGATGATCGCCGTCGACTCGGCGGGCTTCGCCGAAGCCGGCAACCTCTACGCCTGGACGCCGGACGAGCTCAAGGACTTCCAGTTCCCCGAGGCCAACCCCGTCAACGGCAAGTACTACCAGCTGCCGGCCAACACCCAGACCATCCCGCCGGTCTACTACAACAAGAAGATGTTCGCCGACGCGGGCATCACCGCGACCCCGAAGACGTGGGACGAGCTCGTCACCGACGCCGGCAAGCTCAAGGACAAGGGGTTCGCGCCGTTCACCATCGGCGGCGGCAAGGACGGCTTCCCGTCGTCGATGATCCTTTCCGGACTGGTCGGCACCGAGGTCTACAACACGACGCCGGACTGGCTCACCCAGCGCCGTCAGGACAAGGTGAAGTTCACCGACCCGGCGTTCCAGAAAGCGTTCGCCAAGCTGGCCGACCTCGCCGGCAAGGGGTACGTGGACAAGACCAGCGTGTCGCGCGACTACGCGGCGACCGAGCAGGCCTTCCTCGACGGCAAGAGCGCGATGTACCCGATGGGCAACTGGTTCGCCGCCAACGCCGACTCGAAGAAACACGACTTCGACATCGGCGTGTTCGACTTCCCCACCGAAGACGGGAAGCTCGTCGTCCCCGCCTACACCGGCGGCGGGATGATCGTGAACGCCAAGGCCGCGAACCTCGACGCCGCCAAGAAGTTCGCCCTCGGCTTCCAGCTCGACAAGGACCAGCTCGACGCGTCGGTCAAGGCCGACGGCCTGTTCCCGGCGATCAAGGGTTACACCCCGCCGGCCGGCGTCGGCCCGGTCTTCAAGGCCGGCTACGACCTCTACACCCAGGCCGTCCAGCAGAACGCCGTCGTCCACGCCTTCCGCTGGGAGACCGCGGACGACGGGCTGCTGCCGGGCATGAAGGACAAGGTCGACCAGGCCGCCCAGGACGTCATCACCGGCCGCAAGTCCGTGGCCGACGCGTGCACGTTCCTGGACACCGAATGGGCGAAGGCGGGCTGACGACCTTGACCGCCGTGGTCTCCCCGCCCGCCCCACCGAAGCCCCGCCGGGCGCCCGCCCGCGGCAGGCGGCGCAAGCCCGTCCTGCCGCGGGTGTGGCACTTCGCCTCGTTCGGCGCGCCCGGTGTGCTCGTGTACCTCTGTTTTGTGCTGGCGCCGATCCTGATCAGCTTCGGGTACAGCCTCACCAACTACAACCCGTTCAACCCGCCGGTGAAGTTCGTGGGGCTGGAGAACTACCGGCTGCTGTTCACCGACGAGCAGTTTCTCACCGCGTTGAAGGTGACCACGATCCTGACGGTCGTCGTGGTGGTCGTGCCGAACGTCCTCGGTCTCGGCGTCGCGCTGCTGCTGGACCGGAAGGGCTGGCTCTACAACGCCTTGCGCAGCGTGTTCTTCACGCCGGTGATCCTCAGCTCGGTGGTCGTCTCGATCGTGTGGTCCCGGCTGCTCGACGACCAGGGCCCGCTGAACAACCTCCTGCGGGCGCTGGGGATCGAGCACCCGCCGGGCTGGCTGTCCGATCCGGACGTCGCGCTGTATTCGGTCGCCTCGATCGTGTGCTGGCAGATGCTGGGGTTCTGCGTCGTGGTCTACCTCGCCGGGCTGCAGGGTGTTCCGGCGGAGCTGCTGGAGGCCGCGGAGATCGACGGCGCCGGGCCGGTGCGCCGGTTCCGCGCGGTGACCTGGCCGCTGCTCGCGCCGTCGCTGACGATCAACACCGTCGTGCTGCTGATCTCGGCGTTCAAGACCTACGACTACGTCAAGGTGATCACCAACGGCGGCCCGGGTTCCGGGTCGACCGCGACGATCGCGTTCGACGTGCTGCAGACCGGGTTCGACGCCAACCACGTCGGGTACGCGTCGGCGATGGCGGTGCTGATGCTGGTGATCGTCGCGGTCGTGACCACCGTCGTGCTGAGCTTCCTGCGCCGCCGCGAGGTGGACCTGTGACGCGTTCCCGGCTGCGGCCGACGACCGCGCTCGTCGTCAGCACCGTGTTCTTCGTGCCGCTGTACCTGGTGCTGGCCAACGTCTTCAAGCAGGGTGACCGGATCGCCGCGGAACCGGCGGCACTCCCCCTGCCGCCGACCCTGGCGAACATCCACGCCGTGCTGACCCGCCCGGACGGGCTGTTCTGGGTCAGCCTCACCAACAGCATCGTCGTCACGGTGCTGTCGATCCTCGTGCTCACCGTGCTTTCGGCGCTGCTCGGGCACTACCTCGCGCGGTCGGGCAAGCGGTGGACCAAGGCGCTGACGGTCGTGCTGCTGGCCGGGCTGATGATCCCGCCGCAGGTCATCCTCATCCCGATCACCGACGTCCTGCGCGTCACCCACCTGATGGCGACGCTGCAGGGGCTGGTCCTGTTCAACGTCGGGTACTACGTGCCGTTCGGCGTGTTCGTGTTCACCGGCTTCATCCGCGGCGTGCCGGTGGAGCTGGAGGAGGCGGCCCGGCTCGACGGCGCGAACCGCATGCAGGTGTTCTGGCGGGTGGTGTTCCCGCTGCTGCGCCCGGCGACGGCGTCGGTGCTGATCTTCCTCGGCGTGTGGATCTGGAACGACTTCATCGACCCGCTGATCATCCTCGGCCCGAGCCAGGGAACGACGATCACCACCGGCATCTACCGCTCGATCGGCCAGTACCAGGCGGACCTCGGGAGTGTGTTCGCGCTGATGTTCCTGGCGACGCTGCCGGTGCTGATCTTCTACCTGGCGTTGCAGAAGCAGTTCGTCAAAGGCCTGACGGGCGGTGCGACCAAGGGCTAGCGGAGGGCGACCACCTCGGTGGTCAGGGCCTCGGCGATCCGGCGGTAGGTCGGGTGGTCCCGCGGCGCGGCCACGCCGTACACCGCTGACAGCACCTCGGCGACGTCGACCAGCAGGTCGGGCGCGGACAACCGGGGCGAATCGTAAATCCGGCCGGGAGGCTTGAAGAACAGGCGGCAGGGCACGTCTTCACCCGCGCCGAGCGCGGGCTGCCGGTAGTCGACAGCCAGTTCGCGGCAGCCGACGCGGCGGAACGGCGTGCAGTCGGTGCCGGGGCCGAGTTCGGCGTACCAGCCGCGGACCTCGGCCCGGTCGGCGAGCAGCCGCTGTTCGAGCCGGGCGACGAGCGCCGGGAACCGGCCCGAGCCGCGCACGGAGCCCGTGAACGTCACGTAGCCCAGCAGCGCGGCCGCGCTCAGCGTGTGGAACGACGCCATCCCCGACGGCTCCGGGTCGGCCGGATCCGCGCGCAACGCCCACAGGTGATAACCCGGCTCGGTCACCGCGTGCCGGAACTCGTCCTCGCCGACGGCGGTCGGCCCGGGCGGGAACGCGGTCCGGTAGACGTCCAGGGTGCGAGCGAAGTCCTTGTCGTCCGGTCCGGTGACTCTGTGCACGTCGAGCGGCCGCGCGGTTTCGTGACCGACGTAGCGGTCCAGCGGCAGCCGGCCGACGTCGTCGCGCGTGCTCAGGTGCGCCGCCATGCCCCGGTACTCGGCCGAGTCCTCGGGACGCTCGATCCGCATGGCCCACCGCAGGTACTCCCGCACGACGAGGGTGACGGCGGCGGCGGGGACCCGGTCGCGCCAGGCCGCGGACAGCGGCTTGCCGATCAGGATCAGCCCGGTCACCGGCGCCTGCCCCGGCGAAAGCGCGGGCTGCCGGTAGGGGAAGTCGAGGCCGAAGTAGCCGTACCGGTGCCAGATCAGGGCCCGCGCGACCGGATCGAGGTTGTCGGTCAGGGCCGACACCGCCCGCGGATCGTTCATCTCGGCCACCACCCCGGCGAGCTCGAGCCCGCCGGCGTCGGCGGTCAGCACCGTTTCGATGTGGTCGAGCAGTGCCCGGCCGACACCCCGGCCGCGCGCCTCGGGCGAGACGAGCAGGTATTCGATCACACCCGCGGCGGGTTCGGCCAGGTAGTCGGCGATCACCGCGCCGGCCAGCAGTTCGCCGTCGAAGGCGAGGACGATGTGGTAGCTGTTCGGCCCGTACCAGCCCGCTTCCTTCAGCCGCAGGTAGCCGGCCATGTTCTCCAGCGACTCGCGTTCGTCCGGGTCGGGGAACAGGCTGACGTAGAGGCTCCGGTGGAACTCGGCCAGCACGGCGAGGTCGTCCGGGTCCGCGGTGAGCTCGCGGAAGGTGATCACCGCCGGTCGCCTTCGCCGATCGCGCCGAGCAGCCGCTGGAACTCCGTCGAGTCGAGCGCGGGATCGCCGGGCACGAGGAAACCGGACTTCTGCAGCAGTTCGAGCTTGCCGTGGCGCTTGCTGACGTAGGCGGCCTTGTGCGCCAGGCTGTCGAGGTTGTAGTGGAGCGCGTCGACGTTGGTCAGATCCGTGTGCTCCCAGAGCAGGTAGCAGTCCCCCAGCCGCGGCGGCTGGTCCTTCGGCGCGCGCTCGGCGGCCCACCAGCACTGCCAGACGTAGGCGGAGTAGTAGTCCGGGATCTCGCGCAGCGGGTCGAGCCGGTGCTGCTCGGAGTCCAGCAGCAGGCAGTAGTCGAACTCGCCCTGCCACCGGGTGGCCGCGGCGCCCAGCGCCGGGTTGCGCGTCATCAGGTGCGACCGGTGGCAGAGCAACGCGGTCACCTCGGCCTTGAGCGCGCCGATCCCCTTGGCCCGCAGCTCCGGCATGATGCCGCTGCGGATGGCCCGGCCCTTCTCGCCGACCGCGGCCACGAGGATCGAGTTCGCCTCGTCGCCCCGGCCGAGCTGGCCCAGGAAGAACCGTGTCCGGTCCGGCCCGTCCTCGCTCGTGAAGTCCCACGACGGCGCCCATTCCTCGAAGCCCGCGTAGGTCCACTGCTGGATCCCGTTGCGGCCCACCGGGTCCGAGCCGCCCCTGGCCCGCTCCCACCAGCCGGCGTTGAGCAGCACGGCGGGTGAGAACACGCCGGTGACGCGCACCGGCTCCGGGTGGCGCGGCGGGCGGTTCGACGGACCGAGCCGGGCCCGGAGCTGGTCGACGTCCAGCACCTTCGGCGTCCGGTCCCGGCGGGGCACCGACGACGGCATGCCGCCGACGAACTCGGTCGTGTGCAGCACCTTCTGCAGCAGCAAGGTCAGCGGGTCCGCGATCTCGGCGCGGATGATGTCGGCGATCAGCCCGGGCCGGTAAGGGATGTCCACGCCGATCGAAAGCGGGCCGAAACTGCCCGAAATGCGCCACAGGGACTCGGTGTCCGAAACGCCGCCCCGATTGACCGTCATGTCTCCGCCCATCCGCTCGACCGCCGAACGGGTGGTAGGTCGGCGGTGTGCCGGACGTCGTTACAGCGTCAGCCGATGCGGGCTCAGGTGAGGATCTTGACCATGGTGTCGGAGTCCGCGGAACCCGCGCCGACGATTTCGTAGCCTTCGGCGAGATACAGCCGTTGGGCGAAGTTCTTCCGTTCGACGCTGAGCCCGATCCGCCCGATTCCCGCTTCGACGGCGCGGGCTTCGAGCGCCCGCAGCAATGCCCGCCCGACCCCGCGGCCCCGCCACGCCGAGGCGACGCCGATCGTCAGCTCCGGGACGTCAGCGGCGACGAACCCGTATCCCGGTTCCTCGGCCGGAAATAAGCGCAGCCAGGCCGCGCCGACGCGTTCACCGTCCACCTCGGCGACCACGCCCAGGTCGTCTTCGCGCGGCCAGCCCGCGATGTAGTGCGCGGTGTTCGGCGCCGCCAGCACGCGGCGCCGGCTCTTCTTCTTCCACTCCGGCGACCAGTTCACGGCCGCCACGAGCATGTCGGCGAGGAAGTCGCCGTCTTCGCGAGCCGCCTCGCGGATCTTCACAGCTCGCGGACCTTGCCGCCGTCCACCTCGAGCCGGCGGGTGACGTGCACCGCGTCGAGCATCCGGCGGTCGTGCGTCACCAGCAGGAGCGTGCCCGGGTACTTGTCCAGCGCCGCCTCGAGCTGTTCGATCGCCGGCAGGTCGAGGTGGTTGGTCGGCTCGTCCAGCACCAGCAGGTTGACCCCGCGCGCCTGCAGCAGCGCGAGCGCCGCGCGGGTGCGCTCCCCCGGCGAGAGCGTCGCCGCGGACCGCAGCACGTGCGCGGCCTTGAGCCCGAACTTCGCCAGCAGCGTCCGGACGTCGGCGTCGGGCAGCTCCGGCACTTCCCGGGCGAACGCGTCCGCGAGCGGGACGTCGCCGAGGAACAGCTTCCGGGCCTGGTCGACCTCGCCGACCACCACGCCGGGCCCGAGCGCGGCATTACCCTCGTCGAGGGCGATCCGGCCGAGCATCGCGGCCAGGAGCGTCGACTTGCCGGAGCCGTTCGCGCCGGTGATGGCGACCTTGTCCGCCCAGTCGACCTGCAGGTCGACCGGCCCGAGCGTGAACCCGCCGCGGCGGACGACCGCGCCGCGCAGGGTCGCGACCACCGCGCCCGCCCGCGGGGCCGCGGCGATCTCCATCCGCAGCTCCCACTCCTTGCGCGGCTCCTCGACAACGTCCAGGCGCTCGATCATGCGCTCGGTCTGGCGGGCCTTCGAGGCCTGCTTCTCGGTGGCCTCGGTGCGGAACTTGCGGCCGACCTTGTCGTTGTCGGGCTGCTTCCGGCGGGCGTTCTTGACGCCCTTCTCCATCCACGACCGCTGCATCCGCCCGCGCGCCTCGAGCGCGGACTTCGTCCCGGCGTACTCCTCGTACTCCTCGCGCGCGTGCCGCCGCGCGACCTCGCGTTCCTCGAGGTAGGCCTCGTACCCGCCGCCGAAGACGTTCACCTGCTGCTGCGCGAGGTCCAGCTCGACGACGCGGTCGACGGTCCGGGCGAGGAACTCGCGGTCGTGGCTGACCAGGACGGTCGCCGAGCGCAGCCCGGACACGAACCGCTCCAGCCGGGCCAGGCCGTCCAGGTCGAGGTCGTTGGTCGGCTCGTCGAGCAGGAAGACGTCGTAGCGGCTCAGCAGCAGCGATGCGAGCCCGGCGCGCGCGGCCTGGCCGCCGGAAAGCGACGTCATCGGCTGGTCCAGGTCGACGGCGAGCCCGAGGTCGGCGGCCACCTCCGCGGCCCGGTCGTCGAGGTCGGCGCCGCCGAGGGCGAGCCACCGGTCGAGCGCGGCGGCGTACCGGTCGTCCGCGCCGGCTTCGCCCGCGGTGAGGGCTTCGGTCTCGTGGTCGAGCTCCGCCTGGGCCGCCGACACGCCGGTGCGGCGCGCCAGGAACCCTCGCACCGACTCGCCTTCACGCCGCTCGGGCTCCTGCGGCAGGTGCCCGACGGTGGCGGTCGGCGGGTTCAGCCGGATCTCGCCGCCGTCGGGTTTCGCGAGCCCGGCGAGCGTCCGCAGCAGCGTCGACTTGCCGGCGCCGTTGACCCCGACCAGGCCGACGACGTCGCCCGGCGCGACCACGAGATCGAGGCCGGAGAAGAGGATGCGGTCACCGTGGCCCGCGGCCAGGTCCTTCGCGACGAGAGTTGCGCTCATGAGGTAGCCGAGTCTACGGGCACGTGGTGAACTGTCAGATCAAGGTCAAAGCCACCGACGGTGTGTGTCCGGTGGCGCTTTGATCACTGAGTGTGGGTAACCTGTTCGGTTGTCGATACCCCCCGTGCAGTGAGGTTGGTGAACACAGATGGGCGAATCCGCTCCCCCGGTCACCCTCGGCCGCAGGCCGAAACCGAGGGAAGGCCGCCCGTCCGCGCCCCGGCCGCAGGTCAGCCGCCGGCGCGAGGTCAGCCACGCCAGCGCCCGGTCGCTGCTGATGACCGTGCTCGGCGAGTACGCGCTGCCGCGCGACACCCCGGTCTGGACGTCGATGCTGGTCGAGGTGCTCGGCATGCTCGACATCGAGGAGAAGTCGGCGCGGCAGGCCCTGGCCCGGTCCGCGGCCGAGGGCTGGGTGGTCTCCGAGCGCGTCGGCCGCCGGGTGCGCTGGTCGCTCACCCCGCCGGGCCGCCGGCTGCTGACCGAGGGCGCCGACCGGATCTACGCGTTCGGCCGGGAGGAACGCCGCTGGGACGGCCACTGGCTGATGCTCATCGTCTCGGTGCCCGAGGCCAAGCGTGACCTGCGTCACCGGCTGCGCACCCGGCTGACCTGGGCGGGCTTCGGCTCGCCGGTGGCCGGAGTGTGGGTCAGCCCGGACCGCAGCCGCCAGCGGGAGGCCCAGCAGATCGTCAACGAGCTCGGCCTCGACGCCCAGGCGATGTCGTTCACCGCGGCGTACGGCGAGATCGGCGAGCAGGAGTCCATGGTCGCCCGGTCGTGGGACCTGACCGAGCTGAAGGACCGCTACGAGGACTTCATCGACCGGTTCACCGGCCTGCACCCGACCGGCGGCCGCGCGGTGCTGCGGGCGCAGACCGAGCTGGTGCACGAGTGGCGGCGGTTCCCGTTCCTCGACCCGCAGCTGCCCGCCGAGCTCCTGCCGGCGAAGTGGAGCGGGACGAAAGCGGCGGAGCTGTTCCATCACAAACACGTCGACTGGCGCCCCGAGGCCCAGCAGTATTGGGACGACATCGTCGAAGCCGAAGAAGCAGGGTGAACATGACTCAGCAGGTCCGCCTCGATCGTGACGGCGGGCTCGCCGTCCTGACCGTCGACGCCCCGCCGTTGAACCTGTACACGGCTTCGCTGCAGACCTCGCTGGCGTCGGCGATCAGCTCCCTCGAAGAAGCCCCCGCGCGGGCGCTGCTGATCCGCGCCGAAGGCAAGATCGTCAGCGGTGGCGTGGACGTCTCGCTGTTCGACGCCCAGGGCTCGCCCGCCGAGGCGAAGGTGCTGTTCGACGAGATGCTGGCGGTGCCCGACCGGATCGCCGCGCTGCCCTTCCCGACCGTGTTCGCCGCGCACGGCCTGTGTCTGACCTGGGCTTTCGAGGTCGCCGTGGCCTGTGACCTCATCCTCGCCGCTTCGCGCGCGAAGTTCGGGCTGGTCGAGAAGGTCGTCGGCCTGACCCCGACCATGGGCGGCACCCAGCGGCTCGCCGCGCGGGCGGGTGTCGGCCGGGCGAAGGAGTTCGTCATGACCGGCGACACCTACGACGCCGCGACGCTCGAGCGCTGGAACGTCGTCAACCGCGTCCTGCCGGACGAGGGTTTCGACGACGCCGCCCGGGCGTTCGCCGCGCGGCTGGCGACCGGTCCGACCCAGGCCCACGCGGCGACCAAGCGCGTCCTCGACCACTTCTCCGCCGGCGGCGTGCCCGAAGCCAACGCGCACATCACTTCCATCGCCGCGTCGCTGTTCGAAACCGAGGACCTCCGCAACGCCGTGAAGTCGTTCCTCGCCGACGGACCGGGGAAAGCGACCTTCACCGGACGGTGAAACCTCCGTTCGGACAACGGCTTCGGCCGTTCGGGCGCGCACCCGTTTCGTCTTGATCGATGTGGTCTAGACCGGTTATCCGGTGCGGGTTACATTCGGACGTGGTCTAGACCACAGTCCGTCAGCTTCGTGCCGCTTGGAGAACCGCCATGAGACGCACTCCCGCACGACTACGCTCCGCGCTCGCCGCCGTACTGATCGCGGTCGGCGGCGTGGCCGCGTTCGCGCCACCCGCCGCCGCAGCCGGTTCGCTGACCGCCACCCTGGCGATGAGCGGCACCACCGGCACCTACACCGTCGCCAACACCGGAACCGCGTCGGTGAGCAACTGGGCGATCACCTTCACCCTGCCCGCCGGCGTGACCGCCAGCACCGGCGAAAACGGCACGGTGACCCAGAACGGCACCCAGGTCACGCTCACCCCGGCGTACTACATCGCGACCCTCGCGCCGGGCCGCACCACCTACCCGTACAGCCCGACCTTCCGCCTCAGCGCCGCGGCGACGCCGGCGCAGTGCCGCGTCGACAACGCCAACTGCGACGGTTCACCGGACACACCGCCGAGCGCGCCGGCGAACCTGCGCCTGGTCGCGAAGACGACCAAGGCCGTCTCGCTGGCCTGGAACACGTCGACCGCCGGCTCGCTGCCGGTCACCGGCTACGACGTCTACCAGGGGACTTCCCTGGCCGCGTCGGTGACCGGGACCAGCGCGACGATCAGCGGGCTGACGCCGGGCACCGCGTACTCCTTCACGGTGAAGGCCAAGGACTCGAAGGGGACGACGTCCCCGGCGAGCGCGGCACTGGCCGTGACGACGAACAACCCGGCCGACGACACTTCGCCGCCGTCCACACCTGGTTCGCTGCGCTCGACCGCCGCCGACGCGACTTCGGTGTCGCTCACGTGGGCCGCGTCGACCGACAACACCGGTGTCGTCAGCTACGACGTCTACCGCGGTTCCACTTTGGCCACGACGGTGACCACGACGTCCGCGGTCGTGACCGGGCTGGCACCGTCCACTTCGTACACGTTCACGGTGCGCGCCCGGGACGGCTACGACAACGTGTCCGCGCCGAGCAACGCCGTCACCGCGAAGACCGGCGACATCGTCGCGGGGTACGCGAAGGTCGGGTACTTCGTGCAGTGGGGCATCTACGGGCGCCAGTACTTCGTGAAGAACCTCGAAACGACCGGCGCGGCGGCGAAGCTGACGCACCTGCTGTACGCGTTCGAGAACATCGACCCGGTGAACCTGACGTGCCTCTCCGGCGTCACGAAGGGCACCACGGCGAACCCGCAGGACCCGAGCCAGGGTGACGGCGCGGGTGACGCCGAAGCGGACTACTCGCGGCCGTTCGCGGCGGCGCAGTCCGTCGACGGCGTCGCCGACACGGGCTGGGAGTCGTTGCGCGGCAACTTCAACCAGCTGAAGAAGCTCAAGGTGAAGCACCCCAACCTGAAGGTGCTGGTATCACTCGGCGGCTGGACGTACTCGAAGTACTTCTCCGACGTCGCGGCCACGGACGCGTCGCGCAAGAAGTTCGTCTCCTCGTGCATCGACACTTGGATCAAGGGCAACATCGCGTCCTACGGCGGCGCCGGCGGCCCGGGGACCGCGGCCGGGATCTTCGACGGCATCGACATCGACTGGGAGTGGCCCGGCAGCGCCGACGGCCACCCCGGCAACCACTGGAGCCCGAACGACAAGAACAACCTGACGGCGCTGATGGCCGAGTTCCGCACGCAGCTCGACGCGTACGGCACGACGACCGGCAAGCGCTACCAGCTGCAGGCCTTCACGCCGGCGGACCCCGCGAAGGTGACCGCGGGTTGGGATCTTTCGAAGATCTTCAACTACCTCGACGTCGCGAACGTGCAGGGGTACGACTTCCACGGCTCGGGCAGCGACAACTCGTGGGAGCCGAACCGCACCGGCCACCAGGGCAACCTGTACGCCGACGCGGACGACCCGTACAACTTCCACTTCAGCGCGGAAGCCGCGATCAACGCGTACACGAACGCCGGCGTCGATCCACGGCGGCTGACGCTCGGGCTGGCGTTCTACGGCCGGGGCTGGCAGGGCGTCGCCGACGGCGGGAAGCACGGCGAATGGCAGTCCGCGACCGGCGCGGCGCCGGGCCAGTTCGCCGAGGAAGCGGGCACGCGGGGTTACACGAACCTGCTCGCGAGCGTGCCCGCGTGCACGGTCTACCACGACACGGCGGCGGTGGCGACGTCGTGCTTCACCGGCAACGGCGGCCAGTGGTGGACCTACGACGACGCGTGGTCGATCGGGTTGAAGACCACGTGGCTGAAGCAGCGCGGGCTGCTCGGCGTCATGGCGTGGGAGATGTCGGGTGACAACGGGACGTTGATGAACGCGGTCAGCGCGGGTCTCGGCTAGCGGTCACCGGATTCAGCCCGCTGAACGGAAAACGCCTTCCGTTCAGCGGGCTGAACATTTCCCGGGTCTTTTATTCAGAACCCGAAGAAAGGGCCTTCCCGAGCCTTGACGGGCGGTGGTCTGGACCATGAAACTACAGACGCAGCCGCGCGCTGGTGACCCAGACACCGTCGTCTCGAGGAGAGCCATGTCCGCATCCCGCGTGAGAAAAGTCTTCACGCTCGCCGCCCTCGTCCCGCTCGCCCTGGGCTTGATCGCCACGCCGGCGCCCGCCGCGCCGGCGACGTTCACCCACCCGGGCGTGCTGGTCAGCCGTCCGCAGCTGGACTTCGTGAAGGCGCAGGTGAACGCCGGCGCCCAGCCGTGGAAAAGCGCTTACGACCAGGCCAAAGCGAGCACGTACGCATCGCTTTCGCGCACCGCGAAACCCCGTTCCGTCGTCGAATGCGGCCCGTATTCGGACCCGAACTACGGCTGCACGGACGAGCGCGAGGACGCGATCGCGGCGTACACCGACGCCTTGATCTGGTACATCTCGGGCGACGCCCGGTACGCCCAGAAAGCGATCGCATTGATGGACGCGTGGTCGGCGACGATCACCAACCACACCAACAGCAACGCGCCCCTGCAGACCGGGTGGGCGGGCTCATCCTGGCCCCGCGCGGCGGAGATCATCAAGTACACGTACACGAGCTGGCCGAACTCGGGCCGCTTCGGCACGATGCTGCGTAACGTGTACTTGAACAAAATTCTCAACGGCAGCAACAGCAACGGCAACTGGGAACTGTCCATGATGGAGGCCGCGGTAGGCATCTCGGTGTTCCTGGAGGACAAGACGAACTACGACAAGGCGGTAACCCGATACCGCAACCGCGTGGCGGCGTACATCTACCTGTCCTCGGACGGCGCGCTCCCGAAGACGGTCCCCGGCAGCGGTCTGTCCACCCGGGACCAGATCGTCGGCTACTGGCAGGGCCAGGGAACATTCGTGGACGGCCTGACCCAGGAGACATGCCGCGACTTCGTCCACACGGGTTACGGAATAGCGGCGATCGCGGACGTGGCCGAGACGCTCCGCATCCAGGGCCAGGACGTGTACGGCACGGACGTGGGCGAGCGCCTGCGCCAGGCCCTGGGGTTCCAGTCGAAGTACGAGCTGGGCACGGCGGTCCCGTCGTGGCTGTGCAAGGGCAGCGTGAAGAAGGGTCTGGGCCCGGTGACGGAGGTGGGGTTCAACGCCCTCCACGGCCGCCTCGGCATCGCGATGGCCAACACGCAGACACTGACGGAGTCCCGCCGCCCGGCCGGGACGAACGCCCTGTTCGTGGCGTGGCAGACCCTGACCCACGCGAACAACCCAGCGTGACCTCGTCCCTCGCCCGCCCTCCCTGCCGGTTCCGGCTTTCGCCGGGTTTCCGCAGGTCAGGCGGGCGGGGGACCCTGGTTACAAGGTCCTTTCGGAGGCGCGCTAGAGTACTCGTACGCACTGAGAAGTGCGGGTCCGGGCTGTGGCGCAGTTTGGTAGCGCACTTGACTGGGGGTCAAGGGGTCGCAGGTTCGAATCCTGTCAGCCCGACGGACACAGAAGCCGCTCAACTTGGGTGAAAGCCCAGGTCGGGCGGCTTTTCTCTGCCAGACTCACACACGTTGACGATCAGCTTCTTCGCGGCCCGGGGACCAGATGGGGACCGAGCGCAGCCGATCGAGGAAATGATCGGTTTCATCCACAAAGGACTGTGGGGCGCCAGCCCAAGCAAGCCGGCGCCTCACAGCATCCATCCTTCAGCTACTTCTTGTGCTTGGTCTTGTCGACCTCGATGTAGCCCTGCCCCTTCTTGGGCGTCGGCGGCATAGGCTTGCCCTCGACCGCCGTGACTTCAGTCTTGCTGCCGGGGACCTTGTACTGCCCCGACGATGGCGCCGGTGTTCCCGGCCGAATGACCTTACGGGTCATCTCGATCACCTTGCTCTTTCCGCGAGCGCGAACACCTCATACGGCGGACAGCCTTGATGCCGTCTGCCGCCTCCTTGTACGGTCGCAGAGCATGGCCAATGCAACTGGACCCCGGCCGAGGTGTTGACCCCGGTCGGGGTCTTTCCAACTCGCTGGTCCGTAGTCTAGCTCACACTGACGACATATCCACGCACCTGGCACAGCATATGGGTGTCACAGCCGAGTGAAACCCTATCCGTAGTGGTCCAGTAGCATTGAGCGAACACCTGTGCGAGCGGCTATACAACCGTCAGACGGCTCGCAACTGGGGCGTGCTCGGCGACCGAAGGTGTCGAGTTAGCAGCTCACCTGCATCCGTGACCGACTGGCGATCCGGATGCAGATATCGCTGTGTTGTCGTCAGCGAGCCGTGCCCTGCGATCTTCCGAAGGTGATGCACCGGTACCCCGACATCCGCCATCCAGGTCAAACCCTTATGCCGCAGGTCATGGCGTCGCAAGTGGTCATATCCGAGCTTCGCCACAACCTCGTCCCAGGCCGTTGCGTCCCGGAGCACCGCCGTGGTGATTCGGCCACCGCGCGTCCCTTGAACAGCCGGCCGTCCGGCTCGTTGTCAGCGAGCGCGATACACCGCCGGACCAGCTCTCGAATGTCCTCGATCAACGACACCGTCCGAGCTCGCTTCCCCTTGCCCACCAGCCCGCCAGGTGACGGCGTCGTCTGCCGGCGAACCGTCCAGGTCCACGACGAGGTGTCGATATCCCCAACCCAGCAGCCCGAGACTTCGCCGATCCGGGCCGCCGTGCAGGCAGCGAACGACACCACTTCACCCCGAGCCCCGGTACTCCCCCGACGACCGCGCCACCAGGGCATCCGCCCGCGTCGTGAGCGAGACCCAGTCAGGCAGCGCCGGCGACCGTGGATCGTCCAATTCGTTCTCGGCGCGCTCGTGCTCCTGCTGGCAGCCGGTAACCCGCGCCGGGTTGCGGTCGATGCCGTTCCGACAGTGGTGATCGTCGTCGTCTCGAGCAGGCCGTGAGCGAGTCAGCGAAAGCGAAGCGGCCCGACACCCCCGACCGCTAAGGTGGCCCGAGCCTGCGAAGAGGGGGACGAGCTGTGACCGACCAGGAAGGCGCCGACTGGATTCCGCCTGGAGCTGACATCTCCAGGCCCAGTGCCGCACGCATCTACGACTACCTACTAGGCGGAGCCCACAACCTCGCCGCCGACCGGGCCGTCGCGCAACAACTCGAGGCCATCCAACCCCAAGTCGCCACCGTCGCCCGGCGCAACCGGGCCTTCCTCCGCCGCGTCGTGCGGTTTCTGCTCGACCAAGGCATCCGGCAGTTCCTCGACCTCGGCTCCGGCATCCCCACCGTCGGCAACGTGCACGAAGTCGCGCAGGAAGTCGACCCTGCCTCCACAGTCGTCTACGTCGACCATGAACCCGTTGCCGTCGCGCACAGTCTCATGTTGCTCAAAGGCAACTCCCGCGCCGCCGCTTTGGAAGCCGATGCCACCGATCCCGAGACCATCCTGGCGTCCGAGCCCGTCAAACAACTCCTCGACCTGGGGAAACCCGTCGGGCTGCTGGCCATCACCCTCGGGCACTACCTGCCGCCCGAGCCGGACATCCATGCCGTCTTCCGGGCTTACCGGGACGCGCTCGCGCCCGGGAGCTACCTTGCCCTGACGCACCTCACCAACGACTTCGCCGTGCTGCGGGATCCGCGGGTTGCCGAGACCATGAAGTCGACGCAGGACCACATCTACCCGCGGACGCGCGCTGAAGTTCTCAGTCTCTTCGACGGCTTCGAGCTCGTCGAGCCCGGGCTGACCACCTCGGCGAACTGGCGGCCCGACCGGCTGGCCGCCGTTGTCGACCCCGAAGAAGACGGCCTCTACGCCGGCGTTGGCCTCAAGCCGTAGAACCGAAACGCTCCCACGCCGACTGGCGGGTCATCCCCAGCGCCTCGCCGATCTGTGCCCACGTGCCGCCCAGGGAACGAGCTTTGCCGACCCATGCGGCCAGGTTCTGCTGCACCTGCGCGCTCGCCGCCGCGACCGGGCGCAGGTTGGCCAGGACCTGCTCCAGTGACAGGTCGTGCTCCCACGGCGCGATGTGCGGGGCCGACGCCGGCTTGCCCGCTATCACCGACACGCACAGCTGCACGCAGCCGTCGCAGATCAGCACTCCCGGGCCGCTCACCAGCGTCTCGACCTCGGTGCTGGGCTTGCCACAGAACGAACAATGCGCGATCACGGCAGTCGCCACGTCGACCTCCCTTGTCAGGGTGGACCTTACATTCGTAAGGGTGACCCTGACAAGGACAGGAACGCCGACGTCCAGCCGGCGAGCTCGGTCAGCCGGGCCGTCAGCTCCTCGATCTCGGCCCAGCGGCGGTGCTCGCGCTCCAGGTCCGGAACCAGGAAGTCCTCCACCAGCAACAAGAGCGTCGCGATCTCGTAGGCGACGTCGGCGAGCTGCAGGAACGGCCGGTACTCGGCTTCGGCGCCCGTCCCGTTCCGCGCGGCCCAGTCCCGGGCGCCGTGCCCGGCCGTGCGGCACACCGCCACGACCGTGCGCCGGAGGTCGCCGCGGCGGGAGTCCGGTGCGCCTTCGGCCAGCGGGGCGACGTTCCAGGCCACCGACAGCAGGCAGCACCCCGCGTCGTCCATCGAGTTGTTCATCACGGACGTACTCTGCGGACCCGCGGGCACAGTCCCGCCGTTCCGACTCGCGGGGTCACGCCATCGTGTGAAGAACCGGCCCCGATCGAGGAGTCAGCTCCGGGTGAGCATCGGCAGCGAGACGAAGTCCGCGAGCGCCTGCTGGCCGGCGGCGTTGGCGTGGATGCCGTCACCGTTGTCGTACGCGGCCAGGATGCTGTTCGGCTTCAGCGGATCCTTCAGCACCTCGTCGAAGTCCACGACACCCGAACACAACCCGCCACAGGTGTTCCACTTCTGGACGAACAGCGCGATCTCGTGCCGGTCCAGGTTGTTCCGGTCGCCGTACCCCGGCCGGGGTGTGCTCGGCGTGACGTAGACGCTGATGCCCGCGGCCCGCAGCCGCCGGAAGACCTCGCGGTAGCTGTCGAGGATCGTCGCCGCGTCACAGCCGAACGCGAGGTCGTTGGTGCCGTAGTAGTAGAGCACCGACCGGACGCCGTGCAGCGCCAGCACGTCCCGGTCGAGGCGGCTGAGCGCGTCCAGCCCGGCGATCGACGGCGGCGAGCCCGGACAGCTCTTCGCGCTCGTGGTGCCCGAGACACCGGCGTTCGCGACAGCGAGCGGGGCCGACGCCGCGACGATCCGCCGCGCCAGGTCGTCGGTCCAGCGCCGGTCCGCGCCGAGCTGGGTGCAGCCCGGGCCGCAGTTCGTGCTGCCGATGCCGTCGACGACCGAGCTGCCGAACGGGACGACCGTGCCCGTCAGCGCGAGGTTGTGCACGTCGACCGCGCTCACCACGTACGTCGAGCCCACCGTCGAAGTGAAGGCTCCGCCGGAGACGTCGGCGGCGTGGTCACGCGATCCCGGCGGGGTGAGGTAGTTGTCCCGCAGCGCCGCGCCGTGCCGGCCGGGTGTGGCCGTGCCCGCCACGAACATGCTCACCGCGAGGTTCGTGTCCGGGCGCGTGACCAGCCTGGTTTCGTCGCTCCAGACCTCGCCGCCGGCGGGGATCGTGACGGCGCGCTCGCCCGCGAAGGTCAGATCACGCGCTTCCGCGACCGCGGCGCCGTCCGTGGTGAGGCCCGCGGTGGTGTGCCCGATGGTCAGCGGCCCGGCGCCGAAGGTGTTCTGGAGCCGGACGCGCACCGCGTCCCCGCCCTGGCTCAGGTGGGTGACCATCCGCAGCGACTGGCCCGACACCGGCGCGTCGGCCCGGCCGTCCTGCGACTGGGCCCACGAGGTGAACCAGGCGGGCCGCGCCCCCGCCGCGCCCGGCGCGGAGACGACGACGGCCGCAGCCACGGAAACCGCGGCCAGCAAGGCGATCCTGCGCACGGCGCCTCCCTGGTCCACAAAGGACATCCGGGGTGACACCGGCGTCACCGCTTCTGACCGATCGTAGGGAGCCGGTCACGGGGCGACAAGGACACCGGGGCGGTCCTGTCCGATCTTGTCAACCACGCCCGTTTCGAGTTCGATGGGGGAACATGACCCTCAGAGGCCTGCCGCGACCAGGCGAAACTCCTCCCCGGCTCTTCGGTGACCCGTACGAGACCCCGGACGGCACGACCGTCATCACGGTCAGCAGGCCACCCGGGGTGTTCGCGATCCGCGACGGTCAGGCCAAGTGGGAGCCGGCGGTCAACGCGACCCTGGTCGCGGTGCTGGCCGTGACCACCGGGCTCGTCGCGGCGACCCTCGGCACCCTCGCAGTGCTGCGCCGGCCACCGTGGCCGGACCTGTCCGGCTGGAAGCGCTAGGCCTGCTGACCGGCGGCGAGCGCCTCCACCCGGCCCATCGGGCCGTTGTAGTAGTTCTGGTCGCCCGGCAGGCCGCCGCCGCGGGCGAACTGCCAGATGCTCTGCTTGTCCCAGCCCGCGGGCAGCTCGCCGACGTCCGGGCCGTATCGCGCCAGCCACAGCGGGTCGGTGTTGCCGAACCGGTCGGTGTTGCCGGTGCAGGTCTTCCACCACGACGTGCTCGTGTAGATGAGCGCGCTGCGCTTGGCCTTCGCCAGATACGTGCGGGTGAAGTCGGCGATCCACGCCGTCATGTCGGCCGGGCTCTTGCCGTAACAGACGTCGCCGTACGGGTTGTATTCGATGTCCAGCGCGCCCGGCAGGGTCTTGCCGTCCGGCCCCCAGCCGCCGCCGTGGGCGATGAAGTACTCCGCCTGCTCCGCGCCGCCGGAGATGTCCGGGCGCGCGAAGTGGTACGCGCCGCGGATCAGGCCCGCGGAGTGGGCGCCGTCGTACTGGCCGATGAACTGCGGGTTGAGGAACCCGGTGCCCTCGGTCGCCTTGACGTAGGTGAACTTCGCGCCGGCGGCGGCCGCGGCGCCCCAGTCGACCGGGCCCTGGTGCCCGCTGACGTCGTGGCCGAGCGTCTGCCCGGCCGGGTCGACCCGGGCACTCCCCTGCACGCCTTCGTGCAGCGCGATCTGGGTCCCCGCGAAGTTCGTGTCCGCGAGTGAGTAGTCGGGCGCGGCTTCGGCGGGGACCGCGACGACCACCGAGGCGAACGCGGCCAGCGCGCCCGCCGCGGCGAGCCGGGCCCGCCACCGCTGTTCGTCGTGTCCGGCAACGGTTCGGCTCATCGGGGCTCCGATCTCGGTACGGGCACGTTCGCAGCCCATGGTGCCTGCCCGTATCGCTCCCCGCGAGCGATGTGTCACTCGATGTAGTGATCTATAGCTCGGTGGTGATGATCGCTTCGACCAGCACCTCCCCCACTGGGGTGAGTTCGACGACGCCGTCGTCCGGAAGCAGCCGGACGAGCCCGCGCGAGGCCAGCGAACGGAACTTCCCGAGCCACGGCTCCGCGAACAACGACCGGCCGGGGAACCGTTCGGCGTGCAGGGAATCCCGCAACGGCTGCAACGTCGTCAGCGCCATCTTCACCGCCCGCGTCTCCTGCGCTTCCGCCGTGAAGCGCGTCGCCGAGCCCAGGGGAATCCGCCCCGCCTCCACGGTTTCGATGTAGCGCTTCGAGTTGACGTCGGAGATGGCCTCCGACGCGCGGCAGCTCGAGCTGCCGCCCAGCCCGATCGCGACCTCGGCCTCCTGCTTGTCCTGGTCGACCATGATGGACTTCCACTTCTCGGGCCCGAGGCCGTCGCGCGCGAAGTACATCGTCGGGTGCTCGGTGTAGCCCGCCTCGCGCAGGCCGTCGGTGAGCAGCTCCCGCATCTGGTACTGCTCGCCGAGCGTCGGCCAGCGGTGGCCGTCGCGCACCAGCTTGTCCCGGTAGGACGGCAGCTGCCACGCGGCCGGCTTCTCGCCGGTGACGCCGGTGCGGGTGTCGCTGTAGGACGCCAGGTGCAGCTTGGTGCACACCACCGCCGTGACCTCGTTCTCCAGCACGACGTCGAGGTCGCGGCGGACGCTGTCGAGGGTCTGGTCAAGCAGGCCGTACATCAGGTCGATGCTGACCCACTCGAAGCCCGCCGCCGTCGCGTTGCGGACGAAGTCGACGCACATCTGCGCGCTGTGCTCGCGCCCGCACAGCTCCAGCACGTGGTCGTCGAAGGACTGGACCCCGCTGGACAGCTTGGTGCAGCCCAGGTCCCGGAGCAGCTCGAGCTTCGCCGGGGTGAACGTGCTCGGGTCGCCTTCGAACCGGATCGTCGTGTCGGCCGTGAAGCCGAACTCCGACCGGTAGAAGTCCAGCAGGCGGCGGATCTCCGGCTCCGGCAGCAACGACGGCGTGCCGCCGAAGACGTTGAACTCCCCCACTTCGGCGCCGGCCAGGTGCGGCACGGCGTCGAGCCACATCCGGGCCTCGGCGATGTTCAGGTCGACCCAGTGCTTCGCCTTTTCGTACTGCACCTCGGGTTTGCCCTTGACGAGCACCACCGGGTACTGGCAGAAGCGGCAGCGGTAGGCGCACGTCGGGATGTAGGACCACAGGTGGATCGGGCCGGACGACGCCAGCTGCGTGTCGAGGTCGCTGAGGAACTCCGACGGCGAACCGGGGAGGTTGCCCGGGAACACGTGCGCCCCGAACGGGTCCTCCTGGACGAAGTCGAGCAGGTGCCGGTTCTCCGGCGCCTCGAGGACGTCGAGCACGGCGGGCCGGGGCCACGCCGGATCGAGCCCGTGCAGCGAGCCGATCGCCGCTTCGTACGCCAGCGTCATCAGAACACCCCTCCGTTGCCGAAGTAGTTGTGGGCTTCGCCCGATTCCCGGTCTTCGCAGTAGTAGTGGACGAATTCGGCGAAGCGGTCGGGTGGCACCTCCGCCAGGCACGGCGGCAGCGGTGGCGGGTGCCCGATGTCTTCGCCGACGTGCTTGCGCAGGCACGCGAAAAGTTCGTCGGCGAACTCGAGGTACAGCCGGTACGACGGGGTCTTGTACGCGTGGATCGGCGTGAAGTCGACCACGCGCATCTCGGCGCGGATCTCGGCGATCCGCCGGGCGAGCCGGGCGGCCAGGTCCGTGCCGAAGAACGCGATGACGGCGTCGTCCTCAAGGAGCGCGGGTGTCAGCAGCACCGGCAAGATCGTGTTCTTCGGGGTGAAGTCCTTGATCGAGAACTCCCACGCCTGCCGCGCCTCGGCCTCGGTGAGGTCGACGGCGGTCGTCGGCACCGAAGGCCGGATGTCGCGCATGACGATGATGCCGTCCGAGCCGTAGGCGCGGCCCGCGATGACCTCGTCGATGGCGTGGTCGACGCGCCGCGGGTTGATCTCGACCCGCGAGCGCGGCGCGTAGGTGATGGCGTCGCCGCCGCTGGCGACCTTGATCCCGAAGTCCCAGTCGTCGGACAGGTGGTTGACGAACTTGCCGTCCTGCAGCTGGTAGAAGATCTCGATGCCGCCGGCGCGCTCGTAGGCGTCGCGCTCGACGGCAAAACCCTTTCCGTCCGGGAAGCCGCCGAACAGCGAGAACGTGACGGCGCGGCAGCGCAGCGTCCGCTGGATGGCGTCCCACAGCCGTGGCCGGTTCGTGAAGTGCTCCGCGTTGTAGTAGTAGTCGCAGACGCCGATCGCGGCCTTGCTCGTCTCCATCGCCGCGAACAGCTCGGCCAGCCAGTGCGGGTCGACCCGGCAGTCCGCGTCGGCGGACACGAGGTAGAAGCGCTCCCCCGGGTCGGTGTCGGGCCGGTTGCGGCTGCGCGCCGCGGCGAAGTCCATGCCCGCCCGCCGCGCGCACGACACACCTTGCTCGGGCTCGGCGATCACGTGCAGCGCCAGCTCGGGATGGGACGCCGCGAAGGCGCGTGCGATGGCCACGGTGTCATCGGTCGAGTTGTTGTCGACCAGGACGACCTCGTAGCTTTCCTTGTCCAGGGCCTGCTGGTCGTGCAGCGTCCGCAGCACCTCCGGCAGGTTCGCGGCCTCGTTGTACACCGGCAGCACGACGCTCAGCCGCGTGCCGGCGCCCATCGGCGGCGGGTACAGCCGGTCTACCAGCTCGTCGACGACCCGGGTGCCGAACCGCGCCTGCCCGAGTTCGGAGTTCGCCCGCACCACTTCCGCTCGTTTCCCTTCGTCGGTGATCAGCTCGGCCACTTCGCGGGCGAACGCCGCGTCCGGCAGGTCGCGGGTCCGGATGTCCAGCACCGGCGCCCGGAACCCCTTGCTGCCGTAGACGACGTCGTAGAGCTCGTACCCGCTGGTCGCGTACGGCGTCCCGGAGGCGATCGCCTCGCTGACCGGGTTGCCGTAGCTCTCGTAGTCGTAGGAGGTCAGGAACAGCACGACCGTCGTGTGCGCCAGGAGGTCCCGCACCGAATGGCGGCCGGGCACGGCGGTGTCGTACGGCGTCAGCCAGCCGCCGAAGACGACCCGGTCGCGCACGCCGAGCCGGTCCGCCAGCGCCGTGAGCCGGACGTGCTCGGCGGGCGCTTCGCCGACGTCGCCCGCGACGAACAGCCACGCGTCCGGCAGCAGCGCGAGCAGGTGGAGGTCCCGGTCGATGCGCTTCTGCGGGATGATCCGCGTGATCCGGGCCAGCAGCGGGACGTCCTCGGGAATGCCGTGGTCACGCCGGAAGGTCGTGTTGCGCTCGTCGAGCCGCGCGGGCGCGATGGTGAACGCGTTGGGCAGGACGTCGATGTTCCGCAGGCCGGGCACCCATTCGAGCGTCCGCGCCCGGGCCTCTTCGTGCAGGGCGAAGTAGTGGATGTGCGGCGAGTTCCGCGGCGCGGGCACCCCGGGGTACGGGAACCGCCCGTACTTGGCGATGCCCGGCTCGCTCTGCCACATCAGGTCGTGGTCGCGCCAGAACACGAACCGGCCGAGCCGGTGGCGGGCGCCGTACCGGTCGATCGCGCGGTAGAGCGCCTCGGTGTAGGTGAGGTTCTCCGGCAGCGTGCCGTTCTCGACCATCACCATCGTCACGCCGAGGCGTTCCCAGGTGGCGACGATCTTCGCGGCCAGCTCGCCGGCGATCCGGTCGATCTCCGGCCGCAGGCTCTCGTCGCCGCGTTGGACGACCTGCGCAAGCACCCGTTCGACAAACGCGCCGTCGTAACCGCGGACGTCTTCGACGCCCTCGACGCGGTCGAGCGTGACCCACTCGGGCAGCAGCCCGGCCTCGTCGCGGTAGGGCCGGAAGAAGGCGCCCTTGTCGGCCTTGATGTCGTAGCCGAGGTCGAGGTGGACGCGGAGGCCCCGGGCGGCCGTCCGGCGCGCCGTCTTGAGGAACTCGACCACGACCCCGGACAGCGGAGTGGCGTCGAAAGAAACGCCCCAAAGGACTGACATCGATGTCGGACTCCCGTCTCGGCTTCGCCGTCGTCTCAACCCTAACCGCGCCCGCCGGCGGCGGCCGCGTGAGCGAGGAAGCGCTTTCCTTTTGCCGGAAGTGCTTGACCAGCGGCTCCGGACGCCTCAGCATGTCGCCATGAACCGGGCACTGGGGGTGCTGACCTGCGGTGCCTTCCTTTCGGTGGTGCTCGGGGTCCTCGGGTCCGGGGAGCCCGTGCTCTCCCTCGTCCTCGGCGCCGTCTTCGCCGTGCTGGCCACCGCCGGCTTCGGCTGGGTGCGCGAGCGCGGCCGGGCGGTGTGGTCGGCCGCGTACGTCGCCGTCCAGCTCCCCCTGGCCTTCGTCGTCTTCACGATCAACGCCGGGGTCGGGGCGACGCTGTTCCTCGTGGTCCTGGTCAGCCAGTGCGTGGTGCTGCGGCTGCCGCGGCCGGCGATCGCGCTGGTCATCGCCGTGGTCCCGCTCGTGCACCTCGGCATGTCGCTGGGCGAGGGCCTGCGCGAGGGGCTCGGCACGCTCGTGTCGGTGCTGTTCGCGGCCGTCGTCACCGAGCTGCTGCTGCGCGAGCAGCAGTCCCGCGGCGAGCTGGCCGAAGCGCACGAGAAGCTGCGTGACTACGCCGCCCAGGCCGAGCGGCTCGCGACGGCGCAGGAGCGCAACCGCGTCGCCCGCGACATCCACGACGGGCTCGGGCACTCGCTCACCGTCGTCCAGATGCAGGTCAAGGCCGCGCGGGCGGTGCTGCCGACCGACCCCGGCAAGGCCGACGACGTGCTCGCCAAGGCGCAGGAGCAGGCCGAGACCGCGCTGGCCGAGGTCCGCCGCTCGGTGAAGGCGTTGCGCGAGCCACGGCCGACGCCGTTGGCCGACGCGTTGCGGACGCTGGCCTCGGAAGCCGGCGTCCCAGCCGAGCTCACGGTCTCCGGCGCCGAGCGGCCGCTGCCGGAAGAGCACCGCGAGGCCCTGTTCCGGACGGCGCAGGAAGGGCTGACGAACGTCCGCAAGCACGCCGCCGCGGACCGCGTCGACCTGGTCCTGGCCTACGCCGACACCTCGGTCCGGGTCGTCGTCCGCGACGACGGCGCGGGCAGCGACGGCGCCGCGTCCGCCGGGTTCGGGCTGCTGGGGCTGCGGGAACGCGCCGAGCAGCTGGGTGGCAAGCTCGACTTCACCTCGGCGCCGGGCGAGGGCAGCGCGCTGAGCATGGAGGTCCCGGGATGACACCGGTCCGCGTCCTGCTCGTCGACGACCAGGCGCTGTTCCGCGAAGCCCTCGCGACGCTGCTGGCGACCCACGACGGCATCACCGTCGCCGGCGAGGCGGGCAACGGCGAGGAAGCCTTGCGGCAGGCCGCTTCCGTGCGCCCCGACGTCGTCCTGATGGACCTGCGCATGCCGGTCCTCGACGGCGTCGGCGCGACCCGGCGGCTGCGGCTGGCCCACCCGGACGTCCAGGTGATCGCGCTGACGACGTTCGACGACGACGAAGACGTCTTCGCGGCGTTGCGCGCGGGCGCGGTCGGGTACCTGCTCAAGGACGTCTCGTCGGCCCGGCTGATCGAAGCGGTGCTGGCGGCCGCGCGGGGCGAGTCGGTGCTGCAACCGTCGGTCGCCGCGAAGGTCGTCGCGCGGATCGCGGCGCTGTCCGAGCCGACTCCCGAGCCGCTGGTGGTGCCGCTCTCGGAGCGGGAGCGGGACGTGCTGCGCCTGCTCGCCGACGGCCGCAGCAACCGCGAGATCGCCGCGACGCTGTTCCTCGCCGAAGGCACCGTGAAGAACCACGTGACGAACGTGCTCGGCAAGCTCGGCGCCCGGGACCGCACCCAGGCCGCGCTGCGGGCGCGGGACCTCGGCCTGCTCTGAGCGGTCACATGACCCGGGTCATGACTTCCGGCACGTCCCCGCGCGGCCGGCACCCGGGACTCTCGTCCAGGAGCGAAACCGCACTGGAGGGAACCCGAGATGACCACCACCGCCCCACCCCGCAGCACCACCCGCAAGCTCGCCCGGTTCACCGGGCACTACGTCGAGATGGTCGTCGCCATGCTCGTCGGGATGATGGCGCTCGGCGCGCTGTGGCCGGCCGCCTGGCTGGAGCGCGCCGACGTCGACGCGATCGTGATGGCCACCGACATGACCGTCGGCATGGTGGCGGTGATGGCCCTGCGGCGGCACTCGTGGCCGCGGATCGCCGAGATGTCCGCGGCGATGTACCTGCCGTTCGTGGTCCTGCTCGTGCCGTTCTGGCTCGGCGCGATCTCCGGGTCGACGCTGATGGTCGCCGGGCACACGATCATGTTCCCGCTGATGCTCGCCGCCATGGTGTGGCGCCGCGCCGAGTACTGGCACTGACGTGCGCACCGTCCTGAAGTGGTTCGCGCTGGTCGTCGCCGTGCTCGCCGTCCCCGCCGGCGGTGCCGCGATCGCCGCCCTGTCCGCGTTCGACGCCCTCTACTCCCCCGGTCCGGCCCGTCCCCTGCCCGCCGCGACGGCGCCGGTCCACGATCCGGCCAAGCCGACCGCGGTGGTCGTGGTCGGCGACCGCGGGGCCGTCGTCTCCGACACCCTCGCGCCGTACGAGATCCTGGCCGCGACCGGCAGGTTCAACGTCTACACCGTCGCGCCGGAGCGCGAGCCGAAGCCGCTCACCGGTGGCCTCGACCTCGTGCCGGACCTGAGCTTCGACGACCTCGCCGCGCGGCTCGGCCCGAAGGCGCCGGACCTCGTGGTCGTGCCCGCGCTCCCGGACGTCGGCGAGCCCAGCACCGAACCGGTCAAAAGCTGGCTGCGCACGCAGGCCGCCCACGGCGCGAAGCTGCTGAGCGTCTGCAACGGCGGCGGTGTCCTGGCCTCCGCCGGGCTGCTCGACGGACGGCCGGCCACCGCGCACTGGCTCAAGATCGAAGCCTGGGAAGCCGACTACCCGGCTGTGAAGTGGGTGCGCGGGCAGCGGTTCGTCGACGACGGCGACGTCGTGACCACGGCCGGGATCCTGTCCGGCATCGACGGGACCCTGCACTGGGTGGAACGGCTGGCCGGGCGTCAGGTGGCGGCCGACGCGGCGAAGGCGGTCGGCTGGACGCGCTACGGCACCGACGTCCCGGTCCACGCCCCGGCGTCGGCGCCGGACGCGGCCGCGATCGTCAACGCCGCCTTCCGCTGGAACCCGGACGAGATCGGCGTGCTGCTCACCGACGGCGTCGGCGAGATCGAGCTCGCCTCGGTGTTCGACACCGAGGGTCAGTCGCTCTCCTCGCGGACGCTCGCCGTGAGCACCGACGGCGCCCCGATCCGGTCGCGGCACGGCCTGACCTTCGTGCCCCGCGCGGCTTTGGCCGACGCCGACCTCGACCGGCTGATCGTCCCGGGCGCGACGCGCGGGGTGACGCCCCCGCCGGGCGGCCCGGCTCCGGAGTACGTCCACGACCGGCCCGGCTTCGCCTACGACACCGCGGTGAGCGCGCTCTCGCGCAGCACGGACGTCGCGACCGCGCGCTGGACCGCGAAGGTCCTCGAGCTGCCCACCGACGGAGTCGTGTTCGAAGGCCGCGCCTGGCCGTGGCTGCCCACGGCGGTGCCGATCGTCCTGGTCGGGCTGGGGATCGCCGGAGTCGTGGTGGTGCTCCGGCTCCGTCGGCGCCGGGCGTGAGTCCCGGCCGGGCGGCCCCGCTTCGGCCGGGGCCGCCCGGCCTAAAACGATTCAGGAAATAGCCCGTCGAACTGGGAGGCAGGTCCTCGCTGCTTCCAGTGGAGTATTGCGGTCGCGTGATCCTCTGATTACAGTCACATATCACACCGTATTGAAACGTTTAAATACTCCAGTCCCCGCCGTTAGGGAGCCCGCAATGCTGCGTCCCAAGCTCTGGCGCGCGACCACCACCACGCTCGCCGCGATCCTGGTCCTGTCCGCCGCCGCGGTCCCCCCGGCGGGCGCCGCCCCTCCGCCGGATCTCGCCGGGGCGCACTGGATCTGGTACCCGGAGGGCGACGCCCGCGTCTCCGCGCCCGCCGCGACCCGGTACTTCCGCACGACGTTCGACGTGGCCGCCGGATCCGTGTCCGACGCCCAGCTGCTGCTGACCGGGGACGACACCGCCGACGTCTGGCTCAACGGCAAACCTCTCGCCTCCTCGGCCCGCACCGCGGACTCCTGGCGGACGGCGCTCGGCGTGGACCTGCGGCCCGCGCTCACCGCCGGGACCAACACCCTCGCGGTCGCCGTCCGCAACTCGGGCGGCCCGGCCGGGCTGCTCGGCCGGCTGCGCGTCACGACCGCGTCAGGGACCACCGACCGGGCCACCGGCGCCGGCTGGAAGAGCGCGACGACCGCGCCGGAAGGCTGGGAACAGCCGGGCTTCGCCGACGGAGCGTGGGCCGCGGCCGCTGATCTCGGCGCCTACGGCACCGCGCCGTGGGGCAGCGAGGTCGGAACCGCGCTCGCCCCGGCGCCGGTGTCGGTCGCGAGCGCCACGGTCGGGCAGCGGGTGAACCCGATCGGCGTCGACCCGGCACAGCCGCGGTTCGGCTGGAAGCTGACGTCCACGGCCTCGCAGCAGCGGCAGTCGGCGTACCAGATCGTGGTGTCCGCCACCGGGTCCGACGTCTGGGACAGCGGCCGCGTCGCCTCCGCGCAGCAGGCCGACGTCGCTTACGGCGGTCCCGCGCTGGCGTCGCTGACCGCGTACACCTGGCGCGTCCGCGTCTGGGACGGCCAGGGGCGGACGAGCGGCTGGAGCCCGGTGCAGCGCTTCGAAACCGCGCTGCGCGACCCGGCCACCGAATGGACGGGCGCGTTCCTCGGCCGCGCCGCGGCCGGGCCGGACCTCGCCGGCGCGAGCTGGATCTGGTACCCCGAAGGCGATCCGGCCGGCGGGGTGCCGCCGTCGACCCGGTTCTTCCGCAAGGCGCTGACGCTGGCGGCCGCGCCGCCGAAGGCCACGCTCGTGGTGACCGGCGACGACAGCGCGACCGTGTGGGTCAACGGCACGCAGGTCAGCGACTCCCCGCGGGTCACCGACTCGTGGAAGACCGCCGCCGTCCTCGACGTCGGCCCGCTGCTGACCGCGGGCGCGAACACGATCGCGGTCCGGAGCGAGAACACCACGCAGAGCCCGGCCGGGGCGATCGTGAAGCTGACCGTCCCGGGTGGACCGGCGGTGGTGTCCGACGGTTCCTGGAAGGCGAGCCAGGCCGGGCCGGACGGCTGGCAGCAGCGCGGCTTCGACGACAGCTCCTGGCCGGCCGCGCGGGCGGTCGCCGCGTACGGCACCGGGCCGTGGGGCGCCAACGTCGCCGTGAGCGCCCCCGCTCCCCTGCTGCGCAAGAGCTTCACCGTCTCGAAGCCGGTCGCGAGCGCGCGGTTGCTCACCACCGCGCTCGGGCTGCAGGAGACGCACCTCAACGGCGTCAAGGTCGGCGCCGAGGTGCTCGCCCCGGGCTGGACGGACTACGCAAAACGCGTGCAGTACCGCGTTTCCGACGTCACCGGGCAGATCCGGTCCGGCGAGAACGTGCTCGGCGCGCTGGTCGGCAACGGCTGGTACTCCGGCAGTGTCGGCATCGCGGGCAGCCAGAAGTACGGCACCGAGCCGTGGTACTCGGCGCAGCTGAAGCTGACGTTCACCGACGGCACGGCCACCACGGTCGCGACCGACGGCACCTGGAAGACCGGCGACGGCGCGATCCGCGCCGACGACCTCTACCAGGGTGAGACCTACGACGCGCGGCTCGCGAACGGCTGGGACCGCCCCGGTTTCGACGACCGCGCCTGGGCGGCGCCGCGCGTCAAGACCGGCGCGAAGCCGAACCTGGTGTCCCAAGTGGACAACGGCGTCACCGTGCAGCAGGAGTTCAAGCCCGTCGCGTGGACGCAGCCCAAGCCGGGCGTGTGGGTGGCCGACCTCGGGCAGAACTTCAGCGGCTGGAACCGGCTTTCGGTGACCGGCCCGGCCGGCACGACGGTGACCGTGCGGCACGCCGAGGTGCTCAACCCGGACGGCACGATCTACACGACGAACCTGCGCGCGGCGCAGGCGACCGACCGGTTCACCCTCGCGGGCACCGGAAGCGCGGAGACGTACGAGCCGCGGTTCACCGTGCACGGCTACCGGTACGTCGAGCTGACCGGCCTGCCCTCTGCCCCGACGGCGTCGACGCTGACCGGCCGGGCGATGTGGACGTCCGGCGCGCAGGCCGGCACCTTCACGACGTCGAACACGCTCGTGAACCAGCTGCAGCACAACATCCTGTGGGGTGAGCGCTCGAACATGCTGTCCGTGCCGAGCGACTGCCCGCAGCGGGACGAGCGGCTCGGCTGGACCGGCGACATCGGGATCTTCGCCGGCACCTCGACGTTCAACCTCGACGTCGCGAACTTCCTCGGCAAGTTCAGCGACGACCTGGTCGACGCGCAGCACGACGACGGGTCGTTCACCGACGTCGCGCCGGGGGTGCTGAGCGGTTCGGGCACGGCGGGCTGGGGTGACGCGGGCGTCATCGTGCCCTACACCCTGTGGCAGCGCTACGGCGACACCGGCGTGATCAACGAGCACTTCGCCGCGATGGTCAAGTGGGTCGAGTACCTGCGGTCGACGTCGGGCGCCGACCTGATCCGCGACCACCAGACGTTCGGCGACTGGCTCAACGTCAACGACAACACCGCGCAGGACCTGATCTCGACGGCGTTCTTCGCGTGGTCGTCACGGCTGGTCTCGCGGATGGCGGCGGCCACCGGGCACACCGCGGAAGCCACGAAGTACGGGACGCTCGCCGACCAGGTCGGGGCGGCGTTCACGGCCCGCTTCTCGCAGGCCGACGGGACAGTGGGCGCGAACACGCAGACCGGGTACGTGCTGGCGCTGGCGTTCGGGCTGCTCCCCGCGAACCGGGTCCAGCCGGCGGCGGACAAGCTGGCGGCGCGGGTGGCGGCGGCCGGCGGGCACCTCAGCGTCGGCTTCCTCGGCGTCGAGAACCTCCTGCCGGTGCTGGCCGCGCACGGCCACGCCGACGTCGCGTACCAGGTGCTGCTGCAGCCGGAGTTCCCCGGCTGGGGCTACATGATCGGCCACGGCGCGACGACGATCTGGGAGCGCTGGGACGGCATCAAGCCGGACGGGTCGTTCAACGACCCGGGGATGAACTCGTTCAACCACTACGGCCTCGGCTCGGTCGGCGACTTCCTGTACCGCTCGGTCGGCGGCCTGGCCCCCGCTTCCCCGGGGTACGCG
This sequence comes from Amycolatopsis sp. NPDC104863, assembly GCF_055582965.1. Taxonomy (NCBI): domain Bacteria; kingdom Bacillati; phylum Actinomycetota; class Actinomycetes; order Pseudonocardiales; family Pseudonocardiaceae; genus Amycolatopsis; species Amycolatopsis sp. NPDC104863. The sequence continues at coordinate 1,749,761 of NZ_JBVJOW010000001.1, forward strand.
TCGCTGCTGGTGGCGCCGCGTCCGGGCGGCGGCTTGACGTCGGCGAAGTCGGCGTACGAGACGCCGTACGGCGGCGCGGTCAGCGACTGGTCGATCTCGGGCGGGAAGCTGACGCTGCGGGTGACGGTCCCGGTGGGAGCGTCGGCGACGGTGCAGGTGCCGACGTCGCAGCCGGGCTCGGTGGTCGCGCCGCCGGAAGCGGTGCCTTCGGCGCCGGGGACGTACTTCGTGCCCGCGGGTTCGTACGTGTTCACCGCTCCGGCGTGAGGTAGAAACGCCCCAAAGCGGCCTTGGGTGCACCCAAGGCCGCTTTGGGGCGTTTTGTCAGTGGCGCAGGGCGACGTTCAGGACGTCCCCCGCGTGGTTCAGGCAGTCCACGCAGATCACCGCGTCCCGCGCGGCGCAGTCCACACGCAGCAACGGACGTCGAAGGCCCAGGAAGGTCCGGCGCTCCCGGCGGCCGCAGAACTCGCAGACCGCCGCCAACGGTGACGTCACCGCGGCCAGGACGTCGCCGGCCCGGGTCTGCCGGTCCGCGCCGTCGCCGGTCACCCGCAGGCCGGCCTGGACGCAGTCCAGGCAGATCGGGCCGGTCTTGCCGGGCACCCGCGGCCCGGCGGTCCGGCCGCAGAACCGGCAGGGCCGGCCGGCCCCGTTCGTCGCCGTCACCGCGGCCCTCCTCCCGGTTCGCCACCCGCCGGTCGCGCCGGAAGGCCTCTCTCCGAGTCACGCTACCCGGCCCCGCGGCGCCCGGCCGATCGCGCTGCGGGGGCCCGGACCCCGACCTAGGCTCGACCGGACCCGGAGCTCGCGGACCTCCCCGCCCCGGTCGCACACCGAGCGGGCAGGAGAACCACCGTGTCGTCGTTGACCGTGCTGTTCGGCGTCGCCGGGCTGCTGGCCCTCGCCGCGGCGATCGTGCCGAAGCTCGTCGCCGACCGCCCGTTCTCGGTGCCGCTGGTGATGCTGGTCGCCGGGATCGTCCTGGGCCTGCTCCCGTTGCCCGCCCCCTACGGCAACGGCTGGAGTGATCCCACCGTCCACCTGCAGGGCGTCGAGACCTTCACCCAGCTCGGCATCCTCGTCGCGCTCGCCGGCGCGGGCCTGTCCGTCGACCGCCCGTTCGGCCTCAAGCGCTGGGGCTCGACGTGGCGGCTGCTCGCGCTGACCATGCCGCTGTCGATCCTGGCGATCGCCGTCCTCGGGCACTGGTGGCTCGCGCTCACGCCCGGCGTCGCCCTGCTGCTGGCCGCGGCGCTCGCACCGACCGACCCGGTGCTGGCCGGCGACGTCGGCGTGCCGCACCCCGACGTCGAGCCGGAACTGGCCAAGGACAACGAAATCCGCTTCACGCTGACCACCGAGGCCGGCCTGAACGACGGCCTGACCATGCCGTTCGTGCTGCTCGGCCTGGCGCTCGCGGGCAGCGAGCCGGAGCTGGACGTCTCCTGGGTGCTGGTCGACCTGCTGCTGCCCCTGGTGATCGGCGTCGCGGTCGGGCTGGCCGGCGGGTGGCTGCTCGGCTGGGCGATCTTCCGGGTGACCTCGGACCGGCTGCGGCTGGCCGAATACGGCGACGGGCTGGTGCTGCTCGCCCTCGCCTTCCTCCCCTACGCGCTCGCGGAAGTGGCCCACGGCAACGGGTTCGTCGCCGTGTTCGTGGCGGCAGTCGCGGTCCGGACGCAGGAGCGCTCGCACGACTACCACGGTGTCCTGCACGCGTTCGGCCACCAGCTGGAACGGCTGTTCGTGCCGCTCGCGCTGCTGGGGCTCGGGCTGGCCATCGGCGACGGGCTGCTGCAGGGCCTGCGCGTCGTCGAGGTGGTGATCGCCGTGCTCGCGGTGCTGGTGGTCCGGCCCGTCGTCGGCTGGCTTTCGCTGCTCGGCTCGTCCGCGGGCCGGCCGGCCACGCTGGCGATCGCGTTCTTCGGCGTCCGCGGCATCGGGACGCTCTACTACTTCGCCTACGCGCTCAACCGGCTCCCGGTGCCGCAGCAGGACGTGCTGTGGCGCGTCGGCGCGCTCGCCGTGGCCGTGTCGGTGCTGGTCCACGGCGTTCTCGCGGAGCCGGCCATCCAGCGGATCGAGCGGATGGGCGGGCATCTCCCGGCGTCCTGAACGGGTGACCGGCCTCACCACGACCACCCGGTTGTGTGATGTGTAGACGGCGAACCGGTGGGTAATCGGAGGACAAGGCCCTTTTGGCGACTGGCCGATCCGGAAATGTCGCCGCGACGGAAGGTGCACCCCCATGAACGACAAGATCGAGAACAAGGGCGAAGAGCTCAAGGGCCGCGCGAAGGAAGCCGTCGGTGACGCCACGGGCAACGAGCAGTGGCAGGCCGAGGGCAAGGCGGACCAAGCCAAGGGCTCGCTGAAGCAGGCGGGCGAGAAGATCAAGGACGCCGTCAAGGGCGTCACGAACAAGGACTGACATGTTCTGCGTGCTGCCGCACCTCCGCTGGGAGGTGCGGCAGCTTCGTGTCCGGGGGTGACCGTGTTCGAAGGCTTCGAGCTCGACCACGTCGACGTCGGCGACGTGACCCTGCGGGTCCGCCACGGCGGGTCGGGGCCGCCGCTGCTGCTGGTGCACGGGCATCCGCGCACCCACACGACGTGGCACCGGGTCGCGCCGCGGCTCGCCGGCCGGTTCACCGTCGTCTGCCCGGACACGCGCGGCTACGGCGAATCGACGAAACCGCCGACCGACGCGGACCACACGCCCTACAGCAAACGTGTCATGGCAGCCGACTGCGTCGCTTTGATGGCGCGCCTGGGACATTCCCGGTTCTTCGTGGCGGGGCACGACCGCGGTGCGTACGTGGCGACGCGGCTGGCCCTCGATCACCCGTCCGTGATCCAGGGCGCGGCGATCCTCGACGCCGTCCCGATCGGCGAAGCCCTCGCCCGCTGCGACGCGCGGTTCGCGCGCGAGTGGTTCCACTGGTTCTTCTTCGCCCAGCCGGAAAAGCCCGAACGGGTGATCACGGCCGACCCCGACGCCTGGTACAACGTCGGCACCAAGAACACGCCGGCCCGGCTCGGCGAGGACAACTTCGCCGACTTCCACCGGGCGATCCACAACCCGGCCACGGTCACCGCGATGCTCGAGGACTACCGGGCCGGCCTGGGGGTCGACCGCGCGCACGACGACGCCGACCAGGCGGCCGGCCGGCGGATCACTTGCCCGACCCTCGTCCTGTGGTCCAGCGAAGACGACCTCGAAGACCTCTACGGCGACGTCCTGGGCGTCTGGCGCGGCTGGACGACCGACCTCCGCGGGCAGGCGATCCGGTCCGGGCACCACATGGCGGAGGAGAATCCCGCCGACCTGGCCGCCGCGCTCGGGGAATTCTTCAGCGGCCTGCCCGCCGGTTGAGCCGTTCCCGTTGCGGGACGACGACGTACTTCGGGTCCTTTGTGGACGCCACACCGGCCGCGTAGACACCGAACCGCGTGCACAGGCCCGAAGCGACGTAAGCCGCCCCGGCGAGGGCGCCTGCCAGCCGGTTGCGGCGGGCCGCCAGCGAAAGCCCCGCACCGGCGACGGTGAGCGCCTTCGCCGCCTTCAGCAGCTTCCCGGCCCGGCCGGTCCGGTAGGGCTCCGACGCCAGCCCCAGCCCGGTCTCCAGGTGGTGCTCGGCGACGAGCTCCGCGACCGCCCCGGCCAGCCCGGCCCGCACGACCGGGCCGGTTTCCCCGGCCGGCACCGCCAGCAGGGCCGCGCCCGCGCCGCTCGTCATCGCGCTGCCCGCGAACAGCACCGGGAGCGTCCCGTGGGCTTCGTGCCACGACGGCGTCGCCGTGTCCGCCAGGAGCACCGCGGTGTAGGTGCACATCGCCGGCCCGAGCACCCCCGCGGCGGCGCCGGCCAGGCGGCCGATCGCCGGCAGCCGTCCACTCAGCTCGGACGCGGCCGCCACCGCCGCCAGCCCCGAGAACGGCGAGAGGATCCACGAACCCACCGAGAGCGGCGACGTCGGCTTCAGGACGCGCAGCATGTGCAGGAACCGCGTCGGCTTGCCCAGGTCGTGGACCAGTGCCACGACGCTCGCGAGCGAGCCACCGGAGGCGACCAGCCGGCCGACCCGGGCCAGTTCCGGCCGCCCGGTGAGGTCGGCTAGGGCGGCCATCGTCGCCGACGCGCCCGCCGCGCCGCCGAGGAACAGGTAGAGCGGCACGTCCGGCTGCTTCCACGCCGGCTCCTTGAGGATCGGCCGGCCGTAGTAGGACTTGAACTCCGCGGGCTCGACCATCGCCCGTTCGCGGCGCGGGCTCACCGGCGCCGGCCCAGGAACGACGCGGCGACCGCCACGGCCACGCCGGCCGCCGTCACCGCGGCCCGCTTCCACATCGCCGGCAGGTCCCGGGTCGTGACGACCGGGTCCGGCGGCAGCCCGTAGACCTCGGGTTCGTCCAGCAGCAGGAAGAACGCGCCGTCGCCGCCGACACCGTCGTCCGGATCGCGGCCGTAGAGCCGCGCCTCCGGCACCCCGGACTCGTGCAGGGTCTTCACCCGCTCGTCGGCGCGGGCGTGCAGTTCGTCCAGCTCGCCGAACTGGATGGAGTCCGTGGGACACGCCTTGGCGCAGGCCGGTTCGAGGCCCGCGCCGAGCCGGTCGTAACACAGGGTGCACTTGAACGCGCGGCCGTCGCTCTCGCGCTTCTCGATGACGCCGTACGGGCACGCGGGAACACAGTAACCGCAGCCGTTGCAGATGTCCTGCTGCACCACGACCGTGCCGAACTCGGTCCGGAACAGCGAACCGGTCGGGCAGACGTCGAGGCACGCGGCGTGCGTGCAGTGCTTGCAGACGTCGCTCGACATCAGCCAGCGCACGCCCGGCTCCTCCTGCGCGGGCGCGCCGACGTCCGGCATTCCGAGGTCCACTGTGGACGGCGCCGGGGCGGCCGGTTCGGATTGCTCGACGAAGGCCACGTGCCGCCAGGTGTTCGAGCCCAGCGCGCCGGTGTTGTCGTAGGACATGCCGAGCAGGTCGAGCCCGCCCGCCTCGGGCACGCCGTTCCACTCCTTGCACGCGACTTCGCAGGCCTTGCAGCCGATGCACACCGACGTGTCGGTGAAGAACCCCATGCGGGGCTGGGTGCCGTATTCAGCCATCGGCTCGCTTCCGGTATTCGGCCACGAACTCCGGCAGCGCGGCCCCGCGCGGGCGCCGTCCCGGCCGGATGTCGCAGGTGGCGGCCTTGGATTCCTGGATGTGCACGTTCGGGTCCAGCACGACCGAGAGCAGGTCGTTGGCCGCGTCACCGCGGGAGAGCCCGTTCGGGCCCCAGTGGTAGGGCAGGCCGACCTGGTGGATCGTCCGGCCGCGGACCTTCAACGGCTTGACCCGGTCGGTGACGAGCACGCGCGCCTCGATCGCCGTCCGGGCCGAGACGATCGTCGCCCACCCGCCGTTCTCCAGCCCGCGTTCGGCCGCCAGCGCCGGGGAAACCTCGCAGAAGAACTCCGGCTGCAGCTCGGAAAGGTAGGGCAGGGTCCGGCTCATCCCGCCCGCGGTGTGGTGCTCGGTGAGCCGGTAGGTCGTGAAGACGTACGGGTACACCGAACTCCGCGACGGGTTGTACGGGTTCGACGGGCTGTCCAGCGTCTGCCGCGTCGGCGACTCCTGCTGGCTGTACAGCGCGTTCCCGACCGGGCTTTCGAAGGGCTCGTAGTGCGTCGGCAGCGGGCCGTCGGCGAGCCCCGCCGGGACGTAGAGCCAGGCCTTGCCGTCGGTCTGCATGATGAACGGGTCGCGCCCGCTCAGCGCGTCCTGCGCCTTGGCGCCCTCGGGCGGCTCGTAGTCCGGCGCCTTCGTCGGCTCGAAGTCCGGGACGTCGAGGCCGACCCACCTGCCCTGCTCGGCGTCCCAGCTGATCAGCTTCTTCCGCTCGCTCCACGGCCTGCCGTCCGGGTCGGCCGACGCGCGGTTGTAGAGGATCCGCCGGTTCGCCGGCCACGCCCAGGCCCAGCCATTGGCGATCCAGTCCTGTTCGGACCCCGGCTGCCGGTTCGCCGCGTGGTTGTGGCCGTCCGCGCGGACCCCGCAGTAGATCCAGCAGCCGCACGCGGTCGAGCCGTCGTCCTTCAGCTGTGTGTACGCCGAGAGCGGGCCGTCGGGGCCGTGGCCGTTGATCTCGGCGAGCACGGACTCCGCGCTCGGGTCGTCGGTCGGGCCCTCGACCGGGTAGCTCCAGGTGAGGTCGCGGATCGGCGCGTCGCGCGGGTCGTCGCCGGCGCGTTCCCGGATGATCCGGCCCAGGTGGTAGTAGAACCAGAGATCGGACCGCGCGTCGCCGGGCGGCTCGACGGCCTTGTGGTGCCACTGCAGGAGCCGCTGGGTGTTGGTGAAGCTGCCGTCCTTCTCGGTGTGCGCGGCCGCGGGCAGGAAGAAGACCTCGGTGCCGATCTCCGCGGACTTCAGCTCGCCCGTCTCGATCTCCGGGCCGTCCTTCCAGAACGTCGCGCTCTCGATCATCTGCAGGTCGCGCACGACGAGCCAGTCGAGGTTGGCCAGGCCGAGCCGCTGGAACTTGCCGTTGGCCGAGCCGACCGCCGGGTTCTCCCCGACCAGGAAGTAGCCCTTGCACTCCCCCTCGATCTGCTTCTGCACGGTCGCGTAGGTGCCGTGGTCGCCGGTCAGGCGCGGCAGGTAGTCGAAGCGGAAGTCGTTGTGCGGCTGGGCCGAGTCGCCCCAGTACGACTTCAGGAGGCTGACGGTGTAGGAGCGCATGTTGCCCCAGAAGCCGGTGCTGCCCGCGTCCGCGGCGACGAACTCGTCGAGGCTCTGGTGCTGGTGCGCGTGCGGCATCGGGATGTAGCCGGGCAGCAAGTTGAACAGCGTCGGGATGTCGGTGGAGCCCTGGATGCCGGCGTGCCCGCGCAGCGCGAGGATGCCGCCGCCGGGCCGGCCCATGTTGCCCAGGAGCGTCTGCAGGATCGACGCCGTGCGGATGTACTGCGCGCCGACCGTGTGGTGGGTCCAGCCGACCGAGTACACCCACGCCGTCGTCCGCTCGCGCCCGGAGTTGGCGGTGACCGCCTCGGCGATCTCGGCGAACTGCTCGACCGGCAGCCCGCAGACGTCGGCGACCAGCTCGGGTGTGTAGCGCGCGAAGTGGCGCTTGAGCACCTGGAAGACGCACCGCGGGTGCTGCAGGGTCTCGTCGCGCTTCGGCTTGGCGCCGATGGCGGCGCCACCGCTGCCGTAGGTGTCGGCCCGGGCGGACTGCTGGTGCGCCTCACCGCCGTGGTGGGCCTCCGAGCCGGGCTCCCCCGGCTGTTCGGGATCGGTGGACCCGGCCGCGGGCACGGTCGGCGCGCCTTCGTACTCCCACGTCGTCATGTCGTACTTGCGCTTCTCGGGGTCGTAGCCCGAAAAGACGCCGTCGAGGTCTTCGGTGTCCTCGAAGTCCTCACGCAGGATGGCGGCCGCGTTCGTGTAGGCGAGCACGTACTCCCGGAAGTCCTTCTCTTCGGACAGGACGTGGTTGATCAGACCGCCGAGGAACGCGATGTCCGACCCGGCGCGCAACGCCGCGTGGACGTGCGAGACCGCGCTGGTGCGGGTGAACCGCGGGTCGACGTGGATGATCTTCGCGCCGCGGGCCTTCGCCTCCATCACCCACTGGAACCCGACCGGGTGACACTCGGCCATGTTCGAGCCCTGGATGACGATGCAGTCGGCGTTGGCGAGGTCCTGCTGGAACGTCGTGGCGCCCCCACGACCGAAGGAGGTCCCCAGACCGGGAACCGTGGCGGAGTGTCAAATCCGGGCCTGGTTCTCGATCTGGATCGCGCCGAGCGCGGTGTAGAGCTTCTTCATCAGGTAGTTCTCTTCGTTGTCCAGGGTCGCGCCGCCCAGGCTGGCGAAGCCGAGCGTGCGGTTGAGCTTGCGACCCTGGTCGTCGGCGTCCTGCCACGTCTCGTCGCGCGTCTTCAGGACGCGGTCGGCGATCATGTCCATCGCCGTTTCGAGCGGCAGGCGCTCCCAGTCGGCGCCGTACGGGCGCCGGTAGAGGACTTCGGTGACGCGGCTCGGGCTGGTCACGAGCTGCTTGCTGGCCGAGCCCTTCGGGCAGAGCCGGCCGCGGGAAATGGGCGAGTCCGGGTCACCCTCGATCTGCGTGACGCGGCCGTCCTTGACGTACACCTTCTGGGCGCAGCCGACGGCGCAGTACGGGCAGACGGACTTGACCACCTTGTCGGCGTCTTCGGTGCGCGCGTGCCATTTCTCCGAACCGTCCGATTTGGCCGCGGCGGCGCGGGCGGTCCGGTCGGGTCCCGTCAGCTGCCGGTAGACCGGCCAGCCTTCGATCCACTGCCGCACACCCATACCCCGCACGGTAATCCCGATACCCGCTCGACGCAGGTCTAACCACTCATCCGGCGGGTGCCGTCGCCGAGCGGCTCGGTCCGGCCCGCCGCGTCGAGGCGCTCCAGCAGCGGGATCATCACCCGGCGGGTGCTGTCGAGGGCCCGGCGCGCCGCGGAGACGGTGAACGGCTGGGGCAGCCCGCGCAGCTCCGCGGCCGCCCGGTCCTCGACGTCCGGCCCGAGCACCACCCCGTCGGACAGTGCCGTCAACCGGCCAAGCCGCACGGCCGCCGCCAGTTCACGGCGGCCGAGGCCCAGCGCCCGCAGTTCGTCCGCTTCGGGCGCGCGGAACGGGTGCTCGGCCAGCTGCTTCTCGACCTTCTCGAGCGCCTTCTCGACTGCCGGGGCGAGGCCCGCGCCCGGCCGCCGGACAAGCCCGCCCGTCACCTCGAACCCCGTGCCCGCCAGCAGCGGGCCGACCAGCTCCGGGGTGGGCAGGCCGAGCCGTTGCCGCAGCGCGTCGACCGGCGTTCCGGCGGCGAGGGCGTCCCAGTCCCGGATGATCGTCGCCGCTTCGGCCCGCAGCCCGGCGAACCGCGCGGGGTCGGCGAACCAGCCGCCGACGCGGTCACCTGTCGCCGTGAGGCCCATCGCGGCGAAGTCCTCGGCGCGGACGAAACCGTGGTGCCGCAGGTAGGTCCGGGCGAGGTCCGGATCGGCCAGTTCGTCACCTCGCGCCCGGGCTGCTCCGCGGCGGGACAGCGGCGGAGGGCGGACGTCGAGGACGTCGAACCCGGCGGCGATCCGGTGCTCGCCGGGGTCGCGGAGCAGCCCGCGGTCGCCCACGCGCAACGGGAGGGCGGTGGTCGTGGTGAGCCGTGCGGTGTCCGTCCCGAGTGGACGGACGCGCACCGGCAGCGCCGCCGTCCCCAGGTGCAGGACCAGGTTCCGGTGCAGGTCCGCGGCTTCGGCGCCGCGCAGCCGGACGTCGAGCTCCGTCGTGGTGAGCCAGCGGCCGGGCGTGCGCAGGACGTCGCCGCGGCCGACGTCACCGCGGGCCGTGCCGCGCAGGTTCACCGCGACCCGGGCCACGGCCTCGACGCGGTCGCGGGGTTCACCGAGGGCCTGCAGGCCGCGGACCTTCACTCTCGCGTTCCCGAGCAGCAGCTCGTCGCCCACTGTGATCGTCCCGGCGGCGAGGGTGCCGGTGACCACCGTCCCCGCTCCCGAAACCGTGAAGGCGCGGTCGATCCAGAGCCGGACGTCGGCGTCCGGGTCCGGCTCGGGCAGGCCGCCGGTCAGCTCGCCGATCGCCGCGCGCAGGTCGTCGAGGCCCGCGCCGGTGACACCGCTGACGGCGACGCTCGGCACCGCGCCCAGCGACGTCGCCGCGATCTCGGCCAGCGCCTCGGCCGTCGCCGCCGCCGGATCGGCCCGGTCGGCCTTGGTGACGACCAGCAGCCCCTGCCGGACATCGAACGCCGCCAGCGCGGCGAGATGTTCCGCCGACTGCGGTTTCCAGCCCTCGTCCGCCGCGACCACGAACAGCACGGCCGGCGCAGGCCCGGCGCCGGCCAGCATGTTCGGCACGAACCGTTCGTGCCCCGGGACGTCCACGAAGGCCACGTCTTCGGCGCCGATGCGCGTCCAGGCGAAGCCGAGGTCGATGGTGAGGCCACGACGGCGTTCCTCGGCCCACCGGTCGGGTTCCATCCCGGTCAGCCGGCGGACCAGGGTGGACTTCCCGTGGTCGACGTGCCCGGCGGTGACGATCACCCGCATCGGCGGACGGCTTCCAGCACCTTCGGGTCCTCTTCCGGGCGGACGGTCCGCAGGTCGAGCAGGCACCGGTCCCGCACCACGCGGCCGACCACCGCGGGCTCGCCCGTCCGCAGCGCCGCCGCGTACCGGGCCGGCAGGCTGACCGCGACGCTCGGCAGCTCGACCCCGGGCGCTCCCCCGCCGCCGACGGCCGCCTCGGACTCGACGGCTTCGGCGCCCAGGTCCCGCAGGTTCCGGACCAGGCTCTCGGCGCGTCGGCGAAGGCTTTCGACGTCCGCTTCGAGGGCCGCGCGCACCGGCGGCAGCGGCCCGCGCAAGGTCGCTTCGAGGGCGGCGAGGGTGAGCTTGTCGACGCGCAGGGCGCGCGCGGCGGGGTGCCGTCGTAGCCGTTCGATGACGTCGGCGTCGCCGAGCAGCAGGCCGGCCTGCGGGCCGCCGAGCAGCTTGTCGCCGCTGGCGGTGACCACCGTGGCGCCCGCCCGCAGCGCGCTCGCCGCGTCCGGCTCGTCCGGCAGGAGCGGATGCGCGGCCAGCAGGCCGGACCCGATGTCAGCGACCACCGGCACCCCGAGCCCGGCCAGCTCGCCGATCGCCACCTCCGACGTGAAGCCGGCGACCCGGTAGTTCGACGGGTGGACCTTCAGCACGAACCCGGTGTCCGGGCCGAGCGCCTCGGCGTAGTCGCGGATCGACGTCCGGTTGGTCGTGCCGACTTCGCGCAGCCGGGCGCCGGTCGAGGCCAGGAGGTCCGGGATGCGGAAGCCGTCGCCGATCTCGACCAGCTCACCCCGGCTGACCACGACCTCGCGGCCCGGGGCCAGGGTGAGCGCGCAGAGCAGCAGGGCGGCGGCGTTGTTGTTGACCACGTGGACCGCGCCCGCGTCCGGCACCGCGGCGGCCAGCGCCGCGAGCGCGCCCCGGCCGCGGCGGGCCCGGTCGCCGGTGGCCAGGTCGAACTCGACGTCCGTCGCCCCGCCGGCGGCGACCAGTGCGTCGAGCGCGGCCGGCGACAGCGGGGCCCGGCCGAGGTTGGTGTGCACGACGACCCCGGTCGCGTTGACCACCGGCCGCAGCGAGGACGCGCTCATCGGGAGGCGCTCGAGGACGGTGTCGACAACGTCGTCCGGGGCGATTTCGCCGCTGCGTGCCGCCTGCTGGACGGCGGTGACGACGGATTTGACCAGGTCACGCCCGAGCGTCGCGGCGGCTTTGGCGACCCGGGGCTCGGCCAGGACCGTGTCGGTGCGCGGGATCGCGCGGCGCGGGTCAGGCATGGCGGAGGCGGACGGGAATCGAACCCGCCAGCGGCAGGACCTGCCGCTCGGCGATTTTGAAGACCGCGCCGGTCACCAGGCCGGATACGCCTCCCTGAACCATGGCCGTCATCCTGCCAAGCCCGGCGCCGGCGGGCACGATGAACCCGTGGGTTACCGGCTGACGCAGTACGCGCACGGCGGCGGCTGTGCGTGCAAGATCCCGCCCGGCGAGCTGGAGGCGGCCGTCCGCGGCCTGACCGGCGCGGCGCCCGTGAATCCGGCCGGCGAGCTGCTGGTGGGCCTCGACACCGGCGACGACGCGGCCGCGGTCCGCATCTCCGGGTCCACCGCCCTCATCGCCACCACGGACTTCTTCACCCCGGTCGTCGACGACGCCTACGACTGGGGACGCATCGCGGCCGCCAACGCGCTGTCCGATGTCTACGCCATGGGCGGGACCCCGGTGGTGGCGGTCAACCTGCTCGGCTGGCCGCGGGAGACACTGCCGTTCGAACTGGCCGCCGAGGTGCTGCGCGGCGGCCTCGACGTCTGCGGCCCGGCGGGCTGTCACCTCGCCGGTGGGCACAGCATCGACGACCCCGAGCCGAAGTACGGCCTGGCCGTCACGGGGATCGCCGACCCGGCGAGGCTGCTGCGCAACGACGCGGGCCGCGCCGGTGTCCCGCTGACGTTGACCAAGCCGCTCGGCGTCGGCGTGCTCAACTCGCGGCACAAGGCGACCGGTGAGCGGTTCGAGCAGGCGATCGACGTGATGACCACGCTCAACGACGCCGCTTCCCGCGCCGCGCTGGCCGCCGGGGCCGTGTGCGCCACCGACGTCACCGGTTTCGGGCTGCTCGGGCACCTGCACAAGCTGGCGCGCGCCAGCGGGGTGACGGCGCGGCTCGACCCGGCGGCCGTGCCCTACCTCGAGGGTGCACGGGAGGCTTTGCGGGACGGGTTCGTCAGCGGCGGGACGCGGCGGAACCTGGACTGGGTGCGTCCGCACGCGGACCTGTCCCGGATCTCCGAGGACGAGGCGCTGCTGCTGGCCGACGCGCAGACGTCCGGTGGCCTGCTGGTCGCCGGGGAGCTGCCGGGGCACCCGGTGATCGGCGAGCTGGTGGCGGCGGCCGGGCACACCATCGTCGTCGGCTGAGTTTCCGGGCCGCCGCGGCGGGTGCGACGGCTCACGCCATCCGCTCGACGGCGTCGCGGGCCTCCTTGAGGTCGGCGCCGGTGTGTTCGCGGTAGACCTTGATCGCCTGGATCTTCTTGCCCTGCCGCAGCAGCTCGGTCACTTCGGCGAGTTCCGGCTCCGCCACGACGACGCCGAGCTGGGCCGTGATGGCGTCGAGCTTCCGTTCCACCCGCTCCAGGCGCCGGCTGAGCTTGCGTTCCGTGGTCGACGCCCCCAGGCCGACGACCCCGACGAGCACGGCGGCGGCGAGCAGCAGCATCCCGTAGTCCATGGGCGTGCATGCTAGTGCCGGAAATTGTCGGTGGCCGCGGTTAGGGTGAGCCCATGACCACGCTGACCGATCGTCCGAACACCGCCCTGCTGGTCGTCGACGTGCAGAACGGTGTCATGAAAGTCTCCCTGGACCGCGACGCCGTCGTGGCCAGGATCGGCTCCCTGGTGGAGAAAGCCCGCGCGGCGGGGGTCGACGTCGTGTGGGTGCAGCACACCAGCGAGGAGCTGCCGCGCGACAGCGAAACCTGGCAGTACGTGCCGGAGCTGGTGCGCCGCGAGCCGGAACCGCTGGTGCACAAGACGTACGGCGACTCGTTCGAGGACACCGAGCTCGAGGCGGTGCTGGCCGAGCGCGGCATTGGCAAGCTGGTGGTGGCGGGAGCCCAGACGGACGCCTGCATCCGCGCGACCCTGCATGGCGCGATCACGCGCGGGTATGACGCGACGTTGGTTTCGGATGCGCACACGACGGAGGATCTGTCGGCGTATGGGGCGCCGCCGCCTGAGGCCGTTATCGCGCACACGAATCTGTATTGGCAGTTTCATACTGCGCCGGGGAGGACTGCGGGGACCGTGGAGACGGAGGACGTGGAGTTTGGGGTGAAGGCGCCGGCGTAGGGCGGGTGCGGGGGGGCCGCCGGGGGGCAGGCAGGTGGGCCGGGGGCAGGTGGGCCGGGGGCAGGTGGGGGCCGGGGCAGGCGGGGGGCCGGGGGCAGGCGGGGGAAGGTGGGCTGGGGCGGACTGCTCAGTTCCAGGTCGCGCTTCGGGTTGCCGGCGTGCACCGGTGGAGCGAGGTCTCGGCCCGAAGATCGCCCATCAACCGGATTTCGAGCTGCGGCGGGGAGTTCGGCCGGTGAAGGTCCAAGCGTGCGTTTGCCTGCCGCAGTGGCCGCTTGCGCGGCACTCGTCGCGCAGCAACCAGGCCGCGGCCGGGCTGCCCGCGTAACTCGCGTTTCGCCGATCTCTCAGCTGCCGCGCAGGTGGTCGCGCAGTGCCCGCGCCACCCGGGACATCAGGACCTCCGCCTCCGGCTGGAGCACCGCCGGGACCGTCGACTCCGTCAACGCCACCACCCCGAACACTCCCCCGTCCGCGTGCTCGACCACGCCCGCCTCGTGCCGCAGGTTCAGCAGCGTGCCCGTCTTCGACGACCACTTCGCCGCGTCAGAAGCGAAGTCCGGCGTCAGACGATGGCGGATCACGTTGTTCGCCATCAGCTCCCGCACCGCCTCGGCCACCGCCGGGTCGATCTTCGACGGTGTCCAGAGCGCCTGCAGCAGGTCGAGCATCGCCCGCGCCGACGCCGCGTTCGCCCGGGTCACGTCGAGCTGCGGGAGCCGATGGCCCTGGCCCGCCGTGCCCGCTCCGATCGCCAGTGAATGCGCCAGGTCGACCTCGCCCGCGTCGAAGCGCTCGGCCGGGGTGTCGACCAGGTCGCGCATCGGGTGCCGGACCGCGATGCCGCTCACCTCCCACGCCGCCAGCATTCGCGCTACCTCGGCCGGGGGTGTCAGGGCGAACAGGGCGTCCGCCGCTTCGCCGTCGCTCAGGCACGTGCTCAGGTACACCAGGTCCTCGACCGCGATCTGCGCCGCATGCCGGAAGCGGGTCAGGCCGATCGGCCCGGGCGTGGTGACGCGGCCGGGGGCGACCTCCAGCCGGTGGGCGCCGTCGAGCTCGCCGCGGCGGATGCGCTCCAGGGTGGCCGCCGCCAGGGGGACCTTGACCAGCGATGCGATCGGGTACTCGCGGTCCGGGTCGATGCCCAGCTCGAGACCGGTCTTCAGGTCGCGGACCAGGAACGAGCCACGCAGGCCGCCGTCGGTCAGCTCCTCGCGCAGCTCGCGGACCAGGGCCGTCATGCGGAATCCTCCTCGGCGCCCAGGCACCGGCCGACGGCGCCCCGCAGCACGGTACGCAACCGGTCCGCGTCCGACCCCAGCGCCGCCGCCACCGTTAACCCGCGCGCCAGGTCCAGCTCGCCCACCGGCCGCCACGGCAACCCCAGCTCGGCGGCCTGCGCGGCCGAGCACAGCAGCAGGTCCGGCGAGCCGAACACCTCCGCGGCCGCCGACGTGAGCGAGTCCGCCACCGCCACCTGCGACGGCTGCAGCCCGACCGCGTCACGCACCCGCAGCACCCGGTCGCGGATGTGCGGGACGTCGTCCTCCGGCTGGAGCCAGACCCGGCGCCGGGCGCCGCCGGACCGTCCGGCCCGCAGGGTCTCCAGGTGCACGACCCGGCCGGACGGCGGCGCGACCCCGGACACGCCCAGCGGCACGGCCCACTCCCCTTCCCCCGCCGGGACGGCCGTGAGCGCGGCCCGCACCTCCTGGGTGCGGACCAGCTCGGCGCGCTCGCCCGGCGGCGCGGCGCGGAACTCCAGGTGGACGTCCAGCGTGCGGGCCTCAGCCGCCAGCTCGGCGAGGTCCCGCACCCCGCAGGTGTCCGGGACGGCCACCCGCATCGGCCGCAGCCGCGCCCGCCGGGCGTCGTGCTCCAGCGTGTCGGCCAGCTGGACGAGCCGCTGGGCCGAGGGCAGCACGTCGCGCCCGAACGGCGTCAGGCGCGCCCGGCGGGTGGTGCGGTCGAAGAGCCGTTCGCCGAAGTGCCGTTCCAGGGCCGCGATGCGCCGGCTGGCGACGGGCTGCGGGATGCGCGCGAGCGCCGCGCCCGCCGTGAAGCTCCCCGTCTCGCTCACGCTCACGAACGCCCGGCAGCCGCCGATCAGGTCCACGACCTCACTCTATGCGATTTTGGCATCAAACCACCTTTTTCCGTCTTCGACAGCATGACCGGATCCGGTGAGACTACGGGTGTCGATCAAGACCGGAAGGAAGCACCGTGCCGTTCCCCCACGTCCGGCGGGCCGCGCTCGCCGCGCTGGTCCTCGTCCCGCTCACCGCCTGCTCCGCGGAGGCCCCGGCGGCGACAGCAACACAGACACCACCGCCACCGGCGTCGTCCACCGTCGCGACGCCCCAACCGGACTTCGCCCCGCTCGAACGCGAATTCGACGCCCGCCTTGGCGTGTACGCCGTCGACACCGGGTCCGGCCGCGAGATCACGCACCGCGCCGACGAGCGCTTCGGGTACGCCTCGACGCACAAGGCGTTCTCCTCGGCGGCCGTGCTCCAGCGCACGAGCGTCCCGGACCTCGCCAAGGTGCTCAAGTACACGCGCGCGGACCTGCAGGCGAACTCGCCGGTCACCGAGAAGCACGTCGGCACCGGCATCTCCCTGCGCGACGCGATCGACGCGGCCCTGCGCTACAGCGACAACACCGCCGCGAACCTGCTGTTCCGCGAGCTCGGCGGGCCGGCCGGGCTCGCCGCCGCGCTGCGCGGGATCGGCGACACGACCACGCACGTCGACCGGATCGAGCCCGGGCTCAACGACCTCGCCCCCGGCGACGTCCGGGACACCAGCACGCCGCGCGCGATGGCCGGCAGCCTGCGCGCGTTCACCCTCGGCACCGCGCTGCCGCCGGAGAAGCGAACCATCCTGACGGACATGATGCGCGCCAACACGACCGGCGCGGCGCTGATCCGCGCGGGCGCGCCCGCGGGCTGGGCCGTCGCCGACAAGACCGGCACCGGCGAGTACGCGACCCGCAACGACATCGGCGTCGTCTGGCCGCCCGGACACGCGCCGATCGTGCTGGTGATCATGACCGACAAGAAGACCGCCGACGCCAAGGCCGACGACCGGCTGCTCGCCGGGGCCGCGAAGCTCGTCCTCGACAGCTACCGCTGAGGCTGGGGAAGAACGCGCGCTTCGAGGTCGATGCCGAACGCGCCGGTGACCTCGGCCCGGACCAGTGAACCCGGCTCGGGCGCGGCGCCGGGGAACTTCACGTGCCCGTCGATCTCCGGCGCCTGGTGCGCCGCCCAGCCGTGGCCGGCCGTCCCGACGACCACCTCGACAACCGAGCCGACCCGCTCTTCCGCGCGGCGGCTGCTCACGTCGTCGGCGAGGACCGAGAGCTCCTCGACCCGCTCGGCAAGCACCGCGGGCGGCACTTTGTCCGGCAGGTTCACAGCTTCCGTCCCGTCTTCGTCCGAGTAGCCGAAGACGCCGATGGCGTCCAAGCGGGCCGCGGCCAGGAACAGCTTAAGTTCGCCGAAGTCCGCGTCGGTCTCGCCGGGGAAGCCGGCGATGAAGTTGGAGCGCACCCCGGCGTCCGGCGTGATCTCCCGGATCCGGTCGAGCAGCTGCAGGAACCGTTCCCGGTCGCCGAACCGGCGCATCCGGCGCAGCACCGGGCCGCTCGCGTGCTGGAACGACAGGTCGAAGTAGGGCACGACCCCGGGGGTCCCGGCGATCGCTTCGACGAGGCTCGGGCGCAGCTCCGCCGGCTGCAGGTAGCTCAGCCGGACGCGGTCGACGAACCCGGCGAGCTTCGGGAGCAGTTTCTCCAGCGCCTGCAGGTCGCCGAGGTCCTTGCCGTACGACGTCGAGTTCTCGCTCACCAGCACCAGTTCCCGCACGCCGTGGCCGGCCAGCCATTCGGCTTCGGCGAGAATTTCGGCCGGGGTGCGGGAGACGAAGGCGCCGCGGAAGCTCGGGATGGCGCAGAACGTGCAACGCCGGTCGCAGCCCGACGCCAGCTTGAGCGACGCGATCGGGCCGCCGCCGAGCCGGTGGCGCAGCACCGGCGGTCCGCTCGCCGGGCCGGTCCGCTCGGTCGTGTGCCCCGGGACGTGGGCGACGACGGCGGCGGGCCGCTCGACCGGGGTGATCGGCAGCAGCGTCCGCCGGTCGCGCGGGGTGTGCGCGGCTCGGGTCCGCCCCTGCAGGACGTCGCCGATGCGCTCGCCGATCTCCGGGTAGTCGTCGAACGACAGCACGGCGTCGGCTTCCGGCAGCGCGTCGGCGAGCTCACGGCCGTAACGCTCGGCCATGCAGCCGACCGCGACGACCTTCGCGCCCGTGCCGGAGGCGGCGAGGACGGCGTCGATGGACTCCTTCTTCGCCGCTTCGATGAAGCCGCAGGTGTTCACCACGACGACGTCGGCCGCGGCGCCGGGTTCGGCGAGCTGCCACCCCGAGTCGTCCAGGCGCGCGGCCAGCTCGTCCGAGTCGACCTCGTTGCGCGCGCAGCCCAAGGTGACCAGGGAGACGGTGCGCACGCCGTCAGTAGGCGACGACGTCGCCGTGGCCCGGCGGCTCGTCGCCGATGGCCGACACGACGACGGAGTCGCCCTTGGGCCCGTCCCCGATCGCCTTGGTCTGGACCAGCACCGGCGAGTCGACCGCGGGCGTGACGACGCCCAGCGGCAGGTAGGCGGTGATCACGAACCCGCTGGCCAGCAGCACCCGAGCCACCCGGCGCCGCCGGTCGCCGGTTTCCCGGACGCTGACGCAGGTGCCCCACTGCTGCCCGGCCGGTGCTTCCGGCGCGGTGCCCTGACGGCCACGGCGTTCTTCGGCCATCCGCTCGAGATCACTCACGGTTCCCCCTCGACGAGTCCGGTGGCGGGTCGGCCCGAGAATCGCACGCCGCGCGAAACCCGCTCAAGGACTTCACCGGAAGTGGCCGGAACCGGTCAGTGACCACCGAACAGGCGCGTCACCGCCGTTTCGACGTCGTCGAGCCACCCGGCGCGCTCCGGCTTCCCGGCGTCGGCCACCACCCGCAGCACGAGCCGCGTGATCTCCGGCTCGCCGAGGTAGGGCGCCAGGCAGCGCCGCCAGATCGCGTCGAGCGGGTCGCCGAACAGGGTCCGCTCGCGCTCCTCGGTCGTGTCGGAGGTGTTGACGACCAGCAGCCGCCGCAGGCTGAGCAACGACTCGGGCGCGCCGCCCGCGTCGTCGAGCCGGTAGGCGACGCCGGGGACGAGGATCCGGTCGAGCCAGCCGCTCAGGATGGCCGGCGGTTTGCCCCACCAGTTCGGGTGGACCGCGACGAGCCCGCCCGCGTCCCGCAGTTCCTCGCGGTGCCGCCGGACCAGGGGGTCCGGTTCGGCGGCGAGGAAGTCTTCCGCGCCGGTGCCGCTGGTGTAGGCCTCTTCCGCGGTCAGCACCGGGTCGAAGCCTTCGGCGTACAGATCGTGGAACCGCACGGGCACGTCGGCGCGGGTGAGCGTGTCGACGATCCGTTCGGCGAGCGCGTGGTTGAAGCTCCCCGGCCGGGGGTGGGCGAGCAGGACCACCACGGGAGCCGTCATCCGGTCATCGCCACGAGGATGCGCCGCTTGCCGGTGAACGGTTCGCGCCCGTGGGCCATCAGCATGTTGTTGATCACCATGATGTCCCCAGCCTGCCACGGGAACGCGTAGCTCACCTCGTCGTAGACCTCACGGATCTTCTCGAGGTCCGAGCCCGGGATCGGGCTGCCGTCGGCGAAGTGGGCATTGCGCGGCAGATCGGCTTCCGGGTACAGCTCCAGCAGCGCCTCGCTGACCTCTTCGCCGAGGCTCGAGACGTGGAAGAGGTTGGCCTGGTTGAACCACACGGGCTCGCCGGTGTGCGGCTCGGTGGTGAACGACGGCCGGACGTGCCGGGTGCGCAGCCCGTCTTCGGTCCACTCGAAGGTCTGGCCGTTGCGGGCGCAGTAGTCCTCGACGACCGCGCGGTCCTCGGTCTGGAAGGCCTCCTGCCAGGTCAGGCCGAGCCCTTCGCGGAACGCGCGGGTGTAGGTGACGCCGCCCGCGAACCGCTCCCGCAAGTCCTCCGGCAGCAGCCGGTACATCGCCCGGCTGTCCGCGATCGGCGTGGCCCCACCGGTCTCCGCCGCGGTGTCACACAGGAAGAACAGCCGCGCGGGCCAGCTCGCCGAGTAGGAGTTCTCGTTGTGCATCGGGATCGACTCGGCCGGCGGGTACTCCGTCGAGGTGTAGATGTTGCCGGCGACCGCCGAGCGCGGGGTCGACCGCTCGGTGTAGGTCAGCAGCGCCCCGCCGATCGTCTCGGTGACCTGGTTGAACAGGTCCAGGTCGGTGGGCAGCCCGCGCAGCAGGAGCGCGCCGTGGTCACGCAGGTGCGCTTGCAGCCGCGGCAGGTGCGCCTCGACCGACCCGAGGCCGGTAGCGTGGTGGACGGCGATCCGGGTGTGGGCGTTGCCTTCCAGCTGCTCCAGCGGCGCCGTGAGATCGGCGGTCATGACTCCTCCAGTTCGAATCGGACCAGCTTGGTGGCCTCGGTGTGCAGCGCGGCCAGGTCGTCGGCGTCGGCGAAGCCCGCGACGAGGACGTTGACCGCATAGATCTCCTGGTCGTCGGTGAGCACCTGGCCGGGCGAGACGATGGTGACGACTTCGAGGACCTCGGGCAGGTCGGCGACCTGGTCGGTGCCCTCGACGCGCACCAGGCGCCCGGCGCCCTCGGCGTAGACGACCAAGTAGCCGACGGGAACGGGCAGTCCGGCGCCGCGCGCGGGCGGCGGGGTGCCGAGCGCGAGCGAGACGGCTTCGGCAGTGACGTCGATGCCGGTGGCGAGCTTCAGCAGCGCGGGCTGCGCTCCCCCGGCGCACCGCCCGGCGTTCACCTCGACGACCACCGGGCCGCGGGTCGCGTCGTCGATCACCTCGACGTGCGCGACCGTGTTGTCCAGCCCCAGCGCGAGCACCGCGCCGGTCGCGGCGCGCTCGATCGGCACCGCCCGCTCGGGCCCCAGCCCGAACGGCGGGCAGACCATGGCGAGCTCGAACTTCCGGTCGTCGACCAGCGGTTTGCCGACCACCGTGACGGGCTCGGCGACGCCGTGGCGGACCAGGACGTCCACGGCGTACTCCGGGCCGTCGAGGAACCCCTCGACCAGGAACACGCGCAGCGGGTCGAGCCCTCCGGGCAGCAACCGGTGGTAACGCGCGTCCTCGGACTGCGGCAGCCGGGTGACCAGGAGTTCGTATGCCGCGGCCAGCTCATCCACTGTGGACACCGCGCGGACGAGTGTGCTCGCGGCGCCGTTGACCGGCTTGACGATCGCCGGCAGCCCAACCTGGGCGGCGATCTTCGCCGCGTCGGCCGGGTCGGTGAACAACGCGCACCGAGGGCCCGGCAGTCCGGCGTCGGCGAGCGCCTTACGGACGGCGAACTTGTTGTGCGCCAGGGTGAACACGGCCGCCGGGCAGCGCGCGACCCCGAGCAGCTCGGCGACGCGGGCGGTGCTCGCGATGATCCCTTCGGCGGCGGTGAGCACCGCGGCGGGTTCCCGGTCGCGGAGCGCGTCGGCGACCGCGCCGGCGTCCCGGACGTCGTCGACCACAACGAACCCGTCCACGAGCGCGGCCAGCTCCGCCCGCTCGGCGTCGTCGAGGGGCTCGGTGACCAGTTCGGCCCGGAAGCCCTCCCGGCGCACGGCCGCGACGACGTCGCCGATCCAGTGCCCGCGTGTCTCGCGGACGACGAAGGCGGTCTTCACGAGACCTCCAGGCGGACGAGCTTGCTCGCCTCCGCGTGCAGCGCCGCGAGGTCGTCGTGGTCGGTGAACCCGGCGACGACGAGGTTCACCGCGTACGTCTCCTGGTCGTCGGTGAGCACCTGACCCGGCGACACCGTGGTGACCACGTCGACCACCTCCGGCAGCGCCGCGAGCTCGTCGAGGCCGCCGACGCCGGTCAGCGTGCCCGAGCCGGACGCGTAGAGGATCAGCATTCCCAGCGGGATCGGCAGCTTCGCCGGTTCCCGCGCGGGCGAGGGCGCGCCGAGGGCCAGCGCCGTGAGCTCGGCGAAGACGTCGATGCCGGTGCGCAGCTTCGCCAGCAGCGGCATGATCGAGCCCGCCGGGCGCCCCGCGTTGACCTCGACGATCGTCGGGCCGCGCTCGGCGTCGTCGATCACCTCGACGTGGGCGACGGTGTTGTCCAGCCCCAGCGCGAGGACCGCGGCGGACGCGGCTTCGGTGATCAGCGCGGCGCGCTCGCCGGTGAGTCCCGCCGGCGGGCAGGACAGCACCAGCTCGAACTTGCGCTCGTCGATCAACGGCTTGTCGAGCAGCTCCACGGGCTCGGCGACGCCGTCCCGGACCAGCACGTCGACCGCGTACTCCGGGCCGTTCAAGAACCCTTCGACGAGGAAGGTCTTCGACGGGTCGAGCGACCCCAGCGGACGGTGGTAGCGCGGGTCCGGGGACTCGGGCAGCCGCGCGGCCAGCACCTCGTAGGCGGCCGCCAGCTCGTCCACAGTGGACACTGTACGGACGAGGTTGCTCCCGGCGCCGTTCACCGGCTTGACGATCGCCGGCAGACCGACCCGCTCCGCCACGTCCGCGGCCTCGGCGGCCGAGGAGATCACTGCGAACGCGGGCCCGGTCCCGCCGAGGGCCTCCCGGACGGCGAACTTGTTCGCGCACAGGGCGAACACCGAAGCCGGGCATCGGGCCACCCCGAGCAGCTCGGCGACCCGGGCGGTGCTCACGATCGCCCCGTCGGACCCGGTCAGCACAGCCACCGGGGCGCCGACGGCCGCGCGGATCGTCGCGGCGACGGCCTCGGGGTCGTAGACGTCGTCGATCGCCACGACGTCGTCGACGACCGCGGCCAGCGACGCGCGTTCGGCCGCGTCCACCGGCGGCGCGAGCAGCACCGCGCGGTGACCGGCCGCGTGCACCGCGGCGGCGACTTCGCCGACCCAGTGCCCGCGGGCCTCCCTGATCAGCACCACGACACTCACGCGGCCTCCTTCCCGGCGACGGCGAGCTTGCGCTCCCGCTCCTGCGCGCCGACCAGGTCGTCCGGCAGCGAGTCGGGCACCTCGGTGTCGAAGCGGCGCAGCAGCTTCACCGCGAACCCGCCGACGTTGACGAGCAGCAGGACCAGGGCGTAGACGACGTAGGCGAGCCCGACGCCGCGGCCTTCGCCGGTCCCGAGCACCGCGCCGACCGAGCCTTCGAGGGCGCCGCCGGGCGCGAGCAGCGGGGAGAACCAGCCGACGGCCAGGGGCGCCAGGACCGCGAACCCGATCGGCAGGGTCGACCAGGTGATCGTCTGGTTGATCGCGAACACCCGGCCGTGGAACCGCTGGGGCACCTTGACCTGCACGAGCGTCGCGTAGATGCCCTGCGACACGGCCATCGCCGCGGCCAGCAGGAACACGCCCGCCGCGACCACGACGAGCGACGGCCGCAGGCCCATCACCAGGCTGCCGACGGCGATGCCGACGTTGCCGACGAGCACCCCGACCATCCGCCGGTGCCGTGGGCCGCCCCACAACGCCATGCCGACCCCGCCGGCCACCGCGCCGAGCGCCTCGGCCAGCGCCACCTGCGCGACGTCGGTGACCGTGCCGAACGAGAGCACCAGCGGCGAGACGAGCACCAGCGCGGGCGCGAGGAAGACGTTGGCCAGCGCGAAGTACAGCAGCATCGTGCGGAAGCCGCGGTGGTTCCACGAGTACTTCAGCCCGCCCGCGATCGCCGTCAGCAGCGGCTCGCGCGGGCGCCAGCCGAGCAGGTCGGGGAACCGGACGAACAGCAGGCTGACGATGGCGAAGACGTAGCTCGCCATGTCGAGGACCAGGATGCCCGACAGCTGGATCGCGGCCAGCAGCCCGGCCGCGATCACCGGCATGAGCAGCTGCGCGAAGCCGTTGGACAGCTGGGCGAGGCCCATCGCGTGGCCGAGGTACTGCTTCGGGACGAGCTGCGCGACCGACGACTGGTAGGCGATCCGCTGCAGTGACCCCGCGACCGAGCCGAGCGGGATCAGCACGTACAGGAACCACAGCTGCAGGTTGCCCGCGGTCAGCAGCAACGCCAGCGCGAGCTGGATGACGCCGGCGATCGCGCTGGCCGCGATCATGATCTTCCGGCGGTCGCCGCGGTCGACGAGCGCGCCCGCCACCGGCAGGATCAGCACCCCGCACAGCAGGGCCAGGGCCCACAGCAGGCCGAGGTCGGTGACCGAGCCGGTCTTCGTGTAGAGCCAGATCGGCACGGCGAACGACGTCAGCGCCGAGCCGGTCGAGGAGACCAGCTGCCCGACCGTGACGGTGACGAACCGGGCCATGCTCGGTTTCACCGTGGGCTTCTCGTCCACTGTGGACGTGTGCGTGTCGTGCACCGCCCAGCCCGCGTCCTCGCCCTTCGCCGAGACGTGCAGCTCGCCGGGATCGTCCAGGACGGGGTGGACGCGGGTGAGGATTTCGGCCAGCTCGTCCGCACGGTAGCGGAGGAAGAAGTGCCCGGCCTGGTCCAGCACCACCAGCGCGGTGTGGTCGGTGAGGAACTCCCACTCGCGGTAGCGCTCGGCGTAGTAGTCGGTGACCGGGTCCTCCGAGCCGACCACCGAGATGATCGGCGCGCGCAGCTTGGCGACGCGGGCGTCGAGCAGGCCGCTGAAGTACTCCTCGGCGGCCCGGCTGTCGGCGCGCATGGTGCTGATGATCCGGTCGGCCTGGGCCGGGTCGAGGTCATCGGTGTCGACGCCCATGCCCTTGAGCCAGTTCGCGTAGTAGCGGTTGCTGCGCAGCTTCTCCAGCCGCGTGCGCAGCGTGCCGACCGCCCCCTTGATCCGCGCGAACGGGAAGATCGCGCCGATGTGGACGACTTCCAGCCGGCGTCCGCGCTCTTCGAGCCGGCGCGCGACCCCGACGGCGAGCGCGTTGCCGACCCCGCAGTGACCGTAGATGGCCAAACGGCCGTCGATCCGCTCGAGGACCTCGTCCGCGAGCCGCTCGACCAGTTCGTCGAACGGGACGGCTTCCTCGCTCAGGCCGACGTCGTGGCCGGGGATGGCCACCGAGAACAGCGAGTATCCGCCGGGCAGCGCGTCCGCCAGAGGCTGGTAGACGATCGCGCTGCCGCCGCCGTACGGGAAGCAGACGTAGGTCAGCGTCGGCTTCGCCACCGGTTTGGTCAGCTCGTAGAGCAGGTGCCCGGAGTCGTCGCGGTCCCTTTCCAGGAACGTCGCCAGCTCGCGGATCGTGCGGTGCTGGAACAGGTCCATCACCCCCGCCTGGTGCCCGGCCTTCGCGATCCGCGCGACGACCTGGGTGGCGAGCATCGAGTGGCCGCCGAGGTCGAAGAAGTCGTCGTCGACGCCCAGTTCGTCCACCTTGAGGACGTCCCGCCAGATGTCCGCGAGGAGGATCTCCACGGGCGTCGAAGGCGCGACGAGCTCCGTGCTCGTGTCCCGGCTCGCGACCGGCGCGGGCAGGGCCTTGCGGTCGAGCTTGCCGTTCGGGGTCAGCGGCAGCTCGCCGAGACTCACGAACGACGGCGGCACCATGTAGTCCGGCAGGGTCTGCTTCAGTGCTGTCCGGAGCGCCCCGGCCTCCGCGTCGCCGACGACGTACCCGACGAGCCGCTTGTCCCCCGGTGTGTCCTCACGGACGAGCACCACGGCGTCGCGGACACCGTCTTGCTCGCGCAACGCGGTCTCGATCTCGCCGAGTTCGATGCGCAGGCCGCGGAGCTTGACCTGGTGGTCGATGCGGCCGAGGAAGGCCAGGGTGCCGTCCGGCCGCCAGTGGGCGAGGTCGCCCGTGCGGTACATCCGTCCACTGTGGAACGGGTCCGGGACGAACTTCTCGGCCGTCAGCTCGGGCCGGTGGTGGTAGCCGAGCGCCAGGCCGGCGCCCGCGATGTGCAGCTCGCCGGGCACACCGACCGGACACGGCCGGCCGCGCCGGTCGAGGACGTAGATCCGGGTGTTGCGGATCGGCGCCCCGATCGGCACCGACGCGACTTCCGCCAGCGCTTCCGGTGTGCAGTGCCAGGCGGTGACGTCGATCGCGGCTTCGGTCGGGCCGTAGAGGTTGTGGAGTTCGCAGTGCGGCAGCCGAGCGGTGAACTCCCGGGCCGTGCCGAGCGGCAGCTCCTCACCGCTGCACACGACCCGCCGCAACGCCGGCACTCGGTCGACGCCCGGTTCGGCCAGGAACAGGCTCAGCATCGACGGCACGAAGTGCGCGGTGGTGATGCCCTCGGCGACCAGCAGCTCGCGCAGGTACGCCGCGTCCTTGTGGCCGCCCGGCTCGGCGAGCACCAGCCGCGCGCCGGTGGTGAGCGGCCAGAAGAACTCCCACACCGAGACGTCGAAGCTCGCCGGGGTCTTCTGCAGCACCGAGTCCGACGCGTCGAGGCTGTACGCGTCCTGCATCCAGTCCAGGCGGTTAACGATGCCGCGGTGCCCGTTCGGCACTCCCTTCGGCCGCCCGGTCGAGCCCGAGGTGTAGATGACGTACGCGGGATCGTCCGCGCCCGCCAGGGGTTCCGGGGGTGTGACCGGGCCGGTCAAGCCGTCGAGCACCACGACGGTCGCGTCCCCGGCCGGGAGGCTGTCGCGGAGGGCGGCCTGGGTCAGCACCACCGGCGCGGCCGCGTCGTCGAGCATGAACGCGAGCCGGTCCGCCGGGTACTCGGGGTCGAGCGGCACGTACGCGCCCCCCGCCTTCAGCACCCCGAGCAGGCCCACGACCAGCTCGAAGGAGCGGTTCGCGAAGACACCCACCAAGGTGCCCGGCCCGACACCCAGCTCACGCAGGTGGTGCGCCAGCCCGTTGGCCCGCTCGTCCAGGTCCCGGTAGGACAGCGACTCACCGCGGAACGTCAGCGCGGGCGCGTCCGGCGTGCGGGCGACCTGAGCTTCGACGAGCGCGTGCAAAGTGCCCGGCGGGATCTCGCCCGCCGTGGTGTTCCACTCGTTCAGCACCAGATCGCGGTGTGCGTCGCCGAGCAGGTCCAGTTCGGACACCGGGCGGGCCGGGTCGGCGACGATCGACCGCAGCAGCGTGACCAGCCGGTCGGCCATCCCGGCGACGGTTTCCGCGCCGAAGAGCGCGGTGTTGTGGACGAACTTGCCGATCAGCCCGGACTCGATCTCGATGGCGTGGAACTCGAAGTCGAACCGGGTCGAGGGCAGGTCCATCGGCAGCCAGCGGAAGTCCACTTCGGACTCCCCCGCCGCGTCCATCCGGCCCATCTCGTAGTTCTGCAGCGCGAACATGGCCTGGAACACCGGCGAGCGGCTGACGTCCCGCGGCACACCGAGGGCGTTGACCAGCCGTTCGAACGGGACGTCGGCGTGGTCGAACGCGTCGAGCACGTGCCGCCGGGTCCGCGCGAGCAGCTCGGTGAACGCCGGGTCGCCGTCGAGCCGGGCGCGCAGCGGCAGCATGTTGATGAACATGCCGACTACGCCTTCCAGCTCGGGCAGCCCGCGCCCGGCCGACGACGACCCGACCGCGAAGTCCTCCTGCCCGGAGTACCGGGACAGCAGCACCTGGTAGGCGGCGAGCAGGGTCATGAACAACGTGACGCCGTGCTCGCGGCTCAGCTCGCCGAGCGCGCGGGCGAGGTCCCGCTCGACGAAGAACTCGTGGATCGCGCCGTCGAACGTCTGGGTCGCCGGCCGCGGCCGGTCGGTGGGCAGTTCCAGCGGCTCGACGCCCCGCAGGGTCTCCTGCCAGTGGTCCAGCTGGCGGTCCAGCTCGGCGCCGGTCAGCGTCCGGCGCTGCCAGTGCGCGAAGTCGCCGTAGCCGATGGTCAGCTCGGGCAGCCCGGCCGCGGTGCCGTGGTAGTGCGCGGCGAGGTCGCGCAGCAGCAGGTCGACCGACCAGCCGTCCCCGACGATGTGGTGCGTGCAGACGGCGAGGACGTGCTCGGTCTCGGAGATCCGGGCCAGGGTGGCCCGCAGCAACGGTCCGGCGGCCAGGTCGAACGGCTCGGCCGCGGCGGCGTCCACTGCGGCCCGGGCCTCCGCTTCCCCCGCCACGTCCACAATGGACAACGGAACCGAGACGGTCGGTTCCAGGTGGACGGCCGGTTGACCGTCCTCGCCCGCCGGGAACCGCGTCCGCAGTGCCTCGTGCCGCGCCGGGAGGGCGTCCAGCGCGGCTTGCAGCCGGTCGACGTCCAGCTCGCCGGTGAGACGGATCGGCACCGGGATGGTGTAGGACGTCGTCCCGGGCGCGAACTGTTCCATGAACCAGACGCGTTCCTGCTGGTAGGACAGCGGGACGGGGTCGCCGTCCGGGCGCCGGGTGATGGTCGCGGCCGGTTCGGCCCGCCGGCGCAGCCGCCGTTCCAGCAGGGCGCGGCGCGCGGCCGCGCTGCTGGTCTCGTCGATCGTCGTCACGCCTGCCCGCCTTCGGCCAGCTGGGCCCGGACCTCTTCGTCGCTGAGCTGGTCGAGGTCCTCGGCCAGCCGCCGTTCGACCTCGGCCGCGAGCCCGGCGACCGTGGTGAACGAGAACAGGCCGCGCACCGGGAGGTCGACCCCGACCTGCTTGCGGATGCGGGCCATCGCGCGGATCGCCAGCAGCGAGTTGCCGCCGTGGGCGAAGAAGTCATCGTGCACACCCAGCTTCTCGACCCCGAGGAGTTCACCGAGCACCTCGGCGACCAGCTCTTCGGCCGCGGTGCCCGGCGCGACGTATTCCGTCTCGCCGCCCAGCCCCGGATCGGGCAGCGCGGCCCGGTCGAGCTTCCCGCTGGCCGCCACCGGCAGGGCGTCCAGGGTGACGAAGACCGTGGGCACCAGGTAGTCCGGCAACGTCGTCCGCAGCGCTTCGGCCGCGCCGTCGGCGTTCCCGACGACGTACCCGACCAGGGTGCCCTCGCGGACGGCCACCGCGGCGTCGCGGATGTCCGGAAGGTCGCGCAACGCGGCTTCGACCTCACCGGGCTCGATCCGGTAGCCGCGCAGCTTGACCTGCTCGTCGGTGCGGCCGAGGTACTCGAGTGTCCCGTCACGACGCCAGCGAGCGAGGTCACCGGTGCGGTACAGCCGGCCGAACGGGCCTTCGGGGAAGCGTTCGGCGGTCAGCTCGGGCAGGCCGAGGTAACCGTCGGCGAGCTGCGGCCCGCCCAGGTGCAGCTGGCCCGCGACACCGGGCGGGACCGGCCGGAGCCGGTCGTCGAGGACGTAGACGCGAGTGCCGGGCACCGGGCGGCCGATCGGCACCGGCCCGTCGACCGGACCGGACAGCCGGTGGATGACACAGCCGACGGTCGCCTCGGTCGGGCCGTACTCGTTGGTGACGGTGCTCCCGGAGAACGGCCGCACGGCCTCGCCGAAGAGCGCTTCACCGCCGAGCACCAGGTCACCGGTCGGATAGGACTCCTCTGGAAGCACGGCCAGATGGGTCGGGGTCGCCTTGACGAAGTCGGGCCGACCGGTGTCCACAATGGAACCACCCGCGACGAGCGGGCCCAGCAGGGTCGTCACGGTCAGGTCGAACGACGCCGACGTGTGCAGCAGCGCACGTCCTGCCAGGCTCGGGTACGCCTCGCACGCCCAGCCCAGGTAGGTGGCGAGCGCGCGGTGTCCGATCTGGACGCCCTTCGGCCGTCCGGTCGAGCCGGACGTGTAGATCACGTAGGCGATGTCGTCCGGACCGGGCTGGGGCGGGTTCTCCGGCGAGGACCCGGCCCACACCGCCGGATCACCCAGGTCCAGAGCCTCCGCGTCGAGCGTCACACCGCTCGTGAGCACCACGCGGGCGTCCGCGTCAGCCAGGATCAACGCCTGCCGCTTGCCCGGGTTGGCTGGGTCGAGCGGAACGTAGGTGGCGCCGCTCTTGAGCGCCCCCACGATGCCCACGACCAGGTCGGCCGAGTTCGGCGCGCACACCCCGACCACCCCGCCGCGGCCGAGCCGGTGCGCGACGCGGTTGGCCCGGGTGTTCAGCTCGGCGTAGCTGAGCCGCACCCCGCCCAGGTCGACCGCGACGGCGTCCGGCGTCCGTGTCACCTGTTCTTCGAACCGGGCGACGACCAGCGGAGCGTCCTCAGTGGACGTGCCGCTCCACTCCTCGAGGACCTGGACCCGCTCGGCGTCCGACAGCAGCGGCAGGTCCGCCACGGCCACCTCGGGGTTGTCGACGGCGGCGGTCAGCAGGCGGAGGAACCGGTCCACCATGGACTCCGCGGTGGCCCGGTCGAACAGGTCCGTCCGGTAGAGCAGCCGCCCGCCGGTCGCGGTCAGGTCGATCGCGACGTCGTCCTTAGCCGTCGAGTACCGGACCGGCTCGATGCCCGAGTCGGGGATGAAGTTGAACCCGAGCTGGTAGAGCGCCTGCACACCCCCGTCCCGCTCCGCGCGCACCTCCTCGGCGACCAGCTGGAACGGCACCCGGCCGTGCTCGATCGCGTCCAGCACCGCGGTGCGGACCCGGCCGACCAGGTCGGCGAACGCCGGCTCGCCCCCGCAGTCCACCCGGATGGCGAGCTGGTTGACGAACATCCCGATCAGCGGCGCCAGCCCGGGCAGATCCCGCCCGGCGACCGGCACCCCGACCACCACATCGTCCGAACCGGACAGTCGGGCCAGCAGCGCGACGTACCCGGCGAGCAGCACCATGAACGGCGACGCCGAGAGCCCGCGGCCGACCTCGCCGACCCGGGCCGGCAGCCCGTCGGGCAGGGTGAAGTCGACCTGGTCCCCGGCAAAACCGAACTCGGCGGGCCGCGGCCGGTCGGTCGGCAGGCTGTGCACCGGCGGGAGCCCGGCCAGCCGCTCGCGCCAGTAGTCCAGCTGGGCACGCAGGAGGGGCAGCTGACCCCGCTGCCAGGCCGAGTAGTCGGCGTACTGGATGGCGAGCTCGGGCAGCTTCGGCAGCCGTCCTTCGACGGCGGCATTGCAGGCCTCGTTCAGCTCGCCGGCCAGGACCAGCACCGAGCCGGCGTCGAACACCGCGTGGTGCACCACAAAAGTGAGCACCCAGCCGGCGTCGGCGAGCCGGCACAGCTGGGCCCGCCACGGCGGCGCGCCGTCGAGCGGGATCGGGCGCCGGGCGACCTCCTCGGCCAGCTCCGCGGCCCGCCGGTCCGCGTCCGGGACCGTCCGCAGGTCGTGCACCTCCGGCTCGATCGGCACGGCGGCGTGCACGATCTGGACCAGCTCACCACCGTCCATCCGGAACGCCGTGCGCAGTGCCTCGTGGCGCCCAACGACCACGCCTATCGCGGCCCGCCACTGCCCTTCGGTGAGCGGCAGGTCCTGCCGCACCTGGCAGGGCAGGTTGTACACCGGGGACGCCGGGTCGAGCTGGTTCGACAGCCAGATCCGCTCCTGCCCGAACGAGGCGGGGAACGTCCATTCCTTCTTCTCGGTCATGGTCTCCTGCTTCAGCGCTCGAGCTTGGGGATGGCGGCCGGGGTGGGTTCGGCGGCGGGTGCGGCGCCGGCGCGCAGCTCCTCGATCCGCTCGACCAGGGCGGCCACCGTGGAGGATTCGAACAGCGTCTTCATCGCCAGCCGCGCGCCGGTGGTCTTGCGGACCTGCGCGATCAGCTGGATGGCGACGAGCGAGTTGCCGCCGAGGGCGAAGAAGTCGTCGTGGATGCCGATGCGCTCGACACCGAGGACTTCGGCCCACTGCCGGGCGATCTCCGCTTCGAGGTCCGTGCGCGGGGCGACGTAGTCGTCCTCGGACTGCGGCACGACCGGCTCGGCGACGTCGGTCTCTTCCAGCGACTCCGCGGTCACCCGGCGGGCGAACAGCTCCCGCACCGGGCGGGTGCTGATCACGACCTGGCCGCCGAGCCCGGGCGTCAGCGCCCGCAGGAACGCTTCGGCGCCGTCAACCGGCCGGATCCCGGCCGAGTCCACAGTGGACTTCGCCGCGGCCGCCGTGAGCCCGCCGCTGACCGCGCCTTCGTCCACCTGGCGCAGCACGAAGTCCTCGATCTCGACCAGCACCCGGCCGTCGTCGCCGCACAGGGTCAGGTCCGCGGCGATCACCTGGTCACCGCCGCCGTCGCGGTACCGCAGGTGGCTGTGGAAGCTCGCCGGCAGAACGTCGTGCACCACCACCCGGCCGTAGCTCATCGGCAGGTAGGTGCCGCTCCCCCGGCCGCGGCCGAACGCCGTCGCGACGTCGAGCAACGCCGGGTGCAGCCCCCAGCCGGTGTCGAAGACCGGCGCGACGAGCGATGCCAGTTCTTCGTGCGCGCCGACGTGGTGGGTGCGCAGTGCGGCCCAGCGCGGGCCGAAGGTGACCATGCTGGTCCGGCCGGTGCCGAAGGCGTTGCCGTCGTCGAGCACGCTCGTCCGGGCACGCACGGCGTTGAGGTCCACAGTGGACATCACCGCGGCCGGGACCCAGCCCGCGGAGCCGCGGACGTGCACCTTGGTCACCCCGGCCGCGCGGCTGGTCACCGTGAAGCCGTCACCGTCGAAGCCGACCCGGTACTCCGCGACCGTGCCCTCGGGCATCGAGAACGGCTCCAGGAAGGCGACGTCGCGCAGTTCGACGACGTGGCCGTCGGCCGGTTTCGGCAGCGTCGCCTCGACCGCGGCGCGGACGGTCTCCAGGTGTCCCGTGCCCGGCACGACCGGGACCCCGGCGATCCGGTGCTCGTCGAGCAGCCAGTGCCCGGCCGCCGACACCAGCCCGTGGCAGCCGTCGCCCGTGCGGGTGGTCAGCACCGGGTGGGTGACCGGGCCGTCCGCCCGGGTGCGGGTGGAGCGGATCGCGGTCGGCGCGGCGACCTCGGCGGCCATGCCGACCTCGTCCCAGCCGCCCCAGTCGTGCGCGACGACCCGGGCCCGCCAGCCGTGGTCACCGCGGGCGTAGGCGTCGAGGAAGTTGTTGGCCGCGCAGTAGTCGACCTGCCCGAAGTCGCCGGAGACCGCGGTGACCGAGGAGCACAGCGCGACGAAGTCCATCGGCCGGTCGGCGAACACCTCGGCCAGCGCCAGGGTGCCCGCGATCTTCGGGGCGAGCACCGCTTCGGCGGCCGCCCGCTCCTTGACCTCCGCGACCCCGCCGCCAGGCAGCCCGGCCGCGTGCACGATGCCGTCCAGCCCGCCGAACTCGCGCTCGGCCAGCTCGCGGACCTCCCGCAGCCGTGCCGGGTCGGTGACGTCGGCGGCGAGCACGTGCACCACCGCGCCGGCGGCCTCCATCCGCCGGATCGCGAGCATCGCGCGCCCGGCCCGGTCGGCGCCGCCGGACGCGGCCAGGTGGGCGTCCCACTTCTCCCGCGGCGGGAGACCACCGCGGGTCAGCAGGATCAGCTTCGCCCGGACGCGCAGGGCGAAGTCCTCGGCCAGGGTGACGCCGATGCCGCCGGTCCCCCCGGTGATGAGGTACCGGCCGCCGTCCCGCAGCACCGGTGTTGCCACTTCCGGAACCGTGAGCTGCGTGTGCTCGAGGACCCAGCGGCGGCCGGCGCTCAGCGCCACCTCGGCCGGGGCGTCCGCCGGGGCGAACAGCTCGGTGACGACCTCGGCGGACACGGCGCTCGTGTCGATCCGCCGGACCACCGTGCCGGGGACCTCCAGCGGCAGCACCCGCGCGATGCCCGCGAGCGTCGTGTGCTCGGGCCGGGTCAGGCCGGTGCCGGTGACGTCGGCGGTCCCGCTGCTCAGCAGGTCGATCCGCACCGGCTCACCCCAGGCCTGGACCAGGGTGAGGACGCTGAAGAACCCACGGTCCTGGGCGGCCATGCCGGTCTCGGCGCCGCCGAGCGTCCACGCGTGCACGATCCGCTCCGGCCGGACGCCGAGCGCGGTGACCAGGGCGTCGTAGTCTTCACGGACCCCGGGCCGGACGGTGAAGCCGGTTCCGGTGACGGTGAACTCCGCGCCCGGCCGGACCTCGGTGACCACAACCCCGGCGTCCCGCAGCAGGCCGGGCAGCACGTCGTCGTCGACAAACGCGAGGCACGACCCGAACGGCTCGCGCCGCAGCTCCGGACCGGCCTGGCGCCACGACGGCACGGCGAACCACTCGTCGAGGGGCGACGGCCCGCTGGGCCGCACCGGCTCGACAGCCGCGTCCGCCGGGTCGGGGTCGACCCAGAACCGCTTGCGTGCGTAGGGATACCCCGGCAGTGGCACCCGCGAGCCGGGCGCCAGGGAGTCCACGGCAATGCCGTGTGTCCACAAGAGACCGGCCGCCGCGTACAGCGTTTCGACGTCACCCTCCCGCTCGGTGCGTCCCGGCAGGCTCGGCTGCGGCGCGGGCAGGCCCTTCGGCACCTGGCCGCGGGCCAGCCCGGCCAGCTGGTGGCCCGGGCCGCACTCGACGAGCGCCCACCGCTCGCCGCCGGCGAACAGCGTCCGCACGCAGTCGCCGAACCGGACCGCCTGCCGCAGGTGCGCGGCCCAGTACCCCGGGTCGGTGGCCTGGGCGTCGGTGATCCAGTCCCCGGTGAGGTTCGACAGGAACGGCAGAGTGGGCGCCGACCGCGGCACCGCGGCGACGGCTTCGGTGAACTCGGCCAGGATCGGGTCCATCATCGGCGAGTGGAACGCGTGCGACGTCACCAGCTCACGACACTGGACGTCAGTCGCCTTGAGCAGCGCGGCGAAGTCAGCCACGGCGTCCGCCGGCCCGGCGACCACGCAGGTGCCCGGCCCGTTGACCCCGGCGATCGCGAGCCCCTCGGGCAGCCGCTTCGCGACCGCCTCTTCGTCGAGCTGGACCGCGAGCATCGCCCCGGCGGGCATCGCCTGCATCAGCTCACCGCGCCGGACGACCAGCCGCAGCGCGTCGGCCAGGCCGAACACCCCGGCCACGGTCGCCGCGACGTACTCCCCGACGGAGTGCCCGATCATCGCGCCCGGCCGCACACCCCAGCTCTGCCACAGCTTCGCCAGCGCGTACTCGACGACGAACAGCGCGGGCTGGGTGAACCGCGTCTCCCGCAACGCGGCGTCCCCGCCGCGGTCGAAGATCAGCTCCTTCAGGCCCGGCACCCCGGCGAGCTCGCAGCACTCGTCGACGGCCGCGGTGAACACCGGCTCGGAGCGGTACAGCTCGGCGCCCATCCCCGCGTACTGCGAACCCTGCCCGGAGAACAGGAACGCCACCTTGAGCTCATCAGCTTGCGCCGTGCCCAGACGGCGTGCGTCGCGCAGGCCGTCGACCGCGTCCTCCGGATCCCGGACGACGACGGCCGCGCGGTGCGGGTACTCGGTGCGGCCGGCCGCGAGGGTGTGCGCGACGTCGGCCAGGTCGAGGTCGACGTCCCCGGCCAGCCGGTCGGCGAGCCGCTCGACCGCGGCGGACAACGTTTCCCCGGTCTTGGCGGAGACACGCAGCAGGTGCGCCGGGTGCGGGCGGCGGGTGCGCTGCGGCGCCGGGGCCTCCTCCAGCACGACGTGCGCGTTGGTCCCGCCGACCCCGAACGAGCTGACGCCGGCCCGCCGCGGGTTCTGGGCCGCCTCCCACTTCGTCACCGTCCGCGCGGGGTAGAACGGGCTGCGCGGGAAGTCGATGCCCGGGTTGGGCTCGTCGTAGTTGATCGTCGGCGGGATGAGCCCGTGTTCCATCATCAGCACGGTCTTGATCAGCGCGACGACGCCGGCGGCCTGGGACAGGTGGCCGATGTTCGACTTCACCGAGCCGAGGGCGCACCAGCCGGTGTCCGGCACGCCGTGGCCGTACACAGTGGACAGTGCGGTGACCTCGATCGGGTCGCCCAGCGCGGTCCCGGTGCCGTGCGCCTCGACGTAGCCGATGGTGCGCGGGTCGACCCCGGCCATGCCGACCGCCTGCGCGATCGCCTCGGTCTGCCCGGCGACGCTCGGCGCCGAGAAGCCGACCTTCGTGGCGCCGTCGTTGTTGATCGCGTTGCCCAGCACCACGCCCCGGATGTGGTCGCCGTCCTCGAGCGCCTGCGCCAGCCGCTTGACCAGCACCACGCCGACCCCGCTGCTCCACACCGTGCCGTTGGCGCCGGCGTCGAACGCGCGGACGTGCCCGTCCGGCGAGGTGAAGCCCTCGACGCCCATGTACCCGATGCCGTGCGGCATCTCCAGGTTCACGCCGCCGGCCAGCGCCATGTCGCACTCGCCGTTGCGCAGCGCTTCGCACGCCAGGTGCACCGCGACCAGCGACGTCGAGCACGCCGTGTGCAGCGCCAGGCTCGGGCCGCGCAGGTTCAGCTTGTAGGACACCGATGTCGTCAGGTAGCTCGGCTGGTTGCCGGTCGACATCCCGATGCCGCCGTGCTGCGACGCCATCACACGCTTGTTGCGCAGCAGGTTCTCGATCAGGTAGCCGGTCCGCCCGGTGCCGCCGTAGACGCCGATCGCGCCGCGGTAGCGGGCCGGGTCGTACCCGCCGTCGGTCAGCGCCGAGTGGCAGGCTTCGAGGAACACGCGGTGCTGCGGGTCGGTGATCTCGGCTTCACGGCTGGTCATGCCGAACAGCTCGGCGTCGAACTCGTCGAAGCCGTCGACCACCGTGGTCGCGTTGACCCAGCTCGGATCGTCCAAAGTGGCCGGGTCGGCGCCGCGGGCCAGCAGCTCCTCGCGGCCGGCCGGCCTGATGGACTCGACACCGTCGACGAGGTTGCGCCAGAACTGCCGGAGGTCACCGGCGCCCGGCACACGGGCGGCCATCCCGACGATGGCGATCGGCTCGGCGCCGGGTTCGGGGTCGTGGGTCACTGGGCTGGCTCCTGTTCCTGGCCGGTCGTGCCGGCACTGCGGCGGGGTCTTCTGGACGGCGTGCGTCCCCGGCGGGCGGCGACACGCTCGGCGGCGCGGGCCAGTTCGGGGCTGGTCCCGGGCCGGGCGTGCAGGTAGGCCGCCAGGGCGCGGACGGTGGGGTGGCTGAACAGCTCGACGACCGGGATCCGGCGACCGAGCCGGTCGATGAGCAGCGCGTGCACCTTCATCAGGGCGAGCGAATGGCCGCCGACGTCGAAGAAGTTGTCGGTGACACCCACACTTCCGACGCCGAGCACCTCCCGCCAGGCCTGCGCGATCACCGCCTCGGCGGCGGCGAGCACGGCGACGTCGGTGACCTCCGGAGCGGGCGCCGGCCGCGCGCGGGTCATCGCGTCCGGCGCGGCCGTGCGCACCGAGGGCCGCGGGGTCGCGGGCAGGCAGGTCCCGACCGGCCGGTCCGGCGCGGCGGCCAGCCCGGCGAGCAGGTCCGCGTAGTCCGCGGCGAGCGCGGTCATCCGGGCGGCGTCGAACAGGTCGGGGTTGTAGAGCAGCTCGACGCCGTCACCGAGGACGTAGACGGTCAGGTCGAACGGCGAGCCCGGCTTCTCGACGGGCAGCCAGCCGGCCCGCACGCCGGGCAGGTCCAGGCGCGGCTCGGTGAAGTTCAGGATGTTCACCATCACCTGCACCAGCGGGGCTTGCGCGGGGTCGCGGCCGACACCCAGCGCCTCCACCAGCTTCTCGAGAGACGCCGCCGGGTGCGCGGTCGCGGCCAGCAGCTCGGCCCCGCCGCGCCGGGCGTGCGTGGCGAAGTCCGCGTTGTCGTCCGCCCGCAACCGCACCGGCAGGATGTCCACGAAGAACCCGGCGAGGTGCTGGGTCTCGGGCAGCTGCCGATCGGCGACGACCGTGGCGACCAGGTGGTCGTCCCCGCCGGTGAGCCGGTGCAGCAGCTGCCCGAACGCCGCCAGCAGCACCCCGGCCCGGGTGGTCCCGGTGCGCGCGGCGAGATCCCGGACGGCGTCGGCGGCTCCGTCCGGAAACGCCTGGTGCACACTCGCGCCACGGTAGGTCTGCACGGCGGGACGCGGCCGGTCCCGCGGAAGGTCCACTGTGGACGGCGCACCGGCCAGGTGCTCGGTCCACCAGGCGAGGTCCACGGCTTCCCGGCGGCCGTCCCGGTCCGCACGCCACGCCGCGTAGTCCGCATAGGACGCCGGGAGCGGCGGCAGTTCCTCGCCGCGGTAGGCAGCCGCGAGATCGGCGCAGAGCAGCTCCTGCGACCAGCCGTCGAACACGGCGTGGTGCAGAGTCAAGCCGAGGACGTGGTCGTCCGGGCCGAGCTGGTAGAGCCGGACCCGCCACGGCGGCTCGCGCTCGAGGTGAAGCGGTGTCGCCGCGTCGACGGCCAGCCGGTCGGCGAGGAACGGCTCGATCAGGCTGGTCATCGGCACGGGAACGTCGTCGACCGGCAGGCAGTCGGCCCGCGGGACACCGTCGACCGGGCGGATCCGCCAGCGCAGCACGTCGTGCCGTTCGGCGACCGCCCGCAACGCCGTCCGCAGCGCGCCGACGTCCAGCGGGCCGGACAGCCGGAACGCCATGGTGATGTTGTACGGCGCGGCGTCGGGGGCGAGCTGGTCGAGGAACCACAGCCGACGCTGCGGAGGGGACAACGCGGGCGCGTGCCCGGTGGTCAGGCCGGGCCCGGTGAGCGGGGCGGCCGCGGCCACCCGCCGTTCGAGCCCGGTGAGGGTCCGCCCGGCGAAGACGTCCTCGACGGAGACGTCGGCGGCCAGCTCCGAGCGCAGGGCCGCGACCAGGCGCATCGCGGCGATCGAGTCGCCGCCGGCCAGGAGGAAGTCGGGTCCGGCGGCCGCGCCGAGCACCTGCCGCCACACCCGGGCCACGGGAGACGCGGATTCGGGCGCGACCTCGACCGGGGTGTCCGCGAGGGCGCGCAGCGCGGGCCGGTCGACCTTGCCGGTGACGGTGTTGACCGGCAGCGTGGCGAACCGCCGGATCACCGCCGGGCGCATCGCCTCGGTGAGCCGGTCCCCTGCGTGCGCGCGGATGTCCTCATCGGACGGTGCCGACGCCGGGGCGAGGAACGCCACCAGCCGGGTGCCGCCGGGGCCGGGCACGGCTTCGACCGTGACGGCGTCGACCCCCGGGTGTGTGGCGAGCGCGGCTTCGACCTCGCCCAGCTCGATCCGCTGCCCGCGGACCTTGACCTGCCGGTCGGCCCGCCCGGCGAACTCGAGCCGGCCGTCCGGCCGCAGCCGGGCCAGGTCGCCGGTGCGGTAGGCCCGCTCCCCCGGCTCGTGCGGGTCGTCGACGAACTTCCGCGCGGTCAGCTCCGGGCTGCCGAGGTAGCCGGCGGCCACGCCGGGGCCGCCGATGAGCAGCTCGCCGATCTCACCCGGCGGCACCGGCCGCAGGTGGTCGTCGACGACGTGCGCGCGGTGGTTCGGCGTCGGGGTGCCGAGCGGCAGCGGGTCGGCCGGCAGCCCGGTCACCTCGTCGGTGACCACCACGACCGTCGTCTCGGTCGGGCCGTAGACGTTGAAGAACCGGCGGCCGGGCAGCCAGCGGGCGGCCAGCTCGGCGGGCACCGGCTCACCGCCGCAGGCGACGATCCGCCAGCCGGGCACGTCCGCCGGGTCGAGCAGCGACAGCAACGTCGGTGTGATGAACCCCCAGTCGACGTCGTGCTCGACGACGAAACTGCGCAGCCGTTCCGGGTCGGCCCGGTCGGCCGAGCCGGCCAGCTGCACGGACCCGCCGACGGCCAGCGGCACGAAGACGTCCATCGTGAAGGCGTCGAACCCGAGCGAAGAAATGCCGAGCACCCGCGTGCCCGGGCCGACCCCGAGCCGGTCCGCGAACCCGGTGACGAACGCGACGACGTTGCGGTGGCTGGTCAGCACGCCCTTCGGCCGGCCGGTCGAGCCGGACGTGTAGAGCACGTGCGCGGTGTTCTCCGGACCGGCCGGGCAGCTGCCGGGTGCCGCGGGCGGCGGGACGTCGAGCGCCTCGATCCCTGCCACCGCCCCGAATTCGGCGACGGCGGCGTCCCCGATCACGAGCGAGACCCCGGCGTCGGCGGTGATCGTGGTCAGCCGGGCCCGCGGGCCGCCCGGGTCGAGCGGGACGTAACAGCCGCCGGCCAGCAGCACCCCGAGCACGGTGGGCACCAGCGCGGGCCGCCGGTGCGCGCACACCCCGACCCGGGTTTCCGGGCCGGCGCCACGCTCGCGCAGGGCCGCCGCCACACCCCAGGCCGCGGCGACGAGCTCAGCGTAGGTGAGCCGGCTTTCGCCCTGCCGGACGGCGAGCGCGTCCGGCGTCCGTGCGGCCTGCGCCAGGACCAGGCCGGCGACCGTGGTGTCCGGACAGGACAGTGACGGGCCGTGGATGCCCGCGAAGGGCAGCGTGTCGGTCACGGTGAACTCCCCAGTTCGGTGTGCGGCCCGGGACCGCGGTGGCGGCCGGGCGGTGAAGGGTGCGGATCACGGGTGGTCACCCGGGACCGGCGGGTCGATCCAGAACCTGCCGCGGTGGAACGGGTGCCCGGGCAGCGGCACCCGGCCCGGCTCCGCGCCGTCGTGGCGGGCGGCCCAGTCGACGGTGTCGCCGCCGAGCCAGCGGGCGGCGAGCTCCCGGGCCGCGCCGGGCGGTCCGGCCAGGTTGTCCTCGCCGGTCAGGAGGGTGTCGAGAGCGTCGACCGCTTCGGCCGCGGTCGTCGCGACCACGGCGGCGCGGCAGGCGAACTCGCGGCGGCCGACCGCGAGCGTGTAGGCGACGTCGGCGAGCTCGGGCGGGTCGGCGGCGAGCCGCTCCCGCAGCGCGGAAAGCGTCTCGAGCAGGGCTTCGCGGTCCCGCGCGGACACCGGCAGGACGTACGGGCCGTCGGCGGTGACCCGCGGCCCGGCGGCCGGCGCCTCCTCGACGACCACGTGGACGTTCGTGCCGCCCAGGCCGAACGCGCTGACCCCGGCGACCCGGCACGGCGCGTCCGGCCAGTCGATCGCCTTGACCGGCACGTAACAGGGCCCGCCGGCCAAATCGGCCTCCGGGTGCGGTGCGGTGAAGTGCAGGCTGGGCGGGATCACGCCGTGGCGCACGGAAAGCACGGTCTTGAGCAGGCCCGCCACCCCGGCGGCCGCGTCGAGGTGCCCGATGTTCGTCTTGACCGAGCCGAGCGCGCACGTGCCGGGCGGGACGTCCCGGTACACCCGGTTCAGCGCGGCGACCTCGATGGCGTCCCCCAGCGGGGTGCCGCTGCCGTGCGCCTCGATCAGCCGGACGTCGGCCGGGTCGACCTCGGCCACGGCCAGCGCCTCGGCGACGGCGGCCGCCTGGCCCGCCGGCCCCGGCACGGCGTACCCGGCGCGCTCGGCACCGTCGTTGGTCATCGCCCAGCCGGGCAGCACGGCGTGGATGTGGTCCCGGTCGGCGAGCGCGTCGGACAGCCGCCGCAGCACGACGACCCCGGCGCCGGAGCCGAACCCGGCGCCGTCGGCCGCGACGTCGAACGAGCGGCACCGGCCGTCCGGCGACGCCATCCCGCCCGCGCGGTACCGCGGCCACGTGATGCTGACACCGCCCGCGAGCGCGAGGTCGCACCGGTATTCGGCGAGGCTCTGCGCGGCGAGCCCGACCGCGGCGAGCGAGCTGGAGCAGGCACTTTGGACGGCCACCGCGGGCCCGGTCAGCCCGAGCCGGTAGGCGACCTGGCCGGGCAGGTGGTCGGTGAGCTGGCGGCCGAGGAGCCGGCCCTCCCAGTCGTCGGGGTCGACGTCGCCGGTCACGGCCGGGTTGCCGAACAGGTGGAAGAGGAAGTACCGGTTCACCCCGGCGGAGGTGAACACCCCGACCGGGCCGTGTTCCCGCGCCGGGTCGCGGCCCGCGTCCTCCAGCGCCCGCCAAGCCGTCTCGAGGAAGAGGCGGTGCTGCGGGTCGGTCCGGGCCGCTTCTTCTTCGGTGAAGCCGAAAAAGGCCGCGTCGAAGTCTTCGATGCCGTCGAGACGGCCGCCGGCGCGGACGTGCGCGGGATCCGCGCGCAGGCCGGGACCGATGCCGAGCGCGGCGAGCTCGTCGTCGGTGTAGTCGTGGATCGAGTCGACGCCGGCGCAGAGGTTCCACCAGAACGCGGCCGCGTCCGGCGCCCCGGGGAAGCGGCAGGCCAGCCCGACCACGGCGATCAGGTCGCTGCCCGGCTCGTCCTCGTCGCCGGTCCCGGCCACGGCTCGCGGCGCGTCCGAAGTGGACTGTTCCAGGTAGCCGGCCTGTGCCGCGATCGTCGGGTGTTCCAGCAGGCCGAGCAGCGGGACGTCCACATCGAACTCCGCCGCCAGCCGCTGCTGGACCCGGCCCAGCAGCAGGGAATGCCCGCCGACGTCGAAAAACGCGTCGTCGGCGCCGATGCGGTCGTGCCCCAGCACCGCGCACCAGATCGTGTGCACCCGGCGCTCGGCCGGTGTCATCGGCTCGGCCGGGACCGGCGCGGGCGGGCGCGGATCCGGAAGCGCTTCCTCGTCGAGCTTCCCGGTGACGGTGAGCGGGAACGCCGGGACGGTGGTCACGGCGTTCGGCACCGCGTGGGCGGGCAGGGCTTCGGCCAGCCTGGTGCGCAACGCTCGCCCGTCCGGGCGCGCGTCCGGCCCGGGGACGACGTAGGCGAGCAGTTCGCCGTCGCGGACGATGGCCCGCGCTTCGGCCACGCCGGGCAGCTCACCCAGCCGGGCCTCGATCTCGGTCAGCTCGACCCGGAACCCGCGCACCTTCACCTGGCGGTCCAGCCGGCCGAGGCAGACCAGCGCGCCGTCCGGCCGCACCTGCCCGAGGTCTCCGGTGCGGTAGCTGCGGACGCCGTCGGCGGTGGTCGCGAAGGCCGGGCTCGGCTGGCCGAAGTAACCGTCGACCAGGTACCGGCCGCTGACCTCGAGCTCGCCGCCGTCGAGCACGGTGAGGGTGTAGCCGGGCAGGGCGGCGCCGATCGGCAGCGGGCCGGTCGCGTCCGGGCCGACGTCGGCCGCGGTCAGCCGGTGCTGCGCGGCGAAGGTCACCTCGGTCGCGCCGTAACCGTTGACGTACACACAACCGGCGGCGAACCGGCCGCGGCGGACGTCGGCGTAGGTGGCCTGCTCACCACCCAGGAGGACGGTCCGCACCGAGGGCAGGTCACCGTCGAAGGCGTCGAGGAGGTGGCGGTAGACCGTCGGGGTCGAGTGGTAGACGGTGACCTCGTGCCGCGCGAGCTCACGCGCCGCGTGGGCCACGCCGTGCGCGCGGACGTCGACCGGCACGACGGTGGCGCCGGTCAGCAGCGCCGGGTACAGGTCGGGGATCGCCGCGTCGAAGCCGAAGGAGGCCAGCAGGCTGAGCCGGTCGGCGGCGGTGACGGCGAGGGTCGTGATCTGGTTGTCCACCACGTGCAGCAGGTTGCGGTGGGTCTGCGCCACCGCCTTGGGCGGGCCGGTGGACCCGGAGGTGAACAGCACGTAGGCCGGCGCGTCCGGGTCCGGGTCGGGCACCGGCAGCGGCGCGGTGTCCGACCCGGACCGGACGACCCGTGCGGACCCGTTACGGCACAAGGCTTCCGCGAGGTCGGCGTGCTCGGGATCGGCGAGCACGGCCGACACGCGCGCCGCCGTGACCTGGTGGGCGAGCCGGTCCCGCGGGAACGTCGGGTCCAGCGGGACGTAGGCGCACCCGGCGGACAGGGTGCCCAGGATCGCGGCGATCGTGGCGGTGCCGTGCCCGGTGAGCAGGCCGACGAACTCCCCCGGCCGGACCCCGGCGTCGAGCAGCCGGGCGGCGTGCCCGCCGGCCAGTCCGGCCAGCCGGGTGTAGCTCACCGCCGAGTCGTGCTCGAGCACCGCGATCCGCTCGGGCGAATGCCGGACGATTCCTGCAAAACGTCTGATGCAGCCGGCTCGCGTCATCGCTCGGCGTCGGCTCCCGAAGGCGAGTGGGCGCGCGAAAACCACGGCGGTGAAGTCGGCTTCATCTCACTCCCCAGTGCGATTCATGACGAAGAATCACGCCAGGTTAAGGGTCACGAAGCCGAAGTGGGATACGTAATCCGCAGAGTTGCACCGAATGGCCCATCGATCCCGGGCCGGAGGTAGCAGTTTCCCACGTGATCCACACTCCCAATGCCCGCTGTCCCCCTCGGACGGCCACTGTGGACATTCGGGTGACTACCCCACGTAACGGGCACTCGAGATGACTCGGTCGGATATTCACCGACCACGGATCGACGTTTTGTTTCGGCGCAGCCATTCGCAAAATCGATTCAGCGCGCGCCGAATCCGCGCCATCCGGCGCGCCGAAGGCGTAGGCGTGGGGTCCGCGCTAACCGGCGTTGGCCAGCAGGCCCGGTCCCGACGGCGAGCTCTCGAGCAGGCACGCGTGACACGGCATCCCGCGCACCCCGTCCAGGACCTCGGCCTCGCCCGGGTGGATCGCCTCGCCGCACAGGGCCGTCAGGTGCTCCGGCACCGGGCCCGACGGGACGGGGATCAGGTGACAGACTCGTCTGCTCTCGCCGACGACGCCTCGGCGTAGCCGCACCAGCGCGAGCATTCCACCGTTTTCACCCATAGCCGAAAGATAGGCCGAACGGCCGAGCCCGGCTTCGTGCTCCCGACCCAACGATCTTGGGCCGGGGTGGTCCGGGATACCAAACGTCAGGCCGCGGCCAGCACCGCCGCGCCCAGCCGGCGGCACAGGTTCAGGGCGAGCTCGACGTCCAGGCGGCCCTCGGCGAGCCCGCGCGGCAGCAGCTCCTGCGCTTTGCGGACGCGGTACTGCACGGAGTTCTTGTGCATCGTCAGCTCGGCCGCCGCCGCGGTGTAGCTGCCGCCGGTCGCCAGGAAGACGCGCAGGGTCTCGCGCAGCCGGGCGCAGTTCTCGTCGTCGGCGCCCAGCGGGCCGAGGGTGCTCGCGACCCACAGCCGGGCCGCGTTCAGGTCGCTCGTCATCAGGGCCACCGTGCCGACGTCCCGGAAGGTCAGCACGCGGTCGCAGTGCTCGCCGGCCGCGAGCGCCAGCGCGTGCACCCGGCGGGCCTGCTGGTGGGTGTCGCGGAAGCCGTCGACGCCGGTGCCGGGGTCACCGACGGTCACGCGCACCCCGGGTTCGGCCTGCTCGAGCGCCGCGTCGAGGTGTTCGCGGCGGACCGACGCGCCCGCGGCGAGCGGGAGCCACACCCACGCGCCGGCTTCGTCGCGGGGCACGAACAGCGGCCGGCCCTGCCCCTGGACGCGGTCGAGCACCGCGCCGGCGACCGACTCCAGCACCGACAGCGCGTCACCGGCGTGGCCCTCCGCCGCGTGCCAGACGATCATCCCCACGTGCGTG
Organism: Amycolatopsis sp. NPDC104863; assembly: GCF_055582965.1. Taxonomy (NCBI): domain Bacteria; kingdom Bacillati; phylum Actinomycetota; class Actinomycetes; order Pseudonocardiales; family Pseudonocardiaceae; genus Amycolatopsis; species Amycolatopsis sp. NPDC104863. The sequence goes on from NZ_JBVJOW010000001.1 coordinate 1,794,257, forward strand.
CCGCGCAGGCGGTAGCCGATCAGCGCCTCCGCCGCGTCGACGTCGACCGGCCCGCCGCCGTCCCCGAGCAGGTCCTGCACCTTCGCCGCCCGCGCGGCGCTCCGGTTGAGCAGCCACCGGTCGCGTTCGTCCTGGTAGACGCTCACGAGCTGGCGGACCACCCGGGTGATGAACTCGTAGGCGACCTTCAGCAGCCGGCGCATCATGGCCCCGAGCAGGGCCGCGTCGTCGACCAGCCGGGTGCACTCCTGGAACCCGAAGTCGAGCATCGCGGCCTGCCCGAGGTCGTACGCGCGGATCAGGTCGAACACCGGCGTGCCGCGCTGGGCCAGCCGCCGCGCGTACTCCATGGCCGCGGCCGGCGGCTCGACGGTCGCGGGGTCGATGCCGTGCCGGAAGATCTGCAGCGCGGTCTCGATGTTCTGGTAGACGCTCGCCGACAGCAGGCTCACCATGCGCTCGTCGTCGTTGACCAGCTGCGGCAGGTCGTTCGCGTAGAGCTGCACCAGCTCGCCGGTCAGCTCAGCCGCCCGGTCCGCCAGCGTGGCGGCGATCTGCCGGATCCGCTCCGAGACGAGTTCTTCGTCCACCATGGAGCCACCCTAAGGGGTGATCGATTCACCGCGGCCGAGAAACTCGTCGATCAAGCCGAACGTTTCGGCCGGAGCCTGCAGGTGGGGCATGTGTCCCGCGCCCGCGACGACCTCGAACCGCGCGGCGGGGAACGCGGCCGCGTACGCCTTGCCGAACGCCGGCGGGACGACGACGTCGTCCGCGCCCCAGACCAGCAGCGCCGGGATCCGGACCCGGGCCAGCCGCCGCCGCAGCTTCGGGTCGGCGACCGCGGGGCCGGCGTAGGCCCGTAGCGCGGCCATGTCGTCGGCCGACGGGCCGGGCGCGCCGGGCGGCGGCGCGGGCATCCGCACCGGCTGCTCCTCGATCTCCGGGCCGATGCCGTCGAGGACGACCAGCGCGCCGAGGCGCCGGCCGCGGTCGCGAACGGCCATTTCGGACGCGACCCAGCCGCCGAAGGAGCTGCCGACCACGACGACGTCGGAGAGGTCTTCGTCGTCGAGGAGGTCGAGGTAGGTGACGGCGAGGTCGTCGACCCCGGTGAACCAGTCCGGCCGCGGGGTGCCGGCCCAGCCCGGGTGGGTCGGGGCGAGCACGCGGGTGTCCGGTGCGAAGTGCTCGACGATCGGTTCGACGCCCCGCGGGCCGGCGCCGCCGTGCAGCGCCAGCACGGTCCGGGTGCCGCTTCCGGTGTCGACGAGGGAGATGTCCAGCCCGGGGTGGGGAGACAAGGTGCGGGTCATCGTGGTGCCTTTCAGTGGTGGGTGGCGTGGGCCAGCATCTGGTCGACCATCGCGGCGGGCGCGTCCGGCCGGAAGCAGGCTTCGAGGTTGTCCGCCGAGTCGCGGGCCGCTTCTTCCGCCCGCGGGAACAGCGTGTTTTCGTAAGCCGAGAGAGCGCTTTCGACGTTGTCGTGCCCGGCCAGCGCGAGGGCCAGCTCGGTGGCGTCGAGCATCGCGAGGTTCGCGCCTTCGCCGGCGAACGGCGACATCAGGTGCGCGGCGTCGCCGAGCAGCGTCACGCCCGGCACCCGGTCCCAGCGGTGGCCGACCGGCAGCGCGTGGATCGGGCGCGGGACCAGGCCGTCGTCACTGTCCACGATGAGCGACCGCAGCCCCGCCTCGAAGTCGGCGAAGAGCTCGAGCAGCCGTTCGCGGTCGGCCAGGCCGGTCACCGCGGCAGGGTCATCGGTCTTCACGGCGGCGTACACGCGGATCCGGCCGCCGCCGTTGCGCTGGGCGATCAGGCCCTTCCCGCCGGCCAGCGCGAACATCGAGCCCGAGCCGACGAGCGCCGCCGCGGCCGGGTGCCGGGTGTCCACATCGGACAGATGAGCCTCGACGAAGGAGAGCCCGGAGTAGACCGGCGCCGCGGCCGACAGCAGCGGCCGGACCTTCGACCACGCGCCGTCCGCGCCGACGACCAGGCCGGACTCGACGACTTCGCCGGTGTCCAGGGTGATCGAGCCGGGCGCCACCGCGGTCACCTTGGTGCCCCAGCGGACGACGCCGGGTGGCAGCGACTCGACCAGGATCCGCTTGAGCTTCCCGCGGTCCACCTCCGGCCGCGTGCCGCCGCTCTCTTCGGCGGTCTCCTCGAACCGGACGACACCGTGCCGGTCGAGGATCCGCAGTGCCTCGCCCTCTTCCCGGGCGACCGCGCGGAACTCTTCGGTCAGGCCGGCTTCGGCCAGTGCGCGCAGGCCGGACTCTTCGTGCAGGTCCAGCGTGCCGCCCTGGTCGCGGGCGGTCGGGGACGCGTCGAGCTCGTAGACGGTCGCCGTGATCCCACGGGTGTGCAGGACGCGGGCGAGAGTGAGACCACCCAGGCCGCCGCCGACGATGGTGACGGAAGACATCAGGACTCCTCGGGTTCGGGACGCGGAGTGGCGAACGCGCCGTTGAGCAGCGCGTCGAACGCCCACCGCGAGCGGGCGGGGCCGGGGCCGGACACCAGGTCGGCGGCCAGCGCGGCGATGTGCGGATGGGTCGCCGGGGACGCGGTGGTCAGCGAGCCGACCATGTCCTCGTGCTCGCGGTCGGCGCCCGGCTTCTCCCGGCGGCCGCCGTTCTCGGCGGCGGTCGCGGTGGCCGTCAGCAGCAGGACGTCGACCGCCCAGGCGGCCTGCCCCGGCGCCATGCCGCCTTCGTCGAGCAGGGCGAGCACCGCTTCGACGAGGGTCAGGTAGTGCGGCCCGCTGAGCCGGGTGACGAGTGCGACGCGGGCCAGGCTCGGGTGCGCGAACAGCACCGACCGGTAGGAGTCCAGCACGGCCCACAGGCGTTCGCGCCAGTCCCCAGCGCCGCCGAGGTCGACCTCGGCGAGCAGCTCGTCGAGCACCGCGGCGTGCAGTTCTTCGGTGTCCTTGACGTAGACGTAGAGCGACGCGGCCCCGGTGTCGAGCTCCTTGGCGAGCCGGCGCATGGTCACGCGCTCGACGCCTTCGGCCCGCATCAGGGCGACGGCGGTCGTCACGATGCCTTCGCGCGTCAACGCCGGTTTCGCCGGGCGCTCCCGGCGGTTGTAGGTGCTTTCCGGAGCCATGCCCCCACTGTAACGAACATGTTCGTAACGAGCACGTTCGGAACGAACATGTTCGTATGAGTCAGGTCACAACCCGGGTTCCTTCTCTGATGACTCAGGGCCCGATCGAGTGCGGCCGGCGGCGTTCCGGCAGGGCCAGGACCGCCCAGACGACCTTGCCGCCCGTCCAGCGGGTGCTGCTCCCCCACGCCCGGGCGGTCTGGGCGACGATCCGCAGCCCCAGCCCGGGCTCCAGGATGTCCGGCCGCTCGACCAGGACGGCCGGGCGCGGGTCGTCGTCACTCACGGCGATGGTCAGCAGGTCCTGGCGGAGCTCGAGCCGCAGCCGCGGTTCGGACGACGTGTGCCGGGACGCGTTGTCGGCGAGCTCGGCCGCGATGAGCGTCCCGTCGTATTCGAGGGCGGGCACGCCCCATTCGCGGGCCTGGTCGCGCACGAAAGCCCGAGCCTGCGCGATGCCGGTTTCCCCGCGGCTCAGCGTCCGCTCGGCCCGCCGGCGGATCCGGTCCGGCAGCGCGGCTTCGGCGGCTTCGACGTCCGCGTGCACGGGCACGAACCGGCCCACGCCGTAGTTGGCGAACGCGCGCAGGTGCCCGGCCTGCCGGGTGACGAGCGCCATCGGGATGCCCGGCCACTCCTCGAGCCGCCGGGCGACGAACGGGAACACGGCGGGCGGACGGCCGCCCAGCTCCAGGCCGTCGATGTCGGCGACGAGCCCGGGCGGAGCGTCGGCGCCGATCTTCAGGAGGCCGTCGCGCAGGAAGGGGTACCCGGTGAGGTCGAGCTCCCCGGTGATCGTCACCAGCGCGCTCGAGGCCCGGGTCCGCAGCCGAAGCTCGATGCCGTCAGCCACGAGGACCGGCTGAGTGGCGCCGTTGTTCCACGCGGCCCACGCTAGCCGTCCGGGAGGCGGGCGTACAGGCCGGTCGCGCACCCGTTCCGAGCCCGCGAGCGAGCCGATACCGCCGAACGCTTACCGGTGGCGCACCCGGGCGAAAAGAATCGGAAACATCGCCGAAACCCGGACCAGTTTCCTAACTGGTCTGGACCACGATTTCCAGGATCACCCGTCCGGCGGTTTCTCGTTGCCCCGCAATGGAGAGTTCCCACTGGGCGGTCATCGGCGGAACACTTGCTCCACCTCGGGCAATTACTAGGGAATTTCCCGAAACGACTTTCGAAGGGGTGTGGTGACGCCGGGCGAGCGGTATATCTGAAACGACCCGATCCGCAGTGGCCGGCCGGACTCCCCCGGCCGGTTCGACGCCGCCCGCCCCCCGTCACCGGAGGCACCATGCACCGCCTGGACCCCGCCCGCGAACACGTCATCGGGCTCTACCGCATCGTCATCGGCTTCCTGTTCGCCTGCCACGGCTTGAAAACGCTCTTCGGCCTGTTCGGCGCGAAGGCGGCCGCCGCGGTCGGCGTGTGGCCCGGCTGGTGGGCCGCGGTCATCCAGCTCGTCTGCGGCGCCCTGGTCTGCGTCGGCCTCGGCACCCGGTACGCCGCCGTGCTCGGCTCCGGCTCGATGGCCTTCGCCTACTTCACCGCGCACCTGCCGGACGGGCTGCTGCCGATCCAGAACGGCGGCGAAGCGGCCACCCTCTTCTGCTGGGCCCTGCTGGTCGTCGCGTTTGTCGGCCCCGGCCGCTTCGCGCTGAGCAATCTTCCTGCCCTGCAACGGAGTTCGCAGCGGACGGGAACCCGCGTCACCGCTTAAGGACGGGAGATCCCGACGCCGCTGCGCGCGTCGGGCCCGTACTTCGCCAGCTCCCCCGCGAGGTCGAGCCGGCCGATGCCGCCGCCCTTGGCGCGGTCCTCGTCGGTCAGCAGCTCGCGGGGGATGATCCAGACGACCTCGAACTCGAGCCCGCTGGGATCCTTGGCGTACAAAGACTTCGTGGTGCCGTGGTCGGACGAGCCGACGAGCGCGCCGGCCGCCTCGAGCCGGCCGGCGATCCGCTCGAGGTCGCCGAGGGTGTCGACCTCCCACGCGAGGTGGTACAGCCCCACGGACGTCCGCCCGGCGCCCGAGTCCGCGGCCTCCGAGCCGAGTTCGAAGAGGCCGAGGTCGTGGTCGTTGGTCGAGCCGGGCGCGCGCAGGAAGGCCGCGCCGCGGTGCGCGTCACCGCCGTCGATGTAGTCGAAGCCCAGCAGGTCGCGGTAGAACGCGACGCTCTCGGCCAGGTTCCGGACGTACAGCACGGCGTGGTTCAGGCGGAAGATCGACATCGGCTCCAGTGCCCAATCGATTGAAGTTTCAACTTCCAGGCTAGGCGCGTGACCCGAGCCGGTCAACCCACTCTCAGTGGGTCCGCCGACCGTCCGGGCGACAAACCTTCGACACCGCATCGAGGCCTGGTCCGGCGGCCCGCCGGTTCGTAGGGTGGGGAAACCGCAGGACGTCGTGTCAGCCGTCCCGCGGGCGGTGGCCCCCCGGATCCGACCTTTCCCCGAAGCCAAGTCCGGGGTGCCATCGCACTCATTTACATACATACGGCCTGTATGTAACCTGGCGAGCATGACGCCACGCAGCGAGTCCCTCGGTCAGGAGCACCGCGTCCGGCTGCCCGCCGGCGAGGTGCGGTACTTCGAGCGGGGCGCCGGCGCCCCGGTCGTGTTCGTCCACGGCGTGCTGACGAACGCCGAGCTGTGGCGGAAGGTCGTGCCCGACGTCGCCGCGGCCGGGTTCCGGTGCCTGGCCCCCGACCTGCCGCTCGGGGCGCACGACCTCCCGATGCGCGCGGACGCCGACCTCTCCGTGCCCGGCAACGCCGACCTGATCGCGGATTTCCTCGACGCGCTCGACCTGCGTGACGTCACGCTCGTCGCGAACGACACCGGCGGCGCGCTGACGCAGGTGCTGCTCAGCCGCCGGCCGGAGCGGGTCGGGCGGGTCGTGCTCACGCCGTCCGACTGCTTCGAGTACTTTTTCCCGCCGATCTTCAAGGCGCTGCCGCCGATCGCCCGGATCCCCGGTTCGATGGCGGTGCTCGGCCAGCTGCTGCGGATCCGCGCGCTCCACCCGCTGCCGCTGCTGTTCGGCTGGGTGGTCAAGCGGCCGCTGCCCGACGCCGTCGCGCAGGCCTACCTGTCCCCGCTGCGGAAGTCGGCCGGGGTGCGCCGCGACCTGCGCAAGCTCCTGCGGGACGTGCACCCGCGCCACACCCTGGCCGCCGCCGAAGCCCTGCGCACGTTCGACCGGCCGGTGCTGCTGGCCTGGGCGGCCGAGGACAAGCTGTTCCCGATCCGGCTGGCCCATCGGCTCGCCGCGCTGTTGCCGGACGCGAAGCTCGTCGAAGTCGCCGACGCCTACACGTTCCTGTCCGAAGACCAGCCCGTGGTGCTGGCCCGCCACGTCGTCGAGTTCGCGGGTGTCATGGCAGATTAGGCGGGTGCGACGTACCCAGCAGGACCGTTCCACCGGCACCAAGGCCGCCCTGGTCGCCGCTGCGCGCGAGCTGTTCGCCGCCCGCGGTTACCAGGCCGTCCCGGCCGACGAGATCACCCGCAAGGCCGGGGTCACCCGTGGCGCGCTGTACCACCACTACGCCGACAAGCAAGGCTTGTTCCGCGCCGTCGTCGAGGAGCTGGAACGCGAGCTGACCGAAGAGGTCGAGGTCGCGTTCGCGCAGGGACCGGACCCGCTGACCGGGATGACCCTCGGCCTGGGTGTGTTCCTCGACGCCTGCCTGCGTGACGAGGTCCAGCAAATTTCGCTGACCGACGCGCCCGCCGTGCTGGGCTGGGACGTGTGGCGCGAAATCGAGGCGGAGTACGGCCTCGGCCTCATCACCGGTGTCCTGGAGCAGGCCAGGGCGGACGGGCTGATCGTCGAAACGCCCGTCCGGACCCTGGCCCAGCTCGTGCTCAGCGCGGTGATGGAGGCGGCCAGGATGATCGCCTCGGCCGACGACCCCGCACGCACACGCGCCGAAGTCCAGCAGGTGCTGGCCGGCTGGTTCGCGAGCCTGCTGCGGACCTAGCGCGTCCGGTAGGTGCTGAGCACTGCCGGACCCACCTGGGTGCTCGACACCAGCCGCAGGTCGGCGGACGCCGAACCGTCGAACAGCCGCCGTCCCGACCCTGCCACGCTCGGGAAGACGAGCAGGCGGTACTCGTCGACCAGGCCGCGGCGGGCCAGCAGCTGCGCGATCCCGACCGACCCGATGACGATCAGGTCGCGCTCCCCGCGCGTCACCTCGTCGACGAGTTCTCCTTGCAGCAGCGAGGAGTTCTGCCACGCGCCGACGTCGGTCAGCGTGTGGGAGGCCACCAGCTTCGGGATCGAGTTCATCCGCTGGGAGAACTCGTCCGTGCGCTCCGGCCAGAGCTTCGAGAACAGCTCCCAGGTGGTCCGGCCGAGCAGCAGCGTCCCGGTTTCGAGCAGCGGGCCGAGCCGGAACTTGTCCCCGGCGACGGCCTCGCGGCCGTGCCGGAACGCCCAGCCGCCGGTGGCCGTGCCGCCGGAGCCGTCGGGGTCCTCCACAACGCCGTCCACGGTGACGAACTCGACGACGGTCACGCTCATGACAACTCCCGGTGGTCGTGGCGCGCCCTCCTGGCGCGGCCTCACCGGTACCTACTCGGGCCCGCTCCCGGATTCATCGCTCAGCTGCGCGGGAGTGGTGCCGTCGGCGACGTCGACGGTGTCGAACCAGCCGCAGGCGGGCTCGCCGGGCGGCCGGTCGAACCGCGTGACGTACGGCTTGACGTCGAGCACCGGGGTGCCGTCGAGCAGGTCGACCCCGGCGAACCGGATCGTGGCGCCGCGGACTTCGAGGATCCGGACCAGGCTGAGCCCGATCGGGTTCGGCCGCCGCGGGCCACGGGTGGCGAAGATGCCCATCCGGCGGCCTTCGCGGCGGAGCAGGAACGGGACCTGGGTCAGCGCGCCGGCCGGGCGGTCGGGCCGGTCCAGCAGGCTGACCAGCCACGCGTAGTCGAACCCGGCCAGGCCGGCCAGGCCTTCGGCGTACCGCTCGTCGAGCTCGACCGTACCTTCTTCGGCGCGGTTGGCGCCTGCCTGGACGGGGGTGTGCTCGAGGTCCGTGCGGGCGGTGCGCACGACACCGATCGGGATCATCGGCCCAGCTTAGGATCCCCGACCGGTGCCGTGCGCGGCCGTCACGCCGTGACGAGCGAGAGGCCGTAGGTCTGCAGGATCTCGTTCACCGGCTGGAACCACGTCTCGCCGCCGGAGCTGCAGTTGCCCCAGCCACCGGAGGTCACGCCCTGGGCCTGGTCACCGGTGATGAAGGAGCCGCCGGAGTCGCCGGGTTCGGCGCAGACGTTGGTCCGGGTCACCTGGTAGACCGCGCCCTGGGAGTAGTTGACGGTCTCGTTCAGCCCTTCGACGACGCCGCAGTGCCAGTGCGTCGTGGAGCCGGAGCGGCACACCGACGTGCCGGCCGGCGCGACCCAGGAGCCGCGCACGAGCGCGTCGCTGACCGTGCCCCAGCCGAGCACGACCGGGGCGGTCCACCAGCCGTTGCCGATGCGGATGAACGAGTAGTCGTTGCCGGGGAAGGAAGAACCGGCGAAGGTGCCCATCGCCGAGCCGTCCCAGCCGACGACCGAGCTGCCGGCGCCGCCGCAGTGGCCGGCGCTGACGAACCCGCCCTGCACGGAGAACCCGATCGAGCAGCGTGTGTTGCCGTTGATGTAGTACGGGTCGCCGCCGACGGTGCCGGCCGAGAACGGCTCGGCCGCCGGCGCGGTCGCCACGGTGACCGGGCCCGCCGCGCGGGCCTTCGCGAGGAAGGCGTCGACGTCGGCGCCGTGCGCGCCCGGGCGCAGCGTCACGACGACGCTGCCGGCGCGCGGGTCGGCGCGCCAGCCGCTGACGGCCGCGGGCGCGGGTGACGCCTTCGCGGAAGCGTCGATGGCGGCCTTGGTCGCGTCCAGCTTCGCCGCGCTGGTCCGGGCGGTGGTGGGTTCGGCGCCGGACTGCCGGACGGCGGCGGCCGCGGCCGGGTCGGTCACGCCCACCACGAGCTTGCCGAGGGCGGGGTCGAACCACGCGCCGCCGAACGCCGCGCCGGCCGCGCGCTGGGCGGCCGGCAGCACCCGTGACGCAGTCGCCTCCTGGCCGAGCCGGGCTTCGGCCTGGGCGGTGGTCAGGCCGAAATCCCGCTGCATGGCGGCGATCAGCCCGGGCGAGGCGACCGCGGGGCTGAAGGACGCCGAGGCGAGCGACGCCGTGAGGACGGCGGCGCCACCGAGGGCGAGGGCGATTCTTCGACGCATGGGAACTCCTCCAAGGCCGGGGGAAAGAAACACACCGTTCGCCGAGTGTGCGGCGGGGCGGGTGGATGGTCCAGATTTGTCCGGTCTTCTGTCCGCTATTCGCGGAGGCGAACGACTGTCCACTGCGGACTCAAGAAATGAATGCGTTGCACCGCAACGGGTTCCGCGCACAGCGAAGAGCCGCGACCGAGTCCCGCTCGGCCGCGCCGGAGGTGCCGATCCTTCCTTACAACGTTGCAAAAAGGTCTGGACCAAGTAGAGCACACGCCCGCCGGCGACGGCCCGAACCGGAGTCTGCGGGGCAGCAGACGTGCATGACCGTCCCCTCCCCCGCGAGCACGGGGCGTTGACAGCCGCCGACCTGCTGGGCCAAGATCCTATTTCCTATAGGATTCTGCGAGCAGGGGGAACGGTGGCTGTCGTCACGCGGGCCGAGGTCTTTCTCGTCGACGTCGAGGTCGAGCAGGCGCGGACCGACGCCGTGCAGGCGTTCGTGTCCCAGGAGACCGTGTTCGTGGAGCTGGCCACGGCCGACGGCGGCAGCGGGCTCGGCTACTCCTACACGATCGGCACCGGCGGCAGCTCCGTCGTCGCCCTGCTGCGCGACCACCTGCTCCCCCGGCTCGTCGGCCGGGACTCCCGGCTGGTCGAGGCAATCTGGCGGGACCTGTTCGCCGCCACCCGCGCGACGACCGTCGGCGCGATCACCTCACTCGCGCTGGCCGCCGTCGACACCGCGCTGTGGGACCTCAAGTGCCGCCGCGCCGGCGAACCGCTGTGGCGCGTCGCCGGCGGTTTCCGGCCGCGGGTTCCGTTGTACGACACCGAAGGCGGCTGGCTGCACCTGAGCACCGAGGAGCTCGTCGCGGGCGCGAAGGCCGCCGCGGCCACCGGGTGGGGCGGGGTGAAGGTGAAGATCGGCAAGCCCGACGCGAGCGAGGACCTCGAGCGGCTCACCGCGGTCCGGGAAGCCGTCGGGCCGCGGTTCGACCTGATGGTGGACGCGAACCAGTCGATGACGGCCGCCGAGGCCGTCCGCCGGGCCGCCGCGTTCGCCCCGCTCGACCTGTTCTGGCTGGAGGAGCCGCTGCCCGCCGACGACGTGGCCGGGCACGCCCGGCTCGCCGCGTCGACCCCGGTCCCGATCGCCGTGGGTGAGTCGCTGTACTCGATCGGGCAGTTCCACGACTACCTGCACCGCGGGGCCGCGGCGATCGTGCAGCCCGACGTCGCCCGGGTCGGCGGCATCACGCCGTGGCTGAAGGTCGCCCACCTCGCCGAGGCGGCCAACGTCGACGTCTGCCCGCACTTCCTGATGGAACTGCACGTGAGCCTCGCCGCGGCGATCCCGAACGGGCGCTACGTCGAGCACATCCCGCAGCTGCGGGCCATCACCCGGACCGAAATGGCGGTCGAAAACGGGCACGCGGTGCCCCCGGAAACACCCGGGCTCGGAATCGACTGGGACCGCGACGCGATGGACGACCGCCGCACGGTTTGACACCCTGCGCGGACGCAGCAGCGCCCGGCCACCCCTTTCCGGGTGGCCGGACGGTGCCGCGGAAATCAGATCTCGTCGACGTGGTAAGTGACCACCCGGGCCGGGACCAGCAGCGCGCCGGAGCATTCCGCGACCGCCGGACCGAATCCGTAGGGCACGAAATCGCCGGCCACGAACCAGAAGGCGTTGCCGTTGGCGCACTGCGCGATCACCCGGTAGCCGTACCCCTCACCGGGGAAACAACTGACCGAAACGCCCTGTCCGAACAGGATCCCGTAGCGCTCGCCGAAGCAGCCGGGTGGCGCGAAATCGCCGCCGGCCGCCGCCGCGGGCACGACCGAAAGTCCCAGCAGCGAAAACACAGCGAGCCCGAGAACCGCCAATTTCCTTCGCATGACTACTCCTCAGCGCGGAGAAACCCGACACAAAGGAGCATAGGAGCGCCGAAGAATTACCGGCAATTCATCGGGCCAGTGAACAACCACGCAGCGGAAAGTCACCACGCTGCTCCATCCGGGCTAGCCCACGCCCCTGGACGGATGGCGAAGGGTGAAGCGGTTCCCCGGAGGCTCACGCAAACCCCGGTAACGGGGACCCCCGCCCGGCAGCCCCACGAAGGCGTGCCGGGCGGGTGACGACCCACCAAAATGTCCGAAGTGGACGGTCAGTGGGCGAAGGCGGTGAGGAAGCGGTCGCGGAAGGAGTCCATCTTCCACACCGGCGCCTGCGCGACCGGGTGCAGGCCGTCGGTCCAGCCCCAGCCGGAGATCCGGTCCAGCACCTTCGGGTCCTTGGCGACGATCGTGATCGGCACGTCGTGCACCGCGCCCTGCGGGGTGACCACCGGCGGCTGGTGGTCGCCGAGGAACACCAGCACCAGGTTGTCGTCGCCGTAGTTCTGCACGAACGAGATCAGCGTCTTCAACGAGTAGTCGGTGGCGTCGCGGTAGGCGTCCCGGATCTTCGCGGGGTCCTTCCAGACCGACTCCGGCGCCTCGCCGGCCGCCGGCTGCGGGGCGAAGACCGAGCCGTCGCCGACCTGGTTCCAGTCGACGAGCCAGGGCCGCGGCGACCACGGCGCGTGGCTGGAGACAAGGTCGACCTCCGCCATCACCGGCTGCTTCCCGGCCTTCGCGAGCTCGTTGCGCTGCAGCATCGACATCGTGAACTGGTCGGGCATCGTGGCGTAGGCGTAGCCCGGCCCGTGGTAGCCGATGCTGCGGGCGTCGTAGTAGGCGTCGGGGTGGTAGAACTTCTGCCCCTCGGGCCAGTCCTTCGTGTGCGCGGGCACGTCCCAGACGGTCCGCCAGCCCGCGCGCTGGAACGCGCCGCCGAGGGTCAGCCGATCGCTGCTGAGCAGGTCGTTGTACCGCTGCTGGTTGTCGATCCACATCCCCGACTGCACGCTCGAGTGCGCCAGCCAGCTCCCGCCGCCGAACGTCGCCGAGGACAGGAACGCGCTCTTCGCGCCGATGCCGGCGGCCCGCAGCTGCGCGGTGCCCGCGTCGAGCGTCGCGCCGATCTTCGGGGCGAAACCCGGGTCGTCGAGCGCGATCCGGCCGTAGCTCTCCACGAAGGTGAGCACGACGTTCTTGCCGCGCAGCCCGGTCAGCAGCTGGTCGCCGGGGGTGGTGCGGAAGGCGTCCTCCGCGGCGATCTCACCGAAGGGCCGCTGGTCCCGCAGGTCCGCGCCCACCTGGCGCAGGTCGCCGTAGGCCAGCGCGGCGGCGCTCTGGGCGGCGAGCGGCTGCCCCGGCGCGATCTCGACGCCGAACACCGAGCTGACGATCCAGATCACGCCGAGCACGGCCACCACGCGTGTCGCCCCGGTCCGGCGGCCGGCGGCGATCCGGGTCAGGCGCAGCATCGCGAGGACCATGAACACCATGACGGCGACCGCGAGCAGCCCGGCGCCGACCAGCGCGGCGATCGTGCCGATCTCGCCGATCTGCCCGGCGAGGAACTCGACGCCGGCCTGGAAGAAGCTCCAGTCGTAGACCGGGTCGAACGGCTTCTCGAGCGTCGCGTAGAAGCCGGTGTCGAGGGCCTTCATCAGGGTCAGCAGCCCCAGCACGAGCCCGACGGCCACGGCGACGACGTTCCGCGCCCGCGGCGGCAGGACCAGCACGAACGCGGCGACGATGAGCCCTTCCACCGGCACGCGCACGAGTGCCTCGGCGGAGAAGGACGTGAGGTCGTCCGGGGCGAGCAGCCCGAACAGCACGAGCAGCGTGGCGAGCACCGTCAGGACCAGGCCGGCGAAGGCGTGCCGGCGGCGGCCGGGCCAGGGCAGCCCGAAGTCGGGCAGGGCGGTCCCCGGGTCCGGGGAGCGGCGGCGGGCGAGCCGCGGCAGCGGCAGACCGGTGTTTCCGAGCATGCGGGCCTCACGTCGTGGTTCACGGCGGTGACCGCCTCCCCTGCGGCGGGTCCGGCGGTCCTCACCGGATATACGAGCCGGCCCGGCGCGCGGTTCAAGACGCGAGCGGCCGCGCCTTACCCGGGTTGGCGCCGTTCAAACCCGAATGCCGGGCTTTCACCCGGGAAAGGGGCGGGAATACCCACGACAGGTGAGTGCGTACGGCCGTTCGGTTGCGGGCCCGTTGCGCCGGTGTTCTCCTCGGGATGTCCGAAGATCGGATTTACCGATGGAGGCTTACCGATGAATCTGTTCGACAAGGCGAAGGAAGCCCTCGGGAAGCACCCGGACCAGGCCGACCAGGGTGTCGACAAGGCCGCCGAGGCCGCCAAGCAGCGCTTCGGCGACCACGCCGACAAGATCGACCAGGGCTCGGACAAGGTGAAGGACTTCCTGCACAAGCAGGGCGGCGGCCAGCAGGACGCGCCCCCGCAGTGACCTTCCGCCGGTGAGGCCCAGCCGTCCGGGGGAAAGCACGCTTCGCTCCCCCTCCGGCTGGGTACCACCGGCTCCGTGGTCGCCACCTATCTCGTCCCCGTCCGGACCGCCCTCATCCTCTTCCCGTTCCTCGTGCTGGCCGTGATGCTGCCGGCGGCGTTCGTCAGCTACCGCCGCCGCGGCCGGGCCGGCGGGTGGACGACGGTCGTGTTCTACGCGTTCCTCTTCTACCTGCTGGCGATCGCGACGCAGACGGTGCTGCCGCTGCCCGCCGATCCGGCCTACTGCGCGGGGCACACCTACGCGAGTTCTCCGCAGTTGCGGCCTTTCTACTTCGTCGAAGTGGTGTCGCAGCGGGCCCGCGGTCACTGGAGTCCCGGCGCGCTGCTGCACAACCCGGCGGTCTGGACCACGGCGCTGAACGTCGTCATGCTCGCGCCGCTCGGGTTCTTCGTCCGCTACGCGCAGCGGATGCGGCTGGTGCCGGCCACTTTGGTCGGTTTCGGCGTGTCGCTGTTCTTCGAGCTGACCCAGCTGACCGGCCTGTGGTTCGTCTACCCGTGCCCGTACCGGCTGTTCAGCGTGGACGACCTCATCCTCAACACCGCCGGTGTCGTCGTGGGCTGGCTGCTCGCCGGTCCGCTCGGCCGGCTGCTGCCGCCGCCGGCGCCGGAGCACGAGCGTCGCCGCTACGCCGAGAAGGTCACCTTCACCCGGCGGCTGTTCGCGCTGGCCACCGACCTGCTGGGGTTCGCCGCGCTGCTCGGGTTCCTGTTCGGCCTGCTCACGCTGTTCGGCGAGGACCTGACGCACCGCGACACGCCGGTCGCCATCCTCGCCCTCGTCTGGTTCGTGGTGCTGCCGGCGGTCACCGGGTCGACCCCCGGCAAGCGCGCGATGCTGCTGCGGGTCGTGCGCCGCGGCCGCCGCCGGGCCGGGCCGATCGCGCTGCTGGTCCGCAACGGCATCCTGCTCTCCCCGCTGTGGCTCGGCTGGCTGGTGCTCGACCTGGACCACTGGGACCTCGGCGAGCACCCCGAGCAGCTGCTCCTGCCGGTCGCGCTGGCCGTGTCGGTGTTCGTGGTCGGCGTCTGGACGCCGCTGGCGGTGCTGCTCGACAGCGAGCACCGGGCACCCTACGAAAGGCTGACCCGCACGGTCGACGTCGCCATCGTGCCCCCGGCCCCCGAGCCGCCGAAACCCGCTTCCGAGCCCGTTCCGGCCGAGGTCCTTAAAGGACGGTGAGGGACCACCGCGCTGCCTCGGCCGGGTCGCGCTGGTAGATTGCGGCCGGAGCAGGTTGAGCCGCCAGCCCGCGTCCCTGATCCCTCATCCAGGAGCTTTCCATGACCACCGACGCCACGCGGCCCCGGCAGCGGTTCTCCGGTGACGGCTGGTCGCTGGACATCCACGAGGCCCCGGACCTGAGCGTGTACACCCTGCGGGGCGAGTTCGACTTCGCCGTCTCGCCGAAGCTCGCGGAAGTGTTCCCGCCGGAACCCGGCGGCGGCCGGGTCGTCGCCGACATGACCGAGGTGGAGTTCTGCGACTCGAGCTGCCTGCAGGCGCTGCTGCGGCTGTCACGCGGGCTGCGCGCGGCCGGCGGCCGGTTCGCCGTGGTGACGACCGTGCCGGCCGTGGTCCGGCCGATCGACCTGCTCGGCCTCGGCGACGTCATGCCGGTGCACCCCACGCTCGACGCGGTGCTCGCCGCCTGGGGCGCCGAATCATGACGACTTCCGAAACCCGTGTCAGCGGGGCCGGTTCCGGGCATGAAGAAGGGGAGGCCTTTTCCCCGGGGCCCGGCACGGCGAAGGAGGCGGACGTGAAACTGCGAGCTGTCCGGCACGAGCTCGGCATCTCCGCCGACCTCACCGAACTGGCCAAGGTCCGGTCCTGGGTCCGCGCCGTCCTGTGCGACCTGCCGGCCCACGTGGTCGGCACCGCCGTCATGGTGGTCGACGAGCTGACGTCCAACGCGCTGCGCCACGGCCGCGCGCCCTACCACGTCCGGCTGCTCCCCGGCGCCGCCAAGCTGCGGATCGAGGTCGACGACGGCGCCGGTGAGCCCGCCCGCCGCCGGGCGCCGTCCGACCACGGCGGGCGCGGTCTCCTGCTGGTCGAGCGCTGCGCGGCGGCGTGGGGCCAGCTGCGCCGGCCCACCGGCAAGACGCTGTGGGCCGAGCTGCCCACCGAGCCCGGGCCGGTCCATGGCTGAGCGCGTGCGCACGGCGCCCGCCGCCCCCGTGGTCGTCGACCGGGGCTGGGAAGCCGCGCCCACGGCCGCGGTCGTCGCCGACGGCGCCGGCGTGGTCCGGATCCTCAACGAAACCGCGCGTGAGCTCTTTCCCGGCGCCCGGCCCGGCTCCCCGCTCACCGGCACGGTCGCGGACTGGCTGGCCGACGCGCACGAGGCGTCAGCCGACGAGGTCGTCCGCGGCGAAGTCGGCGAACGGGCCTTCGCGGCCCATCCGATCCCGCACGGCGACGCGACGACGTGGTGGCTGATCGAGGAGACCGACGTCCTGGCGGCCCGGGAGTCGCTGGCCCAGGAGCAGCGGCGGACGGCGTTCCTCAGCGACGCGTCCGCGGCCCTGCTGGGCTCGCTCAACCTCGAACGCTGCATGGAGGTCGCCGCGCGGCTGGCCGCGGAGCACCTCGCCGACGCCGCCCTCGTGCTCGCCCCGACCACCGGTGGGAGCTTCCCCGCCGTCACCTGCGTCCGCGGCGGTGAGCCGGCGCGGTCCCGGCTGGAGATCGACCCGGACGAGCTGCCCGGTCTCGGCGAGGCCCTGCAGGGCTTTCCGCCGGTGCCTTCGCGCTGGCTCGACCCGGACGCCGCGCCCGGCTGGGTGCTGCCCGGGGACTTCGGGCCGGTCGGCTCGATCGTCGTCACGCCGCTGCCCGGCCACGGCGTCCCGGCGGGTGCCCTGGTGCTGCTGCGCAGCGGCGACCGGGCGTCGTTCACCGACCAGGAAGAGCTGTTCGCGCGCCTGTTCGCGGCGCGCGCCGGCGCGGCGATGTCGGCGGCGCGGGTGTTCGCGCAGCAGGCGTCGATCACCGACACGCTGATGCGCGAGCTGCTCCCGCCGACCCTCGAACAGCTCGGCGGGGTCGAGTTCGCCGGCCGGTACCGCCCGGCCCGCGACGGCGAACGGATCGGCGGCGACTTCTACGACGTACACTCGGCCGTCACCACCGACGGCGAAGAGGCGCTGGCCGTGCTCGGCGACGTCTGCGGCAAGGGTCTCGACGCCGCCGTGCTCACCGGGAAGATCCGCACCACGCTGCGGGCGCTGCTGCCGATGGCGGGTGACCACCACCGGCTGCTCGACCTGCTGAACCGGACGCTCGGGGACAACCAGGACGCCCGGTACGTGACGCTGGTGTTGGCCTCGGCCCGCCGCGAGGGCGCCACCGTCCGGCTGCGCGTCACCTGCGCGGGACACCCGCCGCCGCTGGTCGCGCGGGCCGACGGCCGGGTCGAGGAGGCCGAAAGCCGCGGCAGCCTGATCGGCGTGCTGCCGGAGATCGAGTCGGTGAGCGCGGACATCACGCTCGAGCCCGGTGAGACCTGCCTGCTCTACACCGACGGGATCATCGAGGCGAAGGGCGGCCCGCTGGGCGACGCCATGTTCGGTGAGCAGCGGCTCCAGGAGATCGTCGCCGAGTGCGCGAACATGCCCGCCGACGCCGTGGTCGAGCGGGTGCAGATGGTCGCGTCGCAGTGGATCGGGCGCGGCGCCCACGACGACATGGCCGTCCTGGCGATCACCGCGCCACGCGGGCAGCACCTGGCCGCGGTCGGCGGCCACAGTCGCGGGAGGTACACCGCATGAGCACCGCGACCCGCCCGGCGGCCGGCGTGGCCGGGCAGGCCGAACGGCTCTGGGACGCCGTCACGGCCGGGGACGAGTACGCCGCCGGTGACGTCGTCGTCCAAGCGCTCGGCGACGGGACGGACCCCGAGAGCGTGCTGCTCGACGTCATCGGCGCAGTGCAGCGGCGTGTCGGGCAGGAGTGGGCGGCCAACCGGCTCACCGTCGCGCAGGAGCACGCGGCGACCGCGATCAACGACCGCGTCATCGCGACGTTCGGGTACGTGCTGCGGCGGCCCGAGCCGCACCTCGGCCGCGTCACGGTCGCGTGTGTCGACGGTGAGTGGCACGCGATGCCCGCCCGGCTGCTCGCCGAGGTGCTGCGGCTGCGCGGGTTCCACGTCGACTACCTCGGCGCCCAGGTGCCGGCCCCGCACCTGGTGGCGCACCTGCACCGCACCGGGCCGGACGCGGTCGCGCTGTCCAGCTCGATCGCCACCCGGCTGCCGACCGCGCACGCCACGATCACCGCGTGCCAGGCGGCGGCCACCCCGGTCATCGCGGGCGGCGCCGCTTTCGGGCCCGACGGCCGGTACGCGCGGCTGCTCGGCGCCGAAGCCTGGGCCCCGGACGCGCGCACGGCCGCCGACCGGCTGACCGAGCCGCTCCCCCGCCCGCACGGCGCGCACCAGCCGCTCGACGACCTGCCGCACCTGGCCGACCAGGAGTACACGCTGGTCACGCGCAGCTCCAGCCGGCTCGTGAAGGCGGTGCTGGCCGGGCTGGAGGAGCGGATCCCGGCCATGCGGGCCTACACCGACCAGCAGCGCCAGCACACGGCCGAGGACGTCGCGCACATCGTCGAGTTCCTGGCGACGGCGTTGTACGTCGGCGACGCCGAGCTGTTCATCGGCTTCCTGACCTGGACCGCCGGCATCCTCACCGCGCGCGGTGTCCCGGCCGCCTCGCTGGTGCCCGCCCTCGACCTGCTGGAGACGGAGCTGCGCGACTTCCCCCGGGCCACCGGCTTCCTCCGCGACGCGCGCACGCACCTGGCGGACGCGGCCGCCGGATCGGGGCTGTCGGCATGACGAGCGCGTTGAACTGCACCTGGGACGTCCCGGACGCCACCACGGCCCACGTCGTGGTGGCCGGCGAGCTGGAGTTCACCACGGCGGCGCTGCTGCTGAAGCTGGTGACGGACCGCCTGGCCGAATACTCGGGCGTGCGCGACGTGCACCTCGACTGCGCCGGGATCACGTTCTGCGACTCGTCCGGGCTGTCGGTCCTGATCCGCGTCCACCGCGCGGTGACCACGGCCGGCGCCCGCCTGCACCTGGACAACCGGCAGCCGTCGCTCGACCGGCTGTTCATGCTGACCGGAACGGCGGCGTACCTGACCGGCGAGTCCCCGGCCGCCCGGGCCCGCGTCGACTCCTAGGCGTCCTTCCGGGCCAGCGCCGAGGGCCACCAGATCCGCCGGCCGACGTCCACGGTCAGGGCGGGCACCAGCAGCGACCGCACCAGGAACGTGTCCAGCAGGACGCCGAACGCCACGATGAACGCGATCTGGGCGAGGAACAGGATCGGGATCACCGCGAGCGCGGAGAACGTCGCCGCCAGCACCACACCGGCCGACGTGATCACCCCGCCCGTCAACGACAGCCCGCGCAGCGTGCCGTCGCGTGTTCCCCTCGTCAGTGCCTCTTCGCGCACCCGTGTCATCAGGAAGATGTTGTAGTCGATTCCCAGCGCCACCAGGAAGACGAACCCGAACAGCGGCACGACCGGGTCCGCGCCCGGGAAGCCGAGGACGTGGTTGAACACCAGCGCCGAGACACCCATCGTCGCGGCGAAGGACAGCACCACCGTCGCGATGAGCAGCAGCGGCGCCAGCAACGACCGCAGGAGCAGGGCGAGCACGGCGAAGATCACCAGCAGCACGATCGGGATGATCAGCTCGCGATCGTGCACCGACGTCTGCTGCGTGTCCAGCTGGATCGCCGTCGGGCCGCCGACCTTCGCGTTCGCGCCGGGCACCGCGTGCACGGCGTCCCGCAGCTTCCCGACGGTCGCGACCGCCGCTTCCGAGTCCGCCGGATCGTCGAGCACGGACAGGATCTGGACCCGGCCGCCGACCACCTTCGGCTTCCCGTCGGGGCCCGGCAACGGCAGCGACTGCGCCACGCCGGCCGGCTTCGCCGCGGCGAGCACGGCGGGCAGCGCGTCCGCGTCGGCGATCGTGATCGCGGGCGCGCCGAGCCCGCCCGGGAAGTGCCGGCCGAGGACCTCCTGGCCCGTCCCGGACTCGACCTGGGTGAGGAAGACGTCCGACTGCGCGGTGCCGGACGCCTTGAGCTGGGGCAGGAACGCGACGCCGATGCCGAGCACGAGCGCCGTCACCACCCAGACCGCGCGCGGCCGCCGGCCGACCAGCCGGGCCACCCGGCCCCAGATCCCGGACGTCTCGGGGTGCGGCGAGCCGAGTGCCGGCTTGAACGGCCAGAACGCGCCGCGCCCGCACAGGGCCAGCACGGCGGGCAGGAACGTGGTCGACGCGAGCAGCGCGGAACCGATGCCGATGGCCGCGACCGGGCCGAGGCCCTTGTTCGAGTTGAGGTCGCTGAACAGCAGGCACAGCACCCCGAGGATCACGGTGCCGGCCGACGCGGCGATCGGTTCGAGCGTCGCGCGCCAGGCGAGCTTGAGCGCGTCGAACCGGCTCGGGGTGTCGCGCAGCTGCTCGCGGAAGCGCGCGACGGTCAGCAGCGCGTAGTCGGTCGCCGCGCCGAACACGAGGATCGAGAGAATGCCCTGGCTCTGGCCGTTGAGCGCGAGGACGTCGTTCTTGGCCAGCAGGTAGACGACGAGGCTCGCGAGCCCGAGCGCGAACACCGCCGACAGCAGCACCAGGAACGGCAGCAGCGGGCTGCGGTAGACGACGATGAGGATCAGCGCGACCACGCCGCCGGCGACGAGCAGCAGGATGCCGTCGATGCCGCCGAACGCCTTGACCAGGTCGGCGATCTGCCCGGCCGGCCCGGTGACGAGCACGGTGAGCCCGGCCGGGGCGCCGGTGAGCCGCTCGCGGACCTCCTTGACGACGTCGGCGGGGGGTTGCCGTCGGCGAAGATCGGCACCGCGAGCTGCACGGCCTGGTCGTCGCGCGGCGCGTTTTCGGGTTTCCCGAGCGGGCCCATGACCCCCGGCACGCTGCCGAGCTCCCGCGCCTTGGCCTCGAGGAACCGGCGGTCGTCGGCGGTCAGGCCGCTCGGGCGCTCGGCGACGACGGTCGCGGGGAGCACCTGGCGGGAGCTGAACGCCTTCTGCTCGTCGGAGACTTCGGTGGCTTCGGCCGAGCGCGGCAGGAAGGCGGCGTTGTCGTTCTTCGCGACTTCGCTCAGCTTCCCGGCGAAGGGGCCGCCGAAGCCGCCCAGCCCGAGCCAGGCGATCACCAGGAGCGCGGGGATCAGCCAGCGGAGGCGGCGCGGCTTCTCGTTCATGGTCGCTAAGGTCCTTTCGTGGGCGGACACGCCCAATTGTTCAGCAGGCTGAACATTCTGCACGACGACCCGGAGTGACGGTGAGCACAACCCCCGAACCCGACCTGAGCACCTGGCCGACCGGCCGGCTGCTCGCGGTCGCCGCGCGGCTCGTGGAGCAGCGCTGGGCGGCCGTGCTCGCCGAAATGGGGCTCACCCACGCCGGACTGATCGCGCTGCACGTCCTGCGCGACGGCCCGCTCCCCCAGCGGACGCTGGCCCAGCGCTGCCAGGTCACCGACCAGACGATGAGCCGCACGCTCGACCGGCTCGCGAAGGCGGGTTTTGTCACCCGGACGGCTGACCCGGCGGACGCGCGCCGGCACCTGACCCGGCTCACCCCGCGCGGCCGGACCGTCCACGACCGGGCGGTGCGCGCCGAACCCGCACTGCTCGGTGGGCTCGGCGAGGACAGCACCTTCCGCGCCGGCCTGCTGGAGTTGATCACGCGGCTGTCCGCGGAGGATCGAGACCAACCGGTGACCTGAGCGGCCCCGCCCAGGCCGCGGGGTGTACGCGAGGCGCCACTGTGCGCTTGAGGCCCCGGCCGAGCTCACCCGGGCGATTCACTTCCCGCGGGCCTGGGTAGGTCTTCTTCCATGTGGATCGCGGTGAGCACCCCAGTGGCCCTCCTGATCGCAACCGTCCTGATGGAGCGGTTCGAGCGACGATGCACGCTGACGCCCGCCACGAAGGGCGAACCGGCCGAGCTGCCGGCTTCCGGCGCTCTCGACTAGCCGTCCTTTGTAGACAGCCGGACGACGCTCCCCCTCCTGCGTCGCCTGGCCACCTTGATGTGATCCACGTCTCATTCCTCCCCGTCGAGAACCCCGGGGTCACCCCGCGGCGACTGACGAAGCAGATCCGGCGGACTCCGGATCGAGGGAGGAGAACACCATGCGCACCAAGGCCACCCGCACGGTGACCGGACTGGCCGCGGCGGCCGGGCTCGTCACGGCGGTGAGCATCGGGATCGCCGGCGGCGCGTCGGCGGCGCCGGGAACCACGGAGGGGACCATGACCACCACGAACCAGCCGGAGCCGCCGAAGGGCGCCCGGGCCACCGTGCAGGTGAGCCCGAACCCGACGACGCAGCGCGGCCAGGAAGTGACCATCACCGGCAGCTGCGGCGGCGGCACCGGGCTCAAGTCGGTGCTCGGCGGCTTCCCGGAGCACCCGGCACTGGAGAACATCCGGATCGTCGACGCCGGTCCGGACCACTTCGTCGCCAAGGCGACCGTGGCACAGCACATCGGGAACGGCGTCGGCCCGGTCTTCGTCGACTGCGGCGGCGAAGCGGGAGTGACACTTCTGGTGACCCACGTCTGACCCGGCCGGGCCCGCTCACCGGGAATCACCTCCGATGAGCGGGCCATCCGGGCCGATTCCGCGGAATTCAGCAGGTCTTCCACGCGAAGTGGTAAATCGTGTCCACGCTCGCGTGTTCGGAATCCATTTCGATGTAACTCGCCCCCGAGGAGGTGCCCGCGTCGGCCCGCAGTTCCGCATTGATGTTCAGGTTGCGGTCCTCACCGCAGGGCGCGAACACGAGCTCGGCGACGTCGGTGACGTCGGTGGCGCGCCACACGCCGTGGAACGGCCCGGGGAAGGTGTGGCGCACCCGGGCGGTCGGCGACGTCCCGGCGAAGTAGTAGTTGGCCTGCTCGAGCGCGCTCGCCCCGCTCTCGATGTGCGCGAAGCCGCGGTACTCGGCCGAAGCGATCGCGTACGTGAATCCTTGGGGCACATGGACGAGCACGTTGATCTGGCAGTTCTTCCGGGCGTCGAGCGCGGAGGAGCCGCCGCCGGCCTTGGCGGTGAAGTTCGAGTAGTGCACCGTGAACGCCGTGTTGTCCGACGCGACGTCGGCCGAGGCGGTCGCCGTGCCGGCCGGGCAGCCGGACCCGTTGATGGTCTTGATGTCGAGCGTGATCCTTTGGTCGGGAGCCGAATCCGCCACGGATTCGACGGGTGCGGCGACGGCGGACAGAATCATTCCGGCTACGACCAACATACCGAGCATGACGCTCCTCCAAATGGGCCACGGTGCCTTTTGATCACGATGATCGCGCGCGGAACGGATCGTAGCGCGATCGCAACCTTTTCGACGGCCACTGAACGGAGTAACACGGCGACCCGGCGTGCGGGAAATCCATTTCCCGCTCATTCATCTTTCAACAATGGGATATTGTGAAAATCGGCGTCTCAAAACTGGTCTGGACCAGTATCGCGCCGGAGCGAAAGCGGCGGGGTCGAGCCGGCGAGCAGCGCCTCGGCGTCCAGCGTCGCCGCGCCGCTCCCCCGCTCCGCGAACCGCCGGGCCACCAGCGCGCCCGGGTCGGCGACGTGGTCCGCGCGCCCGGAGAGGAACGCCCACTCGTGCTCGTCGGACCCGAAGTACAGCACCGTCCCGAACACCTCGCGGAACCGCCGCCACGACGCGCGCAGCGTCTCGTTGCGCCACAGCGTCGGGCAGCCGGCCTGGCAGGTCACCACCCCGCCCGGGGCCAGCACCCGCAGGCACTGGCGGAGGAAGTCCGTGCCATACAGGCGGTTGTGCTGCGCTTCGGGGTCGGTGTTCTCGTCCGGCAGGTCGATCACGACCACGTCGTAGTGGCCGGCGGGCGCCGCGGCCAGGAACGCCCAACCGTCCTCATAGGACACCCGGACCGGGCCCTCGCCCCGCGTCGCGAGCGCCAGCTCCTCGGCGGTGTAGCCGTAGGGCAGGTGCTCGGCGCAGGCCCGGACGGCCTGCTCGTCGATGTCGACGTGGTCGACGTGCGTGGCGCCGGCGTCGACCGCGAGCTGACTGGCGACCCCTTCGCTCGAGCCGATCACCAGCACCTGCCGCACCTGGTCGGCCAGCAGCAGCGCGGGCACCATCAGCGCCTCGTGGTACACCAGCTGGCTCGCCTCGGTGCTCTGGCGCTCGCCGTCGCAGAAGAGCGAAACCCCCTGCGCGGTCTTGCCGATCAGCACCTCCTGGTACGGCGTGCGCGCGTCGAACACGACGTCGCCGACCGCCCAGACGCGGGTGAGGCCGGCGCCGACCGGCTCGTGGATCGAGGGCATCAGCGTTCTCCCCGGTGGACGACGGACAGGTGGACCGAGCCGGCGTCGAGCGCCTTCGCCAGCAGCCGCAGCGCATGCTCGGGGTCGGCGCGGTCACCGCAGGTGAACACGTCGGCGAAGAGCGACCCGTGCTCGGGGTAGGTGTGCACGGACGCGTGCGACTCGGCCAGCAGCGCGATCACCGTGGCGCCCTGCGGCGCGAACCGCTTCGCCACGACGTCGACGACCGTCGCGCCCGCCTCCGTCACGGCCGCGCGGAGCAGCTCGCCCAGCCGGGGAGCGTCGTCGAGCAGGCCCGGGTCGATGCTGTGCAGCTCGGCCAGGACGTGCCGGCCGGTGAACCGGCCGATCTCAGGCATCACCCCACCGCCCGACGCAGTACGTGCGCAGCGGCTCGATGCCGTTGAACGCCACCGACGCGTAGCTGGCGGTGTAGGCCCCGGTGCCGGGCAGGTCGAGCCGGTCGCCGGTCCGCAGGGCCAGTGGCAGCTCGTACGGCGTCCGCTGGTAGAGGACGTCGTCGCCGTCGCAGGTCGGCCCGGCGAGCACCACGGGCCCGCTCGGGCCGCCGGCGTCGACCGGCTCGAACCGGTAGGCGATCGCCTCGTTCTCGGCCTCGGCGAGCCCGTTGTACCGGCCGATGTCGAGGTACACCCAGCGCCGCTCACCCCGGTGCGCCACGAGCACGACCTCGGTGCGCAGCAGGCCCGCGTCCGCGACCAGCACGCGTCCCGGCTCGAGCAGCAGCTCCGGCCGTCCGGCCGGGAAGTGCGTGTCGAGCGCCGAGGCGATCGTCGTCGCGTACGCGGCCAGCGGCGGGACGGCGGTGCGGTGGGTGGTCGCGAAGCCGCCCCCGAGGTTGAGCCGCGTCAGCATAACGCCTTGGGCCGCGGCCTCGGCGAACAGCTTCGCCGCGGTCGCGATCCCGATCTCCCACGCGGTGACGTCCGGCTGCTGCGACCCGACGTGGAAGGCGATCCCCGGCCGCAACCCCAGCGCGGCCGCGCGCAGCACCAGGTCTAAGGCCTCCGCGGGCTCACAACCGAACTTCCGGCCGAACGGCGTCACCGAGTCCGGTGCCTCGAGCACGACCCGGATCGAGACGGCCGAGCCCGGGGCGTGCCGGGCCAGGTGGTCGACGTCGTCGGGCGCGTCGGAGGTGAACTCGCGGACCCCGCGTTCGAAGGCGAAGGTGATGTCACGGGGTTTCTTGATCGGGTTGCCGTAGGCGAGGTCCGCCGGGTCGGCGCCACGCTCGAGGCACAGCGCCAGCTCGGCCGGCCCGGCGACGTCGAAGCCGACCCCGGCGGCCACCAGCGCGTCGAGCACCGGCGGCGCCGGGTTGGCCTTGACGGCGTACCGGACCAGCGCGCCCGGGAACGCCGAACGGAACTCGCGCGCCCGCACCGCGACGGCGTCGGTGTCGACGACGAGGCACGGAGTCGGCGGGTCCCGGTCCTCGAGGAACCGGCGAAGGGGTTCGGCGCACACGGCGCCAGTCTCGCAAACGGCGTCAGGCGAACCGCCACAGGTGGTCCGGTGACCCGTTGTCGTCCCACTGGGTCACCTGCGCGCCGTCGGCCGTGGACTGCTGGTCGACGGCCATCACCTTGCCGCTGCGGACGTTGACCAGCTTCGACCAGCCGCCGCCCGCGTCGACGATCCGCCAGTTGTGGTCGGGGGTGCCGTTGTCCTGGAACTGCTGGACGTGGGCGCCGTTGTCGAGGCTCTGGTCGTGGACCGCCAGGACCTTGCCGCTGTTGCGGTTGACGATCCGGACGGTGCCGTCCCCGTTGTCCACGACCGCCCAGAGGTGGTCGGCCGTGCCGTTGTCGCTCCACTGCGTCACCTCGGCCGTGTCGGCCAGCGACATGTTCGACACCGCCAGCACCTTGCCGGAGCGCTGGTTCTGCAGCTTCCGCCACGCGGTCGTCGACGCCGCCGGGCGGGTCAGCAGCGCCAGGTAACCGCCCGCCACCGGGCGGGCCTGGAAACCGCGCTGGGTGGCGTCGGCCACGACGTACCAGTCGCTGAACGGGACGCGCTGCGGCGTGGTGTTCGCGTAGCTGTAGACGCCCTCGACCAGCGTCGTCCGGATGTTCGGCTGGTCGGTGAGCCACGCGGCGGTCCACAGCTCCCAGTCGGCCTTCGTGTAGTTGTTGCGCGGGTCGAGCAGCACCCCGTGGGCGCTCGCGCGGCCCTGGTACCAGGCCGCCTCCTGCGTCGCGACGCCGAGCGGGACCAGGTCGAGGCCGAGCACGCGGTCGGCGAAGCCGTTGTACTTCAGGCTCCAGGTGCCGGGCTGGTCGTAGGCCAGCTTGAGGTGCTGGTTCGACGGGTCCTGCGCCAGCGTCACCCACTGGCTGACGTAACCGCGGGAGACCGACCGGTACCGCTGGGCGTCGGCGGTGTTGCCGGTCGCGGCGGCGATGATCCCCATCGCCCCGACGCCGATGATGCCCTTGAGCGCGAGGTTGGCGCTGTGGGCGATGAACCCGGTGAAGTCGTCGGTCTGGTTCTGGAAGCCCGGATCGAGGGTGTTGCCGACGAGGTACTCGGCCCACTGCCGCAGGATCCGGTAGTGGGTGTTCGCGAAGGCGGCGGCGTCGGCCGAACCGAGCCGCTGCACCAGCGCGGCGGCCATGATCAGCAGGTTGGCCGACTCCTCGACCGGCATGCTCTCCTCGTTGCCGTCGTTGTGCCCGGTCGCGTCCGGGTAGTGGGTGCCGAGGTCGTGCTCGGCGTACTGCATCGGCCAGCCGCCGCGCTCGGCGTAGTCGAGCAACGGCTCCAGGACCAGCCGCAGGTACGCCGGGGAAAGGTAGAGGTAGGCCGGGAACGCCGGATAGGTGACGTCCACAGTGGACATGTTGCCGTTGGAGGAGATCTCCTTGAGGAAGCCCCACGGCGCGCCGCCGCGGTCGACCAGCTCGGTGCCGCCGAACGCCTGCCGCAGCGCCAGCGCGCAGATTCCCGCGTAGTGCTCGCCGGTGGTCCCGCCGCCGGCCGCGGCGACGGCGTCGTCGTGCAGCCGCTGGTCGATCGCGGTCGCGGCGCTCAGCGCGCTCGCGTAGTCGTCGGCGAACCAGACCGCCATGTCCTGCCAGCTGCCCCAGTAGTGCGTCCACCAGGGCCGCAGCTCGGCGCCGAGGTAGCGCACGGCGGGCGTCCGGACGTGCCCGATCGCCAGCGTGAACGGCGCCGACGTGCCGCCGGCCGCGATCGTGCCGAGGTCCTTGTTGAAGGCGAGCACCGGCCAGCGGTCGCTGATCGCGCGGGGCTGGGCGGTGTCGCTGGTGTTGCTCAAGGCTCCTTGGCCGGCGGACGCGGCGCGCACGACGGTGTCCTGCCCGATCTGCCAGCTGACCCCGGACGCCGGCGCGGCCAGCACCAGCGAGCCCCAGCCGGCCTGGTCGCCGTTCTCCTGCAGCACACCCGGGCTCGCGGGGGTGCAGCTCAGCAGCGTGTAGCCGCCCGCTTGCTGCCGCGTCCAGGTGACCGGCGTCGAGGTGTTCCCGTGCACCCACTCCGCGGAGGTGTCGAAGTGCAGGTCGACGGCGTGGGCGCGGCCGTCGGCACTGGCGGCCTGGAGCGTCACGTAGCCGAACGGGACGCTCTGGCGCTGCAGGTTCGCCGGGTCGACCGGCGAGAAGAACGTGACGGTGAGGTTCACCCCGCCGCCGGTCAGGACGTAGGTCGAGCGGGTGCCGGTGACCTGCAGGCTGACCTGCGTCATCGGCGTGAGCGCGGGTCCGCTCGGCAGGGCGGGCTGCCCGGCGAAGACGTAGGCGGCGCCGTCGATGCGGGCGAGACCGCAGAGGGCGGTGATGTGCCCGGTCCAGAAGCTCGACCAGGTGCCGGGGAGGTTGTCGGCGGGCTGCCAGGTGGACAGGTACGGCGAGCGGACGATCAGCGGCGTCGCGGGCGGCCGGATCGGGCCGAAGGTGCCGGCGGCGGCCGCGCCGCCGGGCAGCCAGAGCGCCGCGGCGACGGCGGCGGCCGTCCCTCCGGCGAGCCGGAGCAGGTCACGGCGGGTCAGGTGATCGCGTTCTCGGACGGACATCGGTGTCCCCTTCCACGGCGGCGAACAGCGCAGGCCCACTTTTACATCGTTGGTACAACGTTGTAAATCCGCCGATGGTCGGTCCGGGAAGGGCCACCGGACCACCGGGTCCGCAGGTCCGGTGGCCTTTTCGAGCCATCGGCGGGGTCGCTCCGCTCGTCTTGCCGAGCACCCCGGCCCTCCCCCGCCGATGCGGCAAGATCGGGCGCATGCACGCCGACCTCGTCTTCACCGGCGGGCCGGTCTTCACGCCCGGCGGCCGGGCAGCGGGGCCGGTCGCCGTCACCGGCGGGCGGATCACCGCCGTCGGCGGCGACCCGAAACCCCTGATCGGACCGCGCACCGAAGTGGTCGACCTGCACGGCCGGCTGGTGCTGCCCGGGTTCCAGGACGCGCACGTCCACGCCGTCGGCGCCGGGATCGAGCTCGGCCGCTGCGACCTCACCGGCGCCACGACGGTCGCGCAGTGTCTCGACGCAGTCGCCGCGTATGCCGCTTCCCACCCGCGGCTCGAGTGGCTGACCGGCAGCGGCTGGTCCCTGGAGACGTTCGAAGGCGGCCTGCCGCACCGGCGGCTGCTCGACGGCGTCGTCGCGGACCGGCCGGTCGTGCTCATCAACCGCGACCACCACGGCGCGTGGCTCAACGGCGCGGCGCTCACCCGCGCCGGGATCACCGGCGACACTCCGGACCCGCCCGACGGGCGCATCGAGCGTGACGCCGACGGCGTCGCGACCGGCGTCCTGCAGGAAGGCGCGATGGACCTCGTCATCCGCCTGCTGCCCCCGAGCACCCCCGCGGACGAGCTCGCCGGGCTGCTGCGCGCGCAACGGCTGCTGCACTCCTTCGGCGTCACCGCGTGGCAGGACCCGCTGCTCGGCGAGTACGGCGGAATGCCCGACCCGGCCGGCGCGTACGCCGACGCCACGGCGCGGGGCGCGCTGACCGCCCGGGTCACGGGCGCCCTCTGGTGGGACCGCGGCCGCGGCGCCGACCAGCTCCCGGACCTGCTGGACCGCCGGGAGTCATTGCGCCGCAAGGGGTTCCCTGCCCGCGGCGTCAAGATCATGCTGGACGGCATCGCCGAGAACCGGACCGCGGCCCTGCTGAGCCCGTACCGGTGCGGTGACCACAGTGGACTGAGCTTCGTCGACCCGGTGGCCTTGCGCGAGCACGTCACGCTCCTGGACGCACACGGCTTCCAGGTGCACTTCCACGCGCTCGGCGACCGCGCGGTGCGCGACGCGCTCGACGCCGTCGAGGCGGCCCGCGCCGCGAACGGCCGGACCGGTCACCGGCACCACCTCGCGCACGTGCAGGTGGTGCACCCCGACGACGTCCCGCGGTTCCGGCGGCTCGGCGCGACCGCGACGATCCAGCCACTGTGGGCCGTGCACGAACCGCAGATGGACGAGCTGACCATCCCCTTCCTCGGCGCCGGCCGGGCGGCGTGGCAGTACCCGTTCGGCGCCCTGCTGCGGTCCGGGGCCACCCTGGCCGCCGGGAGCGACTGGCCGGTGAGCAGCCCCGACCCGCTGCAGGGCATCCACGTCGCGGTCACCCGCACGCCGTACGGGGAAGACGTGCCCCCGTTCTTCCCGGCGCAGCGGATCGGCCTCGGCGCGGCGATCACGGCCTACACGGCGGGTTCGGCGTACGTGAACCACTTCGACGACACCGGCTCGATCCGGCCGGGCCGGCGCGCCGATCTGGTGGTGCTGGACCGCGATCCCTTCGACGGCCCCGAAAACGAGATCGGGGCCGCGAAGGCCGAACTGACCTTCATCGGGGGCCGGTGCGTCCACGGGCCATGACGGCCGGTTCCGGCTCGACGGTCACCCGCGGGCGCAGGGGCAGGTTCTCCAGCCCCTCGACGTCGAGCACCAGGAACCAGTGCGCGTTGGCCGGAATGTGGATCTTGAACATCGGTGTGGTGGCCACCCCGCCGTGCATCCGGTAGTACTGCCGGCGCCGGTATGCCTGGTAGTTGACCGCCGTCAGCAGCCTGACGTTGGCCATCGCGTCCAGGCGGACGGTCACCAGCGCGTCTCTTCGCACCGTCCCGAGGTCGAACACGTTCGCTTCCATCTTTCGTCCCTGCTTCCACGCGTGGGTTCTGAGGTGGGTCGCGGGCAGCGCGGAGCACGCCGCGAGCACACGACGGAGCGGAGGTTCGGGACGGGACCTAACCGGGGCCGGTGCCCGGTTCGCACGCTCGCCAGAGCGGGTGGAAGTCACCATGCGACTGCGCGAAGCCCCTGCCGGAGTCGGGGGCGAAGTCGGCGGTCAGGAAGGCGGGCGGGATCGGGGAGCCGCCGCCGACGGTGGCATCGGCGGGAGCGGGGCTTCGCGGGGCCGGCGGGTTCTGGGGGTGGTTCTTCTTTTTCTGGAGCAGCTGCGGTTTGTGCAGCGGCTGGGCCTGGGTTCCGGATCCGGCTTCGGCCGCGTTGGGTCCGGTCGTGCGGGCTTTGGTGGCCGCGGCGGGGCGGGCGGGTTCCGCGGACTGGGGTGAATCCGGGGTTGTCGCTTGGGGTGTGTGCTGGGGATTCGCCTCGCGGGTGGGTGCGAGCGGCTGGTCGGCGACGGGGCTCCCGGCGGGCGGGGCGGTTGTGCCGGGGCGGGCACCGTCGTTGCCGGCGGGGGCCACGACTTCGGTCACCGGGGCGACGAGGTCGGTGACCGGCTTGACGATCGGGGCGGTCGCTTCGGTCAGCGGCGCGACGAGGTCGGTGACCGGCTTGACGACGGGTTTCGCGACGTCGGTGATCGGCTGCAGCACCGATCCGACGGTGCGCGCCACGGGTGCGGCGGCCTGGACCACGGGAGCGGAGATGGGCTCGACGAGGTGCGCCACCGGCTCGACCACCGGTGCGGCGGCCTTGACCACCCGCGCAACCGGCTCGACCACGGGAGCGGCGGCTTTGACTACCCGCGCCACCGGCTCAACGACAGGCGCAGCACTCTCGACCACTCGCGCAACCGGCTCAACCACCGGTGCGGCGGTCTTGACCACTCGCGCTACGGGCTCGACCACCGGTGCGGCGGCCTTGACCACCTGCGCAACCGGCTCGACCACGGGAGCAGCGGCCTTGACCACCCGGGCCACCGGCTCAACCACCGGTGCGGCGGCTTTGACCACCTGCGCAACCGGCTCGACCACGGGAGCAGCGGCTTTGACTACCCGGGCCACCGGCTCAACGACAGGCGCAGCACTCTCGACCACTCGCGCAACCGGCTCAACCACGGGCGCAGCAGTCTTCACAACCTGCGCAACCGGCTCCGCTACAGGCGCGGTGGCCACCCGCGCTACCGGCTCGACCGCCGAGGCGGCAGTCTCGACCACCAGCACCACCGGCTTCACCACGTCAGACGCGGCCTTCACTGCCGGCTCAGCCACAGGCGTACCGGACTTCACAACCCGCCCCACCGGCCCAACCGCCGAAGCAGCAGTCTCGACCACCGGCTTCCCCACATCACCCGCAGCCGCCACCACCGCAACTCCGGCCGGCGGCGAAGCCCCCGTCGCCGCTTGCGCGTGACCTGACACCAGCCACGACAGCAACCACAACCCCGCCACGGCCCCGGCCAGCATCAGCAGCCGACGCGCGGTGGTGGTCGCGTCGCTTGCCCGGGTCACGTCGGGGAACCTCCAGAGGCGAGAGCAGACCTGGGACTTACCCTCCAACGCCCCCGGTCACACTCACGCTACGGCTCCACTGCGTCTTCCACTCGTCCGGACCATCAGCAAGCCTGAGTAAAGACTCCAGTCGGCGGAGCCCGGTACCCCAGTCGCCACGACCAGGTTGATCAGGGTTCCTGAGCGTGGTGCATCAGCGCGCCCAACGCCGTGATGCCGTGCTGGAGGCCTTCGCGGAACGTCGCGCGCTGGCCCGGGCTCAGGTCCGCGAGCAACGCGTCCTCCACCTCCGCCACCGCCGGCGCGCAGTCGGCGAGCAGGCCGCGGCCGGCTTCGGTGAGGCCCGCCAGCAGCACCCGCTTGTTGCCCGGCTTGGGGGTGCGCGCGATCAGTCCGCGCTTTTCCAGCGCCAGCACCATTTCGTGCATGGTCTGCGGCCGCAGGAACGACCGGCGCGCCAGCTGGGCCGACGACAGCGCGCCGCTGGCTTCGAGGACCGTCAGCGCCGTGTACTGCAGCGTGGTCAGCCCGAGCGGCCGCAGCGCGTCGTCGAGCAGAGCCCTGACCACCAGCTCGAGCCGTTTGACCAGGTAGAGGGTCAACGGCGCGCCGGCGGGCTGCTGCTCCGCGGTGGTGCTCACGCCGCCCATCATGACACGCGGCGGCCGTTATGCTGCGATCATGGACCACGCTCGGCAGACCCGCGTGCGGCAGGCGTTCGACACCTTCTTCGCCCCGCCCGCGCCCCCGCCGGAAAGCCACGTCCTCGACCTCTTCCACCGCACCGCCGAAACCGTGCCCGCGTACCGGAAGTTCCTGCAGGAGCACGGCATCACGCCTGCCGACGTCGCAACGATGGCGGACTTCCGCACGCTGCCGCTGGTCGACAAGGCCGGCTACCACCGGAAGTACCCGCTGCCCGAACTGTGCCGCGACGGCACGTTCGCCGGGCTCGACATGATCGCCGTCTCCTCCGGCTCGAGTGGGCACCCGACGATCTGGCCCCGCTCGCTCGAGGACGAGCTGCACGTCGCCCGGCGGTTCGAACAGGTGCTGGTGGACGCCTTCGACGCCGGCGAGCGCGGCACCCTCGCCGTCGTCTGCTTCCCGCTCGGCACCTGGGTCGGCGGCCTCTTCACCACGGCGTGCGTGCGTCACCTCGCGGCCAAGGGCTGCCCGATCACCGTGGTGGCGCCGGGCAACAACAAGGCGGAGATCCTGCGGGTGCTGCCCGAGCTCGCGCCGCACTTCGAGCAGGTCGTGCTGCTGGGTTATCCGCCGTTCGTGAAGGACGTCGTCGACACCGGGCTCGCCGAAGGCCTCGACTGGCCCGCGTACTCGGTCAAGCTCGTGCTCGCCGGTGAGGTCTTCAGCGAGCAGTGGCGGGACCTCGTCGCGCAGCGGGCCGGGATCGCCGACCCGGTCCGCGACATCGCCTCGCTCTATGGCACCGCCGACGCCGGCGTGCTCGGCACTGAAACGCCGGTGTCGGCGGGCATCCGCCGGTTCTTCGCCGACCACCCGGACCTCGCCCGCGAGGTCTTCGGCGACGCGCGGCTCCCGACGCTCGTGCAGTACGACCCGGCCAGCCGCTTCTTCGAGGTGCACGAGGGCACGCTCGTCTTCACCGGCGACGGCGGCATCCCGCTGATCCGCTACCACATCGCCGACGACGGCGGGGTCCTGCCGCACGACGAGCTGCTCGCCTACTGCGCCCGCCACGGCTTCACGCCGCCGCCTGGGCCGGAGCTGCCGTTCGTGTACGTGTTCGGCCGGTCGCTGTTCACCGTCTCCTTCTTCGGCGCGAACGTCTACCCGGAGAACGTCACCGTCGGCCTGGAGCAGCCCGGCATCAGCGACGTGGTGACCGGGAAGTTCGTCATCGAGGCGGTCGAGGACGCCGACCGCGACCGGCGGCTGCGCATCACCGTCGAGACGGCGCCGGGCGCGACCGCCGACGCCGCGCGGATCGCGGAGTCGGTGCGCGCGCAGCTGTGCCGGCTCAACAGCGAGTTCGCGCACTACGTCCCACCGGAGCGGCAGCTGCCCGACGTCGTCCTGCGGCCCGCCGGGGATCCCGAGTACTTCCCGGTCGGCGTCAAGCACCGCTACACGCGGCCGGCCTAGGCGCGGGCGAGCTTCCGGAACCGTTCACGGCGTTCGCCGGCCGACGAGCCGTCGGCGATGTCGTCGTCGAACCACGAGCAGAGTGCGGCCCACAGCTCCGCGCGGGCGGTGAACTCCTCCTCCGTCACCAGCGCGCCCTCGAACTCCGCGATGTCGGTCACCAGCTGGTCGAGCCGCTGGTCGCAGAGCCGCACGTACTCGCGGACGACGACGTTGGCGTCGAGGCCGGTCTTGCCGCGCGAGCCGGCCGCGCCGCGCAGCTGGGCGTGCAGCCGGTCCTCGCTGTAGAGCGGGAACCCGCTGATCGAACCCGGGTACCCCGAGTCGGCCGACCACTCGCGGAACGCGCAGATCGCCTGGTAGCGGGTGTACCAGTCCTGTTTCCCGGTGGCCAGCCGGGAAAGCTTCCGCCAGGCGTCACGGTCGGCCGAGCGCCAGCGGTCGAGCGTCCGGCCGTCCGGCCGCGGCCCGGGATCGAGGATGCGGACCCGCCAGAAGTGCGCCCGGCACGCGGCGATCTCGCCGACGAGGTGCCGCACGTAGCTGACCTGCTCCCAGACGTGGGCGCGCTGCGGCCGCAGCGGGGCGGCCCGGTCCGGGGAGAAGGTGACCATCTCGAAGACGCGGAACAGCTCGTGCCCGCGCAGCGCGGCGAGGTCGGGGTCCTCCCCCATCACCCACGAGCGGCGCTCGGGCAGCCGTCCGCTGTGGCTGATCGTCGCGGCGTGGTAGAGCTCGCGGATCGCGCGGCGCGCCACTTCGTCCCGCGCTTCGCCGGTGAGACGCGGGTTGCGGGCCCGGTCGCGCAGATCCCGTTCCCCGCGGGGACCGACTTCGAGCATGGCGACGGCGTAGACGCTCGCCGCGTTGTAGCACTCTTCCCACGACTTGCGTCCGCCCGCGGCCTCGACCGTGTCGTCGAGCCTCTGCGGGTCCGGCGGCCACCGCCGGTCCGGGCAGACGTCGGCCAGCTTCACGCGGCTGCGGGGGTAGGCCGGGCGGGGTTCGGGGACGGCGCCGGACATCGGCTCGACGTCGGCCATCGCGCGCCGCACCACCGTCCAGATCAGAGACAGCTCGAGCGCGCGGTTCGTCAGCTGCTGCCAGCTGCGGGTCCAGCGCCGGCCGAACCGGCGGTAGTCCTCGAGGAGCCGCTCGATCTCGTACTGCGAAAGCGCGCCGAGGTACGACCGCATCTCCGCGGCCCGCTGGTTGTACTCGGCCAGCTGCTCCGGCGTCGCCTCCTGGACGACCAGTTCGCGCGCCGGCACCCGCAGCACCCGGCGGTGCAGCTCGAGCCGCTTCTCCCGCGGGATCGGGTACGGCCGTGTCCGGACATCGAGCTCGACGTACCGGCGGAACCGCAGTTCCAGCGCCGCCCGTAGTTCGGCGCGGCGCAGCGCCCGTGCGTCGTCGGGCGCGCTCGCGGTCGTGCGCCGCACCCACCACGAGCCGGCCACGGAGTCGCCGTGGCCGAGCACGAGGGCGTGCCGGTACCGGGCGATCAGCAGCGCGACGTCCCGGCCGCGGCCGGCGTGACGCGGCTGCCGCGCGAAGTCGGGGCCGATCCACCAGCGGGCGAGGGCCGGCTTTCCCCGGCTGCAGACGGTGATCACGTCGTCGTAGGTGGCGAGCGCGTCGAGATGCAGGTCGAGCTGCTCCTGCAGCGCCGCGATCTCGAGTCTGATGTAGACGTTCGACGGGTCGAGGCTGACCGCGCGGTAGTACTCGGCGAGGGCTTCGTCGTAGCGGCGGTAGGTGACGAAGTGGTTGGCGCGCTGGTAGGCGTCGAAGAGCTCGTAGGGGATCTTCGCGTCGCGCCAGGCGGCCCAGTGGATGTTCGTGCGCACGTAGGCGCTGCGCGGGATGACCAGCGCGGCGACGGCGTTCGCGGCCCGGTGCAGCACCCGCGGCCAGTTCTCGTCCTCGATCACCAGCGGGCTGGCCGCGAACCGCGGGACGCGCACGAGCTCGAGGATCAGCTGGTAGCGGCCCGCGGTGTTGCCCGGCCGGACCGTGCCGGTGACGGTGAACGCGGCGGGCGGCTGCGCGAGCCGGATCAGCTTGGTGGCGGCCTTCCACCAGCCGTCGGCGGCGTCGCCGGCGTGCTCGACGATCTGGATGAAGTCGTACGAGCTGCCGACGCCCGGGACCGGCGTCGGTGTGTAGAGGCGGGAGTCGTTGAGGAACCGCTTGAAGGTGGCGGTCAGCTCGACGGCGGAGTCGATCTCGCGGTCGTGGCTGTCCGGCGCGCGTTCGTCGACGAAGAGCCGGATGTCGATCTGGTTGGCGCGGAAGGCGGCGGCTTCGAGCCGGGCCTTGCCGACGAAGTACAGGGTGAGGACGGCGGAGACGACCACGACGGACGTCTGCAGCACGGTCCAGGTGATGATGCTCGCGACCTTCGGGTCGCGGACGAACGTCCAGCTCTGGAAGAACGGCAGATAGGGCACCACGGCGAAGCTGACGGCGACGAGCCCGGCCGTCACCGCCGCGAACCACCACCTGATCCGGTGAGCCTTCGGCAGTTCGGCTTGGTCGAAGCCGGCATGTCGTCGCGCGGGCACCGTCGATCACCCCCTCGTGTCGCCAGGTTACTCGCAGAGGGGGTGCGTTTCGTTACGGCCCGTGATCCGCGACGTCGGCGATCACCTGGGCGTGGCACAGCAGGGGGACACACCAGCAGCCGAGCCGCTTGCCGCGCAGCTCCGGCAGGAGCGCGAGCAGGTCCGGCCGGGCGAGGAGGTGCTCACGGTACTGGGCGAGGACTTCCTCGCGGGTGCCGTCTTTCCCGGGCCGGAACGGGCTGGCGAGCTTCGAGCCGGCGAGGTGCCAGCCGCCGCGGTGCATCGCCCGCCCGACGTAGACGACGTCGGCGTAGTCCGGGTCGTCGCGGTGGCCCTTCAGGTTGACGACGGTGGTACCCATGGGCCCACCTTGGCATGGCGGCCGGTGGAGTGCCTCTGCTGACACGACGGCTGATGGTCGGCGACCAGCTCATCCAGCCGCCGCCGAGCCCGAACCGGATCAGAACCCGGGCCGGGTCCGGGCCCGGCAGCTCGGCCCGCATCGGCAGCCCAGCCATCAGCCCACCCTGGCACGGCGGCCAGTTTCCTCCTACTGACCCGAGGCCTGGTGATCCGCCACCAGCTCATCCAGCCGCCGCCGAGCCCGAACCGGATCAGAAGCCGGGCCGGGTCAGGGCCCGGCAGCTCGGCCCGCGTCGGCAGCCCAGCCATCAGCCCACCCTGGCACGGCGGCCGGTTTCCCCTACCGATCCGAGGCCTGGTGATCCGCCACCAGCTCATCCAGCCGC
Organism: Amycolatopsis sp. NPDC104863; assembly: GCF_055582965.1. NCBI lineage: Bacteria > Bacillati > Actinomycetota > Actinomycetes > Pseudonocardiales > Pseudonocardiaceae > Amycolatopsis > Amycolatopsis sp. NPDC104863. The sequence continues at coordinate 1,831,553 of NZ_JBVJOW010000001.1, forward strand.
CGCCGGGCCCCAGCCGGGTCCGGACCCGTCAGCTCCGCCCGCGTCGGCAGCACCGCCGTCAGCCCCCACGCCCGCCCCCGCGCCCAGGTGGCGTCGTCGATGTCCAGCGCCGCGCGGAACCGCCGACGCCCGGCCGCCGACAGCACCGACCACGCCACGATCAGGTCGCACGCCGGGTCGCCGACCGCCATCGTGCCGAAGTCGATGACCGCGCTTATCCGGCCGTCGCGGGACAGGAGGTTCGCCGGGGCCGGGTCGCCGTGGATCCAGACCGGTGGGCCGTCCCACGGCGGGGCCGCGCGCGCCGCCTCCCACACCGCCGCCACCGCCGGGATGTCGATCAGGCCCGCCAGCGCTTCGATCCGCGGGGCGAGCCGGGCCGGGGCGATCGCCGAGTCGCGTTCGTCGGTCGTCGGGACGCCGCGAAAGCCGTTGCTCCACTGGGGTGGCGGGCCGCCGGTGGTGTCCGCCCGGCGCAACGCGGCGAAGAACTCCGCCAGCTCCTCGGCCGGGTCGGCCACGCCGTCCGGGTCGAGCGACTCGCCGGGCAGCCAGCGCAGCACCGACCATGGGAACGGGTAGCCCTCCCCCGGTTCGCCTTCGGCCAGCGGCACCGGGACCGGCAGCGGCAGCCCGGGCGCCAGCTTCGGCAGCCATTCCTGCTCGCGCGCGACCTGCCCGGCCCAGCGCCCGTACCGCGGCAGCCGCACCGCCAGGTCCGGTCCCAGGCGGAACGTCGCGTTGTCCACGCCCTGCGTCGGCGCGGGCTCGACCGGCAGCCCGGCCCACCGCGGGAACTGCGTCGCCACCAGGCGCCGGACCACCGGCGTCGTGATGGTCGCTTCGTCGGACGACAGGTCTCCGGTGGCCAAGGCACCCCTCACGTCGGTGTGGTCGCGGCCGATCACACCGGGTCACGGCGCGGCTGTCCACCGAATTTGCCGCGCTGGTCCACCTAGTGCAGATGCACTATGCTGGAGGTCCTGGTTGAACCGTCAGCCGCCGCTACCCGACGAAAGGGTGTGCCGCGATGGTTCCCGAACCCCGCCCGGCCGACCACGATCTCACCGGCGCCTGGGTCAACGCCCACGGCGACATGTCCCTGCGGGTCGTCCGCCCCTCCCGCCACACGGTCGTGGTCGAGGTGGCCGGCGAAATCGACCTCTCCACCGCGCGCCGGCTCGACGAAGTCCTCCAGTCCCGGATCCGCAGCCAGGTCGAAGAGGTCGCCATCCACCTCGACGGCGTCACGTTCTTCTCCGTCGCCGGGCTGAACTCGCTGCTGCGGGCGCAGCTGCTCGCCGACGCCGCGGGCGCCCGCCTCACCGTCGACCCGGGACGGTCCCGGGCGGTGCTGCGGCTCTTCACGTTGCTGCCGATGGACTTCTACGGCGTGATGAACCCCCGGCCGGTCGGCTGACCCCGGATCACGAAGGCGTGCCGCGGCCCAGCCGCCGGACGGCTTCGACGATCACCGTGTTCGGCGAGCCCTTCACCAGGTACTCGGTGACGCCGGCCGCGGCGAGCCCGGCCATCGAGGCCCGGTCCGCGTAGGCGGAGAAGGCCAGGATGGCGGTGCCGGGGCTGCACCGTGCGATCTCGCGCGCGGCCCGCGCGCCGCCCCCGCCCGGCATCCGGACGTCGAGGACCGCGACCGCCGGCCGGTGGCGCTCGGCGAGCCGGATCGCCTCGTCGGCGTCGCGGGCGACCGCGACCACCGCGATGTCCGGCTCCTCGTCGAGGACCTCCTTGAGGACGTCGCGGATCATCACGTCGTCGTCGGAGATCAGCACGCGCAGCGCGGTCACGGTTCGAGCCCCGTCACGTCGGGCAGCATCGGCAGCCAGAACTCGACCACCGTGCCGTCGCCCGGGGTGCCGGCGACCGACAGCCAGCCGTGCGCGGCCTCGGCCCGTTCGTGCATCTCGACCAGCCCGAAGTGGCCCGAGCCGACGTCGTCGCCCGGGGTGCCGACCCCGTCGTCGGTGATCCGCACGAGCGTCCCGTTGTCCACTGTGGACAGCGTGAGGTCCACTCGGGTGGCCCGGGCGTGCTTGTGGACGTTGCTCAGCGCCTCCTGGCAGATCCGGTACACGGTGATCGCCGCCGCCGGGGACGGCTCGGCGGTGAGGTCGTCGTGCACCGTGTGCGCGAGCCCCCACCGGCCCGCGACCTCGTCGACGTACCCGGCCACGGCTTCCACCAGGCCGCGCTGGTCGAGCTCCGGCGGGCGCAATCGGGACACCAGGCCGCGCAGCCTGCCGATGGCGGCCTGCACGGCGTCGTCGAGCCCGCTGACGGCGCTCGCGTGCGGCTCCGGCAGCCGCCCGGCCAGCAGCTGCAGCCGCATCCCGACGGCCACCATGGACTGGATCGACTCGTCGTGGACGTCCCAGGCGATCCGGCGCCGCTCGACCTCCTGGGCGTCCACGAGGTGGCCGACGAGCCGGCGGCGCTCGCGCAGGGCCTGCTCGGCGTTGCGGCGCTCGGTCATGTCGCGGGTGACCTTCCCGAAGCCCTGCAGCCGGCGGTTCGCGTCGAAGAGGGCGGTGATCACGACGTTGGCCCAGAACCGGCTGCCGTCCTTGCGCACCCGCCAGCCCTCGTCCTCCAGCCGGCCCTCCTCGGTCGCGATCTCCAGCTCCCGCGCGGGTTTCCCCGCGGCGACGTCTTCGGGCGGGTAGAACACCGAGAAGTGCTGCCCGATGATCTCGTGGGCCGCGTAACCCTTGATCCGCTCGGCGCCGGTGTTCCAGCTCGAGATCCGCCCGGCGGGGTCGAGCATGAAGATCCCGTAGTCCTGCACGCTCTGCACCAGCAGGCGGAACCGTTCTTCGCTGTCCCGCAGGGCCAGCTCGGCCGCGCGGCGCTCGGACATGTCCCGGGTGACCTTGCCGAAGCCGCGCAGGCTCCCGTCGTCGTCGACCAGCGCGGTGATCACGACGTTGGCCCAGAACCGGCTGCCGTCCCGGCGCACCCGCCAGCCCTCGTCCTCCAGCCGGCCCTGCTCGATCGCGGTCTCCAGCTCCCGCGCCGGTTTCCCCGCTGCAATGTCTTCGGGCGGGTAGAACACCGAAAAGTGCTGCCCGATGATCTCGCCGGCCGAATAGCCTTTGATCCGCTCCGCCCCGGCGTTCCAGCTCGCGATCCGGCCACCGGTGTCGAGCAGGAAGATCGCGTAGTCCTGCACGCTGTGCACCAGCCGGCGGAACGGCTCCTCGCGGTCGTCCGCCGGATCACCGACAACCTGGCCGAATCCCCGCACCTGCCCGTATTCGTCGAGCAACGCCGTTGTCACGACGTCGGCCCGGAAGCGGGAGCCGTCCTTGCGCACCCGCCAGCCCTCGCCGCTCGACTGACCCCGCTCGGCCGCGATCTCCAGCTCTTGCGCGGAAGCCGCGTCCTCCGGCGGGTACAACACTGAGACGTGCCGTCCGACGATCTCCTCGGCCGGGTAGCCCGCGACGCGCTCGGCCCCCGCGCTCCAGCTCGTGACCCGCCCGTCCGGGTCGAGCAGGAAGAGCCCCTGTGCCGGCCGGAGCGCGTCGTCCATGCCGCAACTGTGCCGGATGCGCGGGCGCGGAGCACGCCGTGACGGGCGGGGCTCAGCCCGCGAGCTCGGCGGACGTGGCGGGCAGCGCACACCAGACCACCTTTCCCCGGCCGTGGCGCTCGGACCCCCAGGCCAGGGACACCCGCTCGACGAGGGTCAGGCCCCAGCCGCCGTCGGGTCCGGCGGGCCGGCGCACCGGCGGCGCCGGGTCGTCGTCGAACACCTCGACGCGGATCCGCTCGGCGGCCACGCTGATCTTCAGGACGGGTACTCCGCTGCCGTGGCGCAGCGCGTTGGTCGCGAGCTCGGTGACGACCAGCAGCACGTCGTCGACGACGGTGCTGTCCGCCCAGGCGAGCAGGGTGAGCCGGGCGAACCGGCGCGCTTCGGCGAGTCCGCCGGCCAGGTCGGTGAGGGTGCACTCCGCGACGAGCGGGGCCGGGCTTTCCACGGCCTCAAGCGTGCCCCGGCGCGGTGCCCCGCGCGAGATGCAGGCAGCGCGGGACCACTGGTGCACCTGCATCAGCCGATGAGGCCCTCCCGGCGGGCGACGGCCACCGCTTCGAGCTTCGACCGCGCGCCGAGCTTCTCCAGCACCCGCTGGACGTGGTTGCGCGTGGTGTTGCGGGAGACGCCGAGCCGCCGGCCGATTTCGTCGGTGGTGGCGCCTTCGGCGAGCAGGTCGAGGGTCTCCCGCTCGCGCACCGTCAGCCCCGCGCCGGGCGCACGTCCGGTGAGCTGGTCGAAGACCCCGGGCAGCAGCTCCGGGTCGAAGACCACCCCGCCGGCGGCCACGTCCCGCACCGCGGACTCCAGCACACCGAGCTGCGACGACTTGAGCAGGAGCCCGGCCCCGCCCGCCTTCGCCACCTGCACGGCGATCGCCGCGGTCGCGTCGCCGGTCAGCACCAGCACCCGCGCGCCGCCCGAGCCGAGCTCCGCGATGACACCGAGGGCGTCGCCGTCGGAGAGCCGCCGGTCGAGCACCACGACGTCCGGCTCGTGCGCACGCGTGTCGAGGACGGCTTCGGCCCGCGACCGGGCGCGGCCGACCACGGTGATCCCGTCGGCGCGGTCGAGCGCCTGCTGCAGCGCCTCCGCCACCATGTCGTGGTCCTCGACGAGGAGGACGCGGACGGGACGGGGTTCGTCGGGGCTGCTCACGGGGATCCCTCGCTGGACGGCGGCTGCCGACCCATCTTAGGCGCTCCGCGGGGTTCCTTCCTCCGGTGTGGACGCCGCTCAGAAGCCCGGGGAACTCGGCCGCAGCAGGCCTTCGGGCCCGGTCACCGGCAGCCGGCCGACGAGCTCTTCGTGGTCGCCCGCCGTCCGCAGCACCGGCGGGCGGACCGGCCCGGCCGGCGGGGTGGCGGAGCGCAGCCCGTCGAGGAACCGGACGACCGCGTCCGCGGGAGGCACCACGTCGCCGCCGAGGTACCCGAGCACCTCGGCCGTTTCCCCGCCCGCGGGCTCGACGACCGCCGCCCAGCCGTGCACCTCGTGCCAGACCAGCGCGAGATCGTGATCGTGGTCCGGCCGCGCGCGGTCGAGGGCCACGTAGCCGGAGCTGGGCACACCGAGGTCGAGCGAACACGACTCGAAGCCGACTCCGGCGGCCTTCGCGACCCGCCCGAGGTAGGCCCGCAACCCGCGGGCGAAGTGGTATTCGGTGTCCTTGCCGAAGTCCATGAGCTTGTCCACGGTCGTGCCTCCCGGGGCCGGTGCGCTGCCCGGATACCCGGTGCCGGCGCGGTTACACGCTCACTCCTCGATCGCGCCGCCGACGGCACGCAGGTGCGCGCGGAAGGTCAGCGCTGGGTCGGTTTCCCGCGCGGCGAGGAAGTCGCGGAAGCGGACCTGGTCGCGCAGCGGCTCGCCGGAGCGGATCCGGTCGGCCTGGCGGCGTTCCGTGTCACGGATGCCCTCGGCGAGCGTGAACAGCTTGCCGGCGCGGTCGAGCGGGACGAACAGGACACCGTCGTCGTCACCGAGCACGAGGTCCGCGGGCCCGATCCGCCAGGTGCCGACGACCGCTTCGTCGAGTCCGCCGTCGACCCGCGGGCCGAGGCTCAGCGGGCCGGTGGGGAGCGAACCGAGACTGAACACCGGCAGGCCGATGGCGCGGATGTCGGCGGTGTCGCGGTGCAGCCCCCAGATGACGACCCCCGCGAGCCCGGCCGCGCGGGCCTCCAGCACCACCAGGTCGCCGACGCAGCTTTCGTCGAGGCGGCCGCCGTTGTCGACCACCAGCACCCCGCCCGCGGCCGCGTTCTCGAACGCCTCCAGGAAGACGTCGACACTGCCGACGTGCCGGGCGGGCACGGCCGGGCCGAACAGGCGGCTGCCCGGTTCCACCGCGCGGGTCGTCGCCGGGGCGCAGCGGACCGGGAGCCCGGCCCGGATGCACGCGTCCGCGAGGTGGGCGGTGGTCAGCGTCTCGAAGCGGGTTCTGAGGTCGTCCATGCCGATCAGCTAACCACCGTTCCCGGTTTCGGCGGTCACCCAGGCCAGGTATTCGGCGCTGCCGCCTTCGACGGGCGTGGCGATGATCTCCGGGAGGTCGTAGCCGTGCAGCTGCCCGAGCCGTGCGGTCAGCGCGGGCACCCGGGCGGCGGTCGTCTTGATCTCCACGCGCCACTCCTGGTCGCTGCGGACCTCGCCCTCCCAGCGGTAGACGCTGGTCACCGGGCCGACGATCTGCGCGCACGCCCCCAGCCGTTCCGCCACCGCCGCGGCGGCCAGTTCCCGGGCCGCCGCTTCGGAATCGGTCGTGGACGTCACGATCACGTGCTCTGCCACCATGTCCGCGAGGCTACCGGCGCAGGCGGGCCATCGCCGCCGCACCGAGCAGCGGCCCGACGGCGAGCAGCGGCACCGCGGCACGCCAGCCGACGGCGTCGGCCACCAGCGGCAGCAGCTGGATCGTGCCCGCGCTCAGCAGGAACCCGAAGGCCGTCATCGCGGTCAGCGCGGTGCCGACGTAGCGCGGGTCCGCCGTTTCCGCGAGCGCCGCGGAGAACTGGCCCGAGTCGGCGATCACCGCGACACCCCAGACCAGCAGCACCGGCAGCAGCAGGCCGGCGCCCGCGGCCGGGTACGACAGCAGGGCGCAGCCCGCGCTGACGAGCATGGCCGCCGTCGCGACCACCACGCGGCCGCAGCGGTCGGACAGGACACCGCCCAGCACGCAGCCCGCCGCCCCGCACAGCCTGATCACGGCGAACGTCGTCAGCCCGCCGGGGCCGCCGGTCGCGGCGAGGTAGGCCGGCAGCCACGCCCACAGCGCGTAGAGCTCCCCCATGTGGCCGAAGTAGCCGAGGCACACCAGCCGCTGACGGCGGTCGGCCGCCATCCGCAGCAGGTGCCGCGGCTGCCACGGCGGCGCCGGGGCCAGGTCCGGGCCCGGCCGGACGAACACCGCCGAGATCCCCGCCCCGGCCGTCGCCAGCGCGGCCGAGCAGAGCAGAACGGCTTGCCACGGCAGGGAAGCCGGCGCGGACCGCAGGCTCGGCAACGCCGACCCGACGGTCAGCGCGGCCAGCAGCACGCCGAGCGCGGTCCCCCGCCGCCGCGGGAACCACGACACCACGGCCTTCATCCCGACCGGGTAGACGCCGGCGAGCGCGAAGCCGGTCAGGAACCGCAGCGGGACGACGACCCCGTGCGCGCCGGCGCACCACGGCAGCACCGCCGTCGCGCCCGCCGCCAGCAGCGCGCTGCCCGCGATCAGCACCTGCGGCCGGACGCGGTCGGCGAGGTTCAGGGCGGCCGAAACCACGGCGCCGCAGGCGAAGCCCACTTGGACGGCCGCCGTGAGCAGGATGGTGTGTTCGCGGGAGAGGCCCCATTCCGCGCGCAGCGCCGGAACCACCGCGGACGCCGAGAACCAGACGCTCATCGCGCACACCTGCACCGCGGCGAGGAGCGCGAGCTGCCGGGCGCCCGTCGTGGGCCGCGCCGGCGCCGGCCGGAGAGTGATCACCGGTCCTACTTGCGCTCACCCGGCGGTGCGGGTCAACGCCCGGTCATGCCTCTTCACTCCATGGGTTGGAAAACTTCTCACATCCTGGGCTCAGGTCGTGGGCTTCGCGCTCGTCGAGGTCGTCGGCGTGGTGGTCGTGGTCGGGGTGGTCGTGCGGGTCGGCGTCGTCGTCCGCGGCGGGGTCTTGCGCCGGGTCGTGGCCGGCGGGTTCGTGTGCTGGGGCACGACCGTCACCTGCGCCGGCTGCGAGTCCTCCGGCGACGGCAGGGTCACCAGCGTCGGCGTCTCGGTCGCGGAGCTCGACGCCGGCGGGGTCGTCCCGGACGGGGTTCCGCCCGAGCTGCTCACCGCGACGGCCACCCCGCCGATCGCGACGACCGCGACCGCGCACAGGCCGACCACCACGCCCCGGCGGGAAGCCCGCCGGCCGGGGCTCGCGGTGTCGGACTTGCCGCGCCCGAGCGACGGCGGCGGCGCACCCGCGCCGAACCCCGGCGTGGCCATCTCGCGCGTCTCCTCCCGCGGCGCCGGCACGCGGACGACGTCGGGCGGCGGCACCGGCCGGAGCGCCGGCTGTGATCGCGTCGCCTGCACCAGCCCGGACCGCCCGGACGCCAGTGCCGCGGCGCCGAGCGCGACGCCGTACTTCGGGTGGATGTCGACCGCGGTCGGCCGGCCGAGCTCGGCCGACACGAGCTGCGACACCAGCGGGATCCGCGACGAGCCGCCCACCAGCAGCACCGCGCCGAGGTCGGCCGGCCGGAGGTTCGCCGAGCGCAACGCCCGGTGCAGCGACCCGATCGTCGCGGTGATCGACGGGCGGACCATCTCCTCGAACTCGCCGCGGGTCAGCCGCACCTCGGTCTGCACCGTCGGCAGCAGCACCGGGACGGCGGTCTCGGTGTCGGCGGACAGGGCTTCCTTGGCCAGCACGCACTCCTGGCGCAGCCGGACGACCGCGGCCACCGCGCCGGCGTCGTCGGGGTCGATCTGCGACAGCTTCCCGTCGAGCGCGCGGTCGACGTGCCCGAACACGGCTTCGTCGAAGTCGACGCCGCCGAGCCCCTCGATCCCTTCCGGGGTGCCGAGGATCTCGAAGCCGCCGCCGCGCTTGCGCAGCACGGTCGCGTCGAAGGTGCCGCCGCCGAGGTCGTAGACCGCGACGACGGCGCCGTCCTCCAGCCGTTCCTGGGCGGCGTAGTGGGCCGCCGCGGCCTCCGGCTCGGTGATCAGCCCGACGTGGTCGATCCCGGTCAGCCGGGGCACCTGCTCGAACAGCTCGCGCTTGTACGGCCCCCAGTTCGCCGGGTGCGTGAGCGTGATCCGGTCGGGCCGGCCGCCCTGCTGCCCGGCGACCGTCCGCACGACGTACCCGAGCAGGTGCGCCATCAGCGACGCCACCGAATGCGGCGCGCCGCCCAGCAGCACCGGTGTCGGGTCGCCGAGGCGCCGTTTGAACTCGCGCGCCACGCGGTCCGGCTCGACGGCCGCGCGCCGGCTCGCCGCGTCCCCGACCAGCACCCCGCCGTCGGCGCGCAGCAGCATCACCGACGGGATCGCCGCGGTGCGGTCGCCGAGCGACACCATTTCGACGTGGCCGGCGCTGTCGACGGCGGCGGCCGTGAAGGTCGTGCCGAGGTCGATGCCCAGTCCGTAACCCATGTCAGCCTCCGCCGGCGGTGTGCGCGTGGTCAAAAGTCGGGTGCTCGTCCGGGACCGGCTCCGGTTCCTCGGCGTGCGTGGGGTGTTCGTGGTGGTCCTGGTGTTCGTGGTGGTCTTCGGGCGGCGGCGGGTCCACCGGCTCCGGTGGTTCCGGTGGCGGTTCGTCCGGCACGCCGCGTGTTTCCGGCTCGTGGTGCCGGGGCGGCTCGAACGGGTGCTTCTCCGCCGCGGGCGGACGCGAGCCGGTCACCTCGCCGGCGTCGTGGTGCGCGGGTTCGCGTTCGGTCGCGAAGCTGTGCCGCGGCGCCGGGTGCTCGGCGAGCGTGGCCGACGCCGCCATCGTCGTCTCGACGGCCGCCGGCGCGGTGTCCACTGTGGACGGCTGACGGGCGAAGGTGACGACCGGCGACGCCGGCGGCCCGGGCAGCGACGGCGCCGGGGCGGTGACCGACGCGGTCACGGTGGTGCCGCGGGCCTTGTCGGTGATCACCTCGGTCTGGTGGATGGTCGGCCCGGCCGGCTCGCCGAAGGGGTCCTCGGCCCGGGCCTGCTCGTCCACGCCGACCTCGACCTCGATCCCCGGCGGGCCGGTCTCGGCCTCGTCGAGCACGACGGTCTCCTCCTGGAACACCTCGATGTCGCCGTGCCCCGGCGCGTCGGGGGTCAGCTCGTAGGTCAGCGAACCCTGGTGCTCCACGGTGATCGTGCCGTCGGGGTTCTCGTGGATCACGACGTCGGCGTCCTGGACGATGTCGATGTCCGTGTCGCCGGGGGTCCCGTCGCCGGGCACCACGAGGTGCTGGTGGTCGACGTAGACCTCGTCGTGGCCGTGGTTGTGCACCACGAACCGCTCGGTCGCGTCGATGACGAAGTTGCCGAACTCGTCTTCACGGACGTCGATCTGCTCGAACTCCTCGACGGTCGGCAGGTCCTCCAGCGGTGTGCCCTCGGTGGTCTCCGGGTGCCAGACCGTGCCGGTCTGCGCCTCGACGGAGCCGTTCTCCCCGCGGGTGACGGTGCTGGTCTCGACGTGCGGCACGTACTCGTGGCCGCTGTCCTGGGCAGTCTCCGCGGCGGCCGGTTCCGGCTGCGGCGGGGGCGGTGGGGGCTGGCTCGCGCCCGGCGTCAGCAGGTTGCCGGCGACTTCGGAGGCGACGGCGCCGGCGACGGCCGTGGCCGCCCGCTTGATCTTCTTCGGCAGTTCGGTCACGACAAGACCTCCGCCCGGGCTTCGCTGAGCAAGATTCCTTCGCAGGTGCGGACCAGGACACGGGCGGCCTCGCGGACGTCACGCGGCGACGCGGGGTGCTCGGCGCGCCGCTGCCACCTCAGCAGCTGCGCGCCGAGCGCCTGCCGGACCGCGGCGCGGCCCGCGTTCCCCGGCAGGTTCAGCCGGCTCGCCGCGTCCACCCCGGCCGCGCCGAGCAGCCGTTCCGCGTCGCGAGCCTCGTCGGTGGTGAACAGGACCACGCCGAGCCGGATCGAGTCGATCAGCTGGATCTCGGCGAACTCGTGGGCGCCGGCGACGATCCGCTCCCACTCGTGCAGCAGGCCGCCGGTGCGGTCCGGGAAGGCGCGCAGCACGAGCTCCGCCGCCTGCAGCGCCGACCGCGCCTTGAGCACGTCGGCCCGGGCGGCGAACTGCGTGGTCAGCAGCGAGCGCAGGCCGTGCAGGCCGCTGCGGGCCAGCAGCTCCCCCGACAGCGCCCGCGCGCCGGTCACCAGGCCCCCGCGGGTCAGCTCGACCGACAGCCGGACGCCGAAGAGGCCGTAGCGGGCCAGCAGCTCGGCGCGTTCGGCGGCCGGAACGTCCACTTCGGACTCCCCGCGGGCGAACCTGTCGGCCGACGTCAGCAGCCCGGCCACGTCGGCCTCCGGCGCGGCGGCCAGCACCCGGAACGCGCGGTACTCCGACTCCTTCAGCGTCGCGGCCGAGCTGGCCAGCAGGCCGGCGACCGGCACGACGGTCTGGCAGAGCCCGCGGACCCGCGAGTCGCGGGCGTACCGGCCGGCGATCTTCGCCGCCGAGTCCAGCGCGTCCACGCGGGCGTGCCCGACCTCGTCGGCCCGGGCCAGCACGCCGATGGTGTTCACCGGGCGGCGCTGGGCGGGGTCGTCGTGGAAGGCCTCCAGGAACCGGACGTCGTCGCCGTGGACGTGGCGCATCAGGTAGATCACCGCGTCCGCCGTGCCGACGCCGTCGCCCTCGGGGACCAGCGCCACCTCGGTGCGTTCGGACACCGCCGGGCGCGCCGAGCCGAGCCCGGGCGTGTCGATCAGCGTCATCACCCGCAGGGCGGGCGACGGCCAGTCGACGACGAGCCGGTCGACGTCGCCGGGCGGCAGGCCCAGCTCGAGGCCGAGCGTGCCGGACAGGCGCCCGAACGGCAGCTGGCGCGGCATCCCGCGCACCGGGTGCAGCATGATCCGGTAGGTCGGGCCGTTGCGGTACCAGGTGACGACGCGGGTGCACTCGCCTGCGTCCGTCGCCGCCAGCTCCTGGCCGACGAGCGCGTTGAGCAGGGTCGACTTCCCGGCCTTGACGCGCCCGGCGATGGCGACGCGCAGCGGCTCGGCGAGCCGGCCGGCGATCTGCCGCAGCATCGGCTCGGCGGGGGTGCCGGCGTACCCGGCGCAGGCGCGGGCGACGAAGCCGCGGACCTGGAGGTAGAGCGTGGTCATCGGGTCACCGCCGGAACCGGCCGGGACTGCGGCGCGCTGCGCAGGGTGAGCTCGTCGGCGCGGCGCGCGAGCACCTCGAGGGCTTCGATGTCGGCCTCCAGCCGCTTGAGCTCGCCCGCCTCGGACTCGTCGTCGAGGACGGCCTTCTTGGCCGCGGCCAGAGCTTCGGTCAGGGACCGCTGCAGTTCTTCGACCCGCGCGCTGTAGGCGTCGCGGAGCTCTCGTTGGACGGTCCGCATCGCGTCGCGGGAGTCCTTGCCGACCTGCAGGTTGAACTCGTCGACGAACCGGCGCACGGCGGTCTTGGCCAGGCCGCGGCGTTTCTCCAGCTGCCGCTTGCGTTCATCGACGAACCCGGAGCGGCCCATGAGCAGGCCGGCGGCGACGCCGAACGGGGTCGGGATGGCGAGCGCGGCCATCTTCGTCAGCATCGAGAACATCAGGAAACCGCTGTAGGCCTTCTGGAACGCGGCCATCCCGGTGGCGCCGCGGGTCTTGACCCCGGTGAACGACGAGTCGATGTCGATCTCCTCGACCACCTTCACCGGCGCCTGGACTTCGCGCGGCAGCACGGCCTGCGACTCGGCGAGCTCGAAGTGCTCGGCGACGCGGGTGGCGAGGTGGCGGGCCTGCTTGACGAACGTCGCGTAGTTCTCGAGCGTCTCGTTCGCGAGGCGCTGTCGCAGCCACTTCTCGAACTCGTCCCAGTTCTTGGCGGGGTCGCCGTCTTCGATGGCCTCTTCGGCCTCGTGCAGCACCCCGCGGGAGCGGGCGCGCAGGTCGTAGTCCACATCGGACGAAATGTCGGCGAAGCCGTCGAAGAGCAGCTGCTGCCACTTCGCGGACTGGCTGCGCAGCGCGTCGACGCGGTCGTTGACCCGGCCGAGCTCGGTGACGAGGGCGGCGGACTGTTCGGGGTGGGCGAGCGAGGTCCGGCGGGCGCGCAGGGCGGCGTGCAGCTGCCCGACGGCGGACCCGACGTGCAGCCCGACGGCGTTCAGCGCGGACCGCTCGGCGTCCCCGACGACCCCCTGCAGGCGCTTGACCAGCTGCGGGAAGCCGGACTCGACGTTCATCGACTGGTCGGCCGAGCGGGCCGCGACGGTCCGCAGCTCCGAGGAGACCGCGACGGTGTCGAGGGTGATCCCGCAGGCTTCGAGGTGGCCGGCGTTGAGCTCGAGGATCCGCCGCCACTGCGGGTAGAGGTCGATCTTGGTGAGGACGAAGAAGACGCTCGGGCAGAGCTCCTTGACCGTCCGGAGGAACCGCAGCTCGGCGCCGGTCAGCTCCTGCGAGGCGTCGGAGAGGAAGAGGACGGCGTGCGCCCGCGGCAGCGAGCTGACGGTGACGGCGTTGTGCAGCGAGCCGAGCCCGCCGACGCCGGGGGTGTCGACCAGCACCAGCCCACCGGAAAGCAGCTGGCGGCTGATCGACGCGGTGACCGACTTCAGTTTCCGGACGTTCCCCGGGTTCCCGGCTTCGCTCACGTGGGTCGGCAGGTCGTCGAGGGAGATCCGCTCGGTCCACGGCGGCGACGAAGGGTCGGCCGGCTCGTAGGTCGCCAGAGCCCCGGACTCCGGCGCGAACCGGACGACGGTCGGCACCGCGGTCGCGATGTCGTCGTCGACCGGGCAGATCTTGGCGGTCAGCAGGGCGTTGATGAGAGAACTCTTGCCCTGCTTGAACTCCCCGACGACGTAGACGGTGACGTCCGGTTCGGACAGCAGGCGCCGGGCGTCGGTGAGCCTGCGGACGAGATCGTCCCGCCCGTAGGCCCGCGCCCCCTTGACCGCGAGGTCGAGTGTGTCGAGGGCGATGGCTCCCCCGCCGCTCGGCTCCTGCATGACCGCTCCTCAGTCCTTACCGGATGTCCGCTCAGTAGTGCTCGACGTCGTGGTGGTGGTCGGCGTGGTGCTCCTGGTGGTGCTCGTCGTGGCGGTGGTGGTCGTGCTCGTGGCTCTCGTGGTGCCCGGTGGACGCCTGCTCGTTGAACTGGTTTCCGCCGTGGTGGCCGCTCGCGCCCTGCTCGTTCTGGAAGATGTTGCCGTGGCCGCCCGTGGAGGCCTGCTCGTTGAACTGGTTCCCGCCGCCGGCGCCTTGTTCGTTCTGGAAGATGTTGCCGTGGCCGCCGGTCGAGGCCTGCTCGTTGAACTGGTTGCCGCCGTGGCCGGCGCCCTGCTGGTTCTGGAAGATGCTGCCGTGACCGCCCGTGGAGGCCTGCTCGTTGAACTGGTTCCCGCCGTGACCGCCGGAACCCTGCTCGTTCTGGAAAATGCTGCCGCTGCCACCGGTCGAAGCCTGCTCGTTGAACTGGTTCCCACCGTGACCGCCGGAACCCTGCTCGTTCTGGAAAATGCTGCCGCTGCCACCGGTCGAAGCCTGCTCGTTGAACTGGTTCCCACCGTGGCCACCGGAACCCTGCTCGTTCTGGAAGATGTCGCCGCGACCACCGCCAGTCGAAGCCTGCTCGTTGAACTGGTTGCCACCGTGACCGCCGGAACCCTGCTCGTTCTGGAAGATGCTGCCGCTGCCACCGGTCGAAGCCTGCTCGTTGAACTGGTTGCCACCGTGACCGGAACCCTGCTGGTTCTGGAAGATGTCCCCGCGACCACCACCAGTTGAGGCCTGCTCGTTGAACTGGTCACCGCCGTGGCCACCGGAACCCTGCTCGTTCTGGAAGATGTTTCCCACGCCGCCGCCGGTGGAGGCCTGCTCGTTGAACTGGTCCCCGCCGTGACCGCCCGAGCCCTGCTCGTTCTGGAACACGTCACCGTGGTGACCGGCCGAAGCCTGCTCGTTGAACTGGTTCCCGCCGCGGCCGGCGCCCTGCTCGTTCTGGAAGATGTCCCCGCGACCACCACCAGTCGAAGCCTGCTCGTTGAACTGGTCCCCACCGTGCCCGCCGGAACCCTGCTCGTTCTGGAAGATGTCCCCACGACCACCAGTCGAAGCCTGCTCGTTGAACTGGTCCCCACCGGAACCCCCCGAACCCTGCTCGTTCTGGAAAATGCTCCCCGAACCCCCACCCGTGGAAGCCTGCTCGTTGAACTGGCTCCCACCGGCTCCTTGCTCGTTCTGGAAAACGTCGCCCGATGAAGTCGTCATCGTGTGCACTCCTGCTCTTCGGATCGGTGAAGCCGATGCCCCTCCGTTGTCATCCAGTCTTGGGCCGCGAGCCCCTCCGGTCATGAGTAGCGCGCTACTCGGCTTCGCGGCCGCGGCCGGCGCGGGCTACCTAAGGACCGTCGCCGGGACTACTCCCCTCCGGGCGGCCCACCACCGAAGCGAGCTCGCGGCGGCCGGAAATACCCAGCTTCGCGTAGACGCCGTGCAGGACGTTGTCGACCGTCCGCACCGAAACCACGAGCCGGTCCGCGACCGCGCGGCTTGTCAGGCCCGTGGCCACCAGGCGGGCGATCTCCAGCTCGCGGACCGTGAGGTCGAGCGGTGTGTCCAATAGGGCCAACGCCGGTGTCGCCGCGTCCTCGCAGGACGCCAGCCACGCCCGCGCGCGGTTGGCCGACGTCGCCGCGCTGCCGAGCTTGCCCGCCGCGCGGTGGGCTCGGGCCGCCTCGGCCGATGCCTCCGCTGCCAGCAGACGTGCGCCCGTGTCGGCGAAACCCGTTGCCACCTCGTCCAGTTCCGTTGCGGACGCTGCCCGCGCGTGCGCGGAGTAGAGCGCCCCCAGCGTGCCGCCCGGGGAGCCGAAGGAGTCCGAACCCGCGCCGAAGCGGACCAGGTCGTGGCGGATCTCGGCGGCCACCGCGAGCCGGCCCGCCACCTCCGCCGTCGCCGCGGCTTCGGCGGCCAGCTCTCTGGCGCGCGACAGCTCGCCTCGCGCGGCGGCCAGCCAGGCGCGGCTCCACCCGCCGAGAGGATCCGCGGGCAGGCCGGGCACCTCCTCGGCGCGGCCGGCCATCGCCGTCGCGCGGGCCAGGGCCGCCACGACGGCCGGCCGGAACGCGTGCGGCTGGTCGTGCTCCTCGGCCGCCAACGCCTCCCGCAACCAGCGGATCGCCGCCCGGATGTTCCCGTACGCCAGCGCCACCGTGCCCAGCGACGCCGCCGCGCCGGCCAGCGCCGGGCCCCAGCGGTCCCCCACCGCGTCCCGGTAGCCCTCCCCGGCCAGGTCTTCGGCCTCTTCGAGCCGTCCCGACCGGCACAGCGCGACGATCCGCGCGTGCTCCAGCCGGACCCTCGCCCCGGGCGCACAAGCGTCCGAAATCCGCGAAGCCACGGCCATTCCCTCTTCGACGACGCCGAGGCACGCTTCGGTGCGTCCGCATTCCGAGAGGGCGTCCGCCGCGACCACCAGCGCCGCGAGCCGGAGCGGATCACCGCGGCGGTTGCGGTCCAGCACCGGCCCGAGCAGGTCGAGCGCGGTCCGCGGCTCACCCGCGGCCGCCCGCAGCGCCGCCCGGGCGGTCACCAGGTCGTCCGCGGTCCCGGACACCCCGGTCTCCGCGGTGTCCAGCACGGCTTCGGCCTCTGGCGCGCGGCCGAGCCCGAACGCCAGGTTCAGCGCCCGGGTCGCGGCGACGCGGGCGTGCTGCGCGTCCGACACCGTCTCGCCGGCCAGCTCGGCGAGCAGCGCGTCGGCGTCGGCGTGGCGGCCGCCGGCCACCCGGACCTGGGCGAGGAGGAACTTCGCCCCGAACCCGCCCCCCATCCGGACGGCCTCCGCCGCCAGCTGTTCCGCCTGCGGGAAGTCCTTGCGCAGCAACGTCTCCGCCGCGGCCCGGACCAGCTGCGGGTCGGTCGGCAGCCCGGCGGCCAGGCGCCACCGCACCAGCCGCGGTTTGTCCTCGGCGCGCCGGGCGCCGGTGAGGTCCAGGGTCTGCGCGAGGATCCGGTAGGTGTCACGCTGGCGCAGCGGTGACGTCCGGCGCCGGATCACCTCCGCGTACAGCGGGTGCGCGAGCCGCACGTTCAGCCGCCGCCCGGTGCGTTCCGAGACGACCAGCCCGGCCTGCTCGGTGGTGGCGAGGACCCGCCCGGCGCCGAGGCGCACGAGGGGCTCGCTGCCCAGCGGCTCCCCGAAGGCGAGCAGCTCCAGCAGCCGCCGTTCGTCGGCGTCGACCCGGTCGGTGCGGGTCTCGATCAACTCGACCAGCCGCGGGGTCGCCCGCAGCGCGCCGCTCCACCGCCACACGCCGTCCCGGGCCGACAGCTCGCCGCTGTCGAGCCCGCCCTGCACGAGCTCCCGCAGGAAGAGCGGGTTCCCGAGGGTCAGGTGCCAGAGCCGGTGCTCGGCGCCGTCGTCGAGCCGGCCGCCCAGCGCGGCGGTGACCAGCTCGGTGGTCTGCGGCCGGGTGAGCTCCCGGACGTCGAGCCGCTCGGCGACGCGGTCCTTCCACAGCGCGAACACCGGGTCGGGCACGCTCACGCCGTGCGGCGCGATCACGATCACGAATGCCGACGCCGTCGCGGCCAGCTGGTGCACCAGGGTCGCCGAGAGGTCGTCGAGCAGGTGTGCGTCGTCGACGCACAGCACGAGCCGGCGTCCCTCGGCGCCGCGGGTGAGGTGGCCGGCGACCTGGTTGAGCCGGTGCGCGCGGTCCGCCGGGCCTTCCGTGCCCCCGGGCAGCAGATGCGCGAAAGCGCCAAATGGAATCGTCGAGGCCGACGACATCGCGCGCACCCAATGCGTGCGCGCGCCCCCGGCGGCCAGTTCGGCCAGCAGCACCTTGGCCAGCCGGGTCTTGCCGGCGCCGGCGCGCCCGGTCAGCAGCAGGCCGCACACCTCCGCGTCGGCCAGCGCCCGGCGCGCCGCCGTCAGTTCTTCGTCGCGGCCGACCAGCGGCCAGTTCGTCCCCACACCCACTGCCTCCCCGTGCCTCGCGGCTTTCCGGTGTCCGCGCACACCTGTTCCACGGATAATGACCACGCACGGCCCGGTGGAGTACCGGATCCGCGCGGCGATTTCGCATTAATCGCCGAATGGCGCGGCGAACACGACAGAACGGACATTCGATCTTTCATTCCGTGAGCATTTACCGTCCATTAACGGGAAATCGTGATCATTGATTTCCCGGTGATTCTTTTTCCCGCCCGAGCATGATTCCGGCGACCCGTGGCAGGACGACGGCGTTCCAGCCGCCCATCCCGGTGGCCAGTGCCGGCTCCGGGCCGCCGGTCCACACGCGCACCTGTCCCGCGCGCAGGTCCGTGCCGAGCACCGCCGCCCACGGCACCTTCTTCCCGGACCACCGGCAGCGGCGCAGGCCCTCGGCGTCGGCGTCGATCCGCGGGCGCCGGCCGAACCGGGCGGTGGCGCCGGCGGTGATCGCGTCTGCCGCGGCGCCGGCGATCCGCGGGCAGGCCGCGCATTCGACCAGTTCGACCAGCCGCCGCCAGGTCTCGCGCGCGTCGTCCAGTTCGCCGCCCCGGCCGAACGCGTCGAAGACGAACCGGCCGCGCACCGGGCCCGCGGCCAGGCCGAGCGCGTAGCTGGCCTGGCGCGGCCGGGCCGCCGCCGCGTAGGCGACCCGGTCGACCTCGGCCAGCCGGAAGACCCGGTCCCCGATCACGATCACGTCCCCCGCCGCGGCGAGTGTGCGCCCGCCGCTGGAGACCCGTAGCCCGCCGGACCCGGTGAACGAGAACTTCCCGGCCGCCACGGGTTACTTGCCGGTCTTCGCCAGGCAGAGCACCACGCCGGTCTGGCCCTCCTTGCCCTCCCAGAACACCTGGTCCGCGTCCGGGTAGGCGGTGCACGCGCTGACCTGCGCTTCCGTCTGCGTCTTGTCCTCGATCCGCGCGACGACCTTCAGCGTCGCGTTCGCCGCGCCGCAGTCGACGATCTTCACGTAGTTCTCGCCGCTTTCGGTGACGCAGTTGCCGGCTTGCGCGTTCTCGCCGTTGTCCCGGGTCGCCACCCAGACCAGGGCGAGGATCGCGGCGACGACGACCAGGAACACGGTGAGCACGATCTTCTGGCGCCGCTTCGACTTCTTGGGCGCGGCGGGCGGCTGGGCCGCCCCGGGTTCGCCGGTGTGGGTCATGGTGTTTTCCTCCCTCGAAAAACCGGTTGTCACCTCCTGGGCGTTCCACGGCCGTTCCACGACGTTCCACCGGAGTTCGAGACAGCGTCCCGCTCGGACGGCCAGGATGGGGCGAGTCCCGTTCGCCGACGTGAGGACCCGAGGATGACCCGACTGCCCGCTCTGGCCGTCTCCGCGATCACCGCCGCCGCGCTGCTCACCGCCGGCACGGCCGAGGCCGCGAGCCCGCCCTTCACCGGTTCGGTGTTCCGGGCTACCCACAACAGCTACTCGGGCAACGTCGACGGCGCGAAGAGCTCCATCGCCTACCAGCTCGACCACGGCGTCCGGTTCATCGAGCTCGACGTGCACGACAACGGCTACGCGACGAACCACGACTACGGCGTCGGCCACGACTCGCCCGGCAACGCCGTCGACCACAGCGGCGGCAACCCGGCGTCGAACAACCTGCGCGACTGGCTGGCCACGGTGAACTCGTGGTCGGCGGCGCACCCGGCGGCCGCGCCGATCGTGGTGATGCTCGACCTCAAGGACAACCTGACCGACAACACCTCCTACGCGGCCGGCAACCTCACCGCCGTCAACCAGGAGCTGGAGTCGGTGTTCGGCAGCCGGCTGCTGCGGGCGCAGGACTACCCGGCGGGCCAGCCGACGGTCGACGCGCTGCGCGGGCGGGTGCTGCCGCTGCTGTCCGGCGACGCCGGGACGCGTGCCGAGTACAAGCGTGACGTCGGTTCCCACCCGGCGGTCGCGCTCAACGGCCGCGGCCAGGTCGTCGAGGTGCACGACTCGGGCGCCGGCGCGCTCTGGTACTGGACCGGCACGTACGGCGCCGACGGGCGCATCACCTGGCTGCGGCACGGGAAGTACGACAACGGCCAGACGCCGGCGGTGGCGCTGAACGACAACGGCGACCTCGTCGAGGTGCACCAGTCCCAGAGCGCGTCGACGCTCTGGTCGCACGTCGGCAAGCTCGGCGCGGACGGCGAGATCACCTGGCAGGCGAGCCGGCAGTACGACAACGGCGTGCTGCCGACCGTCGCGTTCACCGACGGCACCCACCTGCGGGAGATCCACCAGAGCCAGAGCACCAGCCAGAACTGGGCCTGGAACGGCACCCTGGCGGGCACGACGGTCTCGTGGACCGGCAACACCAAGACCTCCGACGCACGGTTCGCCAAGGACGTCGCCACGAACGGCAGCCGGCGGGTGAAGGTGTGGACGGGCGCGGACGGCCCGACGCCGTCGAACACCCTGCGCGTGGACACCGCGAGCGTCGCCGGTGACCGGATCCGCTACCGGCAGGTCGCGTTCGACGAGTTCCAGAAGGGCGACAGCGCGGAGCTCCAGCAAGGTGCGCTGTTCTACGGCGCGCCCGCGACGGAGTCGGCGTTCATCACCGCGGCCCGCGGCTCCGGCAAGCTGGTCCGCGGCTGGGACTTCGACTCCGCGAGCCAGGCGACCACACCGCTGGCGAGCTACCCGGCGACGAACCACCCGTACGACGCCTGGTACCAGACGCTGCTGACCCAGAACGGCGCCGTGGAGTAGGGAGCCTCAGCCGGGGCGGTAGCAGCAGCGGGTCCCGGTGCGGACGCCGTCGCGCAGGACGTCGCCGATCACCGCGTCCGCCGCGGCGATGCGGGTCAGCGCCCGCCGGATCGCCTTGCCCACGGCGATCCGGGCCTTCTCCTCGGCCCCGGCGAACTCCCGCACCCGGCCGGCCAGGCCCGCGGCGGCGGACAGCTCGCCGAGCAGCCAGTCGCGTTCGGTCCGCACCCGCTCGGCGCGGCCGTCGTCGTGGTTGGCCTCGTGCTCGTCGAGCTCGGCCTCCAGGGTGGCCAGCCACCGGCGGTAGTGGCTGGTGGCGGCCGGGTCGAGCACCGGCTGCGCGGACGTCGCGGCGGGCCGCACGCCGGGCCCGGCGGCCAGCTCGACGGCCGGCAGCTCGTGGCCCGGGTACTCCAGCAGGGTCGCGAGGTAGCCCATGCCGACGCTGTGCTCGACGAGCACCGACCGCGCGCCGAGGCTCACCAGCCAGTGCTTGCCGTGCCGGTGGCAGGTGACGCGCCCGGCGGCCGGTCGCGCGGGCGCGTCGGGCAGGACCATGCCGAGCTCCGCCGCTTCCTTCACCGCCGCGGCCCGCTCGCGCTCGGCGCCGGCCGAGCCCGGCAGCAGCGCGAGCGCCTGGGCGAGCCGGGCACGGGAAAGGGCCGCGGCCGGCCAGTGCGCCAGGGCCAGGTTGTCCCGCACGGCGGCCCGGAAGTGCCCGGCCGCGCGTTCGGCCTCCCCGGCGGTCAGCATCGCCACGCCGAGCGCGTGCTGCACCGAGCCGAAACACGCGACGCCCAGGCTGGCCGTCATCGGCAGCCGCGCGAACGGGGTCAGCAGCGCGTACGCGGCGAGCGCCGACTCGACGTCCGAGAGCAGGCACGCGGACTCGACGATGCCGTACATCGCCACCAGCCAGCTGCTCGACCGCGGCAGCAGCGCGAGGTCACGTCCGCGCAGCCGGGCCAGGGCGCCGGCGGCTTCACGGTGGTCTCCCGCTGCCGCGGCGGCCACGGCCAGCGCGGCGACCGGCGCGTTGTCGATCGCGCTCAGCGTGGGCGAGTTCGCCGTCTCCCGCAGCACCGGCGCCAGCTCCGCGATCCGGCCCTGGTACCAGCGGATGGCGACCAGCTGCGCCGCGTACCAGGCGGGCGCGTCCGCGTCGCCGGCGCGCTCGCCGCGTTCCGCGCAGGCGGCGGCCCGCGCTTCGGCCCCGGCGAAGTCGCCCGCGCGGATGGTGAGCATGACGTCGACGGCGTCGAGCACGAACCCGACCGCGAGGTGGTCCCGCTCGGCCAGCTGCCCGCGCAGGTCGGCGAGGCCGCGCCGGGCGTGCGGGTCGCCGTCGAGGAAGAGGTCGACCGTGCGCCAGAGCAGGCCCATCAGCAGGTCGCTGCGCCGCGAGGTCCGGAAGCCCTCGGTGATCAGCTCCTGCGCGAGCGCGCGGCGCTGCCCGCCGTGGTCGGGCCCGAGCAGGCAGTGGTGGGCGAGGCTCGCGGCCTCGGCCCAGGCCACCGGGTCACCCGCGCGCTTGGCCTCTTCCAGCACCGCGAGGATCCGGTTGCTCTCCCCCGCCACGTAATCGGCTTCGCCGGCGATCCGGGCCTTGAGCCGCAGGGCCAGCGACGAACCGGGCTCCACCGCCTCACGGGCACTGCGCAGCCTCGCCTGCAGCAACGCCGCCGCGGGCGCGCTGCGGTGCTCGTGGACCCACAGCCCGCCCAGGCCCAGCGCGGCGCGCGCCATCGCCGTGCCGTCGGCCGCGGCCTCGGCGGCCCGGTACGCGCGGTCGAACCACTCGCGGCCGGCGCGCAGGTCACCGTCGACGCCGAGCGCGTGTTCGCCGTGGCCCAGCAGCTCTCCGAGACCGCTCGGCGCCGGCCGGGTTCCGCTGTCCAGCACTGCCCGCCCCCTCTCCCCGGCGAAGATGGTCCCCCCGGAACCGGACCGGGTCAACACGGGAAACCCGCGCCGGTGGCCGGGAATTTTCCGTCCTCGGCCGTCCATTCGGGACAGTCACGCACCGGACGCCGACGGTGACCGTCAGCGGACGGCCAGGGAACGGTCAGCGCCGCCCGGGAAGCTCCGGGGCATGAAGAACCTCACCGTCCTCATCTCCGGCGCCAGCATCGCCGGCCCCGCCCTCGCCCACTGGCTGACCCGCTACGGCTGCACCGTCACCGTCGTCGAACGCGCCCCCGCGGTGCGGCCCGGCGGGCAGGCGGTCGACTTCAAGGGCGACACCCACCGGACCGTGCTCGAGCGGATGGGCATCCTCGACGAGGTCCTGGCCCGCCAGACCGGCGGAACCGACCAGACGATCATCAACGCCGAGGGCCGCGCCCAGGCGGTGATCCCCGGCGAGTTCACCGGGGGCGAGATCGAGATCCGCCGCGGCGACCTGGCCCAGCTCCTCTACGAGCGCACCGCCGAGCACTGCGAGTACCTGTTCGGGGACACCATCACCGCGCTGGTCGAGACGGCCGACGGCGTGGACGTCACCTTCGCCGACGCCGCGCCCCGCCGGTTCGACCTGGTGGTCGGCGCGGACGGCATCCACTCGAACGTCCGGCGGCTGGCCTTCGGTCCGGAGCGGGACTACGTCCGCTTCCTCGGTCATTACTACGCGCTGGCCGAGCTGGGCGAAGAGGTCGCCGACGGCGACGCGGTGATGTACAACGAACCGGGCCGGATGACCGCGGTCGGCGGGCCGAAGGCGTCGGCGTTCTTCGTGTTCGCCTCGCCGGAGCTGGACTACGACCGCACGGACGTCGCGAAGCAGCGGAAGCTGGTGGCCGAGGCCTACCGCGGCGCCGGCTGGCGCGTGCCCGAGCTGATCGCGAAGGTCCCGCAGGCTCGCGAGTTCTACCTGGACTCGCTCGCCCGCGTCACGATCGACCACTACTCGCGCGGCCGCGTGGTCCTGCTCGGCGACGCCGCGTACGGCAACACGCTCGGCGGCTTCGGCACCGGCCTGGCGATCGTCGGCGCGTACGTGCTCGCCGGCGAGCTCCTGGCCGCCGGCGGCGACCACCGGGCCGCCTTCGCGGCGTATGAAGAGCAGTTCCGCGGCTACGCCAAGATCTCGCAGCGCGGCAGCGCGGGCCCGTTCCTCGCGCCGCCGTCCCGGCTGCGGATCAAGCTGCGGGACTGGACGTTCAAGTCCCGCTTCCTGCTCCGCATGATGCTCAAGGCGACCGACAACTTCGCCACCCACATCGCGCTGAAGGACTACGCCTCGGGCTCGTAGGCCAGGTTCGGCCGCAGCCACTGCTCGACCTCGGCCACCTCGACCCCCTTGCGGCGCGCGTAGTCCTCGATCTGGTCGCGGTTCAGCCGCCCGACGGTGAAGTACTTCGAGTCCGGGTGGGCGAAGATCAGCCCGGACACGCTCGCCGCCGGCGTCATCGCGAACGACTCGGTCAGCGCCATCCCCAGCTCGTCCGCCTCCAGCAGCTCGAACAGCTCGCGCTTCTGGCTGTGGTCGGGGCTGGCCGGGTACCCGAGCGCCGGGCGGATGCCGCGGAACCGCTCCGCGTGCAGGTCTTCCAGCAGCGGGTCGGCGTCCGGCTCGAACCAGTCGCGGCGGGCCTTGAGGTGGATGTGCTCGGCGAAGGCTTCGGCGAGCCGGTCGGCCAGCGCCTTGACCATGATCGCGCGGTAGTCGTCCTGCTCGGCCTCGTACTTCGCGGCGAGCTTCTCGGCGCCCTGGATGGCGACGGCGAACCCGCCGAGGTGGTCACCCGCGGGCGCGATGTAGTCGGCGAGGCAGCGGTTCGCGCGGTCCAGCGGCTTCGACGTCTGCTGGCGCAGCATCGGGAAGCCGACGTGGGCGAACTCGCCGTCGAGCAGGATGTCGTCACCCTCGCGGTGCGCCGGCCAGTACGCGTACGCGCCCTTCGCGGTGAAGCTGCCGTCGGCGATGATCTGGTCCAGCAGCGTGTTCGCGTCGTCGAACAGCTCCCGCGCGACCGGCTGCTCCAGGATCGCCGGGTACTTGCCCTTGAGCTCCCAGGCGAGGAACAGGAACTGCCAGTCGACCATCTCGCGCAGCTCGGTGATGCTCGGCTCGACCACCCGGACGCCGGTGAAGGCCGGGGTCGGCAGGTCGTCGAACGACACCTTCTCCGGGTTCGCCCGCGCCTGCTCGAGCGTGAGCATCGGGCGGCGCTGCTTGTTCGCGTGCTGCTCGCGTAGCACCTCCTGGTCGGCCCGGTTCCGCTCGGCCAGCTCGATCGACCGGTCCGGGTCCAGCAGGTCGGAGACGACGCCGACCACGCGCGACGCGTCGAGCACGTGCACGGTCGCGTTGTCGTAGGCGGGGGCGATCCGGACCGCGGTGTGCTGGCGGGACGTCGTGGCCCCGCCGATGAGCAGCGGCAGCTTCAGCCCGCGGCGCTGCATCTCGGTGGCCACCGAGACCATCTCGTCGAGCGACGGTGTGATCAGCCCGGACAGCCCGACCGCGTCCGCCCCCTCGGTGACGGCGGTGTCGAGGATCTTCGCCGCCGGCACCATCACGCCGAGGTCGATCACCTCGTAGTTGTTGCAGCCGAGCACCACGCCGACGATGTTCTTGCCGATGTCGTGGACGTCGCCCTTCACCGTGGCGAGCACGACCTTGCCCTGGCCGTTGGACACCTCGGCCCGCCCCGCGAGCCGGGCCTCCTCCTTCTCGGCCTCCATGAACGGCTCGAGGTAGGCGACCGACCGCTTCATCACGCGGGCGCTCTTGACCACCTGCGGCAGGAACATCTTGCCGGAGCCGAAGAGGTCGCCGACGATCTTCATGCCGTCCATCAGCGGGCCTTCGATCACCTCGAGGGGCCGCGCCAGCTGCTGCCGCGCCTCTTCGGTGTCGTCCTCGATGAAGTCGACGATCCCGTGCACGAGCGCGTGCGAAAGCCGTTCCTGCACGGTGCCTTCGCGCCAGGAGAGGTCGACGACCCGCTTGGTGCCGCTGCCCTTGACGTTCTCGGCGAAGCTCACCAGCCGGTCGGTGGCGTCCTCGCGGCGGTCGAAGAGCACGTCCTCGACCAGCTCCAGCAGGTCGGCCGGGATGTCCTGGTAGACCGCGAGCTGGCCGGCGTTGACGATGCCCATGTCGAGCCCGGCCTGCACGGCGTAGAAGAGGAACGCCGAGTGCATCGCCTCGCGGACGACGTCGTTGCCGCGGAAGGAGAACGAGAGGTTCGAGATGCCGCCGCTGGTCCGGGCGCCCGGGCAGCGCTCCTTGATCCGGGGCAGCGCGTCGATGAACGCCTTCGCGTAGCCGTTGTGCTCGCTGATGCCGGTGGCGACGGCCAGCACGTTCGGGTCGAAGATGATGTCCTCGCCCGCAAAGCCGGCCTGCTGCGTCAGCAGGTCGTACGCGCGGCCGCAGATCGCGACCTTGCGGTCGGCGGTGTCGGCCTGGCCCTGCTCGTCGAAGGCCATCACGACCACACCGGCGCCGTAGTTGCGGATGACGCGGGCCTGGGCGAGGAACGGCTCCTCACCCTCCTTGAGGCTGATCGAGTTGACGACGCCCTTGCCCTGGATGCAGCGCAGGCCGGCTTCGAGCACGGTCCACTTGGAGCTGTCGACCATCACCGGGATGCGGGCGACCTCGGGCTCGGTGGCGATGAGGTTGAGGAAGGTCGTCATCGCCTGCTCGCTGTCGAGCAGGTCGGCGTCCATGTTGACGTCGAGCAGGTTCGCCCCGCCGCGGACCTGCTCGAGCGCGACGTCGACGGCGGCCTGGTGGTCGTCGGACTCGATGAGCCGCCGGAACCGCTTCGAGCCGGTGACGTTGGTGCGCTCGCCGATCATCACGAACCCCGTGTCGGCGCCGATGCCGAACGGCTCGAGCCCGCTGAACCGCGTGTGGGTGCGCGGCGCGGGCACTTCGCGCGGGGTGACGCCTTCCGCGGCGGCGGCGATCTTCTTGATGTGGGCCGGGGTCGTGCCGCAGCAGCCGCCGACGAGGTTGACCATGCCGTCGCGGGCGAAGCCGCCGATCAGCCCGGCGGTCTCCTCGGGCGTCTGGTCGTACCCGCCGAAGGCGTTCGGCAGCCCGGCGTTCGGGTGACAGGCGACGTAGGTGTCCGCGAGCCGCGACAGCTCCTCGACGTGCGGGCGCATCTCTTCCGCGCCCAGCGAGCAGTTGACGCCGACGACCAGCGGCTTCGCGTGCTCGATCGAGCTCCAGAACGCCTCGACGGTCTGGCCCGAGAGCGTCCGGCCGCTCAGGTCGACGATGGTGACCGAGATCCACAGCGGCAGGTGCGGCGCGACGTCGCGGGCCGCGGCGATGGCCGCCTTGCAGTTGAGCGTGTCGAAGATCGTCTCGATCATCAGCAGGTCGACGCCGCCCTCGGCGAGCCCGGCGATCTGCTCCGCGTACGCGGCCTTGACCTGCTCGAACGTGACGGCCCGGTACGCCGGGTCGTCGACCTTGGGCGACAGGCTGAGCGTGACGTTCAGCGGGCCGATCGAGCCGGCGACGAACCGGCCGCCCGCTTCGTCGGCGGCCTGGCGCGCGAGCTGCGCGCCGCGGACGTTCATCTCGTGGACGTGGCGCTCCAGCCCGTAGTCGGCCTGGCCGATGCTGGTGGCGGTGAAGGTGTTCGTCGTGGTGATGTCCGCGCCCGCGGCCAGGTACTGGCGGTGCACGTCGAGGATGACGTCCGGGCGGGTGAGGTTGAGCAGGTCCGGGTCCCCGGTGACGTCGTGGGTGTGCTCGCCGAAGCGGTCGCCGCGGTAGTCGGCCGGGGTCAGCCCGGCGCCCTGCAGCATCGTTCCCCAGGCGCCGTCGAGCACCGCGACCCGCCGGCCGAGCAGCTCGCGCAGGCGCGCGGTGGCGTCGGACTCTCGCGGGGTGTTGGGGTTCACCGGCAGCCTCCCTCGGTCGGGAGGCGCCCTTGGGTGGTCGTGCCGGCCGAGCGTGGCGGACCCGGGTCCGTTGCAGCGCCTCTCGACCTGTGACCCACGGTAGCGGACCGAGGCCCGGGCACGCCATCTTGCGGACTGCTCTGTCCACGGACTGGGACGAATCCGGCAACAACCCGGCAACCCGGCCCGCCTTGAAAACTGAAACACGTTCTAATACGCTCCTCGCGTGGACTACGGAATCGTGCTGTTCACCAGCGACCGAGGCATCACCCCGGCTTCCGCGGCCCGCGCCGCCGAAGCCGCCGGGTTCGCCACCTTCTACGTGCCCGAGCACACGCACATCCCGGTGAAGCGCGAGTCGCCGCACCCGCGCACCGGGGACGCTTCCCTGCCCGACGACCGCTACAGCCGCACGCTCGACCCGTGGGTCGCGCTGGCGACGGCGGCCGCGGTCACGTCGCGGATCCGGCTGTCCACCGCGGTGGCGCTGCCCGTCGAGAGCGACCCGATCACGCTGGCCAAGACGATCGCGAGCCTGGACCACCTCTCCGGCGGGCGGGTCACGCTCGGCGCCGGGTTCGGCTGGAACGTCGACGAGCTGACCGACCACGGGGTGCCCGGCAACCGCCGCCGCACCGCGCTGCGCGAGTACCTCGAGGCGATGAGTGCACTGTGGACGGAGGAAGAAGCCGCCTACGCCGGGGAGTTCGTCTCCTTCGGGCCCAGCTGGGCGTGGCCGAAGCCGGTCCAGCCGCACATCCCGGTGCTGCTCGGCGCGGGTCCGACGGAGAAGACGTTCCGCTGGATCGCGCGCCACGCCGACGGCTGGATCACCACCCCGGCCGACACCGACCTGGACGGGCATCTGGCCCTGCTCAAGGAGATCTGGCGCGACGAAGGCCGCGAAGGGGCGCCGCGGGTCTGCGCCCTCGGGGAACGCCCGGACCGGGAGCGCCTGGCGCACCTGGACTCGATCGGCGTCACCGAAACCGTCTTCGGGCTCCCGGACCGGGCGCCGGAGGAGGTCGAAGCGTGGGTCGGCCGGCTCGCCGGCAAGCTCGGCCTGGTCACCGCCCCCGCACACTGAACCGGCGGGACACGGAAGATCCGTGTCCCGCCGGTGCCGACCACCCGGGGTCAGCTCGCGGTCACGCCCTGGCGCGCCCGCAGGTCGAGCTCGATCTGCTCCAGGCTGCGTCCCTTGGTCTCCGGGACCAGCCACTTGGTGAGCACGAACAGCACCACGTTGATCCCGGCGAACAGGAACATCGAACCGCCGATGCCGAGCGAGCCCACCGCGGAGATGAGCGGGAAGACCGCGCTCACGATGCCGGTCGCCGCCCAGAGGACAACACTGCTGACGCCCATGCCGGCCGCGCGGTACTTCAGCGGGAACACCTCGGCCATCATCACCCAGACGACCGCGCCCCAGCCGAGCTCGTAGCCGACCAGGTACAGCACCATCATCACCAGCATCAGGATGCCGCGGGTGCCGGTGTCGTGGACGTTCAGCACGACGAGCCCGGCCGCCGCCAGCGTCACGACCATGATCACGTTGCCGATGAGCAGCAGCGGCTTGCGGCCCCAGCGGTCGACGACGAACACGACCCACGCGGTGAACAGGAACTTCGTGACACCCAGCAGCACGCCGGACAGCAGCGCGGCCTGGGTGGCGAAGCCGAGGCCGATCAGCATCGTCGGGAAGTACGCGTTGATCGCGTTGACCCCGCTGAACTGCTGGCCGACGGCGAGCAGGATCGCGACGACCATCATCGGGCGCACGAAGCCGGAGAACAGCTCGCGGAACCGCGGCTTGGCCTCGGTGTCCAGCCGGATGACGTCGCGGATCGTCTCGATCTCTTCGTCGAGGTTCACGGAGTTGCCGTGCGCGCTCGCCAGGACCCGCCGGGCTTCCTCCTCCTGGCCGTTCTTGAGCAGCCAGCGCGGGGTCTCCGGCAGGAACGCCAGCCCGACCAGCAGGATCGCGGCGGGCACGATGGCGCCGGCGAACATCCAGCGCCACGCCGAGATCGGGCCGAGCCAGTAGCTGACCAGGAACGCGATCAGGATGCCGAGCACGATGAAGATCTGGTTGAGCGCGCCCATGGCGCCGCGCAACCGGGCCGGCGCGAGCTCCGACAGGTAGGTCGGCACCGTCGAGGACGAAAGCCCGATGCCGAGGCCGATCACCAGCCGCGAGATCACGAGCAGCGCGAACGTCGGCGAGAAGCTCGCCGCGAGCGTGCCCACGATGACCACCACCGCGGCGACCATGATGGTGCGCCGCCGGCCGAGGGCTTCGTTGATGCGGCTGGAGAACAGCGCGCCCACGATCGCGCCGACCGAGAGGCTGGCGGTGATCACACCCTTGTCCCAGGCGGTCAGCGACCACGCTTTCCCGATGAACGGGAGCACCCCGGAGATCACCCCGAGGTCGTAACCGAACAAGATGCCGCCGAGCGCGCCGAAGAAGTACAGCGTGGTTCGGCTGATATGCCGCGGCGGGGCCGTCTGCGTCATTGCCGGGTCGCCTCTTTCATAGGTTCAGTCCAGCCAGCGGGGACCACACTCACACGCCGGAAAAAACCGGGCAAGGCAGTCCTGATAACAATTCAGAAACGTGATCGCCGTTCACATATGTGATACCGCTTGGCGCACAACGTTACTCCGTCCGCGCGAGCGCCGATTCGGTACACAATGGACACGATCTGTCTCGTACGGCGGTTCAGGAATCCTTTGTGGATGATTACGGAAAGCGAAATCCGCGCGCGATTTGCGACGGTGCGTGAACCGGTTTCCGCTGAGCGGGAAATAGCCGCAGAGGCGTTCGGCCACCTGAACGGGCGGGCGCGGGTCCGGCCGCGCGAGCACGGCGCCGAAGCTGGACCGCAGCGGCGTCGAGGCGGGGTCGCCGCACGGCCGCGGGAGCTCGATGCGCGGGCTGAGCCTCAGCCTCGCCGAGGCGGCTTCAGAGTGAAATCCGCGGGCCGTACGGGGCGCGGTGAGGAAGGAGTCCGGGGGTGCGCGGACCGGCGTCGGCCGGAAGGGGGTTTCAACCCACCCCCAGGCGGTTGAAACCCCCTCCCCGCGCCCCCAGACCCGGACGTCGCTCCCAGCAGCCGCAGCCTGCTCGGGCGCTGTCCCGGTGACTATCACTCTCCCCGGTGCGGCCCGCGGCCGCCATTCCTGCCGAAAGAGGACTTTTTCGCCCGGTCACACCGCGGTTACCTGCGGAAACGCGCCTCGGAGGTACGGATATACCCAGGCGGACCGGCAAAACTTACCCGCGGGACAGCGGCCGCGCCCTCAGGCGCTCTCCAGCACGACCTTGCCGACGTGCGCGCCGGACTCGAGGTGCTTGAGGGCGTCCTCGACCTCGTCGAAGGCGAACCGGCGGTCGACGACGGGCCGCAGGCCGGACTGCTCGATGGCCTGGTTCATCGCCTGGAACGTCGCGCGGGAGGCGTTGGTGAGCCCGCGCAGGGTGAGCTGCTTGACCAGCACGAGCACCGGGTCGGCCGCGCCTTCGTGGGTCAGGACGCCGGCAACGCTGACGTGCCCACCATAGCGCGCGGCGATCATCGACTGGCCGATCGTGCCGCCGCCCCCGACGTCGACGACGTGGTCGACCCCGCCGCCGGTCAGCTCGGCCACGGCGGCGCCCCACTCCGGCGTCGTCGTGTAGTTGAGCGTGTCGGCGGCGCCGAGCGCGCGCAGCCGCTCCAGCTTCGTGTCGGAGCTGGACGTCGCGATGACGCGGGCGCCTCCGAGCGCCGCGAACTGCAGGGCGAACGTGGACAGGCCTCCGCTGCCCAGGGTGAGCACGGTCTGGCCCGGCGCCAGCCTGCCCTCTTCGACCACCGCGCGCCACGCCGTCACGCCGGCGCTGGGCAGGGTCGCCGCCTCGGCGTAGTCGAGGTGGGTGGGGACGGCGACCAGCGCGTCCGCCGGGAAGACGGCGTACTCGGCGAGCACCCCGTCGAGGGTGCCGGCGAGGTCGTCCGCCGTGTTGTGCGGCGTGCCGGGGCCCGACTGCCAGTCCGGGAAGTACGTCGCCGCGACCCGGTCACCCGCGGACCAGGCGCCCACGCCCTCGCCGACCGCGACGACCTCGCCCGCGCCGTCGGACAGCGGGACGACGTCCGCCTTCACCGGCTTCGGGTAGAAGCCCTTGATGATCATCAGGTCGCGGGCGTTGACCGCCCACCCGCGCATCCGGACCAGCACCTGCCCCGGGCCGGGCTCGGGGGTGTCGCGCTCGCCCACGACGAGCTGGGCGCCGGGACGCGGCAGGGAAAAATACTTCACAGCGGCTCCAAGGGTGCGGGAACTCCTCAACGAAGCCAGTGTGTCGAACTCGCGAGCTCCGCGTCGACGATCTCCACGAGTTCCGGGGTCAGTTCGGCGAGCGAGCCCGGCAGGTGCCGGACGCCGTGGGCGGCCATGAACTCCCGCTGCCGCGCGTGGGCGGGGCTCGACGGGAACCCGATGAAGCCGGCGCCGTGCGCGCGGGCGTCCTCGGCCACGCGGCTGACGTCGTCGACGAACACGATCTCGTCGAACCCGGCGCCGAGCACGGTCCGGGTGATGTGCTCGACGCCCGGCCGGTGCTCGTTGATGCTCACGTACGGCACCTCGGGGTCGAACAGGTCCACGAGGTCGCCGAGGTGCCGGTCGAAGGTGTGCTCCCGGGTCCGCCCGCCGTAGCAGACCAGCCGGACGTCGAGCTTTCCGAGCGCCTCCAGGCAGTCCCGCGCGCCTTCGGCGACGCGGATGGGGTGCTCGGCCAGGTAGTCCTGCCGGGCGGCCCACAGCTGCTTCAGGGTCTCTTCGGCCGGCTGGTCGAGCCCGCAGAGCGCGGTGACCTTCTCCGCGACGACGATGTCCCGCAGCCCGATGACGTCCCGTTCCGCCGCGGCGTCGTAGACCCCGCCGTGGTCGGTGACGAACCGCGCGATCATGGCCAGGTACGTGTCGTCGATCAGCACGCCGTCGCAGTCGAGGGCGACCACGCGGACCTTCCGCAGCCCGCTCACCGCTGCGCGAACACTTCCCGCGCGGCGGCGATGGCGTTGAGCGCGGCCGGGAACCCGCAGTAGAAGGCCAGGTGCAGCACGGTCTCCACCGCCTCCTGTTCGGTGCCGCCGACGTTGAGCAGGCCGTGGATGTGCACCTTCAGCTGCGGCAGCGCCGTGCCCAGCGCGACGCACGCGGCGATCGTGACGATCTCGCGGTGGCGCAGGCTCAGGTGCGGCCGGCTGTAGATCTCGCCGAAGGTGAACTCGATGATGTAGGTCGCCAGGTCGGGGGCGATGTCCTTCAGCGCCTCCGCGACCTTCTCCCCCGCGTCGCCGTCGACGGCCTTCATCGCGGCCAGCCCGCGCTCGTAGCGGTCTTCGATGCCCGCCCACGGCACGTCGGTGGTCTCGGCCGGCGTCTCGTCCGCCGGCAGGGTTTCGAACAGCGCCTTCAGCTCGCCCAGCGCGTTCAGGGTCGCGGGGAAGCCGGCGAACGAGCTGATGTGGATGACCGTCTCGACCAGCTGGCGGCGGGTGCAGCCGACGTTGAGCGCGGCCTTGGCGTGGAACTGCAGCTGGGAGCCCGCGTAGCCCAGCGCCGTGAGCGCGGCGACCGTCGCCAGCTGCCGGTCCGGCAGCGGCAGGCCGGGGCGGTGGTAGACGTCGCCGTAGATGAAGCCGACGCACTGCTCGCCGAACTCGGCTTCCCCGATGCTCGCGAACAGGTCCAGCACGGCCGGCCGCTCGACCCCGCCGAGCCGCCGGATGAGCTCGAGGCCCTGGGCGAAGGACGCCGAGCGGTCCTGCTGCTGCGCTTCGGACATCGTGGTGTGGTTTCCCTTCCGGAGTGGGTTTTCGGGTCAGTCCAGGTAGGCGCGGGTGGCCTGGTCGGCCTTGCGGCGCTCCAGCGTGTCGATGCGCCCCTGCCCGATCATCGAGTACTCGATGCCGGCGGTGGCGACGGTGCGCCCGTGCTGGCGGACCGCCGTGCTGGCGCGGAACTTGAGGTTGCTGTCGCGGCTGAGGTCGGACTCCTCGATCAGCGACTCGACCGTGGCCGGCAGCGGGAACAGGAAGTCCTGGAACGACAGGTCGATCCGCTTCCACACCCCCGCGTAGGCGGGCGCGCCCAGGCGCGGGCGGACCGCGGTCTCGAACTGCGCGATGCAGATCTGCCGCATCGCCTCGATGATCACGATGCCCTGCACGTGCTCACCGGTGTGGTGGTCGAGGATCAGCTCGTTGTCGCGGTGGATGCGCAGCTCGGCCCGGCAGTGCGTGGCCACCGGGCTGTGCACGCCCGCCAGCAGCACGTTCTCCGGCCGGTCCTTGTGCACCACCCCCGGGTGCGCCAGGGACTGCCGGAACGCCGCCGGGTCGGCGAGGCGCACCGACGCCTCGCTCTTTTCGCACGCGGCTTCGAGCAGGTCGCAGTCGGTCCCGTCGATGCCCTGACCGACGTGCACGACCCAGTGGCAGCCTTCCACCTCCGGCGCGCCGGAGGTGAGCATGGCCAGCAGGTCCGACATGGTCAGCACCCGGTCGCCGCGGGCGAACCGCGCGAACCGGTCGGCGACCACCACGACGTGGCGGCGGGTGTGGCCTTCGAACGCCCAGTCCGGCTCGACGGGAGCGTCCTGCGGGCGCGGGGAACCCTCCGGTGCCATCCGCGGCACCTCCATCCGGGTCGGGTCGCCCGTCACGACCGAGCCGAAGCTTGGGCGTCCAGGAGAGCCTCGGCGAGGCTCCGGGCCGTCGCGGCCGCGCGCCAGCGCGGTCCGGTCAGCTCGGTGGCCAGGACCTTGAGCATGGCACGCACCATGTCCGGCTGCTTCGCCACGTCCGTGGCCAGCAACGGTTCCACCTGCGCGGCCGCGCCGTCGAGATCGTCGAGCCGCAGGTGCGCGCGGCCGGTGTCGATCCGGATCATGGGGTCCATGGCCTCCCAGCGGTTTTCCAGCGACAGCTTTTCGTAGGCTTCGCGGGCCGTCCTGAACTCGCGCAGCGCGGCGCACGCCTGCCCGACCGACAGCAGCGAGGTCCCGGCCATGTAGTGGCGGCGGTCCTTCGTGATGTTGAAGAACCGGTCCTCCCCGCCCGCGCCCAGGTCCGGGTCCTCGATGCTGGTCCAGCGCGCGATCGCGTCGAGCACCTGCTGCTCGGCCTGCACCGACGACCAGCCGCGCGCCTCGGCGAGGATCAGCGGCGCGTCCGTCAGCCGGCCGCCGACGTGGTAGTTGAGCCCGTCGGCGGCGAGCTTCGCGGACTCGATGCCGTTGCCCGACCAGAAGGCCACGCGTGCCTGCGACGTGCGCACCCAGCGCCGGGCGAGGAAGTCGTCGGCGTACTGGGTGTAGAGCCAGGCCGCGGAGTTGAGCTCGCGCGAAAGGCGGTACCGCCCGAGGTCGCCGGCGATCCACGCCATCATCGCGGTGGACTTCGCCCCGACCAGGAGCAGGTCCTGGGTCTGTTTCGGCCGCTGGCGCCCCTTCAGCAGCGCCGACGCCCGCTCCTCGATGACGGCGAGCTGGCCGAGGATCGAGTCGGGCGCGGTGCGCGTGTAGGCGCTGCCGAGGAAGTCGAGGTCCGACCAGAGGTCGTCGAGCTGGACGTCGTCGACGTTGGTCTTGGTCAGCAGGATGGCGTCGTCGAGTGCGCTGGCGCCGAAGTCCTCCTCCGGCCGCAGCTCGGTGCGGGGCGCCGCGCTGCGGGCCGGCGGGACGTCGTGCTCGGGCACGGCGACCGCGGTCACCAGCGCCGGCTCGTCGGCGTGGTACTCGGCGAGGTCCTTGGCCGGCAGCTGCTCGAGGTCACGCAGCCCCAGCAGGGACTTCCAGCCGGTGCCGTACACCTGCGCGAGCACACGCAGCGCCGCGACGGTGGGCCGGACACCGCGTTCGGGCCACTGCTCGTACTCCCAGATCCGGGTGCCGCGCATGCCGGCCTTGGGGTCGCCGGTGACGGCGTTGTAGTGGTGCGCCGCGACGTCGAGCGAGAGCTCGGACGCGAGCCGCCACGCGGTCCGGGGCGGGATCCGGCATTCGACGATCAGGTTCTCCGCCACCCTGGCCGGCATCGCCGCCTCGGGAAAACCCAACGCGGCCAGCCGGTCGCGCAGTTGTGCACGGTAGGGCTTACTCCCTGGCTTTACCTGTCGACTCATCGTTCATCCAACGATTTCCGGAGTACTGGTGCACACGGACGACAGTACCGCAGCGTGACCGTAAGGGCCCAGGACGTCACCAAGGACCTGGTCACAGCACCCCGTAAGGGTGAGAGAACCCCCAAATCGTGCACGTGCAGACGACAGTGCCTCACTCGACCAAGCGAAGGGACGGTGGAAACCCACCGCCCCTTCGCCGCTCAGCCCGCCGCGAGGAAGCGCGCCCGGATGCCCGCGCCGAACGCCGTGGGCGTGCCGTCGTAGGCAGAGATCATCGCCGGGCCGGTGCCGCAGTTCCAGGTGTTCCACGTCCAGCCGAGGTAGGACGCCTGGTGCCGGTCGAGCCAGTCCATCAGGCCGGTGACGTACCCGCTCGCGCAGTCGTTCTCGCCGATCTCCCCGGCCACCAGCGGCACCGCCGCGGCGACCGGCGCGAGCTGGCTGTCCCAGCAGGACGCCGAGCTGCAGACGTTGAAGTTGTAGGAGTGCCAGGACGCGACCAGGTTGCCCGCCGGGTCGCTCGGCCGGTACTGCAGCCACCCGGTGAGGTCGTTGGAGTACGCGAGCCCGCCGAGCATGATCACGTTGGTGGCGCCGGTCGAGCGCACCGCGTTCACCAGCGTCTGCATGCCCGCCACCGGGTACCCGATGCCCGGGCACGCGGAACCGCCGTCGCGCCAGCACGTCCAGGCCTGGGCCGAGCCGGAGACGGCGCGGTCGAGGTAGGGCTCGTTGAACAGGTCGAGGATCGTGGCGTTGTCACCCTTGAACGTGGTCGCGACCGAGGTCCACAGGTCCACCGAATGCGCCGTGTTCGTCATCGGCTTCTGGCAGGTCGAGCTCACGTCCGCGCACGCCGACGAGTTTCCCGTGTAGACACCCTGGGTCCAGTGCAGGTCGAGGATCGCGAAGAGACCGTTCGCGTGCAACAGGTCCACATAGGACTTGAGCGCGGCGCGGTAGGTCGCGCCGGCGTACTCCGGCTTCACGTTGGGCAGCCCGAGCCAGCAGTCCTCGTTGAACGGCACGCGCACGACGTTGGCGTGCCAGCTCTTGATCGCGGCCACCGAGGCCGCGTCCATCGGGCCGTCGAAGAGGCCGTTGCCCTGCACACACGCGAACTCCCCGCCGGAACGGTTCACCCCGCGCAGGGTGACCGGGGTGCCCGCCGGGTCGGCCAGGCGGTTGCCCGCGACGTGCAACGCGGGCGCGTCCCCCGGCGGCGGAGTGGTGGTGGTCGTCGTCGGGGTTGTCGGGGTGGTGGTCGGCGTGGTGCCGCCGCAGGGCGCGCCGTTGACGCTGAACGACACCGGGGCGGTGTTCGTGCCGCTGTAGGCGAAGTTCGCCCCGGCGGTGACCGACGCGTTCGGCGCGACGGTGCCGTTCCAGGTCGCCGGGGTGAGCGTGACGGTCTTGCCGCTCTGGGCCCAGGTGCCGTTCCAGCCCTGCTGCAGCTGCTGGTTCCCGGTGTAGGCGTAGCTGACCGACCACCCGGACAGCGGCGCCGTCCCGAGGTTCTTCAGCGTGAGGTTGGCGGTGAAGCCGGTTCCCCAGTCGTTCGTCGTGTAGCCGACTTCGCAGGCCGTGGCCGCGGCGGCGGGCGCCGGGGTGCCGAGGGTGAAGGCCGTCGTCGCGCCGACGACGGCGAGTGCGCCGAAGGCGCCGAGCAGTGCTGGTCCGGAACGCATCGAACACTCCCTTGTGCAGGACTCATCATGAGAGCGCTCCCAGCAGCGCTGGACAGTACCGCCCACCCCGAGCCCTGTAAAGCCCGCCGCGATCTTGGGGAATATTCTTCCGAATCCACCCCAACGGCGGCATCCGGCCGCCTGGGCCGGTGGCCCAGTGCGACCGCGGGATCGGTTTCCCGCCAACGGGTTCGGCCGTTCAGGAGCGTTCAGTGGGCGCCGGGAGCGGCCGGCCGCCGGAAAACGGGCCACCGGAACGGGCCGCGGCCGGGTCGCGCTTTACAACCCGGACATCCCGGGGTTACGTTCTCGGCGGCTGGAAGCGCTCCCATGCCAGGTCGCCTCGCCAGAACGCGGCCATCACCCAGGGGCGTCGTGGTGCAGGCCACGGCGCCCCTGGCCGCGTCCTCGTCCGCCTCCCGGGAGACCCGATGACCAGGTTCGCCGGCGCCCTCGGCGCGCTCTGCCTCGCCGCCGCGGGCACCACCGCGGTGGTCGCCGCCGGTCCCGCCACCGCCGCGCCGGCCTGCGAAGTCGGCTACCGCGCCAACGCGTGGCAGACCGGGTACACCGCCGAGATCACCGTGACCAACGGCGCCACCGCGCTCTCGTCCTGGACGCTCACCTGGCACCAGCCCGGGAACCAGGTCGTGACGTCCGCGTGGAACGCCACCGTCCGGCAGTCCGGCGCCGCGGTCACCGCCGAAAGCCTGCCCTACAACGCCGCGCTGCCCGCCGGCGCTTCCGTCTCCTTCGGCGTGCAGGGCACCGCCACCGGGACGAACCCCGATCCCGTGGACTTCGCGCTCAACGGCGTCGCCTGCGGTGACCCCGCTCCCCCGGTGACGACCACACCGGCCACCACGACGTCCGCACCACCGCCCGCCGGGTGCGCCGAAGCCGTGGTCTGCGACGACTTCGAGCAGCAGACCGGCGGCGCCCCGGGCGGCCGCTGGACCGTCGGCGCGGCGAACTGCCAGGGCACCGGCGCGGTCACCGTCGACGGCACGGTCGCGCACTCGGGCAGCCGGTCGGTGAAGGTCACCGGCCAGGGCGGCTACTGCAACCACACCTTCTTCGGCACGAGCGTCCCCGGCACCGGTCCGCTCTTCGGCCGGTTCTGGGTCCGGCACACCACCCCGCTGCCCGCCGGGCACGTCACCTTCCTGGCGATGCACGACTCGATCGACAACCGCGACCTGCGCGCCGGCGGCCAGAACCACGCCCTGCAATGGAACCGCGAGTCCGACGACGCGACCCTGCCGGCGCAGAGTCCGGCCGGGGTCGCCCAGAGCGTCCCGCTGCCGACCGGGACGTGGTCCTGCTTCGAGTTCGAGCTCGACGGCGCCGCCGGGCAGCTGCGGACCTGGCTCGGGTCCGCGGCGGTGCCCGGGCTGGTCGCCGACGGTGTCGCGACTCCCGACGTCGACCAGCAGTGGCTCGCGCGGGCCTGGCACCCGTCGGTGACCGACCTGCGGCTGGGCTGGGAGAGCTACGGCACCGACGCCGACACGCTGTGGTTCGACGACGTGGCCGTGGCTCCCGCGCGGATCGGCTGCGCTACCGCCTGACGATCCGGTCGATCTCGGCCAGCTCGTCGTCGGTGAACTCGAGGTTGGCCGTGGCGGCGACGGTGTTCTCCAGCTGCGCGACGCTGCTCGCGCCGATCAGCGCGGAGGTCACGCGGCCGCGGCGCAGCACCCAGGCGATGGCCAGCTGCGCCAGCGTCTGCTCACGCCGCTTCGCGACGTCGTTCAGCGCGCGGATCGTCGCCAGGGTTTCCTCGGTGAGGCGGTCGCGGGTGAGGAACGGGCTCGCGCCGGCCGCGCGCGAATCGGCCGGGACGCCGTCGAGGTAGCGGTCGGTCAGCAGGCCCTGGCTCAGCGGGGAGTACGCGATCGACCCCACGCCGTGCTCGTCGAGGGTGTCCTGGAGGCCGTCCTCGACCCAGCGGTTCAGGATCGAGTACGACGGCTGGTGGATCAGCAGCGGGGTGCCCAGCTCCGTCAGCGCGGCGATCGCGGCCGCCGTCTGCTCCGGCGAGTAGTTGGAAATGCCCGCGTAGAGCGCTTTCCCCGACCGGACGGCGGTGTCGAGGGCGCCCATGGTCTCTTCGATCGGCGTCTCGGGGTCCGGCCGGTGGGAGTAGAAGACGTCGAAGTGGTCCAGGCCGGTGCGCGCGAGGCTCTGGTCCAGGCTGGCGAGGAGGTTCTTGCGGGAGCCCCACTCGCCGTACGGGCCGTCCCACATCAGGTAGCCGGCTTTGGACGACACCAGGATCTCGTCGCGGTACGGGTGGAAGTCGGCGGCGTAGTGCCGGCCGAAGTTCGCCTCGGCCGCGCCGGGCGGCGGGCCGTAGTTGTTGGCCAGGTCGAAGTGCGTCACGCCGAGGTCGAACGCCCGCCGCAGCACCGCGCGCTGGACGTCGAGGGGCTTGTCGTCCCCGAAGTTGTGCCAGAGGCCGAGCGACACGGCGGGCAGCTTGAGCCCGCCGCGCCCGGCGCGCCGGTACGGCATGTCCGCGTACCGGTTTCCGGCGGCGGTGAAGGGCGACATGGTTCTCCTTGTCGGGAAGACGGCTCGGGCGAGTCTAGCCGCGCGGCTTCAGCGCCCCGGCGAACGACGCGGCGGGCGGCAGCGCCGGCAGCAGCGTCGCCTGGTACGCGTGGTAGATGTCCGGTTTGCCGGCCCAGACCGTCGACGCGGGCCGGTTCTCCGGGTCGAGCTCGTGGTGCCACGACCCGAGTTCCCGGTCAGCGAAACAGGCTTCGGCGTGTTCACACCACTGCGCGAACCGGTCGAGGTAGGCCGGGTCGCCGGTCTCCTGGTGCAGCGTCCACGCGGCGGCGATCGCCTCCGCGACCACCCAGTGCAGGCGGGTGCGCACCACCGGCGTCCCGGCGAAGTCCGTGGTGTAGACGAATCCCGGCCGGCCGTCGACCGCCCAGCCGTCGCGGACCGCGGTGTCGAACAGCGCCACCGCGTCGGGCACCAGCCACTCGGGCGCGCCGTCACCGAGCGCCCGCTTGAGGTGCACCGCCAGCCGCGCCCACTCGAAGAGGTGCCCGATCGTCGCGCCGAACGGGCGGAACGGGTGCGCGGGCTCGTCGCGGTTGTGGTCCAGCAGCACGTGCCACCGCGCGTCGTAGTGCTCCGGCAGCCGCCAGCCGTGCGCGCGGGCCTCGCCGTGCACCAGCTTGTCCACAATGGACAGCGCGCGGCCGGCCCAGACCGGGTCGCCGGTGACGTCCGCGGCGGCCAGGAAGGCCTCGACGCTGTGCATGTTGGCGTTGGCCCCGCGGTAGTCCTCGAGCCGCGTCCAGCCGCGGTCCCAGACGTCGGCGACGCGGCCGGGGCCCGGCTCCCAGAACCGGCGTTCGACCACGTCAAGCGCCTCGGCGAGCAGCGGTTCCGCGCCCTCGGCGCCGGCGGCCACCGCGCTCGCGGCGGCCAGGACGACAAACGCGTGCTCGTAGGCGCGCTTCTCTGACAACGTTGTCGTCGCGTACCAGCCGCCGTGGTCCGGGTCGCGCAGCAGGCCCGTCAGCGCCGCCACCCCGTGGTCGACCTGCGCTCCCGTGTCCGAGCCCTGCAGGGACGCCAGCGCGAAGACGTGGGTCATCCGGCAGGTGATCCAGGTTTCGACGGGCCGGTCGAGCACCGGGCGGCCGGTGTTGTCGAGCCAGGCGAACCCGCCGCCGGGGTGCGCCGCGCGGGCGGCGAAACCGAGCAGCCGGGCGGGTTCGGCCCGCACCCAGGCGGGAACCGATGACGGACTTTCCACGCTGTGCCTTTCTCGGTGATCGACGGCCTCCGCCAAGGTAGGCCAAGGCGTCCGGGCCCGTCACCGCGGGCTGTTCCGGAGGCGCGCCACCGCGTATCCTGACCTTGAGAGCGCTCCCAGTCTTCGACGCACGCTACCCGACGAAGGGACAGACGTGACCAGGAGACGAAGTACGATCCTCGCCGCCGTCACCGTGTTGCTGGCGAGCTTGACGGCTATCCTGCTGAACACCGGCACCGCCGAAGCGCACGGCGCCCTGATGAAACCGGGCAGCCGGACGTTCTTGTGCTGGCAGGACGGGCTCAGCTCGACCGGCCAGATCATCCCGCAGAACCCGGCCTGCTCGGCCGCCGTGGCGACCAGCGGCGCCAACTCGCTGTACAACTGGTTCGCCGTGCTGCGCTCCGACGGCGCCGGGCGCACACGCGGGTTCATCCCGGACGGAAAGCTGTGCTCCGGCGGCAACCCGGGGTACGCCGGCTTCGACCAGGTCGGCGACTGGCCGCTGACGCACCTCACCGCCGGGGCCACGTTCGACTTCTCCTACAACGCGTGGGCCGCGCACCCGGGCTGGTTCTACACGTACGTGACGAAGGACGGGTGGGATCCCTCGAAGCCGCTCACCTGGGACTCGCTGGAGGACCAGCCGTTCCTGACCGTCGACCACCCGCCGGTGACCGGCCAGGTCGGCACGGTGGACGGGCAGTACAAGTGGACGGGCGCGCTGCCGTCGGGCAAGTCGGGCCGGCACATCATCTATTCGGTGTGGAAGCGCTCCGACAGCGCCGAAACGTTCTACGGTTGCTCGGACGTCACGTTCGACGGCGGGCACGGCGAAGTCACCGGCGTCCACTCGCCGGGCACCCCGACCACGACGCCGACGACGCCCACCGACCCCCCGCCCTCGGGCGGCTCGTGCATGGCGATGTACGAGGTGACCAACTCCTGGAGCGGCGGCTACCAGGCCACGGTGACGGTCATGAACCACGGCACCACGGCCTACCGCGGCTGGCAGGTGGGCTGGACCCTGCCCACGGGCCAGACGGTCGGCAGCGTCTGGAACGGCACGCTGAGCCAGTCGGGCTCGGTGGTGACGGTCCGCAACGCCGACTGGAACGGCCGGGTGGAGCCGGACGGCGAGACGACGTTCGGCCTGGTCGTCAACGCGCCGGGGACCAACCCGGCCCAGCCGACGCCGACCTGCCAGGGCAGCTGACCGGGCGCCGGCCCCGTCCGTCAGCGGGCGGGGCCGGTGCTGCCCCGGGTGATCAGCCGGGGCCGCGACGCGCAGACGTCACCGGGGTGTTCCCCGGCGAGCAGGTCGCGCAGGACCGACGCGGCGAGTGAGCCGAGCTCGGCCAAGGGACGCCGCACGGCGGTGAGCGCGGGACGGACCAGGCGGCAGAGCGGGGTGTCGTCCCAGGAGACGACGGAGAGGTCCCCGGGCACGGAGAGGCCGAGTTCGCGCGCCGCGACGAGGACGGCCACGGCGAGGGTGTCGGTGTCACAGAGCAGCGCGGTGGGACGCGGGTGGGTGGTGAGCACCCGGCGGACCGCGCCGACGGAAGGTCCGGGATGTCCCGAGTCGGCGGTGAGCACCCGGCGGACCGCGTCGGCCGAGGGTTCGGGATGTCCCGGGTGGACGGTCGGCGCCTCGCCCCTTCGCGCGGCCGGCGACCCGAGCCGCGCCACCGCCTCGGTGAACGCCCGCTCCCGCACTCCCGCGTCCGCGAACGGCGCCGCTCCCGCGATCCGCCCCACCCGCCGGTGTCCCAGCGCCGCGAGGTACTCCAGCACCTCCCCCACCCCGGCCACGTCGTCGACCCACACCGACGGCACGCCCGGCACCCCGCCGGGGCCGCCGAGCACCACCGCCGGCAGCCCGACCTCCGCGGCATTCCGCGGCCCCGCGAGCAGCACGCCGTCCACTCTCCGCTCGGCCCGCCAGCGCCGGTACACCACCAGCTCGGTCTCCCGGTCCGGCGCGATCCGCACCAGCAGCTCCGATTCAAACCCCGCCAGCAGCGCCCCCAGCAGCAGCTCCGGCGGCCGGTCGAGCACCAGGCCGGTGACCCCGGTGCCGGCCGGCGCGGGGCCGCACCAACCCAGCCGCCGCGCGGTCTCCGTGATGCGGCGGCGGGTCTCCTCCGAGACGCCCGGCCGGCCGTTGAGCGCGTACGAAACGGCCCCTTTGGACACTCCCGCCTCCCGCGCGATGTCGGTGACCGTCGGCCGTTTCACCGGACACCACCGGAAAGCCGGTCCGTGTCCGCGCGGACACCCGCCGTCGTGCGCCTTGACACCCGGGGCTCCCGCGAACAACACTCCGTCCGGGAGCGCTCCCAGTCACGAGGGAGTGGCAGGCCAATGGGGAGTGCGCGCACATGAGGCAGATCCGAAGACGGCTGGCCTTCGCCGTCACGCTCGTCCTGCTCGTCCTGACCGGCGGGTGCGGGCCGGGCACCCCCGAAGCCATCACGCTGACCCTCGCGACCTTCGGCCAGTTCGGCTACGACGACCTGATCCCCGGCTACGAGTTCACCCACCCCGGGATCACCATCACCCAGGTCCGGACCGAGCAGGGCGGCCCGTACCACCAGGACCTGCTGGCCAAGCTGCAGAACGGCCAGCCGCTCGCCGACGTCCAGGCCGTCGAAGAAGGACACCTCGCCGACGTCCTGGCGCAGTCCGGGAAGTTCGCCGACCTGGCCGAGATCGGGCCCGCCGACGTCAAGCCCGGCCGGTGGCTGGAGTGGAAGTACGAGGCCGGCCGCAGCAAGGACGGCAAGCTCGTCGGTTACGGCACGGACATCGGCCCGCTCGCCATGTGTTACCGCAAGGACCTCCTCGAAACGGCCGGGCTGCCGACCGATCCTGGTTCGGTGAAGACGATGTTCGCGACCTGGGACAGCTACTTCACGGCGGGCGAGAAGTACGTCAAGCGCACCAAGGGCAAGGCCTGGTTCGACTCCGCCGCGCAGAACTTCAACGCCATGGTCAACCAGCTCCCGGTCGGCTACCTCGACCGCGAAGACCACTCGACGCTGGAAACGAACACCGCGCTGCGCGGCGCCTGGGACCAGGTCACCACCGCCGTGAAGCAGGGCCAGTCGGCCGGGCTCACCGCCTTCGCCGACGACGGCAACAACGGCCTGCGCCTCGGCGCCTTCGCGACCAAGGTCTGTCCGTCGTGGATGCTCGGTGTCATCGAACAGCAGGCCGGGCTGGGCAACGCCGGCAAGTGGGCGATCACCGACGCCTTCCCGGACGGCGGCGGCAACTGGGGCGGCTCCTACCTGACCGTGCCGACGTCGAGCGAGCACCCGAAGGAGGCCGCCGCGCTCGCCGCGTGGCTGACCGCGCCGGAGCAGCAGCTGCACGCGTTCCGGGTGAGCGGGAACTTCCCCAGCCAAGTCGACGCCTTCACCTCCCCCGATCTGCTCAGCGAGATGAACGGCTACTTCGGCGGCGCGCTGAGCGGGCAGGTGTTCGTCGCGCAGGCGCAGAAAGTCGGGAAGCCGCAGTACAAGGGCCCGGGTGACGGCAAGATCCAGGAGACGGTGATCGCGCCCGCCCTCGGGTCG
Organism: Amycolatopsis sp. NPDC104863; assembly: GCF_055582965.1. Taxonomy (NCBI): domain Bacteria; kingdom Bacillati; phylum Actinomycetota; class Actinomycetes; order Pseudonocardiales; family Pseudonocardiaceae; genus Amycolatopsis; species Amycolatopsis sp. NPDC104863. Next base: position 1,876,097 of record NZ_JBVJOW010000001.1, read on the forward strand.
ATCGAGCGGGGCGCCGACCCGGCCGCCGTCTGGCAGCAGGTGCTGATCGGGGTGCACCGGGTGGTGCCGTGAGTCCGGGACCGGCAAAACCCGCTCGCGCGGGCCCGCCGGAGCAGGCAGGGTGCCGGTCATGACCACTCCCCTCTCCACACCTTGGCGGCACTACGACCTCCGCCGCCCGGGTCCCGAAGACCACCTGCCGGTGCTGGCCGTCCTCGACAGCTGGTGGGACGGCATGGGCGGCCCGGAAGCCTCCCGTCAGCGGGCCCTGCTGCTGCCCAAGCTGATGTTCCAGCACTTCACCGACAGCAGCTTCGTGGTGACCTCCGACGAGCGGATCGTCGCGCTCCTGATCGGCTTCCTCTCGCCGTCCCGGCCGGCGGAGAGCTACATCCACTTCGTGGGTGTCGACCCGGCCGAGCGCGGCAACGGGCTCGGCGCGGAGCTGTACGAGCGGTTCTTCGCCTACAGCCGGGCCAACGGGCGCACGACCGTGCGCGCGATCACGTCGCCGGTCAACAAGGGATCGCACGCGTTCCACACCCGGCTGGGGTTCGTCACCGAGCCGGGCCCGAAGGAGTTCGACGGACTGCCGGTCCAGCCCGACTACGACGGGCCGGGGCTGGACCGGCTGTCCTTCCGCAAGGACCTCTAACCGGACACGCTGAACGACCGCACGCCCAGCCCGGTCTGGCCCTGCCACGGTTCGAAGCCGAACTGGACGCTCGTCAGGTACCAGGCGTCGCTGATCTTGCCGCGGTTGACGCCGTCCCGGGTGAAGTCGCTCAGGTTGACGTCGAGGCTGTCGGTGCCGGACGTGCGGACGTAGGAGATGACGTTCCAGCCGATGTTGCCGAACCAGACGTTCCACGTCGCTCCGGCCAGCTGCGCCGTCCCGATGACGCTGCCGACGGGCTGCGGGGCGCCGCGGTGGTTGCCCCAGATCATCACCTCGGCGCCGGTGTTCTGCCCGGCCGGGTTGGGGTTCGGGTCGTACCAGACGTCGTAGGCCGCGTCCCACTGTCCGGCCTGGACGGTCGCGTAGTCCACATGCGACCGCAGCGAGCCCAGCGACCGGACCTGCCGGGGCAGGCCGCTGCCGCTGCTGCAGTTGCCGTAGTGGCAACCGGCGAACACCGACGGGTAGCTGCCCGGCGCGCCGTTGGTCGGCCGGTTGTGCGACGCCGTCGTGACGGTGAACCCGGTGGCGGACACCGAAAGGCACTGGGTCGTGTCGTCGCCCCAGTTGTTGTTCTGCACGATGTACTTGCCGCCCTGGATGCGCAGCGAGCCGTATTTGTCACAGAGCTGCGTGTCCGCGGCCGCCGGTGGGGCGGTCAGCACCACACCGCCGGAGAGCAGCACGGTCGCGGCTCCGAACGACGCCAGTGTGGCCCGTAGCCGGTTCTTCATGAGCGGTTCCTTCCTGGAGTGGACGGGGTGGAGACCCGGGCCGGACGGCGGCTGCGCGGCACCGCCCGGCCCGGGAGCACTGCGGGGCTACTGCACCGGCGGGTAGGCGTTCTGGACCAGCTCCTCGAACTGGGCCTGGAACCACTTGCCGGACAGCGGCGAGTTCGGCAGGGCGCCGGTCAGGTTGCCGCCGTTGGCCTGGTCGCTGCCGTGGTAGGTCGGGTCGCACATCCGGTCGAAGCCCTTGCCTTCGTCGTTCGGGATCTGCGAGCTCGCGCCGTCGGACTCACCCGGCGGCTTGATCCAGACGTAGGCGTCGAAGTGCGCCGCGGGCGACGCGGTCGGCCGCGTGCCCAGCCCGGCTCCGCTCTGGTTGCACCAGTTGCCGCGGTGCAGCCGCCGGTCGATCCGGCCGGAGTTGACATAGCTGTCCACAGTGGACCCGGACGCGCTGCCGGGCCGGGCCGAGCCGCCCCAGCCGTTGCGCGACGTGTCGATCAGCATGCCGATGCCGCTGGGCAGGCCGGCCGAGACGAACGCGTTGTACATCGCGGTGGCGAACGGCACCTCGGCGAAGTACGGGTTCCACTGGTAGAAGGTCGCCGACTTGATCTGCTGGCCGCCGACGGTCAGGTTCGGGTCGGGCAGGTTCGGCTCGGTCAGCGGCGTGTAGTTCGCCGTGTCGCTGATGAAGCCGTCGATGCTGTTCACCCCGGCCGTGGTGCCCTGCAGCGTCTGCTTGACCAGGTTGACGAACGGGCCGAAGTTGCTGTCCCAGCCCAGCCACGCCGAGTGCGCGATGTCCAGGTAGTTGTAGACGTTGGAGATCGCGTGCAGCTTGTTCAGCGCGTACTGGATGCCCTGGGTGTAGGCCCCGGTGGACTGCGCTTCGGCGCACTTGGCCGTCGCGGTGTTGGTGATCAGGTTGGGCAGCGAGTCCGGTTCGACGACCGCGACGACCCGCAGCGGCGCGTACTTCGCATCGGAGAGGATCGAGGCGATCGGGTCGATGTACTCGCTCTTGTACCGGGCCAGGCCGTTCGAGCCGGCCTGCAGCTCACCGTTGGACGCCAGCGCCGCGCAGTCGCGGTTCGGCAGGTCGTAGACGACGATCTGGATCGTCACCGGCGTCCCGCCGCTCTGCTGGGCCAGCGCCGCGTCGAGGTGCCCGCGCAGGCCGCGCGCGCTCGACGTGCCCTCGATCGCCGCGATCCGGTCCAGCCAGACGGCCGTGGAGGTGTTCGCGACCTTAGCCATCTGCGCGCCGAGCGTGCCGCCCTTGGCCGCGGCCGCCGCGGTCACCGAGGCCGACCAGTCCGGGTTCACGTACCCCTTGGCCCCGGCGTACGGGTTGTCGACGTGGGTTCCGGGCTGCGGAGTGGTTGTGACGGTGGTCGGCGTGGTCGTGGTCGTCGGAGTGGTCGGCGTCGTGGGTGTGGTGGTCGTGCCGCCCGTGGTGCCGTCACAGTGGACGCCGTTGAGCGAGAAGGAGGCCGGGACGGCGTTGTTGCCGTTGTACGACCCGTTGAAGCCGAGGCTCGCGGTCGCGTTCGTCGCCAGCGTGGGGCCCCAGCTGGGATTTTTCGCGCTGACGTGTTTACCGCTCTGGCTGAACGTCGCGCTCCAGCCCTGCGTGACCTGCTGGTTGCCGCCGAAGTCCCATTCGAGGTTCCAGCCGGACGTGATGGGGTCACCGAGGTTGGTCACCGTGATGTTCGCGGTGAACCCCGGCTCGTACAGGTTGGTGCTGTAGGTGACCTTGCAGCCGGTGGCGGCGGTCGCCGGGCTGCCCCCGGCCACCAGCAGCCCCGCGACGACCGCGGCGGCCGTCACCGAGGAAGCCACGGCGAACCGCATCTTCCTCTTCGGGGACCAGAATGCACTCTTCATCGAGTGTGCTCCTTCGTGTTGTCGGGTCAGGCGGAACAGCTGGTGGAGCCGACGGCGAAGCCGCTGGGAGAGCCGGTCGAGGCGCCGGTCGCCTGGAAGCCGATCGACGTCGAAGCGCCGCCGGCCAGGTCGGGCGCCCAGGACGGCGCCTTGGCCGTCGCCTGCTGCCCGGACTGGGTGACGGTGGCGCCCCAGCCGCCGGTGATCTGCGTCCCCGAAGGCGCGGTCCAGCCGAGCGCCCACGTCTTCAGCGGGGTGGTGCCGGTGTTCTTGAGCGTGACGGAGGCGACGAACCCGCCCTGCCACGCGTTGTCGACGTGGTAGGTGACCGCGCAGCTCACCGCGGGCGGCGGGTCGGTGGTCCCGCCACCGCCGCCGACCGGCGGGATCAGGTACGGCTGGAGGATCGCCTGCTTGGCCTGGTTGACCGTCGTCCAGTCGTCGTTGAGGATGCCGCCGGTGTCGCCGGAGTTGGGGTTCCACGACCAGTACGTGAAGCTCATCCCGGACGTGCCGGTTCCGGCGTACTTCATCAGCTCCTGCAGCCACGTCTTGTCGCGCGGGTCGGCGAGCGTGGTGCCGAACTCGCCGAGCAGCACCGGCGCGATGTTCTGCTTCTGGAGGTAGCCGAAGAAGTGGTCCCACAGCGCCGGCAGGTTCGCCGGGAACGCCGGGTCGGAGAACCACGGCTGGGCGAACACCGACGTCGCGTACTCGTGCGCCGAGTACACCAGCTTGTCCGGTTTGGACAGTCGCACCGGGAACTGCCGCGCGCCGGAGAGGTTGCCGCCCCACCAGCCGCACTGCGGGTCACCGGTGCCGCTGACGCAGTCGACACCCTCGACGATGACCAGCCAGTCCGGATTGGCGGAGAGGACCGCGTTTCCGCCGCGCTCGGCGGCGAGGCGCCAGTCGGTCGCGGTGTCCCCGCAGCCCCAGCACGCTCCCCCGCCACCCTGGATCGAGTGCGGCTCGTTGTGCAGGTCGGCGCCGATCACCGTGGTGTTGCCCTTGTAGTGCTGGGCGAGCATCGTCCAGTCGGACAGCCAGCGGCTCTCGGGGTAGGCGCTGGTGTACCAGAGCGGGGACTGCGCGCCGGAGTCCGGCCGGTGCTGGTCGAGGATCACGCGCATGCCCTTGGTGCCGGCGTACGCGATGATCTTGTCGAGCACCTGCAGGCCGGAAAGCCCTTGCAGGTCGGGGTTCTGGACGGCGTCGATGCTGTTCGGCTTGACGCCGGGGTCGAAGAGCTGGTTGGAGTAGGGCAGCCGCAGCGTGTTGTAGCCGAGGCCCGCCATCTGGTCGAGCATGTCCTTGTAGTTGCGGCTCCACAGGCCGTGCGGCGAGTAGTTGCCGGTCTCGGCGCCGAACCAGTTGACGCCGGTCATCCGGACCGGCGTGCCGGTGGCGTCGACGAGCTGGGCGCCGGACGCGTGCCAGTAGCCGGTGCCGGTTCCCTGGAGCGCGGGGGCCGCGGCGGCCGGGGACGCCGTGAGAACGGCGCCCCCGACCAGTGCGGCGACCGCGAGGGCGAGCAGTCGCTTCATCGAATGCCTTTCAGCCGAACAGGGCGACGTGGGCGGCGAACGCCGTGGCGATCTCCGACTGCGCCCAGAACCGGTGGTAGGTGAACGTCGGCGCGGCGCCACCGTCCAGATAGGACTGGACCTTCGGCCACTGCGGGTCGCTCTTGTAGAAGGAGCGGATCGAGGTGAACGTCGAGCCGGCGCTGATCGGGTCGCCGTTCGGCATCGTGCCGGTCCAGCCGGAGGGCACGTACAGGCCCTGGTCGGTGGTGGCGTTGTAGGCGTCGTCGAACCGGTTGTAGTCCGTCCGGGTCTCCGGCACCGCGATGCCCTTGCTGTCGGTGTTCGCCGAGAGCGCCGTCAGCAGGCTCTCCCCCACGGTCTTGGCCTGGGCGTTGCTCGAGCCGGCCGCGTAGTAGAGGAGCGTCTTGGCCAGCGAAGCCGCGACCCCGACGTCGTTGCTGTAGTTCTTCACCGTGACGTGCAGGCTCGTGTTCGAGCCCGGGCTGGTGGCGTTCCAGGTGTCCGGCGCGCCGCTCCAGCCGAGGTCGGCCGGGATCTGGAAGCTGCCGCCGGCGCCGACCGTGGTGTTCGCGATCGCCCACGGGACCCACTTGTCGAGGATCTTCTTGGCCCGGGCGTCGTTCGTGGCCTGGTAGTACTCGGCGATGCGTTCCATGCCCCAGGTCTGGAAGCCGAACCACTGGTTGCTCGGCGGGTCGTGCCAGACCGGCTGCTGGTCGTAGAACATCCCGTAGAACGTCGGCGTCCCGGACGGCGGGGTGCCGTACTGGCCGTCCCAGCTGTTGGTCGCGCCACCGGCGAGGCCGCCTTCGGACGACTGGAGCCACTGCAGGAACTCCAGCTGCCGGCCGAGGCTGGTCGCCCAGTCGCTCGCGCCGGTCGCCGACGTCACCTTCAGGCCCGGATCCGCCGACAACGCGTACGCGGCCAGCGGGTTCTGGTAACCCTGGTGCGCCGCGCCGTCACCGATGCGCCACGCCCAGGCGTTCTGGTCGAGCGAGCCGCCCCAGGCGTAGTACCAGGAGACGAGGTAGTGCTCGCTGTCCTTGCCGGTGCCGGCGGGGCAGCTGCTCGGGTTGACGCAGTTGCCGATCTTCTTGAAGTACTTGTCGAACAGCGAGTACCGGAGGTAGTCGCCCATCTTCGACGCCTTCTTCACCACCGCCGCGACATCGGCGCTCTTGCCCTGCGCCTGCGCCCACTTCTCCGCCTGGAAGGCCACCTGGACGGCGCGGGCGTCCGCGTCCGGCGCGTCGGTGTACTTCCACTGCTTGGCGTAGGCGGAGTCGCCGGTGAACAGGTCGAGGTAGCCGTTCTTGCCGCCGAACTTCAGGGTGTCGCAGCTGGGCTGGGTGACGGTCTCCCAGACCGACTCCTGCGAACCGCGCTGGAAGGTGTTGATGAACGCGGGCGCGGTGTTCGTGCCGTCCTCGCAGTGGCCGAACTTGTAGATGTTGTCGACGTCGAGCAGCCAGTGCATGCCGTAGACGTCCGCCGAGCCGTAGGCCGCCTTCAGCTCGGCCGCGATCGGGTCGCTGCCGACGGAGACGCCGGTCTGCAGCTGCGAAGGGTAGGACTTCGGGCTCGGGTACTCGGCCGCGTAGGTGGCGGGCTTGCTCGCGTTGTAGCCGGAGTTGCCCGGCTGGTCGGCCGCCGACGGGATCGCGTACGTCTCGATCGACGTCCAGGCCTGGTTGAACGGCGACCAGTCCCCGGTGATCCGCCCGTAGGACGCCTCCAGCCACAGGTAGTAGCTGAACGCCTCCGACGTCGTCTCGTGGCCGTGGTCCGGGGCCTCGACGATCAGCGTCTCGATCGAGTGGTAGGGCACCAGGATGTTCCCGAACTTGCGGAAGTAGCCGTTGTTCGGGTCCTTGATCTTGTTGTACTGGGTCAGGAACGCGAGCTGGTAGTCCGATGTGGACGACGAGATCTCGGTGACCGTGACGGTGGCCGCGGTGTAGCCGGTGCCGCTCGCGGTGAAGGTGGCGCTGCCCAGCGCTCCCCCGTTGTCGGCGCTCTTCACGGTGACGTTCTGCGGGGTGCTCCAGTTCGCCGTCGTGAAGGTGAGGCTCGTCGGGGTCGCGGTGAGGTCGGTGCTGCCCGCCGTGCGGGCTACGCCGACGGTCACCGAGCTCGTCGGCGCGCCGGCGAGACTGACCGCGAACGTGGTTGTCCCGCCCTGCTTGACCTGCGTGGTCGCCGGGGTCGCGACGATCGTGGGTCCGGAAAGGACTTTCACGCTCACCGGGCTCGACGACGTCGAGGCGTTCTTGTTGTCGTAGGCCTTGGCCGTGATCGAGTACGTCCCGGCGGGGACGTTCGCCCAACTGCCTTCGAACGGCGCGGTGGTGTCGGTGGCCAGCAGGCTGTCCCCGGCGTAGAACTCGACCTTGCTCACCGTGCCGTCGGAGTCGGCGGCCGTGGCGGCGAGCGGGATCGTGGCCGGGGCGTAGTAGGTGCCCGACGACGTCGGCGACGTCAGGCTGACGGTCGGGGCCTTGTTGGCGCCGGTGCACGCGGTGCCGTTGACGGAGAAGTCGGTGGGCGGGCGGTTGGCGGAGCCCTTCGAGCCGTTGAAGCCGAAGCTCGTGCTCGCCCCGGTGTCGAGGTGGCCGTTGTAGGAGAGGTTCGTCGCGGTGACCGCGGCGCCGGTCTGGGCGAAGGTGGCGCTCCAGCCCTGCTGGACCTTCTGGCCGTCGAGGAAGGTCCAGCCGACCTTCCAGCTGTCGAGCGGCGCGCCGTCGTTGCGCAGCGAGACGTTCGCGGTGAACCCGGTGTCCCAGTCGTTGGTGGTGTAGGTGACGGAACAGGCGACGTCGGCGGCGAGCGCCGAGGAGGGGACGACCAGCGCGGCGGTGAACGCGACCACGGCCGAGGCCATGGTCAGCGCGCGGCCGCGTAACCAGCGCGTTCGGCGCACAAGGCGCCGTCGGGGAGAGGAACGCATGGCTGCGGAACTCCTTTGTCCGTAGGGAGCCAGCGATCTGGGAGCGCTTCCAGGCGCAGACGGTAGCCAGCCGGAAACGTGGATGTAAAGAATCGAGTCAGAAGGACACCGCGGGCGCGGACGTCACATCCGTGCTCCCGGCTCGCACCGGCGCACTGAACGCTCCTGAACAGCCGCCCCCGATGGTCGCCCGTTCACTCGTCCGGCCCAGCACCGCGGTCACGCTCAGTGCCAAGGAAACACCGTTTAGCGCCAAAGGCGTGCACCTCAGGCGGGATCGCTCCCAGCCACCGGCGCCCCCGGCCGTGTCGACCCTTCAATCACGCGTGTCGACCCTTCAATCACGTGAGTCGACCCTTCAGACACATGAGTTCGCCGGTCGGCCCGTGCGGGAAGGGTCGACACGCGTGATCAGGAGGTCGACACGCGTGATTGGGGGGTCGACACGGGGGTCAGCTGGAGGCGCGGACCGCCAGGGAGACCGGGAGGATCTGCTGCCGCGGCTTGAGGTTCTGGTCGTCGAGCAGCTGGATCAGGGTCTCGACCATCGCGTGGACCTGCTCGCGCGGGTCCTGGTGGACCGACGTCAGGGGTGGGTCCATCGCCGGGGCCAGGGTCGCGTTGTCGTCGAAGCTGACGACCGCGACGTCCTCCGGGATGCGGCGGCCGGCCGCGTCCAGGGTGCGCAACGCGCCCACCGCCATCATGTCGCTGGCGACGAACACCGCGTCGAGGTCCGGTTGCCGGGTGAGCAGGGCCGACATCGCCGAAGCGCCGCCGGCCAGCGTGAAGTCGGCCTCTTCGGCCAGGTCGGCGGGGTCGAGGCCGGCGTCGAGGAGGGTCTTGCGCCAGCCGGCGAGCCGGTCGATCGGGGCGCTCTGGTCCTGCGGCCCGGCGATGGTGCCGATCCGCCGCCGTCCGGCCGCGACCAGGTGCTCCACGGCCAGCCGGGCGCCGCCCTCGTTGTCGAAGTCGACGACGTGCACCCCGCGGCGGATGCCGGCCGCCTGCCCGCCGAACACCACCGGGATGCGCAGCAGCCGCAGCGCCTTGGGCAGCGGGTCGGCGCGGTGCGGCGCGAACACCAGCGCGCCGTCGACGTGCCCGCCCTCCAGGAACCGGACGGTCTTGCTCAGGTCCTCGCGCGTGTCGCTGAAGATCAGCACCATCTGACGGCCGACGTCGGCGAGCTCGCGGTAGCCGGCCCGCATGACGGCGGTGCGGTACGGGTCGTCGAGCAGCCGGGCCTCCGGCTCCGACAGCACCACCGCGATCGCCCCGGTCCGGCGGGTGACCAGCGACCGCGCCGCCTGGTTCGGGGAGTAGCCCAGGTCGCGGGCCGCGGCGAGGACCTTCTCGCGCGCCGCCGCGCTGACGTACGCGTCGTCGTTCAACGCGCGCGACGCCGTCGACCGCGACACGCCGGCGAACGCCGCGACGTCCTCCAGTGTCGGCCGTTCTTCATCCCCTGCTCGAGGCCCCACGCCTACCGCCCTCGCTCCCGCCACCACCTGTACGCGGACAGCTTAACCGGCACTCGTGCGCAAAGTCCGGGAGCGCTCCTCGCAGGAAACGCTCCGGTTACGACCCCTTGACACCGGTCGAGGCCCCAACCAGACTCTGCGACACCTGGGAGCGCTCCCAGTCCGGCTCCCAGCAGTAGGAGCGCTCATTCCCGTCAACAAGGTGGTTGGACACGTGAGAACGATCCGGAACGGCCTGGTCCTGGCACTGGGCATCACGATGACGGCGCTCGGCGCCACGGCCTGCGGTGGCGGCGGTGACGAAACCCCGGCGGCAGCGGGTCCGAACGAGCACGTGGACCTCACGCTGGCGACGTTCACCGAGTTCGGCTACGAGGCCCTCATCCCGGAGTACGAGCGGCTGCACCCGAACATCAAGATCACCCACCGCAAGACCGGCCAGGGCGGCCCGTACCACCAGGACCTCATCACCAAGCTGGCCGCCGGCTCCGGTCTCGCCGACGTCTCCGCGGTCGAGGAGGGCCACCTCTCCGACGTCCTCGACAAGGGCTCGAAGTTCAACGACCTGAGCAAGATCGGCCCCGCCGACGCCTCCCCCGACCGCTGGCTCGGCTGGAAGTACGACGCCGCCAAGACCAAGGACGGCAAGGTCATCGGCTACGGCACCGACATCGGCCCGCTCGCCATGTGCTACCGCAAGGACATGTTCGCCGCGGCGGGCCTGCCGACCGACCCCGAGGCCGTCAAGCCGCTGTTCGCCAGCTGGGACAGCTACTTCTCCGCCGGCGCCGACTACGTCTCGAAGACCAAGGGCAAGGCCTGGTTCGACTCGGCCGCGCAGAACTTCAACGCGATGGTCAACCAGCTCCCCCAGGGTTACATCGGCTCCGACGACAAGCTCGCCGTCGAGGGCAACCAGGGCATCAAGGACGCCTGGACGAAGGTCACCGACGCCGTCGCCAAGGGCGAGTCGGCCAAGCTGACCGCGTTCAGCAACGAGTGGAACACCGGCTTCAAGCAGGGCGCGTTCGCCACGAAGGTGTGCCCCGCGTGGATGCTCGGCGTGATCAAGGAGCAGGCCGGCCCGGAGAACGCGGGCAAGTGGGCGGTCACCGCGGCCTTCCCCGGCGGCGGGGGCAACTGGGGCGGCTCGTACCTGACCGTGCCGACGCAGTCGAAGCACCCGAAGGAAGCCGCCGAGCTGGCCGCGTGGCTGACCGCGCCGGAGCAGCAGATCAAGGCGTTCCAGGCCAAGGGCACCTTCCCGAGCCAGGTCAAGGCGCTGTCGGACCCCGCGCTGCTGAGCCAGACCGACGCCTACTTCGGCGACGCGAAGGTCGGCGAGCTGTTCGCCGAGCAGGCCAAGAAGGTCCAGAAGCCGCAGTACAAGGGCCCGGGCGACGGCCAGATCCAAGAGAACGCCTCCAGCCCGGCGCTGCAGGCGGTCGAACAGGGCAAGTCGGCGGCGGACGGCTGGCAGCAACTGGTCGACTCGGCGAAGAAGATCACCCGCTGACCTCATGACCGTCATCGACAAGGTCGCGCCGGAAGGGAGTACGGCCGGGAAGCGAGTGTCTTCCCGGCCCACCTTCCGGCACAAGCTGAGCCGGTGGGACGTCAAGGTATCGCCGTACCTCTACGTCGCGCCGTTCTTCGTCGTGTTCGGGATCGTCGGGCTGTTCCCGCTGCTCTACACCGCTTACGTCTCGCTGTTCGATTGGAAGGCCGGGGACGACAACCCGGAGTTCATCGGCTTCGACAACTTCAAGGAGCTGTTCGCCGACAGCCAGTTCTGGAACGCGCTGACCAACACGATCAGCATCTTCCTGCTCTCCAGCGTCCCGCAGCTGATCATCGCGGTGCTGCTGGCGGCGTTGCTCGGCGCCCGGCTGCGCGGCGCCACCGGCTGGCGCGTCGGCATCCTGCTGCCGTACGCCGCGAGCCTCGTCGCGATCGGCATCATCTTCGCCAACCTGTTCGGCCCCAAGTACGGGCTGATCAACGGCGTGCTGCAGACGATCGGGCTCGACCCGGTCGACTGGCAGGCCAGCCGGTTCGGCAGCCACGTCGCGATCGCGATCATGGTGAACTGGCGCTGGACCGGCTACAACGCCCTGATCGTGCTGGCGGCGATGCAGGCCATCCCGAAGGAGCTGCACGAGGCGGCGTTGATCGACGGCGCGGGCACGTGGCGCCGGTTCACAGCTGTCACCCTGCCGCTGCTGAAGCCGACGCTGGTCTTCGTCACCATCACCTCGACGATCGGCGGCCTGCAGATCTTCACCGAGCCCAAGCTGTTCGACGCCCTGCCGGGGTCGAACAACGGCGGCTCGACCAACCAGTTCCAGACCGTGACGCTGTACCTCTACCAGTCGGCGTTCGAGAACTACAACCTCGGCTACGCCTCGGCGATCGCCTGGGTGCTGTTCGTGATCATCGTGCTCATCGCGCTGGTGAACTTCTTCCTCACCGGCCGGCTCGCGCGGACCCCGGCGGTGAAAAAGAAATGACCACACTCCAAAGTGGACTGCGCAAGTCCGTCGCCACGCTCGGGAAACCGCGCAAGGCGACGTACATCGTCCTGGCGATCTTCGTGCTCGGCTCCCTGTTCCCGTTCTACTGGTCGTTCCTGGTGGCCAGCCGCGACAACGGGATGCTCACCGAGCGCATCCCGCCGTTCGTGCCCGGCGGCAACTTCTTCGCCAACGCCGCCCGCGTCTTCGACACCGTGCCGTTCTGGAAGGCGCTGGCCAACAGCGTGATCGTGTCCGGCACGGTCACGCTCACCACGGTGCTGTTCTCTTCGCTGGCCGGGTTCGCCTTCGCGAAACTGCGCTTCAAGGGGCGCAACGGGATGTTCGTGTTCATCGTCGTCACGCTCGCCGTGCCGACGCAGCTCGGCATCATCCCGCTGTTCATCGCGATGTCGGAGCTCGGCTGGGCCGGCGGCCTGCAGGCGGTGATCGTGCCCAACCTGGTCACCGCGTTCGGTGTCTTCTGGATGCGCCAGTACACAGTGGACGCGCTGCCGTACGAGCTGATCGAGGCCGCGCGCGTCGACGGCTGCAGCATGATCCGGATCTTCTGGAACGTCTGCCTGCCCGCCGTGCGCCCGGCCGCGGCGATCCTCGCGATGTTCACGTTCATGACGTCCTGGAACGACTTCCTCTGGCCGCTGGTGGTCCTGGACGCGGGCAACCCGACCGTCCAGGTGGCGCTGGAGAAGCTCCAGAGCGGTTACTACGTCGACTATTCGCTGGTGCTGGCCGGCACGACCCTGGCCACCATCCCGATCCTCATCGTCTTCGTCCTCCTCGGCCGCCAGATCGTGGCCGGGATCATGCAAGGTGCCGTGAAAGGGTGACCATGTCCGTACATCCCGACAGCGTTCGGGCGGAGACCGCGTCGATGTTCCCGCCCGGCTTCGTCTGGGGCGCCGCCACCGCGGCGTTCCAGGTGGAAGGAGCCACCACGGCCGACGGGCGCACCGACTCGGTCTGGGACGTCTTCGCGCGCCGTCCGGGTGCGGTCGTGGGCGGCGACACCGGCGACCCGGCCGCCGACCACTACCGGCGCTACGGCGAAGACGTCGACCTCATGCGCCGGCTCGGCCTCGGCGCCTACCGGTTCTCGCTGGCGTGGCCACGGGTCCGCCCGGACGGCGGCGCCCCCAACACCGCCGGGCTCGCCTTCTACGACCGCCTGGTCGACCGGCTCCTGGAGGCCGGGATCCAGCCGTGGGCGACGCTCTACCACTGGGACCTGCCCCAGGCGCTGGAGGACAAGGGCGGCTGGACGGCGCGCGACACCGCGTTCCGGTTCGCCGACTACGCCGAGACGGTGCTCGCCCGGCTCGGTGACCGCGTCGCCAGCTGGTCGACGCTCAACGAGCCGTGGTGCGCGGCGATGCTCGGGTACGCGGGCGGCATCCACGCGCCCGGCCGCACCGACCACCCCGCCGCCGTCGCCGCGACGCACCACCTGCTGCTGGGCCACGGGCTGGCGATGGACGTGATCCGCCGGCACGCGCCGGGCGTCCCGGCGGGCATCACGCTGAACCTCTACCCGGTCGTCCCGCACGACCCGGCGAACGTCGCCGACGTCGCCGCGTGCCGCCGCATCGACGGGCTGCAGAACCGGCTGTTCCTCGACCCGGTGCTGCGCGGCGGCTACCCGGACGACCTGGTCGCCGACCTCGCGCCGTTCGGGCTGGGCTCGGTCGTGCGGGACGAGGACGCCGCAGTCATCGGCGCGCCCGTCGACTGGCTGGGCGTGAACTACTACCGCGACTACCGCGTGGCGGGCCGCCCGGTGCCGGGCAGCGAGCCGGCGGGCCCGGAGTGGGTCGGGGCGGGCGACGTCCACTTCGTCCCGGACCCGGCGGCAGCACACACCGACTCCGGCTGGGAGGTCCAGCCGGCGGGCCTGACGGAGTCACTGCTGCAGGTCCACCGCGGCTACCGACGGGTGCCGCTGTACATCACCGAGAACGGCGCGGCATACCCCGACGTCATCTCCGACGGCGGCGACATCGTCGACACCGACCGAGTGGCATTCCTCGACTCCCACCTCCGAGCAGCGCACGACGCCATCGCGGCGGGCGTCGACCTACGCGGCTACTTCTACTGGTCACTGCTGGACAACTTCGAGTGGGCGGAGGGCTACGCAAAGCGGTTCGGCCTGGTCCACGTCGACTACACAACCCAGCAGCGCACCCCGAAGCAGAGCGCACACTGGTACTCACGGGTGATCGGGCTGAACGGCCTGGGCTGACGAGGACCCAGACCCCCTCCCGCACCCCGATCCGAAGCCAGAACACGGCCGACGGCACCGGGTCAAGGCATCTTTCCCGCCTTGACGCGGCGCCGTCGGCCGTAGTCACAATGAAGGCTTCGGGGTGCCGGAAGGGCCCTACACCTATGCCAAACTGGCCGGTATGGGACTGCGCAGCGAAGCTTGGTTCAACAACCCGGCCGACCCCGGAATGACGGCGCTCTACCTCGAGCGGTACATGAACTGGGGCCTGACCAGGGAAGAGCTGCAGTCCGGCAAGCCGATCATCGGCATCGCCCAGACCGGGTCCGACCTCTCCCCCTGCAACCGGCACCACCTGCAGCTGGCCGACCGCACCCGGGAAGGCATCCGCGAGGCGGGCGGGATCGCCATCGAGTTCCCCGTCCACCCCATCCAGGAGACCGGCAAGCGCCCCACCGCCGCGCTGGACCGCAACCTCGCCTACCTCGGCCTGGTCGAGACGCTCTACGGCTACCCGATCGACGGCGTCGTGCTGACCACCGGCTGTGACAAGACGACCCCGGCCTGCCTGATGGCCGCCGCGACCGTCGACCTCCCGGCCATCGTGCTCTCCGGCGGGCCGATGCTCAACGGCTGGCACAACGGCGAGCGCACCGGCTCCGGGACCATCGTCTGGAAGGCCCGGGAGCTGCTGGCCGCCGGCGAGATCGACGACGCCGGGTTCATGGAGCTCGTCGCGTCGTCCGCGCCGTCGCCGGGGCACTGCAACACCATGGGCACGGCGTCGACGATGAACGCGCTCGCCGAAGCGCTCGGGATGAGCCTGCCCGGCTGCGCGGCCATCCCGGCGCCGCACCGCGACCGCGCGCGGATGGCCTACCGCACCGGGCTGCGGATCGTCGAGATGGTGCGCGAGGACCTCAAGCCGTCGGACATCCTGACGCGCGAAGCGTTCGAGAACGCCATCGTGGTGAGCTCCGCGATCGGCGGCTCGACCAACGCGCCCATCCACATCGGCGCGATCGCCCGGCACATCGGCGTCGACCTGCCGCTCGAGGACTGGCAGCGGCTCGGCCACGCCGTCCCGCTGCTGGTCGACCTGCAGCCGGCCGGCAAGTACCTCGGCGAGGAGTTCCACCGCGCCGGCGGCGTCCCGGCCGTGGTGCACGAGCTGATGCGGCACCGGCTGATCCACGAGGACGCCGGCACCGTCAACGGCCGCACGCTCGGCGACAACTGCCGCGCCGCCGAGGCCGGCGACCGCGACGTCATCCGCACCTTCGACACGGCGCTCACCGGGGACGCCGGGTTCCTCGTCCTCAAGGGCAACCTCTTCGACGCCGCGATCATGAAGTCCAGCGTCATCTCCCCCGAGTTCCGGCGGCGCTACCTCGCGGGCGGCGTCTACGAGGGCACCGCCGTCGTGTTCGACGGCCCGGAGGACTACCACGCCCGCATCGACGACCCGGACCTCGGTGTCGACGAGCACTCACTGCTCGTGATGCGCGGCACCGGCCCGCTCGGCTACCCGGGCTCGGCCGAGGTGGTCAACATGCGCCCGCCCGCCGAGCTGATCAAGCGCGGGGTGCACGAGCTGCCCTGCCTCGGCGACGGCCGCCAGTCGGGCACGTCCGGGTCGCCGTCGATCCTCAACGCCTCCCCCGAGGCCGCGGCCGGCGGCGGGCTCGCGGTGCTGCGGACCGGCGACCGGGTGCGGATCGACCTCTCGGCCGGGACCGCGAACGTGCTCATTCCCGGCGAAGAGCTCGCGCTGCGGCACAAGGAGCTGGCAGAGTCGGGTGGGTACCCGGTGCCCGAAGCGCAGACACCGTGGCAGGAGATCCAGCGCTCGATGGTCGACCAGCTGTGCGACGGCATGGTGCTGCGCCCGGCCGTGACGTACCAGCGGATTGCCGCCACGAAGGGCATCCCCCGCGACAACCACTGATTTTCCCGCCGAAAGACCGCTTCGGCCGGGCGCGGAGCGGGTACCACTTCGATAGCCGAGGCGAGGAGGCCACCCATGCTGCCGGAGCGAGAACGCCACGCCCTTCGCGAGATCGAAGCCGGGCTGCAGGCGAGCGACCCCGCGTTCGCCGCCGCCTTCAGCGGCCGGCGGCCACGCCGGGTCACCCGGGCGAACCTCCTGCTCGTCCTCTGCGACGTGACGGCGGTCGTGATGCTCGTCGTCGGTCTCTTCGCCCGCGACGCCGCCCTCGTGCTGTGGGGCACGGTCAGCGCGGGCGCGCTGGTCGCCTGGCACATCGCCCGCAGCGAGAAGACGCACAAGTCCACCGAGGGCGACACGACCCCGACCGCCGACTCCCACTGAGCAGGCGGCCGGTAGGTCCACAGTGGACTGTTCGGCCGCCTTCGCCGCGCCCGCGACCGCCTCGGCCATCGCGGGCACCAGCGCCTCGTCGAACACGCTCGGCACGACGTGCCCCGGCTCCAGGTCCTCCCCCACGACGTCGGCCAGCGAGCAGCCCGCGGAACATCCCGGGGAACGCCGGCACGTTGTTGATCTGGTTGGGCTGGTCGCTGCGGCCGGCCGCGACGATCTCCGCGTGACCCCGCGCCGCCCGGGGTCGACCTCCGGGTCCGGGCTGGCCGGCGCGAACACGATCGCGCGGTCCGCCATCGCGGCGACGTCGTCCGGTTCGAGGAGGCCACCCGCGCTCACCCCGACGAAGACGTCCGCGCCGCGCAGGGCGTCCTGCACACTGTCGGCGACCCCGGGTGTGTAGTGCTCGGCGAGGTCGTCGGGGTGTCCAGCGGGTCGCGACCTCGACCTTCGTTGCCGGGGCCCGAAACGCTCAACTGAGCTGCTTCAACGCCGCTTCCGCCGATCCCGCGTGCTCGTCCAGGTCCCGCCACGGGTCGGCCTTGCGCGCCAGCCGCTGCTTTTCCCGCGCCGGGCCCCAGCCGGCCGGGTCGGCCTTGCCCAGCTCCCGCCAGTCCAGTGGGGTCGCGGCGGCCGCGCCCGGGCGGGCGCGCAGCGAGTAGGGCGCGACGAACGTCTGCGCGTACCCGTTGCGGTTGGCGTCCAGGAAGATCCGGTCGCCGCGCTTCTCCTTGCGCTGGGCCGTCGTCAGCCGGTCGGGGTCGTCCGCGGCCACGGCGCCGGCCAGGGCGCGGGAGAGTTCCAGCACGACTTCCGTGTCCGCCTTCGCGTCGAGGGGCGCCAGCACGTGGAAGCCGCGGCCGCCGGTCGCCTGGACGAACGCGGTGAGCCCGGCCCGCTCGTAGTGGTCGCGGATCCGCCGCGCGACCGCGCGCAGCTCGGTGACCGGGGTGCCCTCCGGCGGGTCGAGGTCCAGCACGAGCCGGTCCGGGCGCTCCGGTGCGTCCACAGTGGACAGCCAGACGTGGAACTCGATGCTGCCCTGGTTCACCAGGTAGTCCAGCGTTTCGGCGTCTTCGCAGACGACGTACTCGTCCATGCCGCCGCCGCTGCGGGGCACTCGCTCGACGCGGATCGAGTCCGGGAAGTGCTCTCCCGGGTGCTTCTGGAACCAGCTCTGGCCTTCGATGCCGTCAGGGTAGCGCCGCAGCGTCAGCGGGCGGCCGCGCAGATGCGGCAGCATGACGTCGGCCACGGCCCGGTAGTACTCGGCGACGTCCCCCTTCGTCAGGCCGTCACCGGGGTAGAACACCTTGTCCGGATGAGAGATCTTCACACCCGCTCCCTCAGGACGCCTTGAGCGCCTTCTCCAGCTGGGCGCGGGTCATCTTCGACCGCCCCTTCACACCCTGCTCGCGGGCGAGCTTGTCGAGGTCGGTCTTGGACAGCTCGCCGAGGTCAGGCTGCTTCTTCGTCGTCTTCTTGGGCGCCTTGCCGCTGCCCTTGCGGCTCTTCACGCTGCGGGACAGGGCTTCGAAGAGGTCGACGACGTCGGCCGAGGGCTCCGGCTCCTCCTCGTGCGTGATCTCCTTGCCGGCCTTCTTGGCCTTGAGGAGCTTCTCGACGCGGCCGGAGTACTCGTCGCGGTAGTCCTCGGGCCGCCACGGCGAGGTCATCTCGTCCACCAGCGACAGCGCCATGTCGAGCTCCTTCGGCCGCGGCTTCGGCAGCTTGGGCAGCCCGCCCATGACGTCCTTCGGCTTCCGCAGGTCGGCGACGAAGTGGAGGGTGTTGAGCACCATGACGCCGTCGCCGGCGCGGATCGCCGACAGGTACTCCTTGCCGCGCAGCACGAACTTGGCGATCCCGGCCTTCTCGCTGCGGTCCATCGCCCGCAGCAGCAGGCCGTACGCCTTGGCGAAGTCCTCTTTCGCGGGCTTGAGCCAGTACGTCCGGTCGAAGAACCAGGGGTCGATCTCGTCCAGGCCGACGAACTGCTCGATGTCGATCCGCCGGGACCGCTCGGGCGCGATGTCGTCCAGCTCGTCGGGTTCGACGAGGACGTGGTCACCCCCGCCGAGGTTGTACCCCTTGACGATCTCGTCCTGGGTGACCTCGTCGCCGGTCCGCTCGTTGACCTTGCGGTTGCGGATCCGGTCGGACGTCCCGCGTTCGAACTGGTGGAAGTGGATCGTGTGGTCCGCCACCGCCGGGTACAGCTCCACCGGGACGGTGACCAGCCCCAGGCTCAGCGCCCCGCTCCACACCGGTCTGGCCATGTCGACCTCCTCACCGCCATCCGATACCCGCGGCGAGTCCCGGCGAAACCGGCTCAGGCCACTTCGCTGCTGCGGCCGTCACCCCGGTGCAGGCCCAGCATTTCGAGCAGCAACGCGCAGTCATCGGGGTCCTTCGCACTGGCCGCGACGGTCAGCGCGGCCTTGCGGCGCGTCTCCGCCTGCTCCGGGGTGTCCCCGCCCTCCAGGAGGAGGTCCGCCACCGGCCGCAGGTCGTTCCGCTTGTCTCGCATGTTGTTCTCCCCTCCGGTCAAGGCCTTCTCCCGCGGACTACCCGGGAGCACCTCACGCGACACAAGAGGCACCGAAAGGGTCACCGGAGACAGCCTCGATTAGGCCGAACGAGTGAATTCAGTGGGCTTTGGCGGCGGAACCGGCAAGGTAGGTGAGACCCACGTCACAACAGGAGGCCGGATGGGCACCCAGATCCGCATCAGCCGCGAGGACGGCTCGCTGCCCTGCGAGGTCTGCGGCTTCCCGACGATGCACGTGGCGCAGGTCGTCGCGGACGACGGGACGGTGCTCGGCCGGACCCTCGTCTGCACGACGTGCCAGCGCAGCCGGCACCGCCCGGAGGCGGCGCTGGAGACGGAAGCCCCACCCGACGAGGTCCCGACCGCCTAGCCGGGGCCCGGCCGCCGTCAGCCGGTGGTCGTCGCCACCGCGGCCACGAACTCGGCCGCCACCTCGTGCAGCTTCCGGTTGCCGTCCTGCGAGCGCTTGACCAACCGCTGGAACGCCTCTTCGGCCGTGATGCGGTGGGCCGCCATCAGGATGCCCTTGGCCTGGTCGATCACCGCGCGGGTCTCGAGCGCGCGGTTGAGCTGGTCGATCAGCTCGCGTGCCGCGAAGTAGCGGCGGGCGCTGCGGAGGCCGAACACCACCGTCGCCGTGTACAGCTCGAGGATCTTCGTGCCCAACTCGCTGAAGCCGTGCTCGCCGAAGCCGAACAGGTTGACCGCGCCGGACATGTCGCCGTCCACCGTCAGCGGCGCCGCCAGGAAACTGGCCACGCCCAGCTGCTCGGCCGACGACACGAACTGCGGCCACAGGTCCCCGACAGCGCCGACGCCGACACGCACCGGCTGGCCCGTCTCGGCCGCGCGCAGGCACGGGCCGTCTCCGATCCGGTACTGCTCGCGGTCGAAGTTGACCGCCCGCTGGTCGGTGCTCGCGACCGTCTCCGGCACGCCCTCCCGGACCAGCGTGATGCTCGCCATGTCCGCCCCCGGCACCACCTGCACCACGTGGTCGCACACCGCCTGCAGCATCTGGCCGAGGTCGAGCTCGGTGTCGAGCATCGCGGTCAGCGACTCCATCGCGAGCGTGACCTCGTCCAGTCTCGCGGTGAGCTGCTCATGGCCGCCCGTCATCCTGGTAACGCCCCTCTTCTGGTTCTCAGGGCGCTCAAGACCAGGGAGGACCCGGGCGCGCGCCACTAGTGGGCCGCTAGCGCTTTAACGGGTCCAGCGCGAGATTACTGCATCCCGATCACGCCGGGCGCAAGCGGTCACCGCCGTCGTGGGGCACGCGTCCGTTCGGAGCAACGGCCCTTCGCGGCTAGCCACGCAGTGCCGGAAGCAGCTCTTTTTCGGCGAAGTCGAGGAAGCCCTCCTGCTGGTCTCCACCGATCTGGATCAGCGCGACGTCGGTGAAGCCGGCCTGCTCGAACTCGCGCACGCCGGCCACGATCGGCTCGACGTCGGGGCCGCACGGGATCGACCCGGCGACGTCGTCCTCGCGGACGAACTGCGTCGCCCCGGCGAACCCGGCCGGGCCCGGCAGCTCGGCGTTGACCTTCCAGCCGCCGGCGAACCAGCGGAACTGCTCGTGCGCGCGCTTCACCGCCGCGTCGCGGTCGGGGCCCCAGGACACCGGCAGCTGCGCGATCTTGCGGCTCGGCGGGCCGGGCTTCGTCGCGTCCCACTCCTGCGCGAGCTCGGCCTTCGGCTCGACGGCGATCATCGCGTCGGCGACCGGGGCGAACCGCTTGACCGACTGCGAGCCGGACACTGCGATGCCGACCGGCGTCCGCTTCTCCGGCAGGTCCCACAGCTTGGCCGAGTCGACGCGGAAGTGCTTGCCCTCGTAGTCGAAGGAGCCGCCGTCGAAGAGCCCGCCGATGATCTGCACGGCTTCGGCGAGCATGTCGTGGCGGACGTTGGCCGGCGGCCAGCCGCGGCCGACGACGTGCTCGTTGAGGTTCTCCCCCGCGCCGAGGCCCAGCGTGAACCGGCCGCCGGAGAGCGCCTGCACGGTCGCCGCCTTCTGCGCCACGACCGCCGGGTGGTAGCGCATGGTCGGGCACGTCACGAACGTCATCAGCTCGACGCGCTCGGTGCTCTGCGTGACCGCGCCCAGCACGCTCCAGGCGTAGGGCGAGTGCCCCTGCTCGGCGAGCCAGGGTGAGTAGTGGTCGCTCATCACTTCGAAGTCGAAGCCGGCCTGCTCCGCGCCGGCGGCGAACCGGACCAGCTCGTTCGGGCCGGTCTGCTCGGTCATCAGGGTGTAGCCGATCTTCATCGGCGTCTCCTCTCCGTCGGCCCCCCGCGTACCCGGGGGAAGTCCGCCGTAACCGACCGTCATGGGTGACGTTTGCCCGGCGACCGGCCGGGTACCCCGCGGGCGTCGGAAGGAGTGGTCATGCCCCAGTCGTGGAGCGCCAAGCGCGAACGCCAGTACGAGCACGTCAAGGACTCCGCCGAAGACCGCGGCGCGAGCACCAAGCGGGCCAAGGAGATCGCGTCGCGGACGGTGAACAAGAACCGCGCCCAGGCCGGCGAGTCGAAGCAGGCGAGCAGGACGTCGCTGAAGGACAAGTCGCCCCAGCAGCGCGGCGGCGAGCGGTCGGGGAACGGCAAGGGGCCGGGCGGCCCGACGAAGGACCAGCTCTACAACGAGGCCAGGAAGCGCAACATCGACGGCCGCTCCAAGATGTCCAAGAAAGAACTCGAAAAGGCGCTGGGCCGGTGACCAGACCGGAAACCCCTGATCGGCAAGTGTCAGCGTTCCCCCGGATGGGTAGTAGCTTCGGCATGGAAGAAACACGAAGTGGCGGCCTGCAGGGCGGCCAGCCGGCGGCCGACGGGCTGCTGGACGAGGTGGTCGAGCTGCGGCTGCCCGCGATGGCGGAGCAGATCCCGCTGGTCCGCATGCTCACCCACGGCATGGTCTCTCGCGCCGACTTCGGCCTGGACGCCATCGCGGACGCCAAGATGGCCGTCGACGAGGCGTGCGCGCAGCTCGTCCAGCTGGCCGAGCTCGGCTCGCAGCTGCACTGCCGGTTCCGGCAGTCGCCCGAGGGGCTGCACGTCGTCGTTTCGACCCGGTCCACCGACCCGCGGCCGCCGAGCGACCGCACGTTCGGCTGGCACGTCCTGACCACGCTGAGCCGTTCGGTGACGGCGCACTGCGACGTTCTCCCCGGTGGAGGCGCGGGCATCGTCACGATCGAGCTGGTGCTCAACCCGGGAACGAGCGCGTGAGCGGCGAGCGCAAAACCCTCCTGCACCGACCGGACGAATACGCCCACTGCGAACCGCTGTTCGACGAGCTGGGGACGCTCGACGCCGACGACCCGCGGCGGGACGTCGTCCGGGCGAGACTGGTGACCGAGCTGCTGCCGCTCGCCGAGCACATCGCGACCCGGTTCTCCGGTCGCGGCGAGCCCCGCGAGGACCTCGTCCAGGTGGCGCGGATCGGTCTGATCAACGCCGTCGACCGGTTCGACCCCGCACGCGGGCACGACTTCCTGTCCTTCGCCGTGCCGACGATCATGGGTGAGGTCCGGCGGCACTTCCGCGACACCGGCTGGTCGGTGCGGGTCCCGCGGCGGCTCAAGGAGCTGCACCTGTCCCTGAGCCAGGGCTCGGCCGCGCTCTCGCAGCGGCTGGGTCGCGCGCCCACGCCGACCGAGCTGGCCGAGCACCTGAACCTCGACGTCGACGAGGTGCGCGAGGGCCTCATCGCCGGCAACGCCTACCAGGCCCTCTCCGTCGACAAGCCAGTCCACGACGACGCCGAGGCGCTGTCGCTGGCCGACACGATGGGCGAGCCCGACCACGAGATGGCCATGGTCGAGAACCACGAGGCCCTCCAGCCGCTGCTGCAGGAACTGCCGGCGCGGGAGCGCGCGATCCTGGTGATGCGGTTCTTCGGCGGGCTGACGCAGACCCAGATCGCCGACCGCATCGGCATCTCCCAGATGCACGTCTCCCGGCTGCTTTCGCAGACCCTGGAGCAGCTGCGCGGGAAGCTCACCGGCGACGCCTGAGGCCCCGGACCCGCTTCACCTTTCTTCCTCGTTCGACAAAGCGAGCCGGTGCCGATCGTGCCCTCGTGGGCACGGCCGGCACCGGCTCTCGTCGTGGGTCAGCGCAGCCAGCCGGGGCGGTCACCCTTGCGCAGCCGCCGCCACTCGCCCGCGAACCGCTCGCGCAGCTTCTCCGCGGTCGCGGCGTCCTGGGCGTGCAGCAGCCCGAAGGTGAAGGTGTTCTGCCCCTCGCCGTGCCCGGCGATGGCGAGGTGGTGCAGGACGTCCCGGCCCACCACGGTGTCCTGGTGCTCGCCGAGGGTGCTCTGGGCGGTCTTGACGTTCTTGCGCCACTGGCGCAGCTTCTCGCCGTAGACCGGCTTGACGGTGTCCGCGGCGTACCGGGCCCGCTTCGCCTTCTTGCGGACGTCGTGCAGGGCCGTCTCCAGCTCTTCGCCGTCGAGCCCGCGTGTCGCCGCTTCGGCCCGGCGCAGCTTCTTGGCCGCCTTGCGGACCGGCTTGCGCAGCCCGGACTTCGCGGGCTTGCGCGCCTTCGCCGTCAGCGGCGGCTCTTCCAGCATCAGGTCCAGCGCCCGCAGCAGCGCCAGGTACCGCTTGCCGGTCAGCGCCGCCATCGCCTTGGTCCGGCCTTCCTCGGCCTCGCGGGCGAAGTAGCGGGTGAGGAACTGCCGCAGTGGCCCGAAGACCAGCTCCGGCGGCACGCCGTCGAGCCGCTCGGCGAGCCGTTCCTCGGTGACCTCGGTGTCCCGGGCGGAAGCCAGCTGCTGCCCGAGCCACTTCAGCTCGGCCGTGAGCGGCCCGGTCGTCTTCTTGTCCACAATGGACCCGAAGGTGCGCAGGGCGCTGCGCAGCTTCCGGGTGGCCACGCGCATCTGGTGCACGGAGTCCTCGACGTCGAGTCGCACCCCGACGTCGGCCCGGCGCAGCTGGGCGTGGTGCTCCCGCAGCGACGCCAGCACGACCGCCCCGGCCGTGGGCTTCTTGCGCCGGCGCGGCGCCGCCGGCACGCGGTCGCCGATCAGGCGCCGCAGCTTCGACGGCCACGGCGACGCCGACGCGCCCGCTTCGGACAGCGCGCGGTCGAAGTCGTCGAGGCGGCCGGGTTCGGTCCCCGGGTCCAGCTCGAGCTCCAGCTCGCGCCACTCGTCGAGCCGGGCGCTCTCGCCGCCGGCCTCACCGGTCACGTGGTCGTCGGTGAGGGTCGCGATCGTGCGGCCGTCGGCGTCGGCGAGCCGGTGCTCGAAGCGGTCGGTGCGCAGGTGCGCGATCGGCACCAGCTTCTCCCCCAGCGTGTAGGCCCGGACCAGGCGCCGGAGCCGGCCGGGGACCTTGTGGACGTCGCCGCCGAGCGGCAGCTGGATCTCCTGGCGCTCGTCGGCCGAGACCGGCAGCTTGAGGTGCCAGCCCGCGTCGTGCCCGCCCACGCGGCGCCGCAGCGTGATGCCGCCGCGGGCGAGCCGGAACGTCTCGGTGTCGTAGTAGGAGGCGTCGAGGACGTGTTCGACCGGCGGGTCCTGCGCCTCGACCCCCGCGACGCCGACCAGCCGGGGCACACCGCTGCCCGCGACGATCTCGTACTTGCGTTCGCGCTCGGTCACCGTCGACGGCGCTGCCATGGTCAACCTCCTTGGGGTCCGGGTGTCCTCCCCGGGTACCCGGCGGGTGCCGGGCCGACACGGGATTCGCCGCGCGAGCAGCGGGTATCCGTGGCGGGAAATCCCCCGGCGACCAGGAGCGTGCATGAACGGCAGCCAGCCCGCAACCGATCTGACCACGGTGCTCGCCGGTGACCACCGCGAGCTCGACCGGCTGTGCACCGAGCTCGAGCTCGGCCAGGGCAGCCCGGAGAACCGCAAGGACCTCGCCGACCACCTGATCGCGGAGCTGGTCCGCCACGCCGTCGCCGAAGAGCCCTACCTCGAGGGCGACGGCGACCTCACCGAAGCCGACGGCCTGATGCGGCAGCTGGAGGGCGCGGGGCCGCAGGAGACCCGCTTCGAGCGGCTGCTCGGCGGGCTGATACGCGCGGTGCGCCGGCACGTCCGCGACGAAGGACCCGCCGCGCTGAAGCAGATCCGGCTGAGCTGCTCGCCCGACCGGCGGCACGAGCTGGGCCAGGAGGTCCTCGAAGCCCGCGACGCCGCGCCGATGCTGCCGCACCCCGGCTTGGCCGACCGGATGCCGCAGGCCGACCAGCTGTGGCCGGGCCCGGGGTTCGTCGACCGCGCCCGCGCCGCCCTGAGCCGGGCGGCCGGCGCACCCGGTTGACCCGCCCGCCGTCCGGGATCGGGTTGAATGGGGGCACCACCCCGGCCGTGACGGACAGCGAGGACGAATGAGCGTCGGCAGAGACGAGTGGGCCCGCGAACGGGCCGCCTTCGGGCAGGACGGCCCCGCCGCGGCGGGCGTGCTGGCGACCCAGTTCGCCGACCTCACCCGGACGCTGCTCGACGCGACGCCGACCGTCGGCGGGGTGCTCAAGCTGGTCGTCGGCGCGGCGGTCGCGATCGTGCCGGGCGCCGACCTGGTCAGCGTCACGCTGCGCGCGCCCGACGGCACGTTCCACACCCCCGTCGAAACCGACCCCGTCGCTCTTAAGCTCGACCAGCTGCAGTACGACCACGGCGAAGGCCCGTGCGTCGAGTCGGCGCGCCCGGACGGCCCGGCCATCGGCTGGTCCCAGGACGTCGGCACCGACCCGCGGTGGCCGTCCTTCGGCCCGGGCACCGCCCAGCACGGCTACCACTCGGTGCTGGCGACGGCCCTGCTCCCGGACGCGCGGCCGCCACGCCTGTCCGGCGCGCTCAACATCTACTCGGCCAGCAGGGACGCGTTCGACGACCGAGCGGTCGACACCGCGCTCCTGCTGGCGACCCACGCCTCCCTCGCCCTGGCGCACACCGAAGCCCTGACGACGGCCGAGCTGGAAGCGGCCCACCTGCGCCGCGCGCTGGAAAGCCGCGACGTCATCGGCCAGGCGAAGGGCATCCTGATGCAGCGCCGCGGGATCACCGCCGAGGAGGCGTTCGACGTGTTGCGTGACGCCTCCCAGCAGCTGAACGTCAAGCTGGCGGACCTGGCCCGGACACTGGCCACCCGGCACACCGAGATCGACGTCCCCGAATGACACACCGAAGGCCGCCACCGGGTTCCGGTGACGGCCTTCGAAGCGGGAGCTCCTACTGCGCGGAGTACGGGGAGCGGTTCTCCAGCGGCGGGCTGACGTCCGGGTACCGCGCTTCCTGGCTCGGCACCGGGTTGACGGTCGGGCCCGGGTCGGGCTGCTGGGGCCGGTTGCCGCGCTGGACGACCGCCTCGACCTCCTGCTCACCGCGGATGCGGGCGAGCACACCGAGCGTGATCGCGTGGGCCAGCGCCAGGATCAGCAGCAGGACACCGACGCGCCCGACGACGCCGGGCAGGTCACTGCCGCCCAGGTTGATGGTCGAAACGAGGGCCAGCACCCCCAGCGTCACCAGGTGGAACAGCACCGTGACCAGCCGGGTCATCGAAGCGCCCGCGGCCGGGTTGCCGTAGGAGTTCTCCAGGTAGCGGCGGCCGCTGCGGTAGATCACCTGCCCGTCGATCAGGACCAGCGCGATGCCGATCGCGAGGAACGACAGATACGCGTTCGTGGCCATGCCGGACGCTCCTTCCTGGGGGGACCTCTCCGGGTGAAATACCCGGCGGGTTGCGCAGGGAAACCCCGCGGTCACCCCGTGAAGGTTTCCGGGTCGGGTCCGGTGCGGCGGCCGTCGTCGAGCTTGCCGACCGCAGTCATGTCCTCGTCGTCGAGCTCGAAGCCGAAGACGTCGATGTTCTCCCGCATCCGCTCGGCCGACGACGACTTCGGGAACACGATGTTCCCGAGCTGGATGTGCCAGCGAAGCACGATCTGGGCGGCCGTCCGCCCGTGCTTCTCGGCCAGGTCGGCGAGCACGGGGTCTTCGAGCACCTCGGCCTGCGCGAGCGGGCTCCACGCCTCGGTCGCGATGCCGTGGGACTGGTGGTAGGCCCGCAGTTCCGTCTGCTGCAACGCGGGGTGCAGCTCGATCTGGTTCACCGCCGGCACCGTCCCGGTCTCTTCGGCGAGCCGGTCGAGGTGGGCGGGCTGGAAGTTCGACACCCCGATCGCGCGGGCCTTGCCCGCCCGCAGGATGTCCTCGAAGCCCTGCCACGTCCGGACGTAGTTGTCCTTCTGCGGCAACGGCCAGTGGACGAGGTAGAGGTCGACGTAGTCGAAGCCCAGCCGGCGCAGGCTGCCTTCGAGCGCGGTGATCGCGTTGTCGTGCCCGTGCGCGTCGTTCGCCAGCTTGGTCGTGACGAACACGTCTTCGCGCGCCAGGCCGGACTCGGCGACACCGGCGCCGACCCCGTCTTCGTTGCGGTACATCTGCGCCGTGTCGATGTGTCGGTACCCCGCGTCCAGGGCCGCCCGCACGGCCCGCGCGGTCTCCTCGGGCGGGATCTGGAAGACGCCGAACCCGAACTGCGGGATCCGGACGCCGTTGTTCAGCTCCACGGTGGGGACGTCGGCACTGGTGGTGGTCATGCTTGCGGCCTACCCGACTGCTCCAGGCGCGAAACACGCCGGGACGGCAGCAGCCCACGGTGTCGCTCGTTCGAGTGAATCCGGGGTGGCAGGCGCCCTGGCCACCCGGCGCCGGACCGGGCAAACCCGGCGGATCGCCGTGGTTGACGCCGCACCGGGCCGGGTACACGGCGGCCAGGCGAGGAGGTGTTCCATGATCGAAGAAGTCAACAAGAAGCCGGCCGCCGACCGGTCGGTGGGTGAGCTGGTGACCGACCTCACCGACGAGGTGAAACGGCTCGTGCGGGACGAGATGCGGCTCGCCGTTTTCGAACTGCGGACCAAGGGCAAGAAGATGGGCCTCGGCGCCGGGCTGTTCGGTGCGGCCGGGCTGTTCGCGCTGTTCGGCGCGGGCACGCTGGTCGCGGCCGCCGTGCTGGCACTGGCGCTGGTCGTGCCCGGCTGGCTGGCGGCGGTCATCATCGCGGTCGCGCTGTTCGTGATCGCCGGGATCGCGGCGCTGGTCGGCAAGAAGGAAGTCACGCAGGCGGTGCCGCCGGTGCCCGAAGAGGCCATCACCGGCGTCCGCGAAGACGTGGACACGGTGAAGCAGGGAGTGCGCACATGAGCGGGGACTTCCCGAAGAACGCCGAGGAGGCGCGGCTCGACCGGGACACGACCCGGGAGGAGCTCACCGAGACGCTGGAAGCGCTCGGGCAGAAGCTCGACGTGAAGACCCGGGTCAAGGAGAACGTCGACGAGAAGCTCGACCTCGCGACCGCAAAGGTCGCCGACGTCACGAACGAGCCGACCGCGGTGAAGTTCCGCCAGGGCGCGGACGTCGTCCGGAGCAACCCGGTCCCGATCTTCGCCGGTGTGCTGGGCCTGGTGATCCTGATCCGCCTGATCCTGCGCCGGAGGAACTCGTGAACAAGGCCTTGTACAAGCCGATGAGCTGGGTGGTGGGCGCTCTGGGCGGCCTGCTCGCCGGCCAGGTCTTCAAGCAGGTCTGGATGCGCGTGGCCGGGGAGGACGACGCCCCCGACGCCACCGACCGCGACTACACCTGGCAGCAGGTGGTCATCGCGGCGGCGGTGCAGGGGGCGATCTTCGGCGCGGTCAAGGCCGCCACCGAACGCGCGGGCGCCGTCGGTTACCGGAAGGCGACCGGCGACTGGCCGGACGACTGACCACAGTGGACGGCCGGCGGCGGGGCGCTCACGCCTCCCGGCCGGCCTCCGGCACGGGGCCCGAGGCGAACCGGGCGAGCGCGGCGGCGGTGCGCGGGTGGATCTCCAGCAGGAGGTCCGCGCCGGTCGCCTCCAGCGACCGCGAGACGGCGTGCCCGGCGACGACGACGGCGAGGTCGGCCCGGCCGTTCGCCTGCAGCAGCGACCGGACCCCGGCGCAGCTGAGGAAGGCGACCCGGGACAGGTCGACGACGAGCCGCTCACCGGTGGCGAGGGCCTGGTCGAGGGTGCCGACGGTGGCGGCGTCGATGTCTCCCACCAGCGTGACGACACGGATTCCACCCGGTCGGTCGGTGGTGGTGACGGTCAAGCCGGACGGATCATCGATCGTGCGGAAGAGGTCGTACATGGCGCTCCCTATTGCGGCTGGCAGGGGCGCTGACCGGAGCACGTTTCTGAACAACAGCCAACACCCCTGACCGTACGCCCCTGTGCCCGCAGGTCAACCCCGCGGGTTCCCCGTCCCGACCTGGGGTAATCCGCGGGGCCGAAGATCCGTCCCGGAAGGAGACCCATGCGTGCCGTGATCGTCGGAGGCGGTTTCGCCGGATTCCACGCGGCCAAGAGCCTGCGCAAGGAATCCGGCGAAGACGTCGAGATCGTCGTGCTCAACCCGACGGATTACTTCCTCTACCTGCCGTTGCTGCCGGAGGTGGCGGCCGGGATCCTCGACCCGCGGCGAGTGACGGTCTCCCTCCCCGAGACGCTGCCGGGTGTCCGGCTGGTGCTCGGCAAGGCGACCGGCGTGGACTTCGACACCCGCGAAGTGAGCTACACCGATCCGGAGGACGAGGACCACCGGATCGGGTACGACCGGCTCGTGCTCGCGGCGGGCAGCGTCAACAAGCTGTTGCCGATCCCGGGTGTCCCGGAGTACGCGCACGGCTTCCGCGGCGTGCCGGAGGCGCTCTACCTGCGTGACCACATCACCCGGCAGATCGAGCTGGCCGCGGCGGCCGACGACCCGGCCGAACGGGAGGCGCGGTGCACGTTCGTCGTGGTCGGCGCCGGGTACACCGGCACCGAGGTCGCCGCGCAGGGCCCGGCCTTCACCGAGGCGCTGGCCGCGCGCCACCCCGAGCTCGCCGGTCAGCAGATCCGCTGGCTGCTGCTCGACGTCGCCGAGCGTGTGCTGCCCGAGCTCGACGCCCGGCTCGGCCGGACCGCCGACGAGGTCCTGCGCGCCCGCGGGGTCGAGGTGCTGATGAAGACCTCCGTCGACCACGCCGACGTCAAGGGCGTCACCCTGACCAGCGGCGAGCCCGTGCCGACCCGCACCCTCGTCTGGTGCGTCGGCGTGCGGCCGGACCCGCTGGTGGACGGCCTCGGGCTCGAGACGGCGAAGGGCAGGCTCGTGGTCACCGACGAGCTGCGCGTGCCGGGCCACGACGACGTGTTCGCCTGCGGTGACGCGGCCGCGGTGCCCGACCTCACCCGCCCCGGCGAGTACACCGCGATGACCGCGCAGCACGCCGAGCGCCAGGGGAAGCTCGCCGGCCGCAACGTCGCCGCGTCGGTGGGCTACGGCCGTCCCCGCCGCTACCGGCACCACGACCTCGGTTTTGTCGTCGACCTCGGCGCCGGGGCCGCCGCGGCGAACCCGCTGCGCATCCCGCTGTCCGGGCTGCCGGCCAAGGCGGTGACGCGGGCCTACCACCTGATGGCGATGCCCGGGAACCGCGTGCGCACGGCGGTCGACTGGATCCTGGAGAAGCTGACCGGCCGCCAGACGGTCCAGCTCGGGCTGGTCCGGTCGGGCTCGGTGCCGCTCGACACCGACTCCCCGGAGCTCCCCCGGCGGTGACCTCCCGCGCAGGAGTCCACTGTGGACTTCCGGTTGGGGGGGGGGATCGAGGCGGCACTGTCCGGCCGGCCGCCGGCGGGGCGGGTCAGTCCTCGTCGAAGACGGCCAGCGCCTGCCGGCGGTGCAGCAGGTCGACGGCTTCGTCCAGCTGCCGTTCGAGCTCCTTCAGCCGGGCCCGCTCCGCCGGGGTCAGCCCACCGTGGTGGAGGGCCGCGGCGCGCAGCCGGTGCTCCTCGTCGATCAGGTCGGCGATCCGGTCGGTGATTTCGTGCGCTGCCATGGGAAATGCCCTTTCGACGCCGGCTGCCCGCGAGCTTACTGCGCCGATCGCCCGCCGTCCGCCGTCTCACGGGCGAGCTCGACGAAGGCGCGCACCACCGGCGGCGCCGGGCCCGTCCGCCAGGCCAGGCCCAGGTCGATCCGCGGCACCGGGTCCCCCAGCCGCCGCAGGACGACTCCTCGGCGGCGCAGGCCGCGGGCGCGGTGTTCCGGCACCGCCGCGATGCCCGCGCCCTCGGCGACCGCGCGCATCAGCTGCTCGTCCTCCGGCTCTTCGCGGACGATCGGCGGGACGCCGTCCGGCCACACCTGGCCGCTGATCGTGTCGTACTGGCCCGGGCCGTTCTCCCGCGGCCAGAACACCACCGGTTCCGCCGCGATCCACGCCCGCCGCAGCCGGCCACGGCGGCGGGCCAGCGGGTGCCCCGACGGCAGGGCGATCAGCACCTCCTCCGAGCCGACCACCGCCACCTCGACCCCCGGCTCGGACACCGGCGGCCGCACGAAGCCGGCGTCGATCTCGCCGGCGGCCAGCCGGGCCAGGTTGAGGCTCGTCCAGCCCGTCTCCAGCGCCAGCTCGACCTCCGGGTGCCGCGTGCGGTAGGCCGCGACCAGGTCGCCGGCGAGCGGGCCGGGCGCCGACCGGGTGTAGGCGATCCGCAGCCGTCCGGTGTCGGCCCGCCCGGCCGCGGTGATCACGCCGCGCGCCCGGTCCAGGCGGTCGAGCAGGTCCCGCGCCTCCGCCGCCGCGACACGGCCCGCCTCGGTGAGCGCGAACCGCGGGCCCGAGCGGTCGAGCAGCGCGACCCCCAGCTCCGCCTCGAACGCGCGGATCTGCTGGCTCAGCGACGGCTGGGACACGAACAGCCGCGCGGCCGCCCGGGTGAAGTGCATCTCTTCGGCGAGCACGGCGAAGTAGTGCCATCGGCGAAGGTCCACCCAGCGATTATAGGCCGATCCTATGCAGCCATCAGGACCAGGTCTTGGACCGCCCGCGCCGGCCGCTGCTGTCCTGGAGGGGTGACCACGACCAGCGCACCCCTGACCCGAGCCGACCGCCGGCAGCTCGCCCTCGCCGCCGCGGCGGACCGCGGGCTCGTCGACCCGATGGCCGGCTTCGTCGACCTCGCCGGCCTGCGCACCGCCGTCGAAGAGCTCACCGACGCGTTCGCCCCGCTCGGGCGCGTCCAGCACACGGTCGCCGCCAAGGCGTGCGGCCTCGCGCCGCTCCTGCGGTTCCTCGGCGACCTCGGGGTCGACGCCGAGGTCGCGAGCCCGGGCGAAACCGCGGTCGCCGAAGCCGCCGGGCTCCGCGGCCCGCGGCTGGTGCTCGACTCCCCCGCCAAGACCACCGCCGAGCTCGCGCACGCCCTCGCCGAAGGCACCGCGGTCAACGCCGACAACTTCCAGGAGCTCGCCCGGCTCGACGCGCTGATCGGCGCCACACCACCGCGGTCGGTCCTGGGCCTGCGGATCAACCCCCAGGTCGGGGCCGGCCGGATCGGTGACACGAGCACCGCGACCGCCGCGTCGAAGTTCGGCATCCCCTTGCGCGACAACGGGAACCGGGAACGACTCCGCGAGGCCTTCGCGCGCCGGCCGTGGCTGACCCGGCTGCACGTCCACGTCGGCTCGCAGGGCTGCCCGCCGGAGCTGATGGCCGCCGGGGTCGCCGCGGTGCACACGCTCGCCGAGGAGATCAACACCGAGGCCGGGTACCGGCAGGTCACTAGCCTCGACCTCGGCGGCGGGCTGCCGGTGAACTTCGCGTCCGACGAGCCGGGCCCGACCTACGCCGGTTACGTCGCGACGCTGCTCGCGCGGGTCCCGGCCCTGGCCGACGGGCGGTACTCCTTCGTCACCGAGTTCGGCCGCTCCCTGCTGGCGAAGAACGGGTTCCTCGTCAGCACCGTCGAGTACACGAAGGTCGCGGGCGGCCGGCCCATCGCCGTGACCCACGCGGGCGCCCAGGTGGCGGCCCGCACGGTGCTGCAGCCGGAGCACTGGCCACTGCGGCTCAGCGCGCTCGATCCCACCGGGACGCCGAAGAGCGGACCCGAAGTGCCGCAGGACATCGCCGGGCCGTTGTGCTTCGCCGGTGACCTCCTCGCCCGCGAGCGGCCGCTGCCGCTGCTGGAGCCGGGCGACTTCGTCGTCGCACACGACACCGGCGCCTACTACTTCGGCGCGCACTACGCGTACAACACGCTGCCGCGCCCGGCGGTGCACGGCTTCACGGTGACCGATCGTGGTGACGTCGAGTTCACGCCGATCCGCCGTGTCCAGTCGATCGCCGAGCTGGTCGCGGACGCGGGCGGTGAATTCCTCGGAGCGCTCCCGGAGGCTTGATCCCCGGCGTACGATCCGGGCACGCCGAGGGGAGACTGCCATGGGGGCCGGTCGCGAATCCGGGTTGCTGCCACGTTTTGCCGCGGTCGGAGTCGGGATCGTGGTCGCCGCGCAGGCGGTGGTCCTGACCGTCCTGTCCGGCCGGTACGGCTTTCACCGCGACGAGCTGTACTTCGTCGCCGCCGGCCACCGGCCCGACTGGGGGTACGTCGACCAGCCGCCGATCACGCCGTGGCTGGCCCGCGCGTCGACGGCGTTGTTCGGCGAGACACCGACGGGCCTGCGCGTGGCCGCGACGCTGCTCGGCATGGCGACGGTCGTGGTCGTCGTGCTGATCACCCGCGAGTTCGGCGGCGGCCGCGGGGCGCAGCTGTTCACCGCGATCGCCACGGTGCTGTCGTCCTATGTGCTCGTCGTGACGCACATGCTGGCCACCAACACCGCGGACCTGCTGCTGTGGTCGCTGATCACGTTCTTCGGCCTGCGGCTGCTGCGGACCGGCGACGGCCGCTGGTGGCTCGCCGTCGGCGCCGCCGCCGGGCTCGGCATGGCGAACAAGTGGCTGGTCCTGATGCTGCTGTCCGGGCTCGGGATCGGCGTGGCCGTCGCCGGGCCGCGCCGGGTGCTGCGCAGCTGGTGGCTCGCGGGCGGGGTGGCGATCGCCGCCGTCCTGACGGCGCCGGTGGTGCTCTGGCAGGCGTCCCACGGCTGGCCGATGCTCACCGTCGCCGGCGGGATCAGCGAAGACGACGGCGTCGAGAACCGCATCCTGTTCGTGCCGATGCAGGTGGTCTACCTCTCCCCTGTGCTGGTGCCGGTGTGGATCGCCGGGCTGGTGCGGCCGTGGCGCCACGCCGGCCTGCGCTGGGCGCGTGCCCTCGCGATCGCCTACCCGGTGGTCTGCGTCGAGCTCCTCGTCCTGGGCGGGAAGCCGTACTACTCGGTGCCGTTGCTGCTCGGGCTGGTCGCGCTCGGCGCGGACCCGGCGCTGCGGTGGCTGCGCCGGGGCGGGGCGACCCGGCGGGCGCTGACCGGCGCGGCGGCTGCGGTGTGCGTCGTGGTGTCCGTCCTCATCGGACTCCCGGTGCTGCCGGCTTCGGCGCTGGGGCCGGTGCTGGCGGTGAACAAGGAGCCGGGTGAGCAGATCGGCTGGCCGGAGTTCGCCGGCAGTGTCGCGGACGCCTGGGCGCGGATCCCGGCGACCGAGCGGGACACCGCGGTGATCCTCGCCGGCAACTACGGCGAGGCGGGCGCGCTGGAGCACTACGGGCCCGCGCTCGGGCTGCCCCGGCCGTACTCGCCGCACATGTCCTACGCCGACTGGGGACCACCGCCGGACCGGCTGGTCGGCCCGGTGCTGCTCATCGGACGGGCCGAGCGCGGCACGCCCGCGGCCCAGCTGATCACCGGGTGCCGTCCGGCCGGGTTGCACCGCGCGCCCGAAGACGTCGACAACGACGAAAACGGCGTGCTGCTCTCGCTGTGCACGCTGACCGAGCCGTGGTCGTCGGCGTGGCCGCGGCTGCGCCATTTCTACTGAACGATTCGTCCGGTTCGCGCTACCCTCGGGCGCATGGTGGCGACACGCACGGCGGTGGTCGTGGTGGGGGCGGGTCCGGCCGGGCTGACCTTGGCGAACCTCCTGCGGCGCGCGGGGATCGGCTGTGTGCTGCTGGAAGAGCAGAGCCGCGCGTTCATCGAGCAGCGGCCGCGGGCCGGGTTCATCGAAGAGTGGGCGGTCCGCGGGCTGCGGCAGCGCGGCCTCGGTGAACAGCTCCTCGCGAAGGCGCCGCAGCACGAGAAGTTCGAGTTCCGGTTCGCCGGGAAGCGGCACGCCTTCCGCTACGGCGACGTCACCGGGCAACGGCATTTCGTGTGCCCGCAACAGCTCCTGGTCACCGACCTGGTCGCGCAGTACACCGGCGCCGGCGGTGAAGCGGTCTTCGAGGTCGCCGACGTCCGGCTGCACGACCTGACGTCGGACGCCCCCGCGGTCACGTTCCGGACGGCCGCGGGCGAGCACCGCGTCGACTGCGACTTCGTCGCCGGCTGCGACGGCGCCCGCGGGGTCTCCCAGCGCTACCTGCCCGCGGATTCCACGGTGAAAGCCCACCACGACTACGGGATCGGCTGGCTGGCCCTGCTGGCCGAGGCGCCGCCGTCCGCCGACGGTGTGCTCTTCGGCATCCACCCGCGCGGGTTCGGCGCGCACATGGCCCGCACCCCGCAGGTGACGCGGTTCTACCTGCAGACCGCCGCCGGCGAGACCGAGGCCGACTGGCCCGACGACCGCGTCTGGACGGAGCTGCAGGCGCGCCTGGCGGTGCCGGACGGCCCGATCACCGAGGGAAAGCTGATCGAGAAGCGCATCCTCGACATGCACAACTACGTCGTCGAGCCGATGTCGCACGGCCGCCTGCACCTGGCCGGTGAGTCGGCCCACCTGGTCGCGCCGATCGCGGCGAAGGGCATGAACCTCGCCCTGCACGACGCGTTCCTGCTCGCCGAAGCGTTCCAGGCGTACTACGCGGGCGACCCGGACCGGCTGGCCGGCTACTCCGCCGCGTGCCTGCCGCTGATCTGGCAGTACCAGGAGTTTTCCCTGTGGCTGTCGGACATCTTCCACCACACCGCGACCACGGGCGGCAACCCGTTCCTGGCACGCATCGCGGAAGCCCGGATGCGCCGGTTGCTGGGTTCGCCCGCGGCCGCGGCGGCGTTCGCGGAGCTGTACATCGGCAAGAACGCCGACCTCTAGCTCCAGGCGATCTTGAACACCCAGGCGAAGCGCCCCGCCTGGCGGGCCGCGGCCGGGACGTCGATCACCAGCGAGCCGTTCTCCACGGTCCAGTGCAGGTTGCCGCGATACCCGAGCATCGTCACCCGGTCACCGCCGCGGATCGGGACCGGCGCGTCGACCACCAGCCTGCTGCCCGGCGCCGCCAGTGAGTGCACGTAGAACGCCTCGTTCTGCTTGACCGTGAACCGCAGGTCGCCGAGCTGGGCCATCCGGGACCAGTACGTCGTGCCGTAGATGGCTTCGCCGTTCACCTTCAGCCACGCGCCCGCGTCGCGCAGGTGCTGCTGCATGACGTCCGGGATCGTGCCGTCGAAGTCCGGGCCGATGTCCAGCAGGAAGTTGCCGTTCTTCGACACGATGTCGACCAGCGTCCGGACGACCTCCTCCGCCGTCATGTACCGGTCGTCCGGGGTCGCGCGGTTGTAGCCGTAGGAGAACGGGTCGAGGCCGCGGCTCGCCTCCCACTTCGCCACCACGGTGTTCGGGTAGGTCGTGTACTCCGGTGTCGTGAAGTCGTGGTCCGGGATGCCGCCGCGGTCGTTGTAGGTGACGTCCTTGGGACGCTTGCGGTTCTTCGCGTGGTTGAAGTACTCCGAGACCACCGCGCGCGAGTCGTTGACACCGCCGATGTCGAACCACAGCACGTCCGGGTCGAACTTCGAGATCAGCTCGAGCACCTGCGGCGCCTGGTAGTCGCGGACGAAGTCCTTCCCGGCCGTGTAACCGGTGTAGGGCAGCGGCGCCCCGGTGTAGGGGTTGCGCGGCGCGTGGCCCATCCACGGGTTGTCGGGGTTGAACCATTCCGGCAGCGAGAAGTACAGGCCGTTGCGCAGCTGCGGGGTGTACTTGCGTGACGCCGTGAACAGCTCGTTGATGATGTTGCGCTTCGGGCCGAGCTTGACGGAGTTGCGGTCGCTGACCGCGGTGTCCCACAACGCGAAGCCGTCATGGTGCTTCGAGGTGAGGACGTAGTACTCGGCGCCCGCGTCCGCGATGAGCTTCAGCCAGCTGCGCGGGTCGAACTTCTTCGCGGTGAACAGCGGGATGAAGTCGTCGTAGACGAAGTCCTCGCCGTACTTCTCCCGGTGGTAGGCGTAGGTCGCGCCGTTCGGGTCCTGCTGGTTCTGCCAGTACCACTCCGCGTACTGCTGCCCGACCGGCGCCCACGCCGGCACCGCGTACACCCCCCAGTGGATGAAGATGCCGAACTTGCTGTCGTTGAACCAGTACGGCGCTCGGTGCGTCGACAGCGAAGCGTCGGTCGGCCGGAAGTCCGGGATGCCGAGGGTGACCGGCACCTGCTGGGTGGCCAGGGTGCCGCGGCCGGCGGTCACGCGGATCTGGCCGTTCGTCGTGGTGCCGGGCGGGACCGACGCGTTCGGCGCCAGGCCGAGCCGCACGGTCGCCTGCTCCCCCGGCGCCAGCGCGCGGATGGTCGCCGGCACGGTGGTCCGGCCGCCGGGGACGTCGAGGGTGACCGTGACGCGGTCGCGCGCGCCGAGCCAGACGGTGCCCGCGTTGACCACGGTCGCCTCGGCCGCCTGCGGGCCGCCGTCGGTGAGCAGGTTGGCGCTCGAGCGGCCGTCCAGCACCAGCGCGGAGCGGCCGACGGCCACCGGCTGCAGGGTGAGCGCGAAGACGTGCAGGCTGGAGACGTTCGGCGCGGGCGCTGCGGTCGTGGGCAGGGTCAGGCCGACGGCTTCGCGGGCCGGGTCGACCCAGACCTGGCCGGTGGCCAGGGAAACGGGGTTGTTGTCGACGACTCCCCCCGGCGCGTAGCGGAACGGCGCGACCAGGGCGCCGGTCCCGGTGTACCAGTCCGGGCCGGACAGCGACCCGGTGCTCGTGCTGCCGTCGGCGTAGTGCACGGTCGCGGTGCCGCCGGTCGTGCCGTAGCTGGCGGCGACCAGGAAGTACGCGACGAAGTACTTTCCCTTCGGCAGGTCGATCTTCTGGCCGGTGGCGGCGATGTTGTTCTTCGCGCCGGCGGCCGCGGAGCCGAGCTTGAACGGGATGCCGCCGACGGTCGCGGTCGCCGGGAGGTGCTCGGCCGGAAAGGTGTACCCGGACCCGTCGAAGTCGCCGCCCGTGGCGGACGCGCTGTCGATGCCGTCGTTGGAGAACCAGGCGTCGAGCGCGACCGGGACCGGCGGCGGGGGCGGGGGCGGGACGATCGGGGTGTCCGGGCTGTCCGCGGCGGCGTCGACGGCGGGCACGGACGCGCCGGCCGGGGTGAGGCCGGCCGCGGTGAGCGCCACGGCGCCACCGACGGCCATGCCGAGGGCTTGACGGCGGGGGAAGGTCGTCACTGAACCTCCAGGGATCGGATGAGTACGGCGGAAAGACGGCAGACTGGACCCACCAGAGGCTCAGTGGGGCTTATTCATCCGATGACTGACCCTGCTCGTTGAGGTTTCCGCTGTCAAGAGGCCATCCGGCGCGATCGAAGTGAACCGCGCGGGTAAGCACGCCGTACTACTGAGTAACGAGCTGCAGCACTCGCGCCACCACCAGCCGGACCGAGAGGCCAGACCCATGTCCACCCTTCCGAGCGCGCTCAGCCGCCGTGCGATCGCCATGCTCAAGGCCGTCGCCGAAGGCCGCGCCGAGCTCCGCTGCAGCTGCGAACCCGACCTCCGCGTCGACGGGCTTTCGTGCTACGACCAGAACACCGCCCACGACCTCGCCCGCGCCGGGCTCGTGCGGCCCACGACGATCGTCGCCCCCGGGCAGTGGGCGCCCGCCGAACTGACCGAAGCCGGCCACCTCGCGGTGGGCGGCGGGTTCCCCGCCGCGGCGTGAGCCGGAGACCGCGCCGGCCAGAAACCTCCGCGCCGCGCTGAACCACCCCGCTCCGATGACCGTGCTCTGGGTGAGGGCGTCTCGCACACGCCCTCCGGAGTCACCACGACGCAACGATCCGGCCAGCCTCCGCCTGATCGGGACCGGGCGGCTCCGGCGAGCGGCCGTCGCGGCAACGGCCACCTCGCGCGGGCCCGTCCGGCATCCCCAGAATCCCGGACGGGCCCGCCCCTCGCTGTCCGGGATCTTGTCCACCTCGCTCACCTGATCAGCGGTCCCTCGGTCATCGCAACCACGCCACCGTGAGTACATGCGACGCTTCCTCGCCGTGAGCGCGGCTGTCCTGACGGGGTTCGGCATCCTGACGACGTCCGGCAGCGCGAATCCGGAAAGCGCCTTCCCGGTCGTCGCCGAGCACGCCGTGGGCGGCTGGGTCGGCACGTGGGCCGCGGCGCCCGCCTCCGCCGTCGCCAACACCCCGGACGGCTACCCGGGTTTCTCGATCCGCAACGTCGTGCACACGAGCGCCGGCGGCAGCCGGACCCGCGTCCACCTCTCGAACGCCTTCGGCGCCTCACCTTTGACCTTCGGGCACGTCACCATCGCGGTGCAGGGCGCCGGCGCGGACGCGGTGCCGGGCACCCTGCGGTCACTGACGTTCGGCGGCGCGGCGAGCGTTGTCGTGCCGGCCGGCGGTGAGGCGCTGAGCGACGCGGTCGGCCTGCGGGTGCCCGCCGACACGAACCTGCTCGTCACCACCTACGTGCCCACCAAGTCCGGGCCGGTGACCTACCACCCGGCCGCGACGCAGACGTCGTACTTCACCCGCGCGGGGGACTTCGCCGGCAGCGAGTCCGGCGCGCCCTACACCGAGCAGACGTCGGTCTGGCACTACGTTTCCGGCGTCGACGTCCAAGGCGGGGCCGAGGCCTCGATCGTGACGCTCGGCGACTCGATCACCGACGGCGTCGGCTCGGCTTCCGGCGCGAACCACCGCTGGCCGGACTACCTCGCCGACCGCCTGCACGGCCGCTTCGGCGTCCTCAACGCGGGCATCAGCGCCAACCGGCTGCTGCTCGACGTGCCCGGCTCCGGCGCCGGCCAGAACGCCTTGTCCCGCTTCGACCGCGACGTGCTGAGCGTCGGCGGGGTGCGGACGCTGATCGTGCTCGAAGGCATCAACGACATCCAGCAGGACCCGCACCAGACCGACCCGGCCGCGATCACCTCGGCCTACCGCCAGCTGGTGGCGCAGGCGCACGCGCGCGGCATCCGCGTCCTCGGCGGCACGCTCACGCCGTTCAAGGGCTGGGGCGTCTACGACGAAACCCTCGAAGCCACCCGGACCGCGG
Source organism: Amycolatopsis sp. NPDC104863 (assembly GCF_055582965.1). Taxonomy (NCBI): domain Bacteria; kingdom Bacillati; phylum Actinomycetota; class Actinomycetes; order Pseudonocardiales; family Pseudonocardiaceae; genus Amycolatopsis; species Amycolatopsis sp. NPDC104863. The sequence continues at coordinate 1,916,220 of NZ_JBVJOW010000001.1, forward strand.
TGAACACGTTCATCCGCACCAGCGGCGTCTTCGACGGCGTGGTCGATTTCGACGCCGCGGTCCGCGATCCGGCCGACCCGCTCCGGATGCTCCCGGCGTACGACTCGGGCGACCACCTCCACCCGGGGGATGCGGGCTACGAGCGGATGGCGGCCGCCGTCCGCCTAGGCCGGCTGTGAGCGCGGGATGAACAACACCGCCACCAGGCTCAGCAGCGCCACCGCCACGAGGTAGAGCGACACCGAGAACGAGGTGCCCGTGACCGCCTGCAGCTTCGTCGCGATCAACGGTGCGAAGGCACCGCCCAGCACCGCGCCGACGGCGTAGGAGAACGAAGCCCCGCTGTAGCGGTACCGCGGCTCGAACAGCTCCGCGAACAACGCCGACTGCGGCCCGTACGTCGCGCCGAGGCCGATGTTCAGCACCACCACCGCGACGATCAGCCAGACCGCGGCTTTGGTGTCCACCAGCAGGAAGAACGGGATCGGCCAGACCACCAGCAGGATCGACCCGGCCAGGTAGACCGGCTTGCGGCCGACGCTGTCCGACCACGCCGCGGACACCAGGATGCTCACCAGCCACGTCACGCTGCCGACGATCACCACCACCAGCAGCGTGGTGCGGTCGATCTTCAGCACCGATGTGCCGTAGGACAGCAGGTACGCCAGGAAGATGTAGCCGATCGCGGTGTTCGCGATGAAGCTGCCCGTCGCCACCAGCACCGAGCGCGGCCGTTCGCGGAAGACGTCGACCATCGGCCGGCGGCTGCGCGCGTCCGACTCCCGCAGCTGCGCGAAGACGGGCGACTCCTCGATCCGCAGCCGGATCACCAGGCCGACGCCGACGAGCACGATGCTCGCCAGGAACGGCACCCGCCAGCCCCACGCGGCGAACTGGGCGTCGGTCATGGTGCGGCCGAGGACGAAGAAGAACAGCTGCGCCAGGATCAACCCCGCGGGCACGCCGATCTGCGAGAACGCGCCGTACCGCCCGCGGTGCCCCTCCGGCGCGTGCTCGACGGCCATCAGCGCCGCGCCGCCCCACTCACCGCCCGCGCTCAGGCCCTGCAGCAGCCGCAGCACCAGCAGCAGGATCGGGGCCCAGACCCCGATCGCCGAGTACGTCGGCAGCAGGCCGACTCCGACGGTGGCCACCCCCATGAGGAGCAGCGACAGCACCAGCATCGCCTTGCGGCCCACGCGGTCACCGAAGTGGCCCCACAGGATCCCGCCGACCGGGCGAGCCAGGAACCCGACGCCGAGCGTCGCGAACGCCGCGAGGGTGCCCGACGCGGGCGAGAGGGTCGTGAAGAAGAGCTTGCCGAACACGAGCGCCGTCGCCGTGCTGTAGATGAAGTAGTCGTACCACTCGATCGTGGTCCCGATCGCGCTCGCCACGGCGACCCGCCGCAGCTGCCGGTCCGCGCCGGCCGGAGCCGGGGTGCTCACGAGCCGGCGAACGCCGGGACGAGGTCTTCGGCCAGCAGGTCCATCAGCAGCCCGTCGTGCCAGTTGCCGTCCGGACCTCGCTCGTAGGAGCGCATCGTGCCGACCGGCCGGAAGCCGAGCGACTGGTAGAGCTGGATCGCGGACTTGTTGTCCGCCGCCGGGTCGATCACCACCCGGTGGTGCCCGCGCACGGTGAACAGGTGCTCGGCCAGCGTCCGGATCGCGTCCGAGCCGAGGCCCCGGTGCTGGAAGTCCGGGTGCACGGCGATGTCGATCCCGGCGTGCCGGTACTGCGGGTCGGCCTCCTCGAAGGCGAGTTCGATGCCCACGACGACGTCGTCGTGTTCGATGGCGTAGGTCGTGGTGCCGTCGTCGGGGTCCAGCAGATAGGACACCTGGGCGGCCACGGGCTCCTCGGCGTCGGCCCACCAGCGGGCGACTTCGGGATGCGACAGGATCTCCTCGAACCGGGCGGCGTCCGAGGCTGCGGCGGGCCGCAGCCGGACACGGCTTCCGGTGATCAGGCCGGTCATCGGCCCAGTGTCGACCCCCGGAAGCCGTCTGTCGAGATATTGACCCCGCTAGTGCCCGTTGCCGCTCAGGCCCAGCGAGCTGAAGTCGTGCCCCTTGGTGCCCTTCTTCCAGATCTCACCCGACGGCGTGGTGTACACGCCGGTGATGGTGTCCATCTTGGTGCCCACGGGCGGCAGCTCCGGCAGCTTGTTCATCCCGTTCCGGCGCATCGTGTCCAGCACGTTCTGGTCGATGCCCGTGTACTCGGCCTTGATCACCAGGTGGTCGCGGATCGAGCGCTCGAACGGGTTGGCGGAGTTCGGGAACTTGAACTCGTCGGAGACCTTGACGTGGTACTTGATCCCGACGTGGTCGATGCCCGCCTTCTGCCACGCCTCGCTGTTGGTGCGCCCGATCAGCTCCTTGACGCTGCTCTCGATGCCGTTCTTGTGCGCGCTGTTGGCCTTGGTGGTCAGCGGCGTCATGTTGTGCGACTCGCCGGGGCCGCCGATGTTGTCGTTCTCGAGGTGCCCCTTGACCCACTTCGCCTTCGGGTTGATGTTGTTGTCGTCCAGGTGCTTCTGCAGCTCCGGCGACAGCCCGCTGGTGTCCTTGGCCTTGTTGAGGTCCTCGACGTCGGTGAGCTCGCCGTCGCCCGGTGGGTTCCGGTCGTTGTTGGAGTCGCCCTTGCCGTACTTCTTCTTGCCCGGCGAGTCGTCCCAGCGGCCGCCCTCGGTGCCGCCGCCCTGCTTCTCGGTGCGGCCGGTCGCGGACGTGGGCACGTTCGCCTTCTTCGCCGGTCGCCCGGTCGACCCGGGGCCGAGGTCGCTGCCCGGCCGCTTCGGCGGCCGCGAGCCGCCGGCGCCCGGCGTGCCGGTGATCGGCTTCCCGCACGGCGACGTCAGCATCAGGCCCAGCGGGTCGACCGCGGCCAGCGGGTTCGGGACGTAGGCGGCCGGGTTCGGCGCCGGGCGCAGCCCGAGCGGGTCCTGGCTGAGGTAGCGGCCGGTGCCCGGGTCGTAGTAGCGGAAGACGTTGTAGTGCAGGCCGCTCTCCGGGTCGGCGTACTGGCCGGGGAAGCGCAGCGGCGTGCCGCCGGCCGTGACGACCTTGCCCCACAGGCCCGACCGGGCCCGCCAGGACAGGCCGCCACCCGGCTCGGCCAGCTCCGCCGGGGAGCCGATCTGGTCGGTGACGACGGCCTGCAGCCGCCAGCCGTCCGCCGTGCGCTCGGCCTGCGCGACCGGGCGGTCGTCGCCGGGGTGCCGTTCCCAGGTCAGCACCTGGGACCGGCCAGTGGCGTCGCTGTGGGCCTGCTCGACGAGCTGGGTGTCGGCCCAGGCGAAGTCGACCCGCTCGGCGACGCTGCCGTCGGCCGCGAGCCGCAGCTTGGCGATGCGGCGGCCGATCGGGTCGTAGCGGTAGCGCCACTGCGTGCCGTCCGGCGTGCGGACGCCGATCAGCCGGTCGACCGCGTCCCACTGGTAGGTCCAGGTCAGGACCCCGCCGGGGCTCTGCACGTGCCGGGCGACGAGCCGGCCCTGCGCGTCCTGGACGTACCCGACCGCGCCCGCGGCCGTCAGCGCGTTGGCCGCGAAGTGGCGGGGACCCGTCTCCGCGTCGACCGGCCACGCGCCGTCGACGGTGGTCTCGACGACCGAACCGGCGGCGTCGTAGCGGTAGTTCTCCCGGTGGTCGGCGGCGGCGACCTCGACCACGCGGCCCGCCGCGTCGTAGCGGTACTGGGTGACGCCGGCCGCGTCGGTGACCGCGGTCAGCGAGCCGTCGGGGCGGTAGTCGAACCGGCGCCGCTGCAAGGTGCCGTTCGGGGTGGAGACGAGCTGCCCGGTCAGCCGGTCGCCCGCGTCGAAGGTCTGGGCCAGCTCGAACGCGCCGTCGACGGTCCGCCGCACCTCGCGCCCGGCCGGGTCGTGCTCGAACCGGACGTCGTGGCCGGCGAAGGCCAGTGCGGCCGGGTTCCCCGCCGCGTCGAGCGTCCACCGGCTGTCGGCGCCCGAGGGCGTCCGGCGCGCGACGACGGACCCGTTGTCGGCGTAGGTCAGCTGGACGCTGCGGCCGTCGACGGTCTCGCGCAGCACCCGGCCCTGCCCGTCGCGCTCGAACTCCAGGACGACGTCACCCTCGACGGCCCGCACCAGCCGGCCCAGCGGGTCGTAGGCGAACCCGGTGATGCCCGTCGGGGTCTGCCGCCGGACCACGTTGCCGAGCGGGTCGTGGGTGTAGTCGACCGCCTCGCCCAGGCCGTTGACCGAGCGTGTCAGCTGGCCGGCGGCGTCGTAGTGGTAGCGCAGCACACGGCCGTCGAAGTCGCGTTCCTCGACCAGCCTGCCGACCGGGTCGTACCGGTAGTGCCAGGTCAGGCCGAGCGGGTTGGTCACCGACGTGAGCCTCAGCTCGGTGTCGTAGCCGTACACCGTCCGCGCGCCGGCGGCGTCGACGCTCGCGGTGCGCAGGCCGAACGGGCCGTACTCGGCGCGGTCCACCGCCCCCACGGCGTCGACGTGCTCGATCTCGTTGCCCTCGGCGTCATAGCGCCACTGCTCGCGTTCGCCGGTCCGCCCGGTCCGCGCCGCGCGCAGGCCCTCCACGGTCCATTCGAACCGGACCTGGCCGCCGAAGACGTCGCGGCGCACCCGCGGGCGGCCGAACAGGTCCCGGTGCTCCTCGGCGCCGCTTTCGAGCGGCTCGAGCCGCTGGTAGTCGAACTCGTAGGCCACGCCGACCTGCTGGGTCGCCAGGTCCGGCACTTCCTCGCCGAGCTCACCGGAGTACTCGCGCACCCACGTCCGCGGGCCGTCGGTCACGGTCGCGAACAACGGCTGCGCCGGGTCCACGTTCAGCTCGACGACCGACCCGTCGGGCCGGATCGCCGCGGTCGGGCGGCCCAGCGCGTCGTAGGTGAACGACGTCGTGCGGCCCAGCGCGTCGGTGCGCGCGAGCAGGCGGTCGTGGCGGTCGTGGACGAGCTCGGTGACCGCGCCGAGCGGGTCGGTCTCGCGCACCACCTGGTTCAGCGCGTTCAGCTCGAACGTCCAGGTGTGGCCCAGCGAGTCGGTGTGGCGGGTGACGCCCGGCTCGTAGCTGAAGCTGCCGTCGAGGTACCCCTGGTCGCCGACGGTGCGGACGCACCGGCCCGCCTGGTCGTAGACGTACCGGTACCAGGCGCCGTTGCGGTCCTGCCAGCCGGTGATCCGGCCCTCGACGTCGTAGTCGTACTTCATCGGCCGGCCGGAGGAGTTCACCACGGTGGCGAGCCGGCCGCGGTCGTCGTAGCCGTAGGCGGTGACCGGCACGGTCAGCGTGCCTTCGACGTCGACGACGGTCAGCTCGCGCAGCCGGCCGCCCTCGATGCGCAGGTCGACGCGGTAGCCGTCGGAGTGCAGCCAGGACAGCGGCCGGCCGGCCTCGTCGTGGGTGACCTCGATCGTGCGCCCGTCGCCGCCTTCGACCCGGGTCACCGGGAGGACGCGCACGCCGCGCGCCGGGGCGGGGCCGGACGGCGCGGCGAAGGCCAGCGACCGCCGCTGCGCCGGGTCGTCGAGCAGGTACTCGCCGGTCTCGTCGTCGATCGCCAGCGTCCAGCGCGGTCCTTCGAGCGCGAACACCGGATCACCGCCGCGCACCGGCAGCGGGTAGACGAGGATCATGCCGTCCGGCGAGAAGTAGCAGGCGTGCTCGTCGTCGAGCTCCAGCCGCTGGTCCACTGTGGACGCCCAGGAGGCGCCGAACAGCCGGCCCGCGCGGTAGGAGGAGACGTGGGTGCGCTCCAGCACGAGCGCGAGCGGGCCCGGGAAGTCGACGTCGGCCTGGGCGAGCACCATCTCGCCGGTCGCGACGTCGATCGGGTCGGACTTGCAGACGCGGTCGTCGCCGCCGACCCCGCGGTCGCGCGGGTTGTCCGGCTTGTTCGACGACGGGCTGGTGCTGTCGGGGCTCTTGCCGCCCCCGCCCTTGCCGGCGCCCGAGGGGCCGGTGCCCCCGCCGTCCGGCGTCGGGTCCGGGCTCTTCGGTGTGTCGTCCGGGCCCTTCGACGCGGGCGGCGGGTCGGTCTTCGGCGGCGGGTCGCCCTTGGCGCCCGAGGAGTGGGTGCTGTCGTCCGGGCCCTTCGAGGCCGGCGGCGGGTCCGTCTTGGCCGGCGGGGCGTCCGGGCCGCCCTTGCCCTTGGGCCCGTCCAGGCCCTTCGGGTTGCCGTTGATGTCGGCGTGCTTCGGCGGCGGCGCGCCCTTGCCGGGCTTGATCTTCCGCAGCGCCTTCGCGGCGTCGGTGAACAGGTCGCCGGCGCGCTTGAGCAGCGGGATCAGCGCCTTCAGCGCCGTGACCAGCCGCTTCACCAGATCGGCGATCTTCGACGCGGTCTTCGCGACCGCGCCGATCACCTGCGGCACCACCCAGGTGAGCCCGATGCCGAGGGTGAACACCACCTGCAGCGCCCAGCTGATCAGGTGCCCGATCAGCTCCGCGATGATGTCGCGGACCAGCGCGCGCACCGCGGCGACGACCTCACCGGCCGTCTTCACCCCGCTGGAAGCGCCTTCGCAGCCCTTCTGCGCGGTTTCCAGCAGCGTCACGGTGTCCTGGGCGCGCTGGCGGTAGGTGTCGCCGGCGTTGCCCGTCCAGGACGCGGTGTCGGCCTTGACCATGCCGGTCAGGTCCTCGCCGATGCTGCCCAGCTCGGCCGCGACGTTCTTCCAGGTCTCGGCCTGCGCGGCGATCTCGTCGGCGTTGCCGGTCAGCCCGTTCAGGGCCTCCTTGAGCGGCCCGACGTGCTCCATCAGCCAGCCGACGCCGGCCGCGAGGATCGCGCCGAACGGGTCCATCGCCATGGAGAGGGCGTCGAGGGCGGTCCCGACGGCCCCCATCGCGACGGCGGCCCAGTCACCGCTTTCGATCGCGGACTTCAGGTCGAACGCCGTCTCCAGCAGCGAAACGCCCGAGTACGCCTTCGTCGAGTCCTTCGTCTCCGCGACCAGCGGGTTCGCCACTAAACGGCCTTCCTGACGTACGGGGCGAACCGAATCACCACGGGTTGTTGTCTTCGTCGTCCGCCGCGGCGGGGCGCCGCGGCGGCGGCGAAGCCTGCGGGGCCGCCGGCGCCGGCGGAACTGCCGCGCCCCCGGCCGGGGCGGGCGGAACGGGCCCCGGCTCGGCGGGCGGCTGCGGCTCGTCCGGCTCGTCCGGGTCGGGGAACCGGCCGCGCAGCGAGTCGAGCAGCGCCGAGCGGGTCTCGCGGTCCTCGTCGCCGAGCTGTTCGCTCATCACGCCGGCGACCCGCTCGGCGATGCCGGACTGCGCCCGCCGCATCGTGGTCAGGATCTGCCGGGACAGCTCCTCGAGCGGGAACGACTTGACCTTGTTGCTGAAGGTGAGGTCGGTGACGGTGCCGTCCGCGCCGACGGTGACGCTGACCGCGCCGTCGGAGCTGGACGCGGTGAGCCGCAGCCGTTCGGTCTGCTCCTGCGCCGCCTGGTACCGCTGCGCCTTCGCCGCGAACCCGGCCGCCCAGTCGTCCATCCGGCGAATCGTCTCGTCCGGATCCCGCATCAGGTCCCCCAGCCCGTTGGTGCCCGGGCTTGTCATGCCTTCACCTTTTCTTCCGCCGTGCGCGGCGAAGCCGAGAGCTGACGCTCGAACGGCTGCGCGTTGCCTTCTTCACCGTCGCGATAGGACTGCGCGGCCGTGCGGACGTTGTCCGACAGCCCCTGCACGCCTTCGATCGACGCGTTCAGGGTGTCCTTCGCCTGCTCCCCCGTCGGCCGGATGATCGGCGGGAGGAACGCGCACAGCAGCCCGTACGCGTGGTCCGACATCGCCGTGTCCGCCGCCGAAACCGCCGTGTTCAGCCGGTCGATCAGGCTGTCCACGTGACTCGCGTGCGCAACCAGGTCGTCCGGCTCGACTTCGAAGCCGCCCGCCGTCATGCGCTCACTTCCAATCCTGGTTCTTCCAGTCGCCGATCACCGGGGGCGCCACGGCCTCTTCACCCGCGAAGAAGTTCGGGTCGTCGCTCTCGAGGTAGGCGGCTGCCTTGTGTTCCTTGTCGTCTTCCTTCTTACCGCCCTTGGCGCCGGCGCCCATGCCGCCCATGCCGGGCTGGCCCGCCGCGCCGGCCGCACCGCGCCCGGACATCGCATTGCGCGCTGCCGCCGCTTCGGCCTCCGCGGCCGCGCCGGACGCGGCACCACCGCTGAGGTTGCCGACGCCGCGCCCGCTCGCCCCGCCGGCCCCGGCGCCGCCGGTGCCGCCGCCGATCCCCCCGAGGGAACCGCCGCCGCCCGCGCCGCCACCGCCGATCCCGCCGAGCCGGCTCGCGATGCTCTCGCCGTTGATCCCGCCGCCGCGGCCGATGGTCGGCAGCTTGCCGCCGCCGATCCCGCCCGTGCCGCCGATCCCGCCGGTGCCGGTGGGCAGCCCGGTGATCGGGTCGATGCCCGGCGGGGTGAAGCCCGGGATCGGGCTGCCGCCGCGGATGCCGCCGGAGCCGCCACCCGGGATGTCCGGGATGGGGATGTTCGGCGGGGTGTACCCGCTGCCGCCGGGCCCGCCGCCGCCCGGGATGCCCGAGGGCGAGAAGCCGGACGTCGTCGTCGTGTCGCTGGGGTGCGGGATCGACGAGCCGGGGATGCCGGCGCCGGAGAAGCTGCCGCCGCCGGGGGTGTTCGGCATGTCGAAGTTCGGCGGGGTGAAGCCGCCGCCACCGGCGCCCGAGCCACCCGCGCCGCCCCCGCCCGAGGCGGCGGGGATGCCCGCACCCGAGAACCCGGAACCGCCCGGGCCGGAGCCGCCGGGACCGCCCGAGCCGTCGCCGGGGATGCCGCTGCCGGAGAAGCCGGAGCCGCCGGCTCCCGACCCGCCGCCGGGAATGCCCGCACCGGGGCCGCCCGCGCCCGAGCCGCCGGGGCCGTTGACCCCGTCGAAGCCGGCCGCGGACCCGTCGGCCGGGATCCTCGCCGAGGCCTGGTCCGCCAGGGTGCGCGCGGCCAGCGGCTCGGCGCCGCCGGAGCCCGCCCCGCCCGAGCCACGGGCCATGCTGTCGCGGTTGGTCGCGGTGGCGGACGGCAGCTTCGGCGGAGCCGGGAACCGCGGCGTCGCGACCGCGCCGCCGATGGTCTCGTCGTACTGCGTCATGATCTGCGCCGCGTGGTCGCGCGCGGCCGTCTGCGCCCGGTAGGTCTGCATGGCCTCGCCGGCCGCCGCCGCGTACTGCACCGGGTCGGTCATCGACATCAGGCGCTGGTTGGTGCTCTGCAGGTCGAACTGCACCGGCGGGTTGGCCGCCATCTGCCGCTGGGTCTCGTTGAGCGTCTGCGAGTGGATCTCCTGCTGGCGCCCGGCCAGCGTCGCGCCCTGCGCGGTCGCGCCCAGCCACTTGCCGACCCCGGCGAGGTGCTCGCGGACGGCGTCACCCGCGTCACCCTGCCAGTTGCTGGTGCTCGCGTTGATCGCGTCACCGAGGGTCTTCTGGTGCGTGCCCAGGTCGTTGCCGACGCTCACCCACTCCTCCGAGGTCTCCGCGACGGTCGCCGGGTTGGCGTCCTTCGTGATGGCCTCGTTCATCTGCTCGTGGCTGGCGTTGGCCCACAGGGTCTTCGGCGCGCCGCCGTTCTCACGCATCGTCAGGCCCTCGTCGAGGCCGTGCTTCGCGTCGTCCAGGTGCTGCTGGTACAGCTCCTGGATCTTCTTGTCGCGCAGCACCGGGTCGACGGCCGGGCCGAGCCAGCCGGCCCGGATCTCGTCGTCGATCTGCTTGGTCGCCATCTCGCGGATCTCGTCGCCCGAGGGCGTGTTGTCCGTTTTCAGCGGCCCGACGTAGTACTTCGACGACGAATCGGCCGTCACGTCGTAGAGCGGGCTGCGCGGGTTGTAGTCCGGGGACGAGGGGTCCGACACGGACTCGGCGGTGGCTGCCACGGTCTCCCTCAGCTCTGGTCGGCGGTCGGGAGCGCGACGATCTTCGCCTGCGTGTCCTCTTCCCGCGACTTGTAGTTCTGCTTGGCCAGCTTGATGGCTTCGATGTAGGTCGGGAACTCCTGCCGGGCGGCCTGCAGCTGCGTGACCAGGCCGTTCTCGTCGGCGGCGGTGCTGACCATGTGCGCGGAGACCCACTGCCCGGTCGCGGTGCGGCTCATCGCCGGCGCGTCGTGCAGGCGCTGCAGGTTGGCCCAGCGCTGCTCGAGCGACTCCAGCACGCCCTCGAGGGCCTCGATCAGCTTGTTGCCCGTGGTGTCGTCGATGGCGAAGCCGCCGCTCTGGGCGAGCCGCTTCAGCTGAGCACCGGCGAGGCCGATCCGGACCGCGGCCAGCGCCTTCGTCTCGGGCGTCGTCGCGGACTGCAGCTGCATCGTCGCTTGGAGAGCCTGGGCGGTCGCCTCGGTCTCTTCCGTCATCAGGGCTGTTCCTTCCCGGTCAGTAGACCGCGGCGATCGCGCGGCGGATGGCGCGGGCGAGGTCGGCCCGCCCGGCCGGTGCGTACTCCGCCGTCAGTTCCCCGGCCTCGCCGGTGGTGGTGTGCACGAGGTAGCGGCCGTCGGCGGTGTCGAGCCAGCTCAGCGGTTCACCCGCGACCCGCTCCCCGTGCCGGCCCTGCGCGGTGACGGCGATGTGGCCGCCGCCCAGCCGCGGCTCGGCGAGCACCCGCTCGAGCACCGCGACGTCGGACTGCTTGGGCGCCGGCGGACGGCGGCCCGGCCGCACGACGGCCTTGACCTCGATCATGCCGAAGGCGTCGGTCTCTTCCTCGTCGAACTCCGCGTCCGCGATCCGCTTGGCCGTCATCGCCGAGACCTCGCGCCCGGCGGCGCGGTGCACGACGTGCTTGCCGGTGGTCGCGGCCGGGGCCGGCGGCAGGACGCCGGTGACCACCTCGACCAGCTCCTCGTCCGCGAAGAGCGAGAACAGCAGGTCGTCGGTGTCCGGGGCCTGGGTGACGCCGAGCGCTTGGGCGCCGTCGGTGACCACGAGGACGGCGACGTCGGCGCCGAGGCCGTCGATCCCGCTCACGGCAACCGAAACACGGGGCGCGGCGAGCAGCTCGAACGCCGTCCGCACCCCCGGGTGCAGCTCGCCCGAAACCGAAAGCCGGCGCTCCTCGAGCGCGTCGTAGACCTGACGCGCGACCCCGACGAACCGCACCGGGTCGGCCGGGAGGTTCCCGGCGCGCAACGGGTACCGCCGGACGTCGCCACCGGTCGCCCGACCGACGACGAGGGCTTCGACGACCCCGAGGACGAACTCGAACCTGTCCGCCATTTCCCCTCGCTGCTTCTTGTGCGAACCCAAGCGGTCAAACCCTCAAGCAACTCTCTTGACGAAGATTAGCAGTGCCGCATGTCCGCGCGTCGGCACCGCCACCCGGGTGCCCGAAAGACCACGATCCCCGGGACTGTGCGGGCAAAGCGCCCTCCGTGACCAGCTCACCCGATGCGGTGCTGGTGCACCCGCAGCTGCAGGGTGACCAGGTCCAACAGCGGCACTGCGACGTCCCGCTCACGGGCACGCGCGGTGAGGTCGCCGAAGATCTGCTCTCCCTCGACCGGGTGACCGCTCAGCAGGTCGCGGTACAACGAAGAACCACCCGTCCCGGGATCGGTGACGATCCGGCGCGTGGCCTCGAGCTCCGCGGCGGGCACGGGGTACCCGGCGGCTTCGGCGACCGCGGCCGCTTCGGCCACGACGGCCTCGGCGAACTCCCGGCCGCCGGGCACGGCGACGACGTCGCCGGTGGTGCCCCGCATCAGGCTGTTCACGGCGCCGATCGCCGCGATGAACACCCATTTCGCCCACATCGACCCGGTGATCCGCTCGTCGAGCGCGGCCGGGAAACCGGCGTCGCGCAGGGCGGCGTCGACGTCGGCGAGCCGGGCCGGCGCGGGCTCGGTCCGGGCGCCGTAGGCCAGGTTCTGCAACGGCCCGAGCCGCCGGATGGCGCCGTCGTCGTCGAGGGTGGTCTGCACCTTGGCGACCCCGCCGAGCACGGCGGCCTTCCCGAACCGCGCGTCGAGGACGTCGAGGTGCGCGAGTCCGTTGAGGAACGGGAGGATCAGCGTCTCCGGGCCGACCGCGGGGGCGAAATCGTCGATGGCCGAGGTCAGGCCGGTTGCTTTGACAGCAAGGAGAACGAGGTCGTAGGTCTCGTCCAGCGAGCCGGTTTCGACGAGGGCCGGTTCCAGCACGGTGTCTTCCCCGAGGCCGGTGATCCGCAGGCCGCGTTCCCGCAGCAGTTTCGCCCGCGCCGGCCGCACCAGGAAGGTGACGTCCCGGCCCGCCCGCAGCAGCCGTCCGCCGAAGTACCCACCGGTCGCACCGGCGCCCACCACCAGGATCCGCAAGTCGCTCACGACGCGAAGGTACGCCGCGGCCACAGCGTCCCCACAGCAAGACACAGCAAACGGACAGCTGAAAACGGGGGCCGATCGCCGCTCGCGAGGCGTTGACCAGGCATGGGAAGACGGATCGGCTGGGTGCTCGCCGGCGCCGGGGTGACAGTGGCGGCGCTGACGGCGGGGATTCTGGCGGCGACCGATCGGAGTGAGATCACGCCTACGGCCGCCACGGCGTCGCCCCCACCGGCCACTTCTCCCCCGCCGACCTCGTCCACCGCTCCTTACCCGGACCTTTCCTCGGTGGCGTCCGACGTCTCGGACGCGGTGACGTCGGCGTCACGCGGCACGACTGTGGGGTTCGTGCTGTACGACCGCCGGTCCGGCAAGGTGCTGGCGTCCCAGGACGCCGACGAGCCGTACTACACGGCATCGGTGGTCAAGCTCCTGATCGCGATCGACGAGGTCCGCGACGACGAGACGGGCGCGTGGGCCCTCCCGGACGCCGACGACGTCGAGGACCTGACGGACATGCTGGCGGGCAGCAACGACGCGATCGCCTCCACGTTCTGGGAGCAGAACGGCGGCACCGGCATCGTCACCCGCACGGCGGCCCTGATCGGGCTGTCGAACACCACTCCGCCCACGGATCCGACGCAGTGGGGAATGGCGAAGACGACCGCGTCGGACGTGGTGGCGGTGTACTCGTACCTCGAGGACGTGGTGCCGGACGAGGTGGCCTCCCCGCTGCTGGCGGCGTTGGCCGACGCCCGGAACCCCGCCGACGACGGCTGGGACCAGTACTTCGGGATTCCGGACGGCCTGCCGGGGACGTCGTGGCAGATCAAGCAGGGGTGGATGATCCTGCGCAACGCGCTGGTGCTCAACACGACCGGGGTGGTGGGCGGGCGGTTCGTCGTGGTGTTGCTGACGCAGCAGCCGCTGGTGAGCTCGGCCAAGGGGCGTGCGGCGGTGACGGCGGGGATCAAGACGCTGGGGCCGGTGCTTTCCCAGCTGACCGCGGCGTGACTAAACGGCCCGGGCCCGCTCGATGTCCGGGCCCCGGTACATCCGCTCGGGAATCCGGGCCAGCGTGGACGGGTGCACCTGGGGCCCCAGCCCGTAAAGCTTCTGGAAGCTCATGATGAGCGGCCGCCAGGCGTCGGGGTCGATGCGGTCGGCGTGCCCGTCCAGCCGGACGGAGTCGTGCACGAACACCCGCTGGACCCGGACCTCGATGGCGACGATGCCGCCCTTCTGCCGGGGATCGTCGTCCGCAACGGGATGCACGGCCTCGACGACGGCCTCCATCGCAACCGGACACTCGGCGACCCGAGGCGGGGCAACGGTCTCGGAAGGCACCGGGGTCAGCCCGGCCCGCGAGAACTTGTCGGCGACGTGGAAGTATCCGCGCTGCTGCTTGCCGGCGGGCACCGGATCGGACCCGGTGGTCAGCGCGAGCCGGTCGACCGCCCCGGCGAGCGCGTCCGAAGGCAGGTTGAGCACGCACTCCCGCGTGCGCAGGAGGTTCTGGGCGGTCTTGGACCGCGCCCCGAGCCCGAGCATCGCCCGCCAGCCGAGCCAGAACGCCGACGACATCGGAGCCAGGTTGGGCGAGCCGTCCTCGTTGGTGCTGGAAATGAGCACCACCGGGGTGCCGAAATAGAGGATTCCGGGCTCGATGGCCGTGTGTGCAAGGGTTTCCGTCTTCACGACACCGAGTGTGCCGTCTCCGGAACACCCCACGCTGGCGGGAATCGGCCGTCGCGATCACCGGCGGGAGCACCGGTGATCGCGACGTGCTTCAGCGGGCCGTGGTGAGCGCCCGGCGGGTCAGCACCCGGGCCAGGTGGCGGCGGTACTCGGCCGTCGCGTGGGGCTCGTCCGGCGGGTTCGTTCCCTCCGCCGCCAGCTCGGCCGCCTCCGTGACGGACGCCCCCGCAGCCAGCGCGGCCTCGGTGGCCGGCGCCCGCAGCGGCACCCCGCCCATGTTCACCAGGCCGACCCGGCCGCCGACGACGGCCACCCCGACCATCGCCCAGTCGATCGCGCGGCGGGTGAACTTCTCGAAACCCCAGCCCTGACCGGCCTGCGACGGCAGGCGGATCTCCGTCAGCAGCTCGTCCGGCTCCAGCGGCGTCGTGAACGGGCCGAGGAAGAACTCCGACGCCGGGATCCGCCGCTCCCCCGCCGGGCCGCGCGCGACCAGCACCGCGTCCGAGGCCAGCACCGCCGCCGGCAGGTCGGCCGCGGAGTCCGCGTGCACCAGCGACCCGCCGATCGTGCCGCGGTGGCGGACCTGCCGGTCGCCGACCACGCCCGACGCGTGCGCCAGCAGCGGCGCGTGCTCCAGCAGCACCGGGTCGCGCTCGAGGTCGCTGTAGCGCGACAGCGCGCCGATCACGACGTCGTCGCCGTCGAGGCGGACGTGGCGGAGCTCGTCGAGCGGCCCGATGTCGACCAGGTACTCCGGCGCCGCGAGCCGCAGCTTCATCAGCGGCAGCAGGGAATGCCCGCCCGCCAGCACCTTCGCCTCGTCGCCGAGGGCGGCCAGCCGGGCCACCGCTTCGTCCACAGTGGACACCCGTTCGTAGCGGAACTCGGCGGGGATCACCGGTCCACCTCCTGCCCGGACGCGTCGATCACGGCGCTCACGATGTTGTGGTACCCCGTGCAGCGGCACAGGTTCCCCTCGAGCCCGGCGCGCACCTCGTCGCGCGAGGGCTTCGGGTTGTCGGCCAGCAGCGACACCGACGCCATGATCATGCCGGGCGTGCAGAACCCGCACTGCAGACCGTGCTGCTCGCGGAACGCCCGCTGCACGGGGTGCAGCGAACCATCCGAAGAGGACAGTCCCTCGACGGTGGTGACGGCGTGGCCGTCGGCCTGCGCGGCCAGCACCGTGCACGACTTGACCGACTCGCCGTCGAGCAGGACCGTGCAGGCGCCGCACGACGTCGTGTCGCAGCCGATGTTCGTGCCGGTGAAGCCGGCGGTGTCGCGCAGGAAGTGCACCAGCAGCGTCCGGTCCGGCACCTCCTCGGCCACCGGCCGCCCGTTGACCTCGATCGAAACCTTCACCGCGCGTTTCCCTTCCGAGCTGTGACAACCGGGGCTTCGCCCCAGGCCGGGGGCTCCGCCACCCGGACCCCCTGTGAAGCAGCCTGTTCGAGTGCGGCCCAGACCCGGATCGGCGTCGTGGGCATGTCCAGGTGGTCGACACCGCGGGCGCGCAGCGCGTCGACCACGGCGTTGTGCACCGCCGGCGTCGAACCGATCGTCGCCGCCTCGCCGATCCCCTTGACCCCGAGCAGGTTCCGGTCGGTCGGCGTGGCCATGTCGACCAGCTCGAAGTCCGGCAGCTCGACCGCGGTGACGAACGAGTAGTCCGCCAGGCTCGCGGTGGTCGGGTTGCCGTCGTCGTCGTAGGTGACGACCTCCAGCAGCGCCTGCGCCGCGCCCTGCCCGAGGCCGCCGTGGCGCTGGCCGCGGAAGGTCAGCGGGTTGACGATCGGGCCGGCGTCGTCGACGGCGACGATCCGCCGCAGCTCGACCTTGCCGGTCTCGGTGTCGACCTCGACGACGGCGAGGTGCGCGCCGAACGGGAACGTCGGCTTGCCGCCGCCGAACCAGACGTCGGCGGAAAGCTTGCCCTCACCGGCGGTTTCGGCGACCTGCGCCCAGCTGAGCACCGTGCTCGACGGCGCGCCCTTGACCTGCCAGACGCCGCGTTCGGCGTCCAGCTCGAGGTCGTCGGCGGACGCTTCCAGGAGGTCGGCCGCCAGTTCGCGCGCCTGCGCGATCACCTCGTCGGCCGCCTGCCGGATCGCCGATCCGCCCAGCTGCAGCGACCGCGACCCGAAGGTGCCGACGGCCTTCGGCACCTCGTCGGTGTCGCCGTGCCGGACGGTGATCTTGTCGAGCGGCACGCCCAGCTGGTCGGACAGCAGCATCGCCAGCGACGTGCCGAGCCCCTGCCCGTGCGGCGAGCTGCCGGTCCAGGCGACGACCGAGCCGTCCGGGTGGATGTCGACGCGGCCGCTCTCGCCGCCGGCGTCGCCGCCGGTGATCTCGACGTACGCGGCGATGCCGAGACCCAGCTCGACCGGGTCGCCCTCGTCCCGGCGCCGCTGCTGCTCGGCGCGCAGTTCGGCGTACCCGGCGGCTTCGAGCGCCTTGTCCAGCGCCGCCGCGTACTCGCCCGTGTCGTAGGACGCGCCGGTCGGCGTGGTGTACGGGAACTCCTCGGGCCGGATGAAGTTGACCCGGCGGACCTCGGCGGGGTCGAGCTCCAGCGTGGCGGCGAAGACGTCCATCGCGCGTTCGAGCACGGCGGTCGCCTCCGGCCGGCCCGCGCCGCGGTAGGCCGCGATCGGCGTGGTGTTCGTGACGACCGCGCGGCTGCGCGTCTCCACCTTCGGGAAGCGGTAGACGCCGACGGCCATCAGCTCGGTCAGCGTCGGCAGGAACAGCGTCCGGGGGTAGGCGCCCGCGTCCTGGATGACGTCGAGGCGGTACGCGAGGACGGTGCCGTCGCGCTTGCCGCCGAGGGTCACGGTGTTGCGCTGCGCGCGGCCGTGGGTCATCGCCGTGAGGTTCTCGCTGCGGGACTCGACCCAGCGGACCGCGCGGCCGGTCTCCTTCGCCGCCCACGCCAGCACGGTCGCTTCGGGGTCGGCGCCGATCTTCGCGCCGAAGCCGCCGCCGACGTCCGGGGCGATGACGCGGACGCGGTCTTCGCCGACACCGAGACTTCCGGCCAGCTGCGAGCGGGCGATCTGGGCGTTCTGCGTGGAAAGCCAGACGGTCAGCCTGCCGTCTTCGCCCCAGACGCACGACCCGCCGCGGACTTCGAGCGGCGCGGGCGCGACCCGCTGGTTGACGATGGTCCGCGACACGACCACGTCGCAGTCGGCGAAGATCTCGTCGTCGAAGGTCTCCGCGCCGTTGACCTGCATGACGTTGCTGCCGGTCTCCGGGTACAGCAGCGTTTCCCCCGCGAGCGCGGCGTCGATGCTCGCGACGGCGTCCAGCGGGTCGTAGTCGATGTCGACCAGCTCGGCCGCGTCGGCCAGCTGGTAGCGCTCTTCGGTGAGGACGAGCGCGACGGGTTCGCCGACATACCGGACAACTCCGTCGGCCAGCCACGGTTCCTTGACCGGTCCCGCCGCGTGCGGGTCGAGTCCGAGGTCGGCGGCGGTGAACACGCCGACCACCCCCGCCGCCGCCTTCGCCTCGGTCACGTCGATGCCGCCGATCCGCGCGTGCGCGACCGGACTGCGGACGAACACCGCGTGTGCGGCGCCGGAAAGCGCTTCCTCCCGCAGATCGTCCACATAGGTGCCGCCTGCGGTGATCAGGTTCTCGTCCTCTTGGCGGACCACCCTGGTCCCGACAATGCTCATCTGGTCTCCTGCTCGCCGTTACCCGCCCGATCATGCCCTGTCCGGCGGGCCGGCGTCATCCGGCGAACGCCTTCCAGCCCAGCACGACAGCGAGCGCGAGCCCGGCAACACCGATCCCGATGCGCAACGGCGTCGCCGGCAGGTGACGCACGAGGGTCGCCCCCAGCCAGGAGCCGCCGAGCGACCCGAGGCAGACGGCGAGCGCGGCCGGCCAGACGACCTTGCCGGTGACCGAAAAGACGATCGCGGCGAGCAGGTTCGCCGAACCGGTGACCAGGTTCTTCGCCGCGTTCGTCCGGGCGAGCGGCTGGCTCCAGACGGACACGAGCAGCGCGAGCATGAGCACCCCGGCGGCGGCGCCGAAGTACCCGCCGTAGATCCCGATGCAGAACGCGGCGACGGCGGTGGCCGGGCTCAAGCCGTGGTGTTCGGCGCCTTCGGCCAGCCGGCGCAGCCGCGGGCCCGCCATCAGCACGAGCGAGGCGCCGCCGATCAGCCACGGGACGACGACGGTGAACGCGCCGGACGGCGTCAGCAGCAGCACGGCCCCGCCGCACGCGCCGCCGACGGTGGTGAGCAGGCAGAGCGGGACGAGCTTGCGCCGCTGCCCGGCAAGCTCGGGCCGAGCCCCGGCGGCGGCGCCGGCGGTGGTCCCGAGCATCGCGACGGTGTTGGTGACGTTAGCGACCACTGGCGGCAGCCCCGCGGCGAGCAGGGCGGGATAGGAGACGAGCGAGGCGAGCCCGGCGACCGCGCCGGTCAGTCCGGCGCCGACACCGGCGAGGACGAGCAGGAGGAGAACGCCGGGGTCTGTGATCACGTTGTCATCTCAGCACGGCGGTGGGTTCGCGCCGCGGTGGGCTTGGACCCAACGGCCGCGGACGCGCCCGCTCGCGCCCCCGTTTGCTTGGCCCCACCGGCCCGGCGCCTGCTCGGCCCCGGCCAGCCCGGTCCCACCAGCCCCGACGCGCCCGCTCGCGCCCCGCGCGGCTTGGTCTCGTCTGCCCGACGCTTGTTCGGGCCTGGGTCAGCCCGGTCCCACCAGCCCCGACGCGCCCGCCCGAACCCCGGCCAGCCCGGTCCCACCCGCCCCCGGCGCCATGAATGACTCATTCATCGCGTCCGAGGTCAGGGTTCCGGCAAAGTCGGTGGCACCTGGTTCCGGTGTCGGGGGGGGGGGGGGGGGGGGGGGGGGGGGGTGGGGGGGGGCCGGCGCGGAGGGTCAAAAAGGGGGGGGGGGGGGGGGGGGGAGG
>NZ_JBVJOW010000001.1:1935185-2021589 GCF_055582965.1 Amycolatopsis sp. NPDC104863
ACGAAGTGTTTAGGGGGTGGGGGGTCTACGTCTCTGAGCAAAGGGTTCTTGGGCTCTTTCCCTGGGCTGGGGGGTCGGGTGTGGTCGCTTCTGATCCCCCCCCCCCCCCCCCCCCCGACGCTCAAGCCGGGGGTCGGAGCGAGGTGAGACGCAGCCTTCCGCAGAGTGGCAGTCGCCGATGGCAGCTCGGCCGCCGCGCGAATCCGACTTTGCCGGGACCTCGGCGTCCGAGATACCGAGTGACTCAGGCCGTTTCCGGACCGACCACAACCCGAGCCCACCGCCCCGCAGTATAGGTCGTTATACGAATTACCCAGGACTTGTCCGAAACCGGACTGGATCGGCCGCCGGGGTTGCCCCGCCGGCTTCCGGCGTCCCAGAATCGCCGCGGATGACAAGGTTGTCAGCGAGTGGAGGCCGGACCATGGGTGAGCTGAACCGGCGGCGGGCGCTGCTGGGCGCGGGCGGGATCGCCGCCGCACTGGCCTCCGGGCTGCTGCCGGGCGTGGCCGGGGCGGCAGCGAACGGCGCAGCGACCGCTCCCCCGGGCCCGCCCGATCCCGTCGCCGCCACCTACCTGCGGGTCCTCCTCCGCCACACCCGCTGGGCCGAGCAGCAGTTCGACCCGGTCGCCGGGATCTACCCGGCCCGGGACTTCACCTTCGCGGTGGTCCTCGGCAACGCCCTCCTCCTCACCCGCGACGGCTACGACGCCGCCGTGGCCGGGATCGAAAAGGACCAGCTCAAGGAGCACACCCTCGCCACCATCCGGCACTTCGCCGCGTCGAACCTGCTGACCGGCGGCGCCGAGTGGGGGCGGAAGCTGTTCTTCGACACCACTTTCCAGTCGTACTTCCTGCTCGCCGCCCGTCTCTTGTGGACGGAGCTGGACACCACGACCCGAGCGAACGTCGAACGCATCACCACCGAACAAGCCGCCTACACGACCGCCCTCGGCACCCAGGACGACCCCACCTCGGGCGACTGGACGCCGAACGGCCTTAAAGGCGGCTACGTCGGGGACACGAAGCTCGAGGAGATGGGCGTCTACGCCCAGTCGCTCGCCCCCGCCCTCGCCTGGGCGCCGAACGATCCCCGCGCGAAAGCCTGGCGTGACGCCTTCGGCACGTGGAGCCGCAACGAAGGCGGGCTGCCCGCCGCGGACCTGGCCAACCCGCGGCTAATCGACGGCGTTCCGGTCAGCGCCAACACCGCCACCAACCTCTACGACACCTTCCTCGTCGAGAACCACGGCTCGTTCGGCCCGCACTACCAGGAAGAGCTCTGGCGCACGTCCGGCCGCAACTCGATGCACTTCCTCGCCGCCGGCGCCCCGCTGCCCGAAGTGCTCACCGCGCAGCCGAACGGCGAGCTGCTCTGGCGCACCATGCTGCTGATGACCAGCGACGCCGGTGAACCGCTGATGCCGATGGTCGCCGACCGCGAGCACCTCTACGGCCGGGACGTCATCCCGCTGGCCTTCCGCGCCCAGGTGCTCGGCGACCGGTACGCCGCCCGCGCCGAAGCCGACCTCGCCGCGCGGCTCGAGCCGTACCAGGCCTACGCGCCCGTCGACCGGATCACGAAGTTCTCCGGTGAGCCGAAGTACGAGCCGGAGGCCCGCGCCGAAGTCGCCATCAGCTACCTGCTGCACGAGTGGCGCGCGAAGCACGGCGGCCCGGTGACCCCCGCGACCGGCGCCGAGTTCGACAGCCACGCCGCCGGGGTCGCCGACTTCGGCGCCGGGCCGGGCCTGCTCGCCCACCGCTCCCCCGCCGCCTGGGCCGCGACGGTGAGCAAGGCCGGGTTCGTGAAGTTCGCCTGGCAGCCGCACCACGACGACTGGCTCTTCGTGCTCGGCGGCGCGAACCCGATGCTGCTGCCCGCCACGAACGCCGTGGTGAAGGACCGCCGCACCACCACCTACCGGAAGGTGCGCGACGGTTTCGACGCCACGTTCGGCGTCCTGCGCTTCGACTCCGGGTACGCCGCGCTCGCCACCCTCCCGACCGGCGCCGCAGTGTATGCCAGCACCGGCGTCGCCGAGAGCGAAGGTGTCCTCAACGTCTACAACCTCGTCATGCCGGGCGTGCCGGGGCTCGACGGAGACCGCGCCTACACCGCCGCCGAAGGCACGGTGACGGTCAAGGCGCAGGCCGGGCCGACCGGCGCCCGGACCGACGACCTCAGCTTCACCCCGGTCACCGCGCGGCACGTGCGCATGCTCGGTGTCCAGCCGGACCCGCAGTACGGCTACTCGCTCTGGGCGTTCGAGGTCCGCGACGGCGACGGCCCGGACCTCGCGCGTACCGGGACGGCGACCGCGTCCAGCGCGACCGCGGGCAAGGAGGCCAAGTACGCCGTCGACGGCGACCCGGCCACCCGCTGGGCAGTGTCCACATCGGACCGGCCGCGGGCGGACAGCTGGCTCGCGGTCGACCTCGGCGCGCCGCGGCCGATCGACCGCGTGAAGCTGAGCTGGGAGGCCGCCGCCGGGCGGAAGTACCGGATCGAGACCTCGCCCGACGGCGTGACCTGGACGACGGCGGTGAGCTACCCGGTGCCCGCGTTGCGCAGCACGAAGGGCTGGCTGGACGTCGACGGGCGGGCCGGGATCGTCGTCGAGAGCACGAACCCCGTCACGGTCACCGGTGACCGCGTCACGCTCTCGGACGGCCCGGCCGCGCCCCTGCTGGCCGAGCTGTACCCGGACTCCGCGAACCTCGCGAAGCTGGCCGGACGCGCTCGCGCCACCACCTCGGCGCCGGCCGTCCGCGTGACCGTCACCGACGGCTTTCTGGTGCTGGTCAACCTTTCCGGCGTCCCGGTCAGCGGGACGGCGTCGCTGCCGCAGGACCGCGCCGCGCTCGAGCTGTACCGCGGCGAGCAGGTCACCACGGCGACCGGCACCGAGTACACCGTCGGCCTGGCCGCCGCGGAAGGCCGGATCGAACCGGCACGGTTCACCGTCCGGGGCGCGCCGCCGGGACTCAAGGCCGTCGTGCGGGACGCGAGCCGCGTCGACCTGACGGCGCCGCCCGGGTTCCTCCCCGCCTTCGTCACGGTGACCCCGGACGGCGGCCGCCCGCGGCTCGTCGTGCTCCCACCACGCCGGAGCGTGCCCGTCGTGTTCGGGGAACTACGGCCGTATCCGCTGGCCGACGCCGCGCTCGGCCGGACCACCTTCCCCGCCGAACCCCTGCCGCCGGGGATGTCGAGCCCGTCGGCGGCCGTCGACGACAACCCCGCGACCGCGTGGCGACCCGGCCCGGGCGGGCGGATGGTCGTCGATCTCGGGGCGGTGACGGCGGTTTCCGCGGTGGACCTGGCCTGGACACCCGGACGCCGTCCCCGGGCGAGCGTCGAGACCAGCCTCGACGGGGTCACGTACAAGACGGCGCAGACCGGGCCGGCGCGCTATGTCGCCGTCCGCACGGACTGGCGGACCGGCGACGCGAGCCTCACGCGGTTGTCCGTGCGGACTTGATCGATCTCGCACCCCTCGCGCCGGGCCCGGGGGCGAGTACCTTGGCACCACAGGTCACCCCTGCCCGGGAGGTCGGATGCGCGTCACGATCGCCGAGGTCGCCCGCCGCGCGCGGGTGAGCAAGACGACCGTGTCGAGAGTGCTCAACAACAAGGCCGACGTCGACGCGGCGACCGCGATCCGGGTGCGCGAGGTGATCGCGGCGACCGGGTACATCCCCAGCGCCGGCGCGGTCGGGCTGGCCCGGGGCGTGACCCGCACGGTCGGGATGCTGGTGCCGGGGCTGACCTGGCCGTGGATGGGCGAAGTGCTGCAGGGCGTCGCCGACGTCGTGGAGTCGAAGGGCTACGGCCTGCTGCTCTCCACCGCCAACCGCGGCGCCGACTCCCTCGAAGAGTTCTCCCGGCAGGTGTCGGCCAAGGCGTTCGACGGGCTGCTGCTCGTCGAACCGCCGGACGCGGTGCGGCACCTGCGGATCCTCCACGACTCCGGGCTGCCGGTGGTGGTGATCGACGACCGCGGCCGCCGTCCCGCGTTCCCGTCGGTGGGCACGGACAACCGGCAGGGCGGCGCGGCCGCGGCCCGCCACCTCGTCGAGGGCGGCCGCACCCGGCTCGCCACCGTGACCGGCCCGCACGACTTCGGCTGCACGGCCGACCGGCTCAACGGCTTCAACGGCGTCGTCCGCGACGCCGGGCTGACCCTCGACCCGCGGCTGATCATCGAAGGCGACTTCACCAGCGAAAGCGGTGAAGCGGCGATCCTCCAGCTGCTGGACACGGGCCCGGAGTTCGACGGCGTCTTCGCGCACAACGATCTCACCGCGGCGGGTGTGCTGTCCGGGCTGCGCAAGGCCGGGCGGGCCGTGCCCGGTGACGTCGCCGTGGTCGGCTTCGACGACATCCCGCTCGCCGCGCACACCCAGCCGCCGCTGACCACGATCCGCCAGCCGCTGCGCGAAATGGGCGAGACGGCGGCCCGGCAGCTGCTCGAGCAGCTGGCCGGGGCGCCGCCTCCGGACGAGCCCCTGATCGTCCCGACGACCCTGGTCGTGCGGGAGTCGACTCAGGAAACGGTCAGCGCCGCCGACAGGGGGACGTTGCGCGAGGAGTCGCCGACGTAGACGCGGTACTGGCCCGCGTTGGTCGTCCACGATCCCGTCCAGTGCGCGAGGTCCCGCGGGGTGACCGGGAACGACACCTGCTGGCTCTGCCCGGGGTTGAGCTGCACCTTCTTGAACCCCTTCAGTTGTTTCGGTGGCTCACCGTTGCCGGACGGCTGCCCGAGGTAGAGCTGGACGACGTCGGCGCCCGCCCGGCTGCCGGTGTT
Source organism: Amycolatopsis sp. NPDC104863 (assembly GCF_055582965.1). NCBI lineage: Bacteria > Bacillati > Actinomycetota > Actinomycetes > Pseudonocardiales > Pseudonocardiaceae > Amycolatopsis > Amycolatopsis sp. NPDC104863. The sequence goes on from NZ_JBVJOW010000001.1 coordinate 1,940,002, forward strand.
GGTCACCGTCGCCGTCACGGTCGCCGTGCCGTTGGTGCCCTGCGGCGTGACGACCAGGTTCGAGAACCCGAACGTCGTGTAGGACAGGCCGAACCCGAACGGGAACAGCGGTTCGATGTTCCGCGCGTCGTACCAGCGGTACCCGACGTTGAGGCCTTCGGAATACTCGATCCGGTCGTTGGCGCCCGGGAACTGCTGGACGTTCGCCGTCGGCAGGTCGGCGATCTGCTTCGGGAAGCTGACCGGCAGCTTGCCCGACGGGTTGACGTCGCCGTAGAGCAGCGACGCGATCGCGTTGCCGTTCTCCTGCCCCGGGTACCAGCCCTCGATCACCGCGGCCGCCTTGGCCAGCCACGGCATGGTGACCGCGGACCCGGTGTTGAGGACGACGATCGTGCGCGGGTTCGCCGAGGCGACCGCGTCGATCAGGTCGTTCTGCTGGTTCTGCAGATCGATCGTGTCGAGGTCCTGGGTTTCGGACTCGCCGTAGCTGGCGAACACGACCGCGACGTCGGCCGCCCGGGCCGCCGCCACCGCACCCGGGATGTTCGGCGTCTGCACGTGCTCACCCGCGCCGTCCACATAGGACACCGTGACGCCGGAGCCGGCCCGCGCCTTGATCCCGTTGATCGGGTTCACCGACGCCGGCGACGGGTTGACCTTGGCGCTGCCGCCGCCGATGTTCTGCGGGTCGATCCCGTCGCCGCCGGACAGCGCGATCGACTTCGTCGAAGTGGTCAACGGCAGGACGCCGTTGTTCTTCAGCAGAACCGACCCGGCCGCCGCGACGTCCCGGGCGGTCGTCACGTTCGCCGCGTTGGTCACGACCGATTGCGGAGTGCCCCGCCGGGCCCGGTCGAACACGCCGAACTTGAACATCTGGGTGAGCACCCGCCGGACCATGTCGTCGACCCGGGCCTGCGTGACCTCGCCGCGCGAGACGGCGTCGATCAGGCCCTGGTCGAAGAACGCGCCGCCGGGCATTTCCATGTCCATGCCGCCGTTGGCCAGCTGCCGCGCACCGCCGGTCGCCGAGCCCCAGTCGGAGCCGACGAACCCGCCCCAGTTGGCGTCCTGCTTGAACGCGGTCGTGAGCACCCCGCTGCTCTGGCACGCCGGGACACCGTTGATCTGGTTGTAGGCGCACATCATCGACGCGACCTGGCCCTGGCTCGCGACCTGCTGGAACGCCGGCAGGTACAGCTCGTGCAGGGTCCGGTCGTCGATGATGACGTTGTCCGACGGCGTCCCGCGCGAAGCCCCGGCCTCGACGTTGTAGGCCGCCGCGTGCTTGGCCTGCGCCATCACGCCCTGGCTCTGGATGCCCTGGATCGTCGCGGTCCCGGCCGCCCCGGCGAGGTACGGGTCCTCGGCGTAGGTCTCGAAGTTGCGGCCCCACCGCGGGTCCCGGACCAGGTTGATCGTCGGGCCGAGGGCGATGTCGACACCCTTCCCGGCGAACTCCGCGCCCATCGCGCTGCCGTACCGGTTCATCAGGCCGGTGTCCCAGGTCGCGGCGGCCGTCACCGGCGCCGGGAACTGGGTGACGCCGTCGAGGCCGTCGCCGACCCCGGCCGGGCCGTCCTGCAGCCCGAGCGCCGGGATGCACAGCTCCGGCACCGCGTCGGTGTTGCCGATGTACGGCCCGGTCGCGCCGTTGCCGTGCAGCACCTTCACCTTCTGCTGGGCGGTCATGACCGCCATGAGCTGGTTGACGCGGTCGGCGACCGGCGCCGTCGAGCCGACCCACGGGCAGCCACCGGGGTTGGTCGGCGTGGTCGTCGGCGGTGCGCTGTCGCTCGTGTGCACCGCGAACTCCCACAGCGAGTCGCCCCACTGCGTGGCTCGTGCGGTCGCGTTCATCCGGACATAACGAGCAGTGCCGGACACGGCCGGGTGCTCGGTGCCACCCGCGCCGGTCACCGTCGCCGCGGTCGTCCACGACGAGCCGTTGGTCGACAGCTGGATCGTGTACGCGCTCGCGTACGCCGCCTCCCACGTCAGGTCGACCCCGCAGACCGGGCGTGAGCTGCCGAGGTCGACCTGGATCCACTGCGGGTCGGCGGCCAGGCTCGACCAGCGGGTGCCGCCGTCACCGTCGAACGCCGCCGAAGCCGGGAACGCGTCGGACTGCACGCTGGACGCCGTCGCCGGTTGCCGCAGTGCCGCGTTCGCACTGCCGCAGGCCTGGGCCGAGCCGTCGCCGAACACCTGGAACTCCCACAGCGAGACACCCCACTGGGTCGCGCGCTGGGTCGTCGTCAGGCGGACGTACCGGCCGGAGCCGGACACCGGCAGCGTCTGCGTGCCGCCGGTGCCCGTCGTCGTCGAGTACACAGTGGACCACTGGTTGCCGTCGGCGGACGCCTGGATGGTGAACGCCTTCGCGTAGGCGGCCTCCCACTGGAGCACGACCTGGTTGAGCGTGTGTGACGCGCCGAGGTCGACCTGCAGGGTCTGCGGGTCCGCGGCCAGGCTCGACCAGCGGGTGCCCGGGTCGCCGTCGACCGCGGCCGAAGCCGGGAAGGCGGCGTTCTCCGTGGAGGACGCGGTCACCGCGTGCCCCTGCGAGAGCAGGGACGGCGCGGCTTGTGCGGTGAACAGGGGCGCGGTCAGCAGTCCGGCGGCCACCACCGCGCCCGTGACGAGCGCGAGCCGCCGCCTCACTGGTAGACCCGCACGTAGTCGATCACCATGTCCTGCGGGAGCACGGTCCCGGCTCCCGGCGGACCCGGGAAGTCCCCGCCGATCGCGTTGTTGAGGATCAGGAAGAACGGGTGGTCGTAGACCCACGGCCCGCGCGTGCTCTCGACGGTGGCGCGGTTGATGGTCTCGAACGCGTTGCCGTCGACGTAGAAGGTCATGTGGTTGGCGTCCCAGTCGAGACCGAACTTGTGGAAGCCCGCGGCGACGTCCTGGCCGAGGTCCAGCGGCGCGCCGATGCCGCCGGCGCCGTTGTACGCGGGCGCGTGGATGGTCGAGTAGGCCAGGTTCGGCGACTTCCCGACGTGCTCCATGATGTCGATCTCACCGCAGTTCGGCCACGGCGTGCCGCTGAAGAAGTTGGCGCCCAACAGCCAGAACGCCGGCCAGAGCCCCTGCGTGCCGGACACCTTGATGTTCGCCTCGACGTGGCCGTAGGTGAAGCTGAACTTGCCCGCGGTGTTGATCCGGCCCGAGGTGTACTGGCAGGTGCCGCTGCCGCTGATCGGGTCGACCGGGCAGGCACTCCCCGGCGTCGCCTCGCGGCGGAGCTGGATGACGAGGTTGCCGCGGCCGTCCTGCTTCGCGTTGTTGTTGTTCGTGTAGTACTCGAGCTCGTTGTTGACGCCGGGGCCGGTCTCGGCGGTCCACTTGCTCGCGTCCGGGCCCGCGCCCGACGCGCCGTTGAACTCGTCGCTCCAGACCAGCGTGCCCGGGAAGTGCGGGGCCGGCGGCGCGGGCGGCGGGGTGGTCGGGTTGCCGCCGGTGCCGTAGACGTCGAAGCCCCACAGCGAGTAGCCGTAGCCGTTCGAGCGGGCCGTGCCGTACATCCGGACGTACCGGCCGGAACCGTTGACGGTCAGCGTCTCCTTGAAGCCCTTGCCGGTGGTCGTCGAGTAGAGCGACGTCCAGTTCGCGTTGTCGTTCGACACCTGGATCTGGTACGCGACCGCGTACGCCGGGTCCCACTGCAGGACGACCTGGTGCACGGCCGCGGTCGCGCCGAGGTCGACGGTGATCCAGCCGGGGTCGACCCAGCCGGTGGTGGCGCTGGTCGCCCAGCGCGTGGCCGGGTCGTGGTCGAACGCCTTCGCCGGGAGGCAGCCCGGGCAGGCGCCGTCGTCCTGGTAGGACGATGCCGTGCCGGACTTGCCGTAGGACAGCAGCACGTCACCGGGCTGGGTCGTGCCGCCCCCGCCGTAGACCTGGAACTCCCACAGCGAGTAGCCGTACTGCGTGGCGCGCTGGGTGCCGGTGAGCCGGACGTACCGGCCGGTGCCGGTGACGTTCAGCGTCTGGTTGCCGCCGGTCGCGGTGGTGGTCGAGTAGAGGGTGCTCCAGGTGGCGCCGTCGGTGGACGCCTGGAGCGTGAAGGCCTTGGCGTAGGCGGCTTCCCAGTTCAGCACGACCTGGGACAGCTGCTGGCTGGAGCCGAGGTCGACCTGCAGCGTCTGCGGGTCGCCGAACGCGCTGGACCAGCGGGTGCCCGGGTCGCCGTCGACCGCGGCCGACGCGGGGAAGGCGGCGGACTCGGTCGAGGACGCCGTCACGGGGCGGCCTTGGGAGAGCAGGACAGGGGCGGCCTGGGCCGCCGGCGCGGCGAAGAGGGCGGCCAGGGTCAGGACGAGGACGGCGAGAACCGGGGTTCTCGGCATGCGGCGTTGCATGGGCACCTCCACGGCGAACCGGCGCCGGGGCGGCCTTGCCCCGGCGCGGATCGGCTCACGTGGTCCTCGGCGCGGGTGTGGGGCCCGGCCTTCGGAACGCTCTTAGTTCAAGATATAAATAAAGAGCCGTAAAATGTCAACGACGCTGCGCCGGACGGTCACGGACCACGCCCGCCACTGGTCCGGGAGAACGAATCCCCGCCGGAACCTTGACTACGCCGACATGCGCGCTGTTAACTGCGAACCGCTGGTCGGAACCGGTTCCGTGACCGCCATCCGGATCGTTCCGCCACGACACGCATCTCTTTCGGGCTGACCGGTTCGCGCCGTCGCACCCACCTCGGCACCGCTCTTCCGGCTCACGGCGTCGGGCGAGTGACGAGGCGTGAACCCTTCGCACCACCCGACACCGGCGCGAGCTGTGGGGCTCGCCCGGTCCGCCGCCGCCCGGCCCCCCCGGCCGCGCGGCCCCTTCCGGCGTCCGTTCCGAGCAGCAGGCAGGCAGATGAGATCAACGACGTTCTCCCCGGCACACCGCCTACTCGTCCTCACCACCACCCTCGTCACCGCACTCACCACGGCGGTGGTCGTCGGCTCCGCGCCGGCCCAGGCCGCCGCGTGCGGGAGCACCAACCTCGCGCAGGGCCGCACCGCGACCGCGTCCTCGACCGAGAACGGCGGGACACCCGCGTCCGCCGCGGTCGACGGCAACACCGGCACCCGCTGGTCCAGCGCGTTCAGCGACCCGCAGTGGCTCCAGGTCGACCTCGGCTCCGCGCAGCAGCTCTGCGACGTGGCGCTCACCTGGGAAGCCGCGTACGCGAAAGCGTTCTCCGTGCAGCTGTCCTCGGACGCGAACACCTGGACGACCGCGTACTCGACCACCACCGGCGCCGGCGGCACGCAGACCGTCGCCCTCTCCGGCACCGCCCGGTACCTCCGGGTCAACGGCACCCAGCGGGCCACCGGCTACGGCTACTCGCTGTGGGAAGTCGCGGTGCACGGCACCGGCGGCGGGACGACCATCCCGCCGACCGACCCGCGCAACCCGGATCTCGGGCCGAACGTGTCGGTGTTCGACCCGTCGACCCCGGCGACGACCATCCAGAACCGGCTGACGCAGATCGCGAACCAGCAGCACACGAACCAGTTCGGCAACGAACGATACGCCGTGCTGTTCAAGCCCGGGAACTACAACGCCGACGTCAACCTCGGCTTCTACGAGCAGGTGGCGGGCCTCGGTCTCTCCCCCGACGACGTCAACCTCAACGGCCACGTCCGCGTCGAGGCGGACTGGCTGCAGCAGGGTGACAACCCGGCCAACAAGGGCAACGCGACGCAGAACTTCTGGCGCTCCGCGGAAAACCTCTCGGTGACCCTGCCGGCCGGCCAGGTCGAACGCTGGGCCGTCGCGCAGGCCGCGCCCTACCGCCGGATGCACCTCAAGGGCAGCCAGATCCAGCTGTGGAACGGCGGGGACGGCTGGGCCAGCGGTGGCCTGATCGCCGACAGCAAGATCGACGGCGTCGCCGTTTCCGGTTCGCAGCAACAGTTCCTGACCCGCAACAGCGAGCTCGGCGGCTGGCAGGGCGGCGTGTGGAACATGGTGTTCGTCGGCTCGACCGGCACGCCGCCGGCGTCGTTCCCGAACCCGCCGGAGACCGTCGTCGGCCAGACGCCGGTGATCCGCGAGAAGCCGTTCCTCTACGTCGACGGCTCGGGCAGCTACAACGTGTTCGTCCCGGCGCTGCGGCAGAACTCGTCCGGCACGAGCTGGGGCCACGGCGCCCCGGCGGGCCAGTCGATCTCGCTGAGCGAGTTCTACGTCGCGCACCCGTCGGACTCGGCGGCGACGATCAACGCAGCTCTGGCGGCGGGCAAGAACCTGCTCGTCACGCCCGGTGTGTACCACCTCGACCAGGCGCTGAACGTCACGCGCCCGGACACCGTGGTGCTCGGCCTCGGCCTGGCGACGCTGCAGCCGACCAACGGGAACGCGGCCATCACGACGTCCGATGTGGACGGAGTGAAGATCGCCGGGCTGTTGATCGACGCGGGCGCGGTGAACTCGCCGGTGCTCGTGCAGGTCGGCCAGCCGGGCTCGGCCGCGAACCACGCGGCCGACCCGACGTCGCTGCACGACGTGTTCTTCCGGATCGGCGGCGCGGCCGTCGGGAAGGCCACGCAGACGCTGGTGGTCAACTCGAACAACGTCATCGGCGACCACATGTGGCTCTGGCGCGGCGACCACTCGAACGGCGTCGGCTGGAACGTCAACACCGCGGCGAACGGCCTGGTCGTCAACGGCGCGAACGTGACGATGTACGGCCTGTTCGTCGAGCACTACCAGCAGTACGAGGTGCTCTGGAACGGCAACGGCGGCCGGACGTACTTCTTCCAGAACGAGATGCCGTACGACCCGCCGGACCAGGGGTCCTGGTCCAGCGGCGGCGGCCGGCAGGGCTGGGCGGCCTACAAGGTGGCCGACTCGGTCACCAGCCACGAAGGGTGGGGCCTGGGCAGCTACTGCTTCTTCAATACCAACCCGTCCATTGTGGCCAGTCACTCCTTCGAGGTGCCGAACAACAGCGGGGTGCGGTTCCACAACCTCGTTTCGGTGTCACTCGGCGGCGTCGGCACGATCGCGCACGTCATCAACGACACGGGTGACGCCGCGAACACCGGGCACCAGGTGAGCCCGCTGGTCAGCTACCCGTAACACCGCGGCGACGTACGCGTCCGGGCGGACCAGCCAGGCTTCGCCCGGACGCGCACCGAGCACCCCGCCCACCGGGATCTCGACCGACCGGCTTCCCTCGGCGGTCACCCCGGGGGTCGTGAGCAGCAGGAACCCCTGCCGGGCCAGGTCGCGCACCCGTCCACCCGGGACGGTCACGTCCGGCAGCAGCACCCCCGGCCCCGGCGGCGGCAACGCCCCGCGCGGCGGCCGTCCGGCGAACGGCCGAGACGGGTCCGATGTGGTCAGGGGGGAATCGGTGTACCAGAACGGTTCGGCGAGCCGTCCCGAGTCGACCTCGGCGTGCACACCCCCGGCCAGCGCCCGGTCACGACGTTCGCGCTGCGCTTCGTCCTGGGGCACCAGGAAGTCCATCGTCGCCGTGGTCACCTCGGCGTTCTCCACCGCGGCCGCGTGCCGCTCGGTGTGGTAGCTCTCCAGCAGCTCCTCCCCCGCCAGCCCGCGCAGCACCCAGGCCAGCTTCCACGCCGCGTTCTCCGCGTCGGCCACCCCCGAGTTGAGCCCCCGGGCCCCGAACGGCGCGACCAGGTGGGCGCAGTCCCCCGCCAGCAGGACCCGCCCGGCGCGCATCCGCTCGACCAGGCGTGTGTGGAACCGGTACACCGAACGCCAGACGACGTCGTACGGCCGGTCGCCGAGGATCGCCCGAATCCGCTTGTCCAGGGCGCCGCCGGTTTCCTCGGCGGCGAGGTCGTAGTCCGCCGGGACCTGCCAGTCGATGCGGAACTGCGAGCCGGGGCACGGGTGGATCAGCACCTGGCGGCCGGGGTTCCACGGCGGGTCGAAGTAGAACCGGCGCTCCGCCGCCCAGCCCGGCAGGTCGGCGCGGATGTCGCAGATCAGGAACAGGTCCTTAAACGACACTCCTTCGAGGTGCAGCCCGAGGGCCTTCCGCACGACGTCACCGCGGGCGCCGGTGGCGGCGATCGCGTAGTCGGCCTCGATCCGGCGCGGCCCGTCCTTCGTGGCGCACTCGACCACGACGTTCCCCGGCTGGGTCAGCCCGGTGACGCGGTGGCCGCGGCGGACGTCGATCAGCGGCTGGGCGGCGATCAGCTCGTCGAGGACCTCCTCGACCCGGGCCTGCGAGAGGTTGACGAACGGCGGCAGGGCCGAGCCGCCGTCCGGCAGCTGCAGCGAGAACAGCTCCCGGTCGCGGTGGAAGGTCCGCGCGGTCGTCCAGGTGAGGCCCTCCTCGGCGAGGCAGCCCGCGCCGAGCGACGCCCAGACGTCCAAAGTGTCCCGTTGCTGGCAGATGGCCTTGGACCCCACGGGGTCGCGCACCTCGTGCTCGTCGACGAGCACCACCGGCACGCCCCAGCGCGCGAGCAGCAGCGCGGCCGTCTGGCCGACCGGGCCGCTGCCGAGGACGGCGACCGTCATCCTTGGAGCTGGTCCCAGACTTCGCGGTCGCGCTCGGCGGTCCAGATCACCGGACGCTCCACTCCGGACAGCTCGTCCCACAGCCGGGAGACGTCGAAGGGCAGGCAGTGCTCGAAGATCGGCCACTGCCCGTACTGGTCCACCAGCGCCGCGTGGGTGCGCTCGAAGGCGTCCTTGAGCGTGCCGCCGGCGTCGCGGACCGCGCCGACCTCGCGGATCATCGTGGTCAGGAAGTGCCGGGTCTGCGTGATCGCGGCGTCGACGGCTTCCTTGCCGCGGCTCACACCCCCGCGGCCGCCGATGAGCACCTCGGCGCCGAACGCCGCAACGGTGTCCAAAGTGGACGACGACCACTCCCGGTGGAACGCGTCGCCGGTGTACAGCGCGGCTTCGGCCTCGACGAGGTCACCGGCGTAGAGGATCTTCTGCCGGGGCAGCCAGGCCACGAGGTCGCCTTCGGTGTGGCCGCGTCCGCAGTACTGCAGCACGAGGTCGCCGCGGTCCCCGCCGAGGTCGATGGTGAGCCGGTCGGAGAAGGTCAGCGTCGGCCAGGTCAGGCCCGGCACCGACTCGGCGGCCTTCGCCAGCCGCGGCATCCGGCCGAACTCGCTCGCCCAGTCCTCCTTGCCGCGCTCGGCGACCAGGGCGCGGGTGTTCTCGTGGGCGACGATCACCTCGGCGTCGAACGCCGAAGCGCCGAGCACGCGCACCGCGTGGTAGTGGCTCAACACCAGGTAGCGCACGGGTTTGTCGGTGTGCTCACGCAGTTTCGCCAGCCACTCGCGCGCGGCGACCGGCGTCGCGAGTGCCTCGAAGCAGACGAGGAAGTCCTCACCCTCGATCGCGCCGATGTTCGGATCACCTTCCGCGGTCAGCGCGTACACGCCGTCGGCGAGCACCTCGAGGGTCTGCGCCTTCTCCGCGAGGTCGGCCGAAGAGGCGAAGGCTTTCTTCGTCATGACGAGCACTCCTTGATCGTCAAAGGTTTGACTATCTGCCCGACAGGCTAGCCCGCCGGACGGCCGCGCGGAACCCCTCGTCCCCTAACCTGAGCCCATGACCGACCGACCGGCCGACCTCGACTACCTCTCGTTCGTCGACTACGCGATCGGGAAGACGCAGGCCGAGCTGCCCACGACCGACCCGGTGGCGATGCGCCTCGGCCTGACGCTGCACCGGCTGACCGGCGCGCTGGTCTACGACTGGGAGTCGACGGTGCACCGCCCGCGCGGCCTGAGCTGGGGCGGGTTCCGGGTGCTGTTCGTGCTCTGGCTGGCGGGCCCGCTCGAGTCCCGCCACGCGGCGCGGCTGGCCGGCATGAGCCGCGCGGCGGTGTCGGCGCTGGTCAAGACCCTGGAGCGGGACGGCATGGTGACCCGCACCCAGGTGCCGACCGACCGCCGGGCGGTCGAGCTGGCGCTGACGGAATCGGGCCACACGGCGGTGACCGACGCATACCAGGCCCACAACGAGCGCGAGCAGGCCTGGGCGGCGTCGCTCACGCCATCGGAGCAGACGGTCCTGATCGGACTGCTGGAGAAACTGACCACGGGCCCGGCGGCCGCGGCGGCCCAGCGCCTGGCTTAGCTGGCCAGCCCGGGCAGGGTGTGCCCGGTCTGCTCGGCCTTCGCCCGGAGGTAACGGACATTGTTCTCGGTGGCGAAAACCCCGGTCGCCACCTGACCACGCACCAGAATCCCGGCGGCCTTGAGCTGCGCGGCCTTGTCGGGGTTGTTGGACAACAGGTCGATTTCCCGCACACCGAGAGCGTCGAGCATCTGCGCGGCAACGGTGTAGTCGCGAGCATCTTCGGGCAACCCGAGCGCGGCGTTCGCGGCGTAGGTGTCGAGCCCGCCGTCCTGGAGCGCGTAGGCGTCGAGCTTGTTGTAGAGCCCGATCCCCCGGCCTTCCTGCCGCAGGTAGAGCAGGTACCCCCCGACCTCGGAGATCTTCTCGACGGCCTCCGCCAGCTGCGGCCCGCAGTCGCAGCGCGCGGACCCGAAGACGTCCCCGGTCAGGCACTCGGAGTGCGGCCGCACGAGCGGCACGTCCCCGGGCGTCCCGAGGACGAAGGCGAGGTGCTCACCATCGTCGGCGAGCCCCCGGAAGGTGACGGCCTCGGCGTCGACCGCGAGGCCGCCGTCGAACCGGAGCGGGATCCGCACCCGCGTCCGCACCTCAGCCACCATGCCCTCACCCCTGGTCTCGCCCACAAGATCGACCCTACCGGAAGTTGAGCGTCGAACTTTCGGGTCGGGTCGCATGTCACTTGGGCCAACACGGGGTGGCCGGTGGATCTTCCCGGGGTCGCGTGGTGATACTGACGGTGCCGGCTCGGACACACAGCGGTTGCGGCGCACCTCGGCGATTTGATCGGGAAGCGGAGTCCGTCCATCCGGGATCGGTCGCCGAGCGCAGGCCGACTGCGCCGTCCACGGATGCCGATCACCTCACCAAAAAAGCGAGTTCCGGCGGCCGCACCTGCACCAAAAATCAGTTCGGCGCGGGTCGTATCCTTCGGCCATGATCCCCGGTGCCACCGCCGCGTCGTTCCTCCTGGTCGTAGTCCTCGGCGCGATGTCCCCCGGACCCGACTTCGTCGTCGTGACCCGGACGTCCCTCACCGGCGGCCGCCGGGCCGGGATCGCCGCCGGGGTCGGGATCGCGCTCGGCGTTTTCGCCTGGGTCGTCGCCATCGCGCTCGGTGTTGCCGCCGTGCTCACCGCTTCGGCCGTCGCCTTCAGCGTCGTGAAGCTGGTCGGGGCCGCCTACCTCGTTTACCTCGGCGTGAAAGCCTGGCTCGCCGTTCGCCGCGGGGAGTACCGGGATCTGCGAAGCGACAAACCGACCACCCCGCTCCACGCCGGCGCCGCCTTCCGGCAGGGGCTCTTCACCAACCTGCTCAACCCCAAGGTCGCCGTCTACTTCCTCGCGCTGCTCCCCCAGTTCCTGCCCGCCGACGGCTCCACCCTGCAGACGCTCGAGCTCGCCGTCATCGCCACCGCCGGCACCGTGCTCTGGTTCGCCACCCTCGCCCTCGTCGTCGGGGCGCTCAAGCGGTTCTTCGCCGACGGGCGCGTCCGGCGGGGGCTCGACGCCGTGCTCGGCAGTGTGCTCGTCGCGCTCGGGGTCAAAGTCGCCGCCGAAACGGCGTGAGGGCCCGCCGGAGCGGGCCCTCACTCACCGTCAGCCCAGCTTTTCCGCCGCCAGGCGGGTGCCTTCGACGCGCGCCTTGATCTTCGCGAACGCGATGTCGCGCGAGGTCGACGTGTCGTCGGCGAACGGGGAGAACCCGCAGTCGTCGCAGGTGCCCAGGCGCTCGGCCGGGAGGAACTTCGCCGCCGTGAGGACGCGGTCGCGGACCTCCTCCGGGGTCTCCGCCCGCGGGTCGATCGGGTCGATGACGCCGACGAAGACCCGCTGCTCCGCCTTCAGGTTGTCCGCGATGACCCGCAGCGCGCGCTCCGGCTCGGCCTCGCTGGCCAGCTGGACGAAGAAGCGCCCGGCCTTGAGGTCGAACAGCGTCGGGAGCAGGTCCGCGTAGTCGACGTCGAGGCTGTGCACGGAGTCCTGGTCGCCACCCGGGCAGGTGTGGACGCCGATCTTCGCGCGCTCCTCCGCCGTGAAGCGGTCGAGCACCGCGTTGTTGAGGTCGACGAACTGCCGCAGCAGCCCGCCCGACGGGTCCAGCTTCAGCGAGAGCCGGCCCTCGGTGAAGTCGATCTGCACACTGTCCGCGCCGGCGTCGAGGCTGCGCCGGATGTCCGCCTCGGCCTCGTTCACGAGGTCGGCGACGAACTGCTCCTGGGTGTAGCCGTCGATGCCGTCGGCCGGGTAGATCAACGAGACCGCCGACGCGGCGATCACGGCCTGCTTGACCGGCTTGCCGGTGAGCGCTTTCGCGCGGGTCAGGTACTCGTCCGCGTGGGTGGCGTAGCGGAACGGGCCCGCGGTCAGCCGCGGCAGCTGCCGGGTGTGGCCGTCGGCGAACGGGATCACGACACCGTCGGGCGCCAGCGCGGTCAGGCCGGCCAGCGGGTACGTCGCGAAGCTCGGCTTGCCCTGCTCGCCGTCGGTCAGCACCGGCGAGCCGGTTTCCTCGAGCCGGGTGATCGTGTCGGCCAGCGCGCGGCTTTCGAGGTCCGCGAGCGCGGCGGCGTCGATCCGCCCGGCGGCGAACTCGCCGAGGCCCGCGACGAGGTAGTCGGGACGCGGGATGCTGCCGATCGGCTCGGTGGGCAGGGTCATCAAGTCCTCCAGCTGGTCGAAGGTCCTGACCGGTCACCCCGCGCGCGAAGCAGGAGCCGGCCACCCGTCCCCAACGGCCGCCCCCACGGGACGTCCCCTCCGTCGTCCGGGCCTCGACCGGCCACGTTCAGGGGGCAACGTAACGTGTCCGGTACCGGTTACGGAGCGCAGATCACCCGTACGGCGCAGTAAAAAGCACAGATTGAGAAGGCATTCGGCGGTTCGTCCGCGCGACGATTGGGTATTCGCTCTGGCGATACGGCGCGTTCGGCGCCGAAGGAGTACCCCGATGCTCAGTCACCACGAACGCACCGAGCTCGAGAAGATCGAGCGCAGTCTCGAATTCAGCGACCCCGACCTGGCCACCGCCCTGCGCGAGGGCAAACGGCGCCGGAAGCCGCGCGCCCTCCGCACCGCCCTGCTGATCGCCCTCGACGTCACCGCCGTGGCGCTCCTCGTGGTCGGGCTGATCCTGCCCGACCCCGGGGTCACGCTCTGCGGGATCCTCGCCCTCACCGGCGCCGTCTGGACCCACGTGGCGCGCCACCGCGTCTGAGGCGAGACTGGGCCCGTGAAGTGGGTCCTGCACGTCGACCTCGACCAGTTCATCGCCGCGGTCGAGATCGCCCGCCGCCCCGAGCTGCGCGGGAAGCCCGTGGTCGTCGGGGGCGCCGGGGACCCGACCGAACGCGCCGTCGTCGCGACGGCGTCGTACGAGGCGCGCGCGTTCGGGATCCAGTCCGGCATGCCGCTGCGGATCGCGGCGAAACGCTGTCCCGACGCCGTTTTCCTGCCAAGCGACCCGCCCGCCTACCTCGAGGTGTCGGAGCGCGTGATGGCGGCGCTGCGGGAGTTCCCGGTCGTCGTCGAGGTGCTGGGCTGGGACGAGGCCTTCGTCGGCGCCGAGACCGACGACCCGGAGGCGTTCGCGGCCGCGCTCAAGGAGGCGGTAGCCGCCGAGACCGGCCTGTCCTGTGCGGTCGGCATCGGGGACAACAAGCTGCGGGCCAAGCTCGCCACCGGGTTCGGCAAGCCGGGCGGGATCTTCCGGCTGACGCGGGAGAACTGGTGGGACGTGATGGCCGAGCGCCCGACCGACGCGCTGTGGGGCATCGGCGGCAAGACGGCGAAGAAGCTCGCCGAGCTCGGCATCACGACGGTGCTCGACCTGGCCGGCGCCGAGGCTGCGGCGCTGGCCGCGCGGTTCGGCCCGAAGACCGGCCCGTGGCTGCGGTTGCTCGGCGGCGGCATCAGCGACGCCGAGGTCAGCGCGACACCGTACGTGGCCCGCTCCCGCAGCCGCGAGACGACCTTCCAGCGCGACCTGACCGACCCGGCCGAGATGGCGGCGGAGGTGTCGGCGCTGGCGAAGCGCGTCACGCAGGACGTCCTCGAGGAGGGCCGCCCGGCGGCGCGGGTGGCGGTGAAGGTCCGGTTCGCGCCGTTCATGACGCACACGCACAGCATCACCTTGCCCGAGCCGACGTCGGACGCCACCGAGATCGACCGGGCGGCGCGCGAGGTGCTGGGGATGTTCGAGCTGACGCGGGCGGTGCGGCTGTTGGGTGTCCGGGCCGAGTTCCCGCGCGAAGACTAGAGCTCGTCCGGGAGCGGCAGCGGCCGGTCCGGGTCCAGCTCCACCCCGCCCGCCCGCAGCGTGTGATCGAGCATCGCCCAGATCGTGCCGGTCAGCTGGTCGGTCAGCTGGGCCAGGCTGAGCGCGCCCGGGTGGTCGAGCCAGCGGGTCGTCGCCGACTCGACGTAGCCGACCAGGCCGAACGCGATCGTGTCCGCCGGCGCCGGATCCAGGCCGAACGCCGCCAGGTAGCCGGTGAACAGGCGGCTCAGGTGCCGCGCGATCGTGCCGCGGACGTCGGTCGCGGTCACCGGCGCGCCGGGCAGCGTGCGGGCCAGGTAGCGGTGCAGGTGGGCGTGCTCGGTCAGCCAGCGCAGGTGCGTCGAGATCACCGTGGAGATCATCCCGTTGGGCGACCCTTCCGGGTGCCAGAGCGGCCGGAGCTCGGCGGTGACCAGCTCGGCCGCGCGTTCGGCGATCGCGCGCTGGAGGTCGGCCGCGCCGTCGAAATGCCGGTACAGGCGGGTGCGGGCGACACCGGCGCGCTCGGCGATCTGCTCGGTCGAGACGTCCGGGCCGTGCTCGGCGATGGCCGCGAGCGCGGCGTCGACGAACTCCGCGCGCCGCCGTTCCTGCTGCCCGGCCCAGCGCGCCGCCCGTCCGTCGACCTTGGTCACGGCGGAAGCCTACTCACGGCGCGCCGGGCGGTGTACGCTGCCGAAGTAGCTAGTACATCGCGTACCCCCTACTTTCGGAGGCCGCCATGGGCGTCGAGGCCCAGGACCGGGACGTCACCGCGGCCCGCCTGCTGAAGAGCTCCGCGAAGAACTCCTACGACCCGTACGTCGACATCGACTGGGCCGCGCCGCTCGCCGAGGGCAAGGCGTACATGCCGCTCGAGCGCGTCTCCCTCTACGGCACCGACCTCTGGGCGAAGCTGACGCCCGAGCAGCGGATCGAGCTGTCCAAGCACGAGATCGCCAGCATCATGAGCGTCGGCCTGTGGTTCGAGATCGTGCTGATGCAGCTGCTCGCCCGGTACGTCTTCGACCTCGACGCGCGCACCGAGCACGCGCAGTACGCCATGACCGAGATCGGCGACGAGACCCGGCACTCGGTCATGTTCGCGCGCACCGCCGAGCGGCTCGGCGTCCCGCGCTACGGCGTCCCGCAGGTCGTGCACCGCGCCGCGAAAGTGTTCGGCGCGACCGCCGCCGGGCCGTCGATGTTCGCCAGCGTGCTGGTCGCCGAGGAGACCACCGACCGGCTGCAGCGCTCGATGATGGACGACGACGGGATCCAGCCGCTGATCCGCTCGGTCAACCGCATCCACGTCGTCGAAGAGGCCCGGCACGTCCGGTTCGCCAAGGAAGAAGTGCTGCGGGAGACGCCGAAACTGTCGAAGGCGGCCCTGCAACGCCATCGGCTGCGGACCGCGCTCGTCGCCTACGGCGTCATCGACAGCATGGTCGACCCGCGGATCTACCGGAGCGTCGGGATCCCCGCGCGCGAGGGCCGGGCCGCGGCGCTGGCGAACCCGCACTTCCACGAGACACGGCGCTGGATGGCCGCGAAGATCGTGCCGTTCCTGCGCGAGACGGGGCTGATCGGCGGCCGCTCCGAAGGCATCTGGCGGCGCGCGCACCTCGTTTGAGAGCCAACCGGAAAAATCCCGTCCCGCCGGCGGCCCGGGTCCGCCACGATTGCCGGGTGACCGAAGAAACCCCGCTCGGACCGGCGGTTCCCCGGCGCCGCCCGCTGCTCGCCCGCCCGGTCGCCACCGGCCTGATCGGGGTGCTCGTCGGCGCGTTCCTGGTCGGGGTGCCCTGGCTGGTGCTCGGCCTCTTCGGGGACGAACCGAGCGGCCGGGAGCTGACCGCGCCCGCCGCCCTCGGCGGGCTGACCCGCGCCCAGGACGCGATCGCGAAGGTCGACAAGGTCCGGGGCCAGGCCCAGATCGACCGCGTCGGCAAGACCGACCGCGAAACGGGCAACCGCGTGTCGGCGGCCTACGGCGGGGCGGGCGCCGTGGTGCAGCAGTACCAGGACGACCGGCTGCTGCGGTCGTTCCAGCTGATCGCCGTGCGCGCGTCCTCGCCGGAGCTGTTCGCCCCGTTCGAGGACGTCCAGGCCCTCGGGGTGGCCAAGCCGAGCACCGAGCTGGTGCGGATCGGCGACGTCGGGTGCCTGGTGCACAACGACCCGGCCGCGCCCGGCTCCACCCCGGACCCCGACCGCTCGTTCGTGCTGAGCTGCCAGCGCACCGGCCCCGGCCTGACCGTCACCGTGCGGAGCCTGGCCACCGAAGGCAACCACGACCCGCGGGAGCTGGCCGGGATCGTCGAGCAGGCATGGCAAGAGCTCAGCGCATGACCACCGTCCGGCTCGCCCGCGCCGACGACGAGGCCGTGCTCGCGAAGCTCGACGAGCGCACCTGGACGACGGCGGTGTCCCCCGCTCCCCCGCCGCCGCCCGGCACCCCGTTCTTCGGGGACGGCACCCGGCCGGAGAACGTCCTCGTCGCCGAGCACGACGGCACCGTCGCTGGGTACGTCCGGCTCGACGCGGGCTTCCCCATCGCCGCGCACCGGCACGTGCTGGTGGTCGGCGGGCTCGCCGTCGACCCGGACCGGCGCCGGCTCGGCATCGCGCGCCGGCTCGTCGACGCCGCCGTGGCCGAAGCGCGCCGCCGGGGCGCCCGGAAGCTGACGCTGCGCGTGCTCGGACACAACACCGCCGCGCGCCGGCTCTACGAGCGCTGCGGGTTCACCGTCGAAGGGGTGTTGCGCGCGGAATTCCACGTCGACGGCGAGGACGTCGACGACGTTCTCATGGCGTGCGTGCTCGCTTGACAGCTTCCCGGCGGTTTTGCCATCCTGGTCGCGGGCCGAGAGGCGCTGCGACGGAATCCTTTCCGCCACGCTCGGCCCGGACCACGACCCAAGGGCGCCTCCTTCACGGGAGGTGCTCTTTTTTGTTGCGCGGACTCAGACCCTCGGCCCTCGGCGGCCACGCCTAGCTCCAGCCCCGCACCCGTTACGGCACCAGCGTGCCGCGATCAGTGCTGCCCTTTTCCGTTTTTCCATCCCGAAACGCCGATTCCGGAGTGACCGAAGAATGAGCGAGAAACTGCAGAACCGCAACGGCCTCGACTTCGCCGTCGCCGACCTCGCGCTGGCCGACGCCGGCCGCACGCAGCTGCGGCTGGCCGAGCACGAGATGCCCGGCCTGATGGCGATCCGCCGCGAGTACGCCGCGACGCAGCCGCTGAAGGGCGCCCGCGTCGCCGGGTCGCTGCACATGACCGTCCAGACCGCCGTGCTCATCGAGACCCTGGTCGCCCTCGGCGCCGAGGTGCGCTGGGTGTCGTGCAACATCTTCTCCACCCAGGACGAGGCCGCCGCCGCGGTCGTCGTCGGCCCCGAGGGCACCGTCGACGCCCCGTCCGGCACGCCGGTGTTCGCGTGGAAGGGCGAAACGCTCGAGGAGTACTGGTGGTGCACCGACCAGCTCTTCGCGTTCTCCGGCGGTCAGGCGCCGAACATGATCCTCGACGACGGCGGCGACGCCACCCTGCTCGTCCACAAGGGAGTCGAGTTCGAGGCGGCCGGCGCGGTGCCGCAACCGTCCGAAGAGGACCCGGAGGAGTACCGGATCGTCCTGGAGACCCTGCGTGCCAGCCTGGCCGCCGACGGTGACCGCTTCACCCGGATGGCCAAGGAGATCCGCGGGGTCACCGAGGAGACGACCAACGGCGTCAAGCGGCTCTACAAGCTCGCCAAGGACGGCGAGCTGCTCTTCCCGGCGATGAACGTCAACGACTCGGTGACGAAGTCCAAGTTCGACAACAAGTACGGGATCCGGCACTCCCTGGTGGACGGGATCAACCGGGCCACCGACGTGATGATCGGCGGCAAGCGCGTCCTCGTCTGCGGGTACGGCGACGTCGGCAAGGGCGCGGTCGAGGCGCTGCGCGGCCAGGGCGCCCGCGTCGCGGTCACCGAGATCGACCCGATCTGCGCGCTGCAGGCGGCGATGGACGGCCTCGACGTCGTCGAGCTCGAAGACGTCGTCGCCACGTCCGACATCTTCATCACGACGACCGGGAACTTCGGCATCATCTCCGCGGACCAGATGAGCCGCATGAAGCACAACGCGATCGTCGCGAACGTCGGGCACTTCGACAACGAGATCGACATGGCGGGGCTCGCGAAGCTGCCCGGTGTCGTGAAGAACGAGATCAAGCCGCAGGTGCACGAGTGGACGTTCCCCGACGGCCACGCGATCATCGTGCTCTCCGAGGGCCGCCTGATGAACCTCGGCAACGCGACCGGCCACCCGTCGTTCGTGATGTCGAACTCCTTCACCAACCAGGCCATCGCGCAGATCGAGCTGTTCGCCAAGCCCGGCGAGTACGCCACCGACGTCCACCGGCTGCCCAAGCACCTCGACGAAAAGGTCGCCCGCCTGCACCTCGACGCTCTTGGTGTGAAACTCACCAAGCTGTCGAAGGCCCAGGCGGAGTACATCGGCGTGGACGTCGAAGGCCCGTACAAGCTCGACCACTACCGGTACTGAGCGGAAGTTGCTCCATTTGCCGCAGTTTGGCACCCCGCGAAACTGGCCATCCTCCGAACGAGAGCGCATCCGCCCGGACGGCACGGAGCCGGGCCGGGTCTCGTGCGAAGGAGAGTGTCAAGTGATCGTCCTCGGTGTGATTCTGCTGGTCATCGGGTTCATCGTCGGTATCCCGGTGCTGTACACCATCGGCATCGTGCTCGCGGTGGCCGGCGTTGCGCTGGCCATTCTCGGCGGCACCGGCCGCAAGATCGGCGGCCGCGCGCACTGGTACTGATCCCGTGACCCCCGGCCCGGTCCGGTCAGCGCTTCCGCTGACCGGGCCGGGCCTTTCGGTTTTTTACGGCGCGCCCGGAAAGCCGCCGCGGAAAATAAAGGGTCCTCCGGCTCCGAGGGGGAGGGAGAGCCGAAGGACCTCGTTAGTGTTAGCACATCGCCAAGCCCGTGTACACAGCTGCATACACGATCGGGTTACGTTCCTGACGCCTTTCTGACACCGAGAAGGCCTCCCCGGCGGACGGCAAAGCCCGGCGGGAAGGCCTTCACGGATCCTGGCGGGAGGCTCAGGAAACCTGGCGCAGCAAGGATTCTTCCGGCGCGGCCGCGCACGCGCAGCCGCCGCCGACGGTGTGGCAGTCGACGATCAGCCCGTGCCGGACGCGGTCGGGGTCCCCGCAGGCCGGATCCGCGCATTCGGCGAATCCGCCTTCCGGGTGGACCACCAGCGTCCCGTGGCAGTGGTCGATCCCCGCGTCACAAGAGGCGCACTCCATGACCGGCCCGCCTTTCCGCGATCGGTGTGCTCGCACCTCTTGGTACCACCGGGAAGCGGACGGGTCCGGTACTGGGACGGCGTGTCGGCACAACCACCCGACCGGGATCGCGGCAGCGGCTCAGGCGGACTTCGGCGCGCGCTTGCGGGCCGCCGGCTTCTTCTTGGCCGGCTTCTCGTCCTCATCGGACTCGCCGGACTCGTCCCCGGCGGTGTCCGATGTGGCCTTGGTGGCCGGTTTGGCCGCGGCCTTCGCCGGCTCGCGGGACTTCTTCGCCGCGTCCACACTGGCCTGCAGCGCGGCCATCAGGTCGACGACGTCGGCCTTGGCGGTGACCGCCGCGGGCTTGGTCGTCTCCTCCCCCGCGACCTTGGCCTCGATCATCTCCTCGAGGGCCTCGCGGTAGTGGTCGCGGTACTTGTCCGACTCGAACACCGGCTCGGCCAGGGAGTCGATCAGCGAGCCCGCCATCGACAGCTCCTGCGGCCGGATCTGCGGCGGGTCGTCCCGCAGGAACGGGAAGTCCGGTTCGCGGACCTCGTCCGGCCACAGCATCGTGGTCATCACCAGCACGTCGGAGTGCACCCGCAGCACCGCCATGCTCTCCCGCTGCCGGACGGCGACCTTCGCGACGGCCACCTGGCCGGCCTTGTGCAGGGCGTCGCGCAGCACGATGTACGGCTTCACCGCGTTCTTCTGCGGCTCCAGGTAGTACGTGCGGTCGTACTGGATCGGGTCGATCGACTCCAGCGGCACGAACTCCAGGACGTCGATCGTGCGCTGCGAGGACAGCGGCAGCTCGGCCATCTCGGCGTCGGTGATCACCACCATCTCGCCGTCGGGCAGCTCGTAGCCCTTGGCGATCTCGGCGTACGGCACTTCCTGGCCGTCGATCGTGCAGAACCGCTTGTACTGGATGCGCCCGCCGTCGGCCTCGTGCACCTGCCGGAGCGAGACGTTCTTGTTCTCGGTGGCCGCGTACATCTGGATCGGGATGGACACCAGCCCGAACGACACCGAGCCCTTCCACATCGCCCGCATGCCCCGCACCTCCGAGATCGCCTTCACGCTACGTAGTTACCGTAGCCCGAATCGTCCCCCGGCGACAGTGCACCGCACCGGCGATCTAGACCTCTGCCAGGTACTTCTCCCAAAGTGCCGGATCCAGGAACCAGTGTTGGAAGTCCGTGGGATCCGTGAAACCGTTGGCGAACCGCTTCGCGACCGCGGGGTTCTGACCGGCGACGCCGAGGATCTGGAGCACGTGCGGGGGCGGCGGCAGGAGCAACGCGTTCGTCCATTCGGTGACGTGCCGGGCGTACTCCCAGTAGCGCTCGAACGTCGCGTCCATCCACTCCGCGTCGAACGGCCGGTCGCCGCGCTCCACGATCGCGTCCAGGTAGGTCGCCGCGCAGTGGCTCGCGTTGTTCGAGCCCTGGCCGGTGATCGGGTCGTTCGCCACGACGACGTCGGCCATGCCCAGCACGATCGCCCCGCCGGGCAGGGTGCCGACCGGCCGGCGCACCACCGGCGTGTAGCCGCCCGCGAGCGTCGCCTTCGGGTCGGTCAGCTCGGCGTCGCGGCAGCGCTCGTACTCCCACGGCACGAACTGCCGCATCAGGTCGAGGATGCGCACGAAGTGCTCGGCCGGGGCCGGGCGGTCGTCGAAGCAGTCGAGCGGGCCGCCGGGCACCCCTTCGAAGAAGAGGATGTCGCAGTTCCCGCTGAGCGTGTGCGCGGGGATCATGAACAGCTCGCCGACCCCGGGCACGATGTTGAACCGCACCGCCTGCTTGTCCGGGTGCTCCGGCCGCGGGCGCACGCCGTGGGCGTAGGCGAGCGAGAGCGCGCGCATCGGCTTCGTGTACGGCGACCGCTCGGGCACGCGGTCGAACAGCTGGACCAGCTCGCCCTTGCCGGCCGAGATGATCACCAGGTCGTACAGCCGGGCCAGCGCGTCCAGCTCGGAGGTCATCACGCCGTGGATGACGAGCTTGCCGCCGCGGTCTTCGAACAGCTCCAGCCAGCCCGCCATCTTCACCCGCTGGTCGACCGACTGCGCGATCTCGTCCAGCTCGGCGAACCAGTCGAGCGCGCGGCCGCCGTCGGGCGCGGCCACCGAGACGCCGAGGCCCTCGACGTCGACGGTCTCGGACTCCCACAGGTTGATCCCGAGGTCCCGCTCGTGCTGCAGCGCGTCGTGGAACATGCACTGCGTCGACATCACGCGCCCGTGCCGGATCTCCTCCGGCGTCCGCGCGGACATCACGGTGACGTCGAAGTCCTTCGCCAGCAGCCCGAGGGCCAGCTGCAGCCCGGACTGCCCGGCGCCGACGATCAGAACCCTGCGCATGAAGCTCGTTCTCCTCTGTTCAGGCGTGCGGGGCGCTGCCGGCGAGCTCGCGCGGGCCCGACAGCACGGCGAGCGACAGCGTGTGGCTGACCAGCTCGGTCAGGGTGGCGATCGTCGACGCGCGGTCGCGCGCGTCGCAGGTCACCAGCGGGACGGCCGGGTCGAGGGCGAGCGCGTCGCGCACCTCGTCGAGGTCGTGCACCGGCTTGCCCTCGAACTGGTTGACCGCGACGACGAACGGCAGCTCGGAGTCGTTCTCGAAGTAGTTGATCGCCGCGAACGACTCGTCGATCCGGCTGGTGTCGACCAGCACCACGGCGCCGAGCGCGCCGCGGCTCAGGTCGTCCCAGAGGAACCAGAACCGCGCCTGCCCCGGCGTGCCGAACAGGTACAGCAGCAGGTCCGGGCGCAGCGTGATCCGGCCGAAGTCCATCGCGACGGTCGTGGTCGACTTGCCGCCGGGCGGGATGTCGTCGACCCCTTCCCCGGCTTCGGTCATCCACGCCTCGTTACTCATCGGCGGCACTTCCGACACCGCGCCGACGAACGTGGTCTTGCCGACACCGAAGCCCCCGGCGACGACGATCTTCGCGGAGATCGTCAGCAGATCGCCCTCAGGCGGGGAGCCGCTTGAGCCCATCAAGGATCCTCTCGAGCACGTTGGTGTCGTGGTGGTAGGCGTGCGCGGTGGGGTGGACGAACACCGCGCCCTGCGAGGCGAGGTCGCCGATGAGCACCCGCACCACACCCAGCGGCAGGTCCAGCCCGACCGACAGCTCGGCGATCGAGCACCGGGTCCGGGCACGTTCGTAGAGCGAGCGCGACTCGGGCATGAGCGTGTCGCTCAGCGCCGGGTCGTACCGCGGGACCGACACCAGCGTCTCCACCAGCAGCTGGTGCCGGGTGCTGGTGCGGCCGCCGGTGAGCGCGTACGCCCGGATCCGGCGGCTGCGCCGCGGCAAGGCGGTGTCCTTCTCGGACACGGGAACCACATCCTTGTCGGGCACGCGGATCACACCTTCGGCCGGCGCGCGGTGAGCACCTGGCGCAGCTCGGCGCGCACCTCGGGGGTGAGCGCGTGACCGGCGTTGGTGATGAACTGGGTCATCTCGTAGGCGACCACCTTCATGTCCGCCTCACCCGAGGTGAGCACCGCGAGCCCGGCGCCGGACCCGATGCCCATGAAGAGGAAGTAGCCGTGGGTGAGCCGGATGATGATCTGCTCGCACGCGCCCTTGCCGAACAGCGCGGCGCTGTTGCCGGCCAGCGACAGCAGGCCGCTGGCGATGGCCGCGAGCTGCTCGGCCTCGGCTTCGGCGACCGAGTCGGACGCGGTGAGCGGGAAGCCGTCCACGCTCATGATCAGCGCGTGGCTGACGCCGTGGACCTTGCGGACGAAGTCGTCGAGCAGCCAGGCGAAGTTCGCCGGGGCCGAGGGGTGGGGGGCGCTCACGAGGCGGTTCCTCCGGGCGTCTCGTCCTGCCGGGTGCGGTTGTTCTCGGCGAGCGCCGCCTGCTCGCCGTCGGCGAACGCGCCGAGGTCGGCGAGCAGCTGCTCGTGGCCCGAGGCGGCCGGCGCCGCGGGCGGGGGCGGCTCGGGCGCGGCGCCGCGGATGCTGCCCGGCACCCGGCGCGGCAGGCCGTTGGCGGTCATACCGCCGGAAACCTGCTCGACCGGCCGGGGGCGCGGGGTGGGCTTGCGCGGCGCCGGGGCCGGCTCCTCCCGGGGGAAGGCGCCCGGACGCCGGCGCGGCAGCGTGCCGACGGCGACCGGCTCGCCGTTCGCCCCGGGTTCGGCCGGTTCGGCGGTGACGGTGCGGGTGCCCGACCACGCGTGCTCGGCGAGCTCGGTGACGATGCCGGTCGGCAGCAGCACGGTCGCCACCGTGCCGTGCGGGCTGCGCCGGTCGAGCCGCACGGTGACCCCGTGGCGGCCGGCGAGCCGGGCGACCACGGCGAGGCCCATGTGCCGCGCGGCGGCGTCGTCGAGGTCGCCCCCGGCGGCCAGCCGTGCGTTGAGGCCTTCGACGCGGTCGGCGGGGATGCCGATGCCCTCGTCCTCGATCCGGACGAGCACGCTGCCCTGTTCGGTCAGGTGCGCGCTGACGTTCACCGGCGAGCTCGGCGACGACTGGTTGGCGGCGTTGTCGAACAGCTCCGCCAGCACCCGGCCGAGGTCCTCCGCGGCGAAGCCGACGATGCCGAGGTTGACGACCCGGCCGATGGTGATCCGCGCGTAGTGGTCGATCGAGGACATCGCCTCGCGCATCAGGTCGAGCACCGAGGTGGCGCGCGCGGCGTCGTCGGCGGTGTCCTGCCCGGCCAGCACACGCAGGTTCTCGGCGTTGCGGCGCAGCCGGGTGGCGAGGTGGTCGAGCTGGTAGAGCTCGGCGAGGCGGTGGTGGTCCTCCTCCCCCTGTTCGAGCTCCTCCAGCCGGGCCAGGAGCTGGTCGAGCAGGTTGAGGTCACGCAGGGCGACGCTGGCGCAGATCTCGGCCAGCACGGCCTCGTCGGCCGGCGCCGCGACCGCCTCGACGGGCGGCAGCGCGGTGATCGCCGGGCCCGCCACGGGCGTGTACCCCGGGTGCTTCGGCGGCGCGGTGAGGTACTGCGCCGCGGCGACCCGCGAGCGGTCCAGCAGGACGCGTGATCGATCCAGGAGTTCCCGGGCCCGGCTGGCCATGTGGTCCCACTTCTTCCTTGCTCAGGTGCGGAAACGGTGCACTGCGCCGACCCCCGGGCGGCGATGCCGGACATGGAAGCAGAAAGCTTCGACAGATGTCCACAGCCGGTTCCCGCGCGAACGCGGGCCGTGAGCACGAATTCGGAGCGTCGCTGCTGGTGAGCGCAGCGGACTAGGCCAATCGGACCAATTTTGCAAGTTGCGGGTCACAACGGAGCGCACACGGCGGCCGATATCGCAGCTGACGGGGGTTCGCACGGCGGAATCCCGGCCGTGTCCGATTCGTCCCAAACTTGCGTGCCACGCAACTTTTTGCGTGGCACGCAAGTTTTTCGCTACACTGCGTGCATGTCGCCGGAAGGACCCCCGAAGCTCACGCTGCGGGAGCGCAAGAAACGCGAAGCCCGCCGCGCGCTGGCGCAGGCCGCGTTGCGGCTCGCGCTGGATCGCGGGCTGGAGAACGTGCGGGTCGAGGACATCGCCACCGAGGTCGGCGTCTCGCCCCGCACATTCAACAACTACTTCTCCAGCAAGGAGCAGGCGGTCTGCTCGATGGTCGTCGACCGCCACGAGGGGATGCGCGAAGCCCTGCTCGCCCGGCCCGAGGGCGAGCCGCTCTGGGAGTCCGTCAAGCAGGCCGTGATCGAGCAATATTCGCGTGAGGGCGAGCCGGATCGCGCGTATGTTGCGCGTATCCGGGAGCTGATGGGCCAGCTGATGCTGCGCGGCGAGTTCCTGAACGCCCACGCGGCGGTCGAACGCGTCCTCGCCGAGACCATCGCGAAGCGGGCGGGCGGGGCGGACCACCTGCTGTGCCGGCTGATGGCCTCCTCGGTGGAAAGCGCCGTCCGCGTCGCCTTCGTCAACTGGTTCATGACCGAGGGCGAGCCGTTCCTGCCCACCCTGGAACGGCTGCTCGACGAGCTGGCCACGGGGATGCCCACCCTGACCGGCGGCACCGCACCGAATCCCGGACCGAACACCACCACCGCACTGGGGGAACCGTTGTGCTAGTGAAGCTCCTGCGCAGTCACCTGCGCCCGTACAAAACGACGTTGTGGGTGATCGTCGTCCTGCAGCTCGTGCAGACGATCGCCATGCTCTACCTACCGACGCTGAACGCCGACATCGTCGACAACGGGCTGATCAAGGGCGACATGGACTACATCCTGCGCGTCGGCGCGATGATGCTGGCCATCACGCTCGCCCAGATCGCCGGCTCGATCGGCGCGGTGTACTTCGGCGCGCGCACGGCGATGGCGATCGGCCGCGACATCCGCGCCGGCGTCTTCCACCGGGTGCAGGACTTCTCCGCGCGCGAGGTCGGCCAGTTCGGCACGCCGTCGCTGATCACCCGCACCACCAACGACGTCCAGCAGATCCAGATGCTGGTGCTGATGACGCTGACGCTCATGGTGTCGGCGCCGATCATGTGCGTCGGCGGCATCATCCTGGCGCTGAACCTCGACGTGCCGCTCTCCTCGCTGCTGCTGGTGATCGTGCCGGTGCTGGCGGTGGCCGTCGGCACGATCATCACCAAGATGCGCCCGGCCTTCCGGCTGATGCAGGAGCGGATCGACAAGATCAACCAGATCCTGCGCGAGCAGATCATGGGCATCCGCGTGATCCGAGCGTTCGTCCGCGACTCCCGCGAGCGCGAGCGCTTCGACGTCGCCAACGACGCGCTGCTCACCGTGTCGCTGCGGGTCGGGCGGCTGATGGCGCTGATGTTCCCGATCGTGATGCTGGTGATGAACGCCTCCAGCGTCGCGGTGCTGTGGTTCGGCGGGCAGCGCATCGACTCCGGCAGCATGCAGATCGGCGCCATGACGGCGTTCCTGTCCTACCTGCTGCAGATCCTGATGTCGGTCATGATGGCCACGTTCATGTTCATGATGGTGCCGCGCGCGGAGGTCAGCGCCGAGCGGATCACCGAGGTGCTGGACACCGAGTCCAGCGTCCGCCCGCCGGTGACGCCGATCCGGCCCGGCACGGTGCACGGGCACCTCGAGCTCTCCGGCGTCGAGTTCCGCTACCCCGGCGCGGAAAAGCCGGTGCTGTGCGACATCTCGCTGATCGGGCGGCCGGGTGAGACCACCGCGGTCATCGGCTCGACCGGCACCGGCAAGACCACGCTGCTCAACCTGATCCCGCGGCTGATGGACGCCACGCAGGGCACGGTGAAGGTGGACGGCGTCGACGTCCGCGACCTCGACCCGGCGGTGCTCGCGCGCGCGGTCGGGCTGGTGCCGCAGAAGCCGTACCTGTTCGCCGGCACGGTGGCGAGCAACCTGCGGTACGGCAACCCGGACGCCACCGACGAAGAACTGTGGCACGCGCTGGAAGTGGCGCAGGGCAAGGACTTCGTCCAGGCGATGGCCGAGGGCCTGGAGTCGCCGATCGCCCAGGGCGGCACGAACGTCTCGGGCGGGCAGCGGCAGCGGCTCGCGATCGCCCGGATGCTGGTGCACAAGCCGGAGATCTACCTCTTCGACGACTCGTTCTCCGCGCTCGACTACGCGACCGACGCGGCCCTGCGCCGCGCGCTGGTGCCGGAAACCGCCGACGCCACGGTGGTCATCGTCGCGCAGCGGGTCAGCACGATCCGCAACGCCGACCGGATCATCGTCCTCGACGAGGGCCGCGTCGTCGGCACCGGCACCCACCACGAGCTCTTCGACGGCAACGAAACCTACCGGGAGATCGTGCTGTCCCAGCTGACCGAACAGGAGGCGGCGTGAGCACCACGGACGAAACCGCCGTCACCGACGCCGGGGAACGCCCCACCGCGGAACGGCAGAAGAACACCGGCGCCGCGACCTCGGGGCCGGGGCGCTGGATGGCCGGCGGCGCGCCGCCGGAGAAGGCGCTCGACTTCAAGGGCTCGCTCAAGCGGCTGCTGAAGATGCTTGCGCCGCAACGGATCCAGCTGATCGGCGTGCTCGTGCTCGGCGCGGCCAGCGTCGCGCTGACGGTGATCGGGCCGAAGATTCTCGGCCAGGCCACCGACGCGATCCTCGCCGGCGTGCTCGGCAAGCAGGTGCCGCCGGGCGTCACGAAGGAACAGATCGTCGCGGGGCTGCGGGCCCGGGGCGACAGCACACTCGCCGACATCTACGGCCGGGTCGACCTCGTGCCCGGCGTCGGCATCAACTTCGACAAGGTCGGCCAGATCCTGCTGACCGTGCTCGCCCTGTTCGTCATCGCGTCGTTCTTCGGGCTGATCCAGGCCCGGCTGACCACGACGCTGGTGCAGAACGCGGTGTACCGGCTGCGCCAGGACGTCGAGGACAAGTTCGCGCGGCTGCCGCTGAAGTACTTCGACCGCCAGCCGCGCGGCGAGGTGCTTTCCCGGGTCACCAACGACATCGACAACCTGGCGATGTCGCTGCAGCAGACGCTGTCGCAGATCGTCTCGTCGCTGCTGACGGTGATCGGCGTGCTGATCATGATGTTCCTGATCTCGCCGCTGCTGGCGCTGATCGCGTTGCTCACGGTGCCGCTGTCGGCGGTCGTGGCGGCGAAGATCGGCAAGCGGGCGCAGCCGAACTTCATCAAGCAGTGGTCGACGACCGGCAAGCTCAACGCGCACGTCGAGGAGATGTACACCGGCCACTCGCTGGTCAAGGTGTTCGGCCGCCGCGAGGAGGCCGCCGCGCTCTTCGACAAGCAGAACGAAACGCTCTACGAGGCGAGCTTCCGGGCGCAGTTCATCTCCGGGATGATCCAGCCGGCGATGATGTTCATCGGCAACCTGAGCTACGTGCTGGTGGCCGTGATCGGCGCGCTGCGCGTCGCTTCGGGCAGCCTGACGCTCGGCGAGGTGCAGGCGTTCATCCAGTACTCGCGCCAGTTCAGCCAGCCGGTGACGCAGATCGCCAGCATGGCGAACCTGCTGCAGTCCGGGGTCGCCTCGGCCGAGCGGGTGTTCGCGCTGCTCGACGCCGACGAGCAGGGCCCGGAGCCCACCGACCCGGAGCGGCCGTCCGTCGTGCGCGGGCGCGTGGAGTTCCAGGACGTCTCGTTCCGGTACCTGGCGGACAAGCCGCTGATCGAAGACCTGTCGCTGACCGTGGAACCGGGCCAGACGGTCGCGATCGTCGGCCCGACCGGGGCCGGGAAGACGACGCTGGTCAACCTGCTCATGCGGTTCTACGAGCTCGACCGCGGGCGGATCACGCTCGACGGCGTCGACATCGCGAAGATGAACCGCGAGGAGCTGCGCGACCAGACCGGCATGGTGCTGCAGGACGCGTGGCTGTTCGGCGGCACGATCGCGGAGAACATCGCCTACGGCGCGGACGACCCGAGCCGGGACGAGATCATCGAAGCGGCGAAGGCCACCCACGTCGACCGCTTCGTGCGGACGCTGCCGGACGGCTACGAGACCGTGCTCGACGACGAGGGCGGCACGGTCAGCGCGGGTGAGAAGCAGCTGATCACGGTGGCGCGGGCGTTCCTCGCGAAGCCGGTCATCCTCATCCTCGACGAGGCGACCAGCTCGGTCGACACCCGCACCGAGGTGCTCATCCAGCGGGCGATGAACTCGTTGCGCAGCGGGCGGACCAGCTTCGTCATCGCCCACCGGCTGTCGACGATCCGCGACGCCGACGTCATCCTGGTGATGGAGCACGGGCAGATCGTCGAGCAGGGCGACCACGAAACGCTGCTGCACAGCGGCGGCGCGTACGCCCGGCTGTACGCCGCTCAGTTCGCCGAAGCGATGGCCGAGACGGACTGATCTTCGCGTCGCAGAAGGCCCCTCGCCCCACGGGCGGGGGGCCTTCGTCGCCCGGTAGGCTGGCGGCTCCGAGCGGAAAGGGGTGCCGGGCCGGCGATGGCGGACAAACTCACCGAGTACCGCGGCAAGCGTGGCAAGGACCGCACCCCCGAACCCTGGCCGGAGGGCCCGCCCGTCCCCGGGGACGACGACCTCTTCGTCATCCAGGAACACCACGCCACCCGGCTGCACTGGGACTTCCGGCTGGAACGCGACGGCGTGCTCGTGTCGTGGGCGGTGCCGAAGGGCCTGCCGCTGACGCCGGGCGTGAACCGGCTCGCCGTGCACACCGAAGACCATCCGATGGAGTACCTCACGTTCTCCGGCGAGATCCCCGCCGGCGAGTACGGCGGCGGCACGATGACCATCTGGGACACCGGGACGTACGAAACGCTGCACTGGAACGACCACAAGGTCGAGGTCGTCTTCCACGGCGAGCGCACGCGCGGCAAGTACGTCTTCGCCAACCGCCACGAGGAGGACAACCGGGACTGGACGCTGCGGCGCCTCGACCCGGCCGAGCCGGGGCACGAGGACGCGCCGGAGTTCCTCGAGCCGATGACCGCGGCCCCGGGCGACCTGCCCGCCGACGACGACGCCTGGGCGTACGAGTTCGCGTGGGGCGGCCTGCGCACGATGATGCAGGTCTCCGGCGGCCGCGTCACCCTCCACGACGACACCGGCGCCGACGTCACGAGCCGCTACCCCGACCTGCACAAGCTCGGCGAGGAGTTCGGGTCGACGGAAGTGCTGCTGGATGGCGAAGTCGTGGTGGTCAAGGACGGCAAGCCCTACCCCGACGGCCTCGAAGAACGCCGTCGCGCCGACGGCGCCGCCGCGAAACGGCTCAAGACCAGCTGCCCGGTCTTCTACTTCGCCTCCGACGTCCTGCACTTCGACGGCAAGGCGACGCTCGAGCTGCCCTACACCGAGCGCCGGGAGCTGCTGGACGGCCTGGTCGTGACCGACCGCCACTGGCAGGTGCCGCGCTACTTCGCGGGCGGCGGTGAAGCCGTCTCCGGCGCGAGCCGCCAGCACGGCCTGCCCGGCATCGTCGCCAAACGCGCGGACGCGCCGTACCGGCCGGGCGAAGACGGCTGGCTGCTGGTCAAGAACTAGCGAGCGCCACACCCGCGACGGCGACCACCGCGCCGGCCACGATGTTGCCGGTCAGGGCGGCCGTCGACGGCGGGGTCTCCCCCACCTGCCGCAACAGCCACGGCGAGAGCGCCGCCCACACGCCGAGGACCGGGACGACCCAGCCGATCAGCGACAGCCGCCGCGTGGCGGTCCGGGCGATGGCGAGCGCGACGAGGACCAGGCCCACCAAGGTGTTGCTCAGCGCGAGCACACCCGCGCCGCCGAAGCCGGTGACCCACGGGGCGAGCACGAGGTAGAGACCGGCCAGGAGCACGAACCCCGCCGCGGCGCCGATCACCGCGGTGCGGGGCCGGCCGGCCCGGGTGGTGTGTGAAGTCATCTCCTCACCTCCACCCGGAGAGGTACCCGTTCGTCGCGGTGCGTAACCGGGGCCTGCCCGCAGCCCTCGAGACGGGCAGGTCCCGGCCGGGAAAACTCAGCAGCCGCAGGTGTAGTACGTGATGTCCCAGTGGTTGCCCTCGTCGCAGTAGAGGTTGCCGGACCCGGCCTTCCACTGCGGGTAGCCGTCGCCGCGCAGGCCGATGTAGGCGAAGGAGTTCTTGATGTAGTTGTCGATGCAGCTGTTGTGCGCGATGTCCACCTTGTAGCCGTTGTAGTGGCTGTAGGTGCCCGACGCGTGCCCGACCTCGGTGCCGCCGGTGATGTTGACCGCGCAGCCGCTCGCCCGCTTCAGCGTGATCACGCCGGTGACCGTGGTCTGGTTGATCTGCTCGTAGGACGTGCAGGTCGAGTTCGACCGCGTGGTGCAGCCCCCGCTGGAGGAGTGCGTGACCCCGGCGGCGGACAGCTGCGACGCGGCCTGCGCCTGCGAGAGCTTGGTGACCTCGACACTCGCGGACGCGGTCCCGATGGTGGCGAACACCACCGTCGCGGCCGAAGCGGTCAGCCCCACGGCCACCCGCGCCAGCATCCGTTGTCCCGGCATGGCTTGCCTCCTGATGTCTGCGACGATCGACGAGCGGCAGCCAAATCCGCGGTCCCATAACTTCGCCAAACACCGTGGCCGGGAGCAGGGGTGCGGGCCGGGTCAGGTCCTGATCTTCGTCAAGACTTCACGGGTTCGCTCCCGCGCCGGGGATTCACCGGTGACGGCGGTGAGCTCCCCCAGCGCCCGCAGCTCCCACAGCGGGAACCCGAGCCCGCGGAACAGCTCGGCCGAGGTCCGCAGGTTCCGCGCGGCTTCGGCCCCGGCGCCGTCGTCGGCCTGGGCCCGGCCGAGGCTGAGCAGGGCGTACCCCGCTCCCCGGCGGTCCCGCAGCTCCCGGAACACGCCCATCGCGACCCGCACGTGCCACCGGGCGCCCGCCGGGTCGCCTGCGCGGCGGCGGGCCTCGGCGAGGCTGCGGTGGGTGTAGGCGGCCGCGTGCCGGTGGCCGATCTGCTCGAACAGCGCCAGCGACCGCGTCAGGCAGCGCTCCCCGTCCGCCACCTCCCCGGCCTCGGTGTGCAGGTCGCCGAGGCTGCGCAGGACGTGCGCCTCCCAATGCCGCTCCTGCGTGCGGACGGCGCCGCCGAGCGCGCCGGTGAGCAGGTCGGCCGCCTGGTCGCAGCCGCCGTGCCGGCGCAGGACGTCGGCGTACCGCTTGGCGGCCTGGTCGAGCCGGCGGCCGTCGTCGCATTCCCGGGCGAGCAACATGCTCACCTCGAAGCTCTCGACCGCGCGGCGCACGTCCCCGACGTCCTCGGCCAGCGAACCCAGCTGAGCCGCCGCGGCCGCCTGCCCGCGCCGGTCGCCGCAGTCCCGCAGCAGGCCGAGGGCCTCCCGCAGCTCGGCCTCGGCGGCACGCGGGTCGCCGCCGTCGAGGTGGACGTCGGCGAGCGCGGCCAGCACCACGCCGGTGCCGCGCGGGTCGTCGAGCTGCCGGAAGCGCGTCTCGGCCATGACGAAGTAGTTCCGCGCCTGGCGGCCGCGGCCGTGCTGCCAGTGCACCGAGCCGAGGTGGTACAGCTTTTCCGCCTCCGCCCGCGGGTCCTGCCGCCGCCGGGCCGCGACGAGGCCGAGCACCGACACGGCGCGGGCGTCGTGGCCGAGCCACGGGGTGCCGGCCAGGGCGGTGCAGGCGTCGGCGAGCCGTTCGGTGAGCTCGTGGCGGCCGTGGGCGCCGGCCAGCCGCACGGCGGCAGCGATGAGGGCGGTCTCTTCCGCCGCCCAGCCCAGCGGGTCGGCCGCGATCCGGCGCAGCACTCCGGGATCCGGCCGTGCCGCGGGCTTCCCGGCCGGACGTTCGGGGTGCTCCGGCGCCCGCCGTCCCCGCGCGTGCTCGGCGAGTGCCAGCGTGACCTCGCACGCGCGCAGCAGCGCCGTCCGGTCGCCCTCCGGCGCCGGCCCTTCCGTCACGACTAGCCGGACGAACGGCGGCACCACCCACCGCGCCTCCACCGGGTCCAGCAGGTGCGCCTCGGCCAGTGCGTCGAGCCGGTGGCGGGCCTCGGCCGGCCGGCGGTCCAGCAGCGCCGCGGCCCACCAGTCCGGGATCGTGCCGTCGAAAACCGCGAGCAGCCGCAGCAGGACGACGTCGTGCGCGGGGCGTTCCCGCACCGCCGACGTCACCGCGGCGCGGACGCCGAGATCACCGGTGGTCAGCTCGTCGAGCCGGCGGCGTTCGTCGGCGAGCCGCGCGGCGAGCTCGCCGACACTCTGGTTCGGCCGCGCGGCCAGCTTCACCCCGGCGATCCGGACGGCGAGCGCGAGCCCGGCGCAGTGACCGAGAAGCCGTTGTGCCGCTTCGGGTTCCGCGCGCAGCCGGGACTCCCCCACGATCGCCGCCAGCAGCGCCCAGGCGTCCTCTGTGGACAGATCCGGCACCGCAACCGCGTGGGCGCCGCACAGACCGGGCAGCTCCCGGCGCGACGTGACGAGCGTGGCGCAGCCCGGTCCGGCCGGCAGCAGCGCCCGCACCTGGGCCTCGGACCCGGCGTCCTCCAGCAGCACCAGCAGCCGCCGGTCGGCGGTGTAGCTGCGCCAGAGCCCCGTCAGGCCTTCGCGGTCGGCCAGTTCCGCGGGGGTGGCGCCGAGCAGGCGCAGGAACCCGGTCAGCACGGCCGCCGGATCGGCCGACGCGCTCAGCGACGCGGTCAGCTGCCCGTCGGGGAAGCGGCGGCGGGCCCGCCAGGCGGCCTGGACGGCCAGTGCGGACTTCCCGGCCCCGGCGGCGCCGTGCAGCACGACCGGCGCCGGGCCACGCAGGGCCCGTCCGACGTCGGCCAGCTCGGCCGCGCGGCCGGTGAAGTCGGGTACCGCGGGCGGCAGCTGGGCGGGCGGGCCCGGCGTGGTCCACTCGGTGCCGGCGATCCGGCGGTACACCGCGACGAGGTCGGCGCCCGGCCACACGCCGGCCTCTTCCCACAGCGCCCGGCGCGTCCGGCGAAGCACCTCCAGCGCCGAGTCGCGGCGGCCGACGGTGCCGAGGGCGGACGCCAGCCGCGCGGCGAACCGTTCGTCCGCGGGCCGTGCGGCGACCACCGGGTCGAGCCGCTCGACCACGGCCCGGCCGTCGCCGTCGGCGAGCTCCAGCTCGACCAGCTGCAGCAGCGCCGCCGAGCGCCGGTCCTCCAGCCACAGCTTGTGCGCCTCCAGCAGCGGCCCGCCGACGACGTCGGCGAACGCGTCCCCGCGCCAGCACGCCAGGGCCCGTTCGAGCGCGCGGCGGCGCTGCGCCCGGTCGTCGGCGCCCGAGGCCAGCAGCGTCAGGAAGTCGTCCGCGTCCAGCTCACCGGGCTCGACCGTCAGCGCGTAGCCCCGCGGCCCGGACCGCAGGCGCTGCCCGGCCTCGGCCGCGCCGAGACCGGGCGAGAGCGTCTTGCGCAGCTTCGACACGGTGACCTGCACGATCGCCGCGGCGCTCGACGGCGCGCCGTCCGGCCACAGCTCGTCGACCAGCGTGTCGCGGCCGACGAACTGGCCGGCGCGCGCGAGCAGGACGGCGAGCAGCCGCCGCGGCTGGGCCGCCGACGGCAGTTCGGCGGTGGCCGTCATCGGACCGAGGACCTGGAACCGCACGGCTACACCCCACCCGCGAGATCACCTGATCGAGCGAGCTGAATCTAACCGCCGGGTGCGCGGTCCGTCCCCCGATCACCCGGATGGCCGACGCCGTTGGGCTCACGCGTGAGCGATCAGCTTCGCCAGCAGCTCCGGGTGGTCGGCCAGGCCCGCGCGCAGCGTGTGCTCGCGCAGCGGCTTGAGATCGCCGTACGGCCGGTTGGCCCAGTCCAGGGCGCCCTGCGGCGGCTCCGGGTCGTACTCGATGACGAACTGGACGGTGGTCGCGACCTCCCGGCCGGCCAGCCGTTCCACCAGGCGCAGCGCCAGGTCGATGCCCGCGGAGACGCCCGCCGCGGTGATCACGCGGCCGTCTTCGACCCAGCGCCGCGCGACCGGCGTCGCGCCGAGCCCGGCGAGGACCTCGCGGAACATCCAGTGCGTGGTCGCCTCCTTCCCGTCGAGGAGCCCGGCCGCGCCGAGGACCAGCGAGCCGGTGCAGACCGACGTCACCAGCTCGGCGCCCGCGGCCGCGGTGCGCAGCCAGGCGAGGAGAGCCTCGTCGGCCATCGCGCGCAGGGTCGGCACGGTGCCGCCGGGCACCAGGACCGCGAACGGCGACGGCACCTCGTCGAACGTGTGGCTCGGGGCGATCCGCAGCGGTGTGTCGGTGTCGACGGCGTCCTTCGTGGCCCCCACCACGACGGTCCGGTAAGCGGGGTCGATCTGGGCCAGCGCGCTGAGCACCTGCAGCGGGCCCACCAGGTCGAGCGGCGTCAGCCCCGGGTACACGACGAAGGCGATGGTCTTCTGCTCATCGGTCATGCCCCGACCTTGGCGGCTCGCGTGACCCGGCGGAACGCGGATGTCCGAAAACCTGCGAACCGCGTCCGAGCGCCGGTCCGGCTGCTAGCGTGCGATCATGGCAGGTTCACCCAGACGGGTCACGATCGTCGGCTTCCCCGACGTCGAGCTGCTGGACATCGCCTGCCCGGCGGACGTGCTCGACGCCGCCAACCGCCACGGCGCGCGCCCGCCGTACGAGATCCGGCTCGCCAACCTCGACGGCCAGGGCATCCGCAGCGGCTCCGGGCTGGTCCTGCAGCCGCACCTGCGGCTCGACCAGGTGGCGGGCGACCTCGACACGCTCGTCGTCGCGGGCGGCTGGGGCAGCACGTCGGCGGCGGCCGACGAGCGTGTGCTCGCCCACGTCCGGCGGCTCGCGCGGACCAGCCGGCGGGTGGCGTCGGTCTGCACCGGCGCCGAGGTGCTGGCCGCGGCGGGCCTGCTCAACGGCCGCCGCGCGACGACCCACTGGCGCTGGGCGGCGAAGCTGGCGGAGGACTACCCGGAGGTGACGGTGGACCCGGTGCCGCTGTACGTCCGGCACGGCAACGTCTACACGGCGGCCGGCGTGACCAGCGGCCTCGACCTGACGCTGGCGCTGGTGGAGGCCGACCACGGGCCGACGCTGGCGCGCGAGGTGGCCCGTTCGCTGGTGACCTACCTGCAGCGGCCGGGGAACCAGGCCCAGGTCAGCCTGTTCCTGGCCGGCCCGCCGCCGGAGCACCGCGAGGTCCGCGACCTCACGGCGTACATCGCCGAGCACCTCGACCACGACCTCGGCACGCCGGCGCTCGCCACTCGCGCCGGGATCAGCGCCCGCCAGCTCACCCGCCTGTTCGACGCCCACCTCGGCACCACCCCCGGCCGGTACGTCCGCACGATCCGCACCGAGCACGCGGCCCGCCTGCTGTCCGGCACCGACCTGCCCCTGGCCACGATCGCCCGCCGCTGCGGCTTCGGCTCGACCGAAACCCTCCGGCAGGCCTTCCTCGACCACTTCGACACCCCGCCGTCGGCCTACCGCCGCGTCCACGTCCGGCAGGCCTACGGCTGACCCTCGTGTCGTCCACCCGGGTACGCGTGTCGTCCGGCTGGGTACGCGTGTCGTCCATCGGCGTACCGGACGACACGCGTACCTGAACGGACGACACGCGTACACCGGCGGACGACACGGCGCATCCGGACGAACCGGGCCGTCGGCGGCCCCTTGCGTGAGGCGCGCGGTCCCGCTGTCAGGATGTGCGGGTGGACCGCCCCGACCTCGACGACGACGAAACCGGCCCGATTCGCCGGGTCACCGACGAGGTGTCCCCTTCCGCGGCCCGCGGGACGTCCGGAACGCCGGGTACGCCCCGGAAACCGGTCCGCCGGACGCCGCCGGAAGGCACCCGCCGCGCGGCTGATGCCCCGCGCCGGGCCGACACCGGGCCGCAGCGGGTTCCCACCGGCGCAAAACGAGCCGAGAACGGCGCCCGGCGGCTTCCCGAAGACGGCCGCGCCGACACCGGTCCCCAGCGCGCCGCACGGCGTGGAGACACCGGGCCGCAGCGAGCCGCCGGAGCCCGGCCCCGCACCGCGAAGCAACCCGAGCCCACCGCCACGGAAACCGGGCACGGCCACGGTCACGGACACGGCCCCGCCGCCCCGGCGTCCCGCCGCGTCCGGCTGTTGCTGATCTGGCTGCTGGCGCCCCTCGCGCTCGCCACGGTCGTCGGCATGGTCGTGCTCTACCCCTGGGGCAAGGCCGATCCGACGAGCGTCGTCCCGCAGGGCACGCCCGTCGCCGCGAACATCACCGCCACCAACACCGGTCCGTGCCTCGCCCAGGGCCAGGTCCAGGTCGGCGACCAGACGGACCCGAACGCCAAGCCCTGCCTGACCGTCGACCTCACGATGACCGACGGCCCGGCGAACGGGAAGCAGCTGAAGCTGACCGTCCCGATCGAGCCCAGCACCCCGCGCTTCACCGCCGGGGACGCCGTGGTGCTCGCCTACAACGGCGGGAACGCGGCCGACCCGGCGAGCTTCCAGCTGGTCGACTTCCAGCGCGGCACCCCGCTGCTGGTGCTGGCCGCGCTCTTCGCGGTCGCCGTGCTGGTGCTCGGCCGCTGGCAGGGCCTGGCCGCGCTGGCCGCGCTGGGCCTGTCCTTCGTCGTGATCGCCCTCTTCATCCTCCCGGCCATCCTCGCCGGGGAAAACCCGCTGGTCGTGGCCATCGCCGGCGCCGGCGCGATCATGTTCATCGCCCTCTACCTGACGCACGGGCTGTCGGCGAGAACGTCGGCGGCCGTGCTCGGCACGCTCGTCAGCCTCGCGCTCATCGGGGTGCTGTCGGCGATCTTCTCGGCCGCCGCGTCGCTGACCGGGCTCGACGACAGCACGTCGACGCTGATCGGCTCCCTCGGCCACGGCATCGACGCGCGCGGCCTGCTCCTCGCCGGCGTGGTCATCGGCGCGCTCGGTGTGCTCGACGACGTCACGGTCACCCAGACCAGTGCCGTCTGGGAGCTCCGGCGCGCCAACCCGGACCTGAGCTGGCAGGAGCTGTACCGCTCGGGGCTGCGGATCGGCCGTGACCACGTCGGCTCGGCGGTCAACACGCTCGTCATGGCCTACGCCGGGGCCGCGCTGCCGGTGCTGCTGTACTCGTCGATCTCCGGGGTCGGGCTGGGCGCGCTGCTCGGCAGCGAGGAGATCGCGCAGGAGATCATCCGGACGCTCGCGGGCAGCGTCGGCATCGTGGCGGCCGTCCCGGTGACGACCGTCCTGTCCGCGCTGATCGCCTCACGAGAGCCGGCGACGTACCTCAACAGCACCACGAAGGCCGTTCCGTCCCACCCGTAACACGAGCGCACCCCGACCGCGCCGGACCAGCGAGAACGCGGTAGGAAGGCGGCAGCCGACCCGGGGAGACGCCATGTTCGTGCTGATCGGCCCGCGCCAGCTGGTGCGCGGGACGCTGCGGCTGGTCACCGCCACCGTCCAGGCCGTCGAATCCCTGCCGCGGATCGCGGCCGCCCTCGAAGACATCCGCGCCACCGTGCAGCACGTCGAACGCCTCGCCGGCTACATCGCCCAGGAGCTCCCAGAGCTCGCCTACCAGCTCGAACAGCTCCGCAAGGAGAACGACGAGCTCAGTCGAGAGTCGCCACGAACCGGCTGACGGCCTCCATCGTGAAGCGCTGCACGTACTTGCCGGACGGCGCCACCGACGCCAGCCGGTAGAGCGGCCGGTCGGCCACGCCGGTGCCGCGCGCCTCCGCCTTGAGCTCGGCGACCAGCAGCTCCCCGAACACGAGGCCGTTCGCCTCGGTGTTGTTCATCAGCGCGTTCGCCAGCTTCCGCAGCTGCAGGATGCCCAGCTCGCGCCCGCCGGTCCCGGAGAACACCGCGAGGTCCACCTTCGCCACCTTGCCCCGCTGCCCGGCGTTGACGAGCAGGCTGACCGTGCGCGAGCCCCGGACGTCCCCGACGACGAGGTCGAGGCGGGTCGCCGCGACCAGGTCGACCCGGCGCAGGCCCCAGGTGCGCACCAGCAGCGTCGAGCCCTCCAGCCAGACGCGGCGCCGGATGCTGACCGCCATCACGTACAGCAGCGGCAGGGCGATCACCAGCGCGACGACCAGCCCGGTCACCGTGCCGCCGATCAGCCCGGCGATCCCGCCGAACGCGGCGGCGACGATCACCGCGCCGATCAGCCCCGAGATCCCGCGGCGACGGCGGCCGCGCGGGTCCTCCTCGAACAGCGCCAGCCGCTCGGACGTCTCTTCGGCCATGCTCACGCCCCCGTCCCGGCCAGGAACGGGTTGCCCGCGCGCTCCCGGCCGATCGTCGTCGCCGGGCCGTGGCCCGGCAGCACCACCGTGTCGTCCGGGAAGCTCGCCAGCAGGTCCCGCACCGCCTCCGGGTCGGCGCCGCGGCCGACCGACCCCGCGAACAGCGTGTCGCCGGTCAGCGCGAGCCGGCCGCCTTCGGCCGTCGCCAGGCTCAGCACGACCGAGCCGGGCGTGTGCCCGGGGACGTGCCGGACGTCGACGTCGAGCCCGGCGAAGCCGCCCGTCTCGAGCGGGACGCTCTCGCCGTCGTAGAGCTCGGCGTCGAGGAGGTGCAGGTGCAGCGGGACGCCGTGGTCGGCCGACAGCGCGGCGGCCGAGGCGACGTGGTCGGGGTGCCCGTGGGTGGCCACGAGCGCCGCCGGGACCAGCCGGTGTTCGGCGAGCGCGGCGGCCAGCGGAGCCGCGACGTCCTGCCCGGGATCCACGACCACACAAGGCCCGCCGGCGGCCTCCGCCAGCAGGTAGCAGTTGGCCTGCAGCGGGCCGCTGCCGAACCCGACGACGAGCACCGAACGCCTCCCGGACTTCCGCGCCGGATGGCGCCGATCACGATCGGGTTGAGACTAGCGGGCCCTGTACATGGTCCTCACAGGCTGTGCCCATACACTGCCGCTACCTCAGACGTGTGACACGAGCGGAAACCTGGAGGGTACGGGGTGGCGACCAACCAGCAGCGCCGCGAAGCTGCGAAGCGCAAACTCGAGCGGCAGCTCGAGCGCCGATTGGAGCAGCAGAAGCGACGCAGGAGGATCGGCGCTGGTGTGGTCGGTGTGGCCGTCCTCGTCGTCGCGGGTGTCGTGGTGTGGATCGTGAGCGCGAACGGCGGCGAGAACACCGACACCGCCGCGTCGTCCTCGGCCGCCCCGCCGCCGACCGAAGTTCAGATCCCGACGCAGCGCACCGCGCTGCCGAAGCGGTCCGCGGCGCTGCCGAACCCGACGACGTGCGACTTCAAGGCCGACACGACCGGCAAGGCGCCGAAGAAGGTGAACCTGCCCGACGGCAAGAACGTCGCGTCGACCGGCACGGTGAACGTGACGCTGAAGAGCACGGCGGGCGACATCCCTCTGACGCTCGACCGGGCGCTCGCGCCGTGCGCGGTGCAGAGCTTCGTCAGCCTCGCGAAGCAGAACTTCTACAACGACACCATGTGCCACCGGCTCGGCACCGAGGGCCTGCAGATGCTGCAGTGCGGTGACCCGTCGGCCACCGGCGACCCGACCCAGGACGGGCAGGGCGGCCCCGGCTACACGATGCCGGACGAGGCGTTCCCGGAGATCAAGTACGGCCGCGGCATCCTCGCGATGGCGAAGACGCAGGCCCCGAACTCCGGCGGCAGCCAGTTCTTCATGGTCTACGGCAGCGCCGAAGGCCTCCCGGCGGACTACTCGGTGTTCGGCAGCATCAGCGACGAGGGCCTGAAGGTGCTCGACGCGGTGGCCAAGGCCGGCATCGCGAACCCGAACCCGCAGGACGGGACCGGGGCGCCGACCAAGCAGGTGAAGTTCACGGGCGTCACCGTCCAGTAGTGGCGGTCCGCTCCGAGCTGAACGGGGTCCCGCTCGGCCCGGACGCTGCCGTCGCGGCGATGACCTCCTACGGTCACTTCACCGCGATGCAGGTCCGGGACGGGCGGGTCCGCGGGCTCGCCCACCACCTCGACCGGCTCACCACGAGCACCCGCCTGCTGTTCGGCGCGGAGCTCGACGTCGAGCGGGTGCGCTCCTACGTCCGCCAGGCGATCGCGGACGAGCCGGCGCTTTCGGTCCGGGTCCTGGTGCTCACGCGGTCGTTCGACGAGCCGATGACCCCGGAGATCCTGGTCCGCACCCTGCCGCCGCACCCGGTCGACCCGGCGCCGCTGCGCCTGCGGACCGTGCGGTACCAGCGGGATCTGCCACAGGTGAAGCACCTCGGCACGTTCGGCCTGATCCACCACTCGCGGCAGGCCGAGCTCGCCGGGTACGACGACGCGCTGTTCGTCGACCCCGAAGGCCGGATCAGCGAAGCTTCGGTGTGGAACGCGGCGTTCCTGGCCGGCGACACGGTCGTCTGGCCGGACGCCGAAGTCCTGCCTGGCATCACGATGCTTGTGCAGCGGGAAGCCCTGCGCCGCCTCGGCGTCCCGCAGGAGACCCGTGAGGTCCGGCCCGCCGACCTGCCCGGGTTCGACGCGATGGTCCTGACGAACTCCGAGACCCCGGGACGCGCGGTCGCTTCGGTGGACGACTTCGTGCTGCCGCCC
This sequence comes from Amycolatopsis sp. NPDC104863, assembly GCF_055582965.1. Taxonomy (NCBI): domain Bacteria; kingdom Bacillati; phylum Actinomycetota; class Actinomycetes; order Pseudonocardiales; family Pseudonocardiaceae; genus Amycolatopsis; species Amycolatopsis sp. NPDC104863. The sequence continues at coordinate 1,981,573 of NZ_JBVJOW010000001.1, forward strand.
GCGGACCGCGCCGTGAAGCTGCTCGCGGAGGCCTACGAAACGGTGGCCTGGGACCGGATCTGACCCGTCCCGCACTCCGTGATCTGAACCGCGCCCGCGCCCGCCCCGTGTTAGAGGGGTTACACCGGGACCCGCCGGGGTCACCGGGGAGAGGGTGCCGACGATGGTCGAAAACCGGGTTCCCGGGGTGCGCCGCGCGCTCGGGCGGGCCGCGCAGGCCGGCTGTGCCGGGGTGCTCGTCGCCGTGTTCGCCGGCGGCCCCGCCCTCGCGCAGACCACGCCGGCCGCGCCACCGCCGTCGGTCAAGTACTACGTCGTCCCGCACGCCGACAACCCCGACGACATCACGCTGTTCAAGATCGCCGAACGCGCGCTCGGCGACGGGCGGCGGTTCCCCGAGATCTTCCAGCTCAACCAGGGCCGTCCGCGGCCCGACGGGACGCCGTTCACCGACGCCACGGCGATCGAACCCGGCCAGGTGCTCCAGCTGCCCGAGGACGCCAAGGACCCCGCCGTGCAGTTCGGTCCCCTGCCGCCGATGCCGCCCGTCGCCGCCCCGGTGGCGCCGCCGCCCGCGGAAACGTCCGACGGCCTCGGGATCGGGCTGGCGTCGGCCGTCAGCGGCACCGGCGGCCTGCTGACCGGCCTGATCGCCGGGCTCTGGTGGCGGCGCCGCCCGCGGCTCGTCCCACCGCCGCCGTTCGAGCCGGTCGAGCACCACGAAGACGACGACGGGTCCGGCTCGGTCAGCGGCACGCTCCCCATGCCGGTCGTGGTCCCCCAGCCGCGTCCCGACTTCGTGGTGCGCGAGGAGCCGGTCACCGCCGAGCACGCGATCATCGTGCTCGACACGGCCGAAACCCAGGTGGTCGCCGCGGTCCGGCCGGGCTCGCAGTTCCGGTTCCGGCTCGACCGGGAGCCGGGTTTCGCGGACGCTTCGACCGTGCTGGTCGTCGACAACGAAAGCGACAGATCGTGACCGCGCGGCGTGCGTGCGGCGTCACCCTGCGCTGAACGGATCAACCGGGGCCGGAACACTGGCCATCGGGCGGCCGGTTTCGCGATAGTCGTCTGATGACCTCGGATCCGTACGGCACTCTGCGGAAGACGCTGTGGATCGGCGGCGCCCCGTGGACCGGGAAGTCCACCGTGGCCCGGCTGCTGGCCGAGCGGCACGGGCTGACGATCTACCACCACGACCAGCGGACCCGGCCCGCAGACGCGCAGCCGTCCGACGTCCCGGCCGCCGACCAGCTGACCGCGATGGTGACCGAGTTCCGGCGCCGCTTCGGCTGGGCGCTCGACGAGCTGGGCGCGCTGACGTCGCCGCGGCCGATCGTCGCCGAGGGCCGCGGGCTGCGGCCGGAGCTGGTCGCGCCACTGGTGGACTCGCCCCGCCGGATGGTGGTGCTCGTGCCGACCGAGCTGTTCCGCCAGCACCAGCTGCGGCACCGGCCGGAGGAGCCCGAGATCCCGGCCCAGCGGACCCGGCTGACCCGCGACCGGATGCTCGCCGCCCAGGTCGTCCGGTCGGCGCGGGAGCTCGGCATCCGCGTCCTCGAGATCGACGGCCGCCTCGACCCCGCCGGCGTGACCGACGTCGTCGCCGAGCACTTCCGCGAATACCTGGATGCCTGAGGACCGGTACCGAGTCCGATGTGGACGGACGGTCAGCGGTGGGTGAACCGCGGCGGGCGCCGCTCGAGGAAGGCCGCGACGCCCTCCGCGTAGTCCTCGCCGTGCAGGGCCTCGGACCGGATCTCCTCGACCTCCGCGTCCGGCGTCTCCTGGCCGGCGACGATCTTCTCGATGATCCGGTTCATCCCGCGGATCGACGCCTGCGAACGCGAGCACAACGTCGAGACGAACTCCGACGTCGAGGATTCCAGCGAGGCAGCCGGGAAGACGTCGTTGAGCAGGCCGATCTCGCGCGCCCGGGCGGCGGTGATCAGCTCGCCGGAGAGCAGGAAGTACTTGGCGTGCGCCGGCCCGACGAGCGAGACCAGCTGGCGCGTCGAGTCGAAGTGGTAGACGATGCCGAGCTTCGCCGGGGTGATGCCGAAGCGCGCGCCCTCGGCGGCGAACCGGAAGTCGCACGCGACCGAGACCTGGCAGCCGCCGCCGATGCAGTTGCCCTGGATCATCGCGACCGACGGCTTCCGCATCGCGGTCAACGCGGCGACCGCGCCCTCGACCGCCTTGTCGTAACGCGCCGCGCCGTCCGCCGTCGTGCGCAGCTCGCCGAACTCGCTGATGTCCGCGCCGGCCGAGAAGTGCTTGCCCGCGCCCGCGATCACCAGCACCTTGAGCGCCGGGTCGGCCTCCACCTCGGCCACGACGTCCGGGATCGCCGACCACATGCCGTAGGTGATCGCGTTCATCTTCTCGGGCCGGTTCAGCGTGAGCCGGGCGACTTCACCGTCGCGCGTCAGGTCGAATCCGTCGGTCATGTCCGGCACCCTAGCTTCTCGCCCTGAGCGAAAACCGCACTGTGTGACCCGGTCGTGTGGCTAGCTTGGGACCATGGCGACGATCGATGTGAACGGGACGGCGTTCGGCTACGACGAAGCGGGTGAGGGGCCCGCGGTCGTCCTGCTGCACGCCGCGATCGGCGACCGCCGGATGTGGGAGGCCCAGTTCACCACGCTCGCCGCCACCCACCGGGTGATCCGCTACGACCGCCGCGGCTTCGGCGAGACGGCCGGGGTCGGCGAACACGCCCACTACGAAGACCTGCTGGCGCTGCTCGATGCCCGGGGGATCGAGCAGGCGACGCTGGTCGGGGCGTCGATGGGCGGGGCGTGCTCGCTGGACGCCGCGCTCGCCGCACCGGAGCGGATCACCCGGCTCGTGCTGCTCGGCTCCGGCCTCACCGGGCACACCTGGCCGGACCACATGCAGGCCGACATCACCCGGCTGACGGCCGAGGCCGTCCCGGCCGACCGCCTGGCCCGGTACGCCGCGCGCGAGGGTGAGGTCGACCCGGCCGACGTGCGGGCCATGGCGGAAGCCAACATCCGCTACCTGGTGGCCGGCCCGGAGCGGGACGTGTCCGTACTGCCCGCCGAAATGCTCGTCCTGGTAAGGGAAATGTGCGAGCAGGTGTACCGGCACGACTGGACCGCTCCACAGTGGACGGAGCGAATCCCCGACACTCGTCACCGGCTGGGCGAGATCACCACACCCGCCACGGTGGTGATCGGGACGGCGGACGCGCGCGGGCTGGTGGAGCTGTCGGAGCACCTGGCGGAGTCGCTGCCGAACGCCGAGCTCGTCGAGCTGCCCGACACCGGCCACCTGCCGTCGATGGAACGCCCGGACGAGGTCAACACCCTGCTGCGCAAGGTGCTCAGCTGAAGATCCTCTGCACCTGGTCGGAGATCTTCGCGACCAGCTCGGAGAACTGCGCCAGCCCGCCCAGCAGGCCCTTGACCTTGTCCCAGCGGCTGCGCACCACGGCCGGCTCGGCGTTGTCGCCCGCGCGCAGGTCGGCCGAGAGGTCGGTCAGCGTGTCCTCCAGCACCTCCTGCTTCGCGAGGTCCTTGCCACGCACCTCGGCGCTCAGCCGCTCGACCAGCTCCAGCAGGGACGAGACGGTGGCCTCGGCGGCGCCGCCCTCGATGCCGGTCTGGGTGATCCGGCCCGAGTTGTCCCCGCCGATGCTCACCTTGTTCGTGATCCGGTGTCCCATCAGGCCTCCGTCCTGGCCAGGCGGCCGGGCGCCCGGGGCGGGCGCGGGCCGCGCTGCCCGGTCTGGGTGATCGGGGCGCGGTTGTCGCCGCCGATGGTGATGTCGTTGTTGATCACGACCGCCGCCTGCTCGTCGAACTTCGCCGTCGAGAACCCGGCGTCGCCCAACAGCTTGCCGATGGTCGGCAGGAGCCGGCTTTCGATGATCTTCTCGTACCGTTCGATGTCGACGAGCTGGAAGTAGTCGGTGAACAGGTTCACCGACGCGAGCTCGCGCAGGGTGCTCGAGGCGCCGTAGCGGTCCGGGTCGAGAACACCGGGTTCACGCTTCGGCTGCCGGATCCACGACGCGAGGTTCGCGATCCGGCCCGGCAGGCTGGCCGGCATCTCCAGCCAGGCCAGCAGTCCCTGCCCGAGCGGGCGCAGCGAGTCCGGCCGCATCTTGTCGACCACGCGGTAGTCCGCGCGGATCGGCGGCAGCATGAACGGCGTCCACTCGACGTACAGCGTCGTGTCGTCCACGGCGGCGTGCAGGAACGTCGTGAGCACCAGGTCCCGGTCCCAGGTCTCCACCTGGAAGCACAGGTAGTAGCGCGCCCATTCCCGGGGCTCCATCCGGATCCGGTCGACACCGGCCTCGGTCAGCCGGGTGTGCGGCGGGTGCCCGACGTCCGGCAGGCAGGCCGCGGCGTCCGGTTCCCCGAGGTGGTCGATGAGCTCGGCGGCCGGGGTGAACACCGCCTCGGTCACCGTCAGCGCGCCCAGCCGCCGGTCCGGCGACAGCGAAGCCGACTCGCGCAGGTGCGCGATCGCCTCGCGGATCCCGCCGTACAACGTTTCGGTGGTGAGCTCCGGCCGCGTTTCCGGGTCGGTTTCGTCGTCTTCCAGGCGTTCCAGCGGAATCGCCATCGACCACGCGGCGCGGCGGAACCCGGCGCCCACGAACGGGTTGTACCCGCGGTAGACCACCAGCGGCGCGCCCGGGGTCCCGGCGAACTCGTCACCGCGCTGGTACCGCTCGAGCTGCCCGCGGAAGTCTTCGGTGAACAGCCCCGTGAGGGTGCCGCCCGCCGACGGCGCGGCGTTGCGCTTGAAGCGCGTCGTCAGCAGGTTCCACAGGGACCAGCGCTCGATCGTGACGACCACCAGCACCACCAGGGCCAGCACGACACCGATGACGGTCCGGGCGGTGTCGCTGCCCGCCGAGGCGTCGTAGTAGTCGTCGTAGGAGTAGTCCGAGACGTACCGGCCGCCGCCGAAGATCTCGTCCGAGTAGACGAACACCAGGATCCCGGCGACCACGACGATCCCGAGCAGGGCCACCGTTTTCGGGTTCACCGACCGCTGCGACGCGAACGCCGTCTTCCCCGGCTGCGCGACCACGAGCACCACCGACAGCACGATCCAGCCGTAGAGCAGCGGGTTGTCCCACGACAGCCCGATGACAACGGCCATGAGCGCCACCAGAAGGCCGTCGTAGTTCTTCCGGCGGGCGCGCGCCCGCACCGCTTCGGTGAGCACGCGGCCGGCGTCGAGCCCCGGCGACGGCGGCACCGGCCGGGTGGGCTCGACGAGGAACTCGGTGATCGCCCGTTTGCTGTAACCGGGGTCGAGGTAGGACGCCGTGCAGAGGTAGCGCGTGGTGTCGTCGGCCGAGCCAGGGGACATGCTCGCTCCCTCGCGATTTCCGGAACGGGGACCTGCAATTTGCAGAAAGTAGCATGCGCAACCGGGACAGGTGACGGCATTTCGGGCAATGCCGCCGGGACGGCTACGACAGCAGCTTCGCGGTGAGCTCGTCGCGACGTCCGAAGTGGACCGACCGGCCCGGGTGCCGGACATTTCCACTGGTCGTCCTGGTCTACCCGGGCTCGACCACCTGCTCGCTCCATGCCCGGATCGCCTCGGCCTGCTCAGGCGTGAGCCCGTCGAGGACGAGCCTCCGGACATTGGCGCCGTGGGCCCGGGTGGCCGCCTCCGCCGCCCGACGCCCCTCGGCGGTCAGCTCGACGCCTGTCCGGCGACCGGTGGCGCCGGCCTCGGTCCTGGTCACCAGGCCCCGGCTCTCCATCCGCGTCAGCAGGTGCGCGACCCGGCTCTTCTCCCAGTCGAGCGCGTCGGCCAGTTCCCCGACGCGCATCGGCCCGACCAGCGTCCGCAGCACGCTGAACTCGGCCTTCGAGATGCCGCAGTCGCGCTGCAGCCCGCGGTCGAGCTCCTCGACGAGCAGCCGGTGCGCGCGCATCCAGGTGTTCCAGAACGCCCAGTCCTCGGTGCTCATCTCCGCCATGGCGACAGCTTACGTTAGAGTTGATGCATCAACTCTTGGGGAAGGACACCGATGAAGACACTTGTCCAGGGCGCCATGGTGGTCAGCGTGGATCCCACCGTGGGGACGCTCCCCCGCGGTGACGTGCTCATCGAGGACGGCCGGATCGCCGCGGTCGGCTCGGGCCTCGACGCGGCCGGGGCCGAGGTCGTCGAGGCCGCAGGCAAGATCGTGCTGCCCGGTTTTGTGGACACGCACCGGCACACCTGGCAGACGGCGTTCCGCGGCCTCGGCGCCGACTGGACGTTCGACCAGTACCGCGTCGCGATGCACGGCACGCTCAAGCCCCACTACCGGCCCGAAGACGTCCACCTGGGCAACCTCCTCGGGCGCCTCGATGCGCTGTCGAGCGGCGTCACGACCATGCTCGACTGGTTCCACTGCGCCGACCGCCCGGAGAACGCCGACGCCGCGATCGCGGCCCTGCGCGAGGCGCCCGGGCACTCGATCTTCTGCTACGGCGCCGCGGGGCCGGACATCGAGCCGGAGATCCGGCGAGTGCGGGAAGTGCTGCCCGGCGAAGACATGGCGCTCGGCCTGCGCGGCCCGGTCATGTCCACAATGGACGAAATAGCCGTGGACGTCGCGCTGGCCCGGGAGCTCGGGCTCCCGGTGAGCATGCACGTCCACGGCACCGGCGGCTGGGGGCACGGCGACCGGCCGATCGCCGCGATGGCCGAGCGCGGGCTGCTCGACGACCGCACGACCGTCGTGCACGGCAACGGCCTCTCCGACGACCAGCTGGTGATGCTCGCCGACGCGGGCGGCTCGGTGTCGATCAGCCCGGACGTCGAGCTGAAAATGGGCTTCGAGCCGCTGATCACCGGCCGGGCACTGGCCGCCGGGCTCCGCCCGTCACTCTCGATCGACGACTGCCCGTCCGCCGGTGGCGACATGTTCGGCGCCCTGCGCACCGCGATGGCCGCCGAGCGCGGCCGCGTCACGAGCCGGGACTTTCTCGCGTTCGCCACGATCGACGGGGCGCGGGCTCTCGGCCGCGCGGCCCGGACCGGCAGCATCACCGTCGGCAAGGACGCCGACCTCGTCCTGCTCGACGCCGAGGACCTCTCGGTCTTCCCGGTGGGCGACGCGTGCGGCACGATCGTCGCCGCGGGCCACCCGGGCCTCGTGGACAGCGTCTTCGTCGCCGGGAAGGCGGTCAAGCGCGACGGGAAGCTGCTCGGCGTCGACCTGCCGGCCTTGCGCGACCGGCTGCTGGAATCGCGCGACCGGATTGCCGCGGCCGCCGGGATCGCGGTCGACGGATCGTGGTCGCCCTAGGAAGCCGAGGTCACGCGGTAGACGTCGTAGACGCCTTCCACGCCGCGGACCACCTTGAGGACGTGGCCGAGGTGCTTCGGGTCGCCCATCTCGAACGAGAAGCGGCTGACCGCGACCCGGTCGCGGGACGTGGTCACCGACGCCGAGAGGATGTTGACCTTCTCGTCGGCCAGCACCTTCGTCACGTCCGAGAGGAGGCGGTGCCGGTCGAGCGCCTCGACCTGGATGGCCACCAGGAAAACCGACGACGCCGAGGGCGCCCACTCGACCTCGACCAGCCGCTCGGGCTGGGACTGCAGGTCGCCGGCGTTGGTGCAGTCGGTGCGGTGCACCGAAACGCCGCCGCCGCGGGTGACGAACCCGAGGATCTCGTCGCCCGGCACCGGGGTGCAGCAGCGGGCGAGCTTGGCCCAGACGTCACTGGCGCCCTTGACCACCACACCGACGTCGTTGGAGCCGCGGCGGCGGGTGACCGTGGACGGCGTCGCGCGCTCGGCGAGCTCCTCCTCCGCCGCGTCGACCCCGCCGATGAGCGCCACCAGCCGCTGCACGACGTGCTTCGCGCTGGTGTGGCCCTCCCCGACCGCCGCGTACAGCGACGAGATGTCGGCGTGGCGCAGCTCGGTGGCGACCGCGCCCATCGACTCCGCGGAGACCAGCCGCTGGATCGGCAGGCCGACCTTGCGGATCTCCTTGGTGATCGCTTCCTTGCCGCCTTCGATCGCCTCGTCGCGGCGTTCCTTGGCGAACCACTGCCGGATCTTGGCGCGCGCCTTCGGCGAGCCGGCGAACTGCAGCCAGTCCCGCGACGGCCCGGCGTTCTCCGCCTTCGACGTGAAGATCTCGACGGACTCGCCGTTCTCCAGCTTCCGCTCGAGCGCGACCAGGCGGCCGTTGACCCGGGCGCCGATGCACCGGTGCCCGACCTCGGTGTGCACGGCGTAGGCGAAGTCGACCGGCGTGGAGTCCACGGGCAGCGTGATGACGTCGCCCTTGGGCGTGAAGACGAAGATCTCGCGCGAGGCCAGCTCGTAGCGCAGCGACTCGAGGAAGTCGCCCGGGTCCGCCGCTTCCCGCTGCCAGTCGAGGAGCTGGCGCATCCACGCCATCTCGTCGACGTCCATGGCGTTGCCGTTGTGCGTGCCCTTGGTTTCCTTGTACCGCCAGTGCGCGGCGATGCCGTACTCGGCGGTGCGGTGCATCTCGTAGGTGCGGATCTGCACCTCGAGGGGCTTGCCGTCCGGGCCGATCACCGTGGTGTGCAACGACTGGTAGACGCCGAACCGCGGCTGCGCGATGTAGTCCTTGAACCGGCCGGGCACCGGCTGCCACAGCGCGTGGACGACACCCATCGCGGCGTAGCAGTCGCGGACGTCCTCGACCAGGATCCGGACGCCGACCAGGTCGTGGATGTCGTCCAGGTCGCGGCCGCGGACGATCATCTTCTGGTGGATCGAGTAGTAGTGCTTCGGCCGGCCCTCGACCTTCGCGGTGATCCGCGACGAGACGAGGTTGCTGGTCAGGTCGGTGATGACCGAGCGCAGGTAGATGTCGCGGGAAGGCGCGCGGTCGGCGACCAGGCGCACGATCTCGTCGTACTTCTTGGGCTGCAGGATGGCGAACGCGAGGTCCTCCAGCTCCCACTTCACTGTGGCCATGCCGAGCCGGTGCGCGAGCGGGGCGAGGACTTCGAGCGTCTCGCGGGCCTTCCGGGCCTGCTTCTCCGGCGGAAGGAAACGCATGGTGCGCATGTTGTGCAGCCGGTCGGCGAGCTTGATGACCAGGACGCGGGGGTCCTTGGCCATCGCGATGACCATCTTGCGGATGGTCTCGGCCTCGGCCGACGTGCCGAGCTTGACCTTGTCCAGCTTCGTGACGCCATCGACCAGCTCGGCGACCTTCTCACCGAAGTCGGCCTTCAGGCTCTCGACGGCGTAGCCGGTGTCCTCGACGGTGTCGTGCAGCAATGCCGCGACGAGTGTCGTGGTGTCCATGCCCAGCTCGGCGAGGATGGTCGCGACGGCGAGCGGGTGGGTGATGTAGGGGTCGCCGGACTTGCGCCGCTGGTTCCGGTGCAGCTCCTCGGCGACGTCGTAGGCGCGCTGCAGGAGGCCCAGGTCGGCGTTCGGGTGCAGCTCGCGGTGGATGACGGCGAGGGGCTCGAGGACCTGCTTGACCGGGGCGGCGCGCTGAGCGGTGATGCGCCGGGCCAGGCGGGCGCGCACCCGCCGGGTGGCGGACGGGTTCGGGGCCGCGCCGTTCGGCTTCGGCGGCGCGGGCTGTGCCGCCGCCTGCCCGTTCTGCGGGGCGCCCTCCTGCGCGGGCACCGCGGCGTCGAGCTCCTGGCTCACCCGCACCTCCTGCTGCTCGTGCGGCCTTCGAACCACCAGGGTAGCCGTTGCGTCTCGTGGCCCTGTCGGGTGCGCCCGTTCAGGGGGATGCCGCCCCGCTGACCAGCAGGTTCGCCGTGACGAAACCCGTAACTCGCGTGATCGGACCCGTCACTCGCGTGATCAGGGCCGGAACTCGCGAGTTACGGCCCCAATCACGCGAGATCCGGCCTCAATCACGCGAGTCACGAGTTTCAGCAGACCTGCAGGGCGTGGATCTTCCGGTTCGCCAGCACGTCACGGCCGCCCAGCGCCGCCAGCTCCAGCACCACCGACACGCTGTCGACCACGGCTCCCGCGTCCTCCAGGAGCTTGCCCGTCGCCGCCACCGTGCCGCCCGTGGCCAGGACGTCGTCCAGGATCGCGATCCGCTGGCCCGGCCGGACCACGCCGACCGGGAGCTCGACCGTGGCCGTGCCGTACTCCAGCGCGTAGTCCACCCGGCCCGCCACCTGCGGGAGCTTGCCGGGCTTGCGGATCAGCACCACGCCGAGGTCGCGGGCGTACCCCACGGCCGCGGCGAGGAGGAACCCGCGGGCCTCCACTCCGGCGAGCGCCTCGACCTGCGGGTCGAGGGTGCCCGCCAGCGCGTCGGCCACGGCCTTGAACGCGCCCGCGTCCGCGAAGAGCGGGCTCAGGTCGCGGAACAGCACGCCGGGCTCCGGGAAGTCCGGCACCTCGGCGATCAGGCCGAGGGCGTCGTCCAGGTCCACGTCAGCGCTTGCGCTTGTTCGCGGGCTTGCCGGACGGGCGCTGCTTCTGGATCCGGGCGGGGACGCTGGCCGCGGCCGCGTACGCCTTCTCCTTGCGCAGCTCCTTCGCCAGGGCGTCGTCGTCCGAGGCGTCGAAGTCGTCGCCCGCGGCCTTGCGCTCCGCGTTGGCCCGGCGGGCGTGGACGCGCTCGGCCTGCTGCCGGTACTTCGGGTCGCGCATCTTGAAGTCGACCAGCAGCGGCGTCGCGAGCGCGACCGACGACAGCACGCCGACGATCGTGCCCGTGAGCTGCACGAGCGCCAGGTCCTGCAGCGTGCCGGAGCCGAGCAGGATGTACCCGACGATCAGCAGGCCGAGGATCGGCAGCAGCGCGATGAACGCCGTGTTGAACGACCGCATCAGGGTCTGGTTCAGCGCCAGGTTCGCGGCTTCGCCGAACGTGCGGCGGGTCAGCCCGAGCAGGCCGCGCGTGTTCTCGCGGACCTTGTCGAACACCACCACCGTGTCGTACAGCGAGAACCCGAGGATCGTCAGCAGGCCGATCACCGTCGCCGGCGTGACCTCGAACCCGACCAGCGAGTACACGCCGGCCGTCACGAAGATGTCGTGCAGCAGCGAAACCAGCGCCGCCGAGGCCATCCGCAGGTCGAAGTAGATCGCCAGGAAGATGACGACCGCGACGAGGAACACCGCGAGGGCGATCAGCGCCTTCTGCGAGATCTCGCCACCCCAGGACGCGCTGACCGCGCTGTCACTGATCGCCTGCACGCTCGGCTGGCCGTTGGAGCCCTTCGGGCCCAGGTCCTGGAACAGCGTCTGCTTGACCTTGGCGACGTCGGCCGCGTCCAGCGTGTCGGTGCGGATCTGGATGGTCGACGCGGCGCCCGTGCCGACCTTCTGGGTCTCCGCGGCCGGCTTGCCCAGCGCCTTCTGGAACGACTCCTTGGCCTGGTCCTCGGTGATGACGCCGTGGATGCCGTTGGCCGGCATCTGGATCTGCGTGCCGCCCTCGAACTCGATGCCGATGTTGAAGCCGCGGAAGATCATCGACAGCAGGCACACCAGCACCAGCGTCCCGAAGAACAGGTACCAGCGCTTGCGCTTGCCGACGACGTCGAACGCGCCCGTGCCCACGTAGAGCCGGTGGAAGAAGCTTTCCCGCCTGCCCGGCTTCGCCGCGACCTTCTTGTCGCCGTCGGCGTCCGTGCCCAGTTCCTCGACGCCCACGTCAGGCCTCCTTCACGTTCGCGCGGCCGACGCCCGTCGACTTGCGGTGCGAACCCACTTGCTGCACGGCGCCCAGACCCAGGTACTTCGGGTTGGACAGGAACTTCGACTTCGACGTCGACGCGATGGCCACCAGCGGGTGGGTCACCAGGTAGACGATCACCAGGTCGAGCACGGTGGACATGCCGAGCGTGAACGCGAAGCCCTGGACGTCGCCGACGGCGATGATGTACAGGATCGCCGCGGCCAGGAAGCTCACCGCGTCCGAGGCCAGGATGGTGCGCTGGGCGCGGGTCCACCCGCGCGGCACCGCGGACCGGAACGTCCGGCCCTCCCGGATCTCGTCCTTTATTCGTTCGAAGTAGATGACGAACGAGTCCGCCGTGATGCCGATCGCGATGATCAGGCCGGCGATGCCCGCGAGGTCCAGCGTGTAGCCGATCCAGCGGCCGAGCAGCACCAGCACCGCGAACACCAGCGAGAACGACAACGCCAGCGACAGGATCGTCAGCACGCCGAGGAGCCGGTAGTAGAACAGGCAGTAGATGAACACGACCAGCAGGCCGATGCCGCCGGCGATGAGCCCGGCCTGCAGCGACGCGAAGCCGAGGGTGGCCGACACCGTGGTGGCGTCCGAGGAGGCGAACGACAGCGGCAGCGAGCCGTACTTCAGGATGTCCGAGAGGTCCTTGGCCTCGGACTGGGTGAACTTGCCCGTAATCTGGGTGTTGCCGTCGACGATCGCGACCTGGATGTTCGGCGCGGACACGACCTGCGTGTCGAGCACGAACGCGGCCTGCTGACCGGTGTTCTTCGACGTGAAGTCGGCCCAGATCTTGGTGCCCTCGCTCTTGAAGCTGAGGTTCACCACCCACTGGCCGCGCTGCTGGTCGTACCCCGACGTCGAGTCCGCGATCTCGGTGCCCGGCAGGAACTCCGGCTCCAGCAGGTACTTGTACGTGTCGTGGTCACCGCAGGCGACCAGCGGCAGCTTGGGGTCGTCGTTGCCCTCGAGCGGGTCCTTGGCGTTCGGCGCGCAGGTGAGCGACGCCATCGCCTGGGCGACGAGGTTCTGGTCCGCGGTGCCGTCGGCGCCGATCAGCTTCGGGTTCTGCCGGACCGCCTTCGCGGCCTGGATCTCCTTGGCGGTGTCGGCGTCGACCGAGCCGTCCGTGGGGGCCGGGGCCTGGCTCGACGCGGGCGGCGGCGTGGTGCTGCTGCTCGGCGGGGCCGGCGTGGTGCTCTGCTGCTGCGCGGGCGCGGCGGCGGGAGCGCCGCCACCACCGGCGGCCGGGCTGGACGGCGGAGCGCTGGAGCTGGCCGTCGGCGCGCCGGAAGACGGCGCGCCCGAGGACGGCGGGGTGCTCGGGGCGCCCGAGGACGGCGGGGTGGACGGCTGCGGCTGCGGGGGCACCACCGGCTGCGTCGCGTTCGCGACGACCTTGCGGAAGCCCAGCTTCGCGGTCTTGCCCAGGTTCTTCGCCTGGTCGCCCTGCTCGCCGGGGACGGTGATGACGACGTTGTTGCCGTCGAGGAGGACCTCGGTGCCACCGACGCCGATCCCGTTGACCCGGCGCTCGATGATCTGGCGCGCCTGGTTGAGGGACTCCCGGGTGGGCTGGCCACCGTCCGGGGTGCGGGCGGTGAGCGTGACCCGGGTGCCGCCTTGCAGGTCGATGCCCAGCTTCGGGGTCGGCTTGTGGTTGCCGGTGAGGAACACCAGCGCGTACAGCACGATCACGATCAGGGCGAAGAAGGCGAGATAGCGTCCCGGGCGGAGATGCCCGGCCGATGATGCCACGGTGCTTCGGTCTCCTCGGACTGGGTTGCCCCAACGGTCTGGTGCCCGCCCGGAGGGTTACCGGGCCGGACTGTGTGCGATTCACTCCCGGGCACGGGTATGACGGCGGACACGCACGCAGCACCGAGACACTACTCGGTGCTGCGTGAGCCCGGCGTTGCGGCCGCACCGACATTCGTCGGGAGCTTTCCGCCCCTGCCCAGGGGTACCGCGGGGGCCTTACTTCTTGCCGTGCTCCAGCGGCGGCGCCACCTGCGCGGTGGTCGGCGTCTCGTCGTCGCTCTTGATGCCGGCGCTCGACTCGATGATCGACTCCTCCGCGGGAGCCGCCTCCACCTCGTCGGCCGAGTCCTCGTCGGTCTCGACGACCGGCTGCACCTTCTCGCGGACCGCGAGCCGCAGCCAGGTGGTGACGACGCCGGGGGCGATCTCGATGTCGATCGTGGTGTCGCCGGACGTGTCGGCGACCGTGCCGTAGAGACCCGAGGTGGTCATCACGCGGTCACCGGGCGCCAGGCTGCTCTGCAGGTCCTGCTGCGCGGCCTGCTGCTTCTTCTGCTTCCGCGAGCTCATCACCAGCGGCACGGCGAGGACGAGCACGAGCAGCAGGGGCAGCAATAGCTGTTGCATGATTCTCCGTTCGACGGACACCGGGCCCAGCCGAAATGTCCGGTTTTTGGGTATGTGCTCCTGTCAAGTGTGCCAGGTACCAGCGCGGACGCCAGCACCCACCCGCCGGTTCCGGCCGCTCAGTCCTGCTCGAACGGCGAGAGCCCGCCCGGGTCGGGGCGCCCCGGGTGGTCGGCGGGCGGCACCAGCCCGAGGTGCTCCCAGGCGGCCGCGGTCGCCACCCGGCCACGCGGGGTGCGGGCGAGCATACCGGCGCGCACCAGGTAGGGCTCGCAGACCTCTTCCACGGTGGTCGCCTCCTCCCCCACGGCCACCGCCAGCGTCGATATGCCGACCGGCCCGCCGCCGAACGACCTGGTCAGCGCGGTGAGCACGGCCCGGTCGAGCCGGTCGAGGCCCAGCTCGTCGACGTCGTAGACGGCCAGCGCGGCCCGGGCGACCTCGAGGGTCACCTTGCCGTCGGCGCGGACCTCGGCGTAGTCGCGGACGCGCCGCAGCAGCCGGTTCGCGATCCGGGGTGTGCCGCGCGAGCGTCCGGCGATCTCCTGGCAGCCGTCACGGTCGATCGGGATGTCGAGGATCGTCGCGGCGCGGCGGACGACCAGCTCCAGCTCGGTGTCGGTGTAGAACTCCATCTGCCCGGTGAAGCCGAAGCGGTCGCGCAGCGGGCCGGTCAGCGAGCCGGACCGGGTGGTCGCCCCGACCAGCGTGAACGGCGCGATCTCCAGCGGGATGCTGGTGGCGCCCGGGCCCTTGCCGACCACGACGTCGACCCGGAAGTCCTCCATCGCCAGGTAGAGCATCTCTTCGGCGGGCCGGGCGATCCGGTGGATCTCGTCGATGAACAGGACGTCGCCGGGCGCGAGGTTGGACAGCATCGCGGCGAGGTCGCCGGCGCGTTCGAGGGCCGGGCCGGAGGTGATCCGGATGGCGGCGCCCAGCTCGGCGGCGACGATCATCGCCATCGACGTCTTGCCCAGCCCGGGCGGGCCGGACAGCAGGACGTGGTCGGGCGGCACGCCGCGGCGGCGCGCGCTCTCCAGCACCAGCTCCAGCTGCTCGCGCACCCGGGGCTGGCCGACGAACTCGTCGAGCTTGCGGGGCCGCAGCGTGCCTTCGACGGTCTCCTCGCCGGTCTGCGCCCACGCCGAGAGGGCTTCGTCTTCCTCCACGGCTTCATACTCCACGGCCGCGCCTACCGCTTCCGGCCGAGGGTGGCCAGCGACGCGCGCAGCACGCTGGCCGTGGTGTGGCCGTCGCCGTCGGCGAGGACCTTGTCCACGGCCGTCTCGGCCTGCTTGGCCGGGAACCCGAGCCCGGCCAGTGCTTCGACGACCTCGGCCCGCAGCGCGCCGGGCGCGGTGAGGGCCGGCGCGTCGCCGGAGCCGAGCGCGGTGACCTTGTCGCGCAGCTCCAGGGTGAGCCGTTCGGCGCCCTTGCGGCCGATGCCGGGCACCGAGGTGAGCACGGTGATGTTGCCTTCGACGAGCGCGCCGCGCAGCTTGTCGGGGTCGAGCACGGCGAGGGTGGCCAGCGCGAGCCGCGGCCCGATCCCGGAGACCGTCTGCAGCAGCCCGAACAGCTCCCGCGCGTCGGCGTCGGCGAACCCGAACAGCGTCAGCGAGTCCTCGCGGACGACGAGCGCGGTGTGCAGCCGGACCTCCTCGCCGCGGCGCAGGGTGGCCAGCGTCGCCGGGGTGGCCTGCACGGCGAAGCCCACTCCGCCGACCTCGACCACGACGTGGTCCAAGGCGACCGACAGGACTTCTCCGCGTACCGACGAGATCATCGTGCTGCTCCAGGCTTCTTGTTCGGGGCGGCCTGCTTGGCCGCGGCGGCCAGGCGGGCCTTATGGGTGCGGGCCATCTCGGCCGCGCGAGCTTCGGCCTCGGCGAGCCGGGCCCGCATCGGCTCCCGCCAGAGGTGGCAGATGGCGAGGGCGAGCGCGTCCGCGGCGTCGGCGGGGTGCGGCGCGACCTCGAGGTTGAGCAGGCGCATCACCATGGCCGTGACCTGCGCCTTGTCGGCCCGGCCCGACCCGCTGACGGCGGCCTTGACCTCGCTCGGCGTGTGGAACACGACCGGCAGCCCCCGGCGCGCCGCGGCGAGCGCGACGACACCGCCGGCCTGTGCGGTGCCCATGGCGGTGCGGACGTTGTGCTGGGCGAAGACGCGCTCGACCGCGACGGCGGTCGGCTTGTACTTGTCCATCCAGCGTTCGACCTCGTCGGAGATGCCGAGCAGCCGGTGCGCCAGGTCGGCGTCGGCCGGCGTCCGCACGACGTCGACGGCGACGCAGCGGACGGCCCGGCCCTTGCCGCCGTCGACCACTCCCAGGCCGCACCTGGTCAGACCGGGGTCGACCCCGAGCACCCGCACCCGTTCTCCCTCTCGCCGCGAACACCAGTTCGAGCTTGCAGGCTACTGGCCGCGTCTGCGGCAGGATGGGTGACATGCCGGAGCCGTCGGATTTCGTCACCCACCTGGGTCTTGAGCCCCTGCCGGTCGAGGGCGGGCGGTGGGCGCAGAGCTGGCGCTCGCCGACCGGGTCCGCGATCTACTACCTGCTCGTGGCGCCCGAGTTTTCGGCGCCGCACCGGCTGGACCGCGTCGAGGTGTACGCCCACCACGCGGGCGCGCCGGCCGCGATGCTGCTGCTGCACCCGGACGGCTCGGTGTCCCGGCCGGTGCTCGGCACGGACGTCGCCGCCGGCGAGCGGCCCCAGGTCGTGGTGCCCGCCGGGACCTGGCAGGCGACGGTCACGCTCGGCGCGTGGAGCCTGCTGGGCACGGTCGTCGTGCCGCCCTACACGGACGACTGCGTGGAGTTCGCGACGGCGTCGGAGCTGGCCGAGCGCTACCCGGAAGCGGCCGCCGACCTGCGGAAGTTCTAGGGACCGTCGACGCCGGGGGTCCAGCTTTCCGGGTCGCCGCTCTCGGTCAGGACCAGCTGCCACCGGGCGAAGCCCTCGGGCGCGTCCGGGTGCCACGGGAACTTGCCCTCCGGCGTGGCGACGATCAGCTGCAGCGCCGGGAAGTCGCCGTCCGGGTAGATGAGGAACGCGGAGCCGAAGAACTCGGGGTAGTGCCCCTTGTTGACCCGCTCGAGGACGACCGGGACGCCTTCGAAGAAGTTGTCGTAGCGCTTGCCGACCTCGAAGATCTCGCCGTTGGCCGCGCGGTCGACGTAGGCGTCGAGCAGCACCTGGCCCATCTGCTCCGGCAGCCCGACGACGACGGCCTCGGGCACGTGGTGCAGCGCCCACGCACAGGCGGTGAAGCAGTAGCCGGCGCCCTCGGCGTCCCCGGCGACCGAAACGACGGCGTTGCCGCGTTCCTTCGCCTGCGTCTCGATCCATTCGATGAGGCGCAGTTCGTCCGCGGACAGTTCGGCGGTGATGTCGGCGGAGGCGGCGGGGGTCGTCGAGGTCACGGCGCACATTCTGCCTGACGAGCCCGGGAGAGCACAGGGCCCGGGCCGGAAAGTTTCCGACCCGGGCCGCGATCCCGTGCGGGACAAAGGAAAACTCAGCCGACTTCGGCGAGCACCTCGTCCGAGACGCGGATGGCCACACAGTGCGTAGACGTTCTCCACCGCCGGACAGCACGAAAGCCGCCCGAGGAACCTGCCCCCTGACGGCCTTCGGCGCATATCCCGACCCCGGCGTCAGCCGACTTCGGCGAGCACCTCGTCCGAGACGCGGATGGCTACGCAGTGCGTAGACGTTCTCCACCGCCGGACAGCGCGAAAGCCGCCACAAGGAACCTGCCCCCTGGCGGCCTTCAGCGCGTATCCCGACCCCGGCGTCAGCCGACTTCGGCGAGCACCTCGTCCGAGACGTCGAAGTTCGCGTAGACGTTCTGGACGTCGTCGCAGTCCTCGAGGGCGTCGATCAGCTTGAAGACCTTCTTCGCGCCGTCCGCGTCCAGGGGGACACTGACCGACGGGAGGAACGTCAGCTCCGCCGACTCGTACTCGAACCCGGCCTCCTGCAGCGCCTTGCGCACCGGCACCAGGTCGCCGCCTTCGGAGACGATCTCGAAGCTCTCGTCGAGGTCGTTGACCTCTTCGGCGCCGGCGTCGAGGACCGCCATCAGGACGTCGTCCTCCGAGGCGTCACCCTTCGGCATCAGCACGACACCCTTGCGGGTGAACATGTACGCGACCGAACCCGGGTCGGCGAGGGAGCCGTTGTTGCGCGTGAGCGCGGTGCGGACCTCCATCGCGGCGCGGTTCTTGTTGTCGGTGAGGCACTCGATCAGCACCGCCACGCCGTTGGGGCCGTAACCCTCGTACGTGATGTTCTGCCAGTCGGCGCCGCCCGCCTCTTCACCGGCGCCGCGCTTGCGGGCGCGCTCGATGTTGTCCTGCGGGACCGAGTTCTTCTTCGCCTTCTGGATGGCGTCGTAGAGCGTGGGGTTGCCATCCGGGTCGCCACCACCGGTGCCGGTCCGCGCGGCCACCTCGATGTTCTTGATCAACCGCGCGAAGAGCTTGCCGCGCTTCGCGTCGAGGTTGGCCTTCTTGTGCTTCGTGGTGGCCCACTTGGAGTGGCCGCTCATCTCTCCTCCATCTGTTCCGTACCCGGCCCGGGCACCGCGTTTCAGGCAGCCTGCCGTACGAGGCCGACGAAGAGCCGGTGCACCCGCACGTCGGGTGTCAGCTCCGGGTGGAACGCGGTCGCCAGCACCGCCCCCTGCCGGACCGCGACGATCCTAGCGGTGTCATCCGCCACGCCGGGCACGCCGCTGACCGTGGCCAGCACCTCGACGCCGTCACCGGCCTTCTCGACCCAGGGCGCGCGGATGAACACCGCGCGCACCCCGCCGCCGTCGACCCCGGTGAAGTCGAGGTCGGCCTCGAAGGAGTCGACCTGCCTGCCGAAGGCGTTGCGCCGGACGACGACGTCGAGCCCGCCGAGCTGCTGCTGGTCGGGCCGCCCGTCGAGGGTCTGCCGCGCCAGCAGGATCATCCCGGCGCACGACCCGAAGGCGGGCAGCCCGTCGGCGATCCGCGCGCGCAGCGGCTCGAGCAGTTCGAACGTCTCGAGCAGCCGCGACATCGTGGTGGACTCGCCACCGGGCAGCACCAGACCGTCCACTTCGGACAACTCAGTGGCCCGCCGCACCGGCTTCGCCCGCGCGCCCGCTTCTTCCAGCATGGCGACGTGCTCCCGCACGGCACCCTGCATGGCAAGCACACCGATGACCGGCTCCGAAGACCCCTCAGACACCCGACCTCCCGAAAGACCCTTCCCACCAGCCTAGACGCTCGGTGTGCCGAGCGGACCGGCAGGTCAGCCCCGGGTCCCGGGCGGTGCTCACGCCCACCGGGCTCTGGGGTCGGGCTGGGTGGCCCGACCTTCGGCGCGAGCGGCCACCAAGGAGCGCCTCCACCGCGCCGGCCGAGGCCACCAACCGGAGGCCGGGAACTTGAGCCGGGAGCAGCCCACGCCGACGCGCGGCTCAGGGCACGCCGGCCAGCCGCAGTAGCGCCGCCGTCGCCGCGGCGGCCACCACCACCAGCGCGAACGGGGCCTTCCGCCAGGCCAGCACCCCGGCCACCAGCACCCCGGCCGGCCGCGCGAACCCCGCGAAACCGTGCCCTTCCGTCAACGCGCTGACCGCGACCAGCGCGGCCAGCAGCACCACCGCCGCCAGCGCCATCAGCCGTTCCGCCTTCGGGGACAGCTTCAGCCGGCTGCGCAGCACCGGCCCGGCGAACCGGAAGGCGAACGTCCCCACGGCCAGCACGGCCGTGCCGATCAGCAGTTCGACGCCGTCCATCAGCGGGCCTCCTCCAGTTCGGGTTCCTTCGCCGTGACCCCCACCAGCAACCCGGCCAGCGCCAGCAGCACCGGCAGCCCGGCGGGCAGGAACGGCGTCGCGACCAGCGCGACGGCCACCCCGACCAGCACCGGCAGCCGGGCCGCCCGGTCGCGCAGGGACGGCAGGACCAGCGCGAGCAGCACCGCCGGGAACGCGGCGTCCAGGCCGAACACGTCGGTGTCGCTGATCGCCGACCCGGCGTAGGCGCCGGCCAGCACACCGCAGTTCCAGAAGACGAAGATCCCCAGCCCGCAGGCCCAGTAGGCCGCGCGACGGCGCTTGACCTCGTCCTGGGCCATGGCGAACGCCACCGTCTCGTCGCTCATCAGGTGGCTGCCCATCAGCCGGGCCGGCCAGCGCCCGCCCAGCACGTCGCCGATCGCGAAGCCGAACGGCAGGTGCCGCGCGTTCGCGAGCAGCCCGGCGAGCACGGCGGCGAACGGGTTGCCGCCCGCGGCCACGATCCCGATGAACATGAACTGCGACGCGCCGGCGAAGACCAGCAGCGACATCAGCATCGGCAGCCAGAACGGGAAGCCCGAGCTCACCGCGATGGCACCGTAGGACACCCCCACGAGACAATCGGCCAAGCAGACCAGGCCGATGTCACGGGCGAGGCCCCGATCGAGTGTTCGCCATATCGAACGCATGTGTTCTATGGTGAACACAAGGCCCCGTGTTCGTCAAGGCGAACAAAACGACCGATGGAGCGAACAGCACATGTCGCAGGAAACCACCGGCGCGCCGCTGGAGATCATCGCGGCGTCACTGCGCCGGGAACGCACCCGCGCGGGCTTGTCCCTGACCGAGGTCGCGCGCCGCGCCGGCCTGGCCAAGTCGACGCTCTCCCAGCTCGAGTCCGGCACCGGCAACCCCAGCGTCGAGACGCTCTGGGCGCTCGGCGTCGCCCTCGACGTGCCGTTTTCGCGCCTGGTCGAGCCCGACCGGCCGAAGGTCCGCGTCATCCGGGCCGGCAAGGGCCCGACGGTGTTCGCCGAACACGCCGACTACGCGTGCACGCTGCTGTCGGCCTGTCCCCCGTCCGCGCGGCGGGACATGTACCTCATCCGGGCCGAACCGGGCACTCCCCGGCGCAGTGACCCGCACATGACCGGCGTGATGGAGCACATCGTGCTGTGCGCGGGACGCGCCCGGGTCGGCGTCATGGAGGCCCCCGAGGAGCTGAACCCGGGCGACTACATCTCCTACCCCGGCGACGTCCCGCACATCTTCGAGGCGCTCGAGCCGGGCACCTACGGTGTCGAGATCTCGGAGTACCTCTAGCCCCGGAACGCCCGCCGGTAGGCGCCCGGCGTGGTCCCCACCTGGGCGCGGAAGCGGCGCCGCAGGTTGACCGCCGAGGTCAGGCCGACCCGCGTGGCGACGGCCTCCACCGGCAGGTCCGTCAGCTCCAGCAGGGTCCGGGCCTCCGCCACCCGCCGGGCCAGCAGCCACGCGCCCGGGCTCGTGCCGAGCCGGCCGGCGAACCGGCGGGCCAGCGTGCGGGCCGAGACGTTCAGGTGCGCGGCCAGGTCGTCGACCGACAACGGCGTCCCGAGGCGCGCACCGGCCCACTCGAGCAGGCCGTCGAGCGCGTCGGAGCCCGGCGCGGGTGGCGCGTACTGCGCCTGGCCGCCTTCGCGGTGCGGTGGCATCACCATGTGCCGCGCGAGCAGGGCCGCGTACGCGGCGCCGTGGTCCTGCCGGACGAGGTGCAGGCACAGGTCGACGCCGGCGCCCGCCCCTGCGCTGGTCGCGACGTCGCCGTGGTCCACGTAGAGGACGTCCGGCTCCACGCGCACCTGCGGGAACTCCCGTTGCAGCTGCTCCGCGCGGGCCCAGTGCGTGGTCGCCGAACGGCCGTCCAGCAGGCCCGTGCGGGCCAGCGCGAAGACGCCGGAGCAGATCGTGACGAGCCGCGCGCCCCGGGCGTGGGCCGCCAGCAGCGCACGGCGGACGCCGTCCGGCAGCGGCGCCTCCACCGGCGCCCAGCCCGGGATGAGCACGGTGTCCGCCGAAGCCAATGCCGACAACCCCGCCGACACCGACATCGCGTATCCGGCCGTCGTCGGCACCGGGCCGGGAACTTCCGCGCACACGTCGAACTCGTAGTGCCGCGGCACGTCGGCGCGCGGCGTGCCGAAGACCTCGGCGGCGATGCCGAGCTCGAACGTCGACTGCACCGGCCGCACCAGGGCCACCACACGATGCATGGCAGGAAAGTACCCCAGGGTGTCTTTCTTGACGCTGTCCCGGCCCCGCGGGCGCCCGGCACGGTGGGGGTCATGCACCCCGAGATCCTCGCCCAAGAGGGCTACACGTCCGTGTCCGTCGAGGACGCCCCGGTCCGCGAGCTCTTCCCCGGGATCCGGCTACGTCCACTGTGGACCGGCGCGAACGGCGCGCACGCCAACGTCCTCGAGATGGACCCGGGCACGTCCTGGCCGCGCCGCGACGTCCACGAGCCGGGCCCGGAAGAGGTCTACGTCGTCGCGGGCACGTTCCACGACGGCGCCCGCGACCATCCGGCCGGGACGTTCCTGCACGCCCCGGCCGGGTCGTGGCACGTGCCCGCCAGCACGACGGGCTGCACGCTCTTCCTCTTCTACCCGGAGGGTTAGGCCGTCACCAGCCGCGCTCGGCCAGGCGGTGGGGCTCCGGCAGCTCTTCGACGTTGATGCCGACCATGGCCTCGCCCAGGCCGCGCGAGACCTTCGCCAGCACGTCCGGGTCGTCGTAGAAGGTCGTCGCCTTGACGATCGCCTCGGCGCGCTGGGCCGGGTTGCCCGACTTGAAGATGCCGGAGCCGACGAACACGCCTTCGGCGCCGAGCTGCATCATCATGGCCGCGTCGGCCGGGGTGGCGATGCCGCCCGCGGTGAACAGCACGACCGGCAGCTTGCCCTTCTCCGCCACCTCGCGCACCAGCTCGTACGGCGCCTGCAGCTCCTTCGCCGCGACGAACAGTTCGTCCTCCGGCAGCGACTGGAGACGGCGGATCTCACCGCGGATCTTGCGCATGTGCGTGGTGGCGTTGGAAACGTCGCCGGTGCCGGCCTCACCCTTCGAGCGGATCATCGCCGCGCCCTCGGTGATCCGGCGCAGCGCCTCGCCGAGGTTGGTCGCGCCGCAGACGAAGGGCACGGTGAACGCCCACTTGTCGATGTGGTTGGCGTAGTCGGCGGGGGTGAGCACCTCGGACTCGTCCACGTAGTCGACGCCGAGGGACTGCAGCACCTGTGCCTCGACGAAGTGGCCGATGCGGGCCTTGGCCATCACCGGGATCGAGACGGTCTCGATGATGCCGTCGATCAGGTCGGGGTCGCTCATCCGCGCGACGCCGCCCTGGGCGCGGATGTCGGCGGGCACGCGCTCCAGCGCCATCACCGCGACCGCGCCGGCGTCTTCGGCGATCTTGGCCTGCTCGGCGGTGACCACGTCCATGATCACGCCGCCCTTGAGCATCTCGGCCATGCCGCGCTTCACCTTGGCGGTGCCGGTGACCGGCTGGACGGTGCCGTTGGAGGGGCTGGGCTGCTGCTCGGACACGACGGGGCCTTTCCACACGATGAACCGGGGGTTACCGGTCCGAGCGTAGGTCGGCGGTGGACCCTTCAGGCAGGCCAGTGCGCGGCAATCTCAGGAGTCCACTTTCGGCACCCCGGCGACCAGGACTTCCGCGGCTTCCGTGCGTGCGTAGAGCACGTGACGTCCGGCACGATGCCCGTTGACCAGGCCCGCGGCCTTCAGGACACCGAGGTGCTGCGACACCGCGCCGGCGCTGAGCCGGGTCCGGCGGGCCAGCTCCGAGGTGGACGCCGGCGCGGCCAGTTCGGCGAGCAGCATCGCGCGCCCGCGGCCCATGACGGCCGCCAGCGCGCCGGGCGCGACCGCCGTCCCGGTCTCCCAGAGCGTGGCGATCCCGCGCGGCGGGTAGCGCAGCACCGGCTGCCAGCGCGGGTCGGTCTTGGAGAACACCCGCGGCCAGACGAACGCCGAGGGCACGAGCACCAGGCCGCGCCCGTCGAGCGGCACGGCGGCGTGCAGGTGGCGGTGCGCCACCGTGAGCGTGCCGTCCTGCCAGCGGACCAGCGGGGTGAGGTCGTTGAACAGCTCGGCGGCGCCGCCGTGGGCCAGCAGCCGCGACCGGTGCAGCACATCGGCCTCGAGCAGCGCGCGGATGCGGGGCCAGTCCGGGGCGAGCACGAGCTCCCAGTACCGCTCCATCAGCGTCGCGAGCCGCTCGAGACCGGCTTCGGGGTCGCGGTGGAAGCGGTTCAGCACCGGTGGGCGCGGCCCGGACATCGCGTCGAGCTCACGCCGGACGACGCGGCCTGGCACGTCGCGCAGGTCGGCGAGCTCGTCGGCCAGCTCGGGCAGCGGTGTCGACGGCGTGCCGGCCAGGAAGCCGGGCAGGTGCCGCAGCGGCACCAGCTCCCGCAGCAGCGTGATGTCCAGGCCGGCGCCGTCGAGCGCCGCGGTCGCCCGCTTGACCCACGGCAGGTGCAGCGCGTGCTCCCCCGGCCGGTTCAGGACGCGCACGCTCGCCACGATCTCCCACGCCGGCGAGAACGCGAACCGGGTGTGCGCCAGGTCCTCTGTGGAGAATGCCAGGTCGAGCACGCGCCTCCTTTGCGTGGGGTTCGGCGCAGTCTATGTCTCTCCGATGTGGACAGTCGAGTGGGGCGTGGAAAGTCCTTGCGGGAAAGCGAAAATTCCTCGCGGGTCATACTTTCGGGCGACAGCGCGCAACCGCGGCAGGTTCACCCCGTAGTACGCCTCCGCCCAGTCCGGCATCTCGGGATCGAGGTAGTTGACGTAGCCGGTGGCGCCGAACTCCGGCCCGAGCCCGTCGCGCACGGCGGCCACCGCGCGCCGGGCGCCGTCCTCACCGCCGTTCTCGGGCTCCGCGCCGTGCAGGAACTGGAAGCTGGCCAGCGCCGTCCGGTGCGGGAACGCCGTTTCGCGGACACCGACCCGCGCGATGGCGCCGCCGCCCGCGTCGATGATGGTGTCGACCTTCGGGACCCCGGTCAGCACCTCGACGACCGCGGCCGGGTCGGCGGCCCGGCGCAGGAGCATCCGCGACGTCCCGACGTAGGTGCCCCGGTTCGCGGCCACCGCCGGCCGCGAGTCGTGGTCGTCGAACGACCGCATCGCGGACACGTGGTCCATGACTCGCCGCCGTTGCTCGACCGGCCGGGTGCCGACCCGGCGGATCAGGTCGTCGAGCAGCTCGTTCATCCGCGCCGCCGGGCCGAGGAACGTGCCGCCGAGGTTGGCGTGGTCCGCGCCGAGGCCCATCCCGGACCACAGCTCGTCCGGCATCGCCGGCTGCCAGTCCTGCCAGGCGGCGAACAGCGCGGTCTGCGTGCCCGGCGGGAAGTGGAGGTCGAACGTGGCGACGTCGGCGATCGGCACGGTCCGGAACGTGAACCCGGTGACGATCCCGAAGTTGCCGCCGCCCCCGCCCCGCAGCGCCCAGAAGAGGTCGGGCTCCGCCGTCGCCGAAACCGTGCGCAGCCGGCCGTCGGCCGTGACGATCCGGGCCGCCTCCAGGTGGTCGCACGTCAGGCCGTACTTCCGGTCTAGGACGCCGACGCCGCCGCCGAGGGCGAGCCCGGCGATGCCGACGGTGTCGCAGCTGCCCGCCGGCAGCACCCGGCCCGCCGCCGCGAGCGTGGTCGCGATCGGCCCCAGCCGGGCCCCGGCGCCGATCACCGCGCGGCCGTCCGGGCGCGCCTCGATCGCCGAGAAACGGCTCAGGTCCACCACGATCCCGCCGTCCACAGTGGAGTACCCGGGATAGCTGTGCCCGCCGCTGCGAGCGGCGACGGGCAGCCGGTGCCGCGCCGCGAAGGCGACGGCGGCCTGGACGTCCTCGACCCGCGCCGCGCCGACGACGGCCGCCGGCATCCGGGCGTCGTACATCGTGAAGAAGCCCTGCTTGGCCTCGGGGTAACCCGCGTCGCCCGGCCGGAACAACGGCCCGGCCAGCCGGCGCCGCAGCCGCTCCCAGTCGTCCGGCGGCGGCCACCCCGCCGCCAGTCCCGCCACCGGAACCGCCCCGGAGATCCGCAGGAAGGTCCGCCTGTCCACCGTCATGAAACTCCCCCTTGCCCCTGCTCCCCCGGGCATTCGGCTGGTCCCGGGACCCGTGCCTTGCCGTGACCAGGGTAGCGGGTGTGTGATCGAGGACACATCACGTACACCAGCCGTTCGCCGAGGAGTCGTCATGGCCGACAAACAAGCCAAGAACGCCGACACCGGGGCCGCCGTCGCTGTGGACGACCCCGCGAAGGTCCGCAACGTGGTGCTCGTCGGCCCGTCCGGCTCGGGGAAGACGACCCTCACGGAGGCGCTCCTCGCGGCGTCCGGCACCGTCCCGCGCGCGGGCTCGGTGGTCGACGGAACGACGGTGTGCGACCACGACCCGGCCGCGGTCCGCCAGCAGCGCTCGGTCGGCCTTTCGGTCGCGCCGGTGCTGCACCGGGGTCACAAGATCAACCTGATCGACACGCCGGGGTACGCCGACTTCGTCGGGGAGCTGCGGGCCGGGCTGCGCGCGGCCGACGCGGCGCTGTTCGTCGTCTGCGCGGCCGAAGGGGTCGACGCGGCGACGGTCGCGGTGTGGGAGGAGTGCGCCGCGGTCGGCATGCCGCGCGCGGTCGTCGTCTCCCGGCTCGACCACCACCGGGCCGACCCGATGGCCGAGATCGCCGCCTGCCAGGCCGCGTTCGGCGCCGGTGTGCTGCCGCTCTACCTGCCCGCCGGCGACGGCCTGGTCGGGCTGATCACCCAGCGGTACTTCGACTACTCCGCCGGGCATCCGCCGAAGGTGGGCGAACCCGACCCGGCCGACCTCGAGCGGATGGCCGAAGCCCGCAACGAGCTGATCGAAGGGGTCATCGCCGAGAGCGAGGACGAGTCCCTGATGGACCGCTACCTCGGCGGCGAGGAGATCCCCGAGGAGACGCTCATCGCCGACCTCGAGACCGCCGTCGCGCGCGGGTCGTTCCACCCGGTCATCCCGGTGTGCGCGACCAGCGGGATCGGCCTGGCCGAGGTGCTCGACGGGATCGTCCGGGCGTTCCCCTCGCCGCTGGAGCACGAGCCGCCGGACGTCACCACGCCGGACGGCGGGGCGCACGCGGCCATCACCGCCGACCCCGCGGGCCCCCTCGCCGCGGAGGTCGTCCGGACGGCCGTCGACTCCTACGTCGGCCGGGTGTCCCTCGTCCGGGTGTTCTCCGGGACGCTGCGCCCCGAGCGACCGGTGCACGTGTCCGGGCACGGCCTCGCCGAACGCGGCCACGAGGACCACGACGCCGACGAGCGCGTCGCGCACCTCTACTCCCCCCTCGGCGCGAACCTGCGCGAGGTGCCTTACTGCGTCGCGGGTGACCTCTGCGCGCTGACGAAGGTCGGATCCGCGGAGACCGGTGACACCGTCTCCTCGCCCGAAGAGCCGTTGCTGATGGAACCCTGGGCGATGCCGGAGCCGCTGCTGCCGGTCGCCGTCGTCGCGAAGACCCGCAGCGACGAGGACACGTTGGCGCGCAACCTTTCCCGGCTGGTCGCCGGCGACCCGACGCTGCGGCTCGACCGCAACGCCGAGACGAACCAGCTGGTGCTGTGGTGCATGGGCGAGGCCCACGCCGACGTCGTGCTCTCGCGGCTGCGGGCGGGCGGCGCGGACGTCGACACCGAACCGGTGAAGATCAGCCTGCGCACGACGTTCGGCAAACCCGCCAAGGGCCACGGCCGGCACGTGAAGCAGTCCGGCGGGCACGGCCAGTTCGCCGTCTGCGACATCGTCGTCGAGCCGCTGCCGCGCGGCGGCGGGTTCCAGTTCGTCGACAAGGTCGTCGGCGGCTCGGTGCCGCACCAGTTCATCCCGAGCGTCGAGAAGGGCGTGCGGGCCCAGCTGCAGCGCGGGCTGGCCGACGGGCACCCGGTCGTCGACGTGAAGGTCACCCTGGTCGACGGGAAGGCGCACAGCGTCGACTCGTCCGACGCCGCGTTCCAGACCGCCGGCGCGCTGGCGCTGCGGGAGGCCGCGGCCACCGGGCACCTCACGATGCTGGAGCCGTTGGAAGAGGTGACCATCCGGCTGCCGGACGAGCACCTCGGCACCGTGCTCGGCGACCTCTCCTCCCGCCGGGGCCGGGTGCTGGGCACCGAAGCCGGCCAAGGCGGGCGGACCCTGATCCGGGCCGAGGTCCCGGCGACGGAGCTCGTCCGCTACCTCATCGACCTCCGCTCGATGACCTCCGGCACGGCGACGTTCACCCGCCACCACGCCCGGTTCGAGCCGATGCCGGAAGGGATGGCGGTCCACTGACGGACGACACGCGTACCCCGGCGGACGACACGGCGGGAGCCAGAGGGGTGTCGTCCGGCTGGGTACGCGTGTCGTCCGGTCAGTCGGGGCGGTGAGCCCGGTGCAGGGTGGCCGCGAAGTCGAGGACGATCGTGTCGCCCTCCTGCATCGTGCGGGCGCCGTCCAGGAACCGCGCGTGGAACTCGCCGGCCCGCTCGCCCAGGGCGGCGACCAGCTCGGTTCCGCCACGCGGCTGCAGCCACTCCCACAGCGCGTCGGGTCCTCGCAGCGGCAACGGCATCTCGACGTCTTCCCGGGCCAGGCCGGTGAACCCCGCCTCGGTCAGCAGCGCGTCCAGTCCGTCCGCGTCCATCGGCCCCGCGCCGGGCGACGGCTCAGGCGACGGCTCCGCGGCGGCATCCGACGAGAAGAACTCGACGCTGAGATCCTGCAGCCAGCCCAGCTGCCCCACCGACTGCCGTTCCAGCGACAGCGCGACCGCGCCGCCGGGCGCCAGCACCCGCCGGACCTCGGCCAGCACGGCCGCCGGATCGTCCAGGACCTGCACGACGAACCCGGCGGTGACCACGTCGAACGCGCCGTCGGGGAAGTCCGGGTGGGCCGCGTCCATCGTCCGGGCGGTCAGCTCCGGGTGGTCGGCGGCCAGCCGGGCGACCATCTCGGGCGACGCGTCGATCGCCGACACCACGCATCCGTGCGCCAGCAGGGCGCGCGCGACCGCGCCGCGGCCGGCCCCGATGTCCAGCGCCCGCGCGCCCGGCCGCGGACCGGCGAACGCGGCGAGCCGCGCGCCGACGTCCCCCACGTAGAAGAAGATCTCCTCGTACCGGTCGGCGATCCGGTCGTACTTCGCCCGAGCCTGGGCCGCAGTCACCATGGGACCGACGCTAAGGATTCGCCCCGGCGGTGAGGAACCGCCAGTGGGGCGAGGCGGTCAGAAGGCGAAACCACCCGGGCGGTGGTTGCGGTCGGCCAGCAGGCCGGCCAGCGTCGCCACCGCGATCTCCGGCGGGGTCCGCGAGCCGATGTTGAGCCCGACCGGCCGGTGCACGCGGGCGATCTCGGCGTCCGCCACGCCGAGCCCCTGCAACGCGGCCACGTGCGGACCCGGGTGACGCGGGTTGCCGAGCACGCCGATCCACCGCGGCGCCTGGTCGAGCGCGAGCTTGAGGACGTCGCCGAGCTCCGGCCGGTGGTGGTCGGTGACCACGACGTCGGCGGTGCCGTCGAGCTCCGGGAGCGTGGTCGCGGCGTCGAACCCGTCCGGCACGTCGGTCGCCCGCGCGGCGTCCGGTTCGAACAGCGCGACGTGGAAACCGAGGTCCCGCGCGAACTTCAGCAGGTACCGCGACACCGGGGACGCGAACACCGCCACCAGCGTCCGCGTGTGCGGGTCGGCCGGAGCCGTGCCGTGGGCGACGTCGCAGGCCTCGGGTTCGCTCATGCCGCCCAGTCTGTCAGCCGCCGGCCTGTTCGCCCACCGTGACGCGGACCTGCCACAGGTCGGTCTTGCCCTTGACCAGCACCAGGTACCCGTCGGTCACGCGCAGCACCAGCCGGCTCTGCGGGGACGACGGCCGCGGCGGCCGGTGCTGCTTGGCGAGCAGGTACGCGTCGTCCTCGGCGCTGACGCGGTCGGGGTACGGCGTCGCGTCCGCGACGCCCCAGCCCCGGTTGTCGCCCAGGCCGCCCTGCTCTTCGATGACCACCCACCACGTCGCGCTCATACCCCTCCGACGCGCGCGGGGGCCGCCGGGTTCAGATCTCTTCGCCCACCGTAAGCCGGAAGTGGAACGTCGAGGTCCGGCCGTCGACGATCACCAGGTAACCGCCCGCGACCCGCAGGACCTTCCGCGACTTCGGCGACCACGGGTAGGCCGGCTGGTACTCCCGCGCGAGCCGCAGGGCCTCGGCTTCGGCGGTGACCTGGTCCTCGACCGGGAACGTCTCCGACAGCGACCAGCTCCGGCCTTCACCCGCGCCGCGCTGCTCCTCGACGACGACGTACCAGCCCACGCTCAGACCTCCGGCTCGGCGAACTCGAAGTACTCCGGCAGCGGCGCGGTGCCGGCCAGCTTGAAGTACCGCACCTTCCGCCGTCGCCGCAGCCGCAGCGTGTCGCGCACGGCGTCGTTGTGGACGCGCCGGGCGATCACCACCCGGTGCTCGGCGTCGGTCAGCTCCTCGGCGAGCTCGGGCGCCAGGCCCGCCCGGTCGACGCGGCTCAGGTGCAGCGTCAGCTCGTTCTCCTCGGCTTCACGGTCGGCCCGGGGCGCTGTTTCCGCCCGCTCGGCCGACGTCCGCAGGGCCGTGTCGCCGAGCACCACCGCGACCGCCCGCGCCACGACCGCCCGGCGGGCGAGCGCCGCGTCCAGGGCGGCCCAGCCCGCGTCCGTGCGGACGTGCAGCCGGTCGAGCCGGTTCGCCGTCGCCAGCAGGAACAGCCCGCCCAGCACCACGACCAGCGCCAGCACCGGGAGCAGCCAGCCGAGCACGCTCACCGGGCGAGCTCCCGTTCCGGCGCCGCGACGCGCCGCGGGTCGGCGGCGACGGCCGTCTCGTAGACGCGCAGCACCTGCGTGGCGACCACCGACCAGTCGTACATCGTGACGCGCTCCCCCGCCGCCGCGGCCAGCGACACCCGGTGCGCGGGGTCGCCGAGCAGCTCACGCAGCCCGTCGGCGAGCGCGGCAGGGTCGCCGGTCTCGACGAGCATCCCGGCGCGGCCGTCGTCGAGCACCCGCCGGAACGAGTCGAGATCACTGGCCAGGACGGCGGTCCCGGCGGCCATCGCCTCGGTGAGGATCATCCCGAAGCTCTCCCCGCCGGTGTTCGGCGCGCAGTAGACGTCGACGCTGCGCAGGGCCTGGGCCTTCACCTCGTCGGTGGCCTGCCCGAGCAGCTCCAGGTGCGGCGCCAGCTCGGGACCGGCGTCCCGGCGGAGCTGGTCCTCGTCGCCGCGGCCCACCACGACGAGCCGCAGGTCCTCGAACTCCGGCAGGATCCGCCGCAGCGCCTCCAGCAGCACGCCCATACCCTTGCGCGGCTCACCGAAGCGGCCGACGAACCCGATCGTGCCGCCGGCCCGCGGATAACCCGGCAACGGTGTCGCGGAAGAGAAGAAGCCGACGTCGACGCCGTTCGGGATCTCCACGGCGTCGCCGCCCGCGTGCTCCACCTGCACCCGGCGGGCCAGCGCGGACACCGCGATCCGCGCGGTGATCTTCTCCAGCAGCGGCCGCAGCACCGGCTGGAACGCCGAGAGCGTGCGAGAGCGGGTCGTCGCGGTGTGGAACGTCGCCACGATCGGGCCGTCGGCGATGAGCAGCGCCAGCAGCGAAAGGCTCGGCGCGGCCGGCTCGTGCAGGTGCAGGACGTCGAAGTCGCCTTCGCGGATCCAGCGGCGCACCCGGGCGTAGGACACCGGGCCGAACTGGAGGCGGGCGACCGAGCCGTTGTACGGGATGCCGAGCGCCTTGCCGGCCGGGTGCACGAACTCCGGCAGGTCGGCGTCGTCGTCGGCGGGCGCGAGCACGGACACGTGGTGCCCGCGCGCGAGCAGCGCCTTCGTCAGGTCGATCACGTGCCCCTGGACCCCGCCGGGCACGTCGAAGGAGTAGGGGCAGACGATCCCGACCCGCATCGGACGCGTGGCCACGCCTCAGCTCGCTTCTTCCAGGTCGGGCTGCTCACCGGCGTCGAGGTCGGCCGGCCAGAACTTCTGCACCATGTGCCAGTCGGCCGGGTGGGCGGCGATGTCGCCGGCGAAGATGTCCGCCAGGGCCTGGGTCGCGGCCGGGACCTCGGCGCGCGCGGTGACGCGGATCCGCGGGTGCAGGCGGATCTGCCAGCCGTCCTCGGTGAACCAGCAGCCGGCCGGGATCAGCGCGGCGCCGGTCGTGGCGGCCAGCCGGGCCGGGCCGCCGGGCATCCGGGCCGGCTCGCCGAAGAACTTCACCGGGATGCCGCTGGTGGTCAGGTCGCGGTCGCCGACCAGGCAGACGGCCTTGTTCTCGCGCAGCCGCTTCAGCAGCACGCGCATCGCCGAGCTGTCGCCGGTGAGCGGCACGATCTCGAAGCCGAGCGACTCGCGGTACTCGACGAACCGGCGGTAGAGCGACTCGGGCTTCAGCCGCTCGGCGACGGTCGTGAAGCCGCCGAGGTAGTCGGCCAGCCAGACGCCGGCGATGTCCCAGTTCCCGCTGTGCGGCAGCGCCATCACCGCGCCGTTGCCCTCGGCCAGCGCCGCGTCGAGGTTCTCGACGCCGGTGATCGAGGCCGCGACCTTCTCGCTGACCTCCTTCTGGTCCATCGACGGCAGCCGGAACGTCTCGTGCCAGTACCGGGCGTAGGAGCGCATCGCACGGCGGGTCAGCTCGTCCATCTCGACCGCGTCGGCCTGCGGGACGACCCGCGCGAGGTTGGCGCGCAGCTGCCGGACGCCGCCGCTGTCGCGCTTGACGGCGAGGTCGGCGCCGAGGGAGAAGACCGTGCTGCCGAACCCGGCGGGCAGCCAGCCGGCCAGCCGCCAGCCCGCGGCGTAGCCGAAGGCGCTCAGCCGCTCGGTCAGCCTGGTCATGCCCGCTGCTCCCCGGCGGCAGCCTCGCGGGCCGCCTTCGCCACGCCGGCCGTGCGCTGCAGCAGGGTGATCACCGAAAGCACGGCGAGCAGCCAGAGCGTCACGTCCACGGTGTACGGGATGCCGAAGCCGTGCAGGCCGGTGCCGACGAGCGCGATGATCAGCCGCTCGGCGCGTTCGACGAGCCCGCCGTCGACGGGCAGGCCGGAGGCGTCGGCCCGGGCCTTCACGTAGGAGATGACCTGGGCGAGCACCAGGCAGAGCAGCGCCGCGGCGGCGGCCGGGCGGTTGTCGTCGACGACGAAGCACCACCAGGCGATGGCGGCGAACAGGGCGCCGTCGACCAGCCTGTCGCAGGTCGCGTCGAGCACCGCCCCGAACGGGGTGCCGTACCCGCGGGCCCGCGCCATGGCGCCGTCCAGCAGGTCGAGCATGGCGAAGCCCCACACCGTGAAGGTGCCCCAGAGCAGGTGGTCGGTCGGGAAGAAGACCAGGGCGCAGACAACCGCGCCGGCCGTGCCGAGCACGGTCATCGCGTTCGGGGTCAGCCCGACGCGGACCAGCGCCTGGCCGATCGGATCGGTGACGCGGGAAACGGAGGCACGCGCGAAGATATTGAGCATCGGTTCGTCTGAGGCACCTGGCTACGAGGGTCGGGTGGGCGATGGCAGCCTATCGACCCGCACCGGTGACCCCGACGCGCCGCCCCGCGTCAGCCCGATTTGGTGAGCTCGCCCTCGTGTTCGCGCGCCTCTTCGGCGGCCTGCGCCGCGGCGCACTTCGGCGAGAGCTGGTTGCGGATCGCGGCGCTGATCTCACCGAGCGCGGTCACCTGCTCCGGCGTCAGCGGGTCGAAGAGGCTTTCCCGGACGGCCTCGACGTGCCCGGGCGCGGCGGCCTCGAGCGCGGTGAACCCCGCGTCGGTCAGGACGGCCCAGGCTCCGCGCTTGTCGGTCGGGCAGGCCTCCCGGCGCACCCAGCCGTTCGCTTCGAGGCGCGCGACGGCGTGCGAGAGCCGGCTTCGCGACGCCTGGCGCGCGTCGGCGAGCTCGCTCATCCGCAGCCGGCGGCCGGGCGCTTCCGAGAGCGACACGAGGACTTCGTAGTACGTGTGCGGCATGCCCGAGTCGTGCTGCAGCTGACCCTCGAGGTGCGCGCTCAGCATGCGGGTGGCCATGTTGAACTCACGCCAGACGCGCTGCTCGTCGTCGCTGAGCCATCGGGTTTCGGACATACCCCCATCATACTCGCGGTTGAACACTCAATCAGGCTTTGCCGGTTACGGCATTCGAGCGTTTCACCAGGCATCGGCGAGCAGGTCCCGCGTTTCGCCGAGCAGCTGCGGGAGCACCTTCGTCTGCCCGACGACCGGCATGAAGTTCGCGTCGCCGCCCCACCGCGGGACCAGGTGCTGGTGCAGGTGCGCGGCGATGCCCGCGCCCGCGATCACGCCCTGGTTCAGGCCGATGTTGAACCCGTGCGCGCCGGACACCGCGCGGATCACCTTCATCGCGTGCTGGGTGAACTCCGCGACCTCCCGCGTCTCCTCGACCGTCAGGTCGGTGTAGTCCGCGACGTGCCGGTACGGCACCACCATGAGGTGCCCAGGGTTGTACGGGTACAGGTTCAGCACCGCGTACACCGTCTCGCCGCGCGCGACGATCAGCCCCGTCTTGTCGTCCAGGGACGGGATGCGACAGAAGGGACAGCCGGTGTCTTCGTCGTCCTCCGGCTTGTCCTGGCCCTTGATGTAGGCCATCCGGTGCGGGGTCCAGAGGCGGTGGAACGCGTCCTGGACCCCGACACCCTGCTGCTCGACGAGTTCGGGACCATCACTCACCGAACGACCGTCTCCAGCGCCTCGGCCGACGGCGACGCGTTCTCGCGGCGCTCGATCCAGCCGGCGATCGCGGCGACGGCGTCGGCCACCGGCACGCCGTTGATCTGCCCGCCGTCGCGGAAGCGGAACGAGACCGCGCCCGCCTCGACGTCCTTCGCGCCGGCCAGCAGCATGAAGGGCACCTTCTGCGTGGTGTGCGTCCGGATCTTCTTCTGCATCCGGTCGTCGCTCGCGTCGACCTCGGCGCGGATCCCCTTGGCGCGCAACGCCTTCTCGACGTCTTCGAGGAACCCGACCTGGTCGGCGGTGATCGGGATGCCGACCACCTGCACCGGCGCGAGCCACGCCGGGAACGCGCCCGCGTAGTGCTCGGTCAGCACGCCGAAGAACCGCTCGATCGAGCCGAACAGCGCGCGGTGGATCATCACCGGCGTCTGGCGGGTGCCGTCCGGCGCGGTGTACTCGAGCTCGAACCGCTTGTTCTGGTTGAAGTCCAGCTGGATGGTCGACATCTGCCAGGTGCGGCCGATGGCGTCCTTGGCCTGGACCGAGATCTTCGGGCCGTAGAAGGCCGCGCCGCCCGGGTCCGGGACCAGCTCGAGGCCGGAGTCGACGGCGGCCTGCCGCAGCGTCTCGGTGGCCTCCTCCCACTCCCAGTCCTCACCGATGAACTTGTCGGAGTCACCACGCGTGGACAGCTCGAGGTAGAAGTCCGAAAGTCCGTAGTCGGCCAGCAGGTCGAGGACGAACTTCAGCAGCGACCGGAGCTCGCCCGGCATCTGCTCCTTGGTGCAGTAGATGTGCGAGTCGTCCATCGTCAGGCCGCGCACGCGGGTGAGGCCGTGCACCACGCCCGACTTCTCGTAGCGGTAGACGGTGCCGAACTCGAACAGCCGCAGCGGCAGCTCGCGGTAGGACCGCCCGCGCGAGCGGAAGATCAGGTTGTGCATCGGGCAGTTCATGGCCTTGAGGTAGTAGTTCTCCTCGTCGAACTGCACCGGCGGGAACATCGTGTCCGCGTAGTAGGGCAGGTGGCCGGAGGTGTGGAACAGCTCGCCCTTGCTGATGTGCGGGGTGTTCACGAACTCGTAGCCGGCCTCCTCGTGGCGGCGGCGCGAGTAGTTCTCCAGCTCCCGGCGGATGATGCCGCCCTTGGGGTGGAACACCGGCAGGCCGGAGCCGATCTCCTCGGGGAAGGAGAACAGGTCCAGCTCCGCGCCGAGCTTGCGGTGGTCGCGGCGCTCGGCCTCGGCGATGCGCTCGAGGTGGGCGTCCTGCGCCTCGGCCGACTCCCACGCCGTGCCGTAGATCCGCTGCAGCTGCGGGTTCTTCTCGCTCCCCCGCCAGTACGCGGCGGCGACGCGGGTCAGCTTGAACGCGGGGATGAACTTGGTGGTCGGCACGTGCGGACCACGGCAGAGGTCACTCCAGACACGTTCCTTGGTGCGCGGGTCGAGATTGTCGTAGATGGTGAGCTCGCCCTCGCCCACCTCCATCACCTCGGAGGTGTCCACTTCGGACTTGAGGTCGACCAGCTCGAGCTTGAACGGCTCGTCGGCCAGTTCCTTCTTCGCCTCGTCCACGGAGTCGAAAACGCGCCGCGAGAACTGCTGGGCGCCCTTGACGATCTGCTTCATGCGCTTTTCGAGCGCCTGCAGGTCCTCGGGGGTGAACGGAGTGTCGACGGCGAAGTCGTAATAGAAGCCGTCCTTCACCGGCGGGCCGATGCCCAGCTTGGCGTTCGGGAACTGCTGCTGGACGGCCTGGGCGAGCACGTGGGCCGCCGAATGGCGGATGACGCTGCGGCCGTCCTCGGTGTTCGCGGCGACCGGCTCGACCTCGGTGTCGGTTTCCGGCGCCCAGGCGAGGTCGCGGAGCTTGCCCTCGGCGTCGCGCACGACGACGACGGTGTCCTCGCCCTTGGTCGGCAGGCCGGCCTCGCGGACCGCCGATCCCGCCGTAGTGCCCGCCGGTACCACCACGCGGGAGGCGGCCACGGGGGAAACGGGGGGCGACTGGGACACGATGGCTCCTCGAACAAGAGTGACAGAGATGACTGCCGTCGATGCTAGTCGGCGGCCCGCGCGCGCCTCACGCGCGTCCGCGAACGCTCAGGCAGGCCGCCTCCGGTTCCGGAAGCGGCCTGCCCGATCAGGGGGTGGTGCTCAGAGGGTCTCGACGACCTGGTCGAAGTCCAGCCGCGGCAGGCGGTCGAACCACGGGTTCTCACCCGGCTTGCCGACGTTGACGACGACGAGCGAGCGCCACTTCTTGCCGGCGAAGAACTCGTCGTCGACACCGGCGGCGTCGAAGCCGGTCATCGGGCCCGCGGCCAGGCCGGCGGCGCGGACGCCGATGATGAAGTAGCCGACCTGCAGCAGCGAGTTGAGCTTGGAGAACTCGACGCGGCCCTGCTCGTCGGAGAAGTTGTCCTTCACCTGCGGGGCGTGCGGGAAGACCTGCGGGATGTTCTCGTGGAAGTCGACGTCCGCGGCGAGCACGACGGTCAGCGGAGCGGCTTCGGTCTTGTCCCGGTTGCCCGGGGCCATGTGCGGGAGCAGGCGGGCCTTCGCCTCGGCGGTGCGCAGCACCAGCGCACGCAGCGGCTGGGTGTTCATCGACGTCGGGGCCCACTTGACGAGGTCGTAGATCGCGCGGACCTGCTCGTCGGTCACCGGCTCGGAGCTGAAACTGTTGGCCGTTCGCGCCTCGCGGAACAGCAGGTTCTGCACGTCCGAGGGGAGCTGAAGGGCTTCGGTCTGCTCGGCAAAGGTGGTCATGGGGCTGTGGTTCCTTCCGTGGGTCGGTATCAGGAAGAACCAGGTTGAGCGTTGAACTATTTCGCGCTCAACTACTTCGGGCCGGTGAAGTGGATCACAAGGGCGCCTGACCCGGGAACGAGCACGGCCGCCGACCCCTGCGGCGGGGATCGGCGGCCGTGGTGCGCGGCGCGCGGTGCGAACGGGTCAGTAGGCGCCCTGCCCGCCCATCACCGCGCGGAAGGTCTTCCAGAGGATCACCAGGTCCAGGGCCAGCGACCAGTCCTCGACGTAGCGCAGATCGAGCCGGATGCTCTCCGCCCACGTCAGGTCCGACCGGCCGCTCACCTGCCACAGCCCGGTCAGCCCCGGCTTCACCAGCAGCCGGCGCCGGGCGTCCGGCGCGTACTTCGCCGTTTCTTCCGGCAACGGCGGCCGCGGGCCGACGAGCGACATCTTCCCGGAGACGACGTTGAACAGCTGGGGCAGTTCGTCGAGCGAATATCGGCGCAGGAGACCACCCACACGGGTGATACGGGGGTCGCGCTTCATCTTGAACAGCGGACCCGCGCCTTCGTTCGCCGTCTCCAGCGTTTTCCGGATTTCGTCGGCATTGGTGACCATCGTGCGGAACTTCAGCATCGTGAACACGGCGCCGTCGCGGCCGACGCGGCGCTGGCGGTAGATCACCGGGCCGCGGTCGTTCAGCTTGATCGCGAGCGCGATGACGAGCAGCAGCGGGGACATCATGGTGAGCAGCAGCGCCGAGCCGGCGCGGTCGACGACCTCCTTCACCACGCGGCGCCCGCCGGTGAACATCGGCGCGGTGACCCGCAACAGCGGCATCCCCAGCACGCCGGTGACGTTGAGCCGGGGCCCGGCGACCTCCATCAGCACGGGGGCCACGACCATCTCGGCGCCGGTGCCCTCCATGTCCCAGGCCAGGCGCTGCAGGCGCTTCGGGCTCCAGTACTGGTCGGCGGTGATCGCGACGACGCGGTAGCCGCCGCGGCGCACGTGCCGGGAAAGCTCCTCGAGCCGGCCGACCACCGGGACGCCGTCGATCTCGCCGCTGTCGCGGTCGGCGCCGTGGCCGGTGAACGTGCAGGCCGCCTCGACGCGCCACCCGACGTGGACCTCGGACCGGGTGCGCGCGATCAGGTCGGCGACGGTCTCCGGGCTGCCCGCGGCCATCACCGGCAGCAGGCAGAGTCCCTTGGCGCGCTTGCGGTGCAGCACCTGGCGCAGCAGGTAGCGCTGCGGGAAGGCGACGAGCGCGATCGCCGGGACGACGACGAACACCCAGACCTGGACCTCGAGCGCGCCGAAGAGCAGGCCGCCGAGGGCGACCAGGACGGCCGCGGTGATGAAGCCGCGGCCGAGGGTGCGGTACTCCTCCGCGCCTTCACCGAGCACCCGCGAGCTCCACGCCCGGCTCACCGGCAGCGAGACGAAGATGGCGAGCATCGTCCCGAAGGCGTGCATGTCGTGCGGGGCAACACGATCGATGACGAACGCGCTGATCGCGATCACCAGCAGCGTGATGAACACGTCGCTGCCGATGACCCAGGCTCTGTATCTCGCTTCCCAGGCCGCCGGCAGCGCCTTGGGGGACGGCGTCCCGGCCGGTTCGGCGGCCGGGTGCTCGTCCCGCTGGGCGGGGCGCGGGATGGCCTGGAGGTCGATGTGCGGCGGTGGCTGGCTCACCGTGTACGAAGGCCGCACCGACTCTTCCATCTGACCTCCCGGACCAGGATCGGTTGATCTCGCAGGTACGCAGCGTCACCGAATGTGATTTCGGAGAGTCATCACAACTCAGTGGTCGCGCAGTGCCCGCAGAGGCTTCACAAGGCAAGGTATCGGCGACTCTCTCAGCATCGTTACAACGATTTCCAGCCACATGCTGCGCGTCTTCCCCGCCAGAAAATGGCCGCAAGATAACAAGATGATGACGATGCGTAATAAGGCGTATCCCGGGAAAAATCACGGAATGTAGCCAAAAAGAACGGTACCCGCACTCGGGTGGACCACGTGCTTCCGAACGGCCGAACGGACCGCCGCGGATCTACTGTGGACACTGCGGCACCGAGGCGGTCCACAGTGGACCAGGACGGGCCGCGAACCGGCTCCGTGCCGCCACGGGATGATCACAGCGTGACACTCATCATCAAGTCGTCACGCGCGGCGTTTCCGTCACACGTCGCGACACCCCGTCGGCACGCCCGGCGGCGACAAGGCGTGCCGAGGATCACATGCAGACCTCCAGCAAGGTTCGGTGCGACAGAAGCCGGCCGCGACGGCAGGTTTCAGAGGAAGGTGCCCGCGGCTCCGAACAGGACACCCGAACAACCCTCGTCAGCACATACGCAGGATCCGAACGGACCGTTCACTCCGCTTCGCGGCGCAGCTGGAGGACCTGAGACGTCCCGACTGGCGGACGCATCGAAAAGGTGACCCGACCTGGGGGTCCGGGGGCGTGCCCCCGGCGGGGGTGGGGGGGGGGGGGGGCCCCAAAAAAAAACCAAAAGAGAACCCGCTTTTCCCCCCCCCACGAAGGGATCTTCCCCCCTTCTGGTGGTGTGTCGCAGGGGCAACAAACCACCC
>NZ_JBVJOW010000001.1:2021599-2088637 GCF_055582965.1 Amycolatopsis sp. NPDC104863
TGCGGCTTTCCTGCCCCCCCACCGCTCTGGGGGTCCCCCCCCCCCCCCCCCCCCAGGACACAACGAGAAGAGCCCTGCTTGCGCATTCCGCAAGCAGGGCTCTTCCGCGATTCGGGTGGGCGATACTGGGATCGAACCAGTGACCTCTTCGGTGTGAACGAAGCGCTCTCCCCCTGAGCTAATCGCCCGCTCGGGTGTTCGGGTAACTGTAGCGCACTACTTCAGGACGCCTGCAAACGGGTGGTCCTCGCCGACCACACTCCGCTTACCGGCGAGTACGGAACGAACAACCCCGAGCTAGCCGGGGTTGTGGCGGCCGGGGGCCGCCCGACACCACGTTCGACATCCGTGCGACGGTGCTATCGCCCGGCGACTAAACCGCGCAGTATGGAGGCGTGGGTCCCGCGGGGCACGCCGGTCTGCTGCGCGCCGCGGGTGATCACGGGGTGACAGACGGGGGCCATGAGTCCGTACGGGTGATCTGTGGCGCATCCGCGACGGATCGGGCCTCCCGATGCGTCCCAGTGGTGACGCCCTCGGCCGGGCCGGGCCGGGAAGGGAGACGAAGGGTAGGACGATGCGCAACGATCACGTGACGCTCCGCTCGACGGCGGTCTTCGACCTGCTGGCGCCGCGGACTCCCGCGGTTCCGGTGAAGGTGGAGCTGCGCTACGACACACGCGACCCGTACGCGGTCGTCGCCGCCTTCCGCACCGGCCGCGCCGGCTGGGTCGAGTGGGTGTACGCGCGTGACCTCCTCGCAGACGGCCTCCTGGCCGACGCGGGTGACGGGGACGTCCGCATCCGCCCTTCGGTCGAGGACCCCGAGTCCGTGCTGATCGAGCTGAACTCGCCCTCCGGGCACGCCATGTTCGAGGCGTCGGCCCAGGAGCTCGCCGACTTCCTCGACCGCACGTACGACGTGGTCCTCCCGGGCAACGAGCACCTGTGGGTCGACGTCGACGACGCGCTCACCCACCTCATCCCGCACGATCTGGCCTGATGACGAGCCCGCAACGGCTGAGTGACACCCCGGTGTCGAAGCCGTTTTCGGGGTCCGATATGGTTTTCCCACACCACGGCGACGGGGGTTCCAACACCCGGAGCTGCGGAGTGCGGATGTAGCGCAGCTGGTAGCGCATCACCTTGCCAAGGTGAGGGTCGCGGGTTCGAATCCCGTCATCCGCTCGATAGGCTCTCGAGGCCTGGCACGGTGGAGTGGCCGAGAGGCGAGGCAACGGCCTGCAAAGCCGTGTACACGGGTTCGAATCCCGTCTCCACCTCGCGCGATTAGCTCAGCGGGAGAGCGCTTCCCTGACACGGAAGAGGTCACTGGTTCAATCCCAGTATCGCGCACCACCTGAAACTGCAGGTCAGAAGCCCTGTCCCTCCCCGGAGGGGCAGGGCTTCAGTCGTCAGATGGCCCTGGTCCGGTGGGACCGCAGGTGCGGGAACCACGACACCAGCTTCGCCCGCTCCCCCGGACAAAGCGTCGCCAGCGACCGTTCCTCCAGGACGTCCAGGATCTGGTTCGCCATCGCCGGCGTCACGTCGTGGACCAGGGCGATGCCCCTTCACCTTCTG
Source organism: Amycolatopsis sp. NPDC104863 (assembly GCF_055582965.1). Taxonomy (NCBI): domain Bacteria; kingdom Bacillati; phylum Actinomycetota; class Actinomycetes; order Pseudonocardiales; family Pseudonocardiaceae; genus Amycolatopsis; species Amycolatopsis sp. NPDC104863. The sequence continues at coordinate 2,023,184 of NZ_JBVJOW010000001.1, forward strand.
GCCCAGCCGCGCCCGCCGTGCAATCTCCCGGATGCCGTCTTCGGTCAGCCACGTGGCGTGGGTGCGCCTGCCCTCGTGGAACGTGAAGATCGGCGGACGCCGCTCCCCGCGCCGGCGAGTCCCTGCAGGAGTTTCGTCCGCCCCTTCTTCGGCCGGGAGTTCCCGCGCCGTGTCGGCGGACGCTGACGGCCATCCGAGTGATGATCACCACCCTCCCGGCCTCCTTTGTAGACTTTCCCGCCAACTTCTTTCAGCGGCGTCCGGAGTCGTACCCCGTGCCGCTGCTGCCCGACGAGTTCACCCCATCGGCCGCCGGTGTAGACATCCACAGTGCGGAGTACCAGGACACCGACGACTCGGGCGTAGTCCTCGTGCGACTCCGAGAGCCACCGCTCGATCTCCACGTAACCGTTGAAGCCGCCGAGACACCGCATCGAGCCACTCTTCAGCGAAGTCCTCGAACTTCTGTTGCTCCGCCCGCCTCACGCGGCGTGGAAATCCTGGGCAACGTCCTCAACGGACAACCGCCGCCGCGGCCGCTTCACCGGCGCCACACGGTCTCGACGACATCGGCACGGGCGAGCCAATAGTGCGACGCATCGTTCGACCGGAACCAGGCCAGAGCCCTTCGGTGATCACCGGGCAAGCCGTGGGCTTCGTTTACCAGCCTTCCGATGGACCGCCGCTGAGGGCGGGAACGGTATTCTCGCGACGGGCCAACGACCGCGCGGCGTTCTTGAATTGGGCGAGTTTTCCGACGACGGTCTCCCCCACCGGCGTGTGCCCCCAGATGCTGATTCCCCGGTACGTGGTGGGTTCCCAGGTCGCTTCGGACTCGGGTCCGATGACGATCGGGTTCCAGCCGACCTCGAGTTCGAAGCCGGACGGGGTGACGCAGTAGTAGGAGAGCTCTCGGTCGTTGGTGTGCTGGCCGACCGACCACGCCATCCGGAAGCCGAGCCGCTTGACCCGGTGGAAGGAATCCAGCATGTCTTCGAGCGTGCCGGCCTGGATGTTGATGTGCTGGCACTTCGTGCGGATCGGGTCGATCTTCAGCCCGCGCAGGTTCGCGATGGCGATCGAGTGATGCCGCTCGTTGACCCGCAGGAACCGGATCTTCATCATCAGGCCGCTGACGTTCTCGTCGATGTAGTCGGTCAGCCGCGAGTCGAAGACCGTGTTGTAGTAGCCGCGCAGCGACTCCGGCTCGCGGGACGTGATCGCGACGTGGCCCATGCCTTTTTCTCCGGTCACCCAGCCGGAGTTCACCATGGCCAGTGGCTCCGGCGTCGTGAGCGGCGCGGTGAAGATCTCCTGGACGATGCCCTTCGGGCCCGGAAACCGCCACAGCCGCTCGACGCCGCGGCGGGCCGCCTCGTCGTCGGAGCCCTCGCGGACCGGCACACCGCGATCGACGACCCGGCGGATGATCCGGTCGAAGGTTTCGTGGTCGTCGATCTGCCAGCCCAGCGCCATCAGGTCTTCGGCCGGACCGCGTCCGATGAGGAACCGGCACTGCCGGTCGTCCAGCCGGAACCGCAGGGTGTCGCGGTCGAGTTCGTCGACGTGCAGGCCGATCGCGTCCTTGCCGAAACGGCGCCAGTCGGTCAGCCGCAGCGACTCCACGACGACGTAACCGAGATGCACCGAACCGAAGACCGATTCGTCGCCGTTCGGTCGGAGGAATCCGTTCATGAAGTCGCTCCGAGAAAGCGCCGGGCGAGTTCGTTGAACAGGTCGGCGCGTTCCCATTGCACCCAATGGCCGGTGTTCGCGACGAGGTAGAGGTCGCAGTCCGGCATCGCGTCGACGAGCAGCTGCCCACCACCGGGCCGGTTGACCTGGTCCGCTGCACCCCAGACCACCAGCGTCGGGTGCGTGACCTTCGCGAGCCGCGAGTCGCGGGTCAGGTCCATCCGCCACAGCGTGCGCACGGCCCGCGGCCCGGACGGCCTGCGCAGCGGCGGACTCGCCACCACCTCGGGGTCGATGCTGGCCTGGTAGCGCAGCTCGATCAGCTCGTCCGGCACGGATGCGCCGTCGTGCACCAGGTAGTCGCGGATGAAGCGCTCGAGCTTGTCCCGGCTCGGACCGGCGCCACCGTAGTACGCGAGCAGTGCGTTCAACCCCTTCGTGGGCAGCGCCCGGGTGGTGCCGATGCCCCCGGGACCCATCAGGATCAGCCGGTCCACCTTCTCCGGCCGGTCCATCGCCAGGCGCAGCGCGGCCGCGCCGCCGTAGGAGTTTCCGACCAGGTGCGCGTGATCCACTCCCACGGCGTCGAGCAGCCCGCCGACCGCCCTCGCCAGGGAGCCGAACGGGTCGCGCTGGTCGATGTGCTTGCCCGAACGTCCGTAGCCGGGCAGATCCGGGACGAGGACGCGATGGGTTTCCGCGAGGACGTCGATGTTGCGGGCGTAGTTGGACATCCCGGTCGCGCCGGGCCCGCCGCCGTGCAGCAGGACCACCGGCGGGCCGTCACCGGCTTCGGTGAAGAAGATGTTTTGGCCGCGGACGCGGACCGACCTTTCGCGCAGCGTTGCGGAACTCATGACGGTTACCTCCGGACGGGCTGGCGGTCAGCGGATGTCGACGTGGCGCAAAGTCCCGTCGGCGGTGAAGACAGCGGTTCCCCCAGGGCGGCCGCCGCGTAGACGACGCAGTCGGGTCGAAGGACGAGCGCGGACGCACGGTGCCGGCGCAGCCAATCGGCAAGTACGTCTCCGTCGTCGACGACGGCTCCGTCCCGGGCGCGTGAGCCCGGGGACAGGATCTCGATCACGGTCGCCCCGGCGCGCGTCCAGGCCGAGGTGTCCGGCGCGGGCCCGTGGTGCACCACGACCCAGCCCGCGCCCAGCACGTCGTCGAGCCGCGCCCGGGCTCCGGCCCCATCCCTGACCCAGGGTTGCGGGATCTTGCGACCCCGCGCCCGGGTCCGGCCATCGGCGAGAAACCCTTGTGCATAGTGCACGTCCGGGATCCACGCCGACTTCTGCAGGCCGCCGCTGAGCGGTCCGATCGACTTCACCCCGCGGAACACCGCGTTGCGGATCGTCGTCAGCAGCGGTCGCCGCTCGGTGATGATGCGCCCGACCGCCACGGCCCGCCGGGTCATCCCTCGGACGTGCGGCTGGCGTTCGGTTTCGTAGGAGTCCAGAACCGACTCGGGCAACCGGCCCGACACCACGCCCGCGAGCTTCCAGCACAGGTTGCCCGCGTCCCGGACGCCGGCCGCCATTCCCTGGCCGATCCAGGGCGGCATCACGTGCGCGGCGTCACCGGCGAGGAAGATCCGACCGGCCCGCCATCGTGAGGCGAAGCGGACATGGTGGCGGTAGACGACTGCGCGGAGGATCTTGACCTGGCGTTCGGTGATGCCCTGCCTGCCGAGCAGCCGCCAGACCGCGGCGTCGGTGACCAGTTCCTGCTCGTCTTCCCCCGGCAGGACCGGGAATTCCCAGCGGTGGTGGCCCAGCGGGGTCGGGCAGTCCACCGCGGGACGGCTCGGGTCGCAGTGGAACCGCAGGCGGTCATGGGCCGGCCACTCGGACCGGACCTCCGTGTCGATCACGACCCAGCGATCCTCGTAGGTACGGCCGTCGAAGCCGATGCCCAGCTGCCCGCGCACCGGGCTCGAACCGCCGTCGGCCGCGATGACGTAGGAGGCGCGGACCCGGGTGAGGGTGTCCTCGCCCAGGCGGGCGAGCAGCAGCTCGACGCCGCCGGCGTCCTGCTGGACCCGCAGGCATTCGTGTTCCAGCAGGACCTCGACGTTCGGGTAGCGCGTGACGCCGTCGCGCAGGGTCTGCTCGAGTGCGGGCTGGTAGATGAACAGCTGCGGCGGGTGGCCGTGGCCACGCGGCTGCGGGGAGGCACTGATGAAGGATTCGCCGTCGGCGTCGACGAAATCGACCGCCTTGTCGGCGAGCATGTCGGCTTTGAGCTGCTCGGCCAAGCCGGCCTGCTGCCAGATCCGCAGGACCTCTTCGTCGGTCGAGATGGCTCGCGCCCGGCTGTAGATCGAGGCGTCGCGCTCGATGACGACCACCGACAGCCCGCTCGCTCCGAGCAGGTTCGCGGCGGTGACCCCGGTCGGGCCGTAGCCGATCACGGCGACGTCGTAGCACTGACGATCCGTCACGTCGACAGCCTCCTTGCTGTAGCGATCACTACGGTAACTCCTGTAATGGTCGCTACAGTAAGCTGGCGTGCAGACGCCGTCAAGACTCGACCGAAACCGGAGATGACCATGACCGACGACCGCGGCACACGCCGCCGGCGGGCGAACGGCGAAGAGTCCCGCCGCAAGATCCTCGACGCCACCGTCGAAGTCGCAGGCGAACGTGGCTACGAGGGAACGAGCATCGCGCTGGTCAGCAAGAAATGCGGACTGCCGGCGAGCTCGATCTACTGGCACTTCAAGGACAAGGACGAGCTGATCGCCGCGGTCATCGAGCGCAGCTTCGGCAGCTGGCTCTCCGCCTTGTCCCTCCCGGGCGAAGAGCACGGCCAGCCCGTCGAGCGGGTCACCGAAATGGCCCGCCAGGTCGCCAAATCACTGGTGGAGACGCCCGAGTTCCTCCGGCTGGGTCTCATGCTCACCCTCGAGCGGCGCCCGGAAGAACCCAGTGCCCGCACCATGTTCCTCCAGGTGCGCGACACCGCCGCCCAGCGGATCACGGCCGTGATCGGTGACTTCCTCCCCGATCTCGACGACGGCTCGGTCCGGTTGCTGACCACCTACGCCATGGCCGGCGCCGACGGGCTGTTCATCGCCAAGGAAATCGGCGGCGACAGCGTGGACCTGCTGCGCCTGTTCGAACTGCACGCCCACGTCCTGTTCGCCGCGGCGGCGCACCTGTCCGCCGGCGCGCCACCGCCCCCAGGCCTGCTCAGCTCTTGAGCCGGGGAAAGAGGCTCTCGGCGTTGCCACGATCGATCGCGGCGCGCAGGTTGCCGTCGAGCGGGTACTGCTCGTAGGTCTTGTTCATGAACCCCACCGCGACCGCCGGGGCGAAGGGGAAGTCGCTGCCGTAGGTGATGTGGTCCGGGTCGGCCACCTCCAGCAGGCTCGGCAGGGCCGAGGGCGACGCCGAAAGCGCGATGTCGTAGTAGAACTGGCGCAGCACGGCGAGCTGCTTGGGCACCTGGCGCTTCTGGTCGAGCAGCGTCCACGCCTGCTGCGCCTTGTTCTTGGTGTTCATCATCGTGAGCAGGATGCGGTAGGAGATGTAGGGCACGAACCCACCGGCGTGGGCGAGGATGAACTTGATCCCCGGGTACTTCGCCATCGAGCCGGACAGGATCAGGCTGATCGCCGTGCGGGTGGTGTCGAGCAGGAAGTCCGCGGTGAACGTCGGGATGCCTGGGACCTCCGGCCCGGGCAGCTCGCCCGGGTGCACGAACACGGCCGCCTGACGCTCGTGCAGGAACTTCAGCAGCGGTTCGAAGCCGGGGTCGCCGAGGTAGCGGCCGTCGTTGTTGGCCAGCAGCACGATCCCGTCGGCGTGCAGGGTGTCGAGCGCATACTCGGCTTCGGCGAGCGCACCTTCGACGTCGGGCAGGGTCAGGGTCGCGAAGAAGCCGAACCTGTCCGGCCGGTCGGCGACCGCCGAGGCCGCGTACTCGTTGACCTCGCGGGCCCAGCGACGGGCCTCCGGGACGTCGCCGAAGTAGACGCCCGGCGTGGACAACGACAGGATGCCGGTCTGGACGCCGTGGCCGTCCATGAACTTCAGCGCCGCCGAGGCCGACCAGTCCGGCAGGTCGACGCCACCGGGCCGGATTCCCTTGTCGTGCATCCAGTCCGCGTAGCGGGGCGGTACGAGGTGCTGGTGGGTGTCGATGCGCCGGGCACGGCTCATGAGCGAACTTCCTTTCCTGCGAATGAAAAACTATGCCGTCAGCAGCGGCTGGGTGCCGCGGAGGCGGATGCTCTTGGCGGACAGGTACCGCCGGCGGTCGGTCACGAGAATCGACACGAGGGTGCCGACGACCAGCCAGGCGGCGAGCTGCGCAACGCCCGTGGTGAGCCCGGTGCCGTCGGTGGCGGTGGCTCGCAGGGCGAGGATCGCGCCGTGGGTGGGCAGGTAGCCGGCGATCGTGTACAGCGGGCCCGGCAGCGTCGAGACGACGCCGGTGGCGCCGGCCAGGACGAGGACGGCCAGCGACGCCAGCCGCCCGGCGCGACCGAAGATCGCCGTCGCTGCCTGGTTGAGGGCGACGAACGTCGAGGCGGCCAACAGGGCGATCAGCAGGAACCCGATCGTGCCGGCGAAGCCGAGCTTCAGGACAGGGACGGCGATCGCAGTGATGGCCAGTGCGGCGAGCGCGGCAGCGGTCGCGCCCGGAATCGCCGCGCGCAGGATGATCCGCCAGGTCGGCTCGCGCGCGACGAGCACCGCGTCGGGGACGGCTCTGGTGACGATGTAGGTGGCCAGCGCCAGCGCCCACAGGGCCAGCGCGGCGAACAGCGTGACCGTGAGTGTGCCGATCGGGGTGGTGTCGGTGGTCGCGGTGCTGGGTTCGGCGGCGACCGTCTTGAGGTGCGCGCGTTCGGCGTCGGTGTAGCTCGGCACCTGGTCGCGGCCCTTGTCCAGCTGGGTGGCGAGTTGCTGGGCGCCATCGTCGACCTTTGTGGCGCCGTCCTTCAGCTGCCCGGCTCCGGACGCGAGTTTCTGCGCGCCGACGTTCGCTTGCCGGACGCCGGTGTCGAGCTGACGTGCGCCGTTGGCGGCGGACGCGATGCCGCCCGCGAGTTCAGCGGACTTGCCGGCCAGCTGGGCGTTGCCGTCGGCGACCTTCCGCGCCCCGGTCGCGAGAGCCTGGATGGAGTCTCGGGCCTTGACGGCGTTGGCGCGGACGGCGGCCTTCGCGTTGTCGATCTTCTGCGCGTCGGCGGTGAACCGGCCTGCGGTCTGGCGCAGGTCGGCGCAGAACGAGGCCGAGCCTCCGCGGTGGGCGCATTCGTCGGCGAGCTGCTGGAACTGCTTCGCTGCGGCGTTCGCGGAGGGCAGGGCGTCGATGGCGGCGATGATGCGGTTCGCGAGCGGCACGACCGTGCCGGCGAGCTGTTCGTTGCCGTCGGCGACCTGGTGGGCGCCGTCGGCCAGCTGCCGGGTCAGAGCGGGCAGCTGCGCGGTGTCGCGCTGGGCCTGGGTGAGCCCGGCGGACAGCTTGCCGGAGCCGGTGGCCAGTTGAGCGGTTCCGTCGGCGAGCTGGTCCGCGCCCGTGCTCAGCTGTCCGGCGGCGTCGGCCAGCTGGTGGGTACCGTCGGCCAGCTGCGCCGCGCCGTCGGCGGCTTGCCCGACCTGCTTGTGGATCGTCGTGAAGCCGACGTAGACGTTGTCCAAATAGGTCTGGACGACCTGCTGGTTCAATGTCCGTTGCGTGGCCTGCGCGATCTGGTCGGTCAGCCCGGAATCGCTGACACCGGCGGCGCCGGAGGCCTGGATTCGAAGCTGCGCTTGCCGGGCGTCGAGCGGTTTCCCGGTGGCGGACGACGTGGCGCGGGCGGAGAAGTCTTTCGGGATCGTCACGGTGGCTGCGTAGCTGCCGTCGGCGAGCCCCGCGGCGGCGTCGTCGGCGTCGGTGAGCACCCAGGTGTAGGCGGAGTCCTCGCTGTGGGTGAGGTCGCCGGCGAGCTGCCGGCCGAGCGGGATGGTCTGGCCGCTGACCTGGACCGGTTCGTCGTTGTTGACGACGGCGGCCTTGGCGGTGCCGTGGTTGGCCTCCGGCGTCCAGAACGCCCAGGTGAGCAGGCCCATGATGATGAGCGGCACGGCGATCAGGCCGGTCCAGGTGCGCCAGGTCAGCGGGCCGGTGGCCAGGGCGCGGGCGGAGTTCGCGAACGGCTTGAGCATCAGCGGACCTCGGCGGGCTGGGCGGTGGTGAGGGCGTGCAGCTGGGTGGTTCCGGCCGGCAGCAGGTCTCCGATGCGCTCGGGGTCCTGGCAGGTCAGCACGAATGTGGCGGGCCCGGCCGAACGGGTACGGCGGCCGGCCAGGAGAGCGCGCAGCCGGTCACGATCACCGGTGCGGAGCACGAGGTCGACGTCGTCGACGGCGATCATCCGGGCGTCGGCGTCGAGCGCGTCGGCGATCTGCCGGACAGGATCGGCGGTGTCGCGACACGGGATCACGGCGACGTCGCGGCGCAGGGTGTGGGTGTGCTGCGGCAGGACGCGTCCGAGCACCTTCAGGTCGCCGGTGAACTTCGTGACCCGCCCGGCCAAGGTGTAGAGCAAGGCCGACTTCCCGCGGGCGCCGGCGCCGTGCAGCACGAGGACGTTCGCACCCGGCAGATGCAGGTCGACGTCGGCGTAGACCAGGCGGCCCCGGTCGTCCTCCATGCGCAGCCCGCGGGCGCTGATCGCTTCGGTGCTGTCCGGGGCGGGCCAGTCGGCGAGCCGCAGCTCGTGCACCAGCGCGTCGCCCTCGGCGTCGAACACCGGCAGCGCCCGGTCGAGCTTCGGCGGCAGGCCCCAGGCCCGGCGGCCCAGCAACGCCAGCACGGCGGGTACCAGTGTCATCCGCACCACGAAGGCGTCGATGAACACCCCGATGGCCAGGCTGAACGCGATGGGCTTGATGGTGGCGCTGCCTTCGGGCACGAACGCGGCGAACACCGCGAACATGATCACGGCGGCGGCGACCACGACCCGCGACGCCGAGACGAACCCGGATTCGATCGCGTGGTGCGGATCTCCGTGGTGCACGTAGTCTTCGCGGATCCGTGAGACGAGGAAGACCTCGTAGTCCATCGCGAGTCCGAAGAGGACGCCCATCAGGATGATCGGCAGGAAGCTGATCACGCTCCCGGTGTGGGTCACGTTGAGCGCGTCCGCGAGGTGTCCTTGCACGAAAACGAACGACGTCGCGCCGAAGGCCGCGGCGACCGAAAGCAGATAGCCGGCAGTTGCCTTGATCGGCACCCAGATCGAGCGGAACACCATCGCCAGCAGGATCAGCGACAGGCCGACGACCAGGATCCCGAACGGCAGCAGTGCGCTGCCGAGCTGGGCGGAGACGTCGATGCCGACGGCGGTGATGCCGGTGACCGCGGTCTGCGTCCCGTAGGTGTCGAGGAAGTGCTGCTCCTGTCCGCGCAGCCGGGACACGAGGTCGTCGGTCTGGGCGGAGTCCGGCGCGGTGGCGGGGACGACCTGGATGATTCCGGTGTCGCCCTTGGGGTTCGGGGTGGCGAGCGGCACGGAGGCGACGCCGGGGAGGTGCCGGATCTCCTCGGCGATCTTGTTCACCAGGCCGACGGGGTCGGTGCTGGTGATGATGTCGGCCGTGACGATCAGCGGCCCGTTGTAGCCGGGCCCGAAGTGCTCGCTGACGACTTCATAGGTGTCGCGGGCCGGGCTGCCGTGTTCTTCGGTGCCGTTGTCGGGCAACGCCAGCCGCAAGCTCGTGGCGGGGATCGCGCAGACCGCGAGCCCGGCGACGACGACGAGGACGGTGACCAGCGGCGCTTTCGTGGCGGTCCGGACCCACCAGCGTGCGATCCGCGGCTTCTCCCGGCGACGCCGTTTCCGCCGGGGTTTCGGGGTACGCGGGCGCAAGCGCCTGCCGGCGAAGGACATCAGCGCCGGGACGAGCGTGATGGCGATCGCGACCGCCAGCGCGACGGCGACCGCGGCGGCGACGCCCATGGTGGTCAGGAACGGGATGCCCGCCACGGACAGGCCGAGCAGTGCGATGACGACCGTCAAGCCCGCGAAGATGACCGCCGAACCCGCGGTGGCGGTGGCGCGGGCGATCGACTCCTCGACGTCGAGGCCTTCGGCAAGCTGGTCGCGGTGGCGGGAAAGCAGGAACAGGGCATAGTCGATGCCGACGGCGAGGCCGATCATCACCGCCAGCATCGGCGCGGTCGACGAGATCGGCGTGACGACGGTCGCGAGGTAGATCAGCCCGACGGCGATGCCCACGCCCAGGACGGCGGTGACCAGCGGCATGACCGCGGCGATCAGGGACCGGAACATCAGCACCAGCACCAGCAGCGCGATCAGCAGGCCGATCCCTTCGGTCGGGCTGAGCTTCGGCACGCGGTTGGAGAACGCGTCGCCGCCGGTGTAGACCTTCGTCCCGGTCCGCGCACCCAGGTCGTCGGCGATCGCGGACAGCTGGGTTTTGGTGGCCGGGTCGACCTGGGCCAGCTGCACCTTCAACGGCACGGCGACCAGCGCGGCCCGGCCGTCGCCCGACACCGCGCCGTTCACGCTCTTGTCGAACGGGTTCACGACCGTGGCGACCTGGTCGAGCTTCCCGATCCGCGTGACGGCCTCGGCCACCTCGGTCCGGGTTTGCGGCGTGTCGACCTTCGCGCCTTCTGACGCGACGAGCACGAGCTGCGCCGACGTGCCGCTGACCTCCGGGAAGACCCTGCCGAGGTGGTCGAGCGCGTCCTGCGACTCCGAGCCGGGAATGGCGAACGTGTCGTCGGTCCCCTGGTTGACCAGCAGTGCCGCCCCGCCGGCAACCCCGAGCACGACCACCCACAGCACCAGGACAAGCACGCGGGCGCGGGCGGCGGCGCGGCCGAGCCGGTAGAGGAAGGACGACACGAGAGCTCCCAACTCGTCGGATACATGGTGTATCGTAATGCAGGATGTATCCGATGCAACGTGCATCGGGTCACTCCTCCGGGTGAGCGGGGCAAGTAGGGTGGGCGACATGGTGGCCGGCGGCACGGACCTCGCACGTCCGAAGGGCATGACCCGGCGGCGCGCGGAGACCCGGCGGCGGGTCATGGCCGCGGCGTACGAGGTGTTCACCGAACTGGGCATCCGCGATGCGCCGGTCGAGCTGATCTGCGAGCGCGCGGGCTTCACCCGCGGCGCCTTCTACTCCAACTTCGCCAGCAAGGAAGAGCTCTTCCTCGCGATCTACGAGCTCCAGATGGAAGAACGCACCCAGCGGCTGCGCACTGCGGTCGACGAAGCGGTCGACGCGGCGCCGCCGGACGCCGTCGACGAGGTCCTGCGGGAAGCGGGCCTGCTGTTCATGGAGTCGCTGACCGCGGACGAAACCTGGTACCTGCTGAACGTCGAGTTCCGGGCGCAGGCGATGCGCCAGCCCGAGCTGCGCGCGCCGACGGCCGCCGCCGAGACCCGCTTCCACGACGCGCTCGCCGAGATCCTGCAGGACATGCTCAGCCGCCTGAACTTGCGGTTGACCGTCGATCCGCGCAGCGCCGTCGTCACGATCGTTGCGCTGTACGAGACGATGCTCGAACGCGCGATCCTCGACGAGCTCCCCGACCGGGCCGACAGCCGCTACCTGACCGACGTCCTACCCCGGCTGTTCGCCTCCCTGGTCACTCGCAGCGCCTGATCGAACGGCCAGCCGGCATCGCGGTACGGCTTCGTCGAGATCGGCGGGCACGGAGGAAGACGCATGCGTGGTTCCGTCGGGGCGCAGGTTCATGCGGCGATGCGGCCGTCCTGAAATTGGGCGGAAGCCGGGTGTCGAATCGGGAGTGAGCCGTTCGTGGAGGAGGTGAGCGGCCGCCACGAGGGGCGCCGCCGGAACCCACAGGAGACGAGATGTCGCACCCGGAGCCCGTCGCCCGCCGCATGTACGACCTGGTCGAGCCCATCGGCCTGGTGCCCTACTTCGCCGACGAGGCGGACGAGGCCCTGCTGGCGCTGGGACTGCGCAACCCGTGGGACGCCTACTTCGCCGGACGGGCCGCGCCGTTCGGCCGGACGGCGCCGGCCGACGTGGTCCACGCGATCTTCTACAACTTCGCCCCGGGAGAGGTGGCCCGCCATCTCCCCCGGGTGTGGGACCTGACGACCCCCGAGGCGGCGCTGGCCGCCCGCGAACGGGGCTGCGTCACGGGCATGCGGCGGATCCTCGGCGACCTCGCGGACGACCCCGCCGTCGCCCGCGCCGGCGACCTCCTGCTGAAGGCGGCGACCAGCGCACCGACGGAGGGACGCGCCCTCTACGCCGCCCTGCGCGCGCTCCCGGCGCCGCACGAGCCGGTCGCGCGGCTGTGGCACGCTGCCACGCTGCTGCGCGAGCACCGCGGTGACGGCCACACCGTCGCCTTGCTGACCGAGGGCATCGGCGGCACGGAAGCCCACGTGCTACACGCCCTGTCCGCCGACATGCCCGCGAAGGACTTCGGCCGCGTCTGGCACCTCCCCGCCGCGCGGCTGGACGCGGTCATCGACGGCATGCGCGCCCGCGACCTCGTCGGACCCGACGGCTGGCTCACCGCCGCCGGCCGGGCCACGAAAGAACGGGTCGAAGCACTGACCGACCGGCTCGCGGAGGCGCCGTACCACGCACTGAGCCCCGGCGATCTCGACCGCCTCGTCACCGACCTCGAACCGATCTCGGCTGCCTTCCGGGCGGAATTCCCGATGTAGCGGTGGGAGCCCTTTCGCGGCGGGCGACAGCTTGCAGGACCGCACCCAGCAGGTCGACAGCGCAGACCCGAACGTCCTCACATGCCGATGTGCGGACGTTGTCGCTCGTCCGTCGTGGTGTAGTTCCCGGCGCTCAGCCGGCTTCGGCTGTGGTGTCGGTGGCCGGTGCGCGCACGAACTCGGCAACTTGCCCAAGCGCTGTGGCGGCCTCCGGCAGGAATGACCAGAACAGGTGGAACACGTGCGTGCCCACCGGGTAAAGGTCGAGCCGGGCGTCCACGCCATGCTCGGTGGCATGGTCGACGAACCGACGGGTCTCGTGCAGCATCATGTCGCTGGTGCCGGACTGCACGAGCAGTGGCGGCAGGCCGGAGAGATCGGCCTCGAAGACGTTCAACAGCGGATCGGTGTGCGGGTGTTCGCCGACATAGAGCGAAAGCCATTGCGCCACCGGCGTCCCGTCCGGCGGGTCCACGACGTTGACCGACGGGCACAGCAGCACCGCCCGTCCCGGTTGCGGCACCCCTTCCTGGGCGAGCTTCACCATGAGCGACACGGCCAGGCCGCCGCCGGCCGAGTCGCCGCTGATGACCAGTTCGCTCGGATCGGCGCCCTGGTCGAGCAGCCAGCGGTAGGCGAGGAAGGCGTCGTCCAGCGCGGCCGGGAAGGGATGCTCCGGCGCGAGCCGGTAGTCCGGCAGCACCACGGTGGCGCCGGTCGCCGCGGCCAGCGCGCCGGCCAGCGGCCGGTAACCGAACGCGGAGCCGGAGATGAACCCGCCTCCATGCAGGTGCAGCAGGCTCGGCGAGCCGCCCGCGTCCGGTGACACGACCAGCGCGGGCACGCCGCCGGCCTGCACCGGCCGGACGCGAGTGCCCTCCGGCACCGGGAACTGGGCGTTGAGCGCCTCGTACGCCTCCCGCATCTGCGGTAGGCCGGGTTTGCCGTCCTCGGCGACCCCGTCCCACAGCCGCGCGACCCGGGCGGCGATCTCGTCGCCGGCCGAGCGGGTCAGGGCGACCGCGTCCTCCAGGTCAGTCAGCAGTGGCACGGCGGTGCCAAGCAGCGCCTCGCCGGCCAGCGTCAGCTCCACGCGGTGGGTCGAGCGCAGCAGAAGGGGACAGCCGATCAGCCGCTCCAACGCCTGGATCTGCCGGCTGAGCGCCGGCTGCGACACATACAGGCGGGCCGCCGCCCGGCCGAAGTTGAGCTCGGTGGCGACGGCGACGAACGCGCGCAGGTGCTTGAGTTCGATCGCGTCGGTGGCGGGCAGCGGCCTCGTCGACCGCAGATCAGGCATGCCGCCGAGTATCTGTCTTCGGCGGCGTCTGTGTCATACGGACCACGCAAGACGGTGATGCAAGATCGGCCTTTCCCTCGCCCGCAGGCGGCATGGCAGGCTTGGTCGTGGCTGAAGGAACTGGTCAGAGGCGCGCGGAGCTGCATCTGCGGGGTGGCGTGACACGAGTGCACTGGCCCGCACGGCTCATCCCCGCACCGCCGCTGCTGGTGTGGTTCACCGACGGCGGTCCCGCCGCCGAACCGGCCGCGACCGGGGTAGTCGTGATCGCGGCCGGGCCGCGAGACTTCCCGGCCGCGAGGGAGGTCTTGGAATGGTCGGCCGCACACGCCGCGGAGCTGGGCGCGAACCCGGCGCGGCTGCTCGTCGGAGGCGACGGCATCGGCGCCGCCCTCGCAGCAAGGGTCGCCCGGTATGCCCGGGAGCAGGGGTGGCCGCCCGTGCTCGAGATCGGACGCCGCCCGCCGGCCATCGAAACCGTGAAAGCAAAGGACAATCACATGCGCAAACTGGTGTCGAACTTGTTCGTCTCGCTCGACGGTGTCGTCGAGGCTCCCGACAAGTGGTCACTCCCGTACTGGAGTGACGAGATCGCCGCCTCCGTCGACGCCGGCATGGCCGCCGCAGACACCATGCTCCTCGGCCGCGTCACCTACGAGGGCTTCGCGGCCGCCTGGCCCGAGCGCACCGTCGAGGACGACGAAGGCGCCGACTTCATGAACAGCGCCCGCAAGTACGTCCTCTCCACGACACTGTCCGAGGTCACGTGGAACAACTCGACGCTGCTGCCCGACGACCCCGCATCGGCCATCCGGGAGCTCAAGGCGGAATCCGGCGGTGACATCATGACCAGCGGCAGCGGGACCACCGTCCGGTGGTTGCTGTCCGAAGGCCTGGTCGACGAGTTGAAGCTGCTGCTGTACCCGGTCGTGGTCGGCACCGGCAAGCGCCTGTTCCCCGCGCAAGGCCCGAACTTCCCCCTCGCCTTGAAGAGCTCCACGGCCTTCGGCAACGGCGTCGTCCAGCTGACCTATGGACGGATCTGAACGGACCGAACGTCCGGTCATGCCGATGAGCGGTTGCCTCCCGGTCAACACAGCAATCACAGTCCGCCGGGCTCGACGCGGGCCCGCTCGTGAACGCTGACGCCGGGCTTCACCGGCAGGTCAGCGGTCGGGCGGGCCGGCCCGCGGCCGGTAGGCTGGACGTTCGGCATCGGAAGACAGGAGGCGGGCGTGGACTACGGCGACAAGCTTTTCTGGCTCTCGGTCCTGATCCAGCGCAGGTACGCGCAGATCTGCGCCGAATACGACCTGACCCCCTCGCAAGCCACGCTGCTGTGCGCGATCAAAGACGAGCCGAAGCGGATGGCCTACCTCGCCACCTCGCTCGGCATGACCAAGAACGCGCTGAGCCAGCTCGTCGACCGCACCGAGCGGCGCGAACTGGTCAGCCGGGCGAGCTCGGAGCAGGACCGGCGGGTCATCATGCTCGGTGTGACGCCCACGGGGAAGGTGCTCGCCGAAGCCATCTACGCCGAGACGACCAAGCGCCTGCCCGACATCGCGGAGAACCTCGACGCCGACGGCCAGCGCGACTTCGAACGCGTCGCCACCGCCATCGTGGATGCGGCGGGCGTCCCGGGGTCCGCCTCGCCCTGACCCACCGCGCAGCGATCCTGCACACCTTGCCATCAGTTCATGCCATGAACTAATATTGTTCATGGCATGAACCAATGAGAGGCAGGCGACATCGACATGCAGGAAAACGGCACGATCGCGGTCTTCGGTGGGACAGGGCAGCAGGGCGGGGCGGTCGTCGACGCGCTACTCGCCCGAGCAGCGCGGGTGCGGGCCCTCGTCCGCTCCCCCGAGTCCGAGCGGGCGCGGGCGCTGGCCACCCGGGGCGTCGAACTGTCGGCCATCCGGATCGACGACCCGGCGTCAACGGCCGCCGCGCTGGAGTCGGTTGCCGCCTTCTACTTCATGACCCCGGAGGCGAACAGCCTCGAGGAGATCGAGGAGGAAATCCGAGTGGGCACCGCCCTCGTCGATGCGGCGGCCGCGGCACGCGTGCCGCACGTCGTGTTCAACTCGGTTTTCGGGGCGGATCGCGAAACGGGCGTGCCGCACCACGACTCGAAGCACCGGATCGAGGAATACCTGAAGCTTTCCGGCCTGCGGGCCACGATGGTTCGCCCGACCGCCTTCATGGAGAACTTCGCGACCGTGATGGCGCCGAGCCTGGAGGACGGAACGATCGTGCTGAGGCTGCCACTGCCGGACGGCATCGCCCTGAAGATGATCTCGATCAGAGACATCGGCCAGGTCGCCGCCTCGATCCTGCTCGGCACAGCGGACGTGCCGGGCGGAGCAGTCGAGGTCGTCGGCGACGAGCTGACGGGTAGCCGGATCGCCGCCGCGTTCGGCGCACACGCCGGGCTCCCGGCGCGCTACGAGGCCCTGCCACTGAGCGTCCTCGGCAACAACCTCGACAAGGCGATGTTCCGCCAGTTCGCCAATGCGTCCGAATACCCGTCGGACCTCGCAGCCGTGCGGGCGATCGAGCCCGCCACCTGGGACCTGGCCGAGTGGATCCGCTCCACCGGCTGGACAGCGCCCGCGGACCGGGTCCGTTCCTGAGTGCTGCGCGCGGGCCACGTCGCCGAGCCGACCGGGGCCTGGGGCGTTGTGGCGTTGTGGCGCGGACCCGCTCCGGGTATCACCGCGTTGAACCACCACATCACCCAACCCGGGCTCCGGCACACGACGATCGCGCTGCCGGCGGATCTCGAAATCCACGCGGCCGAAGCTGCCCACGCCCTGCGGCGGGTCACCGGCGACCCGACCGCGCTGCTGGCCGCCTTGACCGAACTGGCTCAGCCATTGTCCCGGGGTGAGTGCCGGCCCGTCCGCATCGCCGCACTGCGTCTTCACCGAGGACGAACAGATCAGGACCGCCGCATCCGTGCTGCTCGGCTGATCAACGTTCACCCGCCCACGCCTGACCCGCCTGCGGAAGCCTGCCCTCCGGCTTGACTTGGAGCGCGCTCCAGGCCCTAGCGTCGCCGGAACTTCGTGCTGCGGTCCTGCGAGGCCTCGCTGCTGCGGCTGGGCGTTGACGTGATCGACCTGTACTACGCCCACCGCCCGCCCCAGGACGTGGAGATCGAGGAGACCGTCGGGGCGATGGCCGAGCTGGTCGAGGCGGGCAAGGTCCGCCATCTGGGCTTGTCCGAAGTCGACGGTGAACTGCTGCGCCGGGCGCACGCGGTGCACCCGATCACCGCGGTGCAGAGCGAGTACTCGTTGTGGACCCGCGACGTCGAGGCGGTCACCCCGGCGATGGCCGAGCTCGGCGTCGGGTTGGTGCCGTACTCACCGCTGGGGCGGGGGTTCCTGACCGGCACCCTGGACCGTTCCACGCTGGGCGAGAAGGACTTCCGGCGCACCAACCCTCGTTTCGCCGGCGAGGCGGGCGAGGCCAACGAGAAGATCGCGCAGACCGTGCGCAACGTGGCCGACCGGCTGGGTGCCACCCCGGCCCAGGTGGCACTGGCCTGGGTGTACGCCCAGGCCGAGCGGCTCGGGGTGGCGGTGGCAAGCATTCCGGGCACCCGCAGCCCGGCCCGGCTGGAGCAGAACGCGGCCGCACTCGAGCTCACCCTGGACGCCGAGGCACTGGCCGCGCTGGACCCGCTGAGCGACCAGGTGACGGGCGAGCGCTACACCCCCCGCGCACACCGCCGAAGTCGCTCGGGGCTGACCGGTGCGTACGACGTCGTCGACATCTTGGCCGCCGGTGACTTAGCGGGTCATGACCGCCTGGGAACAGGCCGGCGGTGCCCCGTCTTGCTCTACCGCCAGGACCGCGTCCCGGTTGCCGGCCGACCACGATGATCCGGGTGCGTGGCCTTACCGGGTGTCGAAATTGGGGTGTAGCGCGCACAGTCGCGGGCGTAGCGTCAGCGACCATGATCGGTTCGGCGAACACGGGAGACGACCCGGCGGACGGCTGGTTCCCCGAGAGCGTGGCTGCGGGCTACGACTCGCCGGGTGGTGCGAACGTGCCCGAGGTGGTGACGTCCGCAGTGGATGTCCTCGAGGACTTGGCCGATGGCCCGGTGCTCGAGTTCGCAGTCGGGACCGGGCGGATTGCCGCGCCGCTGGCCGCTCGCGGGGTGCCGGTGAGCGGCATCGAGCTGAGCCGGGCGATGGCGGCGCGGATCGCGGGCAAGCCGGGCGGCGACGCTGTCGAGGTCACGATCGGCGATATGACGACGACGCGAGTGGCCGGTCAGTTCTCGCTGGTCTATCTGGTGTTCAACACCATCAACAACGTGACCACACAGGACGGTCAGGTCGACGTCTTCCGCAATGCGGCAGCGCATCTGCGGCCGGGCGGGTTGTTCCTCGTCGAGGTGGGCCTGCCAGACCTGCGTCGCCTGCCACCCGGGCAGGACACCGTCCCGTTCACCGTGGCGCCCCGCACCGACGGCGGCGGCTATGTCGGGTTCGACCAGTACGACATCGTCACACAACAGCTCACGTCGAACCATGTCACCGTGTCACCGGACGGGGCGGGGCGGTTCCGCCGTATTCCCTTCCGGTATGCCTGGCCGGCCGAGATGGACCTCATGGCGCGCATCGCCGGGATGAGCCTCAAGCACCGCTGGGCGGACTGGGACCGCTCAGAGTTCACTGCTGAAAGCACCAAACACGTGTCGATCTGGGAGGCAGGCCGGATGTGACGGTGTGTCATATCCGGCCTGACCCGCCCCAAGGGCCCGCAGGCGGTTCTTGTTCGCGCAGAGCACCACAATCCCCGGCGGCGGCGCCACGAACCGAGTCCCCGCAGGTGTTTTCGTCCGGCCCTTCATCGGCCGGGAGTCTCCCACCTCGTCGGCGGCCGTCCGAGTGGTGATCACTCCTTTGTAGACCTTTTCTCCTGGCCGTAGGCCATCTACGGACACCCGCCGCCGCGAAAACCATTGGTGCGCGGCTCGTTCCACTGATGGACTGATGTCCTACCGCGAGTTTGCCGCGTGACGGAGGTAGTAGTCGTGACGGACTATGACGTGCTTGCCGAGGTGTACGAATGGCTCATCTCGGAGGCAAAGTTGCCTCCGGCCGAGTTCGCTGCGTCGTTCGACGACGTCCTCGATCTCCTGCCGTCGAACGCTCACGTCCTCGACTGTTCGTGCGGAACCGGACAGCTGGCGGTCGGCCTCGCCGGTCGTGGCCTGCAGGTCGTCGCAACCGACGCCAGCGAGGCGATGGTTCGTCGGACCGCACAGTTGTCCGAGGAGTTCGGGGCCTCCGTCCGGGCCGTGCGGGCGAACTGGGAAGAGTTGCCCGACCACTTCCAGGACAACACGTTCGACATGGTGTTCTGCGTCGGCAACTCGCTCCACCATGCCGCGGGCGCGACCGGCCGAGGTGCTGCTCTGGAGTCGATGTCACGGCTTCTGCGCCCCGGCGGGCGCTTGGTGCTCACATCCCGCACTTGGGAACTCGTGAGGGCCCGGGGTTCCCGGCTGGACATCGGTGACCGGCTCGTCCGCCGGAACGGTCGCGATGCCGTCGTGGTTTACCGCTGGGAGATCGCGCCGCATTGGGAGGACGAGCACCACATCGAGATCGCGATCGCGCAAGTTGATGCGACCGGGTCGGTTCTTGTCCGCTCGGAACTGCTGTCCTGCTGGCCCTACCGGTACGAGGAATTCGAAGCCGAGCTGCAGCGGGTCGGACTCCAGAGGGAACTGAGCACATTCGATCTCGAGGCCGAGAACTACATGGTGGTCGCGAGAAAGGTGTGAACACCGGACTCGAGTCGTCAACGCGTGGTCGTGACACGGTCATCGATCTGCCGGGTACTCCGATGAGTCCAGCTAGACTGCGCCATGTGGAGCCTGTGGGGAGCACCCGGATGAGTCGGCGTCGTCTGCTGCAACTGGCCGCCCTGGGCACACTGGCGACCAGTGCTTGCTCGGCAGGTGGCGACCCGGCTCCACCGCCTGGTCCCCGCCTCCCGAAGCCGGTGGCACAAATCCCACTCCCCTCCATGCCGGGCAACTTCCTCGTCGCGGCTCCGATGGTCGACCGCGTCTGCGTCGCTCTGGCTACGGGTGTCGCCGTCATCGACACGAACCGGGACGTCGTTGTCGGGTCCGTCTCGGGCGGCGGTCGGCTGGAGGCCCGGAGCCTGGCGGTCAGCCCGGACGGACGGGTGGGTTACCTGAGCTACTTCACCGGTTCCGAGTTCCGGATGCTGGTGTTCGACCCGCGGTCGGCCCGGGCGCTGACCACCGTGCCGATCGACGGCGGCGACACCATCACCATGTCCCCGGACGGACGCCTCGCTTACCTGATCGGTCCCGGAAACGGCGGAAGCTCGGGCGCTGTCCACGTGGTCGACACCACGAGCCACACGGTCGTCACCACCATCTCGACCGGTGCCCCGCGGCCATCCCTGAGAGGCCTGGCGGTCAGCCCGGACGGACGAGCCTTATACACGCTCGAAGGCGGCCAGCCGGCCCAGATAGCGGGCAGCGCCCCGGCTCCTGTCGCGCTTTCGGTGATCGACACCGGAACCAGGGGCGTGACGAAGAGGGTCGAGTTGACCGGCGACCGGCGACACGTCGTCCTGTCACCCGACGGCGCACGCGCCTACCTCCCCGACCTCCTCACCAACGTGGTCACGGTCGTGGACACTTCAACGCTCACCGCGGTCGGGTCCATCGACGTCGGCAACCGGATCGAGTTCCTCGGCGCGTCGCCCGACGGCCGGTACCTCTACGTCACGGGCGGTCCGTTGAGGGTCGCCGACCTCACCACGAACGCCGTGGTGGGGAGCGTTCCCGCCGCGTTGACAGTCAGCGAGGTCGCCTTCAGCAGAAGCGGCAAGGCCTACGTCGTGGGCGATCGCGCGCTCCAGGTGCTCTCCACCGAGTGACAGGTCAGTTCGTCCCTTGGCGGACGTCCGTCCCCTGTTCGGCGAACGCCTTGAAGTCCTGCATGTGCTGCCGCGACTGCTTCCGGAAGGCGCCGGGCACCAGACGCCCCATCAGCCGCATCGGCAACCCGTCGAACCGGAACTCGCTTTCGCTCTCCCACAGCGTCGTGCCCGGACCGGCGTCGATGATCCGGTCGCGCTGGGCCTGCCACATCCCCTCGCCGACGATCTCGCGGTCGTAGTGCACCACGACCGAACGGGGAACCGCGTGCAGGTCTGCAGGTTCCAGGCGCGTGATGGTCTCGGTGGCCTCCATCCTCCGCTTCCCCGTTTGAAATACGACTCGCGACGTGGTGCCGACCTGGCCGTGCACGCCGTTCACCGGCTCGTGCAGGACCAGGCCGCGCAGCCACTTCGGCAGGTGCGCCGGGTCGGCGATCAGCTGGACCACCTTCTCGCGGGGCAGGGCGATCTCGATCGAGGTGGTGTACTTCATCGCGCGTTCCCTTCGGGCGCGTAGAACGCGGTGGTGGCGGCTACCGCGGCCGTCACGTGATCCGGATCGCCGCCGGCGGCCAGGTGCGCTTCGCCCCATGCCGCGGCGCTGCGCCGAGCGAACTCGCGTCCCTCGGGCAAGGTCCGGAACTCCTCGTCGTCCAGGGTCTCGCCGTCGGCCAGGAACCGGGCCAGGGTGAGGAGATGCAGGTCCCAGCCCACACCGCCGGCACCGGGGCCGTAGGTGGGGAACAGGGGCTCCCCGACGGCTGCCGCGTGGACCAGTTCGAGCTCGGTGTCCCCGGCCGGGCCCGGGGACAGGCGTACCTCGACCTCGCTCGTACCCGGCCACTCGTCGGCGTCCGGTCCGAAGAGCCAGGACACCCGCAGCCGCCGCGGCGGGTCGCACCGGAGGATTTCGCCGTGCTCACCGCCGTCCAGCACGAACGACCCGCCGAGCCGCAGGTCCCCGGTGACCGGCTTCAACCAGCGGCCCAGTCTCTCGGGGTCGGTGATGGCGTCCCACACGTCGTCGACCGGCGCGTCGTAGCGACGCCGCAGCTCGATGGTGTACGCGTCGCCGGCGGGCAGGGTCGATGTGCCCATCGCCCGGCGGGCAGCGGCCAGTTCGTCGAGCACGTCCTTCATGTCATGGTCCTTTCTCGCCGGCACCCGGGGTCCGGGATGCGCGTCTGCCGCGGGCCAGCTCGGTTCCCAGGGCATCGAGCCGCTGATCCCAGAACCCGCGAAACCGGTCCAACCACACGTCAACCTCCCTCAGCGGCGAGGGATCGACGGCGTAGAACCGGCGAGCCCCCTCAGCCCGGACCGACGCGAATCCGCTCTCACGCAGAACGCGCAGATGCTGCGAGACAGCCGGCTGCGACAGCGTGAACTCGGCCCGGATCACCTCCGTGATCGCGCCCGAGGTCTGCTCACCGTCGGCGAGCAGCTCGAGAATGCGCCGGCGCACCGGGTCACCGAGGATGTCGAACGCCTGCACGACCCGGATCGTGCCACATCTGCCTTATATAAGCCAGGGCTGGTACTCGGGCCGCCATCGACATCCGATCTGATCCCGGCCGTGCGGGACTACGCCGGGTTCTCCGCGACGGCGAGATAGTCCGTGTAGATCTGTGGTGAGCCGGAAAACGAGGCCAGCTGCTTCCACTCCTCGTACATCTGCTTGGTGTCACGATGGGCGGACGCGAACTCCGCGGCCTCGCCGGTGGCGATGTCGGGCTCGGGGTAGAACACGTCCAGCGCCTCCAGGCTCGCGATCTCCATCATCATCACGTACTGGTCGAGGCGGTTGCCCCGCTCGCCCTTGAGCACGTGGAACCGCCAGTCCGGGTAGTCGTCGATGCGGTGGTGGTTCTCGGCGATGAAGCGGTCGAACATCTCCGCGGTCACGCCGGCGCGCAACGCCAGGTTGTGGATCCCGACGACCCGGGCGACGGGCTCCTCCCCCGGGCGGTCGCGGTAGCGGGGGCCGGGCGTGACCGTGCTCCGCGGGTTGTCGGCCAGCAGCCGGTAGTCGGTGAACAACGTCGGCAGCTCGGCGAACGTGCCCAGCCGCCGCCACCGCGCCAGCACCGCCTCGGCCTCCGGGTGCCGCTCCCAGAACAGCCGGGCCTGCTCGGTCTGCTCACCGCGGGCCGTAACGTAGCGGTCGCGCTGCTCGGCGCTCTCGATCTCGTACAACATCAGGTACTGCCCGGTCCGCTCCCCCCGCAACCCGCGCAGCAGAGTCCACCGCCACCCCGGGTACAAGGGCAGGTGAACGCCTTCGGCACGCACGAAGGTCTCGAACTCTTCCGGCGTGACACCGGCCTCGGTGTCGATGGCGATGTACTGGAAGGTGAACACCGACGAGCGTCCCATTGCGCGTCCAATCCTCGAGTCGGAAGGGATCGCGCGTCCGACGAGCACGACTCCCCGCACCACATCCTGCCCGCTCCGGCGCAACGGGGCCCGCGAGCCCTCCGTGAAGATCAACGAGCGCTGTGCGCGCTTGACACCCCCGTGCCAGCGCCGTGTGCGCGCCCTGAGCGCGGCCCGCCGCAGCCTGAACCGGTCGCCGAGATCCGGCTGCGGAAGGGGATTCTCATGCATGACGTGGTGATCGTGGGCGCCGGGCCCGTCGGGCTGTTCCTGGCCTGCGAACTGGGCCTCGCGGGCTGCTCGGTCCTGGTTCTCGAGCGGGAGCCGGAGCCCGGCGCGCCGTGGCGGACGGCCCCGCTCGGGCGGCGCGGCCTGTTCGCCGCTTCCGTCGCGGCGTTCCACCGGCGCGGGCTGCTGGAGCCGCTGCTGACCGAGGCCGGCCCCGCGTTCGGCGCCGCCGAAGACGACGATCCGGCTCGGCCGCGGTTCGCGGGGCACTTCGCCGGGATCGTGCTCGACGCGGCCGACGTCGACGTCGCCGCCCTGCCGTTCCGGCTGCCCGGCTCGGTGCCGGACGCCGTCATGACCAGCCTCGACACGGTCGAGGCGGTGCTGTCCGAGCGGGCGGCCAAGCTCGGGGTCGAGATCCGCCGCGGGGTCGCCGTGGACGGTCTCACCCAGGACGACGGGCACGTCGTCGTGCGCGCCGGCGCACGGGAGTACCCGGCGCGCTGGGCCGTCGGCTGCGACGGTGGGCGCAGCGCGGTGCGCAGGCTCGCGTGCTTCGAGTTCACCGGCACCGAGCCGCAGTTCACCGGGTACGTCGCCCTCGCCACCATCCCCGACGTCGAAAAGCTGAACCCGGGGTTCACCCCGACGCCGCGCGGCATGTACATCCGCATGGCGGCGGAGGGGCACATCGGCGTGATGGACTTCGACGGCGGCGCGTTCGACCGCTCGCGGGAGGTCACCCGCGAACACCTCCAGGAAGTGCTGCGGCGCGTCTCCGGCACCGACGTGACGCTGACGGAGGTCCACCTCGCCTCGAGCTACACCGACCGCGCGATGCAGGCGACGACCTACCGGCGGGGCCGCGTCCTGCTCGCCGGCGACGCCGCGCACATCGTTTCGCCCCTCGGCGGGCAGGGGCTCAACACCGGCATCGGCGACGCCGCCAACCTGGGCTGGAAGCTCGCGGCGACCCTGCACGGCCAGGCCCCGGACGGGCTGCTCGACACCTACACCCGCGAGCGCCACCCGGTCGGCGCCTGGGCGCTCGACTGGACGCGGGCCCAGGTGGCGTCGATGCGGCCGGATCCGCACGCCCAGGCCGTCCAGAGCGTGCTGCGCGACCTGCTCCGGACCCGGAACGGGACGACCTACGTGTTCGAGAAGCTTTCCGGCATGTCGGCCCGCCACGACCTCGGCGACGACCGGCCGCTGGTCGGCCGCGTCGCGCCGGACTTCCGGCTGGACGACGGCACGAGCCTCGCCGACCTGATGCGGGACGGCCGCGGCGCCGTGCTCGACTTCAGCCCCGATCAGGACCTGCGTGCTTCCGCGGCGGGGTGGGAAAGCGAGCTGCGGTACGCCGCGGGCACCGCGGAAAACGACCTCGGCCTCGGCGCGGTCCTGGTCCGCCCCGACGGGGTCGTCGTCTGGACCGGAGAGCACGTGCCCGATCGCGGCTCCTTCGAACGCGCCGCCCGGCGCTGGTTCGGCGACACGAGCGTCTGATGTGGCCCCTTCCTAGCGACTTGCTTCAGGGACGAAGGCGGGCAGCTTCTCGAGACTGCTGCGCACGGCTTCGGCGCCGTACTCGAACATCTGCCGCTCGTAGCCGTCGACCGCGTCGAGCAGGTCCTGGCGGCCTTCGCCGGCCTCGATGAGGCAGCGGCGCAGCAGGTCGGCGTCGCGCAGTGCGGTGTTCGCGCCGTTGCCGCCGGTCGGGGACGTCGCGTGGATCGCGTCGCCGAGCAGGGTGACCGGTCCGGGCGCCCAGCGCGCTCCGGGCCGGACCACCCGGATGGACAGCAGCGTGCTGTTGTCCGGGTCGGCCTGTTCGATCAGTGCCCGCAGCTCCGGGTGCCAACCGTCCACATGGGACAGCACGGCGTCCTGCGCGGTCAGGTCGGCCGACGAGCCGTCCGGCGGCAGGATCATGGCCCAGCGCACGTAGTCGCCGATGTCGGGCAGCGTGACTTCGGGGGCCAGGTGCTCGGCGGCCAGCTTCGGCGGAGTCCGGAAGCGCATCGCGCCGAGCAGCAGGCTGACGCCGTCACCGGTGATCTTCGAACCGTAGGCCTTGGCCAGGGTGGCGAACTCGCCGGTCAGCGGGGTGCGGCCGATGACGAACCGGACGCCGGTGTCGGCCGGGGTGGTCTGCGGCGAAAGCACGCCGCGGACCGCGGAGTTGACGCCGTCGGCCCCGACGAGCAGGTCGGCGGTGGCCGGGCCGCGGCGGGCGAACCGGGCTCGGACGGTGCCGTCGGCGAGGGTGTCGTAGCCGGTCAACGCGGCGTCGGTGTGCACGGTGAGGCCGGTGGTCAGCAGGTGACGCAGCACCTGCCGGTCGACCACGAGGCCGGTCCGGCCCGCGCCGAGTCTGCCGATCTCGTTCAGCTGCGGGTCCAGGATCAGCTGCTCCGCGGTGGCCTCCATGACGATCTCGTCCAGCAGCGCGTGCCAGCGCGCCGGCAGGCAGTCGCGCACCGCTTGGAAACCGGCGGGGTTCAGCACGAGCCGGTAGCCCTGGAACCGCGCCGCGATCTCCGGGTCACGCTCGAACACGTCGGCGTCGATCCCGGCGCCACGCAGACCCTGCGCGAGAGCCAGTCCTCCCAGGCCGGCCCCGACAACGGACACTCGCATCCGGCTACCTCCAGACGATCGGAACGAACTTAGTTCGCTATGACGATCTAAGTTCTATCCGACGAACTAAGATCGTGTCAAGCTATAGTGACGGCCATGCCCGCCGAGCCCCGCCAGCGCCGGAAGCCGATCACCGTCGACCGGATCACCGACGCAGCCCTGGAAGTCGTGGCCACCGAGGGGTACGACGCGCTGACCATCCGCCGGGTCGCCGCCGTGCTCGGCACGGGTCCGTCGTCGCTGTACGCGCACATCGTCACCAAGGGTGACATCGACGACCTGCTGATCGGCAGGCTCTACGCCGAGGTGGTGCTCCCCCGACCGGACCCCGCTTCCTGGCGCGAGCAGCTGGTCGGCGTGTACACGCAGATCCGCGACCTGTACCTGCGGTACCCCGGGGTCTCGCGCGCGGCGCTGGCGATGGTGCCGACGCACCCGGAAACGCTGCGGGTCGGCGAAGGGATCCTGGCGATCCTGCTCGCCGCCGGCATCGAGCCGAGGACGGCCGGCTGGGCCCGCGACGCGCTGTCCCTCTACGTCAGCGCGTACGCCCTGGAGCGGTCACTGGTCGAGCACCGACGGCGGCACCAGGACCAGGAATGGGTGCTCGGCCCCGAGGAGCTGCTGGACCACTTCTCCGCACTGCCCGCCGAGAGGTTCCCGCACACGCGACGCCATGCAGCGGAGCTGATCTCCGGTACCGGGGACGACCGCTTCCGGTTCGCCCTCGGCCGGCTCATGGACAACCTGCGGCCGGAAGTCGGTGCGCCGTCCGGGAAGCCGCGACAGCGTTCGTCCACATAGGCCCGGACGCCGACAGGCTTCCACTTGATCCACCTTCACCCTCAAGGGTGAATACGGCGCGGGGTATCGGCACGTAGAGTTCCGTCACCGTGATCAAGTAAACAGACCTTAAAGCGCGAACCCCTGCGAGCCGCCATGAAGCACGCCGTACTCATCGGCCCGGACAGCATCGATCGCGCGGCGATCGCGGCGCTCCTCGCCTGCACGTACGACTTCGACCCGCAGCGGGTGTTCGGCTTCGGGCAGCTCGCACTCGCCCGCGCCGCGCTCGACGCCGCCGACGGCCTGGTGTTCGTCCTCCACCCGAGGGAGGCCGACCGGCACCGCCCGCCGCCCTCGCCCCGGCCGGAATCGCACGGCAAGCGGCTGATCTTCCTCGTGTCGTCGTTGTCCAGCCAGGACGCGCAGGAGATCCTCACCCTGAAACCGCGCGGAGTGGTCTTCCTGCACGAGGGGGTCGACCGGCTGCACGACGTCATCACCACGGTCGGCAACGGACAGCGCGCCGTCAGCAGCAGCCTGACGCTGTCGGCCTGGGCGGTCAAGGAAAGCCCGCTGACTCCCCGGGAGCAGGAGGTCCTGACCGCGGCCGCCGCGGGCAGCCCGCCCAAGGAGATCGCCACCTCGCTCGGGCTGGCGCCCGGCACCATCCGCAACCACTTGACCGCGATCCAGACCAAGCTGCGCACCCGCTCGCTCGTCGACAGCATCCGCGTCGCGACCGACGCGGGCTGGCTCGGCTGACGCCCCGCTCAGCGGCGGCCGGCGGCCAAGATGACGAGGAACTGACCGCCGCCCGGCTCGACCGCGGCCGTCACCGGCAGGCCGGGCAGCAGCCGGGAGAACCGGTCCACCAGCCAGTCCGCTGCTTCCCGGGCGTCCTTTTCGGTCGGGCACCGGGCGACCATCTCGCGGCCGCCCTTGCGCTCCAGCCGGCCGGCGACCGTGCTCAGCGGCGCGGGTTCGACCACGTGCAGGCGGTCCGGCCAGGCGATGACCACCTTCACCGCGCCCTTGCGGGTGTTGCACCCGCGGTGCGCGAGCCGTTCGGCGATCTTGGCCTTGCGGTCCGCGGTGCGGCTGTCGACGCTGGGCCCGCGCGGATCGTTGACCGACATGTCCGGGTCGACGGGTTCGTCGCAGACCCAGCATCGCCAGCCGTCGCGTTCGGCCACGTCGTCGAGGAGACTCACCCGAGCAAGCTAGCAGGAGACCGAGCGGTGGCCGAGACAGCTACCGGACGAGCGCGGTCAAGGCTTGGCGGAGGTCCGCCGGATGGCGGATCCAGAGGTCCACCGCGGTGCCCACGGAGGAGGTGAGCGTCAGGCAGCCCTGGTCTCCCGGGCCCCAAAGCGGGATGACCTCCGCTGTCCACGACCGGTCGAACGTCAGCGGGCCGACGCCACGGTCGCCGTCTGCTTTCCTCGGCTCCCAGCACAGTTCGCCGTCTCGGAGGGACAACCGGCCGAGCAGCTCACCCACCTCGTCGGCGCGGCGGGCGTGACGGCCGGGCGCCTTGGCGCCGAGGAGCTGGGCGACCTGCACCGGCAGCTGAGCCGACCACGACGGCGGCTGCCCCGCGGCCCGTCGCCGGCGCTCCGCACGGGTGTCCCGCCACGCGATCAGCGAGAACACCACGTACACCAGCGCGAGGAGGCCTAGCAGGGTAGCCGCCGCCGGGACCCAGCCGGTCTTGAGGCCCAGCAGGGCCGTCAACGCCGTGAGGTAACCGGCGCCGAGCACCGTGCGGGTGCGCCGCCTGCGTTCCCGGTCCCGGCCGTACCCGGTCATGCCCACGTCCGATCGGTTCGTGTCAGCAGACGATCGCCCGCCCCCCATAAGGAGAATACGTGCGCGGCGCGGGTGCGGCGGTGCCGCCACCACCGCCACCGCCGCCGGCGGACTCGTTCAGTCCCCAGACCGTGCCCGCGATGCCCGAGGTGAGCGAGTTCAGGTTGGCGAACATGCCCCACGAACCGGGCGCGAAGCCCCAATCCGCCCAGGTGCCGATCGCACCGAGCCCGGTCGACAGGATCCCCAGGCCGCATCCGATGCTGACCGGGTGCTGCCAGCACGTGACGCCGGTGCTCACGGCGCCGAGCGCGGTGGCGGTGACATCGGCGACCACGCCCACCGTCACCGCTCCCCCGATCAGGACGTCGCCGACGCCGAACGTCGCCAGGCCGAGGCCGACCGCGTCGACCGCGAGCCCCGCGTAACCGGCGTAGGTGCCGATGGTGCTCCAGGTGTCCGCGGACCAGCTGAACGGGTTCCACCAGCTCAGTCCGGTGATGTCGGTCAGGTTGAGCGGGTTGTCGGAGGTGTAGGCGTACGGCGCGTGCGTCTGGTCGACCTTCGGGTCCACCGTCAGGAAGAGCGCCGTCGCCGGGTCGTAGTAGCGGGCCCGCAGGTACACCAGACCGGACTCCGCGTCGGCGAACTGCCCGGTGAACTGCAGCGGGGTGGCCGCCGCGCCGCCGTGGGCCGCCACGCCGTAAGGGGTGTAGGAGTAGGTGCCGGTCACCGCGCCCGAGGCGTCGAGCAGAGCCCGGGTCGACCCGACCTGGTCGTGCACGAACCACGCGGAACCGCTCGCGCCGAGCTGTTCGATCGGCGCGCCGCCGGGGCCGTACAGGTAGGCGTTCGTGCTGTCGGCGAGCAGGCCCGGGGTCTGCCCCGCGTCCCAGACGAACGTCGTCGTGGCGCCGCCGACGGTCTTCGCGACCCGGAGGCCGTCCCCGTCGTACCGGTAGGTCGCGCCGCCGGTCGCCGTCAGCCGTTCCGCCTGGTCGTAGGTGAACGTCGTCGAGCCCGCCGTCTTCCGGCCGCCCACGCCATCCGACGTGTACGTCGTCGCGCCGCCGGGAACCGTGCCGCAGGTGGGGTTCGCGACCGTGCCGGACGGCAGGGCCCAGCACAGCTGCCCGGCCGCGTCGAAGGCTTGGGTGGTGCCGCCCACCTTGGTCGGGTTGTCCGCCGCGTCCACGCCGTAGGTCGTCGCGCCTTCGGCGGCCAGCTGGTTCTTCGCGTTGTAGCCGTAGGTCTGCGACGCCGTCCCCGTCTGGCTGGACGCGAGCTGCCCCACCGGATCCCGTCCGAAGCTCATCGAGAACACCGTCGTGGCGCCGGTGACGGCCGACGTGGTGGCGAGCCTGGCCGCGTCGTCGTAGCCGTTGGTGACGGTGGTTCCGTTCGGGTAGGCCGTGGTCTTGACCCCGCCGTCGTTGTCGTACCCGAAGGTGGTCTTGTTCGTGTTCCAGTCCGTCACGGTCTTGAGCCGCTCGGCGTCGTCGAAGGTCCGGACCACTGCCGTGGCGCGGCCCGGGTACGTGATCGACGTCTGGTTGCCGTTGTCGTCGTAGCCGTACCCGGCCGTCGCTCCCGACCCCTGGGTCTGGGCGACGACCTCGCCGAAGGTGTCGTACGTCCAGGTCGAGCTCCCGGTGCCGTCGCTCATGGAGATCTTCCGGCCCGACGGGTCGTAGCCGAAGGTGACGCCCGGGGTGACTCCGTCCGAATAGGACACCGACGTCGTCCGGCCGGTCGCGTCGTAGCCGAAGGTGGTGACCCGGCCGGCCGGGTCGGTCGTGGTGAGCACGCGGCCCGCCGGATCCAGGTGCGACGTCGTGGCACGGTGATCCGGGTCGGTGCGTGAGCTCCGCCGGCCCTGTCCGTCGTAGCCGTAGGTGGTCTCGGCGTTCAGGCCGTCGAGGGTGTCGGCTACGGTTCCGTCGGTGTTGTAGTCGGTCACCTGGGTGCTGGTGTCGGCGTTCGTGGTCCTGATCGGCCGGCCGGCCGCGTCGTAGGTCCACGCCGTCGTGTGGTTGTTCGCGTCGGTGACCGACTTCTTGTTCGAGTCGGCGTCGTAGGCGGTGGTGCTTCGGCGTCCGAGCGGGTCGGTGGTCGATGTGACGTTGCCGTGGGCGTCGTGGCCGTAGGTCGTGCAGCCCTTGGCCGGCGGTGTGCAGCCGGGGACGACACCCGCGGCCGTGCCGTTGCCGTCCACCTGGGACGTCAGGAAACCGGTCCCGGTGTCGTAGCCGTACTGGGTCTTGTCCCCGGCCCCGTCGGTCTCCGACACCTTGTCGCCGAAGGCGTCGAACGCCGTCGTCGTGGTCTTGCCGTTCGGGTCGGTCACCCGGGTCCGGTCTCCGGGGTGGGCCGCGTCGTCGTAGAAGTACGTCGCCGTCCGCGCCGGCGCCGTGCCGAAGTTCCCGGTGGTGGACTCGACGACGTTGTTCGCCTTCGTCCGGGTGGTGGCGGTGAGGTCGTGGACTCCCGAGACACCCGACGGGACGTGGCCGGCCTGGTCGTACTGGTTCACCGTCGCGACGCCGCCGGGATCGATGGTCTCGAGGAGGTTCCCGGCGTCGTCGTACACGTAGTCGGTCGTGAAGCCGAGCGCGTCGGACTCCGACGTGCGGTTCCCGTGGTCGTCATAGGTGTAGGTGGTCAGGTCGCCGTCGGCGTCGGTCCGGGTGCTCACCCCGAGGGTCACCGGGTCGTAGGTGTACGCGGTGGTCCCGGCGTCCGGGGTGCCGTAGCCCTTCGTCTCCGAAACCAGCAGCCCGTTCTGGTACGAGTCGAGCGTTTTGTGCCCGGCCGGGTCGGTCACCAGGGTCTGGCCGGCGGCCAGGCCGCCGTCCGGGCCGTAGGTGAACGTCGTGGTGTGGTTGTCGGGGTCGGTCTGGGTCTTCACGCGTTCGTCGCTGTCGTACGTCATCGCGGTGACCGCGGTCGCGGGGCCGGCGAAGTTCGCCGGTGAGCGCATCGACGTCATCAGGTGGTTGCCGTCGTAGGCGTACCGGGCGTGGTCGTCGTCCAAGGTGGACGGTGTCCGGGTGGTGCCGGCGCCGTAGACGTCGGTGAGGTTTCCGGCGCCGTCGTAGCCGTAGGTGACTTTGCGGCCGGCGGAGTCGGTCAGCGCCGTGATGTGGTTCCCGGTCCAGGTCAGCGTGTAGCCGCGGTGCGCGGGGTCGGTGATGGTGGCCAGGTGGCCGGCCCCGTCGTAGGCGAGGGCCGTCTGGTAAGGCGGGGAAGCCTTGCTCCCGGCCAGGTCCGTCACGGCCGTCAGGCGCCCGCTCGCGACGTCGAAGGTGAAGACCTGGCTGCCGCGACGCGTGTAGACGTACGTGGTGCCGGACTTGACCAGTGTCGCGTCGTACCGCGGCGCCGACACCGTGTAGGCGCCGCCGGCGGCGACGAACGTGACCGCGGACCCGTCCTCTTGTTTCACCGTGACGTTCCCGGTGACGCCGTCGGTCGCGGAGGTGAGGTTGTAGGAGTCGGTCCAGCCCCAGCCGAACGGCCCGTCGGCGGCGAGTGCCTTGTTGGGCCCGTTGGGATCGGCGACGCTCTCGGCGTAGCTGCGCTTGAACTCCAGCGGCAGGCGGCCGGGTGTGCTGAGGTCGGTGAAGTCCTCGCCGAACGCACCGGTCGCCGTGTCGACCGGGTCGCCCGCGGTCCGCCGGCCACACCCGCACTGCACCCACGACGGGTTGGACCCCTTCGGCTCGTCCTGTACCCCGGGCGGGCCGCCGATGGGCTGGCCCGGTGTGCCGCCCTGCGGGACGAAGGCGACCGCGTCGAACGCCACGTCGAAGTCGGAGAAGCCGAACCCGCCCTGGTCCTGGGAGCTGCCGTTGTTGTTGAGGGTGACGTTGCCGCCGTTCTGCATGGCGAACGTGCCGATGGTCACCCACTGCTCGGAGTTCCAGGCCTGGTTGACCCGGATCTTCCACGGCGCGACACCACCGCCGGGGTTGATGGTGTAGACGACGTTCGTGGCTTCCGCGCCGAGGCCGGGAAGGTGCAGTTTCACCTTGTAGTACTGCAGTGACGGCAGGTTCGGCGTCCACACGCCGGTGTTGATCAGTGCCGGGTTCGCACCGTTCTCGGTGTGGGTGAACAGGACGCGGCCGCCGAGACCGGTGCCGAGCTGGTGGGTGTCGATCGCGCCGATCGGGTCACCCGCGGAGTTGGTGCCGTAGGTGTAGGTGAACGTGCCGTTGCTCGACCAGTTCGCGCTCCCGCAGCCTTGCAGGTTCAGCCGGTTCGGCTCGTCGTCGACGATGATCGAGCCGCTCGGCACCTTCGCCGTGTCCTGGTTGCAGGTGGGCGGGTTTTGCGTCGGGTTCGCGGGTTCACTTCCGCCCGAGACCGCATACGGGCTGGTCGCGCACGTCGTCGCGCAGCTGGGGATCCACGTCACCGGGTTGTGCCACCAGCACTGGAAGTCGTCGAGCATGCAGTGGCTGGCGCCGGGGGTCGTCGGGTTGGTGGCGTTCGGGTCGCACTGGTTGGCGGACAGCGAACACATCGCGGTGAACGGCGCGGGCTGCACCCAGTGCTGACCACCGTTGTAGGTCGGCTTCGCGTACGCCGCGCTGCCGTAGCGGATCAGCGGGCTCGCGGTCCAGCCGAGCACGCGTTCCTGGTACGGCCAGCTCGCCGGGTGCGCCGCGTCGGCGTAAGTGTCCTGCAGGTACGGGTCGCGGTTGGGCGGGTAGTCCAGGTTGGCCGGGTTGTTGGTCCAGCCCAGGCCCCACGTGCCGTGCGGACCGGTGCAGGACGGGCCGGGGGTGCAGCCGGTCGTGTTGCCGTTGGCCGCGTTCGGCTGGATGCCCGAGTTGTACGCCCACGCCGCGAAGTACCAGTTCTCCAGGTACCGCGGGTCGGCGTTGTTCGCGGTGATCCCGGCGGTGTAGAGCTGGTTCCAGGTGGTCTCGAGGATCTGCAGGCCGGCGGCGATGTTCTCCTGGTAGTCGACCGCGACCTTCCACTGGCCGTGCTCGGACAGCGAGTGGTCGCCGAGGTGCATGCCGTCGGTGACCTGGCTGATCCCGTAGCCGCAGTCGGACGCGGCGTAGTTGATCGAGACGATGTCGCCGCCCGCGCCGTAGTAGCTGGCGATCAGCGGGTCGCCCGCGGTGCCGGCCGGGGCGTGCCAGGAGGCCTGCGACCAGTTCGACTCCTGGGCCATGATGCCCTCGAAGATCGACCGGGGCACCGTGTTCGTGCCACCGGCCGGGTGCGACAGCGGGATCAGCGGGAAGTCGCTGTTCGGTGCGTAGGCGACCAGGCCCAGGTTGCCGAACCCGGCCGGGCGCGTGTACGCGCTGCCGGTCAGCAGGCCCTGCTCGGCCAGCTGGACGGCCCAGTTGACCTGCGCCGGGTTCGGCTGCATGACCTGGCGGTTGGCGTTCAGCGGCGGCACCGCGCACTTCGGCGTCTGCGCCTGCGCGGAGTTCGCGGTCGCCGGAGCCGCGTCGGCCTTCGGGCTCAACCGGTTGGCGTGCGGGGCCTGGGCGGGCTTCGGCGCGGCCGAATACGTGGGCACGGCGGTGGCGGCGGACTTGACGGCAGCCGGGAGGGCGGGGGCGAGCACCTTTCCGGTCTTCGTCGCCAGCAACGCGTGAGTGGGCTTCTGCCCGTCGGCGTCCGGGCCGAGCAGCGCGTCGCCGTCCAAAGAGGACGCTTCAGCGCCGTGCGCGAGCCCGCCGTCGCCGACGCTGCGCACGCCCGCCGCGGCCAGCGCTCCAGGCGCCGCCGGGGTCGCGCCGGACAGCACGGCGTGCCCGGCCCGGCCCTGGAACAGCTGCACCCGGCTCAGGTCGCCGGAGCCGAGCGGGGTGACGGCCCCGGCGTGCTCGTGTGCGGCGGTCGCGGTGTGCGTGCCGGGCTGGGTGTGCAGGAAGCTGACCCCACCG
This sequence comes from Amycolatopsis sp. NPDC104863, assembly GCF_055582965.1. Taxonomy (NCBI): domain Bacteria; kingdom Bacillati; phylum Actinomycetota; class Actinomycetes; order Pseudonocardiales; family Pseudonocardiaceae; genus Amycolatopsis; species Amycolatopsis sp. NPDC104863. Next base: position 2,057,589 of record NZ_JBVJOW010000001.1, read on the forward strand.
TCGGCGGCCGGGCGCACGTCGTAGACGTCGCCGGGTGCGGTGGCCACGACGACCGGATTCCCCTTGGCCGGCACGGAAACCACCCTGCTGCCCGCGACGCCGACGACGCCGGTGGCGGTCGGCACGGCGGAGGTGAGCTGCCCCGGCGTGGTCACGTCCGCGTCGATCCGGCCGGTGGTCAGGTTCGCCGTGAGCAGCCGGGTCTGCCCGTCGAGGGCGACGGTGAACACCGCCGCGTCGCCGGTGCCGCAGCCGGGCGAGTAGTACTTGAGGCCGACACCGCCGGCCAGCGGGCGCACGGCGCCGCTGCCGAGGTCGACGGAGTAGGCGAACGCGCCGTGGTCTCGCGCGGCCTGGGTGTTCACGGCCGAGCCGGGCAGGATCGCGACCGCGGCGTACTTCCCGTCGCCGGACACACACTGGTAGCCGGTCCACGAACCGTCGTCGAACCCGGCCGGGTGGAGGAGGGCGACCTCCTGCCACGCGAACCCGGCGGCCTCCCGGCCCAGTTCGAGGTGGTAGCCCTGCGCGTCGCCGTAGCCGTCGACCGTGACGTCGGCGGATTTCGCCGCGTCCGGACCGAAGTCCGCCGGTTTCGGCGGTACCGCGGACCGCGGCGGCGCCGGCGGTTTCGGCGTCGCTCCGACCACGGATGTGGTCGCGCCGAGCAACACGAGCACGCTGAGCAAAACCGTCAGAATTCGGAAACCGGAGACTCTTCGCGCACAACCGATCCCACCGGACACGGCAGATCCTCCCCCTGAGCGAGCGACGGCCGAATCATCGGTCGTCGGGGGGAAATGTAACCGCTCTCTCCACGGTGACCATCGGCCGTTGGAGTGATCTTAAGAACGGCGGACGGAGTATCAGGCATTACTATTTCTTTTATATTTCTTACCTAAAGCCGAGGGGACGGATCCTGCGGCCGGTCTCCGCGCAGGAGTAGCCGCCGAGTTTCTCCACCTCTGTCAAGAAATCCGCGTTCTCAAGCAGCGTCCACAGTGGCCGGAGCTGGGCGCTGTCGAGGTCGCGGGTACGGAGCACGAGGTCGTACGGCTCCTGCGCGACCGGGACGAAGTCCAGCCCGAACGCGCGGGCAGCGGCCAGGATGCCCAGGCCGGTGTCCGCGCGCCCCGCTGCGATCGCCGCGGCGACAGCCAGGTGCGTGTGTTCCTCGCGGGCGTACCCGGGCACCTCGGCCGGGTCGATGCCGCGCTGGGCCAGCTCGTGGTCGAGCAGGACGCGGGTGCCCGCGCCTCGCTGGCGGTTCACGTAGCGCAGCCCCGGCCGGGTGAGGTCGCCGATGCCGGTGAGCCCGAGGGGGTTGCCTGCGGTGACGAGCAGGCCCTGGTCGCGGTGGACGAGCCGGACCACCGCGATGTCGGCGTCCGGACCGAACAACTTGTCCACATAGGACAGCGTGTACTCGCCCGTCGCCGGGTCGAGGAGGTGGGAGCCGGCGATGTGACACAGGCCGTCGCGCAGCGCGACGAGACCGCCGAGCGATCCGACGTTCGACGACGCCAGCGTGATCAGCGGGTCCGTCGCACGCAGTGCGGACGCCGCGAGGTCGAGGACCAGGTCGTGCGAGCCGATCGCGACGATCGTGCGGCCGATGTCGGCGAGCCCGCGCAGCAGCTCGACGCGGACCTCCTCGCCGGCGTGGTGACCTTCGAGCCCGGCCGGGACGACGAGCAGCCCGTCGGCGCGGACCAGCGAGGTCAGCACTCCCGCGCCGCGCGGCAAAGGCGTGGCGACGACCTGGTCGTGCACGCGGCCGAGCCGGACCCGGACCCAGTCGTCCGTGCCGAGCGCGGACGGCAGCTTGCGCGCGAGCCGCGCGGTCGCCGACGGCCGTTCACGAGGAGCCGCGCCTTCGAGCTCGGCCAGCAGCGGCGCGGCGAAGATGTCGAAGGTCAGCGCGGCCGACACGGGATAGCCCGGCACGCCGACGATCGGAGTAGCGCCGACGGTGCCCAGCACCACCGGATGTCCCGGCCGGACGGCGACGCCGTGGACGGCGAGCGAGCCCGTCTCGGCGACGACCCGCGCGGTGTAGTCGTCGCGGCCGGCGCTGGAGCCGGCGATGAGCAGGACGAGGTCCGCGTCGGTGGCCGCGGTGCGCACCATAGCGGCGATCGCGGCCGGGTCGTCGGGGACGATCTCGGTGACGCGGGCCTCGCACCCGGCTTCACGGGCCTGCGCGGCGAGCATGAGCGAATTTGTGTCGAGGATGTCCCCCGGCGCCAGCTCGGCACCGATCGGCCGGATCTCGTCGCCCGTCGGCACGATCGCCACCACCGGCGCCCGGCGGACCGCAAGCGTGGTGGCGCCGGCCGCGGCGCACGCGGCGACGTCGACCGGCCGCAGCCGGTGCCCCTGGGGCAGCAGCAGCTCGGCGGCGCTGATGTCCTCGCCGATCGAGCGGACGTGCTGATACGGCGGCACCCCCGCGCGCAGCTCGGCCGCGCCGCCGGCGGTGTGGTGCACGTGCTCGCGCATGACGACCGCGTCGTAGCCGGGCGGGAGCGGGTCACCGGTGTCGACGACCTCGAAGCAGCCGGGAGCCAGCAGGACCGGCGTGGTCTCGGCCGCCCCGACCGTGTCGGCCGCCCGGACCGCGATGCCGTCCATGCCGGCGGAGTCGAACGCCGGTGACGACCGCGTCGCCCAAACCGGCTCGGCCGTCACCCGCCCGACCGCTCCGCCGACCGGCACCTGCACCGCCTCGACCCGCGCGGGACACCCGGCCACAGCCCGCGCCTCCCGCCACGCGGCGCGGGCCTGCTCGGCAGGGACGTCGGAGACGAACGGGCTCTCGGCCGTCATCGGTACAACACCACCTCGACCCGCGCCGGACACCCGGCCACAGCCCGGGCCTCCCGCCACGCGGCGCGGGCCCGCTCTGCGGGGACGTCGGAGACGAACGGGCTCTCGGCTGTCATCGGTACAACACCACTTCGACGTCCGCGCCGGCGTCCAGGCCGGTCGCGGGCTCCGGGATCACGACGTAACCGTCGGCCCTAACCAGGACCGACAGCAGGGCCGACGGGCCGAACAGCGGCTCGGCGACGCCGTCGCGCACCGTGACCTGCACGATGTCCAGCCGTCCCGTGGCGGACGCCAGGTTGCGCGACAGCCGGGCCCGGGTCGTGGGCAGCGGAGGCGGCGACTCGCACCCAGCCAGCCGCCACAGCAGCGGGACGCCGAGCTGGCCGAACACCACCAGCGCGGACAGCGGGTTGCCGGGCAAGCCGACGAGCGGGATGCCGCCGCAGTCGGCGAGCAGGGTGGGTTTGCCGGGTTTGATGGCGAGTCCGTGGCACCAGACGTCGCCGATCGCGGCGACCGCACCGGCCGTCTCGTCGCGGGCCCCGACCGACGAACCGGCCGACACGACGACGAGGTCGGCGCCGGGCAGGACTTCCGTCAGCCGGTTCTTCAGCGCGCCGGGTTCGTCGCTCACGATGCCCGCGAAGACCGGCTCGCCCCCGGCGTCGGCGACCAGGCCGGCGAGCGCGGACGCGGTGGCGTCGCGGACCTGACCCGCCCGCAGCTTCGCGGTGTCGGGAGGCACGACCTCGTCGCCGGTGGAGATGATCGCGACGCGCGGCCGGGCGTGCACCGCGACGGTGGTGACCCCGGCGGCGGCGAGCAGGCCGAGGTCCGGGGCTCGCAGCGGCCGTCCGGCCGGAACGAGGGCGGCGCCGGCCGCGACGTCCTCGTCGGCGCGCACCATGCCGCCGCCGGGCGCGACCGGGCGGGTGATCTCGACGGTGCCGGGCATCGTCTCCGCGGTGTACTCGACCATCACGACCGCGTCCGCGCCGTCGGGCAGCACCCCGCCCGTGGGCATCGCGACGCAGCCACCGGCCCGGACGGCGACCGTGGGGGCCGCGCCCATCGTCACCGCGCCGAGCAGGTCGAGGTAGCTCGGCAATCCCTCGGACGCGCCGTAGGTGTCGGCGGCTCGCACGGCGTATCCGTCCACTGTGGATCGAGCGAACCCCGGCAACGGTGCAGGGGCAACCACTTCACCGGCGGGCACCCGGTGCAACGCGGCATCCAGGGGGACGTCCTCGATCGGTGTGCGGTGCGCCGGGCGGAACCCGGCAAGGGCCTCGGCGACGGTACGCGCGGTGAAGAACTCCCGTCCGCTCACTGGCGCGGCTGCTCGCGGGCCGCGGCGCCGCCCTTGTCCAGGCCCAGCACCGACACCACCGGCCCCAGCGCGACCTGCCCGAGCCCGCAGATGGACGTCTTGCGCATCGCCTCCTCCAGCTGCAGGATCCGCGCCCGCTGCGCTTCGTCCAATGTGGACGTGCCGGAGTCGAGCACACCGCTGAGCAACGTGTGTGCCTTGGTGGAACCGACCCGGCACGGCACGCACTTGCCGCAGGACTCGTTGCGGAAGAACCGCAGGACGTTCGTCGACGCGGCCAGCAGGTCGGTGCCCTCCGCCAGCACCACCAGCGCGCCCGAGCCGAGCATCGTGCCCGCTTCGGCCAGCGTGCCGAAGTCCAGGGCGAGGTCGAGCTGGTCCGGGCCGATGAAGTTGGACGACGCCCCGCCCGGCTGCACCGCCTCGACCGCCGCGCCGCCGAGGACTCCCCCGGCCTGGTCGATCAGCTCCCGGACGGTGGTCCCCATCGGCACGCAGTAGACCCCGGGGTGCTCGACGTGGCCCGAGACGGCGAAGAACTTCCAGCCGACCGAGTCGCCCTTGCCCTGCTCGCCCCACCAGTCGGCGCCGCGCTGCAGGATCACGGGGACGTCGGCGAACGTCTCGACCGAGTTGATCAGCGTCGGACGCCCGTGCAAGCCGTAGCCGCCGGGGAAGGGCGGCTTGTTGCGCGGCTCCCCGCGGTGGCCCTCCATGCACTCCAGAAGCGCGGTCTCTTCCCCGAGGATGTACCCGCCGGGCGAGACGAACACGTCCAGCTCCAGGCGGCGGCCGCTCCCGCAGGCGTCGGGCCCGATGACGCCGGCCTCCCGCAGCGCGTCGATCTCCGCGCGCAGCACGCGCTCTTCCGGGCCGTATTCGTGCCGGATGAACACCCAGCCCAGCTCGGCGCCGATCACCGCCATGCCCAGCAGCAGCCCCTCCAGCACCAGGTGCGGCTGGTCGGCGAGGATCTGCCGGTCCTTGAACGTGCCGGGCTCGGACTCGTCGGCGTTGCAGATCGCGTACTTGAGGTCGCCTTCGGCGCCGGCGACCAGGCCCCACTTGCGCCCGGTCGGGAACCCGGCGCCGCCCATGCCGCGCAGCCCGGACGCCTCCAGCGTCGCGACGACGTCGTCCGCGGCCAGGTCACCGGCCAGCAGCGCGCGCAGGCTCGCGTACCGCTCCGCTCCCACCGGGTACGGGTCGTTCGGCCACGGCTCGGTGCGGCTCTCCGCCTCCGCCTCCCCCGCACCGGTGTCCCGGGCGGCGGTCACGAGCGCGTCGACGTCGCCGACCGGCGCCGGACGCTCGTTGACGGCGGCTGCGGGGGCGACGTCGCAGCGGCCCAGGCAGGAGACCTCGACCAGCTCGACGTCGGTGTCCTCGCCGTAGCGCTCGCGCAGCTCGGCGATGCGGTCGTCGGCCGAACGCAACCAGCACGAGAGGTCGTGGCAGACGTGCAGCGACACCTTCGCCGGCGGCGTGGTGCGGAAGTGCGGGTAGAACGAGATGAGGCCTTCGATCTCGTACCGAGGCCGCCGCGTTTCGCGCGCCAGCTGCTCCAGTTCCTCCCGCGGCAGCCAGCCGAGGCGGGCCTGGATGGCGTTCAGCTCCGGGATCAGCGACGGTCCGGGGAACTTCCCGGCCCGCGCTTCGACGCCAGGGACACGGCTCAGGGTCATTCCGTGACTCCCAGCGCTTCCACCTGGATCGCGCAGAACTTGAACTCCGGGATCTTGCCGTACGGGTCGATCGCGTCGATCGTCAGCAGGTTCGCCGCCGCCTCCCGGAAGTGGAACGGGATGAAGCAGTTGCCCTGCTGCTCGCGGTGGGAGATGCGCACCTGCAGCTCGATCTCGCCGCGACGCGACCGGACGCGGACCCGTTCGCCGTGCGCGAGCCCGCGGTCGGCGGCGTCCTTGGGGTGCATGTACACCTCGGCGATCGGCGAGATCGTGTCCAGCGCGAACGACCGGCGGGTCATCGAGCCGGTGTGCCAGTGCTCCAGTAGGCGGCCGGTGTTGAGCACCAGCGGGTACTCGGCGTCCGGGAGTTCCTTCGCCGGGAGCCACTGCGCCGGGACGAGGTGCGCGAGGCCGTCGTCGGTGTTGAACCGCTCGTCGAACAGCACCACCGTGCCGTCCGAGTGCTCGGGATCGGCGTTGGGGTAAAGCTTTCCGGACAGGCCGAGGTTGTCGTGGCGCAGGTTCGCGTACGACGGCATGAGCGCGACCATCTCGTCGAAGACCTCGCTCGGGTCCGTGTAGGACCAGTCGAGGCCGATGCGCTGCGCGATGTCCTGGATGATTTCCCAGTCCACCCGCGCCTGGCCGGGCGGGTCCATCACCTTGCGGCCGAGCTGGACCCGGCGGTCGGTGTTGGTGTAGCTGCCGTTCTTCTCCAGGTACGACGACGCCGGCAGGATGACGTCGGCGAACTCGGCGGTCTCGGTGAGGAAGATGTCCTGCACCACCAGGAAGTCCAACGCCGACAACGCTTTGCGGACCTTGTTGATGTTCGGGTCGGACAGGAACGGGTTCTCCCCGAGCATGTACATCCCCCGGACCCCGTCGGGCTTGAGGACCGAGCCGATGATCTCGGTGACCGTCAGGCCGCGGTTCGGATCCAGGGTGGTACCCCAAGCCTCTTCGAACCGCTCGCGGGCCTTTTCCACGCCTTGGTAGTCCGGGTAGAACATCGGGATCAGCCCGGCGTCGGACGCGCCCTGGACGTTGTTCTGCCCGCGCAAGGGGTGCAGGCCGGTGCCGGGGCGGCCGACGTTGCCGGTGATCGAGCACAGCGCGATCAGGCAGCGCGCGTTGTCGGTACCGGTGGTGTGCTGGGAGATGCCCATCCCCCAGTAGATGACCGCCGAACCCGCTTCGCCCCAGACGCGGGCGACTTCGCGGATGAGGTCGGCGTCCACGCCGGTGATCTGGGCCGCGCGCTCGGGCGGGTAGTCCGCGACGGTGCGGGCCAGCTCGTCGTAGTTGGAGACGCGGGCGGCGATGAACTCGCGGTCGATCTTGCCGAGACGGATCACCTCGTGCATGAGCGCGTTGTAGAACGCGACGTCCGTGCCGGGTTTGACCTGGCAGTGGTAGTCGGCGTGTTCGGACACGGTGCTGGCGCGCGGGTCGACGTAGACGATCTTCGTGCCGCGGCGGCGAGCCTGCTTGAAGAACGAACTCGCGACCGGGTGGTTCGCCGTCGGGTTCGAGCCGGTGATGATCACGACGTCGGCGTTGACGACGTCGCTGTAGGTGGTCGACACGGCGCCGGAGCCGACGCCCTCGAACAGCGCCGCGACGGAGGAGGCGTGGCACAGCCGGGTGCAGTGGTCGACGTTGTTGGTGCCGAAGCCGGCGCGGATCAGCTTCTGGAAGAGGTAGGCCTCTTCGTTGGAGCACTTCGCCGAGCCGAACCCGGCGATCGCGCCCGGCCCGCCGGCCGCGTGGATCTCCTTCAGGCGGCGGGCGACGAGGTCCATGGCCTCTTCCCAGGTCGCCTCGCGGAAGTGCGGCAGGACCTCGTCGTAGTCGACGAGGCCGCCGGGCTTGCGCCGGCCGTCGCGGCCGCGCTTGCCGCCGCTGCGGTTCCCGCCGCCTCCTCCGCGTCCGCGGTCGTTGTCGTTGTCACCGCGCACGTCCGCCGACAGCGGCCCCTTCGGGTACGACGAGTCGACGCGGATGAGCGGCACGGTGAGCCGCTGCGGCGAAGCGGCGTAATCCCAGCCGTAGCGGCCTTTCACGCACAGTCTGCTCTTCGAGCCGGGCTGGTCGCGGCCTTCGGCGTAGGCGATCGCGTCCCGTTCGCGGTCCACGTAGTAGGTCAGCGCGCAGCCGACACCGCAGTACGGGCAGACGCTGTCGACCGCGTCGAGCTCCTCGCGCGGCCGGATCGGGATGTTGTTGATCGCCTTGTTGGTCAGGGCGCCGGTCGGGCAGGCCTGGACGCATTCGCCGCACGTGACGCACGAGCTGGCGCCCATCGGGTCGTTGAGGTCGAAGGCGATCGTGGTCGAGTAGCCCTTGCCAGAGCGGCCGATGACGTCGTTGCCCTGGATGTCGTCGCAGGCCCGGACGCAGCGGTCGCAGAGGATGCAGGCGTCGTGGTTCACCTCGATGACCGGGTTCGACGCGTCGTGGCCGCGCCCGGACCCGCACGGCAGGTCGGTGGTCTCGCGGGCGACGTCGAACCGGTCGGCGAGGTCCAGCAGCAGGTTGTCGCCGGTGGTGGTCTGTTTCGGGTCTTCGGCCCGGGGCGGCTGGTCGGAGAGCAGCAGCTCGGTGAGGGTCGCGCGGTTGCGCTCCAGCTCCGGCGTCGCGGTCTTGACCTCCATGCCGTCTTCGCACGGGCGCACGCAGGCCGCGGCGAACACGCGGCCGCCGGTGTCGACCACGCACATCCGGCAGACGCCGACCGGGTCGTAGCGCTCGTCGTGGCACAGCACCGGGATGTCGACGCCTGCCTGTTTCGCCGCGTTGTAGATGGTCGTGCCCTCGGGCACGGTCACCGACCGGCCGTCGATCGAGGCCGTGACGGTCCGGACGGACGTGCGGGACTCTTCGACAGCTGTCATCGTCGACCTCCGTCAGCAACGGTATACCGTCTACAATACATCGATCAGCAGATCCGCCAGGTCTTTCTGGACCACCCTCCCGGACGGATCGAGGCCGCGGGCGGCGTAGTAGCCCGAGACCATCGTGTTCAGCCGCTCGGCCGTCAGCGTCGCCTGACGTCCCGAAGACAGCTCCAACGGCGTCTCGAGCATCCGCGGCGGCAGGGTGTCGTCGGCGGCCGTCGCGCCTTCGCGCAGGTTGAACGCGCGCTTGGCCCGCACGATCCGGCGGGCGGCGGTGTGCAGTTCCTCGGCGTCGATGTCCCAGCCCGTGACGGAGGCCAGGAGCGCGGCCCAGTCGGTGAACGGGTCGGTGAAGACACCGCGCAGGAACTTGCACAGGATCATCGAGTCCATCACGGCGGCGCGGTCCTCGGTGCCGATGGCGGCGGCCACGTGCGCGGCCCCGCCGTCCAGCCGGTCCAGCTCGCCGGACAGATCGGCTTCGTAGGCGCCGGAGCGGTTGTGGTCGGCGCCGCGGGCGTTGACCGCGAGGCCGAGCGCCATCGACTGCAGGGTGCGCGGCTCGTATCCGGGCAGCTCCAGGCCCTTGACCTGCGGCGCGAAGTCGATCGATCCCTGCCCGACGACCGCGGCCGCGCGGCGTGAGCCTTGCGCGAGCAGCTCTCCGAGACCTGGCGTGCGGGCCCCGATGGCGTCCAGGGCGCGCAGGAGCGCCGCGCCGTCGCCGAACCGCAGCCACGGGGCGTCGATGAGGCCGCGCTCGGCGCACTCCATCGCCCAGGCGATGGTGCCGCCGGCGGAGATGGTGTCCAACCCGAGTTCGTCGCACTTGGCGCTGGCCGCGAACACGTCGTCGGGCTCCGAAACCCCGCACAGCGGGCCGAGCGCGAAGACGTTCTCGTACTCGATCCGCTGGCTGCCGCCGCCCTTGCGGGAGTAGATGTGCTCGCAGCCGATGGTGCAGGACGCGCAGCTGTTGCGCGCCACCGTCCGCATCTCGTGCAGCTCCTCCGCGGCGAGCCGGGGCGCGGCTTCGAACGTCGCGGCGGTGAAGTTGCGCGTCGGCAAGGTGTTGACCGCGTTGAACGCCAACAGGTTGGCGAGAGTGCCGAGTTCGCGGTACTTCGCTGTGGCCGGACCGAAGCTGCGCTTACGCAGATCACGAGCGGCAGCGAGCACCGCGGCCTGGTCGGCGACGGCCACCTTGGTCGCCGCGCGCACGAGCACGGCCTTGACGTTCTTGGCGCCGAGCACCGCGCCGAGCCCGCCGCGTCCGGCGTGGCGGCCGTCGTGGCTGACCGTCGCGTACCGCACGCCACGCTCCCCCGCGGGTCCGATCGCCGCGGTGCGCCAGCCCCGACCGTACTGGGCTCGCGCCGTCTTCTCGGCTTGGTCGGCCGACAGACCGGCGAGCTCCGGCGCGGGTTCGAGCCGCGCGCCGTCGCCGTCGATCAGCAGCACTGACAGCTCGTCCGCGCGCCCGCGCAGCACGAGCGCGTCGTGCCCGGTGAGCTTGCCGGCGATGGCGAACTGGCTGGACGCGAGCGCGTCGGTGAGCAGGCCGGTCAACGGCGACTTCGCGACGACGGCGAACTTCGCGCTCGTGGTCAGCGGGGTGCCCACGAGCGAGGAGAACACGAAGGCGAGGGGTGCTTCCGGCGCGAGCGGGTCGACGCCGGGCGGGGCGAGGCGGTGCATCAGCCAGGTGCCGAGCCCGACTCCGCCGAGGTAGGCGCGCAGGACGCGGTCGTCGAGCTCGAGGGGCGTCCAGGTCGCGGCCCGTCCGCTGATCTCGACGATCAGCGCCCGACCGAAGAAGCCACCTGGCGCCATGACCTCGACTGTAAGCGCTATGTCCAGGCTTGGTCAGCCGCCGGCGTCGGCCGACAGGAACGCCACGGCGTCGCCGGCGACCAGCGGGAGCAGCGGGTCTCGGGTCACCTGGTCGCCGTTGAGCGCGGCCACGATGTGCCGGTCGAGGGTGAGTTCGGCCGCTTCGGCGGCTGCGCCGAGCGTCGCCGCGGGGACCTGGCGGGGGCGATGGCCGTCGCCGCGGGCCAGGGAGCCGAAGCATTCAATGGTGACCTCGGCCGGTGGCCTGGCCCGGGCCGCCGCGTAGTCCTCGGGGGTGTTGACGTTCACGACGGATTCGAGGGTCGGGTCGTCGCGTTTGAGGGCGCTGTCGTCGAGGAGCTGGTCCTCTTCGAGCTTCGCCACGTTGCAGTGCTTGGCCAGCATGCCGGGACGCAGATCGCCTTCGGTCACCAGTTTCGCGATCAGCCCGGCCAGCTCGGTGCGGTAGCCCGCGGCGAGGGGCTGCCGGAACCCGCGAGCGACCGGCAGGAGCATGTCGGCGCCGGTGTCGGCCAGCCCGCGCAGCACGCGGCGGACGAACGCCGGGTGCAGGAACGGCATGTCCACCGAGCACGCGAACGCGACCGGCGCCTCTTGCGCAACGGCCGCGAATCCGGCCGCGAGGCCCTGCATCGGCCCGAGGCCCTCCACCGGATCGGTCACGACGCGCACGCCGCGCGGAAGGGCGGGCAGCTCCTGCCCGGGCGCGGCGACGACGACCACGGGGCCGTCGAGCGTCCGGGTCAGCAGGGCGGTGGTGCGGTAGAGCAGCGTCGAGCCGTGCCATTCGAGGTCGGCCTTGGCTTGTCCCATGCGGGTGGAGCGCCCACCCGCGAGAACAACACCGGCCGCGGTCTGCATGCCGACGATGCTATCCGCGCGCCGGCTCAAGTGCTCGGGCGTGGCTCGTCGTCTCGAAATCGGTCTTCAGCTCGCCCGCCGGCACGCGCTCCGCCGGCGATCTGACCGGCAGTGACGTCGGTCCGCGGGTTGCCGGAACGCTCTGCGTCCAGGCAACCCGCACTGACGTCACGGGCAGGTGAGGACCGGCTCCGCGGCCGACGAGCCGGCCGAGGTGAGCTGCGCAAGGCCGCGGCCGCCGAGACCGAGGACCGCCTGTGTCGTGGCGCGCACGACGGTGTCGGCGTTGTACCCGGTGGCGTCGTAGGCGACCGCACCGCGGTTCGCCGGGACACCCGCGCAGCCGACCTGCAGACCGGCGATGAACGTCTTGGCCTTCTGGGCCGCCGCGAGCCGCAGGCCGGCGCGGAACGCCTGGCCGGCCAGGCCGGTCGTGTTGGCGTTCGGCGCGACCGCGAGGTCACCGGAACCCACCGAAATCCCGCCGCCCGCCTGCTGCTTGCTCGCCAGCCAAGCCAAGCCCTGCTGGGACTTGGCGATCCGGCCGGTCGCCTGCAGTGCCTGGGCGACCATCGCCGTCGAGTCCGTGTCGCTCACGCACGGCGTCGCGCCGAAGTCGAGCGGGAAGCCGCCGTCGGCGCACTGTGTGCCGGCCAGGAAGTCCGCCGCTGACGTGGGCGCGTGGCCTGGGGTCCGGTCGAGCGCGATGATCGCCAGGGACTGGGAGAACGCGTTGCTGAAGTCGCCGAACTGCGACCTGTCGGAGAACCGCCCGGACGGGGTGAGCAGCGCTCGCAGGCGCGTCGGCAGGTCGGTGCCTCCGAACGACGCCGGGTTCAGGCCCCGCACCTCGGCGGCCAGTGCGGCCTTGGCGGTGGCGCCCGCGTAGGACTCGGTGACGCCGTCGCCGATGTAGCCGGCGAGGTTCGTGGCCACGTAGGTGGTCGCGCGGCCGGCGGCCGTGTTCGCCACGCCGGCCGACGCGAAGGCGAGAATGCCGTCGATCGTCAGGCCGGTGTCCGGATAAGCCACGCCGCCGAAGACGGTGACGAGGTGGTCGCCGTCGACCAGCTGTCTGGCGAGCCAGCCGGCGGCGACGTCGGCGCTCTGCTTGACCGGAGTGGTCGCGGACGCCGGTGCCGGGACGACGAGCGCGGCGGCGGTGACCGTGGCCAGCACGGCCGTGAGGTGGCGCAGTTTCACAGTTTCTGCCTTTCCGTCGGAATCTCGGCGAAGCTCGGTGCGACGCCGTAGGACGCTTTGCGCGACGCCCGGCGCAGCGTGGCGAGCACCGCCGGGCCGAGCACGAGGATCGCCGCGGTGTTGGTGATCGCGCGGCCGGCGTCCCAGCCCGCGGTCGAGGTCAGCAGGGTGAAGACGGCGAAACGATGGAGGTTCTCCCCCACCGGATCCCCGGGCACGTAGGAGATGTGGCCGTGGTAGTACGGGACTTCGGCGCCGGTGATGAACGGCCAGAACCACAGGTTCATCAGGAACCCGAACAGGTACGCCACGACGATCCCGTAGCCGACGAGCATCGCGATCTCGGCCTTGCCGGTCACCCGACGCGGCAGCAGGCCCGCGCCCATGCCGATCCACGCCGAGCACAGCATCTGGAACGGCAGCCACGGCCCGACCCCGGCGGTCAGCAACGCCGAAGCGAACAACGACGTGCAGCCGAGCACGAACCCGAACCCGGCGCCGAAGACGCGGCCGGCCAGCACCAGCACGAAGAACACGGTCTCGATCCCGGCGGTGCCCGCGCCGAGCGGTCGCAGGGCCGCATTGACCGCCGACAGCACCCCGAGCATCGCGAGGGCTTTGGCGTCCATGCCGCCTTCGGACAGCTCGGCGAGCACGATGACGATCAGGATCGGCAGGATGCCGAAGAAGATGAACGGCGCGTCCGGCCCGTGCTGCATGCTCTGCGGCTCGACGCGGACCAGCAGCGGCCAGACGAACATCATCAGCCCGGCCAGCGACGCCAGCCCGAGCACCACGGCCGACCGCGGACCCACGCGCACCGCCTGGTCGGCGCGTCCCCAGTGGCGGATCACGAGACCGCCGCTTCCACCTCGGCGACGGTCAGCCAGCCGTCGCCGAGGATCTTGGCCACCTGCGTCGCGAACGCCGGGGAGCCGCCGAGCACCTCGGCGGTGCCGCCGTCGGTGACGATCTCGCCCTCGGCCATGACCACGACCCGGTCGGCGACCGTCGCGACGAACTCGACGTCATGCGTGGCCACGACCACCGCGCGCCCCTCGGCGGCCAGTCCGGCGATCATCGCCGCCAAGGCCGCCTTGGCCGGGTAGTCGAGGCCGCGGGTCGGCTCGTCGAGCAGCATGATCGACGGTGACGCGGACAGCTGCACCGCCAGCACCAGCGACAGCCGCTGCCCCTCCGAGAGGTCACGCGGATGCCGCGCCGGGTCGATGCCGGGCGCCAGCCGGTCGAGCAGCCCCCGGCAGGCGCCCGGCTCGGCTCCCGATTCGGCGTCGGCCGCGGCGCACTCGGCGGCCACGGACTCGAGGTAGAGCAGGTCGCTCGCGGTCTGCGGGACGAGCCCGACAACCTTGCGCGCCTTCGCGCTCGGCAGCTCCCCCGGGTCGGCGCCGCCCGCGCGGACCTTGCCGCCCTGGCGCGGGCCGGAGCCCTGCAGGGCCCACAGCAGCGACGACTTCCCGGAGCCGTTGCGGCCCATCATCGCGACGACCCGGCCGGGATAGAGGGCGAGGTCGAGCCCGCGCACCGCGACCACCGGCCCGTACCGCACGACGACCCCCGACGCCGTCAACACCGGTTCCGCCGGTTCGGGAGGCCTCGGGTCAGGGCGCACGCCGAGGCGGGCACGCAACGGCCGGGCGACCCGCCGGGCGTCGCGCACCGACATCGGCAGCGGCTCCCACCCGGCGAGGCGGCCGAGCCGGACGATCGGCGGCGCGATCGGCGTGGTGCGCAGGATCTCCGGCGGGGTTCCGTCGACGACGCTGCCGTCGCCGGGAACGTAGAGCATCCGGTCGGCGAACGGGATCACCCGTTCCATCCGGTGTTCGGCCAGCACGACCGTGGTGCCGAGGTCCTGCACGAGCCGGGCCAGCGTCGCGAGGACCTCCTCCGCCGCGATCGGGTCGAGCGCCGAGGTCGGCTCGTCGAGCACGAGGACCTTCGGGTGCATGGTCAGCACCGATCCGACGGCGACGCGCTGCTGTTGCCCGCCCGAGAGTGTCCTCAGTGGACGGCGGCGCAGCTCGGCGATGCCCAGCAGGTCCAGGGTTTCCTCGACGCGGCGGCGCATCACCTGCGGCGCCAGGCCGAGCTGTTCCATCCCGTACGCCAGTTCGTCCTCGACGACGTCGGTCACGAACCCCGCCAAAGGATCCTGCCCGACCACGCCGACGAGGTGCGCGAACTCCCGTGGCGGCCGCTCCCGCGTGGTGACACCCTCGACCGACACCGTGCCTTCGAGGTGGCCGCCGGTGAAGTGCGGCACCAGGCCGTTGAACGTCCCGAGCAGCGTCGACTTCCCCGACCCGGTCCGGCCCGCCACGAGCACCAGCTCTCCCTCCCCGATCGACAGCGTGACGTCGGCGAGGACCGGTTCCGGTTGCCCGTGGTACCAGAAGGAAACGCGGTCCAGCTCGATCATGCGGGAACTTTCTCGGGTTCGGGCACCGCTTCGGCTTCGAACGGCAGTGCGGGCGGCGGGGTGAAGAAGGCAGGCAGCACCCCGACGAGCACACCCGCGAGCGGCAGCCAGGACAACAGGGGCCAGGACAAGGCGCTCAGCGACGGGTTGAGGTTCGTCGGGTCCACACTGGACGTCGCGAACAGGACCGCGGCCACGCCGATCCCGCTCAGCGCGGTGACGAACTCGGCCGGGTGCCAGCGATCGGGCCGGTAGCGGCTGCGCCGGACGCGGGTCCCGGCGGTCCGGAACCCGATCAGGCCGAGAACCAGTCCCACCACGAGGAACGGCGTCGCGAGGAACCGGGGGGTCGAGCCGTCGAGGGTCGCGTAGACGCCGACGCAGACGCCGATCAGCCCGGTGATCATCAACGTCCCGGTGAGCAGGCGGGCGCGGGCCTTCACGACTCCGGCCCGGCCGTAGCCGCGGGAGTCCATTGAGGACGCGAGCTGCAACGACCGGTCCAGCGCGTCTTCCAGTACCGGGATGATCACCGCGTGCAGGGCGCGGAACCGCCGTCCCCGGGCGCCACCGCGCAGCTTCCGGGCGCGGTGGACGCGTTGGACGCTCTCGGCCAGCTGCGGGAACACCGACAGCGCGACGATCACCGCGGTCCCGATCTCGTACAGCGCCGGCGGCATGGCCTTGAGCAGCCGTTTCGGGTTCGCCAGCGCGTTCGCCGCGCCGAGACAGAGCACCATGGTCGCCAGCCGCAGGCCGTCGTAGAGCCCGCCGAGCACCGACTCGGCGGAGACGTCGCCGAGCAGCCGGATGCCCGCCGCCCACGCGGGCAGCGGGATTTCCGGCAGGTGCAGGATGATCGTCGCGCCCTCGGCGCCGCCGAAGACGATCCGGAAGAACACCCGGACCCCGACGATGACCGCGGCGAGGTAGGCGTACATCCGGAACGCCATCGCCCACGGCGCGTCCGCCCGCCGCGCGATGACGACATAGCAGAGCACCGCGCAGATCGTCAGCAGCAGCCACGGGTTCGTCGTCCGGCCGGCCGCGACGGCCAGCCCGAGCGCCCACACCCACCACGCCCCCGGGTGCAGGTCGCGGGGCAGGAAGTACGTCCCGGCCATCACCCTTCCCGCGCCCGCTTGCGACGGCGCGCGGTGAACCACGCGGCGGCGACCAGCAGCACGACCGCTCCCCCGGCCACCCAGGGTGCGTAGTCACTCGCCCCGGCCTGGTCCCTGATCGCCTGGTCGACGTCGGGAGCCTGCTCCCCGCCGGTGAACACGACGTTCTTCGCCGGATCCGGAGCCCCCTGCGCGCCACCACCGGGCCGCGGCTTGGGCGGCGGCAACGCACGGCTGCTCGCCGGATCCGCGTCCGGTGCACCCGATGTCGCCTGCGGTCCCGCGGACGGTGCTCCCTGCCCGGCAGCCGTGCCCCCGGTCTTGCCGTTGGCGGCACCGCCCGGCTGCTGCTTTTCGTTGACGTCGTTCGAGCTCGGTGCGGGCTCGGCGGCGGTAGTGCAGCCCTCGCCGCCGGTGCCGGGCCGGACCGGGGCGATCCTCGGGACCGGGTTGCTGTCGGCCGTGGCGTTGAGCGAGAACGACCAGCCTTCGAACCCGCTCGGGGTGAAGTCGCGGTTCTTCACGCCCCACTGGCTGTACTCCCAGGCGCAGTTGTTCCCGGCGTGCCAGTACGACCAGTAGCCCGCGGCCGGCGGGGTGTCCACACAGGTCTCTTGGTAGTGCTCGTTGCCCTTGACCGGGATCTCTTCGACCGCGGACGGCCGGTTCTCGATCCGGCAGATGAACGCCTCACCCCAGCGCTGGACGCCGGCGATCTGGAACCCGGCGTTCTTCAGTGCGTCCAGGCCGGTGCCGCGGCCGGTCTGCGGGTCGCAGCGCACGATCGTCGTGCCGCCGAGCTGCTGGAAGTCGATCACGACGGTGACACCGGCGCCGCCCGCGCAGAAGCCGGGTTTGCCCTTGCTCTGGTCGATCGCGTGCGCGGGGCCCGCGGTGAGCGCGGCCGTCAGCACCGCGACGGCCGCGCCCGCGAGAATCCGCCTCATTGCACCGTCAAGGTCGCGGTCGAGTACACGGTGCCGCCGGTGCCGGTCGCCTTGATCGTGTACGTGTAGGTGCCCTTGGCCGTCGGCGTGATCGTCTTCGACCCACCGGGCACGGCCAGCGAACCCGACCAGGCGCCGCCGCCGGTGGCCGGGGCGACCGACTGCGCGGTGAGCGTCGTGGAGTTGGTCGACGTCCAGGTCAGGGCGGTGCTCTGGCCGAGGGTGATCTTGCGGTCCAGGTCGTCGATCGACAGGCCGACCGTCGGGTTGGTGGCGTTGACCGCCGGGTTGCGCGGGCTCACCCGCGGCACCGGGTTCGTGCTGGCACTGCGGTTCAGGGAGAACGACCAGCCTTCGAAGCCGCCGGGGACGACGTTGCGGTTGAGGGCGCCGTAGCTGCTGTAGGTCCAGGTGGTGTCCGCGCCGGTGGCGTTCCAGTACGACCAGTACGCGCCCGCGGGCGGGGTGCGCACGCAGGCTTCCTTGTAGGTCGGGTTGCCCGAGACCGGGATCGGCTCGGTCGCCGACGGCCGTCCCTCCAGCCGGCACACGAATCCCAGGCCCCACTGCGCGACGCCGGCGACGGCGATTCCGGCGTCCTGCAGGGCCTGGATGCCGGTGCGGTCGGTGCCCGGGGTGGCGTTCGGCGAGCAGCGGGTCATCGTCGCCCCGCCCAGCTCCTGGAAGTCGATGACGACGGTGACGCCGGTGAGGGCGTCGTTGCCGGTGCAGATGCCGTTGTAGCCCTTCGTCGGATCGACGGCCGACGCGGGCGTCGCCGCGGTGATGACGAGTCCGGCCATGACGGCGAGCCCGGCCAGTAGTGCGGGAAGGCGTCTCATGGTGTTACCCCCTGGTGCGTGATGTGCGGTTGACGAGGTGGCGCAGGCCCATGGCCAGCGCGAAGACGAGGACGAGCGCGGCGCCGGAAAAGCGGGTCACCAGCCAGAACGTGCTCGTGGCCGCTTGCGCGATGGCGGGACCGTGCCCGGCGGCGAGCGGCCGGTCGGTCAGCGGCAGCCGCGCGGCGGTGACGAGCGGCGAGCCCTCGGCATCGAGCCAGGTCCGGCCGGCGATCCCGGGCGCCGCCGCGATGCTCGCGCTCGGGTCGCCCGGCCCGCCCGGCGCCTTCGGGAGCCCGCCGTCGGCCGGCACCAGGGCGCCGAGCGCCTGCGCGGCCTTGCTCGCGTCGAGCCCGGCCGCCTGGCGGCCCCCCGCGACGACGGCGGTGAGCGTGGCGTCCGGCTGCCCGTCGGCGCCGGTGACCGTGCCGTCCGCGCCGGTGCGCGCGGTCAAGGCCGCGGCGGCGGATTCGAGCGCACGCCGGTGTCCGGGTGTCCAGGCGGGCAGTGCGCCGGTGCGGGGCCTGGCGTTCAACGCCTGGATCGCGACGGCGGTCGCGGCCAGGTCCCCGGTGGCGCACGGCTTCCCGGTGAACGCGGCCGGGAAGAGCCCGTCCGCGCATTGCTGGGTGATCAGAACGCCGATGGCCGCGGTCGGATCCGCCGCCGCGGTGGTCGCCAAGGTCGCCCACGCGTGCCGCTGCAGGGAGCGTGTCCCGTCGGCGAACTCGCCGGTGTCGGTGAACTCGCCGGACGGGGTGCGCACCGCGTCGAGGTCGTGCGTCAGCTGCGCGGTGACCGGCCCGCCGGGCTCGAGGAACCGCGCGATGATCTGCAGCTTTGCCAAGGGTTCGGCGTAGGAAGCCGCGCCGGGCTCGTAGGGCGCGCCGTGGGCGTAGGCCTTGATCGACTCCGGGTTCAGCAGGAACCGCGAGGCGCGGGCCACGGCGTCCGGCTGCTGCCCCAGGGTGCGCAGGGCGAGCACCAGATCGGCGGTGAGGTCGTAGTCGACGAACGTCTTGCCGTCCTGGGTGACCTCGACGTGATCGCCGTCCACCAGCCGCCCGGCGAGGTAACCACCGAGCCGGTCGGCCGGCGTGGGTCCGGCGCCCTGCGCCGGTGCGTCGGCGGGCGCGATCACGGTGCCGGGTGGTGAACCGGGCCGGGCCGCGGGGGTGCCGGCCTTCTTGCTGACCGGCGGGGTCACGGCAGGACTGCCCGTCACCGGCGGCTTTTCGGCGGGCGGGAGGCAACCGGGGTCGGGCTGCTTCGCGACGGGGGCGTGTCCCAGGGTGAGGTCGTGGAACCCGACCCGGGACAGGCCGAGCGCGGCCTGGGCGCTCGCGCGGATCCAGGTGTCCAGGCCGCCGATCCCGGTGGTGCGGGCGGTCCGGTATTCGGCTGGGGTGTAGGCGATGGCGCCGAGCTGGCCGGCCAGCCGGTTTCCCGAGTCGGCCGCGGTCACCTGCGCGGACTCGAGGAAAGCCGTCCCCGACGTCATCGCGGCGTCCACGCATCCCGCGTCGGTGAGCGCCTGCACGATCAGGCCGGTGCTGTTGGTGTTGGGCGCTTCGGTGCCGACGCCGCCGCCCCAGCCGCCGCCCGCGGTCTGGTGCGCCTTCAACCACCGCACGGTCTTCGTGATGGGCGCGTCGAGGTTCGCCGCGCCGGCGTCGCGGGCGGCGAGCATCGCCGAAAGGGCGAGCCCGGTGGTGTCGCCGTCCGGCGGCGCCTGGTCGAACGGCTTGCCCTCGTCGCAGGTCGAGATCCGGTGGCCGTCCGGGGTCACCTGGTCGCCGGTCTCGGTGGTGGGGATCAGGCCGAAGAAGATCCGGAAGTAGCCCTCCGAGCACTGCTGCTTCAGCATCGTGTCGAGGGCGAGCCGGTCGGTCAGGCCGGCGCCGGCCAGCCCGATCACGGCCAGGGCCTGGCCGAACATGTTGGCGTTGTTGCTGACGAAGTCCTTGAAGTCGGGGTTCTTCGAGTAGTCGCTGACTCGGCCCCTGTCGACGCCCGAGCGCGCGATCGTCCCGAGGGTTTCGGCGACCATGTCGTGGCCGCCGAAGGATCGCGGGTCCCGCCCGGCGACTTCCGCGGCGACCAGCACTTTCGCGGCCGCGCCGCCGGTGATGATCGCGTCGTAGCCCTGGCCCGGGACGAGGCCGTCCCAGGTGTAGTAGTCGGTGGCGTGGTGGTCGAGGTACTCGACGATCGGCGCGGCGAGGGCGCCGTCCCCGGAGGCGTACATCGCGAACAGGGTGTCGATCATCAGGCCGTGGTCGGGCAGGTCGCCGCCGAGCGGGTTCTGCAAGGTCCCGTCGGGCGAAAGCTGCGCGGCGAGCCACCGCGACGTGGGCTTCGAAGCGAGGTCACCGGCGAACGCCGGGGTCAGCGAGCCCACGGCGAACACGACGATGGCGGACGCCAAGGCCACGACGGGCCTGAACCGCTTGCCGGCCACCTGATCTCCCTCTCCCGGACGCCGGCGCGCACACGAGAGAGACCGGCCCCAAGACCGGGCGTCACTCACTGTTTACGCGACAGCGGTTCGACAACACCTGCTCGAGGAGGTAACCCGACTCGTCACCTACGGTGACCTACGGTTGCGCGACAGCGCCGGACTTCGACCGGCTTCCCCTGCCACGAGCAGAAATCATGAAGTTGGACTGGTCAAAACGAATGGACAGTAACACCCGGTCAGCCGGACGGGAACGGCAAATCTCACGTCGGCTTGACTTCTGGGGTGTCGTCAGGGGTCGCTGATCCGTTTCGGTGATCCGGCCCACAGGACACCGCCCAACGCGAGATCATCGCCATTCGGAGGTGGGTGCGTGCGCCGGTGGCTGTGGATGTCGCTCGCGGTGTCGGGCGTGGTTGTCATGGCAGCGGCGGGCCTGGTGTGGTGGTCGGCTGAGCGCGCGCTGGGTGCGGTGCCGGAAGTCGTGACCTCGTCCCGTGGCGGACTGTCCTGGTGCGCGTACGAGCATGTAGGGCAGCTCAGCTGTGATCCGCCGCAGCTGACCGTTGGCACGGTGGTCGCAGTCGTGGCGCTGGGCGTGCTGGGCGTGGCGCTGCTCGCGGTTGGAGCGACGGCTCTACTGCGACGACGAGAGCGATCGCCGCGCGGCCAGACGGACCACAGCTGAACGAGCCGACGTTCGACGCCGGTTGCGAAACTGCCTTCGCCAAGTTCGGCGATGTCGCGCTGGTTGCCGACGCAGCTCCTGGTGGCGGCCGCTCACCGCGTTGCTCACCCGGCGCCGACGGGACCTGCCGCGGCTCGCGCCGGGCAGGTCCCGTGCCTGTTCGCCTCAGCCGTCGGACTCCGCGGACGGCAGGTAGGCGCCCGGCACCCGGTCGGGGGCGACCACCTGGTTCTCCCCCGGGTAGGGCTGCTGCCAGCCGTGCGTCTGGTACCACGTGAAGTGGTTCATCTGCGCGGGGGTGGCGTAGTCGGCGACCGCGTTCGGGCCGGTCAGCCGCTGGTGGGTCGTCCACTCCTGCCACTGCGCCGCCACCTGCCGCTTGTCCGCCGGCACCGCCGACGACGGCACCGGCGCGGCCGCCGGGTCCGGTGGTGCGGGGGTGTCCGCGCCGCAGGACGGCTGGGTCGCCAGGCCGTCCGTCAGCGAGGTGCGGTTCGGCAACGCGACGAACGGCGTGTAGTCCGGCTTCTGCGTGAACGCCGCGCCCATCGGCGTCGCCGCGCTGTCCTTCTGGTTCATCGGCTTGACCCCGAGGATCTGCTCGATCGTCCGGATCATCGTGATCTGCGAGTAGTAGTGGCTGTCGACAACGCCGTGCTGGGCGTACGGGCTGATGATCTGCACCGGCGCCCGGTGGCCGTCGACGTGGTCGAGCCCGGCCTGGGAGTCGTCCTCGACGACGAAGATCGCCGAGTCCTTCCAGTACCGGCTGTGCGAGATCGTGTCGACGATCTTGCCGACCGCGAGGTCGTTGTCGGCGACCTGGGCGGCCGCGTTCGGCGGGCCGCCGGTGTGGTCGCTCGAGAGCCAGAACATGTTCAGGTTGGCCGGCCCGTTCTTCTCGAAGTCGTCCTTCCAGATCTGGTACCGGTAGACGTCCGGCACCGCGGTGTCGAACTTCGGGAACGCCGGCACCGAGACGTTGTTCAGCGACGGGATCGGGGACGACGACACCAGCGGGTAGGCACTGGGCTGCCCGGTCGCCGCCATGTTCTTCGAGTCGCAGTACAGGTTCTGCCAGCTCGCCCCGGCGGGCTTGGTCAGGAACTGCTGGAACTCGCCGAAGTCCCGCACCGACTTCCCGGCCGCCTGCGCGCCGGTCCAGAGGAACCCGGAGCTCTGGTGGCCGAGCGCGTCGTCCTCGGTGTCGTAGCTGCGCAGGTACTCCCCCGCCGACGACTCGGTGTACTCCGGGTTGTCCGCCTGCATCAGCCAGTTGTGGCCCTCGGCGGAGTTCGTGCCGATGTCGTAGGTGTTGTCGTACAACCCGAACTGCCGTTCCAGCGCGTGCTGGTTCGGCGTCACGTTTTCGCCGAACTGGGTCACGGACGGGTCGCCGTTGCCGCGCGCGTCGTCCCCGAAGACCTGGTCGTAGGTCCGGTTCTCCTTGACCAGCAGAAAAACGTGCTTGATCGTCGACGGGTCGCCGAGCCGCTGCGGCACCGGAACCGGCTTCCGGTGGCCGTTGTCGTGGGCCACCTGAACGGAATTGTCCGTCCAGCCGTTCTGCCTGAAGACCTGGCCGGTGTACCCGCGGATCGCACGGTCGTCCGGCAGCCGGAACCGCTGCACGCTCGAGGTCGTGTCGTGGGTGCCGTGCCCGGCCGCCGTGGTGGGACGGCGGGCGTCGATACCGCGGGTGTTGGAGACCACGACGTCCTTGCCGACCGTGGTGATCGCCGTCGGGAAGTAGTCCGTCGGCAGCAGGCCGACGTAGCTCACCGGCTCCTGCGGCCGCTGGTAGCGGTAGACGGCGACCGCGTTGGCGCGGCCGAGCGTCACCAGCAGGTGCCCGTCGCCGGTGAGGGTGACGCCGTCCGGCTCGTAGCCGACCGAAGCCTGCGGCCACGGCTGGGTCGCGATGGTCTGGACGACCTTGTCACGGCCGGTGTCGATGACCGAAACCGTGTTGCTCGCGGTGTTCGTCACGAACAACGCGCCCTTGGCGAAGTACACCGCGGTCGGGTGCAGGCCGACGTCGATGCTCTTCGGCGCGGCGGCCGCGTTCGCCAGGTCGATGACGCTGACCGTGCCGCTCGTCGTCGCACCGGTGAACCCGCTGGCCGGCACCTGGGTGTTGTACGAGTTCAGCGTCGGCTCGCCGGGCCGCGCCGGGCGCCCGCCTTCGTTGCTCACGTACAGCTTGGTCCCGGCGCGGACCAGGTCACGCGGCGCGTTGCCGACGGCCCAGCTCTGCTTGATCGCGCCGGTCGCCGCGTCGAGGGCGACGACGCGGTTCTGGCCGTTGACCGCGGAGTACACAGTGGACCCGTCGGGCGAGAACACCGCCTGCGCGACCAAGGCGTGCTTCGGTCCGTCCGCCGGGATCTTCACCGACGTCGGGGCGGCGACCGTGCCGTCCGGGTTGACCGTGAACCGGGTGTAGCCGTCGGTCTGCGCCAGCCACAGGCTCTTGCCGTCCGGGGAGTACGACGGCCCTTCCTGGCCGACGTCGTTGCCGGGGATGCGCAGGTTCGCCGTCGCGGAGTTGCCGACGAGCTGCTGCACCTGCCAGCTCTTGAGGTCGACGATGGTGAGCGCGATCCCGCCGTCGGTGGTCAGCGCGGCGAGGTGGGCGCCGTCGGGGCTGACCGACGACGCCATGATCTTGCCGTTGTTCACGACCAGCCGGTCGCCGATCGGCTTGAGGTACTGGTCGGCGGAGACGACCTGGCCGTTTTCGGTGACCTGGCCGACCTGGTCCGTGCCGAACTGCTGCGTCGACGCGACCCCGGCGCCGGTGCTGGTGGCGACGAGCACGAGCGTGGCGGAACCGGCTGTCGCGTAGCGGAAACGGTGACCATTGAGGTGACCGAGAAGGCCCGCCTTCCCGACACGCCGCCTGCGGCGTGTTACCTGCATCGGTTCATCCCTTCGTGGAGGAGAGCAGCTCGACGTTCCCGTCGAACTGCCAGAGGGGGTTGGGCTGGTCCCCGGCCGGGGTCCGCACCTGGAAGTAGCCGTTCACTTCCTTCGGCCCGTCGCCGTCGGCGACGTACCGCCCGTCGGAGGTGATGTCCAGCTGGTAGATGGCCTGCCCGGTCGCCGCGATCCCGGGCAGGTGCCAGGAAACGACACAGCGCCAGTCGTTGCCGGGCCCGTCGGGCTCGACCAGGCCGTCGCCCTTGGTGCACGCGGCCCTGGCCCCCAGCTGCGCCTCGGTGACGTCGGGGCGGTTGAGCTGCCCGGCCTGCAGGCGGTAGAGGTGGCCGAACGCCGTCGCGAGCGAGGTCTGCACCTTGTCCTGGCCGATCCCCGACCCGGTGGCCGGGGTCGCCACGGCGATGATCCCGGCCGTGACGGCCAGGAGCGCGACCAGCGGCAGGGCACCGGCGGTGAGGACCCGGCGTCCCGATCCGTCGTGGGCGAGGTTGGTGAAGTCGCGGCGTACGAACAGCAGGTAGGCGAGCACGGTCGCGACCACGGCCCACGCCAGGCCGACCCCGACGCCGATCAGCAGCGGGCCGAGCTGGACCGGGTCGGTGAACAGGCCGTTCCAGGCGATGAAGGCGTAACTGGGCAGGGCGAGGCGGAGCGCGACGGGCAGCGGCAGCAGCTGGGCCAACGCCATCGCGAGGGCGACGACGGCGGGCAGCAGCAGGCCCATGGGCGAGCGTCCCCACAGGACGGACCCGAGCCACCCGACCGCGGCCAGGGCCAGCGT
The DNA here is from genome assembly GCF_055582965.1 of Amycolatopsis sp. NPDC104863. Lineage (NCBI taxonomy): Bacteria > Bacillati > Actinomycetota > Actinomycetes > Pseudonocardiales > Pseudonocardiaceae > Amycolatopsis > Amycolatopsis sp. NPDC104863. Next base: position 2,082,483 of record NZ_JBVJOW010000001.1, read on the forward strand.
CGGGGCGAGCACGCAGACCCACGCCAGCAGAACCTGCGCCGCGGCCTCCCCCGGCGTCAGCAGGTGACCGTCGAAGCCCACCAGAGCCCGGTTTCCGACCGCCAGGAGCCCGGCGGCGCTGCTCGACACGGCCATCCCGGCCACCAGCACCAGGATGACGGTGAGGCTCGCCAGGGCCTTGGCCACGAAGATCCGCCGGGCGGACCGGACCGCCACCAGCAGGTGGCGCCAGGTGCCGAGCCGGTCCTCGGCCGCGAACACGTCCCCGGCGACCACCGACGTCAGCAGCGGGAGCGCGTAGGTGCCCGCGAACCCGAGCATCACCAGCGGGCCGGCCCAGCCCGTGGCGTTCATCCACCGGCCGAACAGGGTGTCGACGGGCAGCGAGCTCTGCCCGCTCACCGCGGCGACGAACACCGCGGGGGCGATCCAGCACGCGAGGACCAGCAGCCGGATCCGCCAGGTCGAGGACAGCTTGACCAGTTCGAAGCGGTACCCGCGCCACACCGGAACGGGACCGGCGTCGGCCGGGACTTCGGCGGCGATCGTGGTCATCGGGCGGCCTCCTGCTCGGTGAGGGCGAGGAACGCCGCCTCCAGCGGGGACACCACCGGCGCGAGCTCGCGCACCGCGATGCCGTCTTTCACGAGCCGGGGCACCAGCTCGTCGAGGGCGGGCACCAGCGCGCGCACGACGAGCACCTCGGTGTCCCGCCGGGTTCCGGTGTCCTCGACGAGGCGAATCCCCGCCGTGCCGGCGATCACCCGCCGGGCCGCGCCGGGGTCGGACGTGCGAAGCCGGTAGTCGAGCTCCCGGTTCTCGGCGGACAGCTTGCCCAGCGGGCCGGTGAACACCACGCGCCCGGCGGCGAGGATCGTGACTTCGGAGCACAGTGCCTCGAGGTCGTCCATCCGGTGGCTGGAGAGCACGACGGTCGTGCCGCCGGCCGCGAGCCGGTCCAGGACGCCGTGCACGTGCCTCTTGCCGACCGGATCGAGGCCGTTGGCCGGCTCGTCGAGGACCAGCAGGCGCGGTTCGGTGAGCAACGCGGCGGCGAGGCCGAGCCGCTGTCGCATGCCGAGGGAGAAACCCCGCACCCGGTCGTCGGCGACGTCGGTGAGCCCGACCTCCGTGAGCACACCGTCGATGTCGGCCGTCCGCCGGTCACGCAGCGCCGCCAGCGCGGCGAGGTTCTGCCGGGCGGTGAGTGAGGGGTAGAGGCCGGGACCGTCGACGAAACCCGCGACACCACCAGGCGCGGCCGGCGCGCGCCCGATCGGGGTGCCGAGCACCTCGAGGCGGCCTTCGTCGGCGACCGCCAGGCCCAGCAGGAGGCCGAGCAGCGTCGTCTTCCCGGCGCCGTTGGGCCCCATCAGCCCGTGGATCTGCCCCGGCGCCACGTCCAGGTCGACGCCGTCCAGCGCGACGACGTCGCCGAAGTACTTGGTGATTCCACGTGCTCGCACCGCGACGGGTGTGTCCATGACTCCCCTTGCCGTCTTCCTGGCTCGCACCGGAAACTTAGGCACGGCAAATGACTTCGGCGGGCGTCCGGGGTGAACGCCGACCGAACGAGATCCGTCCGGCGGGCACTGCGCCGGTGAAATGTCCGAGTCGGGATGCGGACTTGTAACGAGTTAACCGGCGTCTTACCTTCGGAGGACGCCACCGACAGCCCGCCGCCGGGCAAAGGAACCCATGGAACTCCCGGACCTCACCGCGAACGAGTCCCGCTTCGACACCGGCGTTGCGCCCGATCTCCCGGCCGTCCGGCGGTGGCTGCGTCTCGTACTGCGCCGCGCGGCGAGCGACTGCGTCGAGGACGCGCTGCTGCTGGCGACCGAACTGGTCAGCAACGCCCTGGACGACGCCCAAGGTGTGCGAGCGCTGCGTCTCGGCACACCGTCGCCGGACAGGCCCCGGGGCCGGGGGCTCCAGCTGGTCGACGCGATCAGCCGCCGCTGGGGCGTGACCACCCACGACGGCGGCTACAAGACCGTCTGGGCCGACATCACGGCCGGCTGACTCCCCCGTGAGCACCCACAGACGTGACCCGTGCGGAACCGCCTGTCTCCCTGGGGCGCCGGCTCGAACAACCCGTGACCCAGCCGGTCGTCCGGTCGAGTCCGTTCCGAGACGACGCAACCATTCGGCACGTCCAGCGGCTCTGTAGTGGGTGCCGAGGTCGAGAGGGGCCGGATGTTGCCGAGGACGGACGAGCGGTTCGAGCTGTTCGTCGAGCAGCACTACGCCGAGCTCCTGCGCTACGCGATGGTGCTCACCGGCAACCGGAACGAGGCCGGTGACGTCGTGCACGACACCCTGCTGAAGCTGGTCCGGCACGTCGGACGCGGCGATATCGAGCACCTCGGCGCCTATGCTCGCCGGACGCTGTTCCGGGTCTTCCTGCGCCACCGCGACCGCACCCGTCGTGAACCGCCGGTGCCCGACTTCGGCCCGCACCGGGCCGGCGGTGACGCCACGGAGGTGTGCGACGGGCGAAACGACATGCTGACGCTGCTCCTGCGACTGCCGCCGCGGACGCGGGCCGTGCTGGCCGCCCGGTTCTACCTCGACCTGGGCGAAGCGGAGACCGCGCGGCTGCTCGGCTGCGGTACCGGCACGGTCAAATCCACCACCTCGCGCGGCCTGCAGCGGCTGCGCGAGCTGTGGGAAGCCGAATCACCCTCCCCGCCGAGGCCGACTTCGAAGGGACTCCGATGAACCAGCACCCACCGGACTTCGCCACGCTCCTGCGCAACGAGCTCGCGGCCGTCCCCCTGCCCCGGCCCGCGGCCGGTGAGGCCGCCTCGGTCGCGCATCGGGTCCTGCGGACGCGGGCACTACGACGGCGTCGGACCTTGACGGGAATCGCCGTGGCCGCCGTGGTCGTGGCCGGCGGCAGCACTGTGCTCGTCACGGCTTCGGGTGATGACGGAGTCACGGCCCAGCCCGCGGCGGTCACCCAGTGGCCGGCGCGCGGTCCCCTGGCCGGGGACACCGCACTGATCGGCCGGGCGAAACTGGCTTGGGCGAACGCCAGCCTCTCAGCCGCGCCCGGATCCGAAGCTGCCGTGCTCTACGCCGGGCCGCTCACCGGGCAGAACGCGACGCTGGTCGTCCTGCGCCGCAACGACGCCGCCGGACGGACGTCGCTGGGCTTCATGACCACGCCGTCGACCACCGACGCGCCGGACACCACGACGCTGACGGTGCGCGCCCAGGTGACCGTCCCCACCGATGTGCCCGCCCCGGCGGCTTACGGCTTCGTCGTCTCCAGGCCGGCGCCCGGGGATCAGACCCCGGCCAGCTGGGCGGTCGCCCTCGTCGCGCCGGGCATGCCCAGCGCCCGGTTCAGCACCAGCGCCGTCGAGGAAGAGATCGCCGGCACCGCCGGCTCGCCTCGCAACGGGTTGCTCACCGTGGACCTGCCGCCACAGGCAGCCGCGTGGAACACCGAGCTCGCGTTCGGCGACCGCGGAGAACGCGGCATCGCCTCCCTGGCCGCGGCAGCCGACGATCCGGCCACGCGTACCGTCACCGCGACCCCGCACGTCGACGGCACCTTCACCGTCACCGGCGCGGCGGACGCGCAACCGGGCGACCTGCTCACGCTCCATGACGGGCTGATCGGCGTGGTCACCAGCGGCGGCCCCACCGCTTCCGCCGGCACGGAATTGACGACGCTGCGGACATCCGGGCTGAGTGCCCGGACCACGACCGGCGGTCGTCCGGTCGGCCTCGCCGCCGGTCCCGGCGAGCAGACCACGCTCACCGCCGGCCCCGGCGTGCTGCACGAGGGCGACCGCATCGCGGCCGGCGGATTCCCCGGCACCGCGGCGGTCGTCAACCTCGGCACCGCCCACCTGACCCCGGACGGCGCCTGGATCCTGCAGCGGGACATGTGGTTCCCGGTGACTCCCACGCAGGCCACCCTGATCCGGCACCCGTGAACGGAAAAGCGGGTCGCCGTTATTCGAACACCGGAATGCGGGGGTCATCCCGACACGAATACCGTCGGATTCACGGCCGCACGACTCGGCTGATCTTCGCCCTGTCCAAGGCGATCGCGATGTCGACGTCCGAGGTGACGACCCGGATGCCGCAGCGGACCTGCCGGGCTAGCGCCGCGGCGTGGATCGCGGCGACGAGCGTCTCGCCGTCGCACCGGCACGCGGTCACGTCCAGAACCACTACCCCGCAACACAGTTCGAACGCCTCGGCGAGCACGGCCACCAGCCCGGCGACACCCGAGCCGGCCAGCCGGCCCTCCGGCACGACGGTGATCGTCCCGTCCTCGGCCAGCAGCCGCGTCGTCACCGGTACGGATACCCGCGCCTTGAGTGCGCTCATGACGCCCACCTTTTCGAATCGCCCACCCGGACAACACGACTACCCCCTTACGGGATTCTTACGCATCGCGATCGGGTGACCTGAAACAGCTAGCGTGAACGAACATGCGACGACGATGCACGCTGCTCGCGATCACGCTGCTGGCAACAGCCTGCAGCACCACCCCGACCGGCGGAACGGCGCCACCGCAGCTGCCGCCCGCCGCCGAGCCCGCCGTCTCGCCCTCGCCAGGCGCGATGCCCGCCGGCACGATCGTCGAGGTGGGACCGGAGCCGGAGGGCATCGTCGCCGACGACGTCACCCACCGCGTCGCGGTCGGGATCCGCAACCCCGACCGGCTTGCGCTGCTCGACACGGCCACCGGCCGGGTCACCACCACGGTGGCGCTGCCCGGGCACCTCCGGCACCTGCAGCTCGCGGCGCCGGGCGGCCCGGTCCTGGTTCCGGACGAAACCTCAAACCGGCTGGTGACCGTCGCGCTCCCGGACGGCCGGATCACCGGGGAGGTGACCACCGGCATGTCACCGCACGACGCCACCCGCGCGGCGAACGGCCGGGTCTTCGCGGCCAACGAGAACGGCCGCAGCGTCGCGGTCACCCAGGACGGCAAGCTGGTGCACACCTTCACCGACGTCACCCAGCCCGCCGGGCTCGCCGCGGTCGGGGACCTCGTCGGCCTCGTCGACGTCCGCCAGAACGACCTGAGCGTCTACGACGCCGGGACGCTGACCCGAGTCGCGCGGCTGCCCGCCGGCGCCGGCCCGACCCACGTGGTCTCCGACCGCCGAGGCCACTTCGCGGTGATCGACACCCGCGGCGGGGCCGTGCTGACCTTCGACCCGGCCGCACCCGCGCACGCCCCGAGCAAACTCGACCTGCCCGGCGCGCCCTACGGCGTCGCCTACGATTCGCGGCGCGACCAGCTGTGGGTGACCTTGACCGCGAAGAACCAGCTCGTCGGCATCACGCTCGAGGGCTCCGCGCCACGGGTGTTCGCCACCATTCCCACCGTGCGCCAGCCCAACACCGTCGCCGTCGATCCGGCCACCGGCGCCCGCTACGTCACCGGAACCGCCGACGGCACCGTCGAGATCATCCCGCCACCGGCCGTGTGAACGAACACGCCGTGAATTCGATGGCGATGCCGATGCGGTCGACGTTCGCCGGGAGGATCGCGGTGACAGTCCCGGATACGGCGGGCAGCAGCCCAGCCGGCTGCGCCGCGCGGGCCGATGAGCCAGACCTGGTAGGCACTGGCGGTCGGGATGAACGGAGAGCCGTTGCCGCTGGAACACGGCTTCCCGGCGCGGCTGGTCACCCCAGCTTGTACTGGGTACGTGTCGGCGACGAAGTGGGTTGTGGACATCGAAGTCACCACCTGGGCGGCACGTCAGGCCTACTGGCTGAAACGCAGCTGGAGCCGGGAAGCGCCGATCAAACCGAGTCGTGGATCGACTCGCACCGTGGCTTCGCGAACGGCCAAAAGGGAAAGGTCCGTGTCCCGGGGGTGGCGTGGCAGGAAATCACGCTGTCGCAGAAGGTCAACCTGAACACGTGGCGGATGTGGTGGACCTGCCCCCCGGGGTGCACCAGGCGCTCTGCCGCGCCACGGACAAGTCCGGCTACACCCAAACCGAGATGCGCGCGGGCACCGTGCCCAACGGCGCGACCGGCTGGCACAAGGTCACCTTCCCCGCCGCCTGAAAATTTCTTCCCGGTTCGACCAATCCGGTTCCCGCCGGTGGACGAAACACCGGCAAGAAGAGGTTCTCACCCCTCGAGTGACCTCGGCCGCGTAATCA
>NZ_JBVJOW010000002.1:0-202027 GCF_055582965.1 Amycolatopsis sp. NPDC104863
TGCTCTCAAAGGAACCTCATACGAGGTTCAATACATAAGCTCTACTGGCTTAGTTCACTAGCACACTGTTGAGTTCTCAAGCAACACACTCTGGACTCACCGCCTTATCGGCGGTTATATCCTCGGCAGTTGTTCCAAGCGATATTCAAAGCTTTTGGTCGAGCATGCCTCAGCCTACGGTGTTAGTCGTAGGGATTCGGCGGCCGCTCGTGGGCCGACGCTGAACATTACCCGGTCCGATCCGCGGTGTCAACCCGCTCGGCCCGGCCGGATCTTCGGGGCTTGCGGCCCCGGGGCGACCCGGTGTTCCTGGCGACGAAGAGAAGATTACATGCCCTGAAACCGGTCCCGAACAGGGGGGTCACTTAACGCCAATACCGCAGGTCAGAGCGTGTTCATCGACCCGCGGCCGGCACCGTCGCCAAGTACCTCGGCGGGACCCGCGCCGGAACCACCCTCGAGAAGTCCGCGGCGAGCGCCAGCATCCGGGCGTCCGACCACCGGGCGCCCATGAACGAAATGCCCACCGGGAGCGGTCCGGCGAACCCCGCGGGCACGGTGACGTCCGGATACCCCGCGACCGCGGCCGGGGTCGACGACGGGATCACGTCGTTGTCCCCCACCGCGCAGTCGGTCTTCCACGCCGGCGGGTTCGTCGGCGACACGATCGCGTCGAGGCGGTACTTCGCCAGCGTCTCGTCGAGGGACCGGCGGGCCAGGTCCGACAGCTCCGCGCGGCCGGCGAGGTATCCCGGGTCGGTCGGCGGCGGCGCGGCCAGTGCCTGCTCGAACAGCTCCTGGCCGGCGAAGCACGTCCGCTCCAGCGGGTCGGCGCGGTTGTAGGCGATGAGCTCGGCCAAGTTCCGCGGGCCGCGAGGACGCGTCGCGAGGTAGGCGTCGATGTCGCGGTGGAACTCCGTGAGCAGCGCCGGGAACTCCAGCTCACCGAGCCGCGCCTGGTATGGCGGAGTCACCTCGACCACCGTCGCACCAGCTTTGACCAGGGCGTTCCGCGCCGACGTCATGACGGCGTCGGTCGACGGGCCGAGCACCGGCAGCCGCCACAGCCCGATCCGCGCGCCGCGCAGGACGCCCGGCCGGAGCAGCTTCGCGTAGTCCGTCGGCTGGGTGCGCGGGTACTGCAGGGTCGCCGGGTCGGAGGGGTCCCTCCCCTGCAGGACCGACAGCGTCAGCGCGACGTCGACGACATTGCGGGCGATCGGGCCCGCGGTGTCCTGCTCGGCCGAAATCGGCACCACGCCGGTGCGGCTGACCAGGCCGAGGCTCGGTTTGTGCCCGACCGTGGCGGTCATCCCCGCGGGGCAGACGATCGAGCCGTCGGTCTCGGAGCCGATCGCGATCTGGGCCAGCGAAGCGGCGACGCCGGCCGCGGACCCGGCGGACGACCCGCACGGGTTGCGGTCCAGCACGTACGGGTTGTTCGTCTGGCCTCCGACGCCCGACCAGCCGGACGTCGGCTTCGCCGCGCGGAAGTTCGCCCACTCCGAGAGGTTCGCCTTGCCGAGGATCACCGCGCCGGCGTCACGCAACCGGGTGATCAACGTGGCGTCTTTCGCCGGGTAGCTGCGGAGGGCCCGCGATCCCGCGGTTGTCCACTGGTCGCGCGTGTCGACGTTGTCCTTGACCAGCACCGGGATGCCGTCGAGCGGGCCGCGCAGGTGGTGCGTCCGACGTCGGGCATCACTCGCGGCGGCCTGGCTCAGGGCCGCGGGGTTCAGCGCCAGGACCGCGTTGACCTTGCCGTCGATGCGGTGGATCCGGTCGAGATAAGTGCTGGTCAGGCCCACCGCGGTGAGCCGGCCGGACGCCATCCGCGCCTGCAGCGAAGGGATGTCGGCCGCGTCGAGGTCGAACTTCGACGACGCGGACGCGACGGGCGCCGTCGGGACGAGCACGAGTGCGGCGGCCAGGGTCGCGAGGAACACCGGCCGCCGCCTCATCAGAGCACCGGCAACAGGGTGCGGAGCTCGTACGGGGTGACCGCGCTGCGGTAGTTGTCCCATTCCACCCGCTTGTTCCGGAGGAAGAAGTCGTAGACGTGCTCGCCGAGCGCCTCCGGCAGGAGCTCCGACTTCTCCATCTCGGCCAGCGCCTCTCCCAGGTTCTGCGGCAGCTGCGCGTACCCGGCGGCGCGCCGCTCGGAGTCGCTCAGCTGCCAGATGTTGTCCTCGGCGGGTGGCGGCAGCTCGTAGCCCTTCTCGATCCCCTTGAGCCCGGCGGCGAGGATGACCGAGTACGCGAGATACGGGTTGCACGCCGAGTCCAGCGTACGGATCTCCACCCGTCGGGATGACGCCTTTCCGGGTGAATACATCGGGACGCGGACGAGCGCGGACCGGTTCGCGCGGCCCCACGAAACCGTCGTCGGCGCCTCGCTTCCGCTGATCAGGCGCTTGTAGGAGTTCACCCACTGGTTGGTGACCGCGGAGATCTCCTTGGCGTGGTGCAGCAGGCCGGCGACGAACGCCTTGCCGGTTTCGGACAGCTCGTGCGGGTCCTCGGCGTCGTAGAAGGCGTTGCGGTCACCCTCGAAGAGGCTGATGTGGGTGTGCATCCCGGAGCCGGGCTGGTTCGTGAACGGCTTCGGCATGAACGTCGCGCGCACGCCTTGGGTCAGCGCGACCTCCTTGACGACGTAGCGGAACGTCATCACGTTGTCGGCCATCGTCAGCGCGTCGGCGTAGCGGAGGTCGATCTCCTGCTGGCCCGGCGCGCCCTCGTGGTGGCTGAACTCGACCGAGATGCCCATCGCCTCGAGCGTCTCGATCGCGTGCCGGCGGAAGTGCGTCGCCGTGGCGTGGCTGGCCTGGTCGAAGTAACCGCCGTTGTCCGCGGGCTCCGGCTCGCTGCCGTCTTCGGGCAGGGTCGCGAGGAGGAAGAACTCGATCTCCGGGTGCACGTAGCAGGTGAAACCCGCTTCGCCCGCCTTCGACAGCTGGCGTCGCAGGACGTGCCGCGGGTCCGCCCACGACGGCGAGCCGTCCGGCATCGCGATGTCGCAGAACATGCGGGCCGAGTACGGGCTGCCGTCGGGGGTCTCCCAGGGCAGGACCTGGAACGTGGCCGGGTCCGGTTTGGCCACCATGTCGGATTCGTAGACCCGCGCGAACCCTTCGATGGCCGAGCCGTCGAAGCCGATTCCCTCGGTGAAAGCGCCTTCGAGCTCGGCCGGGGCGACCGCGACGGACTTGAGGAACCCCAGCACATCGGTGAACCAGAGACGAACAAAACGGATGTCGCGCTCCTCGAGCGTGCGGAGCACGAATTCCTGCTGGCGATCCATGGCCGCACCCTAACGACAGCGTGTTAACGGGATGTTTCACGACGCGCCGAGGGTGACCAAGTCACGCCGTGAGCACCGAAACAGGCTTCTTCGCGCGCTTGATCGCCAGCGACGCCACCGATGCGAGCACCGCCAGGACCGCCGCCGAATACCAGGCCAGGTTGTAGTTCCCCAGCTGGTCGCGGACCAGGCCCGCGGCCGATGCCGCGAACGCCGCGCCCAGCTGGTGGCAGGCGAAGACCCAGCCGAACACGATCGGGCCCGCGTCGCCGAATGCCCGGACGCAGAGGGCGACCGTCGGCGGGACCGTGGCCACCCAGTCGAGGCCGTAGAAGAGGATGAACGCCCACATGCTCGGCTGCACCGAGTTCGTGAACAGCTGCGGCAGCAGCGCCAGCGAGAGGCCGCGCAGGGCGTAGTACACCCCGAGCAGGATCCGCGGGTCGACGCGGTCGGTGAGCCAGCCGGAGAAGATCGTGCCGACCACGTCGAAGACGCCGACCAGGGCGAGCAGGCCCGCCGCCGTCGTCTGGGGCATGCCGTGGTCGTGCGCGGCCGGGACGAAGTGGGTGCCGACCAGGCCGTTCGTCGTCGCGCCGCAGATCGCGAGCAGCCAGAACGTTCGGGTGCGAGCCGCCTGACCCAGCACCGAGAGCGCGCGCCGGGCCGAGCCGGTCTTCGACGCCGGGCGCTCGACCACCGTGTCGGCGGGTGCGCCGTAGGCCGTCGTGCCGACGTCGGCGGGGTGGTCGCGGATCACCAGCAGGACCACCGGGACGACCGCGAGCGCGGCGATCGCGATCACCAGCGACGCCGTCCGCCAGCCGGAACCGACCGCGAGGTTCGCGATCAACGGCAGGAAGATCAGCTGGCCGGTGGCGCCCGCCGCGGTCAGCACGCCGGTGACCACCCCGCGGCTGCGGACGAACCACCGGGCCGCCACGGTCGCGGCGAAGCTCATCGCCATCGAGCCGGTGCCCGCGCCGATCAGCACTCCCCAGCACAGCACCAGCTGCCAGCTCGCGGTCATGAACACCGTGCCGGCCGCGCCGAGGGCGATGACGAACAACGCCGTCGCCGAGACACGGCGGATGCCGAAGCGCTCCATCAACGCGGCCGCGAAGGGCGCGAAGAGGCCGTAGAGCACGAGGTTGACCGAGACGGCCGAGCTGATCGTGGCCGTCGACCAGCCGAACTCCTGGTGCAGCGGGTCGATGAGGACGCCGGGGGCGGACCGGAAGCCGGCGGAGGCGAGCAGCGCGACGAACGCGGCGCCGGCGATCAGCCAGGCGCGGTGCAGCTTCGGGGCAGGGCGGGTCTCAACAGTCACAAGAGGCAGTTTCGCCGCGCGCGCGTGAAGGGGAAAGTGGCCTGAAGGACATCGTCCGCAAGGATCAGGCCACGACTAGGCTCGGGGGATGTCGCGCTTCGCCCTCCTGCTCGTGCTCCTGCTGACGGCCGGCTGCACCGGATCGCCGGACACGCGCGGGCCGTTCCCGGCGGGCGCCGAGCTGGTCCGCGACGCGGCGACGTCGTTCGCTTCGGTGCGGAGCGTGCACTTCGCGGCCGGGGTCAACGGCGTGCTGCCGGGCTTCCCGCTCCGGCAGATCGAAGGCGACGCGACCCTGGACGCCGGCGGGGCCGCGACCGGCACGGCCGACGTCCAGGAAGGCGACGGGCACACCAAGTTCCGCTTCACCGTCCGGGACGGCGAAGTCACCACGGACCCTGACATCGCGCGCGGCCGGATCCCGGCGATGTACGACGTCGGGAAGTTCCTCGGCCCGGCCGCCGGGCTGAAACGCCTGCTCGACGGCGTCACCGACACGAAGACCGAGGGCCGGGAGAACGTCGACGGCGCCGCCGCGCTGCGGGTCGGCGGCCGGGTGCCCGCAGCCGTCGCGCACGGCGTGCTGCCGCAGATCCACGACGACGTCATCGTCAAGGTGTGGGTCTCGGCCGAGGGGCCACGGCGGTTCGCCCGGCTGTGGGTGCAGGTCCCGCCGGCCGGCGACCACCTCAGCCCGGTGATGTTCGAACTGTCCCTGACCAGGCAGAACGAGACCGCCGACCTCGGTTAGCAGCGGGTGTCGGCGACGGTCCCGTCGATCAGGTACGCGATGCCCGCGCGGTCGACGCACGGGTTGCCGTCGAGGAAGACCGTGTGCTGGACACCCTCGTAAGTGAGCAGGGCACTGCCGAGGTCCTTCGCGAGGTCGACGCCCTGCCGGTACGGCGTCGCCGGGTCGTGCGTCGTCGAGACGACCAGGGTCTTCGGCAGCCCCTCGACCCGCGCGACGTGCTCGGCCGACGTCGGCGGGACCGGCCAGGTCGAGCAGATGTCCAGCTCGCTCGTGTCGGGCGTGCCGCCGGCCAGGAAAGGCGCGCCGGCCAGCATCTTCTCGTGCGCGCGGTCGATCGCGGCCCGGTCGGTGACGCGGGTGTGGTCGACGCAGCGGACGGCGAAGTACGCGTCGATCGCGCCGCTGTACTGGCCGTCGCGGTCCCGCTGGTAGTAGTCGTCGGCGAAAGCGAGCAGCGTGCGGCCGTTGCCCTGGGCCACCTGCTCGAGCGCGGCCTTCAGGGCGGGCCAGTCGCCGCGTGAGTAGAGCCCCGCGAACGTGCCCGTGATCGCGTCCTCGAACGACAGCTTCCGCGTCCCGGCCGGGAGGGGCTTCGTGATCAGCGGGCGCGCCAGCCGCTGGAGCCCCTCGGTGCCGCCGGTCAGCGGGCACGAGCACCACTTGGTGAACTCGTTCAGCGCGTCCTGGAAGCCCGCGGCCTGCGTGACCAGCGAATCCACCAGGCCCTGGGCCGGGTCGATCGCGCCGTCGAGCAGCAGCGCGCGGACGTTGTGCGGATACGCCTCGGCGTACGCCGCGCCGATCTGCGTCCCGTACGAATAGCCGAGGTAGGTCAGCTTCTTGTCACCGAGCGCGGCGCGAAGGACGTCGAGGTCGCGTACGACGTCTCGAGTGCCGACGTTCGCGAGGAACTCCTTGCCGTGCTTCGTCGCTTCGACGCACTTCGCGCCGTACGCGGTCGTCTCGGCGAGCTGCTTTTTCACCCCTTCGGGCGACATATCGCTTTCGACGTCGGACGCGCGGTCCGCGTCCTGCTCGGCGCCGGTGCGGCAGGTGATCCGCGGCTCGCTCGTGCCGACGCCGCGAGGGTCGAAGCCGACCAGGTCAAAGCGGTCCAGCAGAGGCGCGGCCGCAGGCGACTTCGCGAGTGACGCGGCCGTCGCCGTCCCCCAGCCGCCCGGTCCACCCGGGTTGACGACCAGCGAGCCGATGCGCTGCTTCGTGGCCTTGTGCCGCCGGAGCCCGACCGTGACCGTCTTGCCGTCCGGCACCGCGTAGTCCAGCGGAACGGTCAGGCGCGCGCAGTCCAAAGCCTCGCCGCAGGGACTCCACACGAGCTTCTGCGAGGTGAACTTCGCGAGGTCGGGAGGGCGCGGCGACGGCACGGGCGCCGGAGCACCCGTGCACGCCGCCAGCAGCACCGCCAGCGCGGCGACGCCTACTGCCCGGCGCACCGCGTCCCCTCCGGCGGCACCGTGCCGTCGACGAGGTAGTCCGTGCCCGCCTGGTCCACGCACTTCACGCCCTGCAGGAACACCGTGTGCTGCGTGCCTTCGAAGGTGAGCAGCGCGCCCTTCAAGCCCTTCGCGAGGTTGACGCCGGCCTGGTACGGCGTCGCCGGGTCGTTGGTCGTCGAGATGACCAGCGTCTTCGCCAGGCCTTCGACGTTCGGCACGTGCGGCTGCGAGGTGTTCGGCACCGGCCAGAACGCGCACGCGTCGCGCGCCGCCGAAGCCGGGCGGCCGTCGTCGAGGAACGGCGCCACCTTCACGTACTCCTCCTGCGCCTTGAGGATGACGGCCGGGTCGGTCACGCGCGGGTCGTCGACGCAGCGGATCGCGGTGAAGGCGTCCTGGGTGGTGCCGTACTTGCCGGTGGAGTCACGCTCGTTGTAGATGTCGGCGAGCTTCTCCAGCGTCGCGCCGCGCTGCTGCTTCAGCTCGTTGAGGCCCGAGTTCAGCGGCTCCCAGAGACTCTGCTGGTAGAGCGCCTGGATGACACCGGTGGTCGCGTCCTCGTAGGAGAGCTTGCGGCCGTCGCCGACCGGGACCGGGAAGTCGATCAGCGGCCGGACGAGCTCCTGGAACGCCTTGACCGCGGCGCCGGCGTCCTGGCCGAGCGCGCAGTCCTGCTGACCGGCACACCACTTGGCGAACTGCGTGAACGCCGTCCCGAAACCCTGGCCCTGCGCGACGAGCGACTCGACCGCGTCCTGCTCCGGGTCGACCGCGCCGTCGAGGATCATCGCGCGCACGTTCTTCGGGAACGCCTCGGCGTAGGTCGAGCCGATCCGGGTGCCGTAGGAGTACCCGAGGTAGGTCAGCTTCTCGTCGCCGAGGACCGAGCGCAGGACGTCCAGGTCCTTCGCGACGTCCCGGGTGCCGAGGTTGGCCAGCATGCCGGTGCCGTCGTCGGTGCGCTGAGCGCACTTCGCGGCGAAGTCCTTCTCCTGCGCTTCCTGCTTGAGGACACCCTGGGGCGAGCCGTCGGTCTCGCTGTCGTCGGCGCGGTCGGCGTCCCGCTCGGAGTCGGTCAGGCAGCGGATGGCCGGCTGGCTCGCGCCGATCCCCCGCGGGTCGAACCCGACGAGGTCGAAGCGCTTGGCCAGGCCGGCGCTCGTGGCCGGCTTGACCAGCCCGGCGGCCGCGACCATGCCCGACGCGCCCGGGCCGCCCGGGTTGACGACCAGCGACCCGATCCGGGAACCCTCGTCCGACGCCTTGTGCCGGAGCAGGCCCAGCGTGACGGTGTCGCCGGCCGGCTTGGTGTAGTCCAGCGGCACGGTCAGCCGGGCGCACTGGAGGTCTTTCGCCTGGAACGCCGACCGCGCGTCTTCCGACGTCGCGTAAGGTGCGCACTCGGCCCAGGTCAGGCTCTGGCCGTAGAACCGTTCCAGCCCGGCGGGCACCGGCCCGGACGGCTGGTGCGATTCGGTCGTCGGCGCGGGCGGCGTGGTGTCGCCGGTGGACGTGCACGCGGTCAGCGAGGCCGCTAGCAGCACGGATGTCGCAATTGCGGTGATCGGGCGACTACCGGACCTGGCGCTGGGATGAGGGAACACGGTTGGATCGTCCCATCCGGCCGCGGAACTCGAACGCACCACCGCCACGTTGGGTGGGGCAGGCCGGTCGAGCGAGAGAGAACGGGAGACCAGGGGTGGCAGCACTGATCAGCCGGGTGGGCAAGCGGCTCCGCCGGATCATCCAGCGGCCGGGCAGCGTCGAGCTGACCCGCTACGAAGCACTGCTGCCCGCAGTCGAGAAGCTCGAACCCGAGCTCGAGAAGCTCTCCGACGAGGAGCTGACCGAGCGGGCGGGCAAGCTCCGCGAGACGCTGAAGGACACCGCCTTCGGCGACAACCAGCTGATCGAGGTGTGCGCGCTGGGCCGCGAGGCCGCGCGGCGCGCACTCGGCGAACGCGCGTTCGACGTGCAGGTGCTGGGCACGATGGGCCTGCTGACCAAGCACGTCGTGCAGATGGAGACCGGTGAGGGCAAGACGCTCGCGGGCGCCCTGGCGGCGGCCGGGTACGCGATCCGCGGAAAGCGCGTTCACGTCGTCACCGTCAACGACTACCTGGCCCGGCGCGACGCGGAGTGGATGGGCCCGGTCTACGCCCTCCTCGGCGTGTCGGTCGGCTGGGTCGAGCCGGCGCACTCGCGCGAAGAGCGCAAGGTCGCCTACGCCAACGACGTCACGTACGGCGCCGTCGCCGAGATCGGCTTCGACGTCCTGCGCGACCGGCTCGTGACGGCGGTCGACGACCTCGTCCAGCCGGACCCCGAGGTCGCGATCGTCGACGAGGCGGACTCGGTGCTGGTCGACGAAGCCCGCGTCCCCCTCGTGATGGCCGGTTCGATCGACCACACCGACGCCGACGAAGAGGTCGCGAAGGTCGTCCGGCGGCTGCGGCTCAACCTGCACTACGAAACCGACAGCGAGGGCCGCAACGCCTGGCTGACCGACGCCGGCGCCTCCGTCGTCGCGAAGTCGCTCGGCCTGGAGGTCGACGACCTCTACGGCGAGACGGCGTCCGACCGGCTCCCCGCGGTGAACGTCGCGCTGCACGCGCACGCGCTGCTCACCCGCGACGTCGACTACCTGGTCCGCGACGGCAAGGTGCAGCTCATCAACGCGGCTCGCGGCCGTGTCGCCGAGCTGCAGCGCTGGCCGGACGGCCTGCAGGCGGCCGTCGAGGCGAAGGAGCAGGTCACCGCGACCGACCGCGGCGAGATCCTGGACTCGATCACCGTCCAGGCGCTGCTCGCGCGCTACCCCGAGGTGGCCGGCATGACCGGTACCGCGGTCGCCGTCGCCGAGCAGCTGCGCGAGTTCTACGAGCTCGAGGTCGCGGTCATCCCGCCGAACACCCCGAACGTCCGCGAAGACCTCGAAGACCGCGTCTTCGCGTCGCCGTCGCAGAAGCTGCGGGCGATCGAAGAGGAGATCCGCACGGTCCACGAGACCGGACGGCCGATCCTCGTCGGCACGCAGGACGTCGCCGAGTCCGAAGAGCTGGCCGAGAAGCTGGCGAAGGTCGACCTCGAGTGCGTCGTGCTCAACGCGCGCAACGACGCCCAAGAGGCCGCGATCATCGCCGAGGCCGGCAAGAAGGGCGCGGTCACCGTGTCCACGCAGATGGCGGGCCGCGGTACGGACATCCGGCTGGGCGGCACCGACGGCGCGACCCGCGACGAGGTCGTCGAGCTGGGCGGCCTGCACGTCATCGGCACCGCGCGGTACCCGTCGAGCCGCCTGGACGGGCAGCTCCGCGGGCGGTCCGGCCGCCAGGGCGACCCGGGCAGCGCGATCTTCTTCGCGAGCCTGAACGACGAGCTCGTGCTGTCGAACGCGCCGGACGTGCCCGAGGGCATCACCGACGACGAAGAGACCGGCGAGATCGTCGACAACGCGGCGTTGCGGCAGCTCAACCACGCCCAGCGCGTCGCCGAGGGTGTCGACCTGGAGATCCACCGCAACACCTGGCGCTACACGCGGCTGATCGAGCGGCAGCGGCGTGACCTGCTGACCCACCGCGACAAGGTGCTTCGCACCGGGTACGCGGCGGAGCAGCTCGAGAAGGCGCACCCGGAGAAGTTCGGCGAGCTGAAGGAAAAGCTCGACGACCAGGAGAAGCTGGAGCAGATGTGCCGCGAGGTGCTGCTGTTCCACGTCGACCAGCTCTGGTCCGACCACCTGGCGTACCTGACCGACGTCCGCGAGAGCATCCACCTGCGCGCGCTGGCACGGGAGACGCCGCTCGACGAGTTCCACCGCGCGGCGATCCCGGAGTTCCACAAGATCATCGCCGAGGCGGACTCGCGCGCGGCGAAGACCCTCGAAGAGGCCGAGCTGACCGACGAGGGCATCGACCTCGGCGAGGCCGGCGTCCGGCGGGCGAACACGACGTGGACCTACCTGGTGCACGACAACCCGTTCGACTCCGACTTCGAGCAGACCATCAAGAAGGTCCGGAGCATGATCAAGCGCAAGTAGCTCGGGGTTTTGCACCGGGGGTCTCCGTTCGCGGAGGCCCCCGGTTCGCGTTTCAGGACGGTGCGGTGATCCTGGAGACGCCGTAGTTCCCGTCGGTCTCCCGCTTGACCGAGAGCTCGCCGCTGCGCGTTGTTCGCGCCGAGCTTCCGCGCGGCCTCGGCCACCTGGGTCCGGCCGACCGCGCACGCGGCGGCTTCGGCGGCCGCCAGGTCGTCACCCATGACGGCGAGGAGGAACTTCCCCGCGGCGACGCTGCCGGAGTTCAGGTCGAGCGGTGCGCCACCGCGGGCGGCCGGCTTGTCACCGGAGAGGAAGAAGCCGGGCGCGACGAAGCCGGTGAAGAGGACGATCACCACCAGCAGCAGGCCTCCGCCGCCGGCGAGCAGGCCGATCAGCAGGCCGTTGCTCTTCTTCGGCGGTTGCGGTTGGTCCGGGCAGGGCGGTCCTGGCGGCTGCGGTGGGTACGTCATCGTCCGGTCAGGCGCAAGGTACCCGGGCGGCCGGAACCGGGCGTGGCATTTCGCCCACATTCGCTCGGCTGCCCGGGTGGCCGTGGGACAGAATGGCGGCATGCCGCAACTGCGCATCGCGCTCGCCCAGGTCAACCCCACCGTCGGTGACCTCGACGGCAACGCCGACCTGCACGTCGCCTGGACGCGCCGGGCCGCCGAAGCCGGCGCCCACGTCGTCGTCTTCCCCGAGATGTCCCTGACCGGCTACCCCGTCGAGGACCTCTCGCTGCGCAAGACCTTCGCCGCCGCGTCCCGGCAGGGTGTCGAGTCGCTGGCGCGCCGCCTCGACGAGGCCGGCTGTGGGGACGTGCTGACCTACATCGGCTACCTCGACCTCGACGAGACCGGCTCGCGCGACGCGGCCGCGGCGCTCTACCGCGGCGAGGTCGTCGCGCGGCAGTTCAAGCACCACCTGCCCAACTACGGCGTCTTCGACGAGCACCGCTGGTTCAAGCCGGGCACCACGCTCGACGTCGTCCGGCTGCACGGGCTCGACATCGGCATGGTCGTCTGCGAGGACATCTGGCAGGAGGGCGGCCCGATCACCGCGCTCGGGCACGCCGGGGTCGACCTCGTCGTGGCCCCGAACGCGTCGCCGTACGAGCGCTCGAAGGACGAGCAGCGGCTGCCGCTCATCGCGCGCCGCGCCGCCGAAGCGGGCGCGCCGCTGGTCTACACCAACCAGGTCGGCGGCCAGGACGACCTCGTGTTCGACGGTGACTCGCTCGTCGTCGGCGCGGACGGGACGCTGCTGGCGCGGGCGCCGCAGTTCGTCGAGCACCTGCTGGTGCTGGACATGGACCTCCCGAAGAGCGCGTACGCGGGCGACGGTTCGTACGAGGGCTTGCAGGTCACGCGGCGCGTGCTCGGCGAAGAGCCGCTGCCGGCGTACGAGCCGACGGCCGAGCCAGTGATCAGCGAGCCGCTGGCGGACGAGGCCGAGGTGTGGTCGGCGCTGGTCGTCGGGCTGCGGGACTACGTGCACAAGAACGGCTTCTCGTCGGTGACGTTCGGCTTCTCCGGCGGCATCGACTCGGCGGTCTGCGCGTCGCTGGCGGCGGACGCGCTGGGCGGCGACAACGTCTACGGCGTCTCGATGCCGTCGAAGTACTCCTCGGGGCACTCGAAGGACGACGCCGAGGACCTCGCGCGCCGGATCGGGGCGCACTACCGCGTCGAGCCGGTCGAGGACATGGTCCGGGTGTACGTCGAGCAGCTGTCGCTGACGGGGCTCGCCGAGGAGAACATCCAGGCGCGGACGCGGGGCATGCTCCTCATGGCACTGTCCAACCTGGACGGTCACCTCGTGCTCGCGACCGGCAACAAGACCGAGCTCGCCGTCGGGTACTCCACGATCTACGGGGACGCGGTCGGCGCGTTCGCCCCGATCAAGGACGTCTTCAAGACGCACGTCTGGCAGCTCGCGCGGTGGCGCAACGCCGAAGCCGTCAAGCGGGGTGAGACGCCGCCGATCCCGGAGAACTCGATCTCGAAGCCGCCGTCGGCCGAGCTGCGGCCGGGCCAGATGGACTCCGACTCGCTGCCGGACTACGCGCTGCTCGACGACATCCTCGACGACTACGTCGAGGGCGACCGCGGGTACGCGGACCTGGTCTCCGCCGGGTTCGAGCCGGAGACCATCGACCGTGTGGTGCGGATGGTCGACAAGGCCGAGTACAAGCGGCGCCAGTACCCGCCGGGCACGAAGATCACGTTCAAGGCGTTCGGCCGTGACCGGCGGCTCCCGATGACCAACCTGTGGCGCGAGGGCAAGGCCTAGCTCAACGCGACCTGGCGGCCTTCCTTCGACCGGAGAGCCGCCGTCAAGCTCGCCTTTTCGGTGCGGCGGACCAGGAACTCCAGGCCGAGCGCGTCCATCGCCGTTTGGACCGACTCCGGGTCCGGGTGGGTGCCGGTGACCATCAGCAGCGGGATCGACGGCAGACCACGCGTGGTCGGGTGCGGTGTGGTCCCCCAGTCGATGAGGAACGGGCGGAGCGTGCCCGGGGCACTCGGCGGGGTCAGCCGCCAGCGCAGGAGCTCGCCATCGGCGGTCTCGCGGGACATCTCCCGCGCGTCACCCGGGTCGAAGCCGTGGGCTTTTGCCTGCTGGATGGTGGCGTCGAGGTCGGTGGTGCGCACCGCCCACGCGACCAGCGCGGGCTCGGTGAGGTCGTCGATGCCGAAGGGGCGCGGGTTTTCGGGCTCGGGTTGCGCCGGGTCCGGGCCGATCACCTCCAGGTACATCCCCGCGCCGAGGTCGGCGAGGTGGTTGGCGGTCCCGAGACCGACGTGGCTGCCGCCCGGCGCGGGCGTGACTCCGGTGAGTTCGGTGACGCGGGCGACGGCCTTGGCGAGGTCCGGTCCGGCGTAGACGAGGTGATCGAGCACGGCGCCATCATCCCGCGCCGACCGCGTTCGCCGCATCGACCATTCCGTGGCCGTAGTAGGTCGTGCCGGTCTTCGTCGCCTGGCACACGGTGTCGGGGCACGGGAGCGGCGACGCCGTCTCGTAGAGCGCGCGCTTGATCCGCTCGGCGCTCCAGCGCGGGTGCTCACTCGCGATCAGCGCGGCGACGCCGCTCGCGTGCGGCGCGGCCATCGACGTCCCGCTCGCCGAGCGGTATTCGCCGTTCGGCCAGGTCGACCAGACACGCGCGCCGGGCGCCGCGACGCTGATCCGCGTCGCCGAGTAGTTGGAGAAGCTCGCCTTCAGCGACTTCTCGTCAAGCGCGCCGGTGCCGACGACCCCGGGCAGCTCGTGCGGCAGGCGGGTGCACGTCGGGTTGATGCGGCGTTCGACCGGGGTGCTGTCGGCCGGGCTCTCGGTGTCGACCGAACGGGTGTCGAGGTTGATCCCGGCGTTGCCGGCGGACGCGACGACGAGGACGTTGCGGCGCTGGGCGTAGGCGACCGCGCGGCCGACGGCGAGCTTGGCCGCGGCCTGGTCCGGCTGGTCGTCGCAGTTGTAGCGCCACGGGATCGAGCGGTAGCTGTTGTTGGTGATCGCGAAGCCGTGTTCGGCGGCCCAGACGAAGCCGCAGACCATGCTTTCGGCCGTCTCGGTGTCGTCGAGCTCGGCGAGCTTCACCGCGGCGATGCGGGTGCCGGGCGCGACGCCGAGCACGCCGGATCCGTTGCGGGCCGCGGCGATCGTGCCCGCGACGTGCGTGCCGTGGCCGTCGAGCGTCGGCCGCCAGGCGCCGGGACTGCGGTCGGCCCAGCCGGCGAGGCAGGACACGGAGTTCCTCGCGTCGAAGGCCGGTTTCAGGTCCGGGTGGGTGTCGTCGACGCCGACGTCGAGCACGCCGACGACGGTGCGCCGGCTGCCTTCGGTGACCTGGTGCGCTTCGGGCAGGCGCAGTGCCGGGACGTCCCACGCGGTGCCCTCGGGCGGGACCTGGCCGGAGTTCGGCGAGTTCGGGCCGGTGTAGCGGACGTCCTTGCGGGGCGCGAAGAACTCCTTCGGGATCTTCGCGGTGCGCGTCGCCCCGACGGCGTCGATGCCCGGGGTCTTGCGGACCTTCGCGGCGAAGTCGTCCTTCGCCGTGTACGCGACGACGACGCCGATCTGCGGGTAGCTCGCGACGACGGTGCCGCCGGCTCGGTGGACGGTCAGTTCGGCCCACCACGTGTTGTGCGCGACGACGACGTGCGGCATCACGAGCGGGTCGGCCGTCGCTGCCGCGGGGGTTGTGGTGAGGCCGAGCAGCACCGCCACCACCAGCATCACGCGTCGCACCTGACGGCCTCCTCGAACTCGGCAAACCACCCAAACCGAACCTAGCGATCCAGCGGATCCGCGGCACCCCTCTTCAGTCGTAGGCTGATCGCATGACAACGGGGTTCACGGTGTTCGACACGGCGATCGGGCCGTGCGGGCTGGCGTGGCGCGACGACGTCGTGATCGGGACGTCGCTGCCCGACGGAGGCGCCGCCGGGATGCGCGCCCGGCTGGCCGGACGGTTCCCGGACGCCGTCGAAGGCCCGCCGCCGGCGCCGGTCCGGGCGGCCGTCGACGGGATCGTCGCGCTGCTGAACGGCGCGCGGGACGACCTGACGTCGATCCGGCTGGACCTTTCGGGCGTGCCGGAGTTCAACCGCCGCGCGTACGAGATCGCGCGGGCCATCCCGCCGGGCAAGACCCTGACCTACGGCGACATCGCGCACCGGCTGGGTATGCCCGGGTCGGCGCAGGCCGTCGGGCAGGCCATGGGGAACAACCCGTTCCCGATCGTCGTGCCGTGCCACCGGGTCATGGCGGCCGGCGGCAAGGACGGCGGGTTCTCGGCCCGCGGCGGGGTCGCGACCAAGCGCCGGATGCTCGTGATCGAAGGCGCGCTGGCGGACGAGCCGACCCTGTTCTGACCGGTTCGGACGTGCGGGAAGGGTCGACACACGTGACTGAAGGGTCGACACGCGTGATTGGGGGGTCGACACGGCCCGGCGGGACGGACCGCCGGGCCGGAACGGACGACACGCGTACCCAGGCGGACGACACGCGTGCCTGGATGGACGACACGGGTGGTCAGGCGGGCTGGGTTTCCGGGGTCCAGGGTTTGACCCACGGGGTCTCCGGCCAGCCTTCGGCCGCCGCCATCAGGGGGATCGCCGTGCCGCCGTCGACGTGCTCGCGGATGATGTCCGCGTGGCCCGCGTGGCGCGCGGTCTCCTCGATCAGGTGCAGCAGCACCCAGCGCACCGACCACGCCTCGACGTCCTGCGGGTACCAGGGCACCCCCTTCGGGACCGGGACCGGGCGGCCGAGGTCGTCGATCCGGCCGATGACCTCAGCGGTGCGGGCCGCGACCTCGTCGTAGCGCGCGAGCACGCTCTCCAGCGTCTCCTCGGGACCCAGCCGGTAGCCCGCCTCGTACGCCGCCATGCTTTCGCCGAACGGCTTCTGCGGCAGCTGCAGGATGATGTCGAGCCAGCCGTCCTCGGTCGTCGCGACGTGCTTGACCAGCCCGCCCACCGAGAGCGCGCTCTTCGTCGGCGTGCGTCTCGCCTGATCGTCCGTGAGCCCGTGTGCGGCCAGCTTGAGGACGTAGCGCTGCTGCTCCAGGAACCGCAGCAGCCCCTCACGCTCGTCGGCCACCGGGGGCACGTTTCCCGCCATCAAGACCATCTCCTTCGAGTCCGTTTCCGGAATCGTGCCATCCGCCACCGACATTTCCGGCGGAAACGGCCAAGAGCAGCGCGGCCGCGATCGCGAGCGCCCCGCGGGCGCCCGTCCACGCCGCCAGCGGGCCGGCCAGTGCCGTGCCCGCCGGGGTCAGCCCGAACCCGGCCAGGGACTGGTACGCCGAGACCCGCGACAACCGGTCGTGGCGCACGTGCTGCCGCAGCAGCGTCATCAGCCCGACGCCGAACACCTCGACGCCCACGCCGGCCAGTCCTGCCGCGAGGCACACGAGGAAAACCGGGGCGCCGCAGGTCATCGCGACCAGGGGCGCGGCCGTGAGCGCGCCCCCGCCGACCGCCCAGCGGCGCGACGGCGTCCAGGTCAGCAGCAGGAGGCCGCCCAGCACCATGCCGGTCGCGTCGCAGGCCATGATCAGCCCCCACGCGGCCGCGTCGGCCGCCACGACCGGGCCGAGCACCAGCTCGTACGCCCCGACGGCCAGCGCGTTGACCGCCGCGAACTGGACGACCATCGGCGCCAGCCAGCGGTGCGACCGGAACTCGGTCCAGCCCTCGCGCAGCTCGCGCAGCACCCCGGTCCGGGCGCTGAACGTGCCTTCGATCCGGATCGCCAGCCCGAGCACAACCGCGACGACGAACGTGAGCGCGTCCGCCACCAGCGTCCAGCCGGGCCCGGTGGCCGCGACCACCAGCCCGCCGAGGGACGCGCCGCCGATCTGGGCCAGGTTCAGGGCCAGCCGGAACGCGGCGAACGCGCGCGGCCCCTCCTCCCGGCTCAGGTCGCGCAACAGCAGGCCCTGCGCGGCCGGCCTCGCGAACGCCGTCGCGACGCCGGTCAACGCGGCCGCGACCGCGACGTGCGCGAGCCGCGCCTGACCGGTCAGGACCGCCACCCCGAGCCCGGCCTGGACCGCTGCCGACACCACGCTCGTGCCGACCAGCACGCGGTTGCGCGGCCACCGGTCGGCGACCACCCCGCCGACCAGGAAGAACGCCAGCGCCGGCACGAGCCCGCAGACGCCGACCACCCCGACGTCGACCGCCGAACCACCCATCCCGAGCACCGCGAAGACCACCGCGACCTGGGCGCCCGCGGTGCCCAGGGCCGAGATCGTCACCGCCGTGGTGTGCAGCACGAACGTCCGGTTCCGCCACAACGACACAGTTCCCCCAGAGTTAGATGCAAAGTAGTTAGTATCAATTTCGTCTATATACTTTGCGGGTAGAGTCGGAGGTGTGTCAACCGAGAACATCCCCACCGGCGCGGAGCTGGCCGACGCGCTGCGGCGCATCACCCACGTCCTGCGCCGGTACGCGGGCGCGCCCTACGCCCGGCGCGGCTGGCCGACGGCCCAGGTCCAGCTGCTGCTGATGGTCGACCTGCTCGGCGACCGGCCACGAATGGGCGAGGTCAAACGCCGCCTCGGGGTGACCGGCCGCGCGATCACTTCAGCCGTCGACGCGCTGGAGCGGGACGGCCTGCTGCGGCGCGAACCCGACCCGACCGACCGGCGCGCGAGCCTGCTGGCCGTCACCGACGCCGGCCGCGCACGGCTGACGGAGATCGAGCGGATCCAGCACGGGCACGCCGACGACACGTTCAGCGTGCTCGACCCGGCCGAGCGCAAGACCCTGCTGGAGCTGCTCAGCCGCCTCGAGGCGCATGTCGGGGCGCAGGCTTGATGAAGGCGTACGCCCCGCCCACGCCGTACAGGGCGGCGCGCACCACCTGCTGAACGCGCGTCACCACACCTTCGGCCGTGTCCAGCTGCCGCGCGAGCACCACGGCGGCCCAGGTGAGCAGCACGACGACGAGCCCGGCGACGGCCAGCGCCCGCCAGCCCGGCGGCCACCACAGGATCAGGCTGACCACGCCGACCGTGAGCACCACGGTCGCCAGCGACGACAAAAGCCCGCTCTGCCCGGGATAGGCGACCTGCAGCAGCGCGACGGCGCCGAACCCGCTCACCGAGATCGAGCTGAGCCGCGCCGTCCAGTGGACCGGGCCGAGCCGGTTCAGCGGCGGCCCGGCGAGCACGAACGCGACCCCCGAGACGGCGAGCAGCACGCGGAACACCGGCGGGCCGGTCAGCAGCGCCTCGACCGGGTCACGCACCGGCGAGACGCCCGTCGGGAGGAAGAACTCCAGCAGCCACCCCGAATACGCCAGCACGGCCAGTCCCATGAGGAGGGCCGAGGCGATCCGAGCCGTGCGCACGAGGCACACAGTAAGCGACCCCAGGCGTCCTGGCGGTGTGACGCTGACCGGGTCGACTGACTCGTTACGCGTGCGGACGGACGAAGGGGAACAGGACCGTCTGGCGGATCGACGCTCCGGTGAGCATCATGAGCAGCCGGTCGACGCCCAGGCCGAGGCCGCCGGTCGGCGGCATCCCGTGCTCCAGGGCCAGCAGGAAGTCCTCGTCCAGCTCCATCGCCTCGACGTCGCCGCTGGCCGCGCGCAGGGACTGCGCCTCCAGCCGCCGCCGCTGCTCGATCGGGTCGGTCAGCTCGGTGTAGGCGGTGCCGACCTCGGAGCCGAACGCGATGAGGTCCCACCGCTCGGCCAGCAGCGGGTCGGTGCGGTGCTGGCGGGTCAGCGGCGAGACGTCCGTCGGGTAGTCCGTGTAGAACGTCGGCAGCACGGTCGAGCCCTCGACGAGGTGCTCGTGGGCCTTGAGCACGAGGTCGCCGTGGCTCGGGTCCTCCCCCACCGGCACGCCCGCGGCGACGCACAGCCGGCGCAGCTCGGCCACGGAGGTGCCCGAGTCGATCCGCTCGCCCAGCGCCGCGGAGACGGCTTCGTGGACCGGGACGACCGGCCAGTCGCCGGAGATGTCGTGCTCGACGAGCTTTCCGGCCGCGTCGGGCCGGCGCACGACCTGGGCGCCGTACGCCGCTTCGGCCGCGTGCTGGATGAGCTCGCGGGTCAGGACGCGCATCGAGTCGTAGTCGGCGTAGGCCTGGTACGCCTCGAGCATCGTGAACTCGGGGTTGTGCGTCGCGTCGACGCCTTCGTTGCGGAAGTTGCGGTTGAGCTCGAAGACCCGCTCTACGCCGGCGACGCACAGCCGCTTGAGGTAGAGCTCGGGCGCGATCCGCAGGTACATCCGCATGTCGTAGGCGTTGATGTGCGTGACGAACGGGCGGGCGTTGGCGCCGCCGTGCACCGTCTGCAGCATCGGCGTCTCGACCTCGAGGTAGTCGGCGTGGTGCAGCCGGTCGCGCACCGCGCGGACGACGGTGGAGCGCAGCCGCAGCATCGCCGTCGAGTCCGGGTTGACGGCGAGGTCGAGGTAGCGCTGCCGCACCCGCGTCTCCGGGTCGGTGAGGCCCTTCCGCTTGTCCGGCAAGGGATGCAGGCACTTCGCGGTGACCGTCCACTCGTCGACGAGCACCGAGAGCTCGCCGCGCTTCGACGTCACGACCTGGCCGCTGACCCCGACGTGGTCACCGAGGTCGACGCCGGTCCGCCAGCCCGTGAGGTCCAGCTGTCCCGCGTCCAGCATCAGCTGGATCTCGCCGCTGAAGTCCTTGACGCGGGCGAAGCACAGCCCGCCGAGGATGCGCATCGCCAGCACCCGCCCGGCGATGCGGACACGGTGGCCGGTGGCGGTGTCCGGGGCCAGTGCGCCGAACTTCGCGACGACGTCGCCGATGTGGTCGTCGCGGCGGAACCCGACCGGGTACGGGTCGATCCCGGACTCGCGCAGCTTGGCGAGCTTCGCGATGCGGACGCGGACCTGCTCGGGCCGCCGCACCGCCCGCGCGGCCGGGGTGGCCGCAGAGGCCTCGATCTCCTTGACGCGCGCGACGAACTCGTCGCCGACCGTCTCCAGCCGCAGCGACCGCGACCGTCCGGTCGGGACGAACCCCTCGAGCGCGCCCGCGACGATGCCGACCCGCGGCAGCCGCCGGGCCGAGGAGTAGCAGAGGAACCGCGGCTCCCAGTCCGGCCCGTACTTGGCGTTCGACCGGTACAGCGACTCCAGCTGGAAGAACCGCGAAGCGAGGCTCAGGACCCCGCGCCAGGCCCGCAGCACCGGCCCCGCGCCGATCCGCTCGCCTTCGGAAAAGACCGCGCGGAACATCGCGAAGTTCAGCGAGATCCGTTGCGCGCCGAGGTGCTGCGCGGCCGCGACGACCTCGGCGATCATGTACTCGTTGAGGCCGTTCTCGGCGTCGCGGTCGCGGCGCATGAGGTCGAGCGAAAGGCCTCGCCGGCCCCACGGGACGAACGACAGCAGCCCGCGCAGCTCACCCCGGGCGTCGTAGGCCTCGACCATCACGCTGCGGCCGTCACTCGCGTCGCCGAGGCGGCCCAGCGCCATCGAGAACCCGCGTTCGGTCTCGGCGCCGCGCCAGGCCTGGGCCCGCGCGAGGAGCTCGGTCATCTCCGCGTCAGGGATCTCGCCGTGCCGGCGGACCTGGGAGGTGTAGCCGGCGCGCTCGATGCGCTTGACGGCCTGGCGCACGGACCGCCGCTCGGGCCCGGCGAGGCTGAACTCGCGGACGTCGAGCACGGCTTCGTCGCCGATCTCCAGGGCGCGCAGGCCGGCGTCGGTGTAGACCTTCGCGCCGGCTTCGCTGGCGCCGAGCACCCCCGGCGTCCAGCCGTAGGTGCGTGTCTCGTCGAGCCACGCGCGGACGGCGTCCGGCCACGACTCGGGGTCGCCGACCGGGTCGGCGCTCGCCACGCTGGTGCCGCCGAGCACGCGGTACGTCACGGCCGCGCGGCCGTTCGGCGAGAAGACGACGCTCTTGTCGCGCCGGGTCGCGAAGTAGCCGAGCGAGTCGTCCTCGCCGTGCTCGGCGAGCAGCTGACGCACCCGCAGCTCTTCGTCGTCCGTGCGCAGGCGACGGCTGCGCACCCCGCGGAAGAGCATGTAGAGGGCCCCGGCGGCGACGAGCGTCGCGGTGAGGTCGATGAGCGCGTCCAGCCAGCCCGGCCCCTCGCCGACGCCGATCCGGCGCAGCTGCAGGTTCTCGCCGGTGGCGTGGTTCACGACCCAGGCGAAGCGCTCCCACGTGTCGCCGAGGTGGCCGGGGAAGGCCTCCGCCAGCCCCCAGCCGACCAGGATGACCACGGCGAACCCGCCGAACAGCATGGTCAGGCCGTCGCGCCAGGCGCTCGGCGCGAGCCGGGCGGGGAAGGCCGGGCGCAGCGCGAGCAGGAACACGATCAGCCCGACCGACAGCACGTCGGCCGCGGTGAGGGCCCAGAGCTGCACCGGGATGTGCCGGACCTGCCGCGACCCGAGCGAGAGCAGCTCGGGTGACCACAGCAGTGTCGCCTGCAGGGCCAGGGTGAGCAGCAGCCCGCCGACCTGGAACAGCACCAGCGTGTACAGCGCGGCCTTCTTGCGACGGCGCAGCGCGGCCCCCAGCACGACCAGCAGCAGCACCATGACCAGGCTCGCGCTGGTCGGCACGCTGAGGCTGGAGAACGCCATGTCGATGCCGTTGAGCAGGTGCCCGTGCGCGCCGCCGGCGAACAGCAGGACCACCGAGAACACCGCGGCCAGCTGGACCACGGTCGCGACGATGCCGCCCGCCTTCGCCTTCCAGGGCCGCACGCGCGGACGCGTGCTCGCGAGGTTTCCCATGGTTGGTTTTGTCGCCTTTCGCGGCCGGTCGATGGTCATGCCTCTTCTTGACGTCAGTGAACACAGGTTGGTTGTCCCCGGTCATCAACCTGAAGGCTGACGGCGGCTCGTCCCCGAGGGTGTGAAGCTTGTCGCACGCGGTTGGGGGCGCTCCGGGCGCGTGTCACGCTTTGAGACGCCCCTGCTCCACGACCCGGGGACCTCACCGAGGCCTCGAGGGAAGGACGGTCGACGACGATGTCTGCCAGCGCCGAAGAACCCGCCCCGTACGGCACCGGACCCGCCGCCAAACCGGCGCCGGGCCGGAAGGTCCGCGTGCACCACCTGCGTGAGCTCAAGGAACGCGGCGAACCGTGGCCCATGCTCACCGCGTACGACATGTACACCGCCGCGCTGTTCGACGAGGCCGGGATCCCCGTGCTGCTCGTCGGCGACTCCGCGGCCAACAACGTCTTCGGGTACGACACCTCGCTGCCGGTGACGGTCGACGAGCTGCTGCCGCTGGTCCGGGCGGTCACCCGATCGGTCAAACGGGCGCTGGTCGTCGCCGACCTGCCCTTCGGCTCCTACCAGCTCTCGCCGCAGCAGGCGCTCGAGACGTCGGTGCGGTTCATGAAGGAGGGCCGCGCGCACGCCGTGAAGCTCGAAGGCGGTCGCCGGTTCGCCGCGCACGTCGAGGCGCTGACGTCGGCCGGCGTGCCGGTGATGGGCCACATCGGGTTCACCCCGCAGAGTGAACACAACCTCGGTGGTTACCGGGTGCAGGGGCGCGGTGAAGCGGCGGACGTGCTGCTCGCCGACGCGCTGGCGCTGCAGGAGGCCGGGGCGTTCGCGGTGGTGATGGAGATGGTGCCCGCCGAAGCCGCGAAGCGCGTCACGGCGGAGCTGAAGATCCCGACGGTCGGCATCGGCGCCGGCCCGGACTGCGACGCCCAGGTGCTGGTGTGGCAGGACATGGCCGGGCTGCGGCGCGGGAAGGCGCCGCGGTTCGTCAAGCGCTACGCCGACGTCGCGACGGTGCTGCAGGACGCCGCGACGGCGTTCGCGGAGGACGTCCGGCGTGGGGAGTTCCCGGCGCCCGAGCACGCGTTCCACGACTAACCCCGGCTCCGGAACCGCTCGGCGAGCTCCGGGTCGGTCTCCCACCAGAGCCCCGACGTCGACGCGGCGCCCGAAGCAGCCTCCTCGTCCAACCGGACGTCGATCTCCTTCGCGCGCCGCTCGTCGTCGCGGGCCCAGCGGACGAACAGCGCGGCTACGAACGGCAGCCCGGCGACGTCACCGCCGATCCAGAGGACTCCCGCGCCGATGATCTGGTCGGTGCGCGGGTCCGGGCCCCGGCCCGGGTGCGCCGCCGCGTAGTGCGCCGGGGCGAGCAGCGGGCCGAGCCAGAGCACCAGGCCGAGCGCGCCGTCGAAGATCACCTCGGTGAACGCGATCCACACCGAGACCAGGTGCGGGTCCTGCCGGGGTGTCGGGTCGAGCGCGAGCCGCGTCCAGAAGTACGTGAAGCCGGCCAGGACGAGGACCGCCCGGACCAGGCCGTCGACGACCGGCGAGGACAGCGTGAGGTCGTAGAGCGGGGTCAGGTAGAGCACGAGCACCGGCGCGACCAGCGTGAGCGTGACGACCGGCGGGAACGTCAGCGCCCGCGCCACCGGGCCGCGGCCGTGGCGGCGCAGCCAGGGCACGGGCCGCGTGTCCAGCAGGAGCCGGATCGGGGCGCCGAGGGCGAGCAGCAGCGGGGTGACCATCAGCAACGTCGTGGTCTGGACCGCCCGGACCCAGAAGAACGTCGTGTCGTAGAAGCCCAGCGGCGAGCAGGTGACCAGCACGATGGTCACGAGCCCGCCGAAGAACGCCACCGTGCGCCCTTTCGGCCAGTCGCGGCGGCGGGCGGCGCGCGTGTAGAGAGTGCCGAGGACCAGCACGATGAGAACCGCCGGGGCGTCGAAGGTCAGCGGCACGTCAGACCGCGAAGAAGATCAGGCTGCCGATTCCGGCGACCACGCAGTAAATGGCGAACGGGGTCAAAGTGCGCGTTTCGAAATATCCGGTGAGGAACCGGACGGAAATGTACGAAGCGACCCCGGCGATGACACTCCCGACGAGCGCCGGACCGAGCGAAGCCTGGTTCTCCGGCGCGAACAGCGTCGGCATCTTCAGCACCCCGGCGGCGAGGATCACCGGCGTGGCGAGGAGGAACGCGAACCGCGCGGCGTCCTCGTGGCCGAGACCGCGGCGCAGCCCGGCGACCATCGTGATGCCAGAGCGGCTGATGCCGGGCAGCAGCGCGAAGATCTGCGCCGCGCCGATCAGCACCGCTTCGCCGACGCGCAGCTTCGCCAGCCGGACGTCGGTCTTCTCCTCGACGCTCACCGCGCGCATGACCAGCGTCTCCTCGGTCGAGAAGTCCACGGTGTCGTCGTCGGCCGCGGGCTTCTTCCGGGAGAACTTCTCGGCGGCGTAAAGGACTCCGCCGTTGAGCGCGAGGAAGACGGCCGCCGGCACCGGTTTGCCGAGGAAGTCGCGCAGCAGTCCCTCGAACAGCAGGCCGGCCAGCCCGACCGGGATGGTGGCGAGCACGAGCAGCCACGCGAGCCGCTGGTCGGGGGTGCGGACCTCCCGGTGGCGGACCGACGTCCAGAGGCCGCCGATGATCCGCACCCAGTCCTTCCGGAAGAACAGCACGAGCGCGAGCGCGGTGGCGACGTGCATCGCCACGAGCACCGCCAGGTAAGGGGAGTCCTTGCCGATGCTCAGGTCCTGCTGCCACTGGCCGCCGAGCCAGGCGGGCAACAGGATGCTGTGGCCGAGACTGGACACCGGAAACAATTCCGACACCCCTTGCAAGGCGCCGACGACAATCGCCTCGACATAGGTCACCGCGGACATTCCGAGCCTTTCCGTGCCACTTTTCGAAGCTTCGACACCGGAACGTACCGGCCCATTCGTTAACACCGGGCAAGGGGCGGGGTCGCACTCAGCGTCCTCTCAGCGCGCGTTCACGTACATGAACTTCAATCATGTCCTTGACTGACGTTCGGGCCTTGGCTTAGCGTTTAGCCCGTCGCCGCCACGACGAAGATTCGAACCCTCGACGAGGAGGACGGGAATGCGTGTGCGGACTGCCTGCCGTTGTGACCACACCGACGGCTTCGTTCCTCCTCGTCCGGACGTCAGCCCTGGCGGCTGACCCACGGACCGGGAGCCCGCTCAGCCCGGCGGCGGGGGCGGGCTCCCGCCTTTTCTTGGTCGTCGTCCCGCCCCTGGCGGCGGGGGTCGGGACGACGACCAGGACCACTCCGGCAGAGTGTCGGGCATGGACGAGCTGTACCCGCCGCTTCCCCCACGCGCCGAAGGGTTCCTGGAAGTCGGCGACGGGCACCGGATCCGGTGCCAGGAGGCCGGCAACCCCGCGGGCAAGCCGGTCGTGGTGCTCCACGGCGGGCCCGGCAGCGGGATCGCGCCGATGGCCCGGCGGCACTTCGACCCCCGGGCCTACCGGATCGTCCTGTTCGACCAGCGCGGGTCCGGGCAGTCGACGCCGGACGCGAGCGACCTCACCGCGAACACGTTGTGGCACCTGGTCGCCGACATGGAGGCCCTGCGCGAACGGCTCGGCATCGAGCGCTGGCAGCTCTTCGGCGGCTCGTGGGGCGCGACGCTGGCCCTGGCCTACGCCGAGACACATCCTTCGCGCGTCAGCGAAATCATCCTGCGCGGTGTGTTCACCGTGCGGCGGAGCGAGCTCGACTGGATCTACCGCGGCGGCGCGGCGAACCTGTTCCCGCGGGAATGGGAGGCCTTCCTGGCGCCGCTGCCCGCCGGACGCCGGGACGACCCGCTGGCCGCGTACAGCGAGCTGCTCTCCCACCCGGAGGAAGAAGTCCGGCACCGCGCGGCGATCGCGTGGAGCACCTGGGAAGGCGCGACGGTTTCGGTGCAGCCGCAGGAGACTTTTGTGCAGCAGTACGCCGATCCGGCGTTCGCGCTGACCTTCGCGCGGCTCGCCGTCCACTACTTCACCCACGGCGCCTGGCTCGAAGACGGCCAGCTGATCCGCGACGCGGGCAAGCTCGCGGACATTCCGGGGATCATCGTGCAGGGCCGGTACGACACGGTCTGCCCGCCGGTGACGGCGTACGAGCTGCACCGGGCGTGGCCGGGTTCGGAGCTGAAGCTGCTCGAGGGCGCCGGGCACGCCGTGACCGACCCCGGTGTGCTGGCCGCCCTGCGCGCGGCGACGGACTCATTCCGCGAGTAGCACCGCGAACACCTTCTCGAGCTTCGCCCTTACGACAGCTTCGTCGGCGCGGTTCAGCTCGGTGCTGCCGATGAGCGTGCGCATCACCCAGAACCCGGCGATCACCGCGAGCACCAGCGCCGGCCCCGCACCGTCCTCCCGGGCCGGGAGGACGTCGACGAGGTGCTTCTCGACGTGCCGTTCGATGCCGGCGCGCAGGATCTCCGCGGCGCGCGGGTTGGGCGCCGAACGCAGCATCAGCAGGAACGGGTCGAGCCGCGCGGCGTCCCGCGCGGTGCGTCGCACCAGCGCGGCCGCGATGTCCGCGGCGAGGGTCGCCGGGTCGTTCGTCAGCACGGTCCGCTCGGCCATCGCCGCCTCGACGACCTCCGCGAAGAGCCCTTCCTTCGAGCCGAAGTAGCGGTTGACGAGCATCGCCGTGACGCCCGCGGACTCGGCGATCTCGCGCACGCCGACGGCGTCGTACCCGGCCCGGGTGAAGGCTTCGAGCGCCGAGTTCAGGATCGCTTCCCTGGTCGCGGCGGCGTTGCGGGGTCTCATGTATACGAGTGTAGACTTGAGTTAAGTCTACAGGTGTATACCTCTTGGGAAGGTGCTACATGGATCTCGAAATCGCCGGCAAGCGAGCTTTGGTCACCGGCTCCAGCGCCGGCCTCGGCGAGGCGATCGCGCGGCTGCTGGCCGCGGAAGGGGCCTCGGTGGTGGTCCACGGCCGGGACGTGTCCCGCGCTTCCCGGGTCGCCGAGTCGATCGGCGCGGCCGGGGTGGCGATCGGCGACTTGTCGACCGACGCGGGCGCGGACGCCGTGGCCGACGCGGCCGGGGACGTCGACGTCCTCGTGAACAACGCGGGCTCGTACGACCACCTGTCCTGGACCGACGCGACGCCGGAGGTCTGGGCGTCGACGTACGAGGCGAACGTCGTCTCCGCGGTCCGGATGATCCACCGGTTCGTGCCGGGCATGCGGTCGCGCGGCTGGGGCCGGGTCGTCCAGATCGGCGGCGGCCTGGCCATCCAGCCGATGGCGATGCAACCCCACTACACGGCGACGCTGGCGGCCCGGCACAACCTGGCGGTGTCCCTGGCCCGGGAGCTCACCGGCACGGGCGTGACGTCGAACGTGGTGTCCCCCGGGGCCATCCTGGTGGACTCGGTGCGCGAGCTGCTGACGGAGATCGCGCCGCAGCACGGCTGGGGCACGACGTGGGCGGAGATCGAACAGCGGGCAGCCCGGGAGCTGGTGCCGAACGACGTCGGCCGGCTCGGCCGCCCGGAGGAGATCGCGGCGGCGGTGGGCTACCTGGTGAGCCCGGCGGCGGCGTACGTCAGTGGCGCGACGATCCGCGTGGACGGCGGCACGATCCGGTCCGTGGCCTAGAGCCGCCCGCCCGACGCCGTGTCGCCGGACAGCCGCTGCGCCAGGTAGACCGGCACCGTCGACACCACGATCAGGACCGCCGCGACCACGTTCACGATCGGCGCCTGGTTGGGCCGGAACAGGTTGTTGTAGATCCAGATCGGCAGCGTCTCCATGCCCGTGCCGAGGGTGAACGTCGTCACGATGATCTCGTCGAACGACAGCGCGAACGCCAGCAGCCCGCCGGCCAGCAGCGCCGACCGCAGCATCGGGAACGTCACCAGGCGGAACGTGGTGAACCCGGTCGCGCCGAGGTCCATCGACGCCTCTTCCAGGTTCCCGCCCATCCGGCGCAGCCGCGCGACGACGTTGTTGAACACCACCACGATGCAGAACGTCGCGTGCGCGATGATCGCCGTCAGCAGGCCGAGGTCGACGCCGAGGATCGTCCGGAACGCGTTGTTCAGCGCGATGCCCGTGACGATCCCCGGCAGCGCGATCGGCAGGATGATCAGCAGCGACACCGGGTTCCGGCCGAAGAACCGGTAGCGCTGCAACGCGAACGCGGCCATCGTGCCGAGCACCAGCGCGATCGCCGTCGCCGCGAGACCGGCTTCGACGCTCGTCCACAGCGCGTTCAGCGCCCCCTCGTTCGACGTGGCGCGGCTCCACCACTCCAGCGTGAAGCTCGACGGCGGGAAGCCGAACGTCGTGTCCGCGTTGAAGGAGTTGAGCAGCACCACCAGCAACGGGAAGTAGATCACCGCCAGGCCGAGCCCCAAGGCCGTCCACAGCACCACGCGGGAGGTACGCACGGAAGCTCCTAGAGGTTGTCGAGCGCGCCGGTGCGGCGCACCGCGGCCAGGTACACGAGCATGATCACGACCGGCACCGTGGCCACCGTCGCGGCGAACGGGAGGTTGTTGGCCGCGCCGATGTTGTCGTAGACGACGTTGCCGAGCATCTGCGAGGTGCCGCCGACGATCTTCACCGCGATGTAGTCCCCCAGCGACAGCGAGAACGTGAAGATCGAGCCCGCCACGATCGCCGGGAACGTCAGCGGCAGGATCACCGACCGGAACGTCCGGAACGGCTTCGCGCCGAGGTCACCCGACGCGTCCACCAGCGAGTCCGGCAGCCGGTCGAGGCCCGCGTAGATCGGCAGGATCATGTACGGCAGCCAGAGGTAGGACAGCGTGATGATCGTGGCCGTGACGCCGTAACCGGGCGAAAGCCGGCTCAGCGCGCCGTTGCCGGACAGCATCGAGCGCCACGCGTACGCCTTCACCAGGTAGCTCGCCCACAACGGCGTCATCACCGCGATCACCAGGATCCGTTGCGCCCGCGGCGAAGCGAGCTTGGCCATCGCGAACGCCATCGGGAACGCGATGACGGCGTCGATCACCGTGACCAGCGCCGCGATCCCGACCGTGCGGAAGGTGATCGTGCGGTAGACCGCGTCGCTGAACAGCGTCTTGAAGTTGTCCAGCGACCACTCGATCACCACCTGGCCGGTGAACGCGTCCGTGTGCCAGAACGCCGTGACGAACAACGCGGCGAGCGCGCCCAGGTAGGCCAGGCCGAGCCAGAGCAGCGGCGCCGAGAGCAGGAAACCCAGGCGCAGCTTGGGTTTCCGGTAGAAGAAGGCCGATACGGCGGTCATCACACCTCGCAGGAGGGAGGTCCGGGAGCGGCGGACGGAGTGGGGGGACACAGCCCGCCGCCCCCGGGGTTCTGGGGGGTCAGCCCTTGATCTCGGTCCAGGCCTTCGTCCACTCGCCGTAGTCCTTGCACTTGACGTCCGTGCGGCCGTCGAGGCACTGCGGGATCGGCGTGGTCCAGTAGGCGATCTTCGACGCGTAGGCCGAGTCGCTGGCGTGGTAGGTGTCGCAGAGGGTCTTGTCGGTCATCTCCGCGCACGCCTTCGTGTTCGCCGGCGCCTCGCCGAAGTACTCGGCGACCTGGGCGTTCACCTTCGGGCTGATGATGTAGTCGAGCCACTTGTAGGCACACGTCTTGTGCGGCGACTTCGCCGCGACCATCCAGGTGTCGGACCACCCGGTCGCGCCTTCGCTCGGCACGGCCGACTCCAGCGCCGCGCCCTCGCCCTTGGTCAGGTTGACCGTGACCTGCCAGGCGGTGCCGACGACGGCGTCGCCGTTCTTCAGCGCCTGCGACTCCTTGAGGTAGTCCGACCAGTACTCGCTCACCAGCGGCCGCTGCTGCTTGAGCAGGTTCACCGCGGCGGTGAACTGCTTGTCGTCGAGGGCGTACGGGTTCTTGATGCCGAGGTCCGGCTGGTGCGCCATCAGGTACAAGGCGGCGTCGGCGATGTAGATCGGCGAGTCGTAGGCGATGACCTTGCCCTTGTACGGCGAGTTCGCGTCGAACATCACCGACCACGAGTTCGGCGCCGGCGTCACCTTGTCGGTGCGCCAGGTCAGCAGGTTCGCGCCCCAGCCGTGCGGGATCCCGTAGGCCACGTTGCCGACGCTGTTCCAGGACTTGTCCTTGAGGAACGGCTGGACGTCGGCGTAGTTCGGCACGAGCGTGGTGTTCACCGGCTCGACGTCGCCCGAAGCGACCAGCCGCAGCGACGCGTCCCCGGACGCCGAAACGACGTCGTACTGCCCGGTCTTCATCAGCGTGACGGCCTCGTCGGAGGTCCCGAATGGCTTGACGTTCACCTTGCAGCCGGTCTGCTGCTCGAACGGCGTCACCCAGTTGACCTTCGGGTCGTTGGAGCCGTTCTCCGCGTACCCCGGCCAGGCCAGCACGTTCAGCGCGCCCTCCGGCTGGCCGAGCGCCTTGAGCGCCTCCAGCTTCGGCGGGGTGAACCCCTGCGCGCCGGGCGGCGCGGACGAACTCGTGCCCGACGTGCCACATGCAGCCAACAGCAGGCTAGCGCCGAGGAGGCCGGCAAGCCGCGTCTTCCTGTTCTTCATGGCAAACCCTTCACTGACCGGGGACCTGAAAACTGTGTTCTTGACGCCAGCTGAGCCGGACGCGGCCGTCCGCGATGGCACCTTCGGTGTTCTGCTGGACCACCGAAAGCTGTCCCCCGGCGTCGAGCGCGACGGCGTACCGCACGGTCGCCCCGGCGTAGACGACGTCGGTGATCGTGCCGGTCGCGCTGGTGTCGCCCGGGGCGGCGGGTTCGGACAGCTCGCCGTCGATGCGGATCTTTTCGGGCCGGATGCTGAACAGGCCCGGCCGGCCGATCACGGACTCGGCGCCGCGCCCACCCAGCAGGTTCGACGTGCCGACGAACCCGGCGACAAACGCGCTCGCGGGCCGTTCGTACACCTCTTCCGGCGTCCCGACCTGCTCGATCTTCCCGTCGTTGAACACGGCGATGCGGTCGCTCATGGTGAGCGCCTCGTCCTGGTCGTGGGTGACGAAGACGAACGTGATGCCGACGTCGCGCTGGATCTGCTTGAGCTCCAGCTGCATCGCCAGCCGCAGCTTGAGGTCGAGCGCCCCGAGCGGCTCGTCGAGCAGCAGCACCTTGGGCCGGTTCACCAGCGCCCGGGCGAGCGCGACGCGCTGGCGCTGGCCGCCGGAGAGCTGCGCGGGCTTGCGCGAGCCGTAGTCGTCCAGCCGCACGGTCTTGAGGGCTTCGAGAGCGCGCTCCCGGCGTTGCTGCTTCGGGACGCGCTTGACCTTCAGGCCGTACTCGACGTTCTGCTGCACGCTCATGTGCGGGAACAGCGCGTAGTCCTGGAACACCGTGTTGACGTCCCGCTCGAACGGCGCCAGCGTGCTGACGTCACGGCCTTCGAGCTCGATCGTGCCGTCGGTGGGCAGCTCGAAGCCGGCGATCAGGCGCAGCACCGTCGTCTTGCCGGAGCCGGACGGGCCGAGCATGGAGAAGAACTCGCCGGGCGGGATGTCGAGGTCGACGCCGTCGACCGCGTGGACGTCGCCGAAGTGCTTGCGCAGCCCGGAAAGCCGGATCGCGGGCCCTTCGGTTTCGTTCGGCGGCGCGGAGTCTTCCCGCGTCTCGGTGGGTGCTTGGTTGGGCATCGCCAGCCTCACAGTGCGCTCATGACGTGCTTGACGCGGGTGTAGTCCTCCAGCCCGTACAGCGAGAGGTCCTTGCCGTACCCGGACTTCTTGAATCCGCCGTGCGGCATTTCGGCGACCAGCGGGATGTGGGTGTTGATCCACACGCAGCCGAAGTCGAGCTTCGCCGCGAGGCGCATCGCGCGCTGGTGGTCGCGGGTCCAGACCGAGGACGCGAGGCCGTACTGGACGGCGTTCGCGGACTTCAGCGCGTCGGCCTCGTCGCTGAACCGCTGGACGGTGATGACCGGGCCGAAGATCTCGTTCTGGCTCAGCTCGTCGTCCTGCCGGAGCCCGGAGACGACGGTGGCCTCGTAGAAGTAGCCCTCGTCGCCGGCGCGATGACCTCCACAGTGGACGGTCGCGTGCTCCGGGAGCCGGTCGATGAAGCCGGACACCTTCTCCAGCTGGGCCGCGTTGTTGAGCGGGCCGTAGGCGACGTCTTCGTCGTCCGGCTTGCCGGTCCTGGTGTTCTCGGCCTGCCGGGCGAGCGCCGCGACGAAGGTGTCGTGCACCTCGTCGGCGACCAGCACCCGGGTGGCGGCCGTGCAGTCCTGGCCGGCGTTGAAGTAGCCCGCGACGGCGATGGCTTCGGCGGCGGCGTCGAGGTCGGCGTCCTCGAAGACGATGACCGGCGCCTTGCCGCCCAGCTCCAGGTGCACGCGCTTGACGTCGTTGGCCGCGGACTTGGCGACCTCGATGCCCGCGCGGACCGAGCCGGTGATCGACACCATCGCCGGGATGTCGTGCTCGACCAGCGCGCGGCCGGTGTCGCGGTCGCCACACACGACGTTGAACACGCCCGGCGGCAGGAACTCACCGGCGATCTCGGCCAGCAGCAGCGTCGACGCCGGGGTGGTGTCCGACGGCTTGAGCACGATGGTGTTGCCGGCCGCGAGCGCGGGCGCGATCTTCCAGATGGCCATCAGCAGCGGGTAGTTCCACGGCGTGACCTGCGCGCAGACGCCGACGGGCTCGCGGCGCACGAACGACGTGTGGCCCTCCATGTACTCGCCGGCCGAACGGCCTTCGAGCACCCGCGCGGCCCCGGCGAAGAAGCGGACCTGGTCCAGGACCATCGGGATCTCTTCGGACATCGTCAGCGCGATCGGCTTGCCGGTGTTCGCGGACTCGACCCGCACGACCTCGTCGGCGCGGGCTTCGAGCGCGTCGGCGATCTTCAGCAGCGCGAGCTGGCGCTGGGCCGGGGTCGTCGTGCGCCAGGTCTCGAACGCGGTCGCGGCGACCTGCAGCGCGTTGTCGACGTCGTCGGGTCCGGCGATCGGCGCGGTGCAGTAGGCGCGCCCGGTGACCGGGTCGACGATCTCCGCCGTCCGGCCCGACTTGGACTCGACGTAGGCCCCGCCGACGTAGTGCTTCAGCTCCTGCACGAGTGACTCCTCGGGTTCGCGAGAGCTAAAACATATGAGTTCATATGTAATAGGACAAGAGGATCAGGCAAGATTGGTGCGAACGGGTACCTCCACCGGCGAAGGGTCACGATGCGCAAGGGCATGTCGCACAGCGCGCGGTCCGCCATGTTCGCGCCGCTCGGCCAGGTCGGGCGGGCGGAAGCGGTGGCGGCCCGGCTGGTCGACGCCATCACGCTGGGCCTGCTCGCCGACGAGGAGCAGCTGCCCAGCGAGGCCGACCTGGCCGCGCAGTTCGGCGTCTCGACCGTGACGGTCCGGGAAGCGCTCGTGGCGTTGCGGCAGCAGGGCCTGGTCGAGACACGGCGGGGGCGCAGCGGCGGCAGCTTCGTCCGCGCGCCGGCCAACCCGCCGTCCGACGCCTGGCGTTCGCGGCTGCGGGAGGTGTCCCTTTCGGACCTGCGTGACGTCGGCGACCACTACCTGGCGATCGCCGGAGCGGCCGCCAAGCTCGCCGCCGAGCGCAGCTCCCCCGAAGACGTCGACCGGCTGCGGCTGGCGACCGACGACCTCCGCACCGCCCGGGGCATCGACTTCACGCGGGCGGAGCGGCAGTTCCACCTGGAGGTCGCGGCGGCGGCGCAGTCCCCGCGGCTGACGCACGAAGAGGTCCACCTGCAGGCCGAGCTCGGCGGGCTGCTGTGGCTGCCGCTCGGCCCCGAGGCACACTCCCACGAGGAGCACACGGCGATCACGGCGGCGATCTCCGGCGCCGACGGCGACCTGGCCCGCAAGCTCACCGAGGAACACGTCCTGGGCGCGCTCGACCGGCTCGCGGACGTGCACCTCGACCTGCTCACCCCCTAAACTCCGCACTACTCCGCGCATCGAGGTGAGCACCGTGAACGACACCCGCACGCTGGCCGGCGACGAGGTCGTCGAGCAGGTCTCGGCGTTGGTTGAAGGGGTCTTCGAGCGGCTGAAGCCCCTGCTGGCGGCGGCCGAGTCGGTCCTGGCCGACACCCCTTCCGCGGCCGCGCTGCACCGGATCCGCCCGCAGGTCACCGAGGCCCTCGGCGGCCTGATCATCGGCGCGGGGTTCGTCAGCGCGCCGCGGGTGCTGACGGACTCGGAGTTCGGCTTCGAGTGGTGGACCGCGGGTTCCCCGCCGTCACAGCTGTTCATCAGCCTGGACCCGGGCAGCGAGAACTTCCTCGACTACACGCGCCAGTCGTGGTTCACGGTCCCGCGCGACACCGGGCGCCGCCACATCAACGGCCCGTACGTCGACTACCTCTGCACCGACGAGTACACGCTGACCTTCACGATTCCCGTCTCCCGCGGGGGTTCCTTCGCGGGAGTCGTGGGCGCGGACGTGTACGTGCGCGAGTTCGAGCGCGCGGTGCGGCCGCGGCTGCGCTCACTGGGCCGGGGCGCGGCGCTGCTGAACGCGCAGGGCCGCGTGATCGTGTCCAACAGCGTCCGGCAGCCGACCGGCTCGCTGGTGCGTGAAGTGGACGTCCCGGCGTGGTGGTCGGCGGGCGCGGAACCCGGTCCGGCCCTGCGGCGGTGTGGTGACTCGCCGATCGTGCTGGCCTTCTAGGCCTGCAAAGCCACCCACAGCTCTGCCCGCACGCCCGGTGAGTCCAGGTCCCGGCCCAGCAGCTCCCCCGCCTTCGTGATGCGGTTCCGCAGCGTGTGCCGGTGGACGCCCAGGCGCGCGGCGGCGACGTCCCAGTGGCCGTGGTGCTCCAGCCAGCAGCGCAGGGAGCCGACCAGGTCACCGCGGCCGGTCTCGTCGTGCTCCCGCAACGGCGCGAGCAAGCCACGCGCAAACGCTTGCGCCACCGTGGGCTCGATCAGCGACAGCAGGCCGCGGCCCGTGTGTTCCGCCGCCGACACCAGGGCCTTGTCCTCCGCCATCGCGGCCCGAGCCGCCAGCTCAGCCTGCTCCAGCCCGGCCGCGAAGTCCGCTGTGGACACCGGTCCGGCCAGCCCGCCGTGCAGGCCGCCGATCCGCGCCGCCGCCTCCGCCGCCGGGTCGGCGGGGCCGATCGCGACCACCGACGAGCCGCGCCGCGCGGCGAACAGCGGCTCGTTTTCCAGCGCCCCGAGCAGCTTGCGCCGTGCGGCGGGCGCGCCGGCGAACACCAGTACCGACCACGGTGCGCGCGGCGGCGCACCGCCGGTCTCGGCCAGCACCCGCAGCACGAGCTCGGCCTGGCCGGCCACCAGCAGCTCCAGCAGCCCGGACCGCAGCGCCTGCCGCGCCGCCGCCTGGGCGCGATCCTGTTCCAGCGCCAGGGAAAGCACCGAGACGGCCGTGTTGACGATGTGCCGCCCCGCGGTGTCGAGCGACGCCCCGACGGCGAGCACCCGGCGCGCGCTGGTGTCGAGGGTCTGCAGCACGACTTCCTGACCGTCGAGTGCCACAACCCGCGTGCCCGTGCGAAGTCGCTCCAGCTCATCGCGCAGCGAAGCGCCGTACGCGCGGGCACTCGCCGGAGCCGCTTCGGTGACTGTGGTGCGGTCGAAGAGCAGCACCCAGCCGCCGACGAGCTTCGCCAGCTTCCGCAGCACCCCCGCCGAGCCGCCCTTGCCGACCGCCGTGCGCGTCAGCTCCTGCTGGGCCTTCCCGATCCGGACCGTCGTCGCGTACTCGTCGGCCGCCACCGCCCGGGAGACCGCGCGCGTGATCGCGATGAACGGCGTCTCGCGCGGCACCTCCAGCACCGGCAGCCCCACCTCGGCGGCCGCCTCGACCAGCGCGGGCGGGACCTCGTCGTGGCTCAGCCCGACGCCGAAGCCGAGCCCGGCCACGCCCGCGCCGACCAGCCGCCGCACGTAGTCCGGGGACGTCTCGTCGTCGAGGGCCAGCCCGGTCGTCAGCAGCAGCTCGCCGCCTTCGAGGAACGCCTGGGGGTCGGTCAGCTCGGTCGGGTGCACCCAGCCGATCGGCCGGTCGAGGAGAGCGTCGCCGGTCAGCACACGCAGACCGAGCGGGCGGTCGGCGGCCAGGCCGCGCAGCGTGAGTGCCATAACGGCCAATTCTACGCGCCTTCTTGTACGGATCGGCCAGCTGACGGGCACCCGGTGACCGCTCATCCTGGGGACGACCACCCACCCGCGTCCGCAGGAGCACGCCGTGACCGCAAGCACCACCGCCGAGCCGCAGGCCCCGGCGCCCCGGCAGCGCAGGCTGCGCACCGAGATCCCCGGCCCCGTCTCGCGCGAGCTGCAGGAACGCCGCGCGAACGCCGTCGCCGCGGGCGTCAGCTCGGTGCTGCCCGTCTACGTCACCTCGGCCAGCGGCGGCCTGCTCACCGACGCCGACGGCAACGTCCTGATCGACTTCGGCTCCGGCATCGCGGTGACCAACGTCGGGCACTCCGCGCCGGCCGTCGTCGACCGCGTCCGCAAACAGGCGTGCTGGTTCACCCACACCTGTTTCATGGTCACGCCGTACGAGGGCTACGTCGAGGTCTGCGAGGCGCTGGCCGAGCTGACGCCGGGTGACCACGCGAAGAAGTCGGTGCTGTTCAACTCCGGCGCCGAAGCCGTCGAGAACGCCGTGAAGATCGCGCGCGTCGCGACCGGGCGTCAGGCCGTCGTGGTGTTCGACCACGCCTACCACGGCCGCACCAACCTCACGATGGGCATGACCGCGAAGTCGGTGCCCTACAAGCACGGGTTCGGCCCGTTCGCGCCCGAGGTCTACCGCGTGCCCGGCTCGTACCCGTACCGCGACGGGCTTTCCGGCGCCGACGCGGCCGCGCTGGCCATCGACCGGATCGAGAAGCAGATCGGCGGTGACCAGGTGGCCGCGGTCGTCCTGGAGCCGATCCAGGGTGAGGGCGGCTTCATCGAGCCCGCGCGCGGTTTCCTGCCCGCGATCGCGGCGTGGTGCCGCGCGAACGGCGTCGTGTACGTCGCCGACGAGGTCCAGACGGGCTTCTGCCGCACCGGGTCCTGGTTCGCGTCCACCGACGAGGACGTCGTCCCGGACCTGATCGCGACGGCCAAGGGCATCGCCGGCGGGCTGCCGCTGTCCGCGGTGACCGGCCGCGCTTCCTTGCTCGACGCGGTGGGTCCGGGCGGGCTCGGCGGCACGTACGGCGGCAACCCGATCGCGTGCGCGGCCGCGCTCGGCTCGATCGAGACCATGCGTGCCGAAGACCTCGCCGCGTCGGCGAAGCGCGTCGAAGGGGTCGTCCTGCCCCGGCTGCGGGCACTGGCTGCCGAGACCGGCGTGATCGGTGACGTCCGCGGGCGCGGCGCGATGCTGGCCGCGGAGTTCGTCAAGCCCGGCACTTCGGAACCCGACGCCGACCTCACCAAGCGCGTCGCGGCGGCCTGCCACCGGGCCGGCGTGGTGGTGCTGACCTGCGGCACCTACGGCAACGTCGTCCGGCTGCTGCCGCCGCTGTCCCTGTCCACCGACCTGCTCGACGAGGGTCTCTCGGTCCTCGAGCACGCTGTCCGCACGGAGGCTCACGCATGACTTTCCCCTTCTGGGTCGCCGGAAAGCCGGTGACCGGCGGCGCCACGGCCGACGTCCGCCACTCCTTCGACGGCTCGCTCGCCGGCTCCCACTTCGTCCCGTCCACTTCGGACGTCGAGGCGGCGGTGCAGGCCGCGCACGACGTCCGGGACGAGTTCGCGACGCTGCCCGCGCACGTCCGCGCCGGGGCGTTGGACCACGTGTCCCGGGCTTTGGGTGAGCGGTCCGAAGAGATCGCCGCGCTGATCACGGCCGAGTCCGGCAAGCCGCTCAAGTGGGCGCGCGGCGAGGTCGGCCGCGCGGTCTCGACGTTCCGCTGGGCCGCCGAGGAGGCCCGCCGCTTCTCCGGCGAGCTGCAGCGCCTCGACACCGACCCGGGCGGCACCGGGCGGCTGGCGCTGGTCCGGCGGGTGCCGCGCGGGCCGGTGCTGGGCATCACGCCGTTCAACTTCCCGCTGAACCTGGTGGCACACAAGGTGGCCCCGGCGATCGCCGTCGGCGCGCCGATCGTGCTCAAGCCCGCGCCCGCGACACCGCTGACGGCGTTGCTGCTGGGCGAAATCCTGGCTGAGACGGACCTCCCGGCGGGC
This sequence comes from Amycolatopsis sp. NPDC104863, assembly GCF_055582965.1. Taxonomy (NCBI): domain Bacteria; kingdom Bacillati; phylum Actinomycetota; class Actinomycetes; order Pseudonocardiales; family Pseudonocardiaceae; genus Amycolatopsis; species Amycolatopsis sp. NPDC104863. The sequence goes on from NZ_JBVJOW010000002.1 coordinate 38,299, forward strand.
TCGTGGTCGATCCTGCCGGTGGACAACGAGACGTCGTCACGGCTGGTCGAGGACCCGCGGCTGCCGGTGGTCTCGTTCACCGGCTCGGTCCCGGTCGGCTGGGCGATCCGCGACCGCGTCCCGCGCAAGCACGTGGCCCTGGAGCTGGGCGGCAACGGCGCGGTCCTCGTCTGTCCCGATTGGACGGACCTCGACTTCGCGGCCCAGCGGATCGCGACCTTTGCCATGTACCAGGCCGGGCAGTCGTGCATTTCGGTGCAGCGGGTGTACGTGCACACGGACGTGTACGACGCCTTGGTCGAAAAGGTGCTTTCGCAGGTCGGTCTGCTGCGCACGGGCGACCCGCGCGCGGAGGGCGTCGACGTCGGCCCGCTGATCAACGAGGCCGCGGCTTCCCGGGTCTCGTCGTGGGTCGCGGACGCGGTGTCCGCGGGCGGCCGCCTGCTGACCGGCGGCGGGCGTTCGGGGGCTTCTTTCGAGCCGACGGTGCTGGCGGACGTCCCGGAGGACGCGGCGGTGATGGCCGAGGAGGTGTTCGGCCCGGTGGTTTCGCTGGTCCGGGTGGCGTCGGTGGCCGAGGGGGTTTCGCGGATCAACGCGTCCCGGTTCGGCCTGCAGGCGGGCGTGTTCACGCGCGACCTGCCGACGGCGTTCGAGGTGTCGGCGGCGTTGCAGGTCGGTGGAGTTCTGGTGGGGGACGTGCCGAGCTTCCGCGCGGACCAGATGCCTTACGGCGGGGTCAAGGACTCGGGCGTCGGCCGCGAGGGCCCGGCGTCGGCGATGGCGGACTTCACCGAGGAGCGGGTAACGGTTTTGACCGGCCTGACGCTCTGAAACCGTTGGCCCTCCGCCCGGTCCCGGCGTAGGTTCGGGCCGGGCAGGAGGGCTCATGACGCTCGCACGCAGGGGATCGCGCCGCATCACCGTCGACGGCACGGACTACCGCTGGACGGTCCGCCCCCAGCCGACCTACTCGCAGGGGCTCGGCGCGACGATGACCTTCGCCGTCGAACCGGTCTCCCGGCCGAAGTCGCCGAAGGGATCCGCGCCGCGCTGGCCCGCGGTTTCGACTTCACAGCCCGGCCAGCGCTTCCGTCAGCGCCGCGTGGGCCGCGAGAGCCCGGCGTCGGCGATGGCTGACTTAACCGAGGAGCGGGTAACGGTTTTGACCAGCCTGACGCTGTAAGCGGGTGTGAGACCGCTGATCCTGCTCGACGTCGACGGCCCGCTGAGCCCGTGGGCCGCGCCGCGCCACGCGAAGCCCGCCGGCTACGTCGAGCACCAGCTGCGGATCTCGCGCTGGAGCCGGCGCCGGCAACGGATCTGGCTGAACCCGGCGCACGGCCCGGCGCTGCTCGCCCTGGCCGATTCCGCGAACGCGGAGCTGGCCTGGGCGACGAGCTGGGAGGACCGGGCGAACGCCCAGGTGGGCCCGGCCATCGGCCTGCCGCCGCTGCCGGTCGTCCAATTCGCCGGGCAGCTCGAGGCCCGGCCCGCCAGCTGGAAGTTCGGCCCGGTGGCCCGGTTCGCGGCCGGGCGCCCGCTGGCCTGGTTCGACGACGACTTCGACCTCTTCCCGGCCGCCCGGCAGTCTTTCCTCGACCGCCGCAGGGACCTGCCGACCGAGCTGATCGCCGTCGACCCGCACACCGGCCTCACCGCCGAGCACTTCGACGCGCTGGAGGCTTGGGTGCGCGACCTAAAGCTCTGACAGCGCTTCCGTCAACGCGGTGTGGGCCTCGACCAGCGACGGCCCGTACCAGGTGAGGTGACGCCCCGAGACCAGGACGTACCGCTCGCCCGGGAAGTGGCCCGGGCCGTCCTCCTCGGTGAACAGGTACGGCTCGTCCGGCAGCACCAGCAGATCCGCATCCGCCGCGAAGTGCGCCCGCAGCTCCTCGACGTCCGGCCGCGGGTACCGCTCCTCCGAAGCCGCATAGACGTTCGCCACGCCCATCCGGCGCAGAACGTCGCCGCCGAAGGTCTCGCGGCCCAGGACTATCCATGGCTTGCGCCACACCGGCACCACCGCGTGGCACCGCGCCGGCTGAACCTCGCGCCAGAGCTCCTCGGCCTCGACCAGCCACTCCGGCTCCTCGAGCTCGTACGCCTGCGTCAGGATCCGCCGCAGCGAGCCGAGCGCGGCCGGGACCGTGGCCGCCGCGGCCATCACCCAGACCGGGATCCCGTTGGCGCGCAGGCGTTCCACGTCCTCCGGGCGGTTCTCCTCGGAGTTGGCCAAGACCAGGTCGGGCGCCAGGTCCAGCACGTCGTCGAGCTTCGGGTACTTCGACCCGCCCACTCGCGGGACGTCCAAAGTGGACGGATGCGTGCAGTAGTCCGTGGCGCCGGCGAGCCGTCCGGGCGCGCTGACCTCGACCGCTTCGGTCAGCGACGGCACCAGAGAAACCACGTGCGAAGCCGGGCCGCGCACCGGCACGGGCTCCCCGAGATCGTCGACGAGGTTCATGCGCGTTCGAACGACACCTTCCGCTTCTCGACGTCGACCGCGGTCAGCCGGACCCCGATCCGCTCCCCCGCCGTCAGCTTCTCGCCCGCGCACTTCGCCATCACCGTCGGGTCTTCGACGAGGATCTCCGCCTTGTTCTCGTCCGCGCGCAGCACCACCGCGCTGAACTCGCCGCCGACGTGCTCGGCGAGCACCCACGCCTCGACCTGGTCGATGCACGCCCGCTCGACCTTCGCGGCGAGCGTGTCCGACGCGCTCATGCGCTCCGGGACGTCCGCCAGCGCCGCCCGCACCCACTCCGGGACCTCACGCCCGGCCGAGACGGCGAGGCAGATCTCGGTGGCGAACCGGTCGACCAGCCGCCGGATCGGCGCCGTGACGTGCGCATATGCGCCGCCGATCCCCGCGTGCGTGGTCAGCGAGGGCAGCCCGCCGTCGAACGCGGTGTACCCCGCGCCGCGCAGCAGCCGGGTCGTGTCCGCGTAGATCGCCATCGCCGCCGGCTGCCGGGGATCCAGCCGGGACAGGAACTCCGAGACGGTGTCCGCGGCCGGCCACGCGATGCCGACCGCCTCGGCCGAGCGGCGCAGCCAGTCGACGGCCTCGGGCTCCGGGTCGGGCAGCGTGCGCAGGACGCCGACCCGCGCGTCGATCATGATCCGCGCCGCGGCCATCCCGGTGAGCAGCGAAATCTCGGCGTTCCAGGCGTCGACGGCGGTGCGCGGACGGCGGGCGAGCACCCAGCCGCCGTCCGGGTCGCCGCTGATCTCCTGCTCCGGCAGCTGCAGCTCGACCGCGCCGCGCCGGACGGCCAGCTCGCGCCGCCGCCGTCCCAGCTCGGGCAGGGCCGCCACCGACGGGTGCGGGTTTCCCGTGTCGAGCGCCGCCTGCACCGTCTCGTAGTCGAACTGCTCGGTGGACCGGACCAGCGCGCGGCGGACGCGGGTGGCCGTCGGCTCGCCGGACTCGTCGGTCTCGATGGTCCAGAGCACCGCGGGCCGGATCTCGCCCGGCAGCAGGCTCGCCGCGCCTTCCGACAGCACCGGCGGGTGCAGCGGGACGTTGCCGTCGGGCAGGTAGAGCGTCTGCCCGCGGCGGCGCGCCTCCCGGTCCAGCGCGCCGCCGGGCGGCACGAACGCGGCCAGGTCGGCGATCGCGTAGTGCACCCGGAAGCCGTGCGCGGTCCGCTCGACGACCACCGCCTGGTCGAGGTCCTTGGAGCCGGGCGGGTCGATGGTGACGAACGGCAGGTCGGTCGCGTCCTCGCGGGGGCCGGCACTCGCGAGCGGGTCGAGCACCGCCGCCTCCGCCTCGGCCAGCACCTCGGGCCCGAACGACTCCGGCAGCGCGAACTCGGCACGCAGGGGGCCGAAGTCCCCGCCCGCCGAATGTGTCCTGATCACGAGGGGAGGCACCCCCCAACCCTAACCCCGGGAGGGCCCTGTGATCGCCCGATCGGGCTTGGGCCGGTCGGGTGTACGTTGCCCGTAATGAAAACCGTCTTCATGACCATCAAGGGAGCCGAGAAGTGAAGATCGCGTTCGTCGGCAAGGGCGGCAGCGGCAAGACGACGCTGTCGTCGCTGTTCGTCGCGTACCTCGCCGACGCCGGTGCGCCGGTGCTGGCCATCGACGCCGACATCAACCAGCACCTCGCGGTGGCGCTCGGCGCGACCGAGGAGGAAGCGCTCGCCTGGCCGACGCTCGGCGACAACATGGCCCTGATCAAGGACTACCTGCGCGGCGACAACCCACGGATCCCGGACGCGGCGTCGATGATCAAGACGACGCCGCCGGGCCGCGGTTCCCGGCTGGTGCGGCCGTTCGAGGACAACCCGGTCTTCTCGGCGTGTTTCCGGCAGCTGGGCGGCGTCCGGCTCGGCGTCACCGGGCAGTTCGACGAGGACGACCTGGGTGTGAAGTGCTACCACTCGAAGGTCGGCGCGGCGGAGCTGCTGCTGAACCACACGGTCGACGTCGACGGCGAGTACGTCGTGATGGACATGACCGCGGGCGCGGACGCGTTCGCGTCGGGGCTGTTCACGCGGTTCGACGTGACGTTCCTGGTGTGCGAGCCGACGGTCCGCAGCGTCGGCGTGTACCGCCAGTACGCGGACTACGCCCGCGACTTCGGCGTGCGGCTCGTGGTGGTGGGCAACAAGGTCACCGACGACGAGGACGTCGAGTTCCTCGAGGAGCAGGTGGGTCCGGCGCTGCTGGGCTGGCTGTCGGCGTCGGGACACGTGCGCGCGGCCGAGCGCGGCACGACCCGGCCGATCGCCGAGCTCGAGGCCGGCAACCTCGCAACGCTGGCCACGATGCGAGCGGCGGTGGACGCGGAGCAGCGCGACTGGGCGCGTTACCAGCGTCAGGCGGTGGAGTTCCACCTGCGCAACGCGACGGCGTGGGCCGGTGCCGACCTCGTCTCGCAGGTGGACCCCGAGTTCGTCCTCGGTCCGCAGTTGGCGGTCTAGTCGTCTTCGGCGTCGGCTTGCCGGGTCCGTTCCCTGGCGATTTCGAGGGCCCGCCGGGCGGTGGCCTCATCGGGGTACGGGCCGAGCAGGTCGACGCCGCGGCTGCGTTCGAGGTGCTCGACCTGGTGCGTGCGGGTGTTGTAGTACCACCCCTGGTCCGGGTTCGGGTCGTTGGCCATGGGATCAAGCCTGGCACCCGACGGCCCGGCTGTCAGCGTGAGTCACCGCTTGTAGCGGTAGGGGATTTCGGTCGGCTGCCCGGTGGGTCCGAAGTCCGGCGGCTCTTCGGGGTCGGCGGGCTGGTCGGTGAACTCGTCGAACCAGCCGCGTTGGTTGCCGCGGGGAGGGGTTTCGGGTTCCTGGCGGGAGGGTTGGGGAAGAGGGGTGTCCCGGCCGGGGAAGACGGGCGTGGCGTTCGGGCCGGGCGTCGGCGGCATTGTGCCGGGGCCGGGGAAGACCGGGCGGGCTGGGGCGGCGTGGCGGGCTGGGAACGGCTGGGGGGTGGATTCGGGGCCAGGGAAGACGGGTTTTGGGGGGCGGGGGGCCGGGTTGGCCGGCGCGGCGGCCGGGTTGGGTGACGCGGCGGCCGGGCCGGTCGGCGCAGGGCCCGAATTGGTCACTGCTTGACCCGGGTTGGTCGGCGCAAGGCCTGAGTTGGCAGCCGCAGGACCGGGGCTGGTCGCCGCAAGGCCGGAATTGGTCGGCGCAGGGCCTGGAGCCGGGCTGTTACTGGATGTCGGGCTCGCGGCGGGGACCTGGCCGGGCGGCAGCGGTGACTGGAAGTCCGGGGCCGGACCTGAGAGGGGTGCCTGAGCGCTGCCTGGGACCGGACCGGCGGGCGGGATCAGGGTGGCGCCGGGACCCGAGCTGGTCGACGCGAGGCCCGGGTTGGGTGCGGCAGGACCTGGGTTGGTCGCCGCCGGGCTCGAACTGGTCGGCGCAGAGCTTGGGGCCGAGCCAGTGCTGGAGGTCGGGCCCGCAGCGTGGCCCTGGCCGGGCGGCAGCGACTGGGAGGTCGGGGCCGGACCTGAGCTGGGTGCCGGAGCGTTGCCCGGGACCGGACCGGCGGGCGGGTTCTGGGTTGCGCCGGGGCCGGGAACCAGACCGGCACCCGATGCCGGGGTGGGTGGCGCCGATTGGAAAGTCGAGACTGGGCCAGCAGCTGGGGGCGGAGTGGTGTCCGGAGCGGGGCCGGAACCCGGAGCCTGACCGGCCGGGCCACCGGGCGGGGCCGAATGAAGGTTCGGGGCCGAATCCGAGCCGGGCACCGGGCCGGCGGGCGGAGCCGGACTACTCGGGACCGGGCCGGCGCCTGGCACCGTCCCTGGGGACGGCGCTGGCGAGAAGTTCGGGACCGCACCTGAGCCGGACACCGGAGCGTTGCCCGAGGCCGAAGTGGCGGGTTGGGCGGCATGAGCGCTCGAGTCGGGAGAGAGGCCAGTGCCGGGAGCTCCGGTAGCCGGGCCCCACGGCGGCTGCGAACCGCCGACCGCAGGCTGCTGCGGCTGAGGCGCGATGGGCGCCGGCGGCGGCGGTGCGCTGGGCGGAATCGGCGAGGAGTCAGCAGCCGGCTCGGCGCCGGCGAGCGGTGCCGGCTGCGCATCGGCAGGCCGCTGCGCCTCATTGGGCGGCACCGACCGGGAGGCTGCGGGCAGCTCAGCGCCGATGGGCGGCGCATCGGCAGGCGACTGCACGTCGGGCGGCACCGCCCCGGAGGCGGCAGACAGCTCAGCGCCAGTGGGCGGCGCATCGGCACGCGACTGCACATCGGGCGACACCGCCCCGGAGGCTTCAGGCAGCTCAGCGCCAGTGGGCGGCGCCGGCCGCACATCGGCAGGCCGCTGCGGCTCATCGGGCGGCAGCGACCAGGAGGCTGCGGGCGACTCAGCGCCAGTGGGCGACTCAGCGCCAGTGGGCGGCTCATCGGCAGGCGGCTCCACATCGGGCGACACCGCCCCGGAGGCCTCGGGCAGATCAGCGCCAGGGAGCGGCGCGGGCGGCGGATCGGCAGGCCGCTGCGGCTCATCGGGCAGCGACTGCGAAGCGACGGGCGGATGCGCCGCGTCGGGCATCCGCTGCGAAGCCGCAGATGCTTGCGAAGCAACGGGCGTCGCCGGCTGCGAAACTTCCCGTGGCTGCGGTGCCGCGTCGGGCATGGGCTGCGATGCACCGAGCGTCGCCGATTGCGGACCCTCCGGTGGCTGCGGCGCTGCAGGCGGCTCCGCACCTGTGGGCAGCGATTCCTGGGCCGCAGGCCGCGAAGCGACAGATGGCTGCGCGGAAGGCGGCTCTGACTGCTGGGCACCAGGCGAACCTTCGGCCGACGGCGCAGCAGGACTGTCGGACGCCGGGTGAGGTTCAGTCTGCGCTGCACCCTCGGCGGCAGGTGCAACCGGATGTGCCAGCTTGTCCTCGCTCGGCGAGATGGCCGCTTCCGGCTGGTCGGCGACCTGCCCAGGAGCGACAGGCTCAGGTTGCTCACCGGCCTCCACCGGAGCCGCAGCCTCAGGCCGGCTGGCTTCCTGGGATGCGTATTCGGATTCGGATCGGCTGTCATCAGCCGCTGGTTCGTTCTCCTGCGGCGCGCCCTCGGCTGCCGTCTCCGTCGGTGCAGGTTCGGACTGCGCGGGCTGCCGGGTCTCCCAAGGCTCCGGGGCCGCGTGGCGCGCAGTCGACGGGGCCCTCACCGCGCCCGGCGGATCGACCTCAGGCTCGATCGAGGGCCCAGACGAAGACGGAGCCTGGGTCCACCCCGGAGACGTCCGCCGCGGCGGCCTCGGCTGCTGCTCCGGCGTCCCCGGCACCGACTGCGCCGGCGGCGGATGCGGCACCGTCCGCCACACCGGCGCCGGGCCGATGTTCATCGGCGCCGGCGCCTGCCCCGGTGCCGGCGGAGCCCCCGGCGGCGGGGGCGAGGGACGCGCCGCCGGTCGGGGGATCGGGTCCAGGCTCGACACCAGCACCGTTGTGTTCTGCGGATCCTCCACCTTCCGCCCGCTGCGCTCGCGGTAGACCATCTCGCCGTCGGCGTCCATCTCGACCAGGTAGCCCGCCTCCGCGAGCTGCTCCTCGTCCAGGTCCTCCAACCGCTCGTACCGCGACGGCACCACCCGGTAGATCGGCCATGCCAGCGCCGCGTGCTCGGCGTGGAACTGGGCCAGCAGCGCCGCCATCTGGTGCTGCCACGGCAGGGACATCCCCTCGGCCAGCGAGCGCGGCAGCACCACGTACCCCTGGTCGACGCCCGGATACCCCTGGCTCAGCTGGTCGGCGAGCGGGGTGCTGGACGCGGGGCGAGCCGACTGCCGGGGCGGCTGGGGCGCGCCGAACAGCGACGCCGGGTCCTGGGGCTCGCCCGCGCCGGACCTGCCGCGCTTGCCGAATTTCCGTCCCACGTGCTCATCCTCTGCCAGTACGCGGCCACCTGCTCGTGGAAGCGCCGCGACGTCGGGTGAATCGGCCGATTCGTGTCAAGGCCCTCGCGCCCCATGCTAAACGCCGGGGCGGACCGCCTGCGGCACCACTTCACGCTCGTCGAACGAGAAGTCCCGGGTGTGCACCGGCACGCCGTCCTGCTGGGCTTCGACGACCTTGCCGTCGCCGAGGAACATCATCACGTGGTGGATCGTGTCCGGGTTCGACGGATCCGTCGCGAGGAACAGCAGGTCACCGGGCTGCGCCTCGCGCACCGGCAGCATCGCGCCCGCGTGGTACTGGTCGCGTGACACCCGCGGCAGGATGATCCCCGCCGACTCGTACGCGCGCAGCATCAGGCCCGAACAGTCGTACGAGTTCGGGCCCGTGGCGCCCCACACGTATGGCTTGCCCTGCTCGCCCAGCGCGAAACTGATCGCCTTGGCCGCGGCCTGGCTCGGCGGCAGCAGCTGGCCCAGGCCGGTGCCGCAGGCGACGACGTCGACGACCTGGCCGACGTTCTCCACCAGCTTCGCCGCCATCGGCTCCCACTTGTGGTACCGGTCCGGGAAGCCCGAGCGCTCGACGGCCTGCGCGGCGTCGCCCGGGCGCTTGTTCTCCCAGTCCGGCACCGCGAGCAGGACGTCGTAGAACTTGTTGACCGCATACGTCGGGTTGGTGACCTCGGCGACCGAGCCCCAGCCCATCGACGGGCGCATCTGGAAGATCCCCTGCGAGTCGCGGTCACCGTAAGTGAGGTTGTGGAGCCCCGACTCGGTCATCCCGGCCTGGATCGCGACCTGCCAGGCGCGCGGCGCCAGCGTCCGCTGCTTGCCGATCGAGACGATCAGCGCGACGATCCCGCGCTGCTCCTCGTCCAGCTTCGACGCGTCGACGGCGCCGCGCTCGCCCTGGCCGGGCTGGGTCGGCCCGACCGAGGCGTCGCAGCTCTGCAGGGACACGCCCCTGGCCTGCGCCTGCTGGTTGTCGATGACCACCTTGGCGGCGACGGCGGTGACGATGAGGGCGCCGATCGCGACGAACACGATCAGCCCCAGCCACACCCCCAGCCGCCGCACGGTCAGCTCGCCTGGTCGTAGTCGGCGACGCGCCAGCCCGCGTTGGTGTTGACCACCGTGATGGCGAGCTTCGGCCCGTCGGTGGGGATCGTCAGCTGCACCGAGCTGGTGTAGGACGTGCCGACCGTCGGCTCACCGGTGACCTTCGTCGCCGGGACGTTCGCCGGGTCGACCGACGACATCACCGGCAGGTACTCCTCCGTCGTGAACGGCTTGAGCTGGGCCAGCCACTGCTCCGACGTGATGCCCGCCGGGTGGTTCACCCAGGCCGCGGCCCATTCCTTGGCGACGCGGACTGCGTCGGCGTTCGGCGCCGCCGAGGTCGGGGTGGCCAGCGGTGTGGACAGCCGCGTCGGCAGGTTGGACGTCGGCACCGGCGCGGCGACGCCCGGCGGCGTCGCCGTCACGGACGTGGTCGTTGTGCCGGTGGTCGGGGACGCCTTCGCCTGCTGCTTGCCGATCGCCTTCGGCAGCACGATGCCGAGCGCGGTGATGAGAATCGCCAGGAAGACCAGCGTGCCGATGAGGTGGCGGGGCGAGCGCAGCGGCCACCCCCACAGGCGGCGGTAGACCGCGGCGCGGCCGCGGTTGGTCCGGATCGGCATCCGTCACCGCCCCATCACTTGGTCGGTCTCACGCGGTTCCTCACGGACTTCGATGCCGCGCGACGGCCGGTACAACACGAAGACCGGCTTGCCGGCGACCACTTCGGGGTCGACCCGCCGCGGCTGGGCGCGCACCCCCGGCGTCCGCGGCGCTTCCTGCGCGGCGTACCCGTTGAACTCGGCTTCGGGGGCCCGCAGGTCCGAAGGTACGACGACGGGCTCGGGCTCGTCGTTCCACCGCCGGTCGGCGACCGGCGAGGTGTCGACCCGCCGGCTCTCCTCACCCCGGAGCGTCGGACGGCCACCGGGCCCGACGACGACGTAGTCGCCGCCGTCGCCGTTCGCCGGGTTGTACTGGCCGAACACGGGCGAACCGGGGCGCCCGCCCGCGGGCAGGGCGCCGGCCGGACCGCCGTTGATGGCACCCGGCCAGGCGCCGGACCAGGCCGCGGCCGGCCGGGACGCGCCCGAGCCGTTGTCGAGGCGCTGGGCGTTGGCGAAGATCGTGGCCTCCGGCCGGAAGCGGCCGCCCCCCGCGGTCGCCCCGAGCGGCCCGCGCTGCTCGCCGTCGACGACGTCGTCGGTCTCGCGCACGTGCTGCCAGAACTCGTCCTGGGGGGTCGGGCCGTTCTTGTTGCGCCGGAACCGGGAGAAGATCCCGCCGCCGGGCGACGGCACGGCGGCGCCGACCATGCTGACCGACATCTCGACCATCTGCCACAGCCGGCGCACCGGCCGCCCGACCATGAACAGCAGCACGGTGATGAGCCCGGCGAGGACCATCTGCGTGAGCATGTTCAGCGAGTTCCCGGCGTCGAAGATCGCCTGCAACAGCAGCGCGTGCACGCCGGCGAGCACGGAGAGCACGACGAGGTTGAACGCGACCCCGCCGGCGACCTTGAGCACGCGGCGCAGGATCTCCGGGTGCAGCAGGGCGATGAGCCCGATCAGCGGCGCGGTGAGCGCGAAGAGGCGGATCAGGACCTGGGCGAGGAGGACACTTGCCTTGGCGAGGAGCTGGAAGAGCGAGTAGACGAGGGCTTGGCCGAGGGAGAGGAAGCCGGCGCCGGTGCGGCCGCCGGCTTCGCCGGTGAAGTAGCCGGTGGCGGGGCCGAGTTTGGTGGAGATGTCCTTGTAGGCGTTCTTCTTGCCGTCGATGACGGACTGGTTCCCGTCGTCGCCGTTGACCAGCTGGTTGCGGGTGAACGCCTGGGCGTCGAGCAACGGCTTGCCGAACTGCTCGGCCTGCGGCGCCGTCGGCGTGCCGAACTCCCCGCGCAGCCAGTTGTTATAGACGATCTGCGTGTGGAGCTGGGTCGGCAGGATGTCGCGGATGATCCGGTCGCCGCTCTCGTCGACGAAGCCCGCCTGGATGTTGGTGGTGGTCTGGACGATCGCTTTGTCGATCGGGTCGAAGTACCGCAACATCGCCAAGGAGGACGCCGCCAGCCACACTCCGGCGAGCGCGTACAGCGCCCGTTTGCTGACCGCGGCCAGGTCACCCCGCCAGATGTTGCGGAACATCATGATCGACAGGATCAGCGCGACCAGGCCGAACAACTGGGCGTAGATGTTGTTGTAGACCTTCTCGGCACCAGATTTCACCGCGGCGTAGATCGGGTTCAGCAGGCCACCTTCGAGCACCGTGTAGTGCAGTGAGCTGGTCGCTCCGACGATGTTCTTGCCCAGGTTGAACAGCTGGTTGCCGCCCCAGGTGTCCAAGGTGGACCCCGCGGGGGTGAGGTTCAGCGCCGAGCAGTTGGTCTCGAAGGTGTTCCAGACCATGCCGGCGTAGCTGTAGTCGATGTACGCGCTGTTCGGTTCGCCGTGGCCCTCCGGCGGGTCGATCGCGCCGACCATGCCCGCGCCCGGGCGTTCCGGGTTCGGGGCCTCACCGCAGGCGGCCGCACTCGCCGCCGGGGCCGTGGCGATCGCCTGGAGGCCCAGGACCAGCATGACGGCGAACATCGTCGCCTTGCGGGTGGGGGTTCGGCGCGGTCGTGGGCCTTCCTTGATGCGGCGCTTCAGCGCGTGCCACGCCGCGGCCAGGGTCAAGACCACGGCCAGCGTCATCAGCGTGTTCATGCGGCACGCTCCACGGTGGCGACGCGGCTACCCGATGTCCGACGGCGCTGGCCGGGGCCGGTACTTCGACTCCGGGCCGCGTTCATGCGGCGTCCCGGCCGGTGCCGCCCTTTCCGCCGGTGCGGGCGTGCTCCTGCTGGCCGCCGTGGCCGTTGGACGGCTGGACGCCGCCCTCCACTTCGCCGGTCTCGGCCGCCAATGGGTCCGGGGCTCCCAGGAGGTTCTCGTCGGCCAGGCCGACCTCCAGTTCCGCCGCCAGCTCGAAGTCCTGCTCCAGCTCGATGTCGTCCTCGGGTGGGGAGGCCACGAACGGCTTCTCCGGTGTTGCGTTCGGCGGAAGCGCCAGCTCGTTGCCCGGACGCCGTGAAGGCGCCGCGTCCTTCGAACCCGGGGTCGTGTCCATCACCGCGCGGAGATGGTCGAGGTGCGGGCCGGAGAAGTCGACGCGGATGCGCTCGACCCCTCCCGCTCCGTCGCCGAAGATGAACTGACGGGGCTCGACGTCGCGCTCCAGGCCGCGCTGGGCTGCTCCCGGGCGGCGGCCCAGGGCCGCCACCACCTGCTCGTACCCCACACCCACCGGGACCTTCAGCAGCCGCAGGGCGTCCGCCTGGGCGTCGTCGTCGTCCAGGCGCCCGACGAACACCGAGTCCAGCAGGGTCACGAACCCCTGGATCTTCAGGAAGTCCGCCGGGATCTGGGACGACAGCAGCACGCGGACGTTCCACTTGCGCGAGTCACGCGCGAAGCGGTTCATCAGCACGCGGCCGGTCGGGACCTCGGACAGGAAGAACGCCTCGTCGATCCAGACGCCCTTGCGCATCTCCTTCGGCTTCTCGTACACCGACCGCTGGGTCAGCCACGCCGCCAGGTTCAGCATCTCGACGCCGAGGGACTCCGCGTCCGTCCAGTACTCGCGCGGGACGCCGTCCTTCGGGAGGGTCAGCCCGGCCATCGTCAGCACCGTCAGCCGGTCGTCGCGGGTTTCCGAGTACGGGTCCGCGTCGGCTTCCGGGATGAGCAGCGCCATCCGCTCGCGCATCTCGTCGAGGAAGTCCGCGACGACGCTCGCGTGCTCGTGGTGCTCCGAAGAGTCCCGCCGGAGCGCGTCGATGACCTGGCCGGGGTCGGCGTCGAACCGGCCGCCGACCGTGCGGACCGCGCGCAGCAGCACGATCCGGGTCTGCGCCATCCGCGAGACCTCGTACGGCAGCACACCGGTCAGGACGTCCAGCACGAGACGCCGTCGAGTCGCGCCGGCCAGGGCCTTCTCCCGGCGCCAGGAGCGCTCGGGGTCGTCCTCGTCCATGAAGTGCTCGATCAGCGGCTCGGCGACCACCCGGTACGGGTTCAGGATCCCGGGCTGGGCGTTGAGCAGGTTGATCGGCCGCGCGTACGGCCGCAGCTCCGGCAGGTCGCAGAGGCGCGACAGCGGGCCGGACGGGTCGAGGATCGTCCAGCTCGCGCCCGCGCGCAGGGTCTTGTAGACGATGCCGCCGCCGAGGAACGACTTGCCGCCACCCAGGCCGGCGACCATCGCCGTCAGGCCCGAGCCGTCGCGGATCTCCTGGGCCATCCACGGGTCCCAGGCGACCGGGCGCCGGGTCGCCGTGCACGTCTCGCCGAGCAGGATGCCGCGGCGGTCGCCGACCTCCGCCGTCGCCGTCGGGACCGCCGAGGACGCCCAGACCACCGACCCGCGACGCATGTAGGCCGCCGAGGCCAGCGGCTCGCCGGGGATGAACTCCCGGGCCAGCGCGTACTGGGCCTCGGGGTGCTCGATGGCGATCTTCGGCTTATAGAGGTCGAGCAGCTGCTGGGCCAGGCGCAGCGCGTCCCGCTCGGTCGGGCCGGACACCGCCAGCCGCCACCAGGACCGCACGCGGGTGGCGAGCGCGGTGAAGCCCGACGTCATCTCGTCGTCGATCTCCAGCACGCGCCCGGCCTGGCGCGACAACGACTGCGGCGGCTCCAGCTCGTGCTCGTCGGTGTAGTGCTTGACCTGCGAGCGCACCTTGTTCATCTGGCGCTGCAGCTCGTTGGCGACCTCTTCGGGCCGCCGGACGTAGATGCGCGCCGACACCTCGACCGCGGCCGGCAGGCGGTCGGCGTGCTGGATCCACGGGTCGTCGACCTCGGGGATCTGCAGGCCGTGCATCTGCCCCACCGTCAAGATCGCCAGGTGCCGCGAGACGCCGGCGTTGGAGCCGGTGCGGCCGCGGACGGTCACCGTCGGCGCGTACGGGTCGGCGTAGTAGTCGGCGGCGTCGGTGAAGCTGGCCAGGTCTTCGGGCTCCCAGGCCGCGCCCGGCACCGCGGGCATGTTCCGCGGCGCGGGCAGGCCGAGCGAGCACGAGCGGTGCATCAGCCAGGACATCTCCTCGGCGTGCACCGGACGGCCTTCCAGCCCGGCGCTGCCGATGACCTGGTCGAGGTGCTCGACCTCGGAGTCCAGCGCGGTCAGCTCGGCGTCGACGGCCTCGGGCAGGATCTTGCGCAGCACCGGCGCGGCCCGCTCGACCGCGCGGTCGACCATCCGCCGGGTCTGCACCTGGACCCCGATGTAGACCTCTTTTTCGGCCATCGAACGACCCATGAGCTGCTGCTGCTCGCCGATCAGGTAGTCGTCGAACGACATCGCGCCCGGGACGTCCTGGGGACGGCCGTGCGCGTTGTAGACGTGCGCCTCGGCCCACATCCGGATCGGGTACGGCCGGTTCGTCACGCGCAGGTGCAGCCAGCGGCCCTGCAGCTCGGCGTACTGCCCGGCGATGGCCGCGACGAGGTCACGGCGTTGCGAGTCCGAGCGGAACGACCAGCGCTGCGGCGCGAGCCGGTACCAGGCGTAGACCTCGAACCCGGTGCGCACCAGGTGACCGTCGATGCTGCGCACCGCGATCGACGGGGTGTACGCGGGAATGGCCTGCTCGCCGGTCAGGCGCCGGCCGCCCTTGCCGCCCGAGCCGTTCCGCGCCGCGCGGACCTGCTCGGGCGGTTGCCACGCGCCCGAGTGAGCGTCCCGACCCTGCTTTCCTCGGCTACCGCCGCGACCGAACAACGACTACCTCCCGGCCCGAGCCGCACTGCTGCGGCTCCGGCGCGCTCGTGGTGTTCCCTGGGTGAACTCCGCCGCACCCGGCGGCACGCCGTGGTGCTGGTACTGCCGCCTTCGGCGGTGCTTCGGCAACGGGCGGGTCGCCCGCACCCGGACGCGGCTGGCGCTGACCGCGCCGCCCGTGCCCGTGGTCACCTCTCTGGGGGCGTTGAGCTCGCGCCCGGCCATCGCGACCACGGCGCCGAGCGGGCGCTCGTGGCTGATCTTGGCCGTGAGCAGCCGGGTGATCACGATGGTGGCGATGAACGCCCACGCCGTCGAGAAGAACCCGAAGCTCCACCCCGCCCAGCGTTCGACGCCGAGGACGACGAAGAACGCCGGGATGCCGATGAGCCAGGCTACGTACCGGGCCCTCCAGGGAAAAGTCGCTTTCGGCGGGCCGAGCCACACGGCGTCGACCCGGTAGACCTCGTCATCAGTCCTGATGCGCACGCCGGTTCCGCCTCAGCCCGTGAACAGGCCGGCGATCCACTGGCCCACGTTGACGCCGGCGCCGCTGACCGCGAGCCCGATGATCGCGAGCGCGATGACCACGCCGGCGAGGCGCCGCATCACGCCGGCGTTGTCGCCCTTGCCACCGCCCAGCCACAGCAGGAGGAGGGCGACGGCCAGCAGCACCAGCGGAATGATGTTGTCGATCAGCCAGGTGCGCACGTTTCCCGTGCCCAGCTCGCCGGCGGCCAGCGTGTCGAGGGTGGTCAAGGTCATCATCGCGATACTCCCGGTGCGCGGTGGGGCCCGCGCGGTTCTGGCTCAGGCGGTGCTTCGAACAACATCATGGCGGCTACGAGGGGTAGTGGTCAAAGCGCGCTGCGTAGAGGACGGCTGCCTTGTCAACCGGCGTGGCGCGCGCGGCGCACGAAAACTCCACGCCCACCATCATCGCGGCAAGGGCCCTCGGGTTAAAGCCCGGGCACCCATACTTCTCAGTGTGCTGACGAACTCACCCCATTGCCCGGGATTTGCTCACTGTGGGTACTTACGCCGTGGCCGTTGTGCGGCCGGGAATAGTGTGACATGACCCGAACGGCCCTGTCGCGCGAGTCCGCTCCGTAACTGCCCTTCGGCCGGTCCGGAGGGATGTCGATCTTCACCGTCGCCGCCGTCCGTCACAGGGCGCTCAGAACCTCACAGGATTTTCACTACATAGCGTGATCTTGGTCAGGATCGTCGCTGTGCGAAGACACCCGCGGGGAACGCGCCGGCCTGGACGACGCGGGCGCTGAGGCCGCGGCAGAGCTCTTCGAGCCGGGCTGTCTTCTCGCGGCCCAGGTGCTCCCACGGCCCGCGCGCGGCGGCCTCGGTGGCGATCTCGACCCGGTCGCGGACGGCGGCGCCTTCGTCGGTGAGCGCGCCGTCGGCGTCGAAGAGCCCCCGGTCGCGAAGACCGGCTTCGGCGGCGGCCCACTGCTCGTCGCTCCAGCCGCGGGTCCGCTTCGCCGCCTCGGTCGTGAAGCCACCGCCGGTCGCGACGTGCGTTACGACGGCTTCGACCCCGCTCAGGCCGTTGAGCACCAGCGCGGCGATGTGGCCGTCCCCGCGGTGCTCGCGCAGCAGGGTGATGGCGTGCCAGAGGACGAGGTGCGGCTCCCCCGGCCAGCCCAGGCCGGCGTGCGCCGCGTACAGGGGACGGCCTTCGCCGTGGCAGCCGGCCGAGGCTTCACGCGCGAGCTCCGCGGCTTCCGCGACGTCGTCACCCTTGACGTGGTCACCGAGCAGCCGGGTCAGCGCCTGGTCGACGCCCTCGAGCCGCGCGTCGAGCACCTGGTCGGGGGTCGCCAGGGTCCACGCCCGCGGGATGGTCCGGGCGACGACCTCGGGGTTGAAGTTGTAGAAGGTCGCGGCGACGACCTCGGGCCCGACGGCGCCCATGGCGGCCGAGCGTCCGGCGAAGTACGGCATCCGCCCCGGCCGGAGCCCGATGCCGGTGAGCGCCGCGTCGACTTCGGGTGCGAAGTACGCAAAGGCGTGCAAGGAGTCGAATGCCCGCTTGAACCGCTTCTCGTCGCCCGCCATGACCGCACCCTACTACCGGGTAACCACCGCTGGCGAGACTCCGGCCGTCGTGAGTGGTAATTCGGGTTAGAACCCTAATTCCCACTCACGACCAGCTGCGGAAGGAAGCGGACGAGCTGGCATGTAAGCCGGATCCTGTTCCCCGGTCGCCTCGCGGCTCGCGGGGCGGCGGCCATCCATCTCGGCCTGCCGTCGCCGGCAGGCTCCAGCGGCCTACCCGCAGGCTCGGACGGGCCGTCCTCGAACGCCTGCGCAGGAGCTCGCGCTCCCTCTTGGCCTTGCTCCGGGTGGGGTTTACCTAGCCGTCCCGGTCGCCCGGGACGCTGGTGGTCTCTTACACCACCGTTTCACCCTTACCCCCGTTCGAAAACGGAGGCGGTCTGTTCTCTGTGGCACTTTCCCGCGGGTCACCCCGGGTTGCCGTTAGCAACCACCCTGCCCTGCGGAGTCCGGACTTTCCTCGGACCGGGTCGCCCCGGCTCGCGACCGCCCTGCCAGCTCGTCCGCCGGAGGATCGTAGCTCAGTACCCGGCCACGGCCCCGCTGCGGTGGCGCGGCCGGACCTCCGGCGGCGGTGGCTCGTACCGGCCGGGCGCCGGGTGCTGGCGGGCGAGCTCGGCGGTCCAGTGCAGCACGGCCGCCGGGCTGTCCAGGCCGATCAGGCCGACCAGCCGGCCGCCGCGGACGAACCCGGTGATCGGCCGGGTGCCGGCGACCGGCGACTCGAGCAGGACGGTGTCGGTGCCGAGAGCCGGCCGCCCGGCGACCTGGATGCGGACGCCGTGCTGTTCGGACCAGAAGCGCGGCACCGGTGTGTAGGCCGGGGAGCCCTGCGGGCCGGTGAGGAGGTTCTCGGCGGCGACACGGCTCATCTCGACCGCGTTGAGCCAGTGTTCGTCACGCTGCGGCGTGGGCTCGTAGCGGAGGTTGGGCCAGCGGGCGACGTCTCCGGCGGCGACGATCGTGGACGACCCGACGACGTGACACGTGGGTCCGCACACGACACCGTCGTCGAGCGGCAGCTTCGCGCCGCGCAGCCACGAGACGGCGGGGACGCTGCCCACCGCGACCACGACACACGCGACGTCGACCGCCCGGCCGTCGGCGAACTCGAGCCCGACCGAGGTCGGCGAGGGGCGCCAGCGGCGGATGGTGGTGCCGAGCTCGAGGTGGACCCCGCGGGCGGTGTGCAGCGCGGTGAGCCAGTCGCCGATGTCGGGGCCGAGGACGTCGGTCATGAGCGCCCGCGCCCGGCCGAAGAGGATGACGTCGCGGTCCATCTCGCGAAGGCTCGAAGCGACTTCGCAGCCGATGAAGCCGTCACCGACGACCGCCACCGGCCCCGGGTTGCTGGCGAGGGCGCGCTGGAGGGCTGTCGTGTCGGACAGCGTGCGCACGACGACGACCCGCGGGTGGCCGTGCGGCGCGCCCGGCATCCGCCGCGGCTCGACCCCGGTGGCGATGACCAGGCCGTCGTAGCGCAGCTCCTCGTCCCGCAGGTGGACGACCTGCCGGTTCGGCGACACCGCGGTCACCGGCGTGTCGAACCGCCACTCGGCGTCGACTTCGAGCGGGTCGACCAGCAGCGTGTCGGCGCGGCTGACCGCGCCGGTGAGCAGCTGCTTGGACAACGCCGGCCGGTGGTAGGCGACGTCGGGCTCGGCGCCGATGACGACGACCTCGCCGTCGAACCCGAGCTCGCGCAGCCGTTCGGCCGCGCGCAGGCCGGCGAGGCCGGCTCCGGCGATGACGATGCGTTCGCTCATCGGGTGGCTCCCAACAGGTGGATGGCTCGCATGGGACAGGCGCGCGCGGCGGCCTGGACGTTCGATGCCTGGCCGGCCCCCGGCCGTTTCTCGTACTCGAGGTGCCCGTCGTGGCCGAGCTGGAAGACCCCGGGCGCCTCCGCCTGGCAGACCCCGTAGGCGTGGCAGCGCTGGCTGTCGACGTCGACGTGCAGCCCGGCCGGCTCCGGCTCCTCGGGCGCCGGTTCGATCAGCCCGGCGCGGACGAGGGCCGACGTCGGCAGCACCCGCAGCACCGAGAGCACCACCGGCGGGACGAGCAGCGTGATGCCCGCGAGCCAGACCACCGCCAGGTGCCCGGCGGAGATCGCGCCGAGCCAGGCGTGCACCGCGAGCAGCCCGATGGCGAGGTAGCCGAGCTGGTGGAACCGCAGCCAGCGGCCTTCGCGGGCGCCGCGGCGCAGCCCGGCGGTGACCGACACGGCGATCACGAGCTCGAGCCCGGCGATGCCGAGCGCGTGCCGCGGGGTGCCGTCGTAGAAGGGCACGAGCAGGTCGGTGACGCCGAACGGGTCGTCCTCCAGGAAGAGGAACGTCAGCCCGTGCAGGGTGCCGGTGGCGAGGGTGAACGCCGAGAGCAGGACGTGCCCGGCGCGCAGGGCGTCGCGGCCGCCGAGGCGGCGGACCCAGCCGGTGGCGGCGAGCACGCCCCAGCACAGCGCGAGGCACATGCAGAGGTAGGTGAGGCGGCCGGACAGCGCGGCGGCCTCGGCGATCCCGGTGTCGTGCGGCGACACCGGGACCAGCGCGGCGGATGGGGACATGGGCGGGCTTACCTCCGGGTGCGCGGCTGGGTCCTGCCGGGGGTTCCGAGCAGGCGGAGCAGGCCGAACGTGGCGATTGCGGCGAAAGCCACGAACACGGCCCCGAGCGCGAGGTCGCCGCCGCCGAGGCTGTTGTCCTCGGTGGCGGAGACGAGCAGGGACGTCGTCTCGGCGAGCCCGGTGCTCTCGAGGAGCGTCAGGTGGCCGAGTGCGGTGTCGACGGCGGTCTGGGCGAACGCGCGGACGTCGTCGTCGCGGGTGCCGGCGCGGACGTCGGAGGCGAGTGCGAAGAGGCTGCCGTACTCGGCGCGGACCCGGTTGACGTAGGCGCGGTCGAAGTCGTCGCCGGAGTCCGCGGCGAGCTCGTCCGCCCACGCGCGCTCCTGTCCGGTCGGCTCGGTGGGCAGCGCGTAGGCGAGCCGGTCGGCGACCGCGCGCAGGGCGACGTCGAGGCGGGCCTGGTCGTCGGCGATGCGGCCCGCGACGGCCTGCACCCGCCGGTTGGTGGCCCGCTCGGCGGCGAGCCTGCTGGCCGGCCCGGCCCAGAGCGTGTGCTGCTTCAGCCGGGTCAGCAGGGTCCGGTCGGACTGCTGCAGCTCGCCGGCGGCGGCCGGGAAGGCCAGGCCGAGCACGAGCGCGGTCGTGGCGGTGAGCAAAGCCACGAATCGGAGCGGCATCCCCGTTGTCCCTTCGCGAAGTAGTCCTCACCGGGAGCTACGGGGAGAAGGTGTGATCCGGTTCTCACCGTCACCTTTTAGTGACTGTGACGTGCATCACAAGACACAATTTGAACCCGCCTTCCATGGTCACCGTAGCCACCGCGCCCAATTGGGCAGGGAAACTAATGCATATGGCCTATTAAGTGTTTTTGCGCTACGCTCCGATGGCCCCACGGTCCGCCAGTCAGGTGAGGTTGCGAGCTTTATGGAAGCACTGGGCAGAGAAAGTCGCGGCCATGTCGGCTACGCCCCGTCCACCACCGCGGTCGACGTCGCCCCCAGCTCTGCGGATGATCTGGTTCCGTTGCTGTACAAGGACTTCCGCGCCACGCTGTTCGCACAGGTGTTGTCCCTGACCAACTATGACCGGCAGTGGACCGAGGATGTGGTGCAGGAGACCATGATCCGCGCGTGGCAGCACTCCGGAACGCTCGAACGCGAGCCCGGAATGCTGCGCGGCTGGCTGCTCACCGTGGCCCGCCGGATCGTCATCGACGGCTGGCGAAACCGCCGGGTCCGCCCGCAGGAGGTCGCTCTGGAGATCCCGGAAAATGCCGAGTCCGCTGATCGCGCGGACAGTTCGTTAGCCGCACTAACGATTACTCAGGCATTGGTGGAACTCGACGAGAAATACCAGTCCGTCATCACCGAGACCTACCTCGCCGGAAACACCGTCCGGCAGGCGGCAACAATTCTGGGAATTCCCGAGGGAACCGTGAAATCGCGGTTGTACACGGCGATGCGGCAATTGCGGAAGGCGCTCGGGGAAGTGACGGTGCGATGAGGGGGCGGCACGCCGACGCCGCGGCTTACGAGCTCGGTGTCCTCGACGATCCGGCGGAGTTCGAAGAACACCTGCGGGACTGCGTCCGGTGCCGGGAGCTGCGCACCGGACTCGCGCCGGTGTCGGCGGCGCTGGCGGAGGCGGTCCGGCTCGGCTACCTGCCGCTCGGCGGCGCCCCGCCGGGCTCCGGCGGCTCCCGGGCCTTCGGTGGCGACCCGGCGCCCGGTGAGTCCCCCGGCGGCGGCTACCCGTCGCCGAGCGACGGCGCCGCCCGGCGGCGGAAGCCCTGCGTCTTCGCCGGCCGCCGCGGCTCTACGGCCGGGGTGCTCCTGCTACTGGTCGCGGTGGCCCTGACGGCCCTCTGCGCGGTCCGGCCGGCCGGCGGGAAGATCCGGTTCGCATCGGCTGCGTGCATCGTCTCCCCTGCTCAGGTCGTGGCCGGCACCGGCGTTGACCTGCGAGATCTCCCGCAGTCGGCCGGTTTCCAGTAGTCTGCCCCAACCCAACATGAAAGTCCTTACGGTGGATACCGAAGTAAATTCCGAGCACCCCGTCAGCGGGGCTTCGGTACCGAAGCGTCCCGCTCCGCGGCTCCCCGGCCGCGAGCCCGAGCTCAGCCGCCTGACCAGCCTGTTCCCGGTCGCACTCGGCGGCACGGCCGCCAGCGCCGTGCTGGTCGGCGAGTTCGGCATGGGCAAGAGCGCCACGCTGCACGCCGCCGCGGCGCTGGCCGCGGACGCCGGCTTCACCGTCGCGACCGCCACCGGGTCCCGGCTGGAGAGCCACCTGCCCGGCGGGCTCGCCCGTCAGCTGGCCGGCGCGCTGGACGAACCCGGCGCACCCCGCCCGGCCTTCACCGAGCAGTGCGGCCCGGCCGGCGAGAGCGAAGCGCTCGAGCACTTCTTCCGCCTCGTCCGCGACGCGACCGACCGGGGCCCGCTGCTGCTCGGCATCGACAACGTGCACCTCGCCGACGCCTGGTCCATGCGGTGCCTGGCCTACATCCGCAACCGCGTCCTCGACCTGCCGGTGTTGATCATACTCACGTCCCTGACCGGCCACCCGCCGCACCGGGACGTCGCGCTGCTGGAGATGGCGGGCTGCACGCCGGCCACCATCACCCTCCACGGCCTCGGCGACGCGGCCGCGGCGGAAGTCCTCGGCCTGGCCCCCGGCGAGCTCGCCACCGCCTGCCGCGAGTCGACCGGCGGCAACCCGTACCTGCTCAACGCGCTGCGCCCGCGGCTGCTGCCCGGCGCGGACCCGCGGGAGCTGGGCTCGTCGCTGATCGGGCAGGTGCTGCACACGCGGATGAAGGAGTTCCCGCACGCGCCGGCCATCCTGCACGCGGCCGCGATCCTCGGTGAGGACGCGGGCTTCGACCTGCTGGCCCAGCTCGCCGGGGTCGACGAGTTCGACGCGGTGCAGGCGATCGACACGATGGTCCGGCTGCACCTGCTGCACAACAGCAGCCGCCCGGCGCTGACCCTGCCGTTCGTGCGCAACTCCGTGCTGCGGGACATGCCGAAGACGACGCGGGCGGTGAACCACGCGCGGGCGGCGAAGCTGCTCTCCGAGGCGGGCGCGCCGACCGAGCGCGTCGCCGCGCACCTGCTGGAAGCGACGTCGATCCGGATCCCGTGGGGCGTGGACGTGCTGCGGATGAGTGCGCGGATCGCGGTGTTCTCGGGCCGGCCGGAGCTGGCCACGCGGCACCTGCGGCGCGCGCTGGAGGAGCGGCTGACGTCCGGGCGCCGGGTCGCCGTGCTGCTGCAGCTGGCCCACGCCGAGTTCCAGCTCGACCCGCCGGCCGCGGCCAAGCGGGTGCGGGAGGCCGTCGACACGATCGGCAACCGCGACACGGCCGCGTTCATCGCCACCGCGATGCTGCTGTCGCTCTGCGGCGGCCAAGACGCCCGGCTCGCGATCAGCGCGGCCGGCCAGATCGCCGCGCGGCTCGACGCGGGCGGGCCGGACGCCGTCTGGCCGCTGCTGTGCATGACCTACCTCGCCGAGGCCGGCAGCCGGCTCGGCCCGCCGCCGGAGTTCCGCGACTTCGAGGAGCAGTGGGCGCCGCTGACCGACGCGGCGGCGCAGCGCAGCCGCTCGGCGTTGCTGGCGCTCGACGCCGTCCGCAGCGGCGAGTCGGCCCAGGACGCCGTCGGGCACTTCGCCGGCGCGCTCACCGGAGACGACGGCGACCTCTTCGAGCAGCACTACTTCTTCACCCTGGCCACGGCGGTGCTCGCGGACGAGCCGGCGCACGTCGACCGGCTGTGCCGGGTCCTCGACGTCGAGCGCGAGCCGTGGGACGTGCACGTGCCGCACGGCGCGTTGCCCACCCTGGCGCGCGGGATCGCGCTGCAGGCCAGCGGCGACCTGCAGCGCGCGAGCGTCCACTTCGAGTCGCTGCTGCGCCGGTTCGACGAGCGCGGCGGGACGACGACCTGCCCGGTCGGCGTGCTGTGCGCGGCGAAGCTCATCGAGTGCTGGGTCGACCTGGGCCGGTTCGAGGCGGCGACGTCGCTGCTGGACCGGATGGACTTCGTCGCCAGCCAGGGCCTGTTCACCCACACCTACCTGCTGTACGCGCGAGGCCGTCTGCGCGTCGCGACCGGCTACACGCGCTTCGGGTTCGAGGACCTGCTCAGCTGCGGCCGCCGGCTCGCCCACCACGGCATGCGGTTCCCGGGGTTCGTGCCGTGGCGCGCGCACGCCGCCCGCGCGGCGCTGGCGCTCGGCCAGGCCGACGACGCGGCCCGGCTGGCCGAAGAGGACATGAACGCGTCGGCCCGCTGGGGCGCGGCGCGCCCGCTGGGCACGGCGCTGACGACGATCGGCCTGGTCCGCGAAGACGACGAAGCCGAGCGGGCGCTGACCAAGGCGATCACGACGCTGCGCTCGTCGCCGGCGCGTCTGCAGCTGGCGACGGCGCTGACCGAGCTCGGCACGCTGCAGTCGCGGCACGGCCAGTCCGAGAAGGCCATCGAGACGCTGCGGCAGGCCGTCGAACTGAGCGAGCACTGCGGAGCGCGTCCGCTCGCGCGGCGGGCGGCCGAGGAGCTGCGCTCGTCCCGGCGGGCGCTCACCCCGGCGAAGGACAACGAGCACGGCCTGACGCGGCAGGAGAACCGCATCGCCGTGATGGCCGCGCAGGGCCTGACCAACCGCGAGATCGCGACGGCGCTGCACCTGACCCGGCGGACGGTGGAGCTGCACCTGTCCGGCGCGTACCGCAAGCTCGGCATCCCCGGCCGCGCGGAGCTCGGTGGCGCGCTGGCGAAGTCTTCTCAGCGCTTGGACGCGCGTTGACCCCTCCCGGGGTCGTTGCTCTACTCGGGGCATGTCGCTCGAAGAGCCGTTGAAATTCGCCTACTGGGTCCCGAACGTGAGCGGTGGCCTGGTCACGTCCGACATCGAACAGCGGACGGACTGGGGCTACGAGTACAACAGAGACCTCGCGGTGCTCGCCGAGAACAACGGCTTCGAGTACGCGCTCTCGCAGGTGCGCTACACCGCCAGCTACGGCGCCGCCTACCAGCACGAGTCGACCGGGTTCAGCCTCGCGCTGCTGCTCGCGACGCAGCGGCTGAAGGTGATCGCGGCCGTCCACCCCGGACTGTGGCACCCGGGTGTGCTGGCCAAGTTCATCGCCAGCGCCGACGTCATCTCCGGCGGGCGCGCCGCGGTGAACGTGGTGAGCGGCTGGTTCAAGGACGAGTTCACCGGCCTCGGCGAGGCGTGGCTGGAGCACGACGAGCGTTATCGCCGGACGGAGGAGTTCATCCGCGTGCTGCGGGAGCTCTGGACGAACGACCACGCCGAGTTCCGCGGTGACTTCTACCGGATCCACGACTTCGACATCAAGCCGAAGCCGGTCGCCGCGCCGCACCCGGAGATCTTCCAGGGCGGCAACTCCACGGCCGCGCGCAAGCTCGCCGGCCGCGTCTCGGACTGGTACTTCAGCAACGGCAAGGACTTCGACGGTTTCAGCGAGCAGGTCTCCGAGGTGCGCGGGTACGCGGCGGAGAACGACCACACCGTCCGATTCGGACTGAACGGCTTCCTCATCGCCCGGGAGACCGAGAGTGAAGCCAAGGACGTGCTGCGCGAGATCGTCGAGAAGGCGAACAAGGACGCGGTAGAAGGCTTCCGCAATGCCGTGAAGCAGGCCGGGAAGTCCACTTCGGACACCAAGGGTATGTGGGCCGACTCGGAGTTCGAGGACCTCGTCCAGTACAACGACGGCTTCCGCACGAAGCTGATCGGCACGCCGGAGCAGATCGCCGACCGGGCGATCGAGTACAAGAAGCGGGGCGCCTCGCTGTTGCTGCTCGGGTTCCTGCACTACCTCGAGGACGTCGAGCACTTCGGCAAGCACGTGCTGCCGGTGATCCGCGAGAAGGAGAAGGATCTGGCGCGGGGCGCTGCTACGCCGGAGCCGCTGGGCGTCTGAGCCCGGGGCCCGCGGGGGCGCCCCCCGTCTTCCACGCTACCCGAGTGCACCGACAGAACCGGGGGCCGATTAGCGTGAGCTGGTGAACTTCTGGGCCGGGGCCGGCAGCCTGGCGCTGCTGGCCGGCGTGCTGGTCTTCGCGATCGTGCGGCCGCGGGGCTGGCCCGAGGCCGTGGCCGCGGTGCCGGCCGCGGGGGTCGCGTTGCTGCTGGGCTGGGTCTCGCCCGCCGCGGCCGGGGCGCGGGCCGTCGAGATCCTCCCGACCTTGGGCTTTTTGGCCGCGATCCTGCTGTTGTCCTTTTTGGCCAGTGTCGACGGCGTGTTCACCTGGCTCGGCAACCGCCTGGCGGAGGCGTGCCACGGCAAGCCGCGCCGGCTGCTGGTGCTGACCTTCGCCGCGGCGGCCGGCGTGACGGCGGTCCTCAGCCTGGACGCCACGGTCGTCCTGCTCACCCCGGTCGTCCTGGCGACGGCGACGAGCCTGCGCCTGCCCGCGCGTCCGCACGTCTACGCGTGCGCGCACCTGGCGAACTCGGCGTCGACGCTGCTGCCGGTGTCCAACCTGACGAACCTGCTGGCCTTCGCGGCGTCGGGACTGACGTTCGCCGGGTTCACGGCGCTGATGGCGCTGCCGTGGCTGGTCACCATCGGCATCGAGCTGCTGGTGTTCCTGCGGTTCTTCTCGCTGGACCTGCGTCCGCGCGAGACGGCGTCCCCTTCGCAGCATCTGGAGACACCGGTGTTCGCGCTGGTCGTCCTCGCGCTGACGCTGGTGGGGTTCGCGCTGGGGCCGCTGGGGCACGTCGAGCCGGTGTGGATCGCGACGCTGGCGGCGGTGATCCTCGGCGTCCGGGCGCTGGCCTCGGGCAAGATCAAGCCGTGGCAGCTGGTGACGGAGGCGGCGCCGCAGCTGTGCCTGTTCGTGCTGGGCCTGGCGGTGGTGGTGGAGGCGGTCTCTGAGCACCTGCTCGGCGGCCTGCTGCGGTCCCTGCTGCCGACGTCGACGGGCCTGGCCGAGCTCCTGCTGGCGGCCGGTGTGGCGGCGTTGCTGGCCAACCTGGTCAACAACCTCCCGGCGACGCTGATCCTGCTGTCGGTTCTGGGCTCTCACCCGGCGCCCGGTGTGCTGCTGGCGGTGCTTCTGGGGGTCAACATCGGGCCGAACGCGAGTTACCTGGGTTCGTTGGCGACGCTGTTGTGGCGCCGGACGCTGCCCGCGCCTCCGTCGGCGAAGACGTTCCACGCGCTCGGGTTCATCACGACGCCCCTGTGCCTGGCCGCGGCGACCGTGGCGTTGTGGCTCGGCTTGGGCGTGCTGACGTGACGGAGTCGCGCACCCTCGAGCAGATCGAAGGCGACGCCTGGGGTGATCCGCCCGCGGACCTGCGTGTGCTGGTGCTCCAGCAGGTCGGTCTCGATGTGCTGGTGCCCGTCGCGCTGACCCACCTCGAGCGGGACCCGCTTGCCGAAGGCGACTTCTACCCCGGCGAGCTCGGCCGGGCGTCCCGGCTGGTCGACGGCCTCGGCACCGCGGCCGAGGCCGTCCGGCGGCAGATCGCCGCCTTCCGGGGCGCGACCGGCCGCTGACTCAGCCGGGCATCCTGATCGTCTGGCCCGGCTTCATCGTCGCCCCGCAGTCGTCCAGCGGTCCGCCGAAGCGGTCCGCCGCCACCTCCGGGATCGTCTTCGCCGCGTACTCCTGCGCCGCCTTCAGCTTTGCCGGGTCCGTCGCCGCGTCGCGGCGTACCCAGTCGCCGTTGCGCAAGCCCTCGATCGGCGACGAATAGATCAGCACGTAGTCGCGGTCCAGGCGGGGGTCCAGCGCGATGCCGTTGCCCGCGGCCCACGGACCCCACGAGTGGATGAACGTCGGCTTCACCGTGTCGAACACGTAGTCGCGCAGGCCCGCCAGGTTGTTGTCGTGGACCAGGTCGGCGATCGGCTTGTTGACCAGGCCCGCCATGTCCACCAGCTCCAGGCGGCTGGTCATCGACGAGCCGCCGAGGTCCGGCAGCAGCAGGGACGCCTTCTGGATGCCCAGGATGTCCGCGTAGGTGTTGAAACCGCGGCCGAAACGGTCCGCCACCAGGCACGCCGTGATGTTCGGGTTCTTCGCGAACTTGTCCGCGGCCTGCGCGAACCCGACGGCCGACGGCACGAACGCGCCCACCAGGACCACGACGATCCCGACCCGCAGCAGCGCACGGCGGTGCTTGAGCAGCTCACCCGCCGACAGCGTGCCCGCGATGACCGCCAGCGCCCAGATCGGGCTGGCGAACCGGTGCTGGTACATCCAGTCGGCGACCATCACGCCGTACGCCACGACGCCGAGCCCCAGCGGCACCAGCAGCGCGATCAGCGAACGCCGCCACGGCGCCTTGACCAGCGCGAACACCACCACCAGCACCAGCAGGACCACACCGGCCCAGCCGGCGTACTCGACCAGCTCGAACGGCCGCTTGACCGCGTCGAAGCCGGGCAGGCCCTGCTGCTTCGCCACCGACGGGTTGGCCAGCAGCCGGCCGAACTCGGCGTGCCGCCAGACGACGTACGCGCCGAACGGCACGGCGAACGCCGCCACCGACAGCAGCGCCAGGCGGAAGCTCTTCCAGAACAGGCCGCCGCGCAGCAGGAACAGCGCCACCAGCGGGTACGCGCCCGCGTAGATCAGGCCTTCCGGGCGGGTCAGCGCGGCGAACGCCACCAGCACCCCGGCCCACAGCGCCACCTTCGGCGTCAGCAGCTTGTCCCGCTTCACCGAGACGAACAGCGTCACGCCCAGCGTCACGACCACAAACGCGAACAGCGAGTTCTCCAGGCCGGACACGACCCAGATGACGAACGACGGGATCGTCGCCAGCGTGAGACCCGCGACCAGCGTGACCAGCCACGCGAAGCGCGTGAAGACCTGCTTCGCGGCGATGTAGCAGGCCGTCAGGATGCCGCCGGTGAACAGCAGGCCCAGCGCCTTCGGGAACAGCACGTAGTCGGGCAGGCCGAACAGCAGGCCGTGATCGAAGAGGCCGACGAGCTTGCCGACGCCGAGCAGCACCATCCACGTCGGGTCGGAGAAGCCCTCGACCGGCGGCGCGCCCGGCTGCAGCACCGGGCCGAGGCCGTCGGCGAAGCTGCGCGCGTAGGAGAAGGTGATGGCGGCGTCGTCGACGATCCAGTGGCCGTAGCGGGTGGCGTGGGCGGCGACCGCCGCGACGCCGGCGAGCACGGCCAGCACCGGCGCCAGGCGCGCGCCCCAGCCGCGCGCGGTCGTGGCGGGCGCGGGGTCCTCGGGGACGTCGCTCTGGGAGGTCTCGCTGAGTGCGCTAGCCGTCATTTCCTCGTCACTGTTCCGCCCGCAGGCCTCTGCCGGTGGGATACGCACGAGCTGGCGCCCCATGAAGCGCGCCCGAGGCCGGGCCCGCCACCGCGGCGTCGCGGTCGAGACACTGTAGCCAATACCCCATCGGGGGTCGGCCACGCGTCGGCATTGAGCGTGATCCACCCCACATTTCGGTCGTCAGGCCAGGTGCGAGGTGTCGTTGACCAGCCGGACCGAAGCGTTGCCGTCCGGGTAGAACTCGACGATCGACAGCGACGCCAGATCGAGGTGCAGCCGGAACAGCAGCTGCGGGCCCGCGTCGAGGCCCATCCGGAGCAGCGTCTTGATCGGCGTCACGTGGCTGACCAGCAGCAACGTCTTCCCGCCGTGCTCGGCGATCAGCTCGTCGCGGGCCTTGCGGACGCGCCGGTGGACGACGTCGAAGCTCTCCCCGTTCGGCGGCGGCACCGAGCTGTCGCCCAGCCACGAGCGGTGCAGCTCGGGGTCGCGGTCGGCCGCTTCGGCGAACGTCAGCCCTTCCCAGTCGCCGAAGTCGGTCTCGATGAGGCCGGGGTGGGTCTCGACGCGGCCGCCGAGCGCGTCGGCGACGGCCTGCGCGGTCTGCTTGGTGCGGGTGAGCGGCGAGGCGACGATCGGGACGGCCTCACCGTCGACGACCAGGCCCTCGGTCGCGGCCAGCCGCTTCGCCGCCGCCGCGGCCTGCGCGCGGCCCAGCTCGGTCAGCGGGACGTCGCCGCGGCCGGAGTAGCGGCGCAGCGCCGACATCTCCGTCTGGCCGTGACGCAGCAGGAGCAGCCGGGTCGGCGTGCCCTTCGCACCGGTCCAGGCCACTGTTGCGCGGTCGGGCTTGCGGGTCGGCAGCTTCGGCGTTGCGGCGGGCTTGCCGGTCGCCGCGTCCATGGCTTCGTTGGCCAGCCGGTCGGCGTGGGAGTTCTCCGCGCGCGGGATCCACTCGTAACGGACGCGCGTGAACCCGGCCGCCAGCTCCTTGGCCCGCTCGGCGAGCGGCTGCATGTCCGGGTGCTTGATCTTCCAGCGCCCGGACATCTGCTCCACCACGAGCTTCGAGTCCATCCGGACGTCCACAGTGGACGCTCCGAGCTCGGCCGCGGCGGCCAGCCCGGCGATCAGGCCGTTGTACTCGGCGACGTTGTTGGTGACGACCCCGAGGCCTTCCTTGCGCTCGGCGAGCACCTCGCCGGACGCGGGATCCTTGATCACCGCGCCGTACCCGGCCGGGCCCGGGTTGCCCCGGGAACCGCCGTCGGCCTCCACGACCACATGCGACGTCACAGACCCGACTCCACGGTCCGGACCAGGATCGCGCCGCAGTTCTCGCACTGGATGACTTCGTCCTCGGGCGCGCCCTTGATCTCGTTGACGGTGTTGCGGTCCAGCTCCAGCTGGCAGGCGCCGCAGCGGCGGGCCCGCAGCAGCGCGGCGCCGATGCCCTTGTGCTCGCGGACGCGCTCGTACAGCTTGAGCAGCGGCTCCGGGAAGCGCGGCAGCAGCTTCACGCGGTCTTCGTCGCGGCGCGCGCGGGTGGTGTCGAGGTCCTTGAACGCCTCGTCGCGGCGGACGATCGCGGCCGCGACCTCGGCTTCGGCCTTGTCGACCTCGGCGCCGGTGCGCTGCGCGTCCAGGCCCAGCGCCTCGCGCTGCTCCATCAGCTCCAGCAGGTCGTCCTCGAGGGCGCCCTGCCGGCGTTCGAGGCTCTGCAGCTCGTGCTCGATGTCGGCCATCTGCTTGGCGACGACCGTGCCGGACGCCAGGAGCTTGCGGTCGCGGTCTTCGCGGGCCCGCACCGACTCGATCTCCTTCTCCTGGCGGGCGATCTCGCGGTCGAGGTCGGAGGCGGCGGTCTCCACCGACACGAGCGCGTCACGGCGGTCGCGCGCCGTCTTCTCCCCGGCGTCGATCTCGGCCAGTTCGGGCAGGGTGCGACGGCGGTGCGCGGTGCGCGAGAGTTCGGCGTCCACCTTGGCGAGCTCGAGCAGCTGACGCTGCACGGCGGGTTCGGCCTTCACGGTGCTCCTCTAAATCGATGTGCGCTCGGCGCGGACGTTCCACGGGTCGGTGCACCGCGTGGAGACGTGAACGTCGACGTTACCCGCAAACGCCCGCGCCACGACCGCCGAGGCTTGCCCGCACCAGGGCCATTCGGACGCCCAGTGCGTCAGCCCGACCAGCGCGGGCACCGGGCCGCGGGCCGCGAGGTGCTCACCGGCGGGGTGATGCCGCAGGTCGGCGGTGACGAAGGCGTCGACACCGGCCGCGGTCGCCTGCTTCAGGTAGGAGTCTCCGGCCCCGCCGGACACGGCGACGGTGCGGATCGGGCGGTCGGCGTCACCCGCCCCGAGCACACCGGGCACGGTCGCGGGCAGCGCGTCGGCGACCCGCTGGACGAACATCGCGAACGGCTCGGCCTCGGGCAGCTCACCGAGCCGGCCGATGCCGGTGACGCCGTCTTCGTTCGGCTCGAGCGGGCCGGTCACGCGCAGGCCGATCGCCGCGGCCAGCGCGTCGGAGACGCCGGGGTCGGCGGAGTCGGCGTTGGTGTGCGCGCAGTGGAGGGCGACACCCTCGCGGATCATCCGGTGGACGAGCGCGCCCTTGGCGGTGTCGGCCGGGACGCCGTGCACCCCGCGCAGCAGCAGCGGGTGGTGCGCGACGATCAGCTGCGCGCCGATCTCGAGGGCTTCGTCGACGGTCTCGGTGACGGGGTCGACGCAGAAGAGCACGCTGGTGACGGGTTCGGCCGGGTCGCCGCAGACGAGGCCGACGGCGTCCCACGACTCGGCGAGCGCGGGCGGGTACGCCTGCTCCAGCGCGGTGATGATTTCGGAAAGGGCGGGCACCCGGGGATCTTCGCATGGGCGCAGCGCCGGACTAAGGGCGCTCCGGCGGCGTCGGACCGCCGCCGCCGCGAGCGCCGGGTGGGTTCGTCAGTTGCAGTTGCCGCAGCAGCCGCAGCCCTGACCGGTGCACTTCGAGCAGCATCCGTGCATGATCGCTTTCCTTCCGGTTCGCGTCCTCGCCCGATCGACGCTAAGTGGCGGGGTCGGGCGCCGGGTACCGCCGAGCGAGCGGGTGACCGGGTGAACCCGGTGGTTACGCTGGGGACGTGACGCACCTCGTCTTCGTCTGCTCCGGCAACATCTGCCGCTCCCCGATGGCCGAGCTGGTGTTCCGCGCCCGGCTCGAGGACGCCGGTCTCGGTGACGCCGTCCGGGTGACGAGCGCCGGCACCGGCCCGTGGCACGCCGGGGAGTCCGCCGACAAGCGCGCCCGCGCGACGCTCAAGGCGCACGGCTACCCGACCTCGCACGTCGCCTCCGAGGTGTCGGACGAGGACCTGGCCGCCGACCTGCTGCTGGCCGCGGACGCCGGGCACGCCGAGTTCCTCCGCGCCCGCGTCGACGACCCGGCGAAGGTGCGGCTGCTGCGTTCGTTCGACCCGTCGGCGCCCGAAGGGGCCGAGGTCCCGGACCCGTACTACGGCGGTGACGACGGCTTCGAAGACGTCCTCGGCATGATCGAACGCTCGGTGCCCGGTTTGCTCGATTGGGTGCGTTCGCGGGGGTAGAAGTCACAGGTCGTGGAGGTCGGCGGGCGGCCCGGACCGGGCACGGCCTACCGTGGTGGGGTGCGGTTGCGGTTCCTGCTCAAGCCCGGGTGGCTGGCGCTGACGGTGGTGGTGTTCACCTTCGCCATCTGCTGCTTCACGCTGCTTTCGCCGTGGCAGTTCAGCCGCAACACCGAGCGCGAGCAGCAGAACTCCGCGCTGGAGGCGTCCTTCACCGCCGCCCCGCTGCCGTTCGCGCAGCTGCTGCCGCCGGGCGCCGTGCCCGGCCCGCACACCGAATGGCACCTCGTCACCATCAGCGGCCAGTACCTGGCGGACAAGGAAGTCGTCGCGCGGCTGCGGACCGTCCAGGGTGAGGGCGCCTTCGAGGTGCTGACGCCGTTGCGAACCACCGACGGCACGGTCGTGCTGGTCGACCGGGGGTACGTCCGGCTCGACAGCAAGTCCGGGGCGCTGCCGTACGCGGCCCCGCCGGCCGGGACCGTGCGGGTCACCGCGCGGGTGCGCGCCGACGAGGTCGACCCGAAGAACCGCGACGCCTTCGCCGACGCCTCCACCGGCGGGCAGCTGCAGAGCTACGTCGTCGACTCGAAGGTCGTCGCGCGGGCGGGCAAGCTCGACATCCGGCCGGGGTACTTCCAGCTCGACACCGGCCAGCCGGGGGTGCTGGGCGCGCTGCCGCTGCCGCAGACCGACTCGGGGCCGTTCTTCTCCTACGCGCTGCAGTGGATCGCGTTCGGCGCGATGGCCCTGCTGGGCTGGCTGTACTTCACCGTCCGCGAGCTGAAGCCGGGCGGCGCGCTGACCGAGTCGGCTTCGACGCCGACGCGTCGCAAGTCCGTCGCGGAGATCCTGGCCGAGGACGAGTACGCGGAAAGTGGCCCTCGATGACACTCGGGTCATGCTGATCCACCCCTGGGACGCGGCCGAAGACGCCGAGTGGCGGGCGTGGCTGGCCGGGCACGACTTCGGCCAGCTGATCGCGGGCGGCACGGGCCGCGACCTGCCGACGGTGACCCCGGCGCACTTCGCGTTCGACGGCGACCGGACGATCGTCACGCACCTGGCCCGCCCGAACCCGATCTGGCCACTGCTGGAGGAGCACCCGCGAGCGCTGCTGACGGTGGTCGACGACTACACGTACATCCGCGCGGACTGGAACACCGAAGCCGGCGCGGACCCGGCGTTCGGCGTGCCGACGTCGTACTACGCGACGGTCCAGCTGGAGGGCGACGTGCGGCTGGTCGATGATCCGGTCGCGAAGGCGGCGTTGCTGGACAAGCAGTTGCGCCATTTCGAGACGGACGGGGCCCGGGCGCCGGTAAGCGCTTCCGACGCGCCGGACCGGCGGCTGCTGCCGGGGATCCGGGGGATCGAGTTCACGATCACGGGGGTCCGGGCGAAGTTCAAGTTCGGTGGGAATCGGACTGCGGAGGATCGGGAGCGGATCGGCGGGAAGCTGGCTGAGCGGGGTGGAAGGTTGGACGAAGAAGCCCTGACCCAGCTGAAACGCCGCAGCTGAGCGAGCGAAACCCGCAGCAACCGGACGACCGAGGACCGCGAGCGGATCCGCGGGAAACTGGCCGAACGGGGTGGACGACTCGACGAAGAAGCCTTGACCCAGCTGAAACGCCGCAGCTGAGCGAGTGCGTCGGGCAGGATGAAGGTCATGACCGACCGCTTCGGCACCCGCCCGGCAGGTGATCCGGTGGTGATCCCCCTACTGGACACGGTCGACGTCACGTTCGGGTGGCAGGTCGCCGAAGACACGCACGTCGAGATCGACCTGGACGCCGCCGCGATCGGCTGTGGCGCCGACGGGCGCGCGCTCGGCGACGGTTACCACGTCTTCTTCAACAACCTCCGGAGTCCTTGCGGCGGTATCCGGCAGGAGCGGGAAGACCCGGCCACGAACGCCGACCTGGTCCGGATCTCGTTCCGCGAACTGGCCGCCGGCGTGCAGAAGATCGTGTTCGTTCTGACGATCTACGACGCCGACACCCGTCGCTTGAGCTTCGAGCAGATCGACGAAACGCACGTCCGGATCTCCGGGCCCGACGGCGCCGAACTGGCCGGTCACCGTCCCGGCGGCCTGTCCGACGGGACCGCCGTGGTCCTCGGCTCGCTACGGCGGCACGAGGGCGGCTGGCTCTTCCAGCCGGAGGCGCGCGAGTTCCCGTCCGGGTTGTTCGGGCTGTCGCGCGAGTACGGGCTCAGGTACTGACGGAACGGCGGCGGAACCCCGTCAGCACCGCCAGCACCACCGCGGTCACCCCGGCCAGCCAGCCGACCACCCGGGACAGCTCCACCGCCCGCGTCACGTGCCCCGCGTCCGGGTTGCGGCCGACGCCCAGCACCGGCAGCTCCGCCACCCCGTGCGGGTACACCGTGCGCCCGCCGACGCGGACCTCCAGCGCTCCCGCGAAGGCCGCCTCCACGCGGCCCGCGTTGGGGCTCGGGTGGGCGATCGTGTCGCGGCGCCACGCCCGCCAGGCGCCGCCCGCCGAGCCGCCGACCACCGGGGCCGCCAAGACCGTCAGGGCCGCCGCCACGCGGGTGGGCACCAGGTGGACCAGCTCGTCGAGCCGGTCGATCGCCCAGTGGCCACGACGGCCGTCGCGGGCCCGGCGCAGGAGGCTCACCGCGCGCGCTCCCAGCAGGCCCGGCACGCCCGCCACCGCGCCCCACACCAGGGGGGCCACCACGGCGTCGGAAGTGTTCTCCGCCAACGTTTCCACCGACGCGCGGGACAGCGCGACCGGCCCGAGGCCGTCGGCGACCCGGGGGTCCAGTTCGGACAGTGTCGAGCGCGCCGGCTCGAAGCGGCACTCCTCGAGGTCGCGGGCGAGCTCCGTGCCCTGCAGCGCCAGGCCCGCCGCGCCGAGCACCGCCCACGTTGTCACCGCCGTCGCCGACGCCTGCACCAGGGGACGGCCGCGGCCCGCTCGTTCCAGCAGGACGCCGCCCAGGACCGCCGCGCCGGCGACCAGCGCGCCCGGGACCGGGCGGTGCGCGACGCGGCGGAACGCCGTCACCGGTGGCCGCCGCCGGGCGTCGCCCAGGGCGCCGTCGGCCGCCACACCCAACACCAGTCCGATCGCGCGCGCCGCGCTCACCCGTGCCCCCCGGCGGAAGTAAGTCCAGTTCCCGACGAGGCTACTCGACCAGCGCGGCGATCTCGTCACGCGCCTGGACGACGATGTCGCGCATCGCCCGCTCCGCCCGGTCGGCGTCCCCGGCCGCCACCGCGGCCGCCACCTCCAGGTGCAGCGCCACGGCTTCGGGCTGCGGCTCCGGCGGCATCAGGCCGTGCCCGGTCCGCCCGGTGAGCACCTCCGCGACGACCTCCGACAGCTGCGCGAACATCGGGTTGCCGGACGCGCCGAGCAGCAGGTCGTGGAAGGCGATGTCGAACTCGAGGAACGTCGTGAGGTCGCGCGCGCGGGCCGTCCGCGCCAGGCGTTCCCCCAGCGCGCCGAGGCGGCCGCGCTCCTCCGGCGTCGCGCGCAGGGCCGCGAACCGCGCCGCGCACGGCTCGACCGCGGAGCGCAGCTCGTTCAGGGTCGCGAGCGCCGCCGGCCGCGACGGCCCGTCGAGCTGCCAGCGGATCAGCCGCGGGTCGTAGTGGTTCCACTCCCCCGGCGCGCGCACGATCACCCCGACCCGGCGTTTGCTGCTGGTCAGCTGCATCGTCTCGAGCACGCGGACGACTTCGCGCGCCACCGTCCGCGAAGCGCCGAAGCGCTCCTGCAGCTCTTCGGAACGCAGGACGGTGCCCGGCGGCAGCGCTCCGGTCGCGATCGCCGCGCCGAGGGCGTCCAATACCTGCTCATGCCTCACCCGACCAAGCTAGCCGTCTGACTCGATTAAGTAGTACTTCATCTTGAATAAGTAGTACTTTTGAGTTTCACTCACCTGGGCACAACGAAGTGGAGGTGCGGGATGACCGTCATCGTGGTGATGGGGGTGTCGGGCTCC
This sequence comes from Amycolatopsis sp. NPDC104863, assembly GCF_055582965.1. Taxonomy (NCBI): domain Bacteria; kingdom Bacillati; phylum Actinomycetota; class Actinomycetes; order Pseudonocardiales; family Pseudonocardiaceae; genus Amycolatopsis; species Amycolatopsis sp. NPDC104863. The sequence continues at coordinate 74,985 of NZ_JBVJOW010000002.1, forward strand.
GGGAAGACGACGATCGGCACGGCGCTCGCCGGCGCGCTCGACGTCGAATACGCCGAAGCGGACACGTTCCACCCGAAGGCCAACATCGCGAAGATGACCGCCGGCCACCCGCTGACGGACGAGGACCGCGCCCCCTGGCTCGAAGCCATCGCCGGCTGGATCCGCGACCACGAGCGCTCCGGCGGTGTCGTGACGTCGTCGGCGCTCAAGCGCCGGTACCGGGACGTGCTGAGAACCGGCGGTGACGTCTGGTTCGCCCACCTGCACGGCGACAGCGCCCTGCTGGCCGAGCGGATGAAGCACCGCTCGGGTCACTTCATGCCGGTGTCGCTGCTGGACTCCCAGCTCGCCGACCTGGAACCCCTCGAGCCGGACGAGCCCGGCGCGATCTTCGACATCGGCGGCACTCCCGAGGAGATCACCGAAGCCGCCCTGACCGCCTTCCGGGAGCGTTCATGACCACCCTCGCCGCCGCCTGGACCGGCCACGACACCCGGCTCATCGTCGCGACGGTCGTCGCGATCGCCGTCATCGTCGTGCTGATCACGAAGGTGAAGCTGCACCCGTTCCTGTCGCTGGTGCTCGGGTCGCTCGTGCTCGGGCTGACCGCCGGGATGCCGGTCGACAAGCTGCTGAAGAGCTTCTCCAGCGGGGTCGGCAGCACGGTCGCGTCCGTTGGCATCCTGATCGCCCTCGGCGCGATGCTCGGCAAGCTGCTGGCCGACTCCGGTGGCGCCGACCAGATCGTCGACACCGTGCTGGGCAAGGCCCGCGGCGCCGCGCTGCCGTGGGCGATGGCGCTGGTCGCGGCGCTGATCGGGCTGCCGATGTTCTTCGAGATCGGGCTCGTCATGCTGATCCCGGTGGTGCTGCTCGCAGTGAAGCGCACCGGGAAGCCGTTGATACTGCTGGGGATTCCGGCCCTCGCCGGGCTTTCGGTGTTGCACGGCCTGGTCCCGCCGCACCCCGGCCCGCTCGCCGCGGCGGGCGCGCTGAACGCGAACGTCGGGATCACGCTGGCGTTCGGCCTGCTCGTCGGCATCCCGACGCTGGTCATCGCGGGCCCGCTGTTCGGCCGGCTCGCGGCCCGGCTGGTGCCGGACGCCGCGCCGCCGGAGCGGCTGATCCCGGAACGCGCGGACACCGACAAACCGCGTCCCAGCTTCGCGGCGACGTTGACCACCGTGCTGCTGCCGGTGGTGCTCATGCTGGCGAAAGCGCTCTCGGACATCCTGCTGGCCAAGGAAAGCCAGGCCCGGAAGATCCTGGACTTCGTCGGCGACCCGCTGATCGCGCTGCTCGCGGCGGTGCTGGTCGGCATGGTCCTGCTGGGCCGCCCGGCCGGGCTGGGGCGGGACAAGCTGTCCACTGTGGTCGGTGACTCGCTGGGCCCGATCGCGGGGATCATCCTGATCGTCGGCGCGGGCGGCGGCTTCAAGCAGACGCTGGTCGACGCGGGTGTCGGCGACGTGATCACGGGCCTGGCCAAGGACGCGAACCTCTCACCGCTGCTGCTCGGCTGGCTGGTGGCGGTGGCGATCCGCCTGGCCACGGGCTCGGCCACGGTCGCGACGGTCTCGGCGGCGGGCATCGTCGCCCCGCTGGCGGCTTCGATGGACCCGTCGCACAGCGCCCTGCTCGTGCTGGCGATCGGCGCCGGGTCGCTGTTCTTCTCGCATGTCAACGACGCCGGGTTCTGGCTGGTCAAGGAGTATTTCGGGCTGTCGGTGGGCCAGACGCTGAAGAGCTGGTCGGTGATGGAGACGCTGATTTCGGTGGTTGCGATCGCCCTGATCCTGCCGCTGTCGCTGGTCGTTTAGGTCGAGCTTGAGGAAGGCCGTCACCCACGCCGGGTGGCGGCCTTCTTCGTGTCGTCGCCCCGATCACGCGTGTCGACCCCTCAATCACGCGTGTCGACCCCTGCGTCACGCCGCGACGCTTCCGAAGCCCCCGCCCCGGGGCCCCGCTCGTGCGCGAACAGCCGACACGCGTGATCAGGGAGTCGACACGCGTGACTGGAGGGTCGACACGAACCGCGTCCGTTGACATGTGACCTTCTGGTCACCTATTCTCGCTGACGTGCCCGACGACGACCTGGTGTTCAAGGCGCTGGCGGATCCGACCCGCCGGTTCCTGCTCGACCTGCTCTTCGAGCGTGACGGCCGCACGCTCACCGAGCTCGAGACCCAGGTGGACATGACCCGCTTCGGCGTCATGAAGCACCTGAAGCTCCTCGAAGAGGCCGGGCTCGTCGTCGCGCGCAAGGAAGGCCGCGAGAAGCGGCACTTCCTCAACCCCGTGCCCATCCGGCAGATCCACGACCGGTGGATCGACAAGTACACCGAACGCCACGTCACCGCGCTGCTCGACCTCAAGAACGAACTGGAAGGCGAAGAACCATGACGACCACCGTGCAGGTCCACCGGGTCTACATCAAGGCCACCCCGGAACGCATCTGGGAAGCCATCACCAAGCCCGAGTGGACGCAGAAGTACGGCTACACCGGCCTCGCCGACTTCGACCTCAAGGTCGGCGGCAAGCACCGCACCCGCGCGACGCAGGAGTTCATCGACGCGGGCTTCACCGGCGACCTCGTCGACGGCGAGGTCCTCGAGGTCGACCCGCCGCGGAAGCTCGTCATCACCTGGAAGCTGCTCATGGGCCCGGACGGCATGGGCGCCGAGCCGTACACCACGCTCACCTACGACATCGAGGCGACGAAGACCGCCGGCACCAGACTGACCGTCACCCACGACCTCACCGGCGCGCCGCTGACCGCCGACATGGTGGCCGGGGTGCACGAGGACGTCAACGCCGGGCCGGGCGAGAACGCCGGTGGGGGCTGGGCCTGGGTGCTGTCGGACCTCAAGTCGCTGCTGGAGACCGGCGAAATCCTGGTCCCCGCGCCGTGAAAGGGTCTGGCGGGACCGGCCTCGCGCCGCTTCGAGGCCGGTCCCGCCAGAGTTCACACGCGCTGGGTCGCCGCCTTCAGCGCCGCCTTCGCGGCCTCTGACGCGCCCAGCGTGTCCAGTCCGAACAGGGCCGCTCCCACCACGGGGTTCACGTCGACGACGCGGACCACCGCGCGCGGCGCCACCTTCAGGCACCGGCGCTCGATCTCCGCGATCACCGGCGCGCCGATCCCGGTCAGCACGCCGCCGCCCAGGACGATCTCCGGCGCTTCCTCGGTCAGGTCCAGGTTCCGGAGGATCACCGCCGCGAAGACGCTGACCTCCTCGACGAACCGCGTCACGATGTCCGCCGCGACCTCGTCGCCGGCCGCCGCGACCTCGAACAGCAGCGGGCAGAGGCCGTGGATCGACGCCGGGTCGATCTCCTCGAAGTGCAGGCCCTGCACGACGTCCAGCAGCGTCGGCTTCTCGAAGTAGGCCGCCACCGCCGGCATCAGCGCGGTCCGCGGGCCGCGGCCGTCCTCGGCGCGCACGGCCCACCACAGGGCCTCCTCGCCGAGCCGGTACCCGCCGCCCCAGTCGCCGGAGATCTTGCCCAGCGCGGGAAAGCGGTGCACCCGCCCGTCCGGGCCGACGCCGGCGCCGTTGATCCCGGCGCCGCACACCACCGCGACACCCACCCCCGCGCTGCCCGCCCGGAGCAGCGCGAGGGTGTCGTTGCCGACGACGAGCGTGTCGCTCCAGCCGCGGACCGCCAGCGCCGCGTGCAGCGCCTCTTCCTCACGCGGGAAGTCGAGCCCGGCGAGGTAGGCCGACGTGTGCACCGCGAACGGCCGCTCGTCCGGCAGGCCCGCCGCGCCCAGCGCTTCGAGGACCAGGTCCTCCAGCGCCGCGACGCACGCCGCGACGCCGATGTTCTGCGGCGACGCGCCCGGGCCGCGCGACTTTCCCAGCACGACGCCCTCGTGCGACACCACGAGGACCTCGGTCTTGCTGTTCCCGCCGTCGATGGCAATGACAGCTGGCCTCATCCGCGCGCCCAGGGCAGGTACTCGCGGTTGATCTGCACGAGCGAGTCCGCCAGGGTGTCGGCCTTCGTGTACTGGCCGACCAGCGGGTGCGCGAGCAGGGCGTCCGCCACGCGGTCGCGGCCGCCCTTGACCGCCGCCTCCAGCGCGAGGAACTCGTACGCCGTCGTCGCCGCGATGAGCCCGGAGAAGTTCGGCTCCACCGGCGGCTGCGGGATCGGCGTCGCACCGTTCGAGTCCACAGTGGACCGTGCCTCGATGACGGCGTCGCCCGGCAGGAACGGGAACGTCCCGTCGTTGCGGACGTTCACCACGTGCTCCTCGGCCGGCCCACCCGCGGTCAGCGCGTGCACCAGCTGCACGGCGGCTTCCGAGTAGTACGCCCCGCCGCGTTTCTCCAGCGACTCCGGCTTGGTGTTCTGCTCCGGGTCGAGGTAGATCTTCAGCAGCTCTTCCTCGACGTCGGACACGACGTCCGCGCGCGGCCGTTCGGTGCGCTGCTTGGTGACCTGCTCGTCGTGCGCGTAGAAGTACTTGAGGTAGTACGACGGCACGACGTTCATCCGCCGCAACCACTTCTCCGGCACACTGACCTCATTGGACAGGTAGTCCAGGTGCTCCTCCAGCAGCTCCGGCAGCCGGTCGACACCGTCGACCAGCGCGCCGCGTTCCCAGCTGAGGTGGTTCAGTCCGGTGTGGACGAGCTTGACGTCGTCCGCGCCGACCCCCAGCAGCTTCCCGAACTGCCGCTGCAGGTTGATCGCGACGTTGCACAGCCCGACCGCGCGGTGCCCCTCGTTGAGCAGCGCGCGCGTCACGATGCCGACCGGGTTGGTGAAATTGACGATCCACGTGTCATCCCCGGCGATCTTGCGGACGCGGTCGGCGATGTCGAGCACCACCGGCACCGTCCGCAACGCCTTCGCCAGGCCGCCCGCGCCGGTCGTCTCCTGCCCGACGCAGCCGCAGGCGTGCGGGAACGTCTCGTCGGAGCGCCGCGCCCGCTGCCCGCCGACGCGCAGCTGGATCAGCACCGCCGACGCGCCGTCGACGCCCTCTTCCAGCGACTGCGTGGTCCGCACCTGCGCGGGGTGACCGGCGTGCGACAGCAGTCTCTGGCTGAACCCGCCGACGGCCTCGACGCGGTAGGCGTCCGGGTCGACCAGCACGATCTCGTCGACGTCCAAAGTGGACCGGCGACCGGCGATCCCGTCGATCAGCTCCGGCGTGTAGGTGGACCCGCCACCGACGACTGCCAGCTTCATCCCTTGACTCCCGTGAATGTGATGCCCTTGACGAACGACTTCTGCGCGAACACGAACAGCACGATCACCGGCGCCATGATCAGCGCGGTGGCGGCCATCGTCAGGTTCCACTCGACGTGGTGCATGCCGCGGAAGGACGCGATCGCCAGCGACAGCGGCCAGTGGTCCTGGTTCTCGCCGGTGTAGAGCAGCGGCCCGAAGTAGTCGTTCCAGGTGAACAGGAAGCAGAACATCGCGGTGGCCGCGATCCCCGGCTTGGCCATCGGGATGAGCACCCGGACCATCGCCTGGAACTCGTTGCAGCCGTCGATCTTCGCCGCCTCGATGTAGTCCTTCGGAATGGTGAGGAAGAACTGGCGGAGCAGGAAGATCGAGAACGCGTCGAAGAAGAAGTACGGCACGATCAGCGGGACCAGCGTGCCGGTGAGCCCCATCCGGACCCACAGGTCGTACAGCGGCACGACGGTGACCTGCGGTGGCAGCAGCATCGCGGCCACGGTGAGCATGAAGAACAGGTTCTGCCCGCGCCACCGCAGCTTCGCCAGCCCGTACGCCGCCGGGATCGCCGACAGCAGCGCCCCCGCCGTCGCCAGCGCCGAGTACAGCAGGCTGTTGCCGAAGTACTCCAGCAGCGGCGCCTTCTTGAACACCTCGACGAAGTTCTCGAAGTGCCATTCGGTCGGCCACAGGCTCGCCGTCATCGCCTGGTCGCTCTTCATCACCGCGGTGAGGAACACGAACAGCAGCGGCAGCACGAAGATCACGCCGAGCGCGATGCCGATCGCGTGCGTCGCGATGTAGGACAGCCGCTTGTCCCAGCTGTGCTTGAACCGCACCTTCGGCGGGACACCCGCCGGTTTCTGCGGCGCTTCGGCCAGTGCGGTCATGCCCCCTCCTCCTGGTGCTGGGACTTCCGGAGCTGCCTGACGAGAATCCAGGTGAAGCCGGACGAGACGATGAACAGCAGCACGGCCATCGCGGCCGCGTAACCCATGTTGAAGTAGCGGAAACCCTGGACGTACAACCAGATCGGATACGTCAGCGTCGAGTTCTGTGGCGCCCCGATGAGTTTCGAGTTGCCGGCGACGTCGGCTGTGCCCGCCGAGGCGGACGCGGCGACGATCGCCTGCGTGAAGAACTGCAGCGCGTAGATGATCGAGTTGACCACGCCGAACAGCAGCACCGGCGAGATCGACGGCAGCGTGACGTGCCAGAACCGCCGGACCGCACCGGCGCCGTCGAGCTCCGCGGCTTCGTACTGCTCGGTCGGGACGTCCAGCAACGCGGCCAGGATGATGATCATCAGTTCGCCGGAGCCCCACAGCGCCAGCAGCGTCAGCGCCGGCTTCGACATCGCCGGGCTGTTGAACCAGAGCCCGCCGTCGATCCCGACGAGCCGCAGGAAGCGGTTGACCGGCCCGAACTCCGGGTTGAAGACGAAGACGAAGGCCAGCGTCGCCGCCGCGGGCGGGGCGAGCGTCGGCAGGTAACACAGGGTGCGGACGAGCCCGACGCCGGACTTGAGCCGCGAGATCACCGACGCGATGCCGAGGGAGAACACCACGCGGCAGACGGTCAGCACGACCACCAGCCACAGCGTGTTGTACGCGGCCGTGCCGACCAGCGGCTCGCTGGTGAACATCCGGACATAGTTGTCGAACCCGATGAACTGCGGCGGGTTGATCAGGTCGTACCGGGTGAAGGAGTAGTAGACCGTGGCGATCAGCGGGTACCCGAAGAAGATCAGGAACCCGACGAACGCCGGGGCCATGAAGAGGAAGACGGTCCGGCGGCGCTTGGCCCGGCGGGCCCCCGTCCGCGCCTTCGCAGGCGCGGACGGGGAACCGTCGGTTTTCGCGGCGAGGGTGGAGGTCATCCGCCCGCGCCCTTCTGCTTCAGTTCGTCGTCGATCTGCGCGTCCACCTTCTTCAGGCCTTCGGTCAGATCGGGGATCGAGCCGGCCTGCCACTTCTCGGCGAAGTCGTTGACCGCCTTGAGGTGCGCGTCACCGATCGGGGTGGTCTGGTTCGACACGAGCTTGCCGCTGTCGTACATGTCGAGGAACGTCTTGAACTGCGGCTGCAGGTCGAGGCGCGGCGACGTCAGCGAGGCCTTCGTGCTGGGCACGTTCTTCAGGCCGTTGGCCATGTCCACCAGGGTGTCGGTGTCCAGGGTGACCTGCTTGATCAGCTCCCACGCGGCGCCGGGGTTCTTGGCGCCCTTGGGGATCGCGATGATCGTGCCGGTGGTGAAGGCACTGCCGTACTTGTCCGCCATGGTGGTGAGCACCGGGGCGGGCGCGGTGGCGTAGTTCAGGGTCGGCGCCTGGTCCTTGATGAACGCGGTGCGGAACTCACCGTCGTAGATCATCGCCAGCTTGCCCTTCTGGAAGCCGTTGTCGGCGGAGTACTCGTCACCGAGACCGGCCTTGAACTGCTCGACCTTGTCGTGGCCGCCGAGCGCGTCGATCAGCTTCTTCTGGAACTCGAACATCGCCTTCCAGCCGGGGTTGGTGGCGAGGTCCGACTTGCCGTCCGGGCCGAGGAACGGCGCGCCGAAGTTCGGCGCCCAGTACTGGGCCTGGTTGGCGTAGAACGGCATCGAGGGCAGGAAGCCCGCGACCTTGATCGAGCCGTCCGCGTTGTACTCGGTCAGCTTCTTGGCGTCCTCGAGCAGCTCGTCCGTGGTCTTCGGCGGCGAGGTGACGCCCTTCGCCGCGAGCATGTCCTTGTTGTAGTAGAAGCCGTAGACGTCGGCGAGCATCGGCATCGCGCACCGCTTGCCCTGGTACTCGGTGTAGTTCCGGACCGCTTCGGGGATTTGGTTCAGGTCGATCTTGTCGCGGTCGATGTAGGGCTTGAGGTCCTGGAAGCTGCCGGTGGAGCACCAGGCGCCCAGGTTGTCGGTGTAGAAGGAGATCGCGACGTCGGGTGGGTTGCCGCCGCGGATCGACTGCGTGAGCTTGTCGTCGTCCTGGTTGCCCTCGTGCTTGATCTCGATGTTCGGGAACTTCGCCTTGAGCTTGTTCAGGCCCGCGGTGACCACGCCGTACTCGCGGTCGGTGAACTTGGAGTACACCGTGATGGTGAGCTTGTCGTCCTTGCCGGGCGCGGCCGCGGCGTCACCCCCGCTCGGGGCGGCGGCGCCGGAACAGGCGCTGGTCAGCAGGACGGACGCCGCGGCGGCGGCCAGCAACAGCGAGCCGCGTCGGGTCCGGGTGGTAGGGGGCATGGCCCTCCTCCTCATCGGTTGGGCTACTCGGTCGGGGACGGGGCGGGACGGGTTCTTCCGGCCTCGGGCCTGCGCGACCCGAGGAGCGTGGGGGTGACGACGCCGAAGACGTCCTCACGGGTGGTGGCGAGCGCCGACTGCAGCGCGCCGGCGCGGACGGCGTTGCCCTGCACCGACGCGCAGCCGACGGGCGTGCGCGGCAGGACCAGCTCGTGCAGCCGGTCCTGCACCAGCGCGGCGAACGCTTCTCCGCCGGCGCGGCTGGTGTCGCCGCAGAGGAGCACGAGCTGCGGGTCGGCGACCGCGACGAGGTTGGCGACGCCGCCGGCGACCCGCCGGGCGAGGTCGTCGAGGAAGGGGTGCCCCGGCTCGGCCTTGGCGACGGCTTCCCAGGCGGTGTTCGCTTCGATGCCGTGGGCGGCGGCGAGCCGGCAGATGGCGGGCGAGTCGACGAGGTTGCCGAACCGGGCGCCGGCCTCGGGCCAGACGTCGCCGGTGTCCACGGTGGCCGCGTCGGGCACGCGCATCCAGTCGATCTCGCCCCCGCCGCCGGTGGCGCCGCGCAGCAGCCGCCGTCCGATGACGACGGCGCCGCCGACCCCTTCGGACAGCCAGACCATGACGAAGTCGTCGACGTCCTGGGCCTGCCCGACGCTCATTTCTTCGACGGCGACCAGGTTGACGTCGTTCTCGATCAGGACGTCGACCCCGAGCTCGTCGGACAGCTTCTGCGGGACGTCGAAGCCGAGCCAGCCGGGGATGTGCGGGGCGGAGGAGAGCAGGCCGGTCCGCGGGTCGAACGCGCCCTGCGCGCCGATCACGACGTGGGCGAGCTCTTCGCGGGTGATCCCGGCCGCCGCGGTGACGTGGTTCAGGGCGTCGCCGAAGGTCCCGACGACGTCGGCGCCTTCGTGGACGGGCAGCGGCACCTGGTACTCGGCGAGCACGATCCCGGCGACGTCGGAGACGACGAAGTCGGCGATGTGCGGGGTGAGGTCGACGGCGGCGACGAAGGCGAGGCCGCCGTTGGCCGCCCAGAGCTGGGCGCGCGGGCCGCGGCCACCGCCCCGGACGCCGGCCTTCACGACGAGGTTGTCGAGCTCGAGCCGGGTGATGAGCTGGGCGGTGGCGGGCTTGGAGAGCCCGATGGCGAGCTCGAGCTCGGCGCGGGTCAGCGGGCCCTCCCGGAGGAGGACCTCGATGGCGGCGCGATCGTTGATCTCGCGCAGCATCCGCGGGCTACCGGCTCGCACTCTTCGTCGCTCCCGACTTAATTAGGATACTTTACAGACGGTTTCGCAGGACTGTAGTGAGCCGGGGCACAGTCGTCAACGGGCTCCGGAAACGGCCAGGTAACGCTTGGCGGCGCGTTGGGCTACCTGGACGCAACACCGGTGAACGAGTTCCGCCGGACCCGCGGGCTTGGGTATTCGCTTGCGCGGGCGGGGACGCTGGAGACATGGAGACGACACCGCCCGAGGACGTGCTCGGCTGCCCGGTGCCGATCGCGCGGTTCGTCGCGCGCACGGACCTGGCCGTGGTCGCGCTGCAGCACGTGGTCGCGTACCCGAGCGGCTGCGGTTTTGTCGTGCACCTGTCGGTGCGTCGAGGATCGTTGTCCCAGCAGGTCTGGGACGGCATCGACAGCAGCCACGCGGGCGGGTTCCCGGGCCCGGACGACGCGGGGCTGCAGTTCCGGGTCGACGTGGGCGCACTGACGGAGGTCGGCGGCGGGGCGAGCAGCGGCGACCGGCACTACCGAGGTGACCGGCAGCTGTGGCTGGCGCCGCTGCCGGCGGGGCCGGTCGAGTTCAGCGTGGAGTGGCGGAAGGTCGGCCTCGAGCGGACGGGGACCGTGATCGACGGCCGGGCGATCGCCGAAGCGGCGGCGAACGCCCAGCCGTACTGGACGTGAGGAGCCGGCAGTGTCCGAAGAGGGTCTCGACCGGTTGGTGTCGACCTTGCACACCCTGGTGGCGGAATGGGAGGACGGCCCGCCGGACTGGGAGAACGACACCCTGCCGCGGTACCTGGAGGCGTTGGCCGGGTGGCTGCAGGACTACCGCGGTTACTACACGAACCAGGGCCGCCGCCCCCCGGTGGACGGCTGGGAGATCCTCCGGGACGCCTTGAACGCGGCGACGGTGTACGAGTAGCGGTTACTCCTCGGCGTCCGCCCAGGCTTTCAGCATCACGCGGGCGATGGATGCGTTGCCGCGACCTCGGCCGACGTCCGATCGAACTGTTTCGCCCACCACTGCTTGGCCTCCTCGGTCACGTATCCCTGGGCGTCGTCGAGCAGCGGCTCGACCGCGTGTTTCCGCACTTCCCCGTGCTTCTCCGGAGCCGGGCAGATGAACACCGCGAGCATCCGGAGGTTCCGCAGCAGCTCCTCGTTGCCGAGGACGCCGAGGAGAGGCGAATGCGCAATCGCGGCAGTTTTGAACGCGTCCCACGCCTTGTCCACGATCATGCTCACCACTTGCTTGGTGAGCAGGCTTCGGACCGGTTGCCTGCTGGAGCGCCGAATCGTCTTGACGATCACCTTCTTGGCCTTGTCGGGAATGGCGTCGAGAGCCTTGCCGAACTTCTCGAGGACGACGACGAAGCCGATGATCAGGTCACACCACCCGTGATCGGCCAGCTGAAGCCGGATCCGCCTGATCTGCTCGGGACTTCCGTCGAGGCTCTCGACGATGTCGTGCCAGATGTCTTCGGTCATCGCCTTGGCGAAGGTATTCAGCTGTTCCAAGGCTTCCGGCCGACCGGAGTCGCGCACCGGGCCGTCCCGCACGCCGCCGAGATCGGGATGCCGATCATCCCCCTCGGCGCCGGGATCGGATTCGTCCACGCGGCGCTGCGTCGGAAACGGTTCCGGTGCGGCACGGGCAGCGTCGCGAGCCAGCCAGCCGGCGTAGTCGAGTCGAATCAAATCCATGCTTGCTTCCTGAGCAGGCTGGTTACGCACCTTCTTGCGCTTCGGCGAGCACCAGTCGGCCAGCCTGTCGATGAGTGCGACGCGCTTGCTCTCCCGGACTTGCTCCGGCTCCCGGGCGAGGCCGACCCAGCCTCCCCATCCGTGTTGTGAGCCACCGCAGTTGCCACATCGGCAGACGTGACCCTTGGCTTTTTCACAATTCGCCGGATGCTTGCCCGTGGACACCATCTGCCGCCCCTCGTTCGACAACCCATCCGCTCGATCTTTCCGAGCCTTCAGGGAGGCGACATACCGCCACGCTGGTAGTCGCGAGTTGCCGTCCGTAGCGAGATTTGGCCCCACAGATCCCTCGCGTCACTCTCGACGCAAGGGCCTCGATCGCCTTGAGCAATCGGGTGAGAAATGCCGTGAAGGCGCGCCTTCACGGCATTTCGGCTACTCCTCGGCGTCCGCCCAGGCCTTCAGCATCACGCGGGCGATGGACGAGTTCCCCGGCAGAATGATCTCCGCCGCCCCGTCCGCAATGGGCGTCGGGCGGGCTCCTTCGTTCCTCAGCTGGCTGTTCGCGAACGCCTCACGCACCTCGGCGCGCGACGCCCACAGCGCCTCTTCGATCTCGCCGTCCGCCGGCACCAGCGGCGCCGCACGATCCGCCCGGGCCGTGAACCCCAGCATGATCGAACGCGGGAACGGCCACGGCTGGCTGCCCAGGTACCGGACGTCCGACACCCGAGCCCCGACCTCTTCGCGGATCTCGCGGAGCACACACGCCTCCAGCGACTCCCCCGCCTCGACGAACCCCGCCAGCACCGAATACCGCCCCGCCGGCCAGATCGGCTGGCGGGCCAGCAGGACGTGCGAGCCGTTCGTGCCCTCCAGCGAGTGGACCAGGCAGATCACCGCCGGGTCCGTGCGCGGGTACTCCTCGCGGCCGTCGTTGGTGCACTTGCTCGCCCAGCCGAACTGGATCAGCTCGGTGGGATGCCCGCAGCGCGTGCAGAACTTCGCTTGGCGGCGCCAGTTCCGCAGCGCCTGCGCCGTGGTGAACAGGCCCGCCGACGTGTCGTCCAGCAGGTCGCCGTAGCCGCGCAGCTCGACCCAGATCTCGCCGTCCGCGCTCGGGACCTCCTCGACGAACCCCCAGCTGCCCGCCATCTTCACCGTGCCGGCCTCGCCCGACGGGCCACCCGGGAGCGACCAGTAGTCGACGTCCTGCCACTCGCCGAGGAACACCGCGTCCGGCGGCGGGGCCGCGCCGAAGTCGATCGCCTTGCGGAACGCCAGCACCGACGAGCCCTCGACGACCGGGGTGCGCCCGGTGTCGTCCAGGAGGACGACCCGGGCGTCGGGCCAGCGTGACAACAGCCGCGAAGGGTTGGTGCGCAAGCCTTCCTGCCTGTCCACAGTGGAGCGGGACAGGGTCGGCAGCGCACCGAGGGTGAACGGGACGGACATCAGGCCGGCTCGCCCACGACGACGTCGCCGAGGGACAGCAGCTTGCGCTCCAGCACCGCCGCGTCGCCGACCACCACGCCGGTGAACCGCTTGGGGGCGAAGTACTTCAGCGCCGCTTCCGCCACGTCCGCGGCGGTCACCGCCGCCACCCGCGCCGGGTGCTCGTTCAGCCACTCCAGGCCGAGCCCGGTCGAGGCCAGCGCCAGCACCTGCCCGGCCAGCCCGGACTGCGACGACGTCGAGGTCAGCAGCGAGCCGATCGCGTACTGCCGCACCGACTCCAGCTCGTCGCCGGCCGGCGGGACCTGGCCGAGGCGGCCCAGCTCGTAGCGGGTCTCCAGCAGCGCCGGGGCCGTCGCGTCGGTCGCGGTGTCCGCGTCGACGTTGACCACCGCCGTGCCGTCGGTGAACTCGAAGCCGGAGTGCGCGGAGTAGGTGTACCCCTTGTTCTCGCGGATGTTCTCGACCAGCCGCGACGAGAAGTACCCGCCGTAGGCCAGGTTCGCCAGCTGCAGCGCCGCGTACCCCGGGTCCGTGCGCGGCACGGTCTGCGCCGAAAGCCGGATCTGCGACTGCACGGCCCCGGCGCGCGGCACCAGCAGCACGTCCGGGCCGGTCAGGTCGGGCAACGGCGGGAGCCGGACGGCCGAGCGGTCCGAAGCCCAGCCGCCGAACACCTTCTCCAGCTCGCCGATGACCGCGGCCGGGTCGATGTCGCCGACCAGCACCAGCACCGAACCGCGGGCCTGCACCGACACCCGGTGCAGCTCGCGCACCTGCTCGGGTGTCACGACCGCGACGTCTTCGGCGCGCGGCACCTCGCGCGTCGCCGGGTGGTCGCCGTAGCGGTGCTTCTGCAGGGCCTCGCGCGCGATCGTGCGCGGCTGGGTGCGGGAGACGGCGATCCGCTCGACCAGCCGCTCCTTCTCGCGGGCGATCTCCTCGTCGGCGTAGGTCGCGCCGGTGAGGACGTCACCCAGCACGTCGAGGAACGTCGGCAGCTTCTCGGCCAGCGCGGACCCGGTCAGCACCAGGCGTTCCGGGTCGACGCCGCAGCCGATGTCGCCGCCGATCAGCGCCAGCTCGGCGTCGATCTCGATGCGGTTGCGGCGCGCGGTGCCGGTCAGGATCGTCTCGGCGAGCACCTCGGCGATCGCCGGGTGCAGGGCGTCGTCGCCGGCGAACGGGATCCACAGCCGCGCCTCGACCATGGGCACGGTCGCCTTGCGCACGGCCAGCACGCGCAGGCCGTTCGCGAGCTCGGTGTCCACATGCGACAGGTCGCCGGCGGCGCGCTGCTCGCCCAGCGGGGGCAGCGGGCGCGGGCCCCGCGCGGTGCGGCCGATCTCCTCGGCCGTGCGGTGCGTTGCAGAAGTCACTGCTCGTTGTTCCCTTCCGAAGCGGGCTTGACCACCAGCACGGCGCGCGCGTCCGGGCGCAGCGCCTTCGCCGCGGCCGACACGGCTTCCGACGTGACGGCGGACATCCGGTCCGCGAGCCGGTAGACCAGCGAAGCGTCGCCGTAGAGCAGTTCGAACGAGCCGAGCGCGAGCGTCCGGCTCACCAGGCGGTCGTGCTCGGAGTGCAGGCTCGCCGTCCAGCGGGCGGTGACCTTGCGCAGCTCCTCCTCGCTCGGCGGGTTCTCGGCGATCTTCTCCAGCTCGTCGTCCAGCGCGGCGAGCACACGCTCGCGCGGGACCTCGTGCGGGTGGATCAGGGTGACGGTGAAGGTGTCCGGGTCGCGGGCCTCGAACGGGCCGAACAGCCCGGCGCCGGCGCCGATGTCGACAACCAGGGGCTCCTTGTGCACCAGCCGCTGCTGCAGCCGGGAGCCGTCGCCGTCGGTCAGCACCCCGGCGAGCACGAGGTAGGCCAGGTAGCCGTCGACGTCGTTGATCGGGTCCGGCATCCGGTAGCCGATGCCGAGCGCGGGCAGCGGGGCGTGCGGGTCTTCGACCTCGCCGCGCAGCTCGGTGGTCGGCAGCGGCTCGGCGAACGAGGGCCGCTGCGGCGCGGGCCGGTGCGGGACGTCGCCGAAGTGCGCCTCGATCAGCTTCTTCGCGTTGTCCACTTCGAAGTCGCCCGCCACGGTCAGCACCGCGTTCGCCGGCGAGTAGTAGGTGTCGAAGAACGCGGCGCAGTCTTCGACCGTGGCGCTCTCGAGGTCTTCGAAGCCGCCGTAGCCGTTGTGCGCGTTGGGGAACGTCGAGTACAGGACCGGCGGCAGGGTGATCCACGGGAACCCGCCGTAGGGCCGGTTCAGCACGTTGAGCCGGATCTCCTCCTTGACGACGTCGATCTGGTTCGCCAGGTTCTCGGCGGTCAGCTTCGGCGCGCGCATCCGGTCGGCTTCGAGGAACAGCGCGCGCTCGAGCGCGGCGCTGGGGAGCACCTCGAAGTAGTCGGTGTAGTCCGGGTGGGTGGACCCGTTGAAGGTGCCGCCGCTGGACTGCACGTGCCGGAAGTGCGCGAGCTTCTCCAGGCTCTCGGAGCCCTGGAACATCAGGTGCTCGAAGAGGTGCGCAAAACCGGTGCGCCCCTCCGGCTCGGAGCGGAAGCCCACGTCGTAGTGCACGCTGACACCGACCACGGGCGCGGTCGCGTCGGGTGCCAGAACCACGCGCAGACCGTTGTCTAGGGTGTATCGGACGAGCTCGGGATCGGCCATGGCCCCACCCTACGACGGGTCGGCACCCGCGTGCGTCCCGACTGGCGAGTGAGAACTGGTGTGCTGCTCGACCGCGTCGAGCAGCCGGGCGCGGCGCGCGGCGGCGAAGGTGCCCGCGAGCGCGTTCGCGAAGGATCCGGCCTGGTCAGGCGTGACGTCGCCGGCGTGCCAGTAGACCGGCGGCGGGTGGTCGAGCGCGCCGAAGGCGGCCACCCACGGGCCCAGTTCGCCCAGAGCTAACGCGTACGGCAGGCCGCGGGAGAACACGAGCTCCCGGTGCGCCTTGCCGAAGTCCTTCGCCCGCACCGAGCCGAGCTCGTCCGCGACACCGCGGAGCCGCCGCGCGACCTCGGCGCCCGCCCGGCGGCGCGCGGGCAGCGCGGCCGACACCGCGACCGCGGCGGCTCCGGTCAGTGCGAGGAGGACGCCGAGCTGGGCGTACCCGACGGTCAGCGCGAGCAGGACGGTCAGGAACACGCCGTAGAAGACGACCCGGGTCCCGGCGCGCCCGAGCCGCCGCGTGGTGAACCAGCCGCGGCGGACGACGTCGGCCCGCAGCGCGTCCGGTGGGACGTCCACGTGCCGCTGCCGCAGTTCGGCGAGTGTCACCGAGTCTTCGGGCAGGACGGCCTCGAAGACGGCGCGCTCGTACGGCGTCAGGTGCTCGTCGGCGGGGTTGCGGCGGGTCAGCCGGGAGTCCTCGGCCACCCAAAGGTAGTTGCGGACGGCGAGATCGAGCACCGTCGCGGCCAGGTCGGCGGGCCCGGCGCGCCCGTGCAGCAGCAGGCCGGTGTGCCCCGGCAGCACCCCGGCCGGCGACGCGAACTCGCCGGCCGCCGAGACCAGCTCGGCCTTGGACGTCGCCCCCGTGGTGGCGTCCCGGCGGCGCGCGAGCAGCACGAACGCGGCCGCGGCCAGCAGCAGCGCGCCGAAGCCGGCCCAGGCCCAGCCGACCGGCGCGGTGACGACGAACGCGCCCGCGAGCGTCTTGGCCGGCACCAGCCGCGCGTTCGCCGGGACGGTGCCCGCCGGCAGCTCGACGGTGGTGGTCATCCGCTGGCCCGCGGCCAGGTTCTGCTGGCTGAACCGGGTCAGCCCGGCGTGGTCGATCTGCGCGGCGCCGCACTGGAAGTCCGAATCCGGCGGCCCGGCGAGGCAGTCCACCGCCGCCGGGATCTTCGGCGTGGCGAAGGACGCGCGGAGGAACTTCAGCTCGGCGCTCCAGCCGCCGGCCAGCTCCCAGGTGACGCGGTCGCCGTCGACCGCACGGTCCACTGTGTACCGGACGATCGAGGTGCCCGCGGTCAGGTGGACGGTGAAGACGTCCTTGTCGACCGACGCCGTCCCGCTGCCTTCGAGGACGACGTCACGGACGCCGTAGACGCGGTCGCGGTGGTGCGGCGCCGCGACGCGCAGCGGGACCCGGCGGTCCATCGTCAGGCCGTTGGGCACCGAGACCGCCTCGGCGACCGACAGCGAGCCGTCGCGCTCCAGCTTGAGCTGGATCTCGGCGCTCTGCGGCAGCGCGGGCAGCGGCGGCTGGTCGACCGGCGCCGCGGTGAGAAACAGCGCCAGTGCCGCCGCCGCGAGCACGGTCAGCGGGACGCGGCGGCGCGGCCGGCCTCGGTGAGCAGCCCGTCGAGCGCGGTCAGGAAGGACGGGAAGCGCGCGCCGAAACGGCGCAGGTCGCTGTCGGCCTCCATGCCGCCGTACCAGTACAGGCCGGCCGAACCGTCCGACGCCGGGTTGAGCGCGGCGAAGGCGCCCAGCCAGCGTTCGGTGTCGCCCAGCACGACCGCGTACGGCAGCGACCGGGAGAACACCAGCTCGCGGTCGGCGGGCGGGATGTCCTCGGCCTTGGCGGTGTGCAGGTAGTCGAGCAGGCCGCGGACCTGACCGGCCAGCACCCGGCCGCGCGCGGTGCGCGACGGCAGCAGCGCGGCGGCCGCGGCCACGGCGAGCCCGGCCAGGGCGACCGCGACGCCGAGCAGCGCGTCGCCGACCGTGAAGGTGAGCACCGCGGTGGTGACCAGGCCGAGCGCGAAGATCCCGGCGCCGAGCCAGGTCAGGCGGCCGCGGGCGGTGTCCGGGCGGCGGGAGAACCAGCGCTTGGTGACGACGTCGGTGTACATCGCGTCGCTGATCCGGCGCAGGTCGAGGCCACCGCGGGCGCGCAGCTGCGACACCAGGACCGTCTCGGTGCCCGGCGGCAGCAGGGTTTCGTAGACGGCGCGTTCGAAGTCGTGGAGGTGCTCGTCCGGCGGGTTGCGGCGGGCGAGCTGCCAGTCCTGGCCCGGCAGCTCGGCAAGCCAGAGGTAGTTGCGGACGGCGAGGTCGACCACGGTAGCGCTGATGTCGACGACGTCGACGGTCTCGTCGACGACCGTGCCGACCTGGCCGGGCAGCACCCCGTCGGGACTGGCGAAGAAAACGCGGTCGCCGTCGCGCAGCAGCACCTCGACCGGGCCGGTGGTGGTGTGCAGCGCGCCCGCGTCCTGCTTTCGGCGGCGCCACACGAAGAGCCCGCCGGCGACGAGGAACAGGAGCAGCACGGCGAAACCGGCGCCGGTCAGCGGGGTCAGCGCGAAGGCGCCTGCCAGCAGGCCGATGTCGGCGAACACGGCGTTGGCGGGTGTGGTGCCCGCGGGCAGCCCGACGAGCAGGTCGACCCGTTCGCCGGGCTGGACGTCGTTCTGCTCCAGGCGCACGACACCGGTGTGGTCGAGCTCGGCGAGGGTGCAGCGCTGGCTCGAGCCGGTCGGGCCGGCGAAACAGTCCACAGGGGACAGCTCCGGCGACGGCGCGAGGAAGGAGGCGGTGAGCTTGGCCAGCGGGGCGTCGAAGCCGCTCGCGACCTGCCAGCGCGCCTGCTGCCGGCCGCTCTGGTCGGCGACGGCGCCGTCGACGAGGTAGGTGACGGTCGAGGAGCCGCCGGTGAAGGTGAGGACGAGCTGGTCACCGGTGAGCTGGCTGGAGGCGGCGCCTTCGGTCTTGACGTCGCGAACGGTGAAGACGCGGTCCTGCTCGTCCCCGGCGGCGACCCGCAGCGGCACGCGCGAGGTGAGCTGCTGCCCGCCCGGCACGGTGACCTTTTCGGTGACGGACAGGGAGCCGTCACGGAGGACTTTGAGGGCGACGTCGGCACTGGTGCCGTCGGGAGCCGGCGGCTGGACCTGGTTGCCGTCGAGCAGCTGCGGCTTCTTGACCAGGTCACTCGGCGGGTTGGGCAGGGTGGGGCCGGCGGACGGCCCGGTCTGCGCGGCGGCGGTCCCCCCGATGGCCAGCAGCCCGGCCACCGCGGCGGCCGTCCCCCATTTCCTCAACACAGCACCACACACTAGAGCACCCGATCTATGCTGACGCCCGGAACGGCGAGATCACCGCAGGTACGCCGCTTTCGACGCGGAGAACGCACGGGGGGTTCCACTCGATGACGCAAGGCCCGCAGGGCCCGGGCCCACACGGCCCGGGTCCCCACGACCCGCGCCGCCCGCTGCCACCAGGGCGAGCGCCGCTGCCGCCGCCGGGGGTGCGGCCGTTGCCGCCGGGCCGGCCGGGGCAGGGTGGGCCGGGGCCGGGTGCGCAGCCGGGCCAGCAAGGCGGGCAGGCGGGCCAGGGTGCGCAGCCTGGCCAGCAAGGCGGGCAGGCGGGGCCAGGTGGGCAACCGCCGCACGGGCCTGGGCAGGGCGGGCAGCCTGGGCAGCAAGGCGGGCAGCCGCCTCACGGGCCTGGCCAGGGCGGCCAGCCCGGGCAGGCGCCGAGTGGTGCGCCGGGCCAGGGGCCCCAAGGCCCTGGCGGCGCGCCGGGCCAAGGGCCGCAAGGCCCCGGCAGCACTCCGGGCCAGCCGCCGCAGCGGCCGGGCGGTGCTCCGGGCCAAGGCGGGCAACCGAACCAGGCGCCGAGTGGTGCTCCGGGCCAGCCACCGCACGGTCCCGGCGGCGCGCCGGGCCAGCCGTCGCAGTGGCCGGGCGGTGCTCCGAACCAAAGCCGACCGCCGCAGGGACCCGGCGGATGGCCACCTCCGCAGGGCATGCCCTCGCAGACCGCGCCCTACCCCCACGGCTACACCGGCCCGCCGACCGGCCCCTTCATGCCACCACCGGGCACTCCCCTTCCGCCGCCGGCTGCCGCAGCGCCGCCCGTCTTCACCCCGGGTTATGCCGGGCCGCCGCCTGGGGCTCCCTTTGGGCCGCGGTTCGCTCCCGGGTACCGGCCCTACGTCGCCAAGAAGTCGAACACCGGCGTCATCGTGGCCGTCGCGATCATCGGGATCGTCGCCGTCGTCGGGGGGCTGATCGCGGCCATCGCGCTCACCGGGGGCAACAAACGGCACGTCGCCGACGCCGGATACTCCAGCACCTACCCGACCGAAACCACCGAAACGTCCGAACGCACCACCGAAACCACCCCCACCACGGAACGGACCACGTCCCGCACCTCCGAACGCGAAACCCCGACGACGTCCCAGACGCCGTCCGGCCCGCGCTCGGTCGCGCGCACCAAGGACAACCCGCTCTTCGAGGACGCCAACTACGGCCTGCAGAACGTCCCCTGCTCGCTGAGCCGCTGGGCGACCGACCAGAACAGCGTCCAGCGGTTCTTCCAGTCCGGCATCACCTGCCTCGACGCGATGTGGTCACGCGTCCTCGGCGCGGCCGGGCTGCCGTTCGAGTCGCCGAAGCTGTCCGTGCCGGGGTCGATCTCCGAATCGTCGACGCCCTGCGGCGGCGGGGGCACCACCACCGGGGTCACGCCGTTCTACTGCCCGAACAACACCACGATCTACATGCCGATGGACCGCATCGAACTGGACGTCTGGGGCAACCACCCCGGCCCGTACCTGTCGATCCTGGCCCACGAATACGGCCACCACGTGCAGAACATGGCCGGCATCAGCGAGGCGTACGGCAACCAGCGCTACGACGCGGGCGCCGACTCGGCCGTCGGGCTGGAGCTGTCCCGGCGGATGGAGCTGGAAGCGCAGTGCTTCTCGGGGATGTTCCTCGGCTCGGCGTCGGTCTCCGGCGGCTCGGTCGACAAGAACATCTACAACGAGGCCTGGAACGCCCAGGACCGCGGCGACGACTACGCCCGCAACGGCAAGCACGACCACGGCAGCGCCCGCCACAACATCTCCTGGTGGCAACACGGCGCGACGACCAACCGCAACCAGCAGTGCAACACGTGGCTCTCGTCGTCCGGGGACGTGTCCTAACTCGGTGGTGTGAAGGGATTTTCGACGGCGGGAGCGCCGGACGGCGGAGTCGGCGGATCCGGCTCGGCGGCCGCCGCCGGGGACCACGGCGCGGCGCCCGGCTGCCCCGCCGCGGCGAAATCGGGCTGACCCGCCGCCACGGCACCCGGCTGCCCGGCGCCTGCGAAATCGGGCTGACCCGCCGCGAAGCCCGGCCGCCCCGCAGCACCCGGCTGCCCGGCGCCTGCGAACCCCGGATGACCCGCCGCGAAGCCCGGCCGCCCCGCGGCACCCGGCTGCCCCGCCGCCGCGAAGCCCGGCCGCCCCGCCTGCCGAGCCGCATACGCCTGGAAGGCCCGAGCCTGGTCCCGCCGCCGCCGTTCCGCGAGCACCGCCGCCAGGAACGCCCACGGCGGCACCCCCGGCGGCATCGGCGTCCCCAAAGCGTTCCCCACCTGCTGCGCCAACCCCCAGCCGAGCGCCTCCGCGGCCTCCGGGCGCAGCTGACTGAAGCGCGCCAAGAACTGCCGGCTCGCCAACGCGAGATCGTCCGGCAGACGCGTCAGGTCGAGCTGCGCCGCCCAGCCCTCCAGGCCCGGCGGCATGCCGATCGCCGGGTAACCCGCGCTTTCCGGCACCCGCTCGCGGACCACCAGCGTCCCGGCTAGAAAGTCGCCGACGCGGCGGCCGTCGGAGGAGCACAGCGACACGATCACCGCGACCGCGCCGAACAGCCCGAGCATCCAGAAGTCCACGATGAACCCGGCGAGCCCACGCACCAGCGCGTGCCGGAACCGGATCGGGCCGCCGTCGACGCGCACCACGCGCAGGCCCACCGCCAGCTTGCCCAGCGAGCGGCCGCGCGAGAGCGTCTCGAACAGCACCGGGTACCCGACCATGATCAGCACCAGGAACACCAGGATCAGGGTCAGCGCGAGCGCTTCGTCCGCGTCCGGCACCACGACCGTCAGCAGCAGGATCGCGCCCAGCAGCAGCACGAACTGCACGAGGACGTCCAGCGCCATCGCCAGGGCGCGGCTGGCGAGCTTGGCCACCCGCAGGTCCAGGACGACGGCTTCGCCGGTGACCAGCTCGGATTCCTCGTGCACGGGGCCCAGCGTAACGACGGATAGGGTGGGCGCGTGGATGTGGACGTGTTCGTCGCGGCGCACACGGCGGAGTGGAACCGGCTCGGTGAGCTGACCCGCCGGGGCGGAAAGCTGTCCGGGCCCGAGGCCGACGAGCTGGTGACGCTCTACCAGCGGACCGCGACGCACCTGTCGATCGTCCGGTCGGTCGCGCCCGACCCGGCGCTGGTCGGGCGGCTGTCCGGGCTGGTCGCACGCGGCCGCAGCGCGATCTCGGGGTCGCACAACCCCGCGTGGCGCGAGGTCGCCCTGTTCTTCACGCGCCGGTTCCCGGCCGCGGTCTACCTGTCGCGGCGCTGGTGGATCCCGGCCGCGCTGGTGTCGATCGCGGTGATGGCGGTGATCGCGGTCTGGGTCGCGCACGACCCGAACGTCCGGGCGGCGATCGACTCCCCGGACGGGTTGAACGAGCTGACCAGGCCCGGCGGCGAGGCCGAGAGCTACTACTCGACCGGGCCGGCGGGCTCGTTCGCGGCGAGGGTGTGGACGAACAACGCCTGGGTGGCGGCGACGTCGCTGTTCCTCGGCGTCGCGCTCGGCCTGCCGGTGATCGGCGGGCTCTGGCTGAACGCGCTCAACGCCGGCGTGATCATCGGCGCGATGAGCGCGGCGGGCCGCCTCGACGTGATGATCGGCCTGCTGCTCCCCCACGGCCTCCTGGAGCTGACGGCGGTGTTCGTCGCGGCGGGCACCGGCCTGAAGCTCGGCTGGACGGTGATCGACCCGGGCCGCCGTTCGCGGTCGCAGGCGCTGGCCGAGCAGGGCCGCTCGGTGGTGGTGATGGCGCTCGGGCTGGCGTGCGTGCTGTTCGTGACGGGGATCATCGAAGCGTTCGTGACACCGTCGGGCTGGCCGACTTGGGTCCGCGTGGGCATCGGTGTGCTGGTCGAGGTGGCGTTCCTCGTTTACGTCTTCACGCTCGGAAGGCGGGCGGCGAAGGAAGGCGAAGTCGGCGATCTCGAAGCCCGGGACATCGGCGACGCCCTGCCCGAGTCAGCATAGGCACGAGCCCTCGAAGGCGATCGACGATCCGTCCTCCAACCCCGCCGTCCCCACGAACCGGGCCTCGAACTCCCCCACCTCCGTCAACACCAGCTTCGGGCTCGACGCCGAACCGTCCGCACCCGTCTTCACCGTCACCGTCTCACTGCCACCCTCGAAAACCAAAGCATTCTTCGGACGCGCCGCCCGGACGAAGAACGTCACCGGGACGTCGGCCGCCGGCTGGCCGTTTTCGCCGATCACGCGGACCACGAATGGCACTCCCGGGTCCTTCGTCGCCAGGCGCTGGCCGTTGCCGGACAGGATTGCCAGTGTCCGGCCGCCCGCTGCCCACGTGTTCGGGATACCCGTCAGGGAACAGACTTCCTGGTACAGGCGGGCGCCCGCGACCGCGCCTTCCGCGGTCAGACAACGCGCCGTCGCGACGTTCGCGATCTCCACCAGGCCCGGCAGGCCCGCCACGCGCCGCCACGCCTGGTGCTTGTCCTTGTCGTCGCAGGCCGCCAGCTTCACCGCGACGCCGTCGACCGGGCTCGCCGCGGCCAGGCACTGTCCGCTCTGGACGTTCGTGAAGTGCTGCCCGGCGTAGGTCCACTTGGCGCCCGGGTCGGCCGCGTCGGCCAGGACCGGCTGCCCGGACACCACCGCGAGCGACAGCTTGCCGCCGCCGTCGGCCAAGTAGACGGGAGCGCCGTCAGCCGTGGGCGCCGAAGAGATCGCCAGGGCCACCGCCATGAGCTTCCACATGCTTCGGGCTTAACAGTCCGGCCGGACGCCCACCACCGGAGTCACCCGTCAGAGCCGCCCGGCCGCCTTCAACGCCAGGTACCGGTCCGCCAACGCCGGCGGCAGCTCCTCCGGCACCGCGTCCACCACACTCACGCCGTGCCGCGCCAGCCGTTCGGTGACGCGCTGCCGCTCGGCCACCACCCGCGACGCCGCCGCCGCGTCGTACACGGCTTCCGCGTCACCGCGGCCGGTCAGCATCTCCGCCACCCTCGGGTCCGCCACCGACGCGATCACCAGCTCGTGCCGCGTGGTCAGCGAGCCCAGCACCGGGAACAGGCCCTCCTCCAGCGGCGCCGCGTCCAGGCCGGTCAGCAGCACGACCAGCGAACGACGGCGGGTCCGCTGAAGCACCTCGGCGATCATCCCGCGCGCGTCCGTCTCCACCAGGGACGGTTCCAGCGGAGCCATCGCGTTCACCAGCGAAGTCAGCAGCGCCGCCCCGGACGACCCCTGCACCGCGGCCCGCAGCCGGCGGTCGTAGGCCAGCAGGTCGACGCGGTCACCGGCGCGGGAAGCCAGTGCCGCCAACAACAACGCCGCGTCCATCGCCGCGTCGAGGCGCGGGGCGTCGCCCACCCGGCCGGCCGAGACGCGGCCCGTGTCGAGCACCAGCACCACGTGCCGGTCGCGTTCCGGGCGCCAGGTCCGGACCATCACGTCGGCCGCGCGGGCCGTCGCGCGCCAGTCGATCGAGCGGACGTCGTCGCCGATCACGTACTCGCGCAGGGAGTCGAACTCCGTGCCCTGGCCGCGGATCAGCACCGCGTTGCGGCCGTCGAGCTGCTGCAGCCGCGCCAGCCGCGACGGCAGGTGCTTGCGGCTGTGGAACGGTGGCAGCACGCGGACCGTCCACGGCACCTCGTGCGAACCCTGCCGAGCCGCCAACCCCAACGGCCCCACCGACCGGACCGTCACCCGCGCCGCCGTCCGATCACCGCGCCGCGACGGCTTCAAGGACGTCACCACCGTCCGCCGCTCCCCCGGCGGCACGCGCACCGAATGCCGGTCCGAAGCGCCGGCCGAAGGTGGCCACGCGTCGCGCAGCAGCCCCCGCACAGTTCGCCCGCCGGGGTTCGCGACGACCAGCGTCACCTCGCACGGCTCGCCGAGCCGCACCGAAGTGTCGCCGGACCGCCGGAAGGTCAACGGCCGCACGCTCCCGGCCAGCACGAGGTCGACGACCACGAGCAGCAGGAGCACCCCGCCGACCGCCAGGATCCCGGTGTCCGACGGCGCGAGCAGCCCGACCACCAGCGCGCCGAACAGCGCCAGCAGCCCGAGCCTTCCGGTGACGGCCATGTCAGCGCGGCACGGGCACGGACGCGAGGACGCGGTCCAGCACCCCGTCCGCGGTGACGCCTTCGAGCTCCGCCTCCGGCCGCACGTCCAGGCGGTGCCGCAAAGCGGGCCGCGCCAGCGCCTTGACGTCGTCAGGGGTCGCGTAGTCGCGCCCGGCCAGCCACGCCCACGCGCGCGTCACCGCGAGCAAAGCCGTGGCGCCACGCGGAGAAACGCCGATCCGCACCGACGGCAGAGACCGCGTCGCGCGGCACAGGTCGACGACGTACCCGATCACCTCGGGCCCGATCGTCACGCGCGCGACGGCTTCGCGCGCGGCCGCCAGTTCCGCGGCCCCGGCGACCGACTTGAGGCCCGCCGCCGCGAGGTTGCGCGGGTCGAAGCCCTGCGCGTGCCGCCAGAGGATCCCGATCTCGTCCTCGCGCGACGGCGTCGGCATGGTCAGCTTCAGCAGGAACCGGTCCAGCTGCGCCTCCGGCAGCGGGTAGGTGCCCTCGTACTCCACCGGGTTCTGGGTGGCGATCACGATGAACGGGTCGGGCAGCGGCCGCGACTTCCCGTCGAGCGAGACCTGCCGCTCCTCCATCGCCTCCAGCAGCGACGACTGCGTCTTCGGCGGCGTCCGGTTGATCTCGTCGGCGAGCAGCAGGTTCGTGAACACCGGCCCCTCGCGGAAGGAGAACTCGCCGCTGTGCGCGTCGTAGACGATCGAGCCGGTGACGTCGCCGGGCATCAGGTCCGGCGTGAACTGCACCCGCGTCGTCTCCAGGTCCAGCGCCGCCGCGAGTGCCCGCACCAGCAGCGTCTTCGCCACCCCCGGGACGCCTTCGAGCAGCACGTGCCCCCGGCAGAGCAGGGCCAGGATCAGCCCGGTGACGGCGGCGTCGTTCCCGACGACGGCCTTGCCGACCTCGGCGCGCAGCGCGATCAGCGCGTCCCGGGCCCCGGTCGGATTCTCGCTGGTCAAGTTCGCCCTGCCTCTCGTTCCACCCTGTCCAGTTCGCCGGCCAGCCGGACCAGCGCGGGGTCGTCCGGCACCGGTGGGCCGTAGAGGACCGCGCCGACGTCGGCGGCCTGCCGTCCGGTCCGTTCGCTCACCGAGCTCACCAGCGCCGCCGCGTCGGCGTCGCGGGGCAGCCCCAGCGCGGTCCGCAGCCGGGCCCGCGCCGCTTCCCGCAGTGTCTCGCCCGCGTGGCCCGCGGCTTTCGCCCGCCGGTACAGCCGGGCGCGGCCCTCGGCGGTTTCGGCCGCGCGCACGACGATCGGCAGCGGCTCGGTGACGACCGGGCCGAGCCGGCGGGCGCGCCACAACGCCAGCAGCGCCACGGCGATGAACGCCTGCGCGGCGCCGAAGTACCAGCCGTCCGGGATCAGCTCGAAGATCGATTTCCGGCTGGCGTCCAGCGCCGGGTCGGTCACCGACGGCAGGTACCAGACGAGCGTCGGGTGCGCCCCGAGCAGGTGCAGCGACAGCGCCGCGTTGCCCTGGTCACCGAGCTTCGCGTTGGTCAGCGGCGCCGACGAGCCGAGCAGCGTCGTCGTGCCGCCGTTGTCGGCGAACTGCAGCAGCGTGCCGCCGCCGTCTTCGGCGGGGTAACACGAGCGTGCGCCGGGTGCGGCGTACCCGACCCCGCCGAGCGTGACGTCGCCGGCCGCGACGGCCGCGGCCACCGTGCACTGCGGGCTCAGGGTTTCCTGGCCGCTCTGGCCGACTGGCCGCACCAGCGGCAGCGAATCGCGCAGCGTCGGCGCGCCCGGTGTCACCAGGACGACGTCGGCGGCGCGCTCGCGCAGCGCGTCGAGCCGCTTCGCGGGGACCAGGTCCGGCTGGGTGACCAGCAGTGTCGCGTTTTCGCCGATCTCGCTGTCGGCTTCCCCCATGGTGTGCGCGGTGCGGACGTCCACACCTTGGTCGCGCAGCAGCTGCGCCAGCGCGTGCGCGCCGCCGGGTTCGTAGGAGCCGGGTTCGAGCATGCCGTGCGTCTGCTCGCCGCGGCCGAGCAGGAGCAGCGCGCCCGCGGCGAAGATCAGCGCGACGAGGGCGAGGGGGATCCGCACGCCGCGCCAGATCCGGCGCAGGTCCGGGGAAACCGAAGTGGTCACGGGCCCGCCAAGGCGACCGGGCGTTCACGGCGGCAGCGCTCGTCCAGCTCGGTCAGCGTCCGGTACGCCGTTTCGGTGCCTTCGCGGCCGCCGTAGTGGACGTCGTCGAAGAGCCGCGCGCCCTGCCGCAGCGCTTCCGCGACGTTCGGCAGCAGCACCCCGGCCTCGATGGCGGCCTCGTCGGCCGTTCGGCCGGAGCGGGCCTCGAGCAGCGCGCGTTCCTCCAGCGCCCGCACGACGGCGCGGAAGCGGTCGCGCACGGCGTCGTCGAACCGGCCGGCGGCCGCGGCTTCGGCCGCCGAGCGGCGGTAGTCGGCGGCGCTCCGGCGCGCCCCGCCGAAGACGGCGCGCTCGGCACGGGCCGTGCGGGCGATCTTGCCGGTGCGCAGCCGGACGACCACCACGAGCACGATCAGCAGCACGAGGACCAGCACCAGCCCGAAGATCCCGCCCGGGACCACCGACGACAGCCCGTCCAGCAGCTTCTGCAGCTGCTCGCCGAGCCACTGCCCGACCTGCTGGAGGATGTTCGGCTTCGCGTCGCGGTACTTCGGGTCCGACAGCTCTTCGGCGGCAGCGCGCCGCGCAGTGTCCCGGTCGATGTCGACCGGGACGTCGGTGAGCAGCAGCGTCACCATGCCTGCGGCGGCTGCTGCACTCCGGCCGCGCGGGCCAGCTCGATGTCCATGCCCTCGTGGCGCATCCGCTGGTCGAGGTAGACGATCACGGTGACCAGCGTGACGAAGGGGATCGCGATGGTGCCGGAGACGATCTGCCCGGCCGCCTGCAGCAGCAGGTCGCCGGTGCCGGGCACGACGACCTTGCCCGGGTTCAGGATCCCGGAGAACACGCCGGACCCGAGGCTGAACGGCACCTGGATGATGTTCTCGAAGAACGACTCGATGATCCGCGCCAGTACGAGGATGCCGAGCACCCGCCAGAAGGCGGCCTTGACGAGCGTGACCGACCGCGAGAACGCCTGCCGGAAGCTGCCGCGTTCGAGGACCAGCGCCGGCGCCGCCAGCGCCCAGAACACCCAGGCCACCACACCCGGGATGATGCAGAGCATCAGGCCGATGGTCGAGACCAGCGAGTAGACGAACGCGACACCGAGCAGCGGCAGCAGCCGCGGCTGCACCTCGGCCCAGGCGACGCCGAAGGTGACCTCGCGGCCGAGCGCGGCCCGGCCCATCACCGCGGCCATCAGGCCGGTGGTGACGGTCATCAGCAACGTCGAGATCAGCGCGGCCGGGATGGCGACCAGGAAGAGGTCGCCGAACGTGCCGAAGAGCGCGTCGCGCAGCTCCGCCTCGGTCGCGCCCGGCCCGAGCTGGGCCGTGTTCGCGAGGCTCTCGAGGTCGGTGAGCACGAACTTCTGCACGACGAACGTGACGGCCGCGGCGATCACCGCCACCACCGCGCCGATGCCCAGGGTCAGCAGCGGGAGCCGGCGGATCGTGGTGATCGCGCCGTCGAGGACGTCGCCGATGTTGAGCGGCCGCAGCGCGATCACGCCGGGCTTGCCGAGGCCGTGCGGGTTCCACCGCGGCGGCTGGCCCGGGTACTGCGGCATGCCGTAGGACGCAGTCGGCGGGGCCGGCGGGCCGGGGGCCTGCCAACCGGGTGGCGGGGTGGGCTGCGAATCCGGCGCCTGCCACCCGCGCGGCGGCGTCGCCGGTGACGCCGTGTGACCTTCCGGCGGCTTCGGTTCACCCGATCCAGGGGCGGGAGCCTGGGGGATCCCCTGGCTCGGTGTCGGCGTGTCGGCGCCCTCTCCGCCGGGCGCGCCACCGGTGTCTGTCATCGAAGCCCCTCGCCTGCAGTACGTGCTTGCCGCCACTCTTTCAGAGCCGGTCACACCCGGCCAGACCTGGGGTGACGTCGGTGCGTCGTGACCGCTCGCGCACAGACGGGTGCGAGAGGGCCCGTTCCCCCGATATGCTGAACGGCGGGATCGGGTACCCCCGGTCCGTACCGAGACCCTTCGGGACTGCCTAGTGACGCAACCGCCCCACGGCCAGGTACCGCCTCGCGGAACCGTCCAGCCGCCGCCGGTGCCGGATGCGCAACCGGCTCCCCCGTGGCTGGGTCACCCGCACACCGTCTCCGCCCCGAAGCGCCGCTCACCGGCCGCGATCATCGGGGTGTGCCTCGGCGCGGTGGCCGTGCTGGTGCTCGGGCTGGTCGCGATCGTGGCCCTCAACCGCGACCAGGCCCCGCTGGCGAACGCGAACTACCGCGACACGCCGACGTCGCAGGACGTCCCCTCGCAGCTGCCGCCCGGCGGCGCGGGCGCCCCGGCCTCGGCGTCCCCCGGCCCGTCGACCGAGGTGCAGACCCCCAGCGCGACCGGCCCGCAGAAGATCCTCAAGCTGGCCGACCACCCGATCCTGCAGGACCCGAACGCCGGCCTGCAGAACCGCGTCTGCACGCTGCCGGCCTGGCAGAGCACCCAGGCGGGCGCGGAAGCGTTCTTCACGGCCGCCAGCAAGTGCCTCGACGCGGCGTGGGGCCCGTTCCTCGAGGCCTACCACCTGCCGTTCACCTCGCCGGCCCTGCACTTCCCGACCGGCGCGAGCTTCGAGACCGAGTGCGGCACCATCCAGGTCGGCATCGCGACCGCCGCGTACTACTGCGAGAACAACCTGTACGTCCCGTTCCGCGGGCTGCAGACCGACCAGTACGGCAACAACCCCGGCGTCTACCTGGCCCTGTTCGCCCACGAGTACGGCCACCACGTCCAGGAGGTCGCCGGGCTGATGGACGCGGCCTGGCAGAAGATCTACGAAGCCGGCCAGAACAGCCCGGCCGGGCTCGAGATGTCCCGGCGCAAGGAGCTGCAGGCCCAGTGCTTCTCGGGCATGTTCCTCGGCGCGCACGTCGACCAGGGCGGCACGATCGGCCGCGACATGTACAACAAGGCCTGGAACGACCAGGAGACCCGCGGCGACAACACCTCCCGCAGCCACGACCACGGGACGAACGCGCACTACGCGTCCTGGTGGCGGGCGGGCGCGACGAGCAACCGGATCGCCGACTGCAACACCTTCGCGGCGCCGTCGTCCGAGGTCAGCTAGCGGTTTTGGGCCTGGCTGTTTTGGGGCGCAGCGGGATGCTCAGCCACAGGTAGACGAACATCCCGCCGGAGAAGCACGCGAACACCAGCAGGAACAGGCCGATCGGGCGGCGCGCGTCCGAGGCGCCGGCCGAGGTGTCCGCGGCGCGGACGGTGACCGTGCCCTGGTCCGGCAGGACCTCCGGGACACCGACGTCGATGCGCTCGCCCTGGCCGTGGCCGCAGCCGTTCAGCGTGCCTTCGTGCGTCTTGCCCGCGACGGTGAACTTCACAGTCTCGACCGCGTCCGCCCCGTCGCACGGCGCCGGCTTCGTGACCTCGGCCTGCACGGGTGCGCCCACGTCGTCGTTGGTGATGCCCAGCAGGCCCGGCCCGGCGAGCCAGGCCAGCAGCACGACGAGCAGGCCCGCCGCGGCGGGGATCGCCACCGTGGGCCACTTCAGGGCGAGGGGTCGCGGGGGCACCCGGCCATGGTTCCAGATCCGGCGGGCAAAACCCAGGCGGCCCGGTCCCGCTCAGTGCCGAAGCGGACCTATCGCTCGATCTTCTCCGCCTGCGTGACCTTCTTGACGTAGAGCAGCTTGTCGCCGGGTTCGATGGCGTCGGCCTGCGGGGCGTCGACGCGGTAGAGGACACCGTCGCGGACCACGCCGAGCACGAGGTCGGGCAGGTGCCGCGGCGACCCGCCCTCCTCCGACGGCTCGACCGGCCGCTCGGCGATCGCCAGGCCGGACTCCGGCGTGAGCAGGTCCTCCATGATGTCGACGACCAGCGGCGTCGACGTCGCCATGCCGAGCAGCCGCCCGGCCGTCTCGCTGGAGACGACGACCTGGTCGGCGCCGGACTGCTTCAGCAGGTGGACGTTCTCCGCCTCCCGCACCGACGCGACGATGTGCGCCTTGGGCGCCAGCTCGCGGGCGGTGAGCGTGACGAGCACCGCCGTGTCGTCGCGGTTCGGGGCGACGACCACCGCGCGGGCGTGCTGCACCGCGGCGACGCGCAGGACGTCCGAGCGGGTGGCCGAGCCGTGCACGGCGACGAGGCCGAGCGCGCTGGCCGCGTCGAGGGCCTGCTGGTCGGTGTCCACGACGACGATCTGGCCCGGGGCGACGTTGTCGTCGCCGAGCAGCGCGTTAACGGCGGACCGGCCCTTGGTGCCGAACCCGACGACGACCGTGTGGTCGCGCACCTTCGTCCTCCACTTCTGGATCTTGAACGCCTGCCGGGAGCGCTCGGTGAGCACTTCCAGGGTCGTGCCGACCAGGACGATGAGGAAGAGCACCCGCAGCGGGGTGATCACCAGCACGTTCACCAGCCGGGCGGACGACGTCGCGGGCGCGATGTCGCCGTAACCGGTGGTCGAGAGCGAGACGGTGGCGTAGTACAGGCTGTCCAGCAGGGACAGGCCGTCGCCGTTCGCGTCGCGGTAGCCGTCGCGGTCGACGTAGACGATGACCACGGTCAGCAGCAGGGCGAGGGTCGCGCCGATGACCCGCTTGAGGATGGAGCGCAGGGGGCTGACCGTCAGCTCGGGCATCCGCAGGACGCCGACGAGCTCGTGGTCCGGGCGATCGGTGAGGCTGCCGAGCGGCAGCCGCCTCAGCGCCTTCATGCACCCGCTCCGGGCGGCCGGTGTCGAGCGTCACTCACGCCCGGAGGATAGCCGAACCGCGGGAACCGCCGCCGCGTGGAACGATCGGCCGATGGCTACCTCGCAACGGCCCGCGCACGTCCTGGCGGGGGCGCTGGGCTTCATGGGCGTCCTGCACTTCGCCGTCCCGAAGCCGTTCGACGGCCTGATCCCGCGGTCCCTCCCGGGTTCCCGGCGCGCGTGGACGTACGGCTCGGGTGCCGCGGAGCTGGCGGTGGCGGCGGCCGTGGCCACTCCGCGGACCCGTCGGTTGGGTGGGCTGGCGGCGGCGCTGCTGTTCGTCGGCGTCTTCCCGGGCAACGTCAAGATGGCGGTGGACGCGCGCCGGGCGCCGTTGCCGCAGCGCGCGATCGCTTTCGGCCGGCTGCCGCTGCAGTGGCCGCTGGTGGCGTGGGCGCTGAAGGTCCGCGACGCCGCCTGATCGTCGGCCCCTTAGGCCGGGGCCTCCCGCCGTTGCCCTCCTTAGTGTCGTGCCGACAAGTCCGGCACTTTCAGGGGAGGGCCCATGTCCGTTCGCCGAATCGCGCTGTGGAGCGCCGCCGTGGTCACCGCCTGCGCGGCGGCCGCGGGAGTCGTCAGCTCGTTGCCCGCTTCCGCCGCGGGCACCACTCAGGACGTCTTCGCCCGGTCTCGTGCGACGACGGAACTTTCGGCGTCCGCGGGGATCTACGTCGGGGTGAGCACCGCGAGCATCACCGGCGGCACCGGGAACTGGGTGGTCCAGGCCACGGCGACGGTGGTCAACTGGGGCCTGAGCGACTACTACCGCTGCCGGCTCTCCGACGCCGACGGCGTTGTCCTCAACACCTCGACCGCGCTGGTCGGCACGAGCGCCGCGCCGGGCAGCGCGGGCGACGGCGCCATCGTCGCCACGATCACGGTGGCGGGCGTGGTGAACAGCACCGCCAAC
This sequence comes from Amycolatopsis sp. NPDC104863, assembly GCF_055582965.1. NCBI lineage: Bacteria > Bacillati > Actinomycetota > Actinomycetes > Pseudonocardiales > Pseudonocardiaceae > Amycolatopsis > Amycolatopsis sp. NPDC104863. The sequence continues at coordinate 107,654 of NZ_JBVJOW010000002.1, forward strand.
GGCAACTGGGTGGCCCTCCTCTGCGGCCACGACGCCGGCAACCGCCCCAGCCGCGTCGACCCGGGCGCGACCGTCTGGGCCCACCGCAGCTCCGAACTGCAAGTCCAGTAGCGAAGCACCCGTGACTGAAGGGTCGACACGCGTGACTGAAGGGTCAACTCGCGTGACTGAAGGGTCAACACGGCTTCCGGGGTCCTGGATCGCCGTGTCGACCTCTCAATCACGCGTGTCGACCCTCTGATCACGCGTGTTGACCCTCTGATCACGCGTGTTGACCCTTCAGTCACGCCTCGGGGATGTCGCGGAGCAGGCGGCGCAGGGCTTCCGGGTCCAGGAGGTCCGCCGGGCGGATCGTGCGGTTCGCGCGGACGTAGTGGAACGCCGCGCGGACCTCCGTCACCGGGACGTCCTTCAGTGCCGCCCACGCCATCCGGTACGCCGCGAGCTGGACCGACAGCACCGGGAGCCGGGACTCCGGGGGCACCGAGCCCGTCTTCCAGTCCACCACTTCCCAGTACCCGTCCGGGTGGCGGAACACGGCGTCCATGCGGCCACGCAGGGTGATGCCCTCGACGTCGGCCGAGAACGTCACCTCGACCGCGTGCGGCACCCGCGACGCCCATTCGCTCTGCTCGAACGCCGTCCGGAGGTCTTCGAAGTCCGCGTCGGGGACCTCGCCGAAGTCGGCCGCGCCGGGGAGGTCGTCGATCTCGATCAGCTGGTCGCCGGCGAAGCGGCGCTCCAGCCAGCCGTGGAACTCCGTGCCGCGGCGGGCGAAGCTGTTGGGCTCCACCGGGAGCGGCCGGCCGAGGTCGGTCGCGAGGCGGTCGGCGTCGTCGGCGAGCGCGACCAGCTGGCTCACCGAAAGCTTCGACGGCAGCGGGACCCGCCGGACGCGGTCGTCCTTGCGCGCCCACTCCTCCAGCAGGACGTCGGTGTCGGTCGTCCAGCCGTCCGGGTCGTCCTCTTCGGACTCTTCCTCGTCCGAAGTGGACAGTGCTTCGAACACGAGGTCCACGCCGGTCTGCACGCCGGTGCGGCGGTCGGCCAGGGGGTCGAGCGGCCAGCGGGCCGTCCGGGAGTCCGACACCAGCGGGTTCTCGTCCTCGGCGGCCGGCTCCGGCGCCCACTCGGCGAGCTGCCCGACGCCGCTCTCGCGCACCACGCCGGCGATCTCCGTCAGGAACTCCGACGGCCCCTTCGACCGGCTGCTGCTTTCGTTCCACCAGTGCCCGGACACGATCAGCGCGTGCTCGGAGCGGGTCAGCGCGACGTAACAAAGCCGCCGCTCCTCCGACTGCTCCCGCTCGACGAACCCGGCTTCGTGCAGCTCCAGTCCTTCTTGGACTTCCTTGCGGTCGTACCCCTCGGCGATCCGCAGCTCCGGCAGGTCCTCGGCGTCACCGCGCAGCACCGCGGGCAGCGACGTCGCGGTCCGCAGCCACGACGACGACCGCCGCCGGCCGGGGAAGACGTCCTGCACCAGGTGCGGGACGGCGACGACCTCCCACTCCAGGCCCTTCGCCGAGTGCACGGTGAGCACCTGCACGCGGTCCGGCACCACCTCGACCTCGCCGGGAGTGAGCCCGTCTTCGGCGTGTGCGGCCGTGTTCAGGTAGTCCACAAAGGACAGCAGGGTGGCCGTCGGCGCCGTCTCGGCGTAGTCGGTGACGACCTCGGCGAACGCGTCCAGGTGCGCCCGCCCGGCGGATCCCGGGCGGGCCAGCGACTCCACGTCCAGGAGCATCGTGCGCTCGACGTCGGCGACCAGCTCCGGCAGCGACTGGTCGAGCCGTCGCCGCAACGCGGAAAGCTCACGGCTGACGCGTTTCACGCGCTGGTAGCCCTCCGGCGAGTACCGCTCCGGCGCGCCCGGCTCGTCGACGGCGTCGATCAGCCCGGCCTGCTCGACGCGGTCGACGACCAGCTCCGGGCCCTCGGTCTTTTCGGGGCTCGACAGCTCCCCCGCGCGCCGCCACAGCGCGGCGACGTCGGCGGCCGCGAGCCGCCAGCGGGCGCCGGTCAGCAGCCGGGCCGCGGCGCTGCCCGACAGCGGGTCCGCGAGCACTTTCAGCGTCGAAACGAGGTCGGCGACCTCGGGCTCGTCCAGCAGGCCGCCGAGCCCGACGACCTCGACCGGCAGCCCGCGCGCCCGCAGCTCGGCGGCGATCGGGGCCATGTCGGCGCGGCGCCGCACCAGCACCGCGGCACTCGGCGGCTTGCCGGTCTCCTCGCGCACGGTGTGCCAGCGCCGGGCCAGCGCGTCGGCGACCCACTCGCGTTCGGCGCGGATGTCCGGCAGCAGCGCGCACGCGATGTCCCCGGACCCGGCGCCTTCGCGCGCCCGCAGCCGTTCGACGCCGAGGCCGCGCGCCCGCAGCGGTTCGGCGATGGCGTTGGCGAGGTCGAGGATCTCCGGCGGGTTGCGGAAGCTCGTCAGCAGCCCGAAGTCGTGGGCGGGCACGAGCCGTTCGCCGTCGAAGCGGGGGAAGTCGGTGGTGAACCGCGGGAGGTTGGCCGCGCTGGCGCCGCGCCAGCCGTAGATCGCCTGGGCGGGGTCGCCGACCGCGGTGACCGGCATCGGCGGGTTTTCGACGCCGCCGAACAGCGCCCGCAGCAGCACGCGCTGAGCGTGTCCGGTGTCCTGGTACTCGTCGAGCAGCACGGCGCCGAACCGCTCGCGTTCCCCGCGGACGACGGACGGGTACCCGCTCGCGAGCTGGGCGGCCAGCGACATCTGGTCGGCGAAGTCGAGGGCGCCTTCGTTGCGCTTGCGGCGGTGGTACTCCTCGACGAGCGGCAGCAGCGCGAGCCGGAAGTGCTGCGCGGCCATGATTTCGGTGAGCTTCTGCGGCAGCGCGGCGCGCTGGCCCTTGGCGCGCGGCGCGTTCTCGATGACGCGGCACATCCAGGTGGTGTACTCGGCGAGCTGGTCGGTCGAGATGAGGTGCTCGCCGAGTTCGCCGGCGAGCTGCAGCACGTCCGCGGTGACGGTCGGCGGCACGCGGTCGGTGTCCAGCTCGTTGTCCCAAGTGGACACAACCCGGTGCGCGATCTGCCACGACGAGGTCTCGGACAGCAGCCGCACGCCGGGTTGCACGGGCAGGCGCAGGCCGTGTTCGGAGAGCAGGCGCCCGGCGTAGGCGTGGTAGGTGAGGACGGTCGGCTCGCCGGCGACCACAGTGGACCGCAGCCCGCCGGTGGGATCGAGCCGGTCGAGCAGCCCGGACCCGGCGAGCCGCCGCAGCCGAGCGCGGACGCGTTCCCCGAGCTGGCGCGCGGCTTTGCGGGTGAAGGTGAGGCCGAGGACGCGGTCCGGGCTGACGATCCCGTTGGCCACCAGCCAGACGACCCGCGCGGCCATGGTTTCGGTCTTCCCGGCCCCGGCCCCGGCAACGACGAGCGAGGGTTCGACGGGCGCGGCGATGACGGTGGCCTGCTCGGGCGTCGGCCGGTGCAGCCCGAGCGCATCGGCGAGTTCCGCGGGCTCGACGGGGTTGGCGATGACAAGGGGACTCATGCGCGCCCTCCCGCGCCGGGCCGGGCGGAGCTTTCACGTGAAAGCTCCGCTTTGCGCGGCAGAGTGGAGCTTTCACGTGAAAGCTCCACGGCAGCAGCCGCGGCACCCGAGCTTGCTCCGGCAACCGCGGCGGCGCCCAAGCCCGCGTCGCGGCGAGCCCCGGGAGCCCCAGCCTCACTCGCCTCGCTCACGGGCCGGGCACCTGCCTGCCCTCCGGCCGCAGCGGGCAGCAGCCCCGCGCCGGGCAGCGGTCGCAGTCCGGGTTCTCCTGGGCCTGGTAATCCGGGCCCGCCGCCGAGGCCGCCGCCGTCTGGACCAGCTCCAGCCACTGCTTGCCGCCCACCTCGTCCAGCGGTGGCTGGGACCGCTCCGTCGCGCCCGTCTTGTTGTTCGCCTTCGCCACGTACACCAGCCGCGCGCCGCCGGGCTCGTTGCTGCCCTTGATCGCTCCCAGCAGCACCGCCAGCTGGTACGCCGCCAGCTGCGGGTGCTCCTCGGCGTCCTTCCCCGACACCGGGACCTTGCCCGTCTTGATGTCGACGATCACCGGGCGGCCCTCGGCGTCCAGCTCGACCCGGTCGACGCGCCCGCGCAGCAGCACCCGTGGCTCGTCGGAACCGCCCGCCGGCAGCTCGACCTCGATGTCCTGCTCGACACCCGCTTCCTTGAGCTCGGCCCGGCTGCGCTCCAGCCACGTGACGAAGTTCTGCAGCATCCCCTCGACCCGCCGCCGCTCACGCCGCGAGAACCACGGCGCGCCCGCGTCGACGCGCACCCACGCGTCGTCCAGTGCGGCCTGCAGCTCCGCGTCGGTGCTGCCGGACGCCACCGCCTGCGCGAGCCCGTGCACCAGTGTCCCGGTGACGGCGGCCAGCTGCGCCGGGTCGCTGCCGCCGTGGCGCTCGATCATCCAGCGCAGCGGGCACTTCGTCAGGATTTCCACTGTGGACGGTGAGATCCGGATCAGGTCGCCGGCCGCGTGCACCGGCGCGTCGGTCGACGCCGGGAGCAGGCCGTACCACGTCGACGGGTGCGCGCCGGGCACCTTCGCCTCGGCCAGGCGCGCGAGCTGCTTCGCCGCGCGACGCCGGCGTGCCGGGTCGGCCTTGTCGTCGCAGACGACCTCACGCAGCTCGCCCACCAGCTCGGCGAGCACCAGCGACCGGCCGGGCGGCTTCATCCGCGAGTCCAGGCCGCCGTCGTCGGCGCCGTTCTCCTCGAGGTCGTCGAGGAACCGCGACGGCTGCTCGTCTTCACCCGAAACCGCCGTGACGAGCAGCGTCTGCTTCGCGCGGCTCATCGCGAGGTAGAACAGGCGCCGCTCCTCGGCGAGGATCGGCGCGGTCTGCGACACGGCGTCGTCGTCGACCCCGGCCATCAGGTCCTTGAGCCGTTCCACCCCGAGCACGGACCCGCGCAGCCGCAGGTCCGGCCACGCGCCTTCCTGGACCCCGGCGACGGCGACGACCGTCCACTCGCGACCGGCGGCGGCGTGCGCGGTGAGCAGCGAAACACCGTCGGACGGGACCGCGGCCGGGGCGAGCGTGTCGCCCGCGATCCGTTGTGCGCCCAGGTAATCCGCGAAGGACGAGACGCTCGAACGCGGCAGCCGGTCGACGTACCGGCCGGCCGCGTCGAACAGCGCGACCACGGCGTCGAGGTCCCGGTCGGCCTGCGCGCCCAGCGAGCCGCCGCGCTCGACCTGCTTCAGCAGCTTGTCCTGGAAGCCGCTTTCGGTCCACAGCTGCCACAGCACCTGCTCGACGCCGTCCCCGCGCAGGACGGCCTGGTGCGTGAGTCGCAGCAGGCCGCCGACGCGGCGCACGGGCTCGGCTTCGGCGTCGGCCAGCCCGGCGAGAATGTCGCCGCCGCGCAACGCTTCCACGAGCAGCTCGTCACTCGACCGCTGCCCGCCGCCGGCCAGCTCGAGCCGGCGCAGGCCGCGCCGCAGCCGGCGCAACGCCAGCGGGTCCGCGCCGCCGAGCGCCGACGACAGCAGCATTTCGGCGAGGTCGACGTCGAGCAGCTCCGGTGACGGCGCGAGCTTCAGCACGGCCAGCAGGGGCCGCACGGCGGGCTGTTTCGCCAGCGGCAGCTCTTCGGTCGCCGACCCGATCGGGACGCCCGCGGCGCGCAAAGCGCGTTGCAGCACCAGGAAAGTCCGCGCCGGTGACCGGACGAGCACCGCGATCTCCGACCACGGCACGCCGTCGACGAGGTGCGCGCGGCGGAGCTGGTCGGCGATCCAGCTCGCTTCGGCGGCCGGGGTCGGCATCACGCGGACCCGGACATTGCCGCCGACCGCCCCCTCCGGCGCGACGATCTTGCGGTGCGCCGACGCGCCGGGCAGCGTCCGGCCGATCTTCGCGACCGCCACGCGCACGGCCGGGGCGAGCCGGTGCGCCGTCGTGAGCGTGACCGTCCGGCTGCCGTCCGGGTCGGCGTCGGCGAACAGGTGCGCGTCCGCGCCGCGGAAGGAGAACACGTTCTGGTCGGGGTCACCGGCCACGACGAACTCGGCCGCGGTGTGCCCGATCATCCGGACCAGGCTGGTCTGCAGCGGGTCGAGGTGGTGGGCGTCGTCGACGAACAGGTGCCGCACGCGCGTGCGCTCGCGTTCGCGCAGCTCGTCGTCGTCCTCCAGGGCGAGCAGCGCGGAGGTGACGAGCTCGGCGGCGTCCAGCGCGGGCGCGCTCGCGACCCCCAGCGCGTTGCCGCCCGCGCCCTGCAGCTGCGTGACTTCTTCGTACTGCGCCCAGAACTGCCCGGCGGCGACCCACTCTTCACGGCCGCGGCGGCGGCCCAGCTCGGCGAGGTCTTCCGGGCCGAGCCCGCGTTCGGCCGCGCGCATCAGCAGGTCGCGCAGCTCCTCGGCGAACCCCGGGACCATCAGGGCCGGCCGCAGCTGCTCCGGCCAGTACTCGGCCTCTTCGTCGAGGTCACCGGCCAGCAGCTCGCGGACGACGACGTCCTGCTCGGCGCCGGCGAGCAGCCGGGGCGGCGGGAGCTCTTCGGCGTTCGCCTCCAGCCGCAGCAGCGAGTAGGCGTAGGAGTGGACGGTCCGGACGAGCGGCTCGCGGACCGTCCGCGGCAGCGGCCGCGCCTGGTCGGGATCGGCGGTGAGCCGCCGGGTGATGTCGGCGCGCAGCGCGTCGGCGGCCTTGCGGGACGTGGTGAGCACCAGCACGCTCTCCGGGTCGGCGCCCTCGGCGATGCGGCGGGTGGCGGCCGAGGCCAGCAGCGACGTCTTGCCGGTGCCCGGGCCGCCGAGCACGCGGCGGAACCCCTCGGGTGCGGAGAGCAGGCGCCGGGCCGCGGAGTCCCAGGTGAACGTGGGTGCGTCGGCGATCGGCGGGCGGACCAGCCGCGCGTCCGCCTGCGCCGTTCGCCTCGCGTTCACCCAGCGATGGAACCACGACCGGAGTAACCGGCGTGGCACCGGCACGCCTTAACGGCGGCGCGTTCGGTGAAGGTGCCGGAGCGTGCGACGGGCGGCTACGAATTGTGTCGTACCCGTGCGGCAGAGTGGGGGTATGGACGACGTTCTGCACGAGCGCGTGCGGGAGATCATCGAGTCGGTGCCGGCCGGCACGGTGGCGACGTACGGCGACATCGCGGCGCTCGCGGGCGCCCCCTCACCGCGGATGGTCGGCGCGATCCTCGCCGAGGACGGGCACGACCTGCCGTGGCACCGGATCCTGCGCGCGAACGGCACCCCGGCGCCGCACCTGGTCCACGACCAGCTGGAGCGGCTGCGCGCGGAGGGCGTGCTGGCCGACGGCCAGCGCGTCAACCTGCGCAAATACCGCTGGCAGCCGGACGAGGAAGAGGAGGGCCTGTTCTGAGCCCTGGTTTTTAGGTTAGCCTACCCTAATGACGACGCAGGTGGAGCGCCCGGCCCTGACCTACCACCGCGCGCGGGTGGCCGTGGTCCGGCCGGTCACGCCGCACACGGTGCGCGTGACGTTCGAGGCGGCGAGCTTCCGCGAGGTGCCGCCCGGGGCGCCCGACCAGTACGTCAAGGTCTTCTTCCCGCTGCCGGGCCAGGAGGCGCCGGTGCTGCCGGAGACCGGCTCCGACGTCCTGTCGTGGTACCGCACGTACCTCGCGATGCCCGACGGCACCCGGCCGCCGATGCGGACCTACACCGTGCGCGCGCACCGGCCGGCGGCGGCGGAGATCGACGTCGACTTCGTGCTGCACGGGGACGACGGCCCGGCTTCGGTGTGGGCGTCGCGGGTCACGCCGGGCGACCGCGTGGCGTTCCTGGGCCCGCACGGCCTCTACGACGTCCCGGCCGGCACCGACTGGCAGCTCCTGGTCGGCGACGAGACGGCGCTGCCCGCGATCGGCGCGATCATCGAGCGGCTCCCGGCCGGTACGCGCGCTTCGGTCTACGTCGAGGTCTCGGAGCGCGAAGAGCGTCAGACGTTCGAGACGCGCGGAGCGGTCGAAGTCCACTGGATCGTCCGCGGCTCGCGACCGCTGGGCGAGCCGTTGCTGGACGCGGTGCGCGGAGCGACCTTTCCGGGCGGAGCGCCGTACGCGTGGGTGTCCGGCGAAGCGGGCGTCGTGAAGCTGGTGCGGCGACACCTCGTGCGGGAGCGAGAAGTCGACAAGCGGCGGATCTGCTTCACCGGGTACTGGCGGCGCGGGCTCAGCGAAGAAGCCGCCAGCCGCGAAGCCGTCCGCGCGGCCGAAGCGGGCGAAGTCCCGGCTGACGAGGACTAACTGCGCCGCACCACCCAGCCGTGCCCGGAGAGCTGGTCCGCGGCCAGCGTGTCGTAGCTGCGCGTCAGGCGGTCGACGCCACGACCCGTCGTCCAGCACAGCTCGCCGGGGCTGATCTCCTGGTCGCCGCAGTAAACCGGGCCCAGCGACACACCGAGCACGAACACCGCGCCGCCGAGGGCGACCGCGAGGTAGCTGGGACCGCGTTCCGTCATGCGTTCGCCTCCGGCGGTCTCAGTGGAGTCGGTGCGCGCGGACGCGCCGGGAGATTTCGGCCGGGTCGAACAGGGTGCCGAACGGGATTCCGCGGCACTGGCGGCACAGCGTCGCGCACGCCACGCGCACCCCGGCCGGAGGACCACCGACCGCACAGTCCTCGATGACGGCGAACAGCCGTTCCGGGCGCGAACCGCAGTTCTCGCACCGGTCCCCGACCAGGCACAGGCTCGAGATCGGCGCCGACCGGGCCGCCAGGTCGACACGATGGAGCTCGACCGCCTCGCGGCGCTCCAGCTCCCGGTTCAGCGCGGCCAGCGCCGGATCCAGCGCTCGCAGGTAGTTGACGCGCGGGGCCTGGAACGGCCGGCGCCACCACGGCGCGAGCAGCCCCAGCGCCACCCGGCGGCCTTCCAGGAAGGCGTTCCCCAGCTGGCGGTCGTGCCCGGTCTTCAGCAGGCTCACCGCGTGCGCCAGGCTTCGGCACAGCTCTTCCAGCCCCGGCGCGTCACGCGGCCAGGCGGGGGCGGCCCGGAGCACCACCGGCTCCGCCACCGGCTTCCGCGCCGGCAGTTCCTCGGGGGGAGCGACCCGCTTCGGCTCTTTCGGCTGGGTGCGGTGCCGTGCCTTCTTGGGCTTCCGGTGCTGGGACCGCGGCATACCCGGGTTTGTACTGCACCGGCGCCGGGACCGGTCCCCGAAGTGCAACCCGCGGGTTGCGCCACTGCCTTTCATGTGCAACTCTGGTGTTGCACATGAAAGGAGTCCGACATGATCATCGAACGCGAGACCCTGATCGCCGCGGCGCCGGAGAAGGTCTGGGCCCTGGTGGCCGAGCCCGCTTTCTGGGCGACCGACGACGAGACCGTCCGGGGCACGCTGGCCGAGGAAGGCCAGACCCTGGTGGTCATGCACTCGGAGCACGGCGAGTTCCCGATGCGCGTCGAGAAGGTCGATCCGCCGAACTACCTGGCCTACCGCTGGGTGAGCGCGTTCCCCGGCGAGGAGCTGCGCGAAGACAACTCGACGCTCGTCGAGTTCACCCTGACCCCCGAAGGCGCCGGCACCCGGCTGCGCGTCGTCGAGAGCGGGTTCACCGAGCTGCCGACGTCCGACGAGAACCGCCGCAACGTCGTGAAGGACCACACCGCGGGCTGGGAGCAGTGCTTCGCCGCACTCGCCGCTCGCGCCGCGTGATGTCCTCCGACGTCGTCGACGGTGTCCTGGCCGCACTGGCCGACCCGACCCGCCGGCAAGTGCTCGACCTGCTCGCCGCCCACGGCCAGGCCACCGCGACCACTCTCGCCGGCGGCCTCCCCGTCTCGCGGCAGGCGATCGTCAAACACCTCACCGTCCTGGAAACGGCCCAGCTGGTCGACAGCGTGAAGGTCGGCCGCGAGGTCCGGTACGCGGTGCGGTCCGAAGCCCTGGACGCGACGGCCCGCTGGATGTCCGGGCTCGCGGCCGACTGGGACCGCCGCCTGGCCAAGATCAAGCGCCTCGCCGAGCAGGACTGACTCCCCGGTTGGAGAAACCCGTGTCCCTTGTCGCGCTACCCCCTGCCCGTTTCACGCCGAGACAGCGCGCGGTGCTGGCCGTGCTGCTCGGCGCCGGTTTCCTGCTGTCGATCGACTTCTCGATCCTGAACGTCGCGTTGCCGCAGGTCGGCGCGGGTGTCGGGCTCGGTCTGACGGCGTTGCCGTGGGTCAGCACGGCGTTCGTGCTGCCCGCGGCCGGCTTCACCCTGGTGTGCGGGCGCCTCGCGGACCTCGTCGGGCGCCGCCGGATGTTCCGGTCCGGCATGGCCTTGCTGGCCGCGGCGTCGCTGCTGGGTGGTTTCGCCACGAACCCCGAACTGCTGCTGACGGCCCGCGCGTTGCAGGGCTTCGCCACCGCGATGACGCTGCCCGCGGCGCTCTCGCTGCTGACCACGACGTTCACCGAAGGCCGGGCGCGCGACCGCGTCCTCGGCCTCAACGGCGCCCTGCTCTCCGGCGGCTTCACCGTCGGCGCCCTGGTCGGCGGCGCGCTGGTCGGCCTGCTGAGCTGGCGCGCGGCGTTCTTCGTGAACGTCCCGGTGGCCGTCGCGATCTTGCTCGCTTCGCGAGTCGTGGCGGAGTCGACGCGGCCCGGGCGGACGCGGCCGGACCTGCCGGGCGCGGTGACGGTCAGCGGCGGCCTGCTGGCGCTCGTCTACGCGGTCATCACGTCGAGCCTCGTGGCCGCGGCCGCCGCGGCCGTGCTGCTGGTGGCGTTCGTGGTGGTCGAACGGCGTGCGCCGGCCCCGCTGGTGCCGCCGCGGATCCTGGGCCGCCGCACGGTGCAGTGGGGCAACTTCGGCGGCCTGGTCCTGTTCGCCGTGGAGCCCGCGGTGATCTACCTGACCACGCTCTACCTGCAGCGGGTCCTGGGCCTGTCGCCGCTGGTCACCGGCCTCGTCTTCGGGCTGCCGGGCCTGGCCTCGGTGGCCGCGGGCGTGCTCGCCGGGCGGGCCATCGGCCGCTTCGGCAGCCGGGTGCTGCTGGCCGCCGGGCTCGTCGTGCAGGCGCTGGCCACGCTGCCCCTGGTGTTCCTCGGCCCGGACCGCACGGCGCTGCTGATCCTGGTCCCGGCCCTGTTCATCGGGTTCTTCGGGCACGTTTCCGCGATCGTGGCGTTCACCGTGACCGCGACGTCCGGGCTGCCCGACGAAGACCAAGGCCTGGCCACCGGGCTGACGTCGATGACCCAGCAGGTCGGGATCACCGTCGGCATCCCGGTCCTGGGCGCGGTCGCCGTGCTCGGTGGCACTCCCCTCGCGCTCGGTGTCGCCGTGGCCGTGACGCTCACCAGCGCCGTCCTGATCACCGTCAACCTGAAGGAGAAGTGATGGACATCGTCGACCGGACCACCTTCCAAGCCGAGCTGGATCGCTTGCGCGGCAGGGAAAAGGCCCACACCCACGAAGGCGACGCCATCGCCGCCGCCCGGCGCCGGCTGCCGGTGGTCGAGGTGGACGCCACGCTCGAGCTGCTCGGCCCGGACGGCCCGGTCACCCTGCTCGACGCGTTCGAAGGCCGCCGTCAGCTCATCGCGTACTACTTCATGTGGAACCCGGGCCGCCCGGCGGCCGAGCAGTGCGAAGGCTGCACGTTCTACGCCAACCAGGTCGCCGAGCTCGCCAACCTGCACTCGCGGGACATCACGTACGCGGTGTTCTCGCAGGGCCGCAACGTCTCGGTCGAACCGGCCGACGCGCGGACGTCGTACGAGGAAAGCCTGCGGTACCGGGCTTTCATGGACTGGCAGATGCCCTGGTACTCGGCGCAGCCGTCACTGGACACGCTGCTCGTCGGGCGCGAGATCGGGCTGTTCCACCTGGTCTGCTACCGGCGTGAGGGCGACCGCGTCTTCGAGACGTACTGGACGAAACGCCGTGGTGTGGAAGCGATGGACTACAGCTACGCGCTGATGGACCTGACGCCGTTCGGCCGCCAGGAGTCCTGGGAGGACTCCCCCGAAGGTTCACCGCAGGCGTGCACCAACGTCCGGACCGAAACGGGTGCGCCCGAGTGGACCCCGCTCACGAGCTGGCCGGGCGGGCGGCCCATCGCCCAGTGGCCGCGCCTCGCTGCCGGCCGTGACGACGACCTCGGCCCTACGACCGGCTCTGCACAGCACCACCGGTGCCACTGAGCGTCGTGACCAGCAGTTTCACCAGGGCGCCGAGGCGCTGCCGGTCCGGTTGCAGCGTGCGCACCCCTGCTTCCTCCAGCGGCGCCGCTGTCACCGGGCCGACGCACGCGCACACCACCGGCCCGCGCAACGCCGCCAGCAGCTCGGCGTAGCGGCCGTGGTCCCGGGCCAGCGTCAGGAAGTTCGCCGCCGCCGGGGCGCTGGTGAACGCGAGTGCGGCCAGCTCACCGGCCACGGCCGCGTCGATCAGGTCGTGCACCGGCGTCACGTCCGGCGGCGAGTACCACCGGTACGGCTGCACCTGAAGCAGCTTGGCCCCGGCTCGCACCAGCGGCTCCGTGTGCTCCGGGAGCGGCGTGCCGTGCAGCTGGACCAGCACCCGCGCGCCGTCGACACCGGCGGCGACCAGGGCTCCGAACAGCTCCGCGTTGCTCTCCGACGCAGCCGAATAGGACTCGCGCAGGCCGCCGCCGCGCACCGCGCCGACGGCCTTCGGGCCGCGCGCGTAGATCCGGGACTCCCCCAGCGCCTGCACGAGCCGGTCGTGCAGGCCCCAGTCCCCGGCCGCCGCCAGCCAGCCGCGGAACCCGGCACCGGTCGTGATCACCGTGAAGTCCACCCGGCCGGCCAGCGCGGCTTCGGTGGCCGCGCGCAGCTCGGGGTCGCTGCCCAAGGGCACGATGGTGATCGTCGGGGCGTGCCGGACCTCCGCGCCGTGGCGTTCGAGGGCGTCGATGAACTCCTCGGCCCGGCGTTCGGCCGTGACGCCGATCGTGACGCCGCTCAGCTCACCCATAGGTCGCGCCCATCTCCTTGATCGCCTCCGCCAGCTCGGCCCGCAGGTCCGCCGGGGCGAGGACCTCCAGGTGCGGCCCGAAGCGCAGCAGCTCGCCGATGGCCGGCTCCCCCGGTTCCACCGGCAGCTCGACGGTGAGCCAGCCGTCCGCGTCCGGTTCGTTCGGGCAGTCCCGCAGCGCGCGGGCGCCGACCGAGCCCGCGTAGAACGGTACGAGAGCCTGCGCCCGCGGGGACAGGCGCACCACGGCGACGCGCGGGTACATCCGGCGTTCGAACTGCTCGGACCACTCCTGCCAGTACGTCGCGAGGTCGAACCCGGCGGGCCGCTCGAACTGCTCACCCAGGTCCGTCAGCTCCAGCACGCGGGAGATCCGGTAGGTGCGGTCGGTGCCGTCGCAGCGGGCGGCGAGGTACCAGTTGCCCGCCTTGAGGATCAGCCCGAGCGGCTCGACGTCGCGTTCGACGACCCGCTGGCCCCAGCGTTCGTAGCGGATCCGGATCCGGTGGGACGACCACACGGCGTCGGCGATCGCGGACAGCGCCGGCAGGCTTTCGATGCCCCGGTGCCAGCCGGGGACGTCCAGGTAGAAGCGCTCGGCGACGCGGCCGGCGCGGTCTCGCAGCTCCGACGGCAGCGCGGCGTACAGCTTGAGCTGGGCCGCCGCGAGGACCGTGCCGAGGCCCAGCTCGGCCGCGGCCACCGGCAGCCCGGCCAGCGACAGCGACTGGGCCTCCTCCTCGGTCATCCCGGTCAGGCGGGTGCGATAGCCGTCGACCAGGCGATACCCGCCGGTCCGGCCGCGGTCGGCGTACACCGGGACACCGGACGCCGACAGCGCGTCGATGTCCCGGTAGACCGTGCGGACCGAGACCTCGAGCTCCTCGGCCAGCTCTTCGGCCGTCATCCGGCCGCGGTTCTGCAGCAGCAGGAGGACGGACAGGAGCCGGCTGGCGCGCATGTTTTCCAGTCTGGCAGAAATACCTGACACAAGCTGACAGGTAAACCCGGCAGGGTGGTCCCCATGAACGCTTTCACCATGAAGAACTGGGAAGAGAACATCGTCAGCGGGACCGAAGGAGGCCCCCGGGTCGCGTACGCGCACGCCGCGATGGCCTACGACGGCGTCATCGAGGGGGAATCGGTCTGCGACCTGCTGCTCTACTACGCGGGCGAGGGCTACGAGAGCGGCACGACGACGTCGCCGAGCTTCGAGCGCTTCGAGGGCAAGGTCGGCGGTCGTGAAGGGACGTTCGTCGTGAAGCACGAGTTCACGTTCGACGCCCAGGGCATCGCGTCGACGTTCGAAGTCGTCCCCGGCTCGGGCACCGGCCAGCTGGCGGGACTCGCCGGCACCGGCACCGTCGGCGGCGCGATGGGTGAGGAGAAAATGGGGTACACCTTCGAGTACACGATCTAGGAGCCGCAGGTGGACCGTCGCCAGGTACTCGCCTACCGCATCGCCGAACACGGGCTGCACCGCACGGCGCGGGATGTCGCCGACCTCGCCGTCGTACAGGCCGGGCTGCAGGACAGCATGCGTGACACCGCGCTGCTCGCCCTGGTGGCCCGGCTCGACGGTGAAGTGTCCCTTGTGGACGACCCGCGGCTCGTGCTCGCCTGGACGCTGCGGGGCGCGCCGCACTACCACCTGGACCTCGCCGAGGTGACCCGCGCTCTGGTGCCGCTGGACGACGCGGACGCGCTGGCCCGGATGCTGTGGCAGCGCAAGGAACTGGCCGCGACCGGCCTGGCGGCGTCCGAAGTGGTCTTCACGGCGGCCGAGGCCCTCCGTGCGGTGGTCAAGGAACCGATGACCAAGGGCGCGGTCAGCACGGCGGTGACGAAGAAGCTGCCCCCGGCGTTCTCGCGCTGGTGTCGCGGCTGCGACGCGACGCACATCCACGAGCAGCTGATGCGCATCGCGGCGCCGCACGCGGGGGTCCGCCTGGTGGCGGGCGCGGCCCCGGCGACCCTGGCGCCGCTGAAGGGCCGCGGCCGGATGCGGAAGACCCCGGACGTCGCGGCGGCGACCTCGGTCGTCGAGTCGTACCTGCGGCTCAACGGCCCGGCCTCCCCCGGCGACGCGGCGGAGTTCGTCGGGACGGCCCGGGCGGTCGTGGACCGGACGTGGCCGTCGGACCTGGCCCCGGTGGACGTCGAGGGCAAGACCCGGTACCTGCCCGCCGACCGGCTGGCGGCGCTGGAGAACCCGCCGGAGCCGGACGTGGTGCGGCTGCTGCCGCCGTTCGACCCGTTCGTCCAGGCGCGGGACAAGGCCCTGCTGGTCCCGGATCCGGCGCGGCGCAAGGAAGTCTGGAAGATGCTGGGCAACCCGGGCGTCCTGCTGGCCGACGGCGACATCGCGGGTACGTGGCGGACCAAGGGCAGCGGCGCCAAGCTGGCGTTCACCGTGACGGCGTTCGCCCCGCTGCGCCCGGCGGTGCGCGAGGAGGCGGAGGCGGAAGCCGCGCGAGTGGCGGCGGCGCGAGGGTTCGAGAAGCACGACGTCACTTTTGCGGGTTAACGCGCGGCCCCGGGACCCTAGGCTGGCGGCGTGAACTTCTTCCGCAGGCTCATGCTCGGGACCGGCCGGCTGCCGGAGCCTATGCGCGTCGGCCTGACCGCCGAAGGGATCGTCTACCTGGCCGAGGGGTTGTCCGGTTCGGTGCGCTACCACGCGTACCGCGCCCCCGGCGTACGCCGCTTCGGTGCGGTCGACGCGACGACCGGCGCGCTGGTGGTGACGCGGCAGCGGCTGGTGGTGTGGCTCGCGGCGGGCGAACAGAAGGGCAAGCACATCGACGTCCCCCTGCGGGACGGCCGCCCGGCGGGGATCGAGGTCCGCGCGGAGGAGGGCCGGGTGATCCTCGGCTACGATCCGTCGGCGTTCCACCCGGACCGCTCCGGGCACGTCGAAGTGCACCTCAAGACCCCGGACGCCCCGAGGATCGCCACCCTCCTGCACGCGACTTAGGCGTCCACCGCGAGCCGGTACCCGCGCTTCACCACGGTCTGCACCACCCGGCCGCCACCGAGGGACGTCCGCAGCCGGCCGATCGCCGTCTCGACCGCGTGTTCCTCGCCGCCTCCCGGTAACGCCGAAATCAGCTCGCGGCGGGAAACCACCCGCCCCGGCGACACCGCCAGCGCTCGCAGCAGCGACATCGGCGCCGGGGCCACCTCGCGCCACTCGCCGTCGACCACCGCCGCCTGGCCGCGGAGCTCGATCGACAGCCCGCCCGCCGAAAACCGCGGCGACCGCGACAGCAGCGTCTCCGAAACCGTCCGGGCCAGCGCGCCGATCCGGGCCCGGTGCGGCTGGACCGTCGGCACGCCCAACGCCGCCAGCGGGCCCGCCGTGATCGGGCCGACGCACGCCGCCACCACCGGGCCGGACAGGGCCGAAACCAAGCCCGGCAGCCGGCCCGTCCGGCGGGCCAGCGCCAGCAGTGACGCCACCGCGGGCGCGCTCGTGAACGGCAACGCGTGGATCGACCCGTCGAGGACGCCGTCCAGCAGGCGGTCCACCGGGCCCGGGTCGACCGGGCCGACCCAGCGGTACACCGAAATCTCGATCACCTCGGCCCCGGCCGCGCGCAGCGCCTCGACGAAGTACGGCAGCGGCTCGCCGTGCAGCTGCACCGCGATCCGCCGGCCCGCGACCCCCGACGCGAGCAGGTGCTGCAGCAGCTCCGCGTTGCTCTCCGACGCCGGCGAGTACGCCTCCGAGAGCCCCGCCGCGCGGATCGCCCCCGTCACCTTCGGGCCGCGCGCCAGCAGCTCGGACGTCGAAAGCCGGGCGACCAGCGCGTCACCCAGGCCCCAGCCCTCGGCGGCTTCGAGCCAGCCGCGGAAGCCGATGCCGGTGGTCGCGACCACCGCGTCCACATGCGACTCCAGCAACGCCGCCGTCGCCGCGCGCAGCTCGGTGTCGTCCGTCAGCGGCACGATCCGGATCGCCGGGCCGTACCGGACCCCCGCCCCCTTGCGCACCAGCAGCGCGCCGAGCTCGTCGGCCCGGCGCGCCGCGGTGATGCCGATGACAAAACCGGCCAGCGGGAGCACTTCCGTCACGGTGACTCCACTTCGACCACGCCTTCCCGCACGCGCACTTCGTACACCGCGACGGAGACCCCCTCGGCGTCCAGGCACCGGCCGCTGTCGAGCGCGAACCGTTCTTTGTAGACCGGTGAGGCCACCACGGGCACCCCGCCCGCGTCACCGACGATGCCGCGGGAAAGCACCGCCGCACCGCTGCACGGGTCCCAGTTGGACAGTGCGTACCACCGGCCCGGCAGCCGGAAGATCGCCACCTGGACACCGTCGTCGAGCAACGCCGCGACCCCCGTGAACTCCGGGACCGCGGACGCCGGGCACACCGCCGTCCAGGTTCGTTCGATCGACGTCGTCATCGGCGCACCTCCGGGACACCCAGCATGACCGGCACTTTCTGCGCACGCTCCGACCGGAACGAGATCGCCGGGTCGGGTGTGCCCGGCGCGTTGACGAACGAGGTGAACCGGGCCAGCTTCTCCGGGTCCTCCAGCACGCCCTTCCACTCGTCGGCGTAGTTGTCGACGTGCTTGGCCATCGCCGCGTCGAGGTCTTCGCAGATGCCGAGCGAGTCGTCGACGATCACCGCCCGCAGGTGGTCGAGCCCGCCGTCCAGCTCCTCGATCCACGGCGCGGTCCGCTGCAGCCGGTCGGCCGTGCGGACGTAGAACATCAGGAACCGGTCGATCGTGCGGATCAGGGTGGCGGTGTCCACATCGGACACGAGCAGCTCGGCGTGCCGCGGGGTCGTGCCGCCGTTGCCGCCGACGTAGAGGTTCCAGCCGTTCTCCGTGGCGATGATGCCGAAGTCCTTGCTCCGCGCCTCCGCGCATTCCCGCGCACACCCGGACACCGCCGACTTGAGCTTGTGCGGCGACCGCAGCCCGCGGTACCGCAGCTCCAGCTCGATCGCGAGCCCGACGCTGTCCTGCACGCCGTAGCGGCACCACGTCGACCCGACACACGACTTCACCGTGCGCAGTGCCTTGCCGTAGGCGTGCCCGGACTCGAACCCGGCGTCGACGAGCCGCCGCCAGATCAGCGGCAGCTGGTCCACCGTGGCGCCGAACAGGTCGATCCGCTGACCGCCGGTGATCTTGGTGTACAGCCCGAAGTCCTGCGCCACCTGGCCGATGACGATCAGCTTCTCCGGCGTGATCTCCCCGCCGGGAATGCGCGGCACGACCGAGTACGTGCCGTTGCGCTGCAGGTTCGCCAGGTACCGGTCGTTGGTGTCCTGCAACGTCAGCTGCTCCCCGGCGAGCACGTGCCCGTTGCCGAGCGTGGCCAGGATCGACGCGACCGCGGGCTTGCAGACCGCGCAGCCGCTGCCCGAGCCGTAGCGGCTGATCAGCTCGCTGAACGTCGTGATCCGCGTGGCCTGGACGATCTCGAACAGCTCCGCGCGCGACTGCGGGAAGTGCTCGCACACGGCCTTCGACTGCTCGACCCCGCACGCCGTCAGCAGCTTGCCCAGCAACGGGACGCACGAGCCGCACGCGGTCCCGGCCCGGGTGCAGGCCTTGAGCTTCGGCACGGAGTCACAGCCGTCTTCGTGGATCGCGCGGGTGAGCGCACCCTTGGACACCGCGTTGCACGAGCAGATCTGCGCCGCGTCCGGCAACGCGTCGACACCGACGGCCGCGCCGCCGCCCGCCGGGGCGAGGATCGCACCCGGCTCGGCCGGCAGCGGACGCCCGACCAGCGCACGCAGGGTGTTGTACTCCGTCGCGTCGCCGACGAGGACACCGCCGAGCAGCGTCTTGCCGTCGTCGGTGACCACGAGCTTCTTGTACGTCCCGGCGACCGCGTCGTTGACCGCGACTTCCAGCGCGCCTTCCGCCCGGGCGTGCGCGTCCCCGAACGACGCGACGTCGACCCCCATCAGCTTCAGTTTCGTGGAGGTGTCCGGCTCCGGGAACGTCCCGGACCCGCCGGTCAGCTGCGCGGCGACGATCTCCGCCATCGCGTAGCCGGGCGCCACGATGCCGTACACCTTGCCGTCGACGGCCGCGCACTCACCGATCGCGTACACCGCCGGATCGCTGGTGCGGCAGGAGGAATCGACCAGGACACCGCCGCGCGGGCCGACGTCCAAACCGGACTGGCGGGCGAGGTCGTCCCGCGGCCGCACCCCGGCGGAGAACACGACGAGGTCGACGTCCAGCTCGGTCCCGTTGCCCAGGCGGGCCACCAGCCGGGAGCCGTCGGCCTCGATGGCGTCGGTCGACGTTCCCGTGTGGACGGTCACGTCCAGCGCGGTGATGAGCCGCCGCAGCAGCGCGCCGCCGCCCTCGTCGACCTGCAGCGGCATCAGCCGCGGCGCCATCTCGACGACGTGCGGGGAAAGTCCCATGTCCCGCAACGCCTTCGCGGCCTCCAGGCCGAGCAGGCCACCGCCGATGACTACGGCCGAGCGCCGCCCGCGGCCCGGCTTGTCGACGGCCGCCGCGCGGATCGCGTCGAGGTCCTCGATGGTCCGGTAGACGAAACAGCCGGGCAGGTCGTGGCCGGGCACCGGCGGCACGAACGGCCGTGAGCCGGTGGCCAGGACCAGCGCGTCGTAGGAGACCACGGCGCCGGACGCGGTGGTCACCGTGTGCGCGGCCCGGTCCACCGACGTGACCAGCTCGCCGAGCCGCAGGTCGACCGCGGGATCGTTCGCGTAGTCCGAGCCCGGCAGCGCCAGGGAAGCCGGGTCCCAGGTGTCCACATAGGACGTCAGCGCCACCCGGTCGTACGCCGGGCGCGGCTCCTCGGACAGGACGACGACGTGCCAGGAGCCGGCGGGGTCTTCCGCCCGCACCGCCTCGACGAGCCGGTGCGCGACCATGCCGTGTCCGGCGACGACCAGGGTGGGCATCTCAGACCTCCGCTCCCGCGAGCGCCAGACCGCGCTCACCCGTCGGCTGTTCGGCGGGTTTGCGCAGGTAGACCACCCACGTGACGGCGAAGCACAGCCCGTAGAAGACCAGGAACCCGATGAACGCGGGAACCCCGCTGCGAGCGTCGGCGAACGACTGCCGGAACGCGAGGTTGATGAACAGGCCGCCCTCGGCGCCGATCGCGCCGGCCAGGCCGATCAGCGCGCCGGACAGCCGCCGCGCCTTGAGCAGCTCGGCCGCCTCGTCGGCGCCGTTCGCGATCGCCGTCCGCGCCTTCGCCCGGAAGATCGCCGGGATCATCTTGTACGTCGAGCCGTTGCCGACGCCGGCGAGCACGAACAGCACGATGAACGCGACCGTGAACAGCACCAGGGACTTCGACGTCGACGCGAGGATGAGCACGACCGTCGCCAGCGCCATCCCGGCGAACGTGGCGACGGTGATCTTGCCGCCGCCGATCCGGTCGGCGAGCCAGCCGCCGGCCGGGCGCGAGAGCGAGCCGAGCAGCGGGCCGAGGAACGTCACCGCGGCCGCCTGCAGCGGCGTGCGGCCGAACTGGTTCTGCAGCACCAGCCCGAACGCGAAGCTGTACCCGATGAACGAGCCGAACGTGCCGACGTAGAGCAGCGACATCACCCAGGTGTGCGCGTCCTTGACGACCTCGCGCATCGCCTTCGTGTCGCCCTTCACCGTGGCGAGGTTGTCCATGTAGAAGTACGCGCACACCGCGGCGACCACGATCAGCGGGATGTAGACGTAGAGCACGAGCCGCGGCGCGGTCGCGCCCGCCGTGCCGATCACCAGGAGCCCGACGAGCTGGATCGCCGCGACGCCGAGGTTGCCGCCCCCGGCGTTGAGGCCGAGGGCCCAGCCCTTGTGCTTCTCCGGGTAGAAGGTGTTGATGTTCGTCATCGACGACGCGAAGTTGCCGCCGCCGACCCCGCCGAGGGCCGCGACCAGCAGGAACGTGCCGAGTGACGTGCCGGGGTGCAGCACGGCCGCGGCCAGCACCGTCGGGACGAGCAGCAGCAGCGCGGACACGACCGTCCAGTTGCGGCCGCCGAACTTCGCCACGGCGAAGGTGTAGGGCAGCCGCATCAGGCCGCCGACCAGCGTCGGCGTCGAGACGAGCAGGAACTTGTCGGCCGCGGAGAAGCCGTAGTCCTTGCCCATGAACAGGACGATGACCGACCACAGTGTCCAGACCGAGAAGCCGATGTGCTCGGCCAGCACCGAGAACCACAGGTTGCGGCGGGCGACCCGCTTGCCGGTCGACGCCCAGAACTGCTCGTTCTCCGGTTCCCAGTGCTCGATCCAGTGCTTTCCTTGGTGCGCCACGGCGTTCTCTCCTCGGCGTCTCGGGGACAGGCCCTGACGCTAAGGAGGCCGTGTTACTCGGAATCGACCGAATGTTTCAGGCAGTTGACATTGCGGCGGACCTCACGCCGCCCCGGCGGTGAGGTGCACGCGCTCACAGGACACCGCTGACCTCGCGGGCCGCCGCGCGGAGGCCGTCCAGCGCGGCGTGCGTGGACCGCGGGTTCAGGGCGTGCGCCGCGAGCCGGAACAGCACCGCACGCAGCAGCAGCTGCGGCCACTCCGGCAGGTGCGCCCAGCGTTCGAGCAGGTCACGGGTCGCGTCGCCCCAGGCGAGGGCGTCGACCGCGACGATCGCCGCGCCGTACTCGCCCGGGCGGTAGTACGGGACGAAGTCGACGACACCCGGGGCGGCGTCGCCGTCGAACAGCAGGCCCGCGAGCAGCTCGCCGTGCGCCACCTGCGACGGCAGCCGGATCGGGCGGCGGGCGCCGGCGAGGACCTCGAACCAGCGGCCGCCCTTCGTCTCCTCGAGCGGGACCTCCAGCTCTTCCCACGCGACGCGGTCGGCGACGGCGTCGACGTCCTTGCGGCCGGCGATGAAGTCCGGCCGCGGCAGGCCCATGGTCGCGCGGTGCAGCTTCACCGCGGCCAGCACGGAGGCGTCACCGCGGTGTTCCGGCGCGCCCGCGACGAACCGGGACGCCGTCCAGCCGCCGACGATCCAGCGGCCGTCGGAGGAGCGGACCGGCTTCGCCACGCGCAGGCCCGGCTCGTCGACGTAGTCGAGCGCGCGGGCCGTCCAGAGCGTTTCCGCCTTGTCGGTGACCGGCTTGAGCACGAGGTCGCCGCAGCGCCACGCCGCCGAGTCCGGCATCGGCTCGCTGCCGTCGTCCAGGCCGCCGAAGGCCGCGCAGACGTGCGCCGGGGGACGTTCGAGGGTTGACCGCACAACTGGTGACGGTACCCGGCAGAGCCCGCCACGATCGAGAAGACGCGCTGGTCACGCAGTGTTTTGGAACGTGCGGGACGACTCGGGCGAAACGCCGTGAAGGCCGCCTCCGAAGCCGGAGGCGGCCTTCACGGGAGCCACTGTCAGTAGGTCGGCAGGCTCGGGTCGATCTGCTTCGCCCAGGCCAGGACACCGCCGCCGAGGTGCGTCGCGTCCTTGAAGCCGGCCGCGTGCAGCGCGGCGAGCGCCTCCGCGGACCGGGCGCCGGACTTGCAGTGCAGCACGATCGGCTTGTCCTGCGGCAGCTCGGCCAGCGCCTCGCCGGACAGGATCCGGTCCTTCGGGATCAGCGTCGCGCCCTTGATGTTGACGATCTCGTACTCGTGCGGCTCGCGGACGTCGATGAGGGCGAAGTTGTCGCCGTTGTCGAACTTGGCCTTGAGCTCCGCGGGCGTGATGGTGCTCCCCGTCGCGGCCTTCGCGGCCTCGTCGGAAACCACGCCGCAGAACGCCTCGTAGTCGATCAGCTCGGTGATCTGCGGGGTCTCCGGGTCCTTGCGGATCTTGACCTCGCGGTACTTCATCTCCAGCGCGTCGTAGCTGATGAGCCGCCCGAGCAGCGTCTCGCCGATGCCGGTGATGAGCTTGATCGCCTCGGTCACCATGATCGAGCCGATGGACGCGCAGAGCACGCCCAGCACGCCACCCTCGGCGCAGGAGGGGACCATGCCCGGGGGCGGCGGCTCCGGGTAGAGGTCGCGGTAGTTGAGGCCCTTGCCGTTCGGCGCGTCTTCCCAGAAGACGCTGACCTGGCCCTCGAAGCGGAAGATCGAGCCCCAGACGTACGGCTTGCCGAGCAGCACCGCGGCGTCGTTCACCAGGTAACGCGTGGCGAAGTTGTCGGTGCCGTCGACGATCAGGTCGTACTGCTCGAAGATCTCCAGGGCGTTCGACGAGTCCAGCCGGTCGGTGTGCAGGTGCACCTTGACCAGCGGGTTGATCTTGGCGATCGACTCCTGCGCGGAGGCGGCCTTGAGCTTGTCGATGTCCGACTGGCCGTGGATGACCTGGCGCTGCAGGTTCGACTCGTCCACGACGTCGAAGTCGACGATGCCGAGCGTGCCGACCCCGGCCGCGGCCAGGTACAGCAGCGCCGGGCTGCCGAGGCCGCCGGCGCCGATGACCAGGACCTTCGCGTTCTTCAGCCGCTTCTGCCCGGTCACCCCGACGTCCGGGATGATCAGGTGACGGCTGTACCGCGCCACCTCTTCCTTGGTGAGCTCGGCAGCCGGCTCGACGAGCGGCGGCAGTGCTGACATCGGGTCCTCCATCTCGCGGGTGCGTCCATCCCACTATGCACAACACCCGCTGGCAAAAAGACCTTCCCGGATGCCCAGATGCTGGGATCAGCTTTTGGGAGTGGGATTCGGCCAGGCGTTGGGGACGCAGATGCGGCCGTCCTTGGCCACCTTGCCCTTGTCGCCGCCGGGGATGTCGTTGAGCATCGCGACGTAGTCGTCGTTCACGCCGAAGGACTGCTGCATCATCACCGGCGCGGGCTGGCCGTTGCCACCGCAGCCGACGTGCTGGTTGCCCAGCGCGTGCCCGACCTCGTGGTTGATGGCGTACTGCCGGTAGCCGGTCATGTCGGCGCCGAACGCCTTCGCGCCGCGCACCCAGCGGGCCAGGTTGATCAGCACGCGCCCCATGCTCTTGCGGTAGCAGGACGCCTCGAAGGTGATCTGGAACCCGCAGGCGTCCGCCCGGTGCGTCGTCTCCGGCGTGGTGAGGCTCACCCTGAACGACGGGTTGGGGAAGTTCTGGTCGACGCGCTGAAGGGCGATCTTGCCGTCCCACGTCCAGCTCTTGGGATCCGACAGCGTGCCTTGCACGGCCGCGGCGAAAGCGTCGTCCCCGGCGTAGCTCGCCGGGTCGATGCCGTCCTCGACGTCGACGGTGTAGGTGTAGGGCTTCCCGTTGCCGATCTTCGGCCCGCTGCCCGGAACCGTGTGCCACTGACCGGTGCCGGCCTGGGTGAACGGGCTGCCGGTCGGCAGGTCCGCCGTCGGGACCTTGAGGTCGACCGGGGTGGCGGGGTTCTCCGGGATGCCCTGGTCGCCGTTGCCGTCGATGGCGCCGCCGGAGGTGTCGCCGCCCGCCGACTCGACGCCGGCGGGCGCGCCCTGCTCGGCGATCGGCTCGGCCGGGCTGTTCGCGGTGTTGACCACGACGAGCACGGTCAGCACCACGAGGATCGGCAGGGCGTAGACGCGCCAGCCGTAGGTCCTGGTGAGCTTGTGCAGCGCCGACTTGGGCGGGTCGGCCTCCGCCTTCGCCTCCCGGGCCTCCTTGTGCGGCTTCCAGGAGGCGCTCAGCGGCTCGGCGGTGGTCCGGCGGCCACCCGGGCGGTAGCGGTCTTCGGCGACGCGCTCGGCCGGCGCCCTCGACGGGCGGTACTGCCCGGTGCGCGGGGGGTCCTCGGGCTCCGGGGCGCCGTGCGGCGCACGGCGGGCCGACGCGCGGTGGGGAGACCGCCGATCTTCGCCTCGCGCGTCCTGCTTCACCCGGTCCACCGCACCAGGGTGCCACAGCGCCGAGCCGCCGCCCTCGGCGACTGGCGGGTCGCCCGGCGATCAGTTGTCGCCCGATCGGGTTACCAGGTTCCGGCGTCGACGTGCTCCCACATGCCCAGAACGGCCTTCGCCACGGCGATCGGGCGTTCCATCTGCGCCACGTGGCCGGTGCGCGGGAGCACGAGGAGCCGGGCCTTCGGCAACGCGCGCGCGGTCCGGACGGCGCGTCGCACGGAGATCACGCGGTCGTCGCGGCCCCAGACGACCAGAGTCGGCGCCTGGACCCGGGGCGCGGCGGCCCAGAGGGACGCCTTCCCGAGCGTCGACCAGGCCCGGAAGATGGCGAAGGTGCTGCGGGCCATCGCGGGCGCGGCCCAGGTGAACCCGGCGCGGGCGCCGTGCTCCTCGGTCAGCTCGTCGAGCCGGCTCTCGGGGAACCTCGACGGGTCGGCGAAGCACAGCTTGATGACCTGCGCGGCGCGTTCCCGCGGGCCGAGCGCGGCCAGCTGCGCCCGCACGCGCCCGCCGACCAGCGGCAGGTAGGCCAGCGCCATCCGCGGGTCGGACAGCCGTCGCGGGTCGGGCCGGCGATCAGGCATCGCCGGCGAGATGAGCGTCAGCGTCTTGACCAGCTCCGGCCGCCGTTCGGCGATGAGCAGCGCGATCGCGCCGCCCATCGAGTTGCCGAGCAGGTGCACCGGCGCGCCGACGGCCTCGATGTGCCGCGCGACGACGTCCGCGTGCGCCTGGAGGCTGAAGTCGAAGCCCGCTTCGGGCTCCGAATAGCCGAATCCGGGCAGGTCGGGGGCGGTGCCGCCGGCGACCGGCGCGAGCAGCGCGGCCAGGTCGGTCCAGTTCGTCGAGGAGCCGCCGAGGCCGTGCACGTAGACCGCGGGGACGCCGTCCGGGCCCGGGGTGCGGCGGACGTGGAGGCGGGCTGGGCCGGTTTCTTCGAAGGTCGCCGGCCAGGGCGGGAGGATCGGCTCCAGGGGTGGAAGTTCCCTGGTCGACATGGGCACGTGGGTCAGCGGCGCCCGCGTGGTCGCGGCGGTGTTCACGAATCCAGGATGCCCGACACTTGGCAAGGCATACATACCGGCGAGTAATCTTCAGGGCGACTTCACGCGGTGGCGACCCCGCCCGTCGAAGGGTGTGAAGACGGGAGGAAGAGCATGACGGAGATGACACGGCTGCAGCAACGTGGGGTGCGGCTGCCCCGGACCGAGCGCCGGGCCCAGCTCCTCGCCGCGGCGCAGCGGGTCTTCGCCGAGAACGGCTACCACGCCGCCGCGATGGACGAGATCGCCGAAGTGGCCGGTGTCAGCAAGCCGGTGCTCTACCAGCACTTCCCCGGCAAGCTCGACCTGTACATCGCGCTGCTGGAAAGCCACGTCGACGAACTGGTCAAGCGCGTCCAGAACGCGTTGAACTCGACGACCGAGAACAAGCAGCGCGTCCCGGCGACGGTCGGCGCGTTCTTCGACTTCGTCAGCAACGACGCGGGCGCGTTCCGGATGGTCTTCGAGTCCGACCTGCGCGGCGAGCCGGCGGTCCAGGAGGCGGTCGACCGCGCGACGTCGGCGAGCGTCGACGCGATCACGGACACGATCACCGCGGACGCCGGTCTCGACGAGGACAAGGCGCGGCTGCTGGCCGTCGGGCTGGTGGGGATGAGCCAGGTCAGCGCCCGGTTCTGGCTGCAGCACCACCAGTCGATGAGCCGCGAGGAGGCGGTGGCCCTGACGGCCAACCTGGCCTGGCGCGGCATCGGCGGCGGCTTCCCCCTCAAGGACTCCTGAGGAGGGGTCAGCGGGTGGCGGTCCGGACCAGCGCCGAGATGCGACGGGCGACCTCGGACGGGCGCTCCTGCGGGAGCATGTGCCCGGCCCCGGGGTAACGGACGAACTCCGCGTGCGGCAGCTCGTCCGCGATCACCTTCGCGTGCGCCAGCGGGCAGAGCCGGTCCCGCTCCCCCGCCAGCACCACCGACGGCACGTCGCACAGCGCGCCCAGGCCCCCGACGCCGCGGTGGGCCGCGATCGCGTCCAGGAACAGCCCGGCGCTCGCCGGGTGCGCGGTCAGCAGCTGCTCGACGACGCTGTCCACCTGCGCCCGCCCCGGCCGCGCGCCGAACACCAGCCGGCGCGCGCCCGAGCGGACCATCCCCGGGCGCAGCCGCAGCGTGTCCGACCGCAGCCGCGCGAGCAGGCGGGCCACTCGCGGCTCGAAGCGCGTCACGCCCCGCCCGACCAGCCCGGGGAACCCGAGCGTGAGCTTGTCCATGTCCCCGGACGACGTCGCCACGAACGCCGCCCCCGCGAGCCGCTCCCGGACGAGCTGCGGATGCCGCTCGGCAAGCACCATGAGCGTCATGCCGCCCATCGAGTGCCCGGCGAGCACGAGCGGGCCGTTCGGGACGCGGTCGGCGATCAGCTCGGCGAGGTCGTCCGCCAGCCGCGAGATCGACGCCGACCCGGGTCGCGCGTGCGCCGAGCCGCCGTGGCCGCGCAGGTCGTACCGCAGCACGCGCACGCCCGGGTCCAGGTGCGGCAGCACGAAGTCCCACGTCCGGTGGTCCTGCGTCCAGCCGTGCACGAGCACCAGCGTCACCGCCGAGTCGGCCGGCCCGGACTGCTCGACGTGCAGCGCGGCGCCGTCGCTCGCGACGAACCGGTGCCCGAGCGACGGGTCGCGCAGCCGCGCCGCGGTGGTCATCGGCCCGCCGGGAGCAGGAAGGACTTGCGCCAGAAGTACTTCCCGGGCAGCCCGACCAGGCCGGACTCCTGCAGGAACGGCATGATCTTCTCCCCGGCCCAGGCGATTGTTCCCTGCCAGTGCGGGTTGTTCAGCGCCGCCTCGACGCCGTCGCGCGGCCGGATGCCGACCGCCTTGTAGACGTTCGGGTTGATGAACGCGCGCGTCACGAAGTACGAGATGACCGCGATGATGAACTGCTGGTAGGCGATTTCGGCCTTCGAGAGCTTCGCCATCCCGCGCGTGACTTCTTCGCGGGCGAAGGTGACATGCCGGGCCTCTTCGAGCACGTGGATCCGGTTGACCATCCGGACCAGCGGCTGGACGCCGTCGTCGTTCATCTGCTCGCGCTGCAGCCGGTCGAGGACCTCCTCGGCGACCAGGATCGCGCCGTAGCGCGCCGGGCCGTAGGAGATCGTCGGCATCAGCTTCGCGAGGCGCCGCAGCCACGGCACCGGGCCGTAGGCGGGGCAGCCGATCCGCGACGCCATCCGCGCGAACATCGTCGAATGGCGGCATTCGTCGGCGATCTCGGTGAGCGCGAACTGCGCGTGCGCGGACGTCGGGTCCTGCTCGTAGACCTCCTTGAGCAGCATCTGCATCAGGAGGATCTCGAACCACAGCCCGGTCGTCGCGACACTCGCGACCTCGTGCTTGCCCAGCTCGATGCGCTGCTCCGGGGTCAGCTCGTCCCAGAGTTCGGTGCCGTACAGCGAGGAGCGTTCGTCCAGGATGAAGCGTTTGCCTTCGACGAGCGGCGCCGCCCAGTCGATGTCGACGTCGGGGTCGTAGAACTTGTTCGCCGACGACTTCAGCAGGCGCTCCGCCGTCTTCTCGCGATCCGGTTCCTTCAGCGTCCGCGTCATCGCCGACACCCCTTCCGCAATGTGTAACTTGAGGTAACAGTTACCTGTGCGTAGCATGAGCCCCGTGATCGAACGTGTCAAGCGCTCCGGCAAGCCGTCCAAGCCCTCGTCGCGCGACGGGGAGGCGACCGGCGACGCCCGGCGCGACCGCTGGCGCAAGCACCGGATCGCGCGGCGCAAGGAGTTCGTCGAAGCCGCGCTGCGGGCGCTCGACACGCACGGCCCCGACCTCGGCATGGAGGACGTCGCCGCGGAGGCCGGCGTCACGAAACCCGTGCTGTACCGGCACTTCGACGACAAGGCCGATCTGTATGTGGCCCTCGGCCAGCGCGGCACGGAGATCCTCTTCGAGCGCCTGATCCCGGCGATCAACGCCGAGCTCGCGCCGGTGCCGCGGATCCGGATGGCCCTCGACGCGTTCTTCACGGTGATCGAGGAGCACCCGAACCTGTACCGGCTGCTCGCGCACGGCCGCCCGGAGAAGCCGGTGTCGTCCGACGTCGTGGCCGAGGACAAGGAGCTGATCGCGTCGGCTTTGACGGCGCTCCTCGGCGACTACATGCGGATGTTCAACATGGACTCCGGCGCGGCCGAGCCGTGGGCGCACGGCATCGTCGGAATGGTCCAGAACACCGGCGAGTGGTGGCTCGACCGCCGTTCGATGAGCCGCGACGCGGTGGTGGAGTACCTGACGCAGATCATCTGGGCGGCGATCGACGGCCTGACCCGCCAGAACGGCGTGGTCATCGACCCGAACCAGCCCCTGGAAGCCAACAAGGTGGTCCAGCTGGGCCGCGCCGAGCCTTTGGAGGAGACGTCATGAGCGACCACGACGAAGACGGCTACAGCGGCGAAGCGACCCTGGTGGTCGACGGCGTCTCGCTGACGACGACGGTGGAGCTGCGCGGCTACTTCCAGCCGATCGACGGGTTCTACCGCTGGTACGGCCGGGTGGCGGTGAACGAAGAGCTGACGAAGCTGGCGGGTGGAAAGAAGAAGCCGGTGTCCATCCAGGCCGGCGCGTATTCGGCGACCGGGGAGCTGTCGGACCCGGACCCGTGGGGCCGATACCGGATCATGGGGACCAGCACCCCGCCGTTCACCGTGCCGACGACGCTGGAAGAGCTCAACGCCTGAACGCCGGCGACCTCGGGCCAGCCGGACGATCCCGGCCGCGAGCACCGCATCCACTCAACGCCTGAACGCCGTGAAGGCCCCCTCGGCCGAGGGGGCCTTCACGGACTTCAGAACCGGTTCGGCCAACCCGCGCGGTGGCCGACCCGGCCGGGTTCAGGGCTGCCGCGGGCCGGGCAGCTCGCGGCCGGGCAGCCAGCCGTTCGGGATGTCCGTCGCGCGCCACTTGCGGATGCTCAGGCGGACCGCCGTGACCGGCGCCTCGAGGAACGGCGCCGCCTCCGGCACCTTGGCCACCAGCAGTGAGCGCACCAGCGCGTCGTCCTCGGCCGGTACGACCTCGGCGAGGGCCTGGGCCTGCAGGAACGGCTGCATCGGCGAGCCCGTCGAGACGACCACCGACACGACCGGGTTCTCCCGGACCGCGGCCAGCGTGCGCCCCCGGTCTTCGAGGACCAGGTTGAGCGTGAACGGCCCCGTCTCGGCGAAGTAGACCCCGCCCACCCAGGGGCCGTCGCTGCCCGAGGTCGCGAGGAACATCGACTTGTGCGCGCACAGGGTGTCCCGCACGAGGTCCGCCACGGCGCCGGCCAACGGCTCGACAGTGGTCATGCTTGCTACTCCCGGAAGGTCTCCTCCGGCGCCCCGTGGCACCGGATCGCCAGCCGAAGTTAGGCGGCGGCTTCGCGACACTCCAAGGAAAACGCACCGATCCGGTGAAAGCGCGAAGGCCACCCCAGGACGTCCTGGAGTGGCCTTCGCGGGCTCAGAGGCTGTCAGTCGCCGACGCCGAAGCCGACCTTGCGCACGTCGGACGGCGCGATCTCGACGTAGGCGATGCGGTCGGAGGGGACGATGTACTTGCGCCCCTTCTCGTCGCTGATGCGGAAGAGCCCGTCACCGGCCGTCAGGGCCTCGGCGACCAGCTTCTCCACCTCGTCGGGAGACTGGCCACTGGACACCACCAGCTCGCGCGGGGTGTCCTTGATGCCGATCTTGACCTCCACGTGGGACCTCCGCTGGAAATTCGAAAGGGATGTGCCCGGCAAGGCTAACCGAACCGGGTCGTTGCGGTGCCGCATGTCCGCGCCCGGCCACTTCGTCGTGTCTCGGAACTCCATCGGGATCAGCCCAGGCCGAGCGCCTGCATGCGCTTCGTGTGCCCCTGTTGCAACCGCCGGAACAGCGCCGCAATTCCGGAGAGGTCGCCCGACCCGCTGATGATGAGCTCGGCCAGGCCGTCGCGCTCGGCGACGACGTACTGGGCCTGCGTGAGGGCCTCGCCGAGCAGGCGGCGCCCCCACAGCGCGAGCTTGTCGCGGGTCTTGGGGTCGGCTTCGATCCCGGCCGCCACCTCGCGCTCGGCGAAGGCGGAGTGTCCGGTGTCGGCCAGCACGGTGAGCACCAGATCCTTGGTCTCGGGGTCCAGCCAGCTGGCGATCTCCCGGTAGAGGTCGGCGGCGAGCCCGTCGCCGACGTAGGCCTTGACCAGCGACTCCAGCCACGACTTCGGCGGGGTCGAAGCGTGCCAGTCGTCGATGTGGTTCACGAACGGCGCCATCGCGTCTTCGATCTTGACGCCGTTGCCGGCCAGGTGGTCCGACAGCAGGCCGTAGTGACCGATCTCGGCGGCCGCCATGGTCGCCAGCGCGGCGCGCCCGGCCAGCGTGGGAGCACTGCGCGCGTCCTCCGCCAGCCGGTCGAAGGCGGACAGTTCGAGATAGGCGATCACACCCAGAAGGTCGACGACGCCTTCGCTGATCTCTTTCGGCTCGGTCACGGCGGCCAGGGTATCGCCGAAGCACCCGGGCGTGTCGGGACGAGACCGATCCCACTGGCTCCGGCGCGCCGGGTACTGTTGAAAAACTGCTGACCAGGTACACTGGCATTCGATATCGAAGCTTCCGTACGCCATACCGGCGTCGGGAAACAGGCGGGCCACGAGGTCGGCCGACGTACTGCAATGTGCGTGCACGCCTCTTCCGGCATTCCCGGGACGGACCGGTTCCGCGCTTCAGACCAGCGCCAGGGACCAGGGTTTCTCCCGGTCGAGTGTCGAAACGGGACCCAGGGTTGTGCGCGCTGGTCACGAGAGAGGCGATCACCCTGACCGCAGAAATCCCCACAACCGAACAGCCCCCCGCCGTCGCGCTGGAACACAGCGAGACCGGCCCCGCCGCGCTCGACACGTCGCACCCGCTCCAGGCGGGCGTCGAGGTCGAGCCGGAGGCCCCGACCTTCGCGTCCTTCGGCGTCAAGCCGGAGATCGTCAAGGCCCTCGGCGAGGCCGGCATCGAGCGCACCTTCGCGATCCAGGCGCTCACCCTCCCGCTGGCGATGGCCGGCGACGACCTCATCGGCCAGGCCCGCACCGGCATGGGCAAGACGCTGGGCTTCGGCGTCCCGCTGCTGCACCGCGTGCAGGTCCCCGGCGACGGCACCCCGCAGGTGCTGGTCGTCGTGCCGACCCGCGAGCTGTGCATCCAGGTCGCGAACGACCTCAAGGGCGCCGGCAAGCACCTCGGCATCCGCACCCTGGCCATCTACGGCGGCCGCCCGTACGAGCCGCAGATCGAGGCGCTCCGCAAGGGCGTCGACGTCGTGATCGGCACCCCGGGCCGGCTGCTCGACCTGGCCGAGCAGCAGCACCTGGTGCTGGGCAAGGTCCGCGGCCTCGTGCTGGACGAGGCCGACGAGATGCTCGACCTGGGCTTCCTGCCCGACATCGAGCGCATCCTGCGGATGGTGCCGGACGAGCGGCAGACCATGCTGTTCTCGGCCACCATGCCCGGCCCGATCATCACGCTGGCCCGCACGTTCCTGCGCCAGCCGACGCACATCCGCGCCGAAGAGAACGACGCGAGCGCGATCCACGAGCGCACCACCCAGTTCGTCTACCGGGCGCACTCGATGGACAAGCCCGAGGTCATCGCCCGCGTGCTGCAGGCCGAGGGCCGCGGCCTCACGATGATCTTCAGCCGCACCAAGCGCACCGCGCAGAAGGTGGCCGACGACCTGGTCGAGCGCGGCTTCGCCGCCGCGGCCGTGCACGGTGACCTGGGCCAGGGCGCCCGCGAGCAGGCGTTGCGCGCGTTCCGCTCCGGCAAGGTCGACGTGCTGGTCGCGACCGACGTCGCCGCCCGCGGCATCGACATCGACGACGTCACCCACGTGATCAACTACCAGTGCCCGGACGACGAGAAGACCTACGTCCACCGCATCGGCCGCACCGGCCGCGCGGGCCGGACCGGCGTCGCCGTCACGCTGGTGGACTGGGACGAAGAGCCGCGCTGGAAGCTGATCTCCGACACCCTGGGCCTCGACAAGCCCGAGCCGGTGGAGACGTACTCGTCGTCGAAGCACCTGTACGAGGACCTGGGCATCCCGGCGGGCACCACTGGTCGGCTGCCGCTGGCCAACCGCACGCGGGCCGGCCTGGCCGCCGAAGAGGAAGAGGACCTGGGCGGCAAGCGCCGCGGGCCGCGTGGCCGTGGCCGCGGTGGCGACGCGCCGTCCTCGGCTTCTCCGGAGGAGACGCCGCGCAAGCGCTCCCGGGCGCCGCGCAAGCGCACCCGCGGTGGTTCGCGCGCGGCCGAGGCCGTGGAGGCCGCCGACAAGGCTGCCGCCGCTTCGGACGGGGACGCTCCCGCGTCGTCGGAGGGCCGCACCCGGGCGCGTCGCCGCACCCGCGGCACGGCTCCGGAGACGACCGGTCCGGCGGTCGAGAAGGAGGCCGGCGAGAACGCCGAGCGTCCGGCTCGGCGCCGCCGCCGTCGCCGCCCCGCCGCGACGTCTGATACACCTGCGTCGGCAGACTGAACCTGAGCGGCGGGGGTCCGGGTACGTGAGCGACGTCGAGAAGACGCCTGAAGAGGAACCGGCGCCGGCTTCCGAGGCCCCCGGATACGGCTCCGAAGACGTCCTCGACGACGTCGAAGTCACCCCGCCCGCCCCGCGGGTCAAGGCGCGCCGGTCGCCGTGGAACCGCGGGCGGGACCGGGTGCTCGCCGCGGTGATCGCGGTGGTCGTGGTGGCGGTCGCGCTGGTCGTCGGCATGACGAGCGACAGCGCGGCCACCGACCGGACCGAGGCGGACCCGCCGCCGCCGTTGCCCGCGGCGCCGGAGAAGGTGCCCGGTTCGCTGGCCGAGCTGTGGAGCGCCGCGAGCGCGTCGACCCCGGTGCCGCTGGTGGCCGGCGACTCGGTGGCCACCGCGGATGGCGGCGAGGTCGCCGCGCGCGACCCGCTGTCCGGGCAGATCCGCTGGCACTACACGCGTGACCTGCCGTTGTGCACGGTGAACGAGACGTGGGGGCGGCTGAACGCCGTGTACCACAAGAGTCTCAACTGCAGCGAGGTCACGCAGCTCGACCCGGGCACGGGCCGGATCACGGCCCAGCGAAACGGCAACGCCGAGCTGGGCACACAGCTGGTCAGCGACGGCTCCCACGTGACGGCGACGGGCAAGAAGCTCCTCGACACCTGGCGCGACGACCTGGTGAAGAGCGCCGAGTACGGCCAGGTCCCGGCGCTGGTCAACGCGGGCAAGCAGCCCCGCTCGGGCTGCACGTACGGCACGGTGGCGGCGGCGTCGGGCAAGGTCGGTGTGATCGAGCGCTGCCCGGGCGACCCGGCCGACCGCCTGACGGTCTACAAGGCGGCGCCCGAGAAGGACGACGAGCCGCAGGTCTCGTTCAGCAGCGTGCTGGCGGGCAAGCGCGCCCGGGTGATCGCGATGTCCGGCGAGCTGACGGCGGTGGTGTTGCCGGACCAGAAGCTGATGGTGGTCTACAACGGCGACGGTTCCCAGCGCGCGGCGTACCCGCTGGACGTGCCCGCGGCCGACCTGGCGACGGACCCACCCGGCGGCGTCGAGGCGACCACCCAGACGCCGACGAACGTGTACTGGTTCAGCGGCTCGAAGACGATGGCCCTGTCCCGCGACGACCTGTCGCCGCGCTGGACGCTGAGCAGCGCGATGGGGCCGGGGATCATCTTCGCGTCGCAGCTGGTGGTCCCGATCAAGGGCGGCCTGGCGGTGCTGAACGAAAACGACGGTTCGACGATCCGCACGGTAGGGGTGGACAGGCGCGGGTACGCGGGCGTGGTCCGGCTGGGCGCGGCGGGTCCGGTCCTGCTGGAAGAGCGCGGCACGACCCTGACGGCCCTGAAGTAGGTCC
Organism: Amycolatopsis sp. NPDC104863; assembly: GCF_055582965.1. Classification (NCBI taxonomy): domain Bacteria; kingdom Bacillati; phylum Actinomycetota; class Actinomycetes; order Pseudonocardiales; family Pseudonocardiaceae; genus Amycolatopsis; species Amycolatopsis sp. NPDC104863. The sequence goes on from NZ_JBVJOW010000002.1 coordinate 142,309, forward strand.
CGGCCCGTGATGCCCTTCCGATCACGGCTGATGCCCCGCTGATCACGCGAGAAGCCCGCCGGATCACGCGAGTTCCGCCCCCACTCACGCCAGTTCCGGCCCCGATCACGCGAGTTCCGGCCCCAGTCACGCGAGTTCCGGCCCGAGGTCGCGAGTTCCGGCCTCAATCACGCCAGTCACGGGCCCAATCACGCGAGTTCCGGCTCGGATCACGCGAGGTCGGCCAGGCTGCGAGCTCGGCTCGCTCAGGCGAGTTCCGGCACCACGCACGCCAGTTCCGGGTCCAATGACGCGAGGGCAGGACCGAGGTCGCGAGTTCCGGACCCAATCACGCCGGTTCCGGACCCAATCACGCGGGCACAGCCTCCCGCACGCCAGTTCCGGCCGCAATCACGCGAGTTCCGCCCCCACGCACGCGAGTTCCGGGCCCAATCACGCCAGTTCCGGCCCGGATCACGCGAAACCCGGCGATCCGAGCGGTCAGGTGAGCCAGAACAGAGTCAGCGCCGACACCGTGAACAGCACAACCGCGGCTCCCGCTCCCACCGCCGTCACCCCATTCCGCCGGTCCGCGACCCGCTGCGCCAGCAGAGCCAACACGGCCGCCACCGGGTGACCGATCAGCATCGCCGCCCCCGGCCCCGGGGCGCCCGTATACAGGCTGATCGCCCCCACCGCCAGCACGCCTACCGCCAGGACCGCGAGACCCGCCGCCAGCGAGCCCGTGAAGCCGCGCCACCAGCGTCCACGCTCCTTCGCCGGAGCGACGGGTGCGACAGGTTCGACGGGCGCGACAGGTTCGACAGCCTCCGACGCCGCCGAAACCGGCACCGTCTCGGCATCAGGTGCGCTCGCTGGCAACGGGACCGGCACGGTTGCCAGTTCGTCGGTGTCCGGTGAGGCCACTTACCCTCCTGTTCAGGGCGCGAGCAGGTCCCACGGCTGCGCCTGCGGGGCCGTTTCCTGGCCCACCGCGCAGCTCGGCCTGAAGTCGCACCAGGCGCAACGGCGGTCCGGGCGGGGTGGGAACAGCACGTCGCCGTCGCCGCCCGCGTCCAGGGTATCCGTGGCCAGCCTGAGGTCCGCGGCGGTCTCCTCCGCGCGCTGCAGGTGCCGCGCGAGACTCTCCGGCGTGTGCTCCGCCGCCGCGATCGTGCCGCTCGGGAGGTGGTGCAGCTCGACCGTCTTGCACGGCATCCGCAGCGTCCGCGCCGCCGCCACCGCGTACAGCGCCAGTGCCTGCGACGCCCGCGCTTCGTACTCGTCCGGCGGACGGCGACCCGTCTTGTAGTCGACGATCACCAGCTCCCCCTCGCGCGAGTCGATGCGGTCCGCGCGGCCCTCGATGATCATCGACGGCCGCTCCCCCGGCTTCGAGTTCACCGGCGCCGACACCCACCGCTCGAGCCCGGCCGGGTCGTGGGTGACGTCGTTGTCCTCGACGTACTCGGCCACCCACCCCTTGGCCCGCGCGCGGTACCGCGCCGCCTGTTCGGCGTCCTCGAACCCCGCGTCCTTCCAGAACTCCGCCACCAGCGCCACGGCCCGCTGCGGCACCCGCTTGAGCACCGGCAGGTCGAACAACGCCCGCAGCGCGTTGTGCACCACCGCGCCGAGCGTGCTGTGCGCCCACGGCCCGGTGCGCTGCGGTGTCGGCCTCGTCAGGTACGACAGCCGGTACCGGCGCGGGCAGTCGTCGAAGGTCGCCAGCCGCGCCGGGGACACCTTCGTGAGCCGCACCGGTTGCGCGACGCCGAAATCGAAGCCCATCTGCTCCTTCACGATTCCCCACGCTACGCACCACCACCGACACTTTCCGCGCGGGGCGGGCCACCCCGCGCGGAAAATGCCTGCTACCGCACCACCAGCACCGTGTGCGTCCCGCCGCCGACGGACAACGACCCGCCCCGCACCGCATGGCCGTCCAGCAGCACGACCCGCCCGGCCGGCACCACCAGCGAGCCGGACGTCCCGCGCGGCGCCGTCACGGTCAACGAGAACACCGGACCGAGCTGAGACCACGAAGCGGACAACGCGCCCTTCGGCGTCGGCACCGCTCCGCGCGCCCAGGAGACCAAGCCCGGCTTCGGCGCAACCTGCCACGTCGCGAAGCCGGGCGACGTCGGCGAGACGCCCAGCAGCTCGTTCGTCAGCGCCGGGACCACGCCCGTCGACCAGCCGTGCGCGGCCGACGTGTACCCCTGCTCGTAGTGCGAGCCGCCGTCGCCGATGCCTTCCCACGCCGTGGTGCCCGGGTCGTGCGTCGCCATCCAGCCGTACATCCGCTTGATCTGGTCGATCGCCGACGCCGTCTGCCCGGTCCGGAACCGCGCCTGCAGCTCCGGGAACGACGTGAACGCGTACACGCGCTTCGTGCCGTCGGAGACCAGAGTGTCGTTGTCCATGAACGGATTCCCGTACGGCAGCGCCCCGGCCGCCAGCCGCGCCAGCGAGGATGACGCCTGCGCCGGCGACGCGATGCCGGCCAGGATCGCCTGGCTGTTGCCGTCCTGGCCGTGGCGCACCGCGCCGGTCCCCGAGTCGAGGTACGCCCCAGCCGCCGGGTCCCACAGGTACTGGTTCACCGCCGCCGCGACGCCGGAAGCCCGCGAAAGCCACCGGTCCGCGTCGGCGGCGTGTCCCGTCGCGCGTGCCAGGCCTGCTGCGCCTTGAAGCGCGCGGACGTACAACGCGTTGTAGTACGTCACTTCGCCCGTACGCGGCAGGAACGCGTAGTCGCCGTAGCCGCTTGTGCCGTTAAGGCCCTTCGAGAGCAACCCGCGCGAATCGGTGACCGACGGGTACCACGCGTCGAGCGTCTTCACGAGGTTCGAGTAGTACGAAGACGCGTACGCGGTGTCGCCCGTGTAGAGGACGTAGTCCCAGCTGGAAGTCACCCACCAGAGCGGATAGTCGAACAGCGGCAGTGTGTAGTTGTTGATCGACGCGGGCGGGATCCAGCCGTCGGCGCGCTGGTGGTCGGCCAGATCGGCCAGGACGTTCTTCGCCGCCGTGCCGTCCTGGTGCGTCAGGTACTGGGTCAGCCCGGACACGGCGACGTCGCCGACGTACGGGTCGCGGTCGCGCTTCGCGCCGTCGTGCAGCACCAGCTTTCCGTCCAGCGACGGCGAAAACGCGCCGCGCGGGTCCACATCGGACTCGCGGAAGGTGTCCATGCCCAGCTCGTTGGTGTACGAAGCGGCGTACCAGTACTGGTTGAGCTGCTCGTCCGACGACTCGAACCAGCCGCGGTAGGTGTCCGGCGTGCCGAGGAACGGCGTGAAGTCGAGCGAGACGCCGTTGATCCGCACCTCGCCGGACGGCTGCGTGAGCGGCGCGTCCGACGCGAGCGCGTCGAGGCTGATCCGCAGGTAGCGGAAGCCGCGCAGGCCGTCCGCGCACACCTGGGTCCCGGCGGCGCAGCCCTTCGTGTCACGCCAGACGGTCGGCGTCGTGGGCACGGCGATCTGGTCGCTGCCCGGCCCGCCGGAGAAGTCCGAGCGGCTGAAGTCGGAGCGTTCGCCCAAGTACTGCTGGGTTTCCGAGGTCGACACGCGGACGCCGGGATGGTTCGCCGACGCGCCCGCGAAGGAGATCTTCGGGTACCCGGCGACGACCTTGCCGAAGTCGAGCACCGCGACCGGCACCGGCGGGTCGGCGACCAGGCCCGGCCAGACCTCGGTGACCCGGCTGAACTCGCCCGACGGCGTCGCCTGGTCCTTCGTCACGGTGATCCGGACCTGCGCGGTGGTCACCGCGCGGTCGAACGCCACCGCGCGCTGCACCGCGGTGTTGCCGGTCACCGTGGCCGCGGTCCGCCACGCGCCGCCGTCGAGCACGTCGACCGTGAAGTCCTGCGGCACACCGTCCACACTGGACAGAACCGTGACGCCGGGCAGCGCGACCGGCGCGCCCGCGGTGATCGTCAGGACGTCCGGGTAGGCGCCGATCGTGTCGTCGTTCCAGAAGGTGTCGGTGTTGCCGTCGACGGCGTTGCCGGGCTCGTAGGTCCGCGGCTGGCCGTTCCCGCCGTTGTTCGGCGCGTGGAACGACGACGCGGCCGCCGTCGTCCCGCCGGGCCAGGCCGGCTTCGGCGGCGGCGCCTGCCGCTTGAACGTCGTGACACCGCGGCCGAGCAGGCCGTTCGGGTTCGTGACGTCACCGGTGGTGGACAGCACGCGCACCGGCCGGACGTTCCGGCTCGACGGCGCGACGACGTACTTCTGCCAGCCGGGCGCCGCGTCGGCGGGTGTCGCGACCACGCCGCTCGCCACCAGGACCGCCACCGGCAGGAAAACTCTGAGCCACTTCATCGAGGCCTCCGCAAGGCGCTTGAATCGTTTCAACCGCTGAGTTGGGATTCAGGCTGCGGGAGGCGTGCCAACGATGTCAACGCGCCGGGCGGATCCTGTCCGGCAGGACAACCCGAGTGGCGGGGTCAGCTGCCGCCGGCGATGAAGCCGCGCACGGAGTTCGCGACGAGCTCCACGGCGATGGCCGCGAGCAGCAGGCCGGCCACCTTGGCCAGCAGCGTGATGCCGCTTTCCTTGATCAGCCGGATGACCACGCCGGAGTAGCGCATGCAGATGTAGATGATGAAGTGCGTCATGACGATCGCCAGCGCCAGCGCGATGTACGCGCCGACGTGGCCGTCGGCCTGGCGGACGAACACGATGGTCGCGGCGATCGCGCCGGGCCCGGCCAGCAACGGGGTGCCGAGCGGCACGAGGGCGACGTTGACGTCCTCCGCGGCCGCCTCGGGTTCGTGCCCGCTGCCGGTGAGCAGCTGCAGCGCGATCAGCAGGAGCAGCAGCCCGCCGGCGCCCTGCAGCGCGGGGATGCCGATGCCGAGGTAGGCCAGGATCGCCTGGCCCGCGACCGCGAACAGGCTGATCACGAGCAGTGACACGAGCACGGCCTGCCGGGCGGCGCGGGCGCGCGTCGCGAGCGGCTTGCGGCCGACGAGGCTGAGGAACACCGGCACGGTGCCGGGCGGGTCCATGATGACGACCAGGGTGATCGTCGCGCTCATGAAGAGCTTGGCGTCGAAGAAGTCGGCGATCGCCATTTCAGCCCTTCACGACCTGGAACCCGGTCGCGCGCGCCACCAGCTCTTCCAGCTGCCCGGGGTCGGTGGTGCATTCGCCGAGCGCGATGGTCTTGTTCGTGCCGTGGTAGTCACTCGAACCGGTGACCAGCAGGCCGAGCTCACCGGCGAGCTCCCGCGTGCGGGCGCGCGTCGCCGGGTCGTGGTTCGGGTGGTCGGCCTCAACCCCGGTGAGCCCGCGCGCGGCCAGGCCGGCGAGGGTGTCTTCGCTGATCGTGGCGCCGCGACTGAAGGCGAAGGGGTGCGCGATGACCGTGACGCCGCCGGCGGCGCCGATCATGTCGATGGCCTCTTCGACGGGCGTGTCGCGCCGGGCGACGTAGTACCCGCGGCGCGGGCTCAGGTAGTCGGCGAAGGCCTCGTCGACGCTCTTGACCAGCCCGGCCCGGACCAGCGCCTGCGCGAGGTGCGGGCGCCCGGGCGGCGAGTCCTCGGGGAGGAGGCCGAAGATCTCGTCGGCGTCGATCGGGAGGCCGTCGGCGGCCATCCGCTCGGCCATCCGGCGCAGCCGTGTCCGGCGCTCGACCCGCAGCCGGGTCTGCTCGGTGACCACGGCCTCGGACGTCGGGTCGAAGAGGTAGGCCAGCAGGTGGACGCTGATCTGGCGGCCGGTCTCGGGATCGGTCGACACCGTGGAGAGCTCGGCGCCGGGGACCAGCGTCAGGCCCGGCGGGATGGCCGCGGTGGCCGGGGCCCAGCCCGCGGTGGTGTCGTGGTCGGTGATCGCGACGACGTCGAGCCCGGCGTCAGCGGCCGCGGCGACGAGCCCGGCCGGCGTGTCGGTGCCGTCGGAAGCGGTGGAGTGGGCGTGCAGGTCGATGCGCATCGGGTCCATTGTCGACGATGCGCTGCGTCACACCCGCGGCGGGACTCTCAGCCGACGGGCTTCTTGCCGCGGGCGGCGCGCTGGGCCTTGATCATCGAGAAGCGTTCGGCCTGCTTCTGCTTGTCGCCGAAGACCAGCTCGGAGATCGTGTCGTAGAACTCTTCCGGCCGCGGCAGGAAGTCGATCTTGTTCAGCGCCTGGATCTGACCGGCCGACTCGACGACCATCGTCCCGTAGCCCATCATGCGGCCGGTGGCGGTGCGCACGTAGCTGAGGTCGGTGACCTTGCTGATCGGCATCATCAGCACCTTGGTCGTGAAGACGCCGGTGGTCATGACGAACCGCTTGTCGGTGACCACCAGCCGTTCGACCCACCACTCCATGACCACGTACGCGAACCGCAGGACCACCAGCAGCGCGACGTACCAGAGGATGTTCTGGCCGATGTACAGCGCCGGTGGCAGCAGGTAGGACACCAGGACGCAGATGGCCAGGAGTGCGGCCGCCTCGAAGGTGTCCCAGAGCAGCACCGCCCAGTGGCGGCGGATCCGGATGACCCGCCGCTCGGTGTCGAGGAGGTACTCGTCGGGGTCGCGTGGCGCGAACATGGGTCCAGGTTAGCCCCGATCGGTCAGCTGAAGACGTTACTGACGAAGGTGATCACCGATTCGGCCGAGCTGCGCAGGAAGTCGATGATGTTGCCGACGAGGCCAGCGGCCTGCCCCGGCTGCGCAATGACGAAGAACAGCACCAACGCGATACCGGCGAGGCCCGCAATCTTCTTCACGTTCACCGCGATCAAATCCCGTCTCTTACGGTGACACCGGACAAGAGCAAATCCTGACTTTTTACGTTGTACCGCACTGGGCGGGCACGGGGGAGGGAAGTCCCGCGCTTGGGTCAGCACGCGGTCCGAAGTGTACCGTACGGCTACTCTCCGTGTACAGGACATCCGTTTTCAGTTCGGTCACGTCTACCGTCGGGGACATGGAAGCACCCCGGACAGCCACTATCCGCTGCGTAGGCGGCATCGCCTTCGACCGGAACGGCCGATTGCTGCTCATCCGCCGCGCCAACGACCCCGGTTCGGGCCTGTGGTCCCTGCCCGGCGGGCGTGTCGAACCGGACGAATCCGACGAAACGGCCGTGATCCGGGAGCTTCGGGAGGAAACGGGACTCGACGTGATTCCGGGCACATTGGTCGGGAAGGTGACCCGCGGGCCGTTCGAGATCTTCGACTACGCCTGTTCGGTGACGGGAGGGATTCTCACTGCGGGTGACGACGCTTCGGAGGCCCGTTGGTCTGATTCGGCGGACCTTTCGGCTCTGGAGGAGGGCGGGGAGCTGGTGGATCTCCTGTATGTGACGCTGCGTGAGTGGGGTGTTTTGCCGAGAGCTTGAGCGGGGTTGCGGGCGGGCATCGCCGCGGGCCGGGCACGCCCCGCCCTTCCCTTGGGGGGCCGGTCCCGCTTCCAGCGTATCGGGGCCGGCCGACAAAACGGCCCGGAAGCCGCCGTGGGCGCTGGTTCATCCACATCACGGGCACCCTGTGGACTACCAGGCTGAAGGCCGTGAGCGCGGGCCGGAGCCGGGCGCGGGCCGGAGCCGGGCGCGGGCCGGAGCCGGGCGCGGGCCGGAGCTGGGCGCGCGGTCGGAGCCGTGAGTGGGGAGTCCTGCCGAGGGCTTGAGCGGCGCCTAGGGCGTGATTGAAGGGTCGACACGCGTGATTCAGGGGTCAACTCGCGTGCTTGAGGGGTCGACACACCTTCCAAGCTCGTGTCGACCCCTCAAGCACGCGTGTTGACCCTCCAGACACGCGTGTCGACCCTTCAGGCACGGGTGTCGCAACTCCGGCACGCAGGCCGAAGCCCGGGTCAGAGTGGTAGCCAGGTCATGCGCTGCCCATGCGGGGCAGTCCGAGCCAAAGCATGAGCCTCAGCCTTCCCACCCTCCCACCGCACAACACCCAAAGTCGCCAACCCATCCGCCCCGGCCAGATCCGCCCGCCCGGGCAGCACGACTTCCAACCCAGCCCCGTAGAACTCCTCCGAAACCCACCAAACCGGCCGCGAAGCCGCCAACGACGCCAGCTCCCCCACAAACGCCTCCCGCCGCCCAGCCGGCAGATACGCCAGAACATGGCTGGTCAGCACCACCAACGGTCCCTCCAACGTCCCAGCCGCCGATGCCAGGTCGTCGACCGCGTCGCCGGTGATGAGCGAAGGACGGTGTTTCGCCTGTTCCGCCGCCGCCGTCCGCAGGAGGCGGATGCGGTCCGGCTGGTCGGCCCAGACGCACGCCTCCAGCCAGGCCAGCTCGTCCTCGTCCGACAGGTCCACCGGGGCTCGGTCCAGCCCCGCCCGGTCGAGCACCGCGAGCTTCTTCGGCAGCTTCGGCGCCACCGCGCCGGGCGCCAGGTCGAGCGCGCAGTGGAGGCCGACCGCGGACTTCGCCGGGCCCGCCGTCAGCTGCTCGCCGCCGTCGCACTGGTAGCGGTAGCCGAAGCGGTCCAGGCCCAGGAGCAACCCCGCGCTGCAGCCGACCTCCAGCAGCGAGACCTTCCCGCCCGCTTCGCGAGCCGCCCGGGCCACGCCCGGGTACAGCAGCGCTGCCCGCCTGACCTCGTTCGTCTGCGTGTACCGCTCGGCGATCAGCGCGCGGGCCTTCTCCGCCCGCTCCAGCAGGAACGAGCGGAACAGCGGCCACGTCTCGGAGTCGACGCCGTCGAAGCCGCCCAGCGACGGGTAGTACCGGGACAGCGGGTGGATCGGGTCGGCCTGCACGAGCCGGTGCGCCGTCGCCATCAGCAGGGTCGCGCGCACCTCGCCGTCGCGGGCCGACGCCAGCAGCCCCGCGACGTCGTCGTCGTCGGCCGCCTGCAGGGCCAGGTGCTCGTAGAGCGGCGAAACCCCGCGCGCCTCGACTTCCGCGAACTTGCGCAGTACGCCCTTGATGCGGTCCAAGTCCATCAGAGCCTCATTCGTGCGGCACCGGCCGGCCCGGCTGCTCCCCGCCCCGAGTTTCCCCGTACGAGCGCTTGGGCACCATCACCTTCCGCCGGAAGGTGCACACGATCAGGCCGTCCTGCTTGTACCCGCGGGTCTCGACGTAGACGACCCCGCGGTCGTCCTTCGACTTCGACGGCGTCTTGTCCAGCACCTCGGTCTCGCCGTAGATGGTGTCGCCGTGGAAGGTCGGCTTGACGTGCTTGAGCGACTCGACCTCGAGGTTCGCGATGGCCTTGCCGGAGACGTCGGGCACGGACATCCCGAGCAGCAGCGAGTAGACGTAGTTCCCGACCACGACGTTCTTGCCGAAGTCGGTCGTCTCCTCCGCGTAGTGCGCGTCCAGGTGCAGCGGGTGGTGGTTCATGGTGATCAGGCAGAACAGGTGGTCGTCGTACTCGGTGACCGTTTTGCCCGGCCAGTGCTTGTAGACCGCACCGACCTCGAACTCCTCGTAGTACCGCCCGAACTGCACTCGTCATCTCCTGTCCGCGTAACACCGCGTGAGCCTGGTACGACACGCATCCGTAGTGAGGAGTACCCTCAACCATCGGTGTTCGCGCGTCAACGCGAGCCCCACCACTCTGGACCGGCCCGAAGGAGGTGAGGAACCCCGATGAGTAGTGGCGATAGTCCGCTCCCTAGTACTCCCAGCGTTCCCACCACACCGGCCGGCCGGCTCATCTCCTGGTAGGCGCCCTCCCCGGGAACGCTGGTGTCGCCGGGCGGACTCTTCCGCCCCTGGTCAGTCGTCTCGCACGACCACGCACGACGCCCAGGAGGTCCCATGCCTGCCATTCCGTCGCTCGGCGGCCTTCGCGGCCGCGGCGGCAGCCGCGCCAAAGGCGTGCCCGTGCGCCCCGTCCCGGTGCCGCTGTCCGCGTACGTCGTCGACTGCGCGGTGTACGTCGGCGGTGAGCGCCTGCCCGGCCGCTGGACGCACATCGAAGCGATCAAAGAGGTCCGGAAGCGGCACGAGGGGTTCGTCTGGATCGGGCTGCACGAGCCGGACTCCCAGCAGATCCAGGGCATCGCGGAGACCTTCGGGCTGCACGAGCTGGCGGTCGAGGACGCGCTCGAAGCGCACCAGCGGCCGAAGCTGGAGCGCTACGACGACACGCTGTTCCTCGTGGTGAAAACCGTCCGGTACGTCGAACACGAGTCACCCACAACGGCGAACGAGATCGTCGAAACGGGCGAACTCATGGTGTTCCTCGGCCGCGACTTCGTCATCACGGTGCGGCACGGGAACCACTCCGGTCTGGCGCGGCTGCGCCGTGAGCTCGACGAAGACCCGGAGCGGCTGAAGCTCGGGCCGTCCGCGGTCGTGCACGCGATCGCCGACCACGTCGTCGACCACTACCTCGACGTCACGGGCCGGATCGAGAACGACATCGACGTGATGGAGGCGCAGGTCTTCGCGCCCCGGTCGCAGATCAGCGCCGAGCAGATCTACCTGATGAAGCGGGAGGTCCTCGAGCTGCGCCGCGCGGTGATGCCGCTCGCGACGCCGGTCCAGCGCCTGGCCGAGGGCTACACGCGGCTGGTGCCGGACGAGGTCCGCTCGTACTTCCGCGACGTCGCCGACCACCTCACGACCGTGTCCGAACGGGTGGCGGCGTTCGACGAGCTGCTGTCCACCCTGGTCGACGCGACCGTCGCGAAGATCTCGCTGCAGCAGAACACCGACATGCGCAAGATCACGTCGTGGGCGGCGATCATCACCGTGCCGACGATGATCGCGGGCATCTACGGGATGAACTTCGACTACCTGCCCGAGCTGCACTGGAAGTTCGGGTACCCGCTGGTGATCACCGTGATCCTGGCGATCTGCCTGTTGCTGTACCGAATATTCCGGAAGAACGGCTGGCTCTAGGTCCCCTTTCTTTTCCCACCGGATTCGGAGAATTCGCCATGTCCCGGATGCTGTCCAACCTGAAGTTCTGGGCGCTCGCGCTCAGCGTGCTGTGGATCGTCGTCATCACTTTTGTCATCGTCGCCGACCCGGGGTTCGCGCACGGAATGAAGTGACGCCGCGGCGTCGTACCCTGGGCGTATGCCGAAAGCGCTGGTGGTCGCCGACGAGGTGGACGAGCGGTTGTGGACCGACGCGGTCCGCTCCTGCGCCGTCGACCTCGTCATCGGCGCCGGCGACCTCCCCTACGACTACCTCGCGTTCCTGGCCAGCGCGCTCGACGCGCCGTGCGTGTTCGTGCCCGGGAACCACGACCCGGACCTGAGCGGCTACACGCGCTACGGCGGGCTGTCCATGAAGGACGGTTTCCCGACGGTCTGGCCGGGCCCGGCCGGCGGCATCAACGCCGACGGCCGGGTCGTCGACGTCGCCGGCATCCGGTTCGCCGGCCTCGGCGGCTCGATCCGCTACAACGACGGGCCGAACCAGTGGACGCAGCGCCAGCAGGCGCGGCGGGCCCGCGGGCTGGTGCGCCGCGCTCGCTGGCGTCGCCGTCGTGACGGCCGCGACGTCGACATCCTGCTGACGCATTCGCCGCCGCTGGACCTCGGCGACCGTGCGGACCCGCCGCACCGCGGGTTCGCGTGCCTGCACCGGACGATCGAGGTGCTGCGGCCGAAGTGGCTGCTGCACGGGCACATCCACCCCCACGGCGAGCGAGTGCCGGACCGCGTCGTCGGCGAAACCCGCGTCCGCAACGTGGTGGGCCACCGGATCATGGAGTTCTCATGAAAGAGACGGGCTTCCCCCGCGCCGACGCGGAAAACGACTTCCTCCGCGCGCGCCGGGGCCAGGTGCTCTCGCGGCTTTCGACGTGGCTGCGCCGCGAACCCGACGACGTCAACATCATGCTGCCGTTCCACGAGGTCGTGGAGGCGCTGGGCTACCTCGGCGAGAGCCGGATCGGGCTGCGGGTGATCAAGCTGGACTCGATCGTCGGCACGGTCGACCGCAGCCGCGACTTCGACCGCCGCTTCCGCCCGACGTCGGCCCGCGTCCGCGAACGCTGGGAGCGGCTGGCGCTGGCGTCCCGGCGTGGTGAGGAGATCCCGCCGATCGAGGTCTACCGCGTCGGCGAGCTGCACTTCATCATCGACGGCCACCACCGGGTCTCGGTCGCGCACGCGCAGGGACTGTCCACAATAGAGGCATCGGTGACGGTGGTCCGGACCAAACTGGACCCGAGCGGCATCCGCCACCGCGGCGACCTGATCGTCAAGGACTACCGGCGGCTGTTCCTGGAGCGAGTGCCGCTGACCGGCCACGCGCGGGCGTCGGTGATCGTGTCGGACCCGTGGGACTACGCGAAGCTGGGCGAGCACGTGGAGGCGTGGGGCTTCCGGCTGATGCAGGACGAGGGCAAGTTCTGCGACCGGACGAGCATCGCGCAGCGCTGGTTCGACGAGGAGTTCGTGCCGGTGGTGTCGATGCTCAGCCAGGCGGGCATGGTCGGCGACCGCACGGAGGCCGAGGCGTACATGTGGGTGGCGGCGGAGCGGTACCGGCTGATCCGGACGCATCGGTGGGACGACGAGGTCATCGAGACTTTGCGTTCCCGCGGCACGATGTCGTGAGTGGTAATTAGGGTTCTAACCCGAATTACCACTCACGACAAGCTGCGGCAGACCTCAGAAGGCGAGCTCCGGGGTCAACGCCAGCTGCCGCACCTGCTCCAGCGTCAGCGTCGGCTCCGGGCGCTGCTCCGGCAGCCGGACGTCCTTCTGTTCCAGCACCCCGCTGCTGGTCGACCAGAACTGCACCTGCGCGGTCGAGCCTGCGAGCGACGCGCGGTTCTTCAGCGCGTCGCCCGTGTGCAGCGTCGACAACCACAGGACGCCCTGGGGGGTCGGCTCCGTGCCGCAGGTGATCTCGCCGGGTGCGCCGCACGGTGGGCCGCCGCGGCCGCCGGGCACGATCAGCACGTACACCGAGCCCGTTCCGCGCTCGTCCGTCACCCGGACCCCCATGTGGAACAACGCCTGCGCGGGTGCCGGGCCGATCTCGTCGGCGACGAGGTGGAACGGGTCCTCCGGCGGCGTCTCCCCCGGGATCGTCAGCCGCGTGATCCGCGCGTCCGGGTCGAGCATCGACCGGACGGCGTTGCCGATCAGGCAGCTCAGCCGATCGACCAGAGCAGAGCGCGTGCCCGTGGCCGTGGGGCACGGGCGGTTCGCGACTTCGGCGCGGTGCGGGAGCACCACCACCGCCAGTCCCAGCGCGAGCACCACCACGGCGATCGCCACCGCTCCGGTGAGCAGGTGCTGCCGCCGCGACCGGCGGGCCGACGCCAGGACCTCGGCCGCCGAAAGGCCCAGGGGCGGTTCGCCCTCGGTCACGTAAGCCGTCAATGCGGACCGGACGTCTTCCATCACCACTCCTCCGCCGTCGGCGCGGGCAGGACCGCGCGCAGGGCTTCGACACCGCGGGCCGTCTGGGACTTGACCGTGCCCTCGGCGACGCCGAGCAGCGAAGCAACCTCCGCCACCGGGAGGTCTTCGAGGAACCGCAGGACGACCATCGCGCGCTGCCGCGGCGTGAGGCCGGCGAGGGCGCGCTCGACGTCGAGGCGCACGGGGGTGTCGCGGCCCGGTGGTGACTCCTGGTCCGGCGGGGACGAAGTCACGTACTCGCGGACCAGCCCACGACGGCCGGCCAGGAAGAGGTTCAGCAGGATGCGGCGGGCGTACCCGTCGACCGTGGCCGGGCGGACGCGCCGCCAGTGCCGGTACAGCTGCACGAACATGCCCTGGACCAGGTCCTCGGCCGCGTGCCAGTCACCGCAGAGCGCAAACGCGACCCGCCGGAAGCGCTGCACGCGCGCGGCGAAGTAGTCGCTGAAATCGAGGTCTCTCGACGCCCCCACCCGGCCCTCCTTCGCACGTTTCAGTGTTACTAGTGCGCGGAGGGCCGGGAAGGTTCAAGCGAGACTCACATGTGCACGGCGCCGGGAGCGGCTTCGCCCTTCGGGACGCCGGACTGCAGCAGCAGGCCGCTGATCAGCGCGCCCGCCGCGAAGATCACGGCCGCCCAGGTGAACGCCGTCGTGTAGCTCTCGATCGCCGCCTCGGCCGCCAGCTGCGGCGTCGGGACCTTGCCCGCGAGGTACGACGTCGCCGCGTTGCCGGCCAGCGTCGACAGCAGGGCCGTGCCGATCGAGCCGCCGACCTGCTGCATCGTGTTGACCGCCGCCGACGCGACACCGGCGTCGTGCGCCTCGACGCCGAACGTCGCGACGCTCATCGCCGGCGCCATCGCCAGCCCGATACCGAAGCCCATCACCAGCAGCGGGCCGAGCACACCGGACGCGTACGTGCTGTCCAGGCCGATGCCGCTCAGCCAGAACAGGCCGACCGCCGCGATCGCCATGCCGGTCGGGACCAGCGGACGCGGGCCGAAGCGCGGCAGCAGGACGGCCGTCGCGGTGGTGGCGGCCAGCATCAGCGTCGCGACCATCGGCAGGAAGCCGACGCCGCTCTCGATGGGGGTGAAGCGAAGGTTCTGCTGCACGTAGAACGTCAGGAACAGGAAGATCGCGAACATGCCGATGGCCAGCAGGAACATCGCCAGGTACGAGCCGCCGCGGTTGCGGTCGAGCAGCACGCGCAGCGGCAGCAGCGGGTGCGAGACGCGCTGCTGCAGCCAGACGAACACGCCCAGCAGCACCACACCGGCGGCGAGGAAGCCCCACACCGAGACCGACGACCACGAGTCCGACTCCGCGTTCGCGAAGCCGTAGACCAGCGCGAACAGGCCGGCCGACGCGGTGACCGTGCCCGGCAGGTCGAGCTTCGGGCGCGGGCCGTCGTCACGCTGGTTGCGCAGCAGGATCGAGCCGCCGACAAACGCGACGACCGCGAAGATGATGTTCACGAACATGCACCAGCGCCAGTCGAGGTACTCGGTCAGCACGCCGCCGAGCAGCAGCCCGACCGCCGCGCCGCCACCGCCGATGGCCCCGAACACGCCGAACGCGCGGCCGCGTTCCTTCGGGTCGGTGAACGTCGTGGTGAGCAGCGAAAGCGCGGCCGGCGCGAGCAGCGCACCGAAGACACCCTGGGCCGCGCGGGCGATCAGCAGCATTTCGATGTTGCTCGCCGCGCCGCCGAGCGCGGACACCGCGGCGAACCCGGCGAGGCCGACGAGCAGGGCGTTCTTGCGGCCGAAGACGTCGGCCAGGCGGCCGCCGAGCAGCAGCAGGCTGCCGAACGCGAGCGCGTACGCCGTGACGACCCACTGCCGCGCGTCGTTGGAGAAGCCCAGGTCGACCTGGGCCGAGGGCAGCGCGATGTTCACGACGGTCGCGTCCAGCACCACCATCAGCTGCGCGATGCCGATCATCACCAGGATCAGCCAGCGCCTGGCGTGATGCGGGTTCTCGACGGCGCGCGCGTCCCCCGGCGGCGCGACCGCGAGAGTGGATTCGGACATGGGTGTCCCCTCACTGGGAGTGATCAAGACGGTATGTGGAGTAGGTATCTCCCCTTACGCGACCCAAGGTACACACAAACCGGAGAAGGTGCCTCTACTTGACGCGTTAGACTGGACGGCATGGCACGGGACGCTGGTCCCGCCGCACCGGCGCGGCCGCTGCGACGTGACGCTGAACTCAACCGCCGTCGCATCCTCGCGTCGGCCCGCGAAGTGTTCGGCCAGCGCGGGCTGGAAGCCACGCTGGACGACATCGCCCACCACGCCGGCCTCGGCGTCGGCACGGTCTACCGCCGGTTCCCCAGCAAGGAACACCTGGTCGAGGCCATGTTCGCCGAGCGGATGGAAGAAATCGGCGACCTCGCCGAAACCGCGCTGAAGGCCGAAGACGCGTGGGAAGCCTTCGTCGACTTCACGTGGAAAGCGGCCGAGCTGCACTCCACGGACCGCGGGCTGCGCGAGATCATGCTGTCGAACAAGTTCGGCCACGAGCACGTCGCCGAAGAGAAAGCCCGCATGGTGCCGTTGATCACACAGCTCGTCGAGCGGGCGCAGGACGCCGGTGGGCTGCGGGCGGACTTCGCTCCGTCGGACATGGCGCTCGTGCACATGATGGTCGGCTCGGTGGTCGAGTTCACGTGCGCGGTCGACCCGGACCTGTGGCGCCGCAGCCTCGGCATGCTGCTCGACGGGCTCCGCGCCGAGCCCGGCAAGCCCTCGCAGCTGACCCGCCCGCCGCTCGACGAGCAGGAGATCGACCGCGCGATGTCCTGCTGGCGCCCCTGATGGGGTGATCGGCGCGGGATCCCGGCGCCGCCCTCCCGCCCGGACACTGCACCCCGCGCGATCATGGCGACGGGGAGGTGCGGGTGGCGTACTACAGCGTTCCGGCGATTCGACGGCTCCAGCTCGGACGGGAGCTGAAGGCCTGGCGCGAGAAGGCCGGGCTGACGCTGGAACAGGCGGGCGGCGACCTCGACCTGTCGAAGAGCACGCTGTCGCGGATGGAGAAGGGCCAGGGGCCGATTCATCCGCTGCACGCGCGGGCGATGGCGGAGCTGTACCGGGTGCCTGAAGACGACCTGGTCGAGCTGGTCGACATCGCCCGCGAGGCCCGGCGGCCCAACCAGAACCGCATCGAGGGTGTTTCGGTAGGCAGCTACCCGGCCTTGGAGGCGGAATCGGTCTCAGTGCGCAACTTCGAGTTGGCGTGGGTTCCCGGCTTGCTGCAGACCGAAGCCTTCACTCGCGCCCTCTACGCCGACAGCGGTACCCGCGAGCGCAATCACATGCTGCACGTGCGAATGCGCCGCTGCGAGCGGTTGAAAGGCGACGACCCGCTGCAGTTGCACGCGATCGTCGACGAGACCGCGCTCGTGCGGAAGGTCGCGGAACCGCACGTGCTGGTAGCGCAGATGCTGCACATCATCGAGCTGACCGAACTGCCCAACGTGAAAGTGCAGATCATCCCGGCCGGCGCCGGAACGTACGTGGGCCTGCGTGGCGCCTTCACCATCCTGAGCTTCCCACCGGACACGATCACCCCCCTCGGCTATGTCGACCACGCCGCGGGCAACCTGCAGTTGGTCAAGCTGACCCAGATCTCCGAGCTGGCAAGGCGCTTCACCGCCCTTGGTAAGCTCGCGCTGAGCGAGAAGGAATCCTGCGAGCTGCTACTCCGGCTCGCGGACCAGCTGAGCGCATAGGGGTGGGCTGTGGAACAGGCTTGGCGGAAGAGCAGCTACAGCGGCGGCGAGCAAACCGCATGCGTGGAAGTTGCGCTCGCATGGCGGAAGAGCAGCTACAGCGGCAACGAGCAAACCGCGTGTGTCGAAGTTGCGTTCGTTCCCACTGCCGTGGCGGTGCGGGACTCGAAGGATCCCTCCGGCCCGCACTTCGCCGTCGACGCTTCCGCCTGGCGCGGCTTCCTCACCGCCGTCACTCGGACGGGATGACCGCCCACAGGATCAGGTAAGCCACGAACTGCGGCCCGGGCAGCAGGCAGCTCAGCACGGCCAGCAGCCGCACGGTGCCGGTCTTCATGCCCCACCGCTGGGCGAGACCGGCGCAGACGCCGCCGATCATGCGGCCGTGGCGCGGGCGGGACAGCCGTCGTGTGACCGGTGCGCTCATCGTCTTTTCCCTTTCCTCGAACTTCCTCTTATCCCCACTTCACCACCGGAGCACCCGGTTCCGCATCGCTCGTGGGAAGGATCGCTCCCTTAGGGGACGGTAAAGGCGAAAGACGTTCAGGCACTGCGGATTCCGCCGTCGCCGGGCCGGGAAACCGGTGACCTGCGCGTTCTCCGCGCGCGATGCGGAAA
Organism: Amycolatopsis sp. NPDC104863; assembly: GCF_055582965.1. Classification (NCBI taxonomy): domain Bacteria; kingdom Bacillati; phylum Actinomycetota; class Actinomycetes; order Pseudonocardiales; family Pseudonocardiaceae; genus Amycolatopsis; species Amycolatopsis sp. NPDC104863. The sequence goes on from NZ_JBVJOW010000002.1 coordinate 159,974, forward strand.
ATACTGAGAGATGTCCCCGTCAGGGCTGTTTTTTCGCCCCGATGTGGTGATACTTACGCCCCGTGTACCCGCGTTGGAAAAGCTTGGCCGTCGTAATGCTCTGCGCCCTCCTCGCGGCGGGCTGCGCCTCCACGCAGGCCGCGCCCGAGCAGACGTCCGGCCCCACGCCGCTGACCGCGGGCGGCGCGCTCGGCGACTTCGGCACCGTCGACTACTGCAGCCTGCTCGACGTGCCCGAGGTCGCGCCCGGCGCCGTCGCCACCCCGACGTTCGAAAGCTGCCTGGCCCAGGCCGGCCCGCGCACGATCCTCGTCGGGCCGCTGGCCTTCGACTCCGACCCGAACATCAAGCCCTACGCCTACGCGGGCCCGGTGCCCGACGGCGTCGCGATCCAGCAGTCGATGTTCAACGACCGCAGCGCCTGCACCCGCGCGATCACCTTCGCCGACGGCAACCGGCTCGACCTCTCGGTGACCGACGAGGGCGGCAACCAGGCCGAACGCTGCGGGGTCGCGGACGCGACCGTCGGCTCGGCGCTCACGGCCATCACCGGCAACAAGGTCAAGCGGCTGACGTTCCCCGAGAAGTCGTGGGGCCTGGTGCTGCCGTGCGCGATGCTCGACAGCCACGAGCTCGACGCCGTCTCGGGCGCCGGCACCCGGCCGACGACCGGGCTGTCCGGGCACAGCTGCTTCCGCGGCAAGGTCAGCTTCAAGCTGACGGTGGAGACGATCGAACCGCAGATGCCGGCCGTCTCGGACGAGCAGATCGGCGGCCGCGAGGCCCGGCTGCGTCAGTCCGGCGCGTTCTGCCTGGTCGACACCAGCCAGCCGGCCCCGGGCCTGCCCGGCCACCGCGAACTGGCGGAGATCAGCGTGGTCGAGACCGCGGGCACGGCGAACGACGCCACCTGCGGCGTGGCCCGCACCGCCGCCGCGGTCCTGCTCCCGAAGCTGCCCCGGGCCTGACCGCCGTCGTGAGTGGTAATTAGGGTTAGAACCCCAATTACCACTCACGACGAGGTGCGGCAGGGTCAGTCCTCGTAGGTGAGGTTCTTGCCGTTGGCCGGGTCGAACAGCTTGATCTTGTCCGCGTCGAACCAGACCTCGAGGTCCGAGTTCTCCTTCGCCGACGACTCCGCCGAGAGCCGCGCGACGATCTGGGACTCCGAGCCCGGCACGTCGGCCGAACCGCTGTCCGCGGCCAGTTCCGCGAGCTCCGCGGACGTCGCCACGTCACCTTCGAGCGTGAAGTGGGCGAACTTCTCCGAGCCCATCGACTCGAGCACGTCGATGTGCGCGGTGAACGTGCCGCCGCCCGCCTTCTGGCCCGCTTCGACCAGCGCCGCGTCCTCGAAGTGCTCCGGCCGGATGCCGACCAGCACCTCGCGGGGCGCGTTCGCCTTCTCCACCAGCTGCCGGACCCGGTCGGTGAGCGGCGTGGTGCCCAGCGGGCTGCGCAGCTCGTTGTTCTCCAGCGTCGCCGGGACGAAGTTCATCGACGGCGAGCCGATGAACCCCGCGACGAAGAGGTTCGCCGGGTTGTCGTAGAGGAACTGCGGCGCGCCGATCTGCTGCACGTACCCGCCGCGCAGCACCACGACCCGGTCGCCCAGGGTCATGGCCTCGGTCTGGTCGTGCGTGACGTACAGCGTCGTCGTGCCGAGCTGCTTCTGGATCTTCGACACCGACGTCCGCATCTGGCCGCGGAGCTTGGCGTCCAGGTTGGACAGTGGCTCGTCCATCAGGAACGCCTTCGGGTTCCGGACGATCGCCCGCCCCATCGCGACGCGCTGGCGCTGGCCACCGGAGAGGTTGGCCGGCTTGCGGTCCAGGTGCGCGGTCAGGTCGAGGATCGTCGCCGCCTCCTCGACCTTCGCCCGCACGGTCTTGTCGTCGACCTTCGCCAGCCGCAGCGGGAACGCCATGTTCTCCCGCACGCTCATGTGCGGGTAGAGCGCGTAGGACTGGAACACCATCGCGATGTCGCGGTCCTTCGGGGCCTTCTCGTTGACGCGCGCACCGTCGATGCGCAGCTCACCGGAGGAGATGTCCTCCAGGCCGGCCACCATGTTCAGCGTGGTCGACTTCCCGCAGCCGGACGGGCCGACCAGGATGATGAACTCGCCGTCGGCGATGGTGATGTCCACTTCGGACACCGCGAGCGCGCCGTCGGGGTACTTCTTCGACACCTTGTCGAGGACGATTTCAGCCATGACTACCCCTTCACCGCACCGGAGGTCAGCCCCGCCACGATGCGACGCTGGAAGAACAACACGAACACAATGATCGGGATGGTGATGACGACCGCGGCCGCGCTCACCTGACCCGTCGGGTCCTCGAACTGCGAGGACCCGGTGAAGAACGACAGCGCCGCCGGCACCGTGCGCGACGCCGTGGTCGACGTCAGCGAGATGGCGAACAGGAAGTCGTTCCAGCAGAAGATGAACACCAGGATCGCGGTGGTGAACACCCCCGGCGCGGCCAGCGGCGCGATCACCCTCCGGAACGCCTGGGCCGGCGTCGCGCCGTCCATCTTCGCCGCTTTCTCCAGCTCCCACGGGATTTCCCGGAAGAACGCCGACAGCGTGTAGATCGACAGCGGCAGGGCGAACGTGATGTAGGGCAGGATCAGCCCCGGCCAGGTGTCGAACAGCGCCAGGTTCCGCTCGATGTTGAACAGCGGGGTCACCAGCGACACCTGCGGGAACATCGCGATCAGCAGCGAGAGCCCGACGAGCAGCTGCTTGCCGGGGAACTCCAGCCGCGCGATCGCGTAGGCGGCCATCGTGCCCAGCACCACCGCGATCACCGTGGAGATGATCGCGATGCCGATCGAGTTCACCAGCGCCAGCAGGAACTCCGACGTCTGGAAGATGTCCGCGTAGTTCTGCCAGGTCCACGACTGCGGGATGAAGAACCCGTCGGTCAGCGTGTCCTTGGTCTTGAACGACAGCGAAACGACCCAGAGCACCGGCACCAGCGCGAACACCAGCACGAGGATGTCGACCAGGCCCCAGCGAACTTTGCGGCCCGTCGTGACGGTTCCCATCACCATCAGCGCTTACCCCCCGTGTCCGAACCCGGTGCGGCCGTGCCGAACACCTTGATGAAGATGAACGCGATGATCGCCACCGTGATGAAGATCAGCACGGCCATCGTCGACCCGATCCCGAGGTTGAGGCCCTTGACCAGGTTGTCGTAGGTCTGCATGGACACCGAGCCGGTGTCCTGCGCGCCGCCGGTGAGGACGTAGATGTTGTCGAAGATCCGGAACGCGTCGAGCGTGCGGAACAGCAGGGCCACCAGGATCGCCGGCTTCATCACCGGCAGCATCACCTTGGTGAACCGCTGCCACGCGCTCGCGCCGTCCATCGCCGCGGCCTTGAGCAGGTCGTCCGGCACCAGCGCCAGGCCGGCCATCAGCAGCAGCGCCATGAACGGCGTGGTCTTCCACACCTCGGCGCCGATGATGATGAACAGCGACGGCCACTGGTCGGTGAGCGGCGCGCCGTCCGCGGCGAGCCAGTTCGCCAGGTAGCCGGTCTTCGGCGTCCACGCGTAGTACCACGAGAACGCCGCGACGACCGTGACGATGCCGTACGGGATCAGCGCGACCGTGCGGACGAGCCCGCGCCCGACGAGCGTCCGGTGCATCACCAGCGCCAGCGCCATGCCGAGGACGAACTCGATCGCCACCGACACGACGGTCAGGAACATGGTCGTCCCGAACGCCGTCCACCAGTACGAGTTGGACAGCACGGCGCCGTAGTTGGCGAAGCCGACGAACTCCTGCTGCGCCGGGAACCGCAGGTCGTACCGCTGCAGCGACAGCCAGATCGAGTAGACGATCGGGTAGCCGGTGACGGCGATCATCACGACGAACGCGGGCGCGCACAGCCACAGCCCGAGCTTCCGCTCGGCCTTCTTCCCTTCGGAGAGCGCGGGTTTGCCCTTCCTGCCCGACGTCGCCTCCCCGGCGACCGTGGCCCCGGCGGTGTCGGCCGGGGTCGAGTCCTGAACGGTCACGGGATCACTCCCTTCGACTGGAGCGCGTCGTTGAGCTGCTCGCGCAGCTTGTCCGCGGTGGCCTTCGGGTCGATTTCGGCCGGCGGTGAAAGGACCTTCGACATCACCGTCGACATGTTCTGGTAGGCCGGGGTCAGCGGCCGCACGGCGGCGTCCTTCAGCGCGTCCAGGATGGAGTCGCGCATCGGGTACTTGATCGCCATGTTCGGGTTGTCGTCACCGGCCGGCTTCGACGGGTCGAGCGGGGTGTCGTTGTGGTACACCGATTCGATGGTCGGCGGCACACCGTCGTTGATCGCCGAGAACTTCTGGTTCTCCGCGCTGCGCAGGCACAACGCCGCTTCGTACGCCTCGGGCTTGTGCGCCGACAGCGAGCTGACCGCGAGGTCGTACCCGCCGATGGTGGTCTTGGCCGGGGTCCCGGCCTGCGCCTCGGGGTAGACGGCCCACTTGAAGTGCGAGACGTCGGACGCCTTGTCCTTCGCGTAGGAGGCGTAGACGAACGGCCAGTTCAGCTCGAACGCGGCGTCCCCGCGCTGGAACGTCTGCCGGACGTCGTCCTCCTTCGAGTTGGTCAGCGACGCGTCGGTGATCCCGGACGCGGTGATCTGCTTCAGCAGCGCGAGCGCCTTCACCGCGCCTTCGTCCATCACGACGGACTTGCCGTCGTCGGACAGGATGTGCCCGCCCATGGACTCGACGAGCGTGTTGTAGAAGACGACGAGGCCTTCGTACTGCGCGCCGGTGAAGACGATGCTGTACGGCTTGCCCTGCGCCTTGAGCTCCTGCGACTTCTGGATCATCTCGTCCCACGTCTTGGGCGCGGACGGGGTGATCCGGTCGTCGTACCAGAGCAGCTGGATGTTCGTGTTCTTCGGGGCCGCGTAGAGCTTCCCGTTGTAGGTCGCCGTTTCCAGCGGGCCCTGCAGGACTCCCTGGGACGCCGCGGTCTTGTTCTGGTCCTTCCACTCCTCGATCCACCCGGCTTCGGCGAACTCCGAAACCCAGGTCACGTCGAGGCCGAGGACGTCCATCGCGGTGTCGCCCGCGGCGAGCCGCCTGGCCATTTGCAGGCGCTGGTCGTCCGACCCGCGCTGCAGTTTGTTGTAGACGATCTCGTAGCGGCCGCCCGCTGCCTGGTTGCAGTTGTCGACGACTTTCTGAAAGCTGTCTTCGGGCGCGTAGTAGACGTTGATCTTCAACCCGCCACCCGAACCGCAACCGGCCAGCATGCCGGTCACCAAAGCCCCTGCCCCCAGCAGGACCGCGGTGCGGCCGGGCGAACGTCCCCGTTTGCCCGCGCCGATCCTCTTCCCCATCAGGCCTCCTCACCCGCGTGCACGCCGGTTACCGCGGCGCCCGGTGGGCACCACGACGCGATGAGGCGAACCGCGCCAGCACCCCGACGTGCTAGTGCTCGGGCGGCCGCGCTGGTTGGGCGAGGCCGCCCGACTGGTGTCGGACAACTTATGCCGGGCGATCACACCCCGCAAGCAGTATCGGTAACGATTCAGCCCACTGCAGACTGAACTGTGATTTTTCCCTGCTAGGGGTGGGGTTTCCTAGGGGTGGGCAGGGGGCGGCTTGAGCGCCAGCTTCGCGAGCAGCTCGCGCGCCTGCTCCGCCGAGCGCGGCTGGCACAGGACGTCGTAGCGGCCGGCGACCAGCTGGCTCGCCGAGGAGAAGTCCCGCCGCCCCCGCGACATGCTGTACCCGATCGCGGCGAACATCAGGCCGGAGAGCACGCCCAGCACGAGCCCGGTGAGCAGCTGCAGCGCGAAGCCCTGGTTGACGAACAGGCCGAGCAGCAGGCCGGCGAACAGGCCGAACCAGGCGCCGGAAACCGCGCCGGTGCCGAGCACGCGTCCCCAGGACAGCTTCCCGATGACGCGTTCGACGAGCATGAGGTCGACCCCGACGATGGTCACGTCGCTGACGGAGAACTCGCTGTCCGCGAGGAAGTCGACCGCCTGCTGCGCCTCGCCGTAGGTCGCGTACGAGCCGATCGGCCAGCCGGTCGGCGGGGTCGGCAAGCGCGGCAGGCCTTGGGGCGCCCGGCCTCCGCCGAAGGGACTACTCACCATCATCACCTGCGCACTCGTGGGTCCTGGGCGTCCATCTTGTCAAGAACGCCCGGACCGTGCGAGCCGCTTACCCCGAAAGGCCGGACGCCGAATTGTCGACACAGCGACAATCCGGCGTCGAGGCCTCAGGACCGGGACTTGTACTCCCGCAGCAACCCCCGGCTGATGATCGTCTTCTGGATCTCGCTCGTGCCCTCGCCGATCAGCAGGAACGGCGCCTCGCGCATCAGCCGCTCGATCTCGTACTCCTTCGAGTACCCGTAACCGCCGTGGATGCGGAACGAGTCCTGCGTGACCTCCGCGCAGTATTCCGACGCGATCAGCTTGGCCATCCCCGCTTCGACGTCGTTGCGCTCGCCCGAGTCCTTGAGCCGGGCCGCGTTCACCATCATCAGGTGGGCCGCCTCGACCTTGGTCGCCATCTCGGCCAGCTTGAACCCGATCGCTTGATGCTCGGCGATCGGTTTGCCGAACGTCTTGCGCTGCTGGGCGTACTCCACCGCCAGCTCGAACGCCCGGATCGCGATGCCGCACGCGCGCGCCGCGACGTTCACGCGGCCGACCTCGACACCGTCCATCATGTACGCGAACCCGCGGCCCGGCGCCTCGCCGAGGACCATGTCCCCGCCGATCTTGTAGCCGTCGAACACCGCTTCCGTGGTGTCGACGCCCTTGTACCCCATCTTGTCGATCTTGCCGGGGATGGTGAGCCCGGGCGCCACCTCGCCGAAGCCCTCCGGCTTCTCGACGAGGAACGTCGTCAGGTTCTGGTGGGCCTTCTCGGCGCCTTCGTCGGTCTTGACGAGCAGCGCGATCAGGTTGGACGAACCGCCGTTCGTCAGCCACATCTTCGAACCGTCGATGACGTAACCGTCGCCTTCGCGGCGAGCGCGCGTCTTGATCGCGGCGACGTCCGAGCCGAGGTCCGGCTCCGACATCGAGAACGAGCCGCGGACCTCGCCGGTGGCCATCCGCGGGAGGAAGTGCTGCTTCTGCGCCTCCGTGCCGTGGCGGGTGATCATGTGCGCCACGATGAAGTGCGTGTTGATCACGCCGGACACGCTCATCCAGCCGCGCGCGATCTCCTCGACGACCAGCGCGTAGGTCAGCAGCGACTCGCCGAGCCCGCCGTACTCCTCCGGGATGGTGATCCCGAACAGGCCCATCTCCTTCATGCCCTCGACGATGTCCGCCGGGTAGGTGTCGGAGTGCTCGAGCTCCTGCGCGTGCGGGATGACCTCCTTGTCCACGAACGAGCGGACGGTCGCGAGGATCTCCGACTGCACGTCGGACAGGCCGGCGGTCTGGGCGAGGCGGGCCATCACGGCTCCCTTCCTGGAGACGCGCGCCGGCTCCCGGCGCTGGGTTACCGGTGAGTATGACCCGGTTCGCGCGTCGCTGCTATGAGGGCGCTCACGCTCCGCCGGGTGGATCTCCCGCCGACGGCCCGACCCGAACGGCTAACGTTGGAGCCCTGCACGAAGCGAGGGGACCCGTCATGACCGACCCGTCCGGGGACAAGGACCGTCCGGCCGCCGATCCGACCGTGTCGTACGAGCCGCCGCCGCCCGCGGAGGCGCCGTCCTACACACCGGAGAGCTACGACCCGCCGTCCACCGCCGAGCCGGACACGGCCACGGCCGACACCACGGTCTCCGACACCACCGTCGCGGACCCGGGCGCCGGCGACACCACCGTCGCCGAGCAGCCCGCCCCGCTGCCGCCGGGCTCGTTCGAGACGCCCGCCGCGCACATCCCCGGCACGCCGTACGCCGCCCCGGGCCAGCCGCAGCCGGTGTACCCGCAGCCCACCTACCCGCAGCAGCCGACGTACCCGCAGCAGACCTACCAGCAGCCGTACCCGTCCCCGTACGGCGGCCCGGCGTACGGGCCGCCGGCGCCCTTCGGCCAGCCCGGGTACGGCCTCCAGGCGCGCAAGCAGGACAACGCGCTCGCGATCGGCGCGCTGGTCTGCTCGATCCTCGGCTTCTGCTCCGGCATCACCGCGCTCGCCGGGCTGATCATGGGCCACATCGCGCTGAGCAAGACCAACCGCGGCGAAGCGGGCGGCCGCGGGCTCGCCACGGCCGCCGTGATCGTCGGTTACGTCGTCATCGCGCTGTGGGTCGGCTTCTTCACCACCATCATCATCCTGGGCGCGAACGGGCAGCTCGACAGCTAGTCGGCGGCCGGCAGCGCCGCGTCGCCCGGGCTGCGCGGCGCCGGCGCCGCGTGGCCGTTCGCCTCCGGTTTCGCCTCCACCGCTTCGGGTTCCGGCTGGGGCTCGGGCTCGGGCTTGGGTGCCGGCTTCGGCGCGGCGGCTTCGGCGGCGTCGGCCGCGGACACTCCGCGTCGCGTGTTCGAGTCCAGGAAGCGCAGCAGCTCCACCGGGAACGGCAGCACCAGCGTCGAGTTCTTCTCGGCGGAGACCTGCACGACCGTCTCCAGCAGCCGCAGCTGCAGCGCCGCGGGCGTGTCGGCCATCGTCGCCGCGGCCTGCGCGAGCTTGTGCGACGCCTGCAGCTCACCGTCGGCGGAGATGACGCGCGCGCGCCGTTCCCGCTCCGCCTCGGCCTGCCGCGACATCGAGCGCTTCATCGCCTCCGGCAGCGCGACGTCCTTGATCTCGACGCGGTCGATGTGGATGCCCCAGTCCAGCGCGGGGCTGTCGATCATCAGCTCGAGGCCTTCGTTGAGCCGCTCCCGGTTGGAGAGCAGGTCGTCGAGGTCGCTCTTGCCGATGATCGAGCGCAGCGACGTCTGGGCGACCTGGCCGACCGCGGACCGGTAGTCCTGCACGTTGACCGCCGCGATCACCGGGTCGATGACCTTGAAGTAGACCACCGCGTCGACCCGGACGGTGACGTTGTCCCGGGTGATGCCGTCCTGGGCGGGCACCGGCAGGGTCACGATCTGCATGTTGACCTTCTGCAGCCGGTCGGCGAACGGGACCAGCATCGCCAGGCCGGGCTCGCGGACCTGGGCGCGGACGCGCCCGAACCGGAAGACCAGCCCGCGTTCGTACTGCTTCACCACACGCACGCTGGCCGCGAGCCAGGCACCTCCCGCGACGACGACGGCGCTGAGAATCTCCACCACCATGGCAGCTCCCGGGGTTGTCGTCCCCTGAAATCCCAGCGTACGCCCGTGCGGAGCAGGGCGAAACGCGCTGGACGCGGCTGCCAGGCTGAGGGGGTGAACGACTTGCGCGTCCCCCCGCTGTTCGCCGGCCGGGCGCCGCGGGTGCTCGGCCCCGAAGCCGTCCCGTGGCTGGCGGCGTTGCCGGAGCTCGCCGCCGGCTACGCCCGGAAGTGGGACCTCACCTTCGAGGGCGAGGCGATGCACGGGTACGTCGGCGTGGTGCAGCCCGCGCGGCGCGCCGACGGCACCCCGGTCGTGCTGAAACTGGGCTGGCGCGACGAAGAATCCGCCGACGAGCCGCTCGCACTGTCCACATGGGCCGGTCGCGGTGCGGTGCGGCTACTGGACTCCGCGCCCGAGGACGGCGTCCTCCTGCTGGAGCGGCTCGACGCCACGCGCACCCTCGACGACCTCCCGCTGCGCGAGGCCGTTCCCGTCCTCGGCGAGCTGGCGCGGCGCCTGGCCGTGCCCGCGCCGCCGGCACTGACCCGGCGGCTGCGCACCGAAGCCGCAAACCTCACCGAGGAGCTCCCCCGCCGCTGGACCGAGCTGGGCGAGCCGTTCGAGCGGCGGCTGGTGGACAACGCCGTCGCGATCTGCCGCGAGCTCGGGCCGTCGTCGGGCGAACTTCTGGTGAACGAGGACCTGCACTTCCAGAACGTCCTGGCCGGCACGCGCGAGCCGTGGCTGGTCATCGACCCGAAACCGCTCGCCGGTGACCTCGAGTGGGGCGTGATCCCGTTGTTCTGGAACCGCTTCACCGAGTCCACACTGGACGCGCGGTTCGCACTGATCGTCGCTTCGCAGGAGCTGGACGCCGAGAAGGCGCGCGCGTGGACGCTCGTGCGGGCGGTGCAGAACTGGCTTTGGAAGGCGGAAGGGGACAACGAGGACAGCGACGACCCGGCCTTCGTCACAGTGGCGGAAATCGCTCCGTGGGCGGCCAGCCGATAGTGTCAGCGGCATGGCCGCGGTCAACAGGGTTTTCGCAGCTCAGCTGTCCGGGTTGCCGGTATTCGGCCCCGACGGCGAGTCCATCGGCCGGGTCCGCGACCTGGTCGCCGGCCTGCGCCTGGACGCCCAGCCGCCGCGGATCCTCGGCCTGGTCGTCGAGCTGACCACGCGCCGCCGGGTCTTCGTGCCGATGCTGCGGGTCACCTCGATCGAGCCGACCGCCGTGACGCTCGCCACCGGCTCGGTCAACATGCGCCAGTTCAACCAGCGCCCCAACGAGGTCCTGGTGCTCGGCCAGCTCCTCGACGCCCACGCCACGCTGGCCGGGTCCGAAACGCGGATCACGGTCGTCGACGCCGGGATGGAGCCGACCCGCACCCGCGACTGGGTGCTGGCCAAGCTGGCCATCCGGGAGCGGCGGCTCGGGCTGACCCGCCGTCGCGCGACCATGCAGGTGCTGCCCTGGTCGGAGGTCTCCGGCCTCGGCCTCAACGACCTCGGCGCGCAGCCCCAGGGCGCCGGGCAGCTGCTCATGCTGTTCGACACCATGCGCCCGGCCGACATCGCCGCGACCGTGCGCGACCTGCCGCTCAAGCGGCGCCACGAGGTCGCCGACGCGATGGACGACGAGCGCCTCGCCGACGTCATCGAAGAGCTGCCCGACGACGACCAGAAGGAGCTGCTGGCCTACCTGGCCGAGGAGCGCGCGGCCGACGTCCTCGAGGCGATGAACCCCGACGACGCCGCCGACCTGCTGGCCGAGCTGGCCCCGGCCGAGCAGAACCGGCTGCTGGAGCTGATGGAGCCGGAGGAGTCCGCGCCGGTCAAGCGGCTGCTGGCGTACTCGTCCGACACCGCGGGCGGCCTGATGACGCCGGAGCCGGTGGTGCTGACCCCGGACACGACCATCGCCGAGGCGCTCGCGCACATCCGCAACGCCGAGCTGCCGCCGGCGCTGGCCAGCATGGTGTTCGTCTGCCGCCCGCCGACCGCGACGCCGACCGGCCGCTACGTCGGTGTTGTCCACTTCCAGCGGCTGCTGCGGGAGCCGCCCGCGGAGCTCGTCGCCAGCGCCGTCGACACCGGGCTGCCGCCGCTGCAGCCGCGCGCGTCGCTGGCCGAGGTCACGCGGTACTTCGCGGCGTACAACCTGACCTGCGGACCGGTCGTCGACAGCGAAGACCACCTGATCGGCGCGGTGACCGTCGACGACGTCCTCGACCACCTGCTGCCCGAGGACTGGCGCGAAACCGGCCTGCACGACACCTTGGAGGAAGACCGTGCCTGAGCTGACTTCGGGACGGCGGCTCGACCAGCCCCGCAGCCAGAACCGGTTCAAGCTGAACATCGATCCGGACTCCTTCGGGCGGTTCACCGAGCGGATCGCGCGGTTCCTCGGCACCGGGAAGTACCTGTTCTGGCAGACGCTCATCGTGATCGTCTGGATCGTGCTGAACCTGGCCGCGGTTTCGCTGCAGTGGGACCCGTACCCGTTCATCCTGCTCAACCTGGCTTTTTCGACGCAGGCGGCGTACGCGGCGCCGCTGATCCTGCTGGCGCAGAACCGGCAGGACGACCGCGACCGCGTCTCCCTGGAGGAGGACCGGAACCGGGCGCTGCAGACGAAGGCCGACACGGAGTACCTGGCCCGGGAGCTGGCCGCGCTGCGGCTCGCGGTCGGCGAAGTCGCGACGCGGGACTACCTGCGCAGCGAGCTGGACCGGCTGCGCGACGACCTCGACGTCAAGCCCAGGAAGCCGCGCACTCCTACCGGCTCGTAACATGGGTCGGGTGACCAGCACCCAGCAGCTCCCCAGCGTCGACGACGTCCGCAGCGCGCTGAAGAGCGTGCAAGACCCGGAGATCAAGAAACCGATCACCGACCTGGGGATGGTGAAGGACGTCGTCGTCGGCGACGACGGAGTGGTCACCGTCGGGATCTACCTCACGGTGGCCGGCTGCCCGCTGAAGGCGACGCTCACGAACGACACCCGCGAGGCGGTGGCGAAGCTCCCGGGTGTCGCCGACGTGCGCGTCGAGCTGGACGTGATGAGCGACGAGCAGCGCTCCGAGCTGCGCAAGTCCCTGCGCGGTGACACCGACGAGCCGGTGATCCCGTTCGCGCAGCCGGGCTCGATGACGCGGGTGTACTGCGTCGCGTCCGGCAAGGGCGGCGTCGGCAAGTCGTCGGTCACGGTGAACCTGGCCGCGGCGATGGCCCAGCGCGGGCTGTCGGTCGGCGTGGTGGACGCGGACATCTACGGCCACTCGATCCCCCGCATGCTGGGCGCGCGCGAGAAGCCGACCAAGGTCGACACGATGATCATGCCGCCACAGGCCCACGGCGTGAAGGTGATCTCGATCGGCATGTTCACCCCGGGCAACACCCCGGTGGTCTGGCGCGGCCCGATGCTCCACCGGGCGTTGCAGCAGTTCCTGGCCGACGTCTTCTGGGGCGACCTCGACATCCTGCTGCTGGACCTCCCGCCGGGCACCGGCGACATCGCGATCTCGGTGGCCCAGCTGATCCCGAACGCGGAGATCCTGGTGGTGACGACCCCCCAGCAGGCGGCGGCCGAGGTGGCCGAGCGGGCCGGGGCGATCGCGCTGCAGACGCGTCAGCGCGTGGCGGGGGTCATCGAGAACATGTCGTGGCTGGAGCAGGAAGACGGCTCCCGCCTGGAGATCTTCGGCTCGGGCGGCGGTGCTTCGGTGGCGGCGTCGCTGTCGAAGTCGATCGGGTCGGAGGTGCCGCTGCTGGGGCAGGTGCCGCTGGACCCCCGCCTGCGCGAGCAGGGTGACGCGGGTGAGCCGTTGGTTTTGGCGGCGCCGGATGCGCCGGCTTCGGTGGTGTTGAAGGAAGCGGCGAAGAAGCTGACCGTTCGGGCTCGGGGGTTGGCCGGGATGATGCTGAACGTGACTCCCGCGGGTCGTTAGGCCGAGCCGGCCTCCAGCATTTCGCGCAGGACTTCCCGAAGCTGCCCGGCTTCGGTGTCCCATTCCAGCACTCGCAGGGTGTCGAGGTGCTGGGCGCTCGCTGCGGAACGCACACTCGCGGCGTGGTCCGGCAGCACCACGAGCAGGGGCAGGCCTCGCGGCACCCGCTCCAGCCAGTCGACCAGCCTGGACCACCTCGCCCGCTTGCCCACCACCTGGGCCCGCACCTCGACCGCGACCTCGCGGTCACCGTTCCGCACCATCGCGTCGACCCGGATCCGGCGCCGGGCGGTGCCCTCGAACGCGACGTCGAAGTCGACCTGCCACTCCGGCGCGGCGACCGCCCGCAGCCGGGCGAGGACGTGCTGTTCGAAAGCCGCCGGCGCGACCCGCCGCAACCTCGCCAGGGCCGCGAGCGTCTCCGCGCCACCGGCCCGGACCGCGGCGCTGTCCTTCTCCGACAGCACCGCGCCGCCGGTCAGCTCCTTGACCGCGGCGGCGAGCTTGCGCAGCGTGTCGACGATCGTCTCGTCGAGGATTCCGCGCCCCCGGAGCACCGCGACGACCTCGTCCACACTCCCGATCTCGTCACCGACCGGGCCGGCCAGCCTGATCAGGACCTCCTCGATCTCCCGCCAGAGCGTGGTCAGGTCCGCGACCTGGTCGACCTCGGGCGCCGGGATGTCCAGCAGCGGCTCCCGGTTCTCGAAGTCGCCGTCCCCGGCGGCCAGCTCCTCCTGCGCGACCCCGACCTTGCGCGCTTTGAGCCGGACCTGCTCACCGAGGTCGACGATCGAATCCGTCACCGGCGCCCGGACGATGTCGAGGTCGGCCAGCGCGCCCATGAAGGTGGTGCGAGCCCAGAGGTAGCCCCCGAGGAACCCGACGGGGGCGAAGAACACCAAGATCCCGCCCGCGGCCGCGACACTGACGTCGGAGTCGCTCATCGCGGCGCCGAGCGTTCTGCTCAGGCTTCCGAAGCCGGTGACGAGGTTGCCCAGCTCGACGAGGCCGATGCCCAGGATCGCCTTGGTGAGCCAGTCCGACACCTGCTCGAGGTTCGTGTTGACGGCGTACCCCGGCTTGCCGCCGGTTTCTCCTTCGACCCGGCGCGGAATGCCGAACAGGAACCCGAGGATCACGCCGAAGATCACCGCGGCCAGGGCGGCGAGCAGACCGACGGCCGCCGCCTGCACCGCGGCGGACTGCACGGATCCGTAGGCGATCACGACCACGGCCCCGAAGGCCAGCAGCCCGGCCAGGGTCTGGAAAGTGGTGCGGTACCAGCTTCTTATGCGTTCGATCGCCGCCATTGAGACCTCCCGCAGCACAGTCGCGGGGTTCACAAGACGCGTTACGCAAGTTGCACGGGCGACCTCAAAGGCCCGTGCGCACAACGGAACTTACGTGGCGTCCGGGTCGATGGGCGGCCGCTCGCCCGGCTTGAGCGGCTCCGGCTGGGACGTTTGCCCTGCGGTGTAACCGTTCGTCCCGTTCGAGCCGTTCAGGTTCGGGGTGCCGTTCGTGATGCCCTTGATGCCGAGCGGGTCGCTGTCGCCGTCGAACAGGTGCTGCGTCACCACGCGCTTCGGGTCGAAGTTGCGCAGCCCGCGCAGGTCCTCCAGCGGCTTGCGCAGCTGGTCGAACTCCGGGCCCATCTCCTCGCGGAGCTGCTCTCGCGCGCCCGTGGCGAAGTCGCGGACCTTCTTCACGCTCTTCGCCATCCAGGACGCCGCTTCGGGAAGCCGTTCCGGGCCGAGGATGAAGAGACCGGCGATGATGAGGACGAGGATCTCCCCCCATCCGACACTGTCGAACACCGTCAACCTCCGCTCGGAACCTACGTGCTCAGCGTACTCGTCACCGGCCACGCTCCGGCAGGCCGAACGTCGGAACTCAGTCGGAAGCCAGGGTTACGTCGACGACGAAGCTCGCGCCGTCGCGGGCCAGGGACACCGGGACCACTTCGCCGACGTCGTGGGCGCGGACCGCGACCGTCAGCTCCGCGGAGTCGCGGACCAGCCGGTTGCCGATCTTCGTGATGACGTCGCCCTCCTTGATGCCCGCGTTCGCCGCCGGGCCGCCGGGCGCGACGTTCTTCACCTGCGCGCCCATCGTGGACGAGCCGGCGACCGTCGAGGACGCGTTGATGCCGATGTCGGCGTGCTGGACCTTGCCGTCCTTGATCAGCGCCTTCGCGATCTTGATCGCGTAGTCGCTCGGGATGGCGAAGCCGATGCCGATGCTGCCGCCGTCCGCGCTGGACGAACGGATCGACGAGTTGATGCCGACGAGCGCGCCGGTGGCGTCGACGAGCGCGCCGCCCGAGTTGCCGTGGTTGATCGCGGCGTCGGTCTGGATGGCTTCGTAGGTGACCGGCGCGGCGCCGTTGTCGCCGCCCGCGGTGATCGGCCGGTTCAGCGCGCTGACGATGCCGGCGGTCACCGAGTTCTGCAGCGCCAGCGGCGAGCCGATCGCCATCACGGTGTCGCCGACCTGCAGGTCCGACGACTTGCCGACCTGCAGCACGGTCGGGTTGGTGACGTTGACCTTCACCACGGCGAGGTCGGTCTTCTGGTCGGCGCCGACGAGCTTGGCCTCGGTGCGGGTGCCGTCGACGAAGATCGCCGTGACCTTCACGCTCGGATCCGCGGCGGCGGAGGAGATCACGTGCTCGTTGGTGAGGATGTAGCCCTGCGGGTCGATCATCACGCCGGAGCCCTGCTCGCCGGATTCGGCGCCGGGCTTGAAGACCTCGAGCGAGACGACGGCCGGGGCGACGCGCTTGGCGATCTCGGCGACCGAACCCGCCGGGCGCTCCTTGGCGGCCTCGGCTTCGGAGATCGTCGCGGAGCCGGTGAGCTCGGTGCCGGTGTCGCCGGCCCACCAGCCGACAAAACCGCCGGCCGCGCCGATCAGCAGCGCGACGACGCCGAGCAGCACGAGCGCCTTCGGCTGCACGCGGCGGCCGAACAGCACCTCGGGCAGGCTGAGCAACGCCCCCGGCGGACGGCGGGCGGGCTTTTCCTCGTCTTCGGCGGGCATCGCGGGGCCGGCGAGCACGGCGCCGGCCCCCGGATCGCGCCACGGGTCGGAAGTGCTGTTCCACAGCGGCGGATCGGTGTCCTGCGGCTCCCCGGTGGCCTCACGGGGACGCTCGAGCAACACGCCCTCGGCGCCGGGCGGCCGCCGGAAGGCTTCGGCGAGCGACTCGGGCGCGGGCGGCGCGAGGCTCACGCCGTTGGCCCGCTGCGGGGTGTAGAGCTTGTCGAACGCCCCGTCGACACCGCTCGGGCGGCCGAAAACCGCCTCCTGCGCGGGATCGACGGCCGGGCGCGCCAGCGGCCGCGGGCCCAGCCGGTCGGCTTCGCTCGCGCCGGGCTGCTCGGGATTCACGTTCGGCTCGGTCATCATTCCCCGGTGCAGAAGATCAGGTGGCTGGGCGTGACGATACCCAAGCCCAGTGCTCCGAGTCTGCCGGTACGCCGGTGAAGTGGCTGTTTCTTGCCCGGTGTCACAGCGGCGCCGCGCCCTTGGTCAGCGCGTCCATGAGCAGGTCGACGAGCCGGCCGGCCTGGGCGGGCGTGCCGTGCCGGACCGAGTACGCGGTGCCGCCCATCGCCAGCAGGACGTCGTCGGGAGCGAGGTCGGTGCGCAGCGTGCCGTCGCGGGCGCCGGCGTCGAGGAGCGTGCCGACGGCGCGGGTGAGCAGCGCGTGGCTGTCGGCGAAGGGGTCGACGCCGGACGCGATGACCGCGTCGAGCGCCGCGGTCATGCCGCTCTTCGCGGTGGCGTAGTCCAGGAAGTGCGCCATCCAGCGCCGGGTGGCCGCCGCGGCCGGGTGGCCGGCCACGAGCTCGTCGACGGTCTCGCAGACGCGGGTGAGCTGGTGCCGGTAGGTGGCGTCGACGAGCGCCTCCCGCGTCGGGAAGTGCCGGTAGAGCGTGCCGACGCCGACGCCGGCCGCCTTGGCGATGGCGGCGGGCGCGGTGTCCAGCCCCTGCTCGGCGAACGCCCGCGCGGCGACCTCCAGCAGCCGCGCGCGGTTCTGCACGGCGTCGCTCCTCGTCCGGCGGGTCGGCATCCGGCTCCTCCTTGCATTCCGGAACAGATTCCGTTTAAAGTCGTCTTAGCGGAACGGATTCCGGTAAGAGCCTACTTCAGGAGGTCGTCATGCCCGCCCTCGAGGACAAGGCCGTGCGCCACTGGTTCGTCACCGGCGCGTCCGGCGGACTGGGCCGTCACCTCGTCGAGCACGCGCTGCGCCACGGCGACCGGGTCACCGCCACCGTCCGGCGTCCGGCCGCGCTGGCGGACCTGGAGGAGGCCTACGGCGACCGGCTGCGGGTGGTGGTCCTCGACCTCACCCGGCCGGCCGACGTCGAGGCCGTCGTCGGCCGGACGCTGGCCGCCGAGCCGGTCGACATCGTGGTCAACAACGCCGGGTACGCGGTGGTGGGCGCGGCCGAGGAGATGACCGTCTCGCAGGTCCGCGACCAGGCCGAAGTGCTCCTGCTGGCGCCGATGCTGATCACCCGCGCGTTCCTGAAGCCGATGCGGGAGCAGGGCGGCGGCCGGATCATCCAGATCTCCAGCATGGGCGGCCAGGTCGCCATCCCGACGCACAGCGCGTACCACGCGGGCAAGTGGGGACTGGAGGGTTTCACCGAGAGCGTCGGGCGCGAGGTCGCCGCGTTCGGCGTCCACCTGACGCTGGTCGAGCTCGGCGGCACCCGCACCGGGTTCGCGTCGGCCCTGCGCTACACGGCCGAGACGGCGCCCT
Source organism: Amycolatopsis sp. NPDC104863 (assembly GCF_055582965.1). NCBI lineage: Bacteria > Bacillati > Actinomycetota > Actinomycetes > Pseudonocardiales > Pseudonocardiaceae > Amycolatopsis > Amycolatopsis sp. NPDC104863. The sequence goes on from NZ_JBVJOW010000002.1 coordinate 177,901, forward strand.
ACCGCGACCACCCGGTCGGCCGGATCCGCCGCAGCCTGGAGACGGCCGACGAGAGTGTGTTCACCGGCGACCCGGCCAAGGTGGCCGCCGTCATCCACGACACCACGCGCCGTGCGGAACCGCCGCTGCGCCTCACGCTCGGCTCGGACACCTACGACGCCGTGCACGCGGCGCTGACCGAGCGCCTCGCCGTGCTCGAGAGCCAGAAGGACCTCGCGGCGTCAGTCGCCTTCGGGTGACTCAGCGGATGCCGGCGGGCACCGCGGCCGGCGAGCTCACCGGGGTCGACGACGTCGGCGCGGGAACCACACCGTGGGGAACGGCCATCTGGGCCGGCAGCAGGTTCGCCGGCTGCGGCGCGCCGCCACCGGTCTCCGGGCTGCCGTCACCACTGTCTGCGGTCGTGCCCACCAGCGCCAGCGCGCTCAGCACCAAGCCGGACACGACCACACCGGCGCCCTGAGCCGCGCGGCGCTTGAAGCGGCCGCCACCCAGGACGTTCGGCGACTGGCCGAGCGGCGCGGACGAGCCCAGCGGAGCCACGCCGCCGAGAACACCCGAGTCACGCAGGCCCGCGACCCGGTCGGGGCGCTGGACCGCGACGAGCTGGCCGTCGGCCGTGATCGCCAGGTTGTCCGGACTGCTGGGCAGCTCTGTGTGCTGCGGGATGGACTGCAGGCTCGCCAGGAAGCCCGCCGACATCGACGGTGCGCCCGCGTGGCGGATCGCCTCGACGGTCTGGCGCTGCGCGCGCACTTCGGCGGCGCAGGCCGGGCAGCGGGTGATGTGCGACGCGGCGCGATCGCGGGGGCCGTGGGACAGCTCGCCGTCCACGAACGCGACCACGACGTCCGGTAGCAGGTGCGACTCGGGGAGTCCCCAGCCTCGCGGTGCGGTCATACCGACACCTTCGCAGACTTCGGAGCGTAAGTGCGCCGACGCTCCAGCGAAGCGCGCAGCGCCTGGCGGCCGCGGTGGATCCGGCTGCGGACGGTGCCCAGCTTGACACCGAGCGTCGCGCCGATCTCCTCGTACGACAGGCCTTCGACGTCACAGAGCACCACGGCGGCGCGGAACTCCGGCGGCAGCTCGTCGAGCGCGGCCTGCAGGTCCGGGTCGAGGTGCGTGTCCGAGTAGACCTGCTCGGGGCTCGGGTCGTCGCCCACGATGCGGTCGGTGTCCTCCGGCAGGCCTTCCATCCGCACCCGTGAGCGCCGGCGGGCCATGTCGAGGAAGAGGTTGGTGGTGATCCGGTGCAGCCAGCCCTCGAACGTGCCGGGCTTGTAGGACGCCAGCGAGCGGAAGACCCGGATGAAGGTCTCCTGCGTGAGGTCCTCGGCGTCGTGGGTGTTGCCGGTCAGGCGGTAGGCGAGCCGGTAGACCCGGTCACCGTGTTCGCGGACGACCTCGTCCCAGGACGGCGGTGTCCACACCGCTTCGTCCAGGGACACGGGCTGAGCCGCGTCGGCGTCGTTATCGGCAACGGCGTTCTGCATCGCGGGAGCAGGCACCTCCATCTTGTTTCTCCTGTCTGCTCCACCCAACGCGGGCTGTGGCCACGGTGTTCCCCGTGTGGTCGGATTTCAGTCTCTCCGGACTCCTTATGGTTCTAGTGAGACTGGACTGAGAGCAGGCTGAGAACTTCTTCCCGGGTGCTTACCAGGGAGCCTGCGAGGATTTATCGACAACCAACGCTAACCTCCGTGCGTGAACACGCCCACCCCCGCGGCCGCCCCGGCCGACTCCGGGTTCGTCGACGGGTACCTGCCCGACGACGAGGTGCTGACTTCGGCGCGGGCGCGTGCCGAGGACCTGGGCTGCACCCCGCTCAGCGCGGGCGCGGGAGCGACCCTGCGGTTCCTGGCCGCGACGCTGCGGGCGAAGGCCGTGGTCGAGGTCGGCACGGGCGCCGGGGTGAGCGGCCTGAGCCTCCTGCGCGGAATGGCGCCCGAAGGCATCCTGACCTCGATAGACGTGGAGCCGGAGTACCAGCGCGCGGCCCGGCTGACGTTCCGCGAGGCGGGGTATGCGCCGGGCCGGACGAGGTTGATCGTCGGCCGGGCGCTGGACGTGCTGCAGCGGCTGACGCCGGGTGGGTACGACCTGGTGTTCGTCGATTCGGCGCACATCGAGTACCCGGGGTGTTATGAGCTGGGCGTTTCGCTGCTGCGGCGGGGCGGGATCATCGCGTTCCACAACGTGCTCGTCGGTGGACGGGTGATCGATCCGTCGCACCGGGATCCGGAGACGCTGGCGTTGCGGGAGGTGGCGCGGGCGTTCCGGGAGGATGAGCGGTTGGTTCCGGCGTTGCTGCCGGTGGGCGGGGGTCTGCTGGTGGCGGCGGCGATTTGATCGGTTGTCCACAGAGGCGGACGGCTGTGGACAACTCCCTGCTCACGGGCGGTTTTGTCCGGGGGCGGCGGTAGACTGGAGCGGGGCGGTCCCCCTGGGTTGGGCGGGTCTGTCCGGCGGTCTCGTTGCCTGGCCGGCCGTCAGCACGTGCCTGCGGAAGCCTCGTCACCGCCGAGGTCATCGGCTCCTCAGCGCGCCACGCGGTGCGTGAGCCCTCGGGCAAGTGCAGCAGCATCAGATACCGGTGCCGCGTCCGACCAGGGTCCCGATCGCGCAGCGGCTGTGCGCGACCATGACCAGGCCACATCGGGGCGCTAGTGGCCCGCCGTCGTCAGCACGTGTCGCGGAAGCCCGTCACCGCTGGGGTCGTCGGCTCCTCCGCGCGCCACGCCAGCCCGATCGTCCGGTAGGGCCGCGGCTCCAGCGGCACCTCCGCCACCCCCGCCGGGCTGCCCGGGCCGAACCGCGGCAGCAGCGCCACCCCGAGCCCCGCCGCCACCAGCCCGCGCACTGTGTCCGACTCCTGGCCCTCGAACGCGATCCGCGGCGTGAACCCCGCCGCCGCGCAGAGCTCGTCGGTCAGTGTTCGGACGCCGTAGCCCTGCTCCAGCAGCACGAACTCCTCCTCGGCCAGCTCGGCCACCCGCACCGACTTCCGCGTCGCCAGGTGGTGGCCCGCCGGGACCGACAGCAGGATCTCTTCGTCGACCAAACCGGCCGTGGCCAGCGAAGGCTCCGCGGGCAGCGGCGCCAGCAGGGCCAGGTCCAGCTCGCCGCCCACCAGGCGGTCGATCATCTCCTGGCGCGAGCCCTGGACCAGCGTGAACCGCACCCCCGGGTACCGCGCCCGGTGCCCGCGCAGCAGCGACGGCACCAGTGACCGCCCGAGCAGGTGCAGGAACCCCAGCACGACGTGCCCCGACTCCGGTGCCACCTCTTCACGAGCCAGCCGGACGCCCGTGTCGACCGCCGCCAAGCCGCGTTCGGCCGCTTCGGCCAGCAGTTCCGCCGCGCGCGTGAGGCGGATGCCGCGGCCGTCCGGGACAGTCAGCGGCGCGCCGAGCGCGTCGGCCAGCGCCGCGATCCGGCGGCTGACCGTCGGCTGCGGCACGCCGAGCAGCTCCGCCGCGCGTGTGACGTTCCTCGTCTCGCGCAGCGCGGCGAGCAACGGCAGGTGCGGCGCCACCTGCGGGGTCAGCGAGTCATACGTCATCGCATCAATCATGGCAGACGACCGCATTGGACGTATTGGTTAGCTCTGCTTACTTTCGGACGGTGACCTCCACCCGCCGAGTCAAGACCGCCGTCGCCGCGGCCGGGATCTCCTCCTTCGCCCTGCTCTACGCGCCGCAGCCGGTCCTCCCGCAGCTCGCCGCGCAGTACCACCTCGACCCCGGCGGCGCGGCGCTCGCGGTCAGCGTCGCGACCGGCGCGCTCGCCATCGCGGTCCTGCCGATCGCCGCACTGTCCGAAGTGGTCGGACGCCGGCCGGTGATCCTGACGTCGGTGATCGCGTCGGTCGTGTTCGGCCTGCTTCTGCCGTTGATGCCGACGTACCCGGCGCTGCTCGTCCTGCGCGCCCTGCAGGGCATCGCGATCGCCGGCTTCCCCGGGGTCGCGGCCGCCTACCTGGCCGAACGGCTCGGCCGCGCGGGCGTCGCGGCCGCGGTCGGCGCGATGATCGCGGGCAACACGATCGGCGGCATGCTCGGCCGGCTGGCCAGCGGGTTCACCGCGGGACCGCTCGGCTGGCGCGGCGCGCTGTACGTCGTCGCGGGCGTGGGCGCGATCTGCTCGGCGGTCACCGTCGTGACGCTCCCGCCGGGAACGCGCCCACGCGGCGACGCCCAGCTGCGCGCGGTCGCCCGGGGGCTCGTCACGGCGTTGAGCAAGCGGGTGCTGCTGGCGCAGTACGCCGTCGCGCTGCTGGCGATGGGGTCGTTCGTCGCGCTCTACAACGCGGCGGGGTTCCGGCTGACGGGCGAGCCGCTGGGCCTGTCACCGGCGATCGCGTCGCTGGTGTTCCTGGCCTACGCGACGGGCTCGGTTTCGTCCGCGGCGGCGGGCCGGCTGGTGGCCCGGGTCGGCCGCCGCCGGGCGTTGATCGGCTCGTTGCTGCTGACGGCGGTCGGCGCGGCCCTGACGTTGCCGGACTCACTGCCGCTGGTCATCGCGGGGTTCTTGGTCTTGACGTGCGCGTTCTTCGCGGCCCACGCGGTGGCCAACGGCTGGGCGGCGGCCGACGCCCCGGAGAACGCCCGCGGCCAGGTGGGTGGCATGTACACGGCGACGTATTACCTGGGAAGCAGCGTCGGCGGCGCGGCGGGGGCTTGGGTGTACGGGCACGCGGGGTGGCCGTGGCTGATCGCGCTGGTGGCGGTGTGGCTGCTGCTGGCCGCGGGCGCGGTCGCGGTGGGGACGCGGGTGCGGGTGGAGCGGCGGGAGCTGGTGACGAGCTGACTCGGAGGACCGGGCCCCCGCCCGCCGGACAGCCCCCACCCGACCCAGGGGGGCGTCCCGGCTCCAGTCTATCGGCCCCCACCGACAAGATCGGCCGCGCACAGCCGGTTATCCACAGCCCGCCCGACCTGGGGAAAACGTCAGGCGAGTGACGCCGCCAGCTCGACCAACGTCCGGGCCGCGAACCCCGTCGCCCCAGGCACCACCTCGTCGTAGTTCTTCTCCGACCTCGCCGGTCCCGCGATGTCCAGGTGCGCCCACGGCAGCCCCTCCGTGAACTCGCGCAGGAACAGCGCCGCCGTGATTCCTCCTGGGCCGGCCGGGGTCTGGCGGAGGTCGCCGAACTCGCCGCGGACGTTCTCCGCGTAGTCCTCCTCCAGCGGCATGCGCCACCATGACTCGCCCACCCGTGCGCCCGCCTCGACGACCGCCGTGGCCAGGGACGAGTCCGACGCGAACAGCCCGCCCGTGCGCAGGCCCAGGGACACCTTCATCGCTCCGGTCAGCGTTGCCGCGTCGACCACGTAATCCGGGGTGAACCGGCGGATTCCGTACGCCAGCGCGTCGGCCAGGACCATGCGGCCCTCGGCGTCCGTGTTGGCCACCTCGGTCGTCTTGCCGCCGTAATGACGGACGATGTCGCCCGGGCGGTACGACGAGCCCGACACGTGGTTCTCCGCCGCCGGGACCAGCGCCGTCACCCGGACCGGCAGGCCCAGTGCCGCGATGCCGCGGATCGCCGCGATCACCGCCGCGCCGCCCGCCATGTCCGTGCGCATCAGGTGCATTCCGTCGGCCGGCTTGATGGACAGGCCGCCCGTGTCGAACGTGATGCCCTTGCCCACCAGCAGCAGGTGCTTCGCGGCCCCGGACGGCTTGTACGTCATTTCGATCAGGCGCGGCGGGCGGGCCGAACCGCCGCCGACCGCCAGGACGCCGCCGAAACCCTGCGTCGACAGCCACTTCTCGTCCCGGATCGCCACCTCGACCCCCGGACCGGCCACCTTCGCCGCCGTGTCCGCGAGCCAGGCCGGGGTCTTGACGTTGGACGGCGTGTTCGCGAGGTCGCGGGTCAGCGCCGTCGACGCCGCCAGCGCCGAGGCGCGCGCGACCAGCGCCGTGTGCGAAGAGATCGCGCGGTCGTCCGTCACCAGCCGGACCGTCCGGATCGACGGCGGCGGGTCCTCGCCGGTCACCTTGTAGCGGTAGCCGCCGAGCAGCAGGCCCAGCGCCAGCTCCGTGACGTGCTCGCCGGAGGCCTCCTCGGGCAGCACCAGCTGCACCGCGCGGAACGCGCGCCCCCCATGGTCTACGTCGTCGGCCAGCGTCGCGTTCACCGCGCGGACCAGCGCCGCACCGGTCTTGCGGTACTGCTTCGGCTCACCGTCGCCCAGCCCCGCGACCCAGCGGGGGCCGTCGCCCGGCACCGGCTGGACGTCGCCCGCCTTGCCGCTGATCCGGACACCCGCGATCTCCACCGGCTCGGTCTCGACGTCGTCGGCCGGAGCCGTCACCAGGCGGACCACCGGGGCGCCGCGGCGAAGGTCGCCCGCGACCTCGATGTCGAGGAGACTAGTCGGAACGGGGGGTAGCGGATTACGCACAGTGAGCAACCTTCGGGCGCAGAGGAACCGCGACCCCGGCCTCCGAAGGGAGACCGGGGTGCGACGGAAGGACGGTTTTCGGGGGCCGGCTCAGCCAGTGACCTCCTGCAAAGCGGCGCCGAGGTCTTTCGCTTCCTCCGCGGAGAGTTCGACGACGAGTCGCCCACCACCCTCGAGCGGTACGCGCATCACGAGGCCCCGCCCCTCCTTAGTCACTTCGAGGGGACCATCTCCGGTCCGGGGCTTCATGGCCGCCATAGCGTGCTCCCTCCGTCTCAACCGGCGCGCCCGGGTCGCGCTCGCGTGAAAGCCAGCCGGGTCTGGACTCCATTGTCCCTCATCAGCGGCCGGGCGCATCAGCGGACCGATCTTTTGCCGCCGTATCGGTGCTGGTATGCGGCCCGCGAGGGGTGTGAGACTCTCGGACGACCGATGATTCAGCGCAAGGAGTAGACGTGACCACATCCGACGTCCTGTCGACCGCCGACGCCGACGGGGTGCGCACCCTCACCCTCAACCGGCCGCAGGCGTACAACTCGCTGACCGTCGAGCTGAAGGAAGCACTGCTCGCGGCGCTGCGCGAGGCGGCGGACGACGAGAACGTCCGCGCCGTCGTCCTGACCGGTTCCGGCAAGGCGTTCTGCGCCGGCCAGGATCTGAAGGAGCACGTGGGACTGCTGCAAGCGGGTGACCCCGCCCCGCTACACACGGTGAAGGAGCACTACAACCCGATCGTCAAGGCGATCGTGGACATGCCGAAGCCGGTCGTCGCGGCCGTCAACGGCACCGCCGCGGGCGCCGGGGCGGCCTTCGCCTACGCCAGTGACCTGCGGATCGCCGCCGAGTCGTCGTCGTTCCTGATGGCCTTCGCCAACGTCGGGCTCGGCCCGGACTCGGGCGCGTCGTGGACGCTGCAGCGGCTGGTCGGGTACGGCCGCGCCGCCGAGCTGATGCTGCTGGCCCGGACCGTCGACGCCGCCGAGGCGCTGCGGCTCGGCCTGGTCGGCGAGGTCGTGCCGGACGAGGAGCTGCCGGCGCGCGCCCAGCAGGTCGCGGCGAAGCTCGCGGCCGGGCCGACCGTGGCCTACGCGAAGATCAAGGGTGTGCTCAACCTGGCCGCGCAGTCGACGTTCGACCAGGCCCTCGAGGCCGAGGACGCCGCCCAGACCGCGCTCGGCGCGACCGCCGACCACACCGAGGCCGTCGAGGCCTTCGTCGGCAAGCGCAAGCCGAACTTCCAGGGCAAGTGACCGCGGGCTGCTTCCGGGCTCACGCGGCCCGGAAGCAGCCTCGGACGTGGTCGTCGACCATGCCGGTGGCCTGCATCAGCGCGTAGCAGGTCGTCGGGCCCAGGAACACGAAGCCGCGCTTCTTCAGCTCCTTGGCCATCGCCTTGGACTCGTCGGTGATCGCCGGGACGTCCGCCATGGTCGCGGGCCGCTCGTGCGACGCGGGCGCGAACGACCACAGCAGGTCGTCCAGCGGCTCGTCCAACACGGCGATCGCCTTCGCGTTGTTGATCGCCGCCAGGATCTTCGCCCGGTTCCGCACGATCGCCGTGTCCTGCATCAGCCGCTCGACGTCGGCGTCGCCGAACTTCGCCACCTTCGCCGGCTTGAACCGCTTGAACGCCTTCCGGAAGCCTTCGCGCTTGCGCAGGATCGTGATCCACGAGAGCCCCGACTGGAACGACTCGAGGCACAGCCGCTCGTACAGCTCGTCCTGCCCGTGGAGCGGGGTGCCCCACTCCTTGTCGTGGTAGTCCACGTAGTCCGGGGTCGAATTGCCCCAGGAGCACCGCGCGACGCCGTCGGCGCCGAGAAGCTCACTCATCCCCACCCACCGAATAGTCTTCCGCGAACCGCGCGAACCGCCGCAGTGACTGGCGCACCCCCAGCGCGAACGCCGGCCGCACGACCGGCCAGCCGAGCCGGCCCAGCGGGCCGAACGGCAGCCGCAGGTGCTCGGCCCAGACGAACGTCGAGCGTTGCGCGCCTTTGGGCACCACCTGGAACACGCCCGTGCCCTGCACGACGCTGCCGAGGTGCCGGACCGCGCACCGCACCGGCGGCTCCCAGGTCGTGATCTCCATCTTGTCCGTGAAGCCGATGCCGGCCACCCCGGTGAACGCCGCGAGCCGCGACCCGACACTGCGGCCGTTGCCCTCGACGACCTCGACGTCGGTGCCGAGCATCCACTCGCCCTGGCGGGTCCAGTCCGTCAGCGCGAGCCAGGTCGTCCCGGCCGGGGCGCGGACGTCGACCGAGAGGACCAGGTCGGTCACTGGGCGGCCTCGGGCGAGCTCTCCCGCTCTTGCTCGCGCTGCTCCAGCTCGGCGACCCGGGCGCGCAGCTCGTCGAGCTCGACGCCGAGGCGCCGCATCACCCAGTCCACTTCGGACATCTTGTAGCCGCGCAGCACCAGCTGGAAGCGGACCTCGTTCAGGTCCTCCCCGGTGATGTCCTCCGCGGGCAGCCGCGTCGGCGAGCTGCCCGGCGGCAGCGGGGCCAGCTCCTCACCCCGGCCGAAGACCACCGCGGCGAGCAGGAACACCACGGCGGCCACCAGCAGCATGACTACGAGGTAGATCAGCGCGGTCGTCACGCGACGATCGTGGCATACCCGCCCCAGGAACGTCTCGCGAGCACGACGAGCCGGAACGAAAGCAGCACCCAGGCGACCATCAACAGGACGCACGGGACGCTCAGGAACAGCCGGGAGACGTCGACGAACCCGGTCGCGCCGATCAGCAGCCCGACCGAGCCGAGATTGACGCCGACGGCGAGCGCGATGAGGACGCCGCTGAACCGGGCGAGCCCGGCGCCGCTCACGCGGCGGCTCAGCCAGCGGATGCCGAGCAGGGCGAGCACGCCGATCACCGGCACGACGAACACCGCGCCGTGGGCGGCGTGCGTGACGACCTTGTACCACTCGGGTGTCGGCGTGGAGATCTTCGTCCACTCGCCGAAGGTGAGGATCCGGGCGTAGTCCCAGGCGACCTGCATCAGCGGGACGCCGACCACGAGCTTCCACAGCGTCCGGACGCCGCTGAGCATGCCGAGCTCGGCCTGGTAGTCGCGGGCGACGACGGCCGCCGGGCCGAAGTCCGCGACCGCGCGGCGCTCGGCGTCCTCATCGCTCCAGCCGCCCGCCCGGTAGGCGTCGGCGGCGTCGTGCAGGCCGTCGCGGGCCTCGCCCAGCAGGTCGGCCTTGAACTTCCCGCAGCCGTGCAGTCTGCGGTCCAGCTCCCCCAGGTACTCGTCGATCATGTGCCCAGCACTCCCCCGATGACCGTGGTGAACTCCCGCCACTCGGTGCGCTCGGCGGCCAGGGCCTGTTCGCCCGAGCGCGTGAGGTGGTAGGTGCGGCGCTTGCGGCCGGACACGACGTCCCATTCGCTGGTGAGCCAGCCGGCCCGCTCGAGCCGGCGCAGCGCCGGGTAGACGGTGCCGGTCGGCAGGTCGAGCGCGCCGCCGCTGCGCAGCTGCAGGGCCTCGATGATCGCGTAGCCGTGCAGTTTGCGGCCGTCGAGCACCGCGAGCAGCAGGGCGTCGAGGTGCCCGCGCAAGGTGTCCGCCTTCATGGGTACGCAGTCTACACGTCGCCTTGCTACCTGTAGCCAGACTATGTGTAGCCTGACTACATGCACGCACTCCCGGTCGCGAGACTCCAGTTCGCGACGACGACTTCGTTCCACTTCCTGTTCGTGCTGCTCACGCTGGGGTTGGTCACGCTGGTGGCCGTGATGCAGACACGCTGGACGCTCGGCGGCAAGCCCGAGCTGCTGCGGATGACGCGCTTCTGGGGCCGTCTCTACGTCATCAACTACGCGCTGGGGATCGTCACCGGCATCGTGATGGAGTTCCAGTTCGGGCTGACCTGGACCGGCCTGTCCACCTTCGCCGGTGACGTCTTCGGCGCGCCGCTGGCCATCGAGACGCTCGTCGCGTTCTTCCTCGAGTCGACGTTCCTCGGCCTGTGGATCTTCGGCTTCGGGCGGATGAACAAGTGGCTGCACCTGACGCTGCTCTGGCTGGTCACGCTGACCGCGTACGCGTCGGCGCTGTTCATCATGCTGGCCAACTCGTTCCTGCAGAACCCGGTCGGCAGCCGGCTCGAAGGCGGCACCCTGCACCTCGACGACTTCGGCGCGCTGTTCTCGAACCCGGCGCTGGTCGCGTCGCTGCCGCACGTGCTCAGCGCCGCGCTGGTGACCGGCGGGTTCTTCGTCGTCGGTGTCAGCGCGTGGCACTTCCTCAAGCGCACCACCGAGGTCGAGTTCTTCCGGCGGTCGATGCGGATCGGCGTGGTGACGGCGCTGGTCGGCTCGGTGTTCGTCGTCAACCAGGGCTTCGCGCAGTTCGGCGAGCTGAAGATGTACCAGCCGGACAAGCTCGACGAAAGCACGGTCGGGATGCCGCTGGGCGCGATGATCGGACTCGGGTTCCTGATGTTCGCCTGCGCGATCCTCGGCGCCCTGCTGCTGTTCCGGAACTGGCTCACGAAGGCGCGGTTCCTGCACTACCTGATGGTCGCGGCGATCCCGCTGCCGTTCCTCGCGGCGATCATGGGCTGGCTGGTGCGCGAGCTCGGCCGTCAGCCGTGGCTGGTCTGGGGGAAGCTGCGCACCGCCGACGCGATCGCGGACGTCCCCGCGGGCCAGATCCTGTTCTCCTTCATCGCTTTCTCACTGCTGTTCGCCGCGCTCGCGGTCGCCGACTGGGTGCTGATGGCGCGGGTCGCCAAGCGCGGCCCGGAGCCGGTGGACGAGCCCGCCGCCGAACTGCCCGTCCTGAGCGGAGTCTGACCGATGGTGACGATCTGGTGGTGTGTGCTGGGGCTGCTGACCTGCGGCTACTTCGCGCTGGCGGGGTACGACTACGGCGTCGGGATGCTCCTGCCCGGGTTCGAGTCCGGGGAACGGCGGCGACGGCAGACGCTCGGCGCGCTCGGGCCGTTCTTCCTGGCCAACGAGGTGTGGCTGGTGGCCGCGGTGGGTCTGCTCTTCGGCGCGTTCCCGCACCTGGAGGGCAAGGTGTTCGCCGGGGCGTACGTCCTGGTCGTGACGCTGCTGCTCGGCCTGGTGACGTTCACCGCGTCGATGCAGCTGCGCAGCCGCCGCCCGGACGCGCGGCGCGGCGCCTGGACCGCGGGCATCGTCGGCGGCGCGCTGGTGACGGCGTTGTCGTGGGGGCTGTTCCTCGGCAACCTGGTGCTCGGGCTGCCGCTGATGGGCGACGGCTCGCCGTCCGGCGACGTCCTGGCGCTGTTCAACCCCTACGCCGTGTTGTGGGGTCTCGGGTTCGTCGCGTTGTTCTGCCTGCAGGGGGCGCTGTTCCTCGCCGTCCGGGCGCCGGCCGAGCTGACCGGCCGCGCGGTGCGGCTGGCCCGCGCGTTTTCGGCGCCGGTGCTGGCCTTCCTCGTGATCGCCGCGGTCTGGGGCGCCTTCGCGCTCGACGGCGTCACCGGTCTCGGCATCGCGGTGGCCGCGCTCGCCTTCGCCGCTTTCGGCGTCGCCCGACTGGGGCTGGCGGTGCGGCGGCACCGGCTCGCGCTGGTCGGCTCGATGGTGCTTTCGGCCTGCCCCGCGCTGCTCGCCGGCACGCTGCGCTTCCCCACCGTGCTGACGTCTGCGGGCTACACGATGACCGCCGGCCAGGCGGCCACCGCGCCGGAGACGCTCGCGGTGCTGGGCTGGTTCGCGCCGCCGGCGGTGCTCCTGCTGCTCGTGGTGCAGTGGCTGACCTGGCGCGCGCACCGGCGCCCCCTCGACCAGCGCTCGCTGCTGCACTTCTAGGGGGACGGCGTGCCTGCTCTTCCCGGACTCCGGCGGTACCTGGCCGTGCTGACCGCGCTCGGAGTGCTCACCGCGGTGGCGGTGCTCGTCCAGGCCGAAGGACTGGCGACCCTGCTGACCGGCGGTGGCGTTTCGGTCTTCCTGGTGCTGGCGCTGGGCGGCCGGGCCGGCCTGTCCTGCGCGCACGGCGTCCTCAGTGGACGGTTCGCGGCCGCGGTCCGCGGCCGCCTGCGCCGGCGGTTGCTCGGCTCGGCGTCGGATCGCGCCGGGGTTGTCGCGACACAGGTGACACGCGGGATCGACACGACCGACAGCTACCTGACCGGGTACCTGCCGTCGCTGGTCGTCTCGGTGGTGGTGCCGGTCGCGGTGATCGTGCGGCTCTTCACGACCGACCTGGTGTCGGCGCTGGTCGTCACGGTGACGCTGCCGCTGATCCCGGTGTTCGCGATCCTCGTCGGCAAGCACACGGCGGCGCGGACCGCGCGGCAGTGGGGGCTGCTGACGAAGCTGGGCGGGCACTTCCTCGACGTCGTGCGCGGGCTCGGCACGCTGAAGGTGTTCGGCCGGGCGTCCGCGCAGGCTTCGACGGTCCGGGCGATGGCGGCCGCCCACGCCGACGCGACGCTGAAGACACTGCGGGTGGCTTTCCTGTCGGCCCTGGTGCTGGAACTGGTCGCGACGCTGTCGGTGGCGCTGGTGGCGGTGCCGATCGGGTTCCGGCTGCTGGCCGGGGACCTGGACGCGCGGACCGGTCTTTTGGTGCTCCTTCTGGCGCCCGAGGCGTACCTGCCCCTGCGCGCGGCGGGCACGAAGTTCCACGCGGCGGCCGAGGGGCTCACGGCGTTGCGGGAGGCGCTCGCCGCGCCGGTGGTTTCTTCTCGCTCGGGGACGCGGTGCCGACGTCGAGGCGCGCCTTCGCTGGTGTTGGAGCGGGTTTCGGTTTCCTACCACGGTGTTCCCGCACTATCCGAAGTGGACTTGTCGGTGCCCGCCGGGTCGCGGGTGGCCCTGGTGGGGCCGAGCGGGTCCGGGAAGAGCACGCTGCTCGCGGTGCTGCTGGGGTTCGTGGCGCCGACGTCCGGCCGGGTCCTGGTCGACGGCGTGGACCTGCGGTCCCTGTCCCCCGCGGACTGGCTGGCCGAGGTCGCCTGGGTGCCGCAGCGACCGACGTTGTTCCGCGGGTCGCTGGCGTCGAACATCGCGCTGGGGCTGCCTTCGGCCGACGTTGCCGGTGCGGCGCGGGCGGCCGCGCTGAACTCCGTGGCCTCCGGCTTGCCCGAGGGTTTCGCCACCGAGGTGGACGAGGGGTTGTCGGCCGGGCAGCGGCAGCGGGTGGGGCTGGCGCGGGCGCTGGCCCGCACGTCGTCGGGGCTGGTGCTGCTGGACGAGCCGACGGCCCGGCTGGACTCCCGCACGGAAGCGGCGGTGCTGTCGGCGACCCGGCGGTTGCTGCCGGACCGGACGGCCGTGCTGGTCGCCCACCGGCCCGCGCTCGTGACGCTGGTGGACCGCGTGGTCGAGCTGCGCGACGGCCGGATCCGCGCGGAGGTGGCGGCGTGAACTTCTGGGCTGTTTCGAGGAAAGACGCTCTCCGCCTCCTGCGCGCCGCGCTCCTCGGCGCCGGCACGGAACTCGCCGCCCTGGCCCTCATGGCCACCGCCGCGTGGCTGCTCCTGCGCGCCGCCGAACGGCCGCCGCTGGCCGCGCTCACCGTGGCCATCGTCGCCGTCCGGACGCTCGCGCTCCTCCGCGGCGGCCTGCGGTACGCCGAACGGCTCGCCGGGCACGAGGTCGTCCTGCGCTGGCTCGGGGAGCTCCGCACGCGCGTCTACCAGGCCATCGCGCCCGGGACGCGGTACTCCGGCGGTGACCTCGTCACCCGGCTCGTGTCCGATGTGGACGCTCTGCAGGACGCCGTGCTGCGGTGGGCGCTGCCCGCGGCCGTCGCGGCGATCGTCGGGACGGCCGCCGTCGGGGTGGTCGCCACCGCGTCGCTCGGGGCCGCTCTCGCGCTCGCCGCCGGGCTGCTGCTCGCCGGGGTGCTCCTGCCCTGGCTGGTCGTCCGGATCACGGCGCGTGACGCCGCCGAATGCGCTCCGAAACGCGCTGAGCTGGCCGAACGCGCCGTCGAGCTGGTCACCGGCCATCGTGAGCTGGTCGCCGCCGGTGCGCTCGACGAGCACCGCGACCGCGCCACCCGGGTGGTCGACGACCTCGCCGCGAGCGAGCGGACGACGTCGGCCAAGACCGCCCTGGCCGGCGCCGCCGGGGTGCTGGTCCAGCTGGTCACCACCGTCGCCGTCGCGCTGCTCTGCGACGCCTCGGTGCCGTGGACGGCCGCGCTCACCTTGGCCGCCCTGACGACGTTCGAGGTGGTCCTCCCGCTGATCGGCGCCGCCCGGCGGGTCCCCGAGATCCGCGCGTCGGCGGCCCGCGTGAAAGCCGTCCTCGAGTCACCCCAGCCGGAAAAGGGGTCGAGGACTGCCCAAAGTGGACACTTCCGCCTGGAGAACGCGGGGGTGCGACACCCGGGCCGCGCACCCGCCCTCGCGAACATCACGCTCGACCTGCCCCCGGGCAAGCGCGTCGGGATCCTCGGCCCGAGCGGCGCCGGGAAGACGACGCTCCTGCGGCTGCTCCTCGGCCTCGAATCACCGACGTCCGGCACCGTCACCCTCGACGGCCACCCGTTGAGCGAGTACGCCGACCTCTCGTCGACCATCTCGGGCGCCGAAGCCGGCGCGCACGTCTTCCACACGACCGTCCGCGAGAACCTCCTGGTCGCGAAGCCGGACGCGACGGACGGCGAACTGGCCGAAGCGTGCCGGACCGCAGGTTTCGACCTCGAACTGGACCGCGAAACCGGCCCGGACGGCGACGCGCTCTCGGGCGGTCAGCGGCAACGGCTGGTCCTGGCCCGCGCGGTGCTCGCGGCGCCGCCGGTCCTGGTGCTCGACGAGCCGGTCGAAGGCCTCGATCCCGCCCACGGTGACGCGGTCCTCGAGCGGGTCCTCGCCCGGGCGGCCGGCACGGTCGTGCTCGTGACGCACCGGCCCGAGCACCTCGAGGGCTTCGACCAGGTCGTCACCCTCGAGGACGGGCGAGCACTTCCCGCATCGGCGGCCGGTCCGCGACCCGGACGTCGGTGACGTCGGGCAGCCACTCCTCGTCGACCTGCACGAACTGCGTCAGCGGCGCGTCCGCGGCCGGGACGCCGCAGCGGGCCAGCGCGGTGCCGAGGATCTGGCGGGACATCACGCCCAGCTGCAGGAGCGAGCGGTTCCGGTGCTTGCGGACACCGAGGTTGACCTGCGCGAGCCCGTCGAGGCCGTAGCGCGCTTCGGCGTCGAGCAGCAGCCCGATCTCGACGCCGTATCCGGCGGCGAACGGGACCGACTCGAGGAACTCGCGCGTGCCCGCGTACTCGCCGCCGAGGGGCTGGACCAGCCCGCCGAGCGCCGGGCGCAGCGCCGAGAGCACCGGCCGCGCCAGTAGTTCCGTCACGCGGCCACCGCCGGTGCTCTCCAGCCGCAGCGGACGGCGGTAGAAGCCCTTGACCAGGTGGACGCCGCTTTCGGTGACCAGCGGGCCGAGCAGCGACGGCACGAACGCCGGGTCCGGGTCGACGAGGTCGGAGTCGAGGAACACGACGATGTCCCCGCTGGTCGCGGCCAGCGAGCGCCAGAGCACCTCGCCCTTCCCGGGCACCGGCGGCAGGTCCGGCAGGACGTCCTCACGCCGGACGACCCGCGCGCCGGCGGCCTCGGCGGTTTGGACCGTGCGGTCCGTGGAACCCGAGTCGACAACAACGAGCTCGTCGACGACCCCGCCGACCAGCGGCCGCACGGACGCGACGACGTCACCGACGGTCCGCTCTTCGTCCAGCGCCGGTAGCACGACCGAAACCGTCCGGTCACCCTTCGCGGTCACGATGTCGTCGGGTGTCCAACCGGGCTCCTGCCACGTACGCCGCTCGAACCAACTCACGAGTAACGATCGTGCCATGCTGGTGGCACCGCATCCGAGGAGGAGGACCACTTGATCGCGCAGCTTGTCCGCTTCGTGCTGGGCCCGCTGGCCAGGGCGCTGTACCGGCCGGAGGTGCACGGCGTGGAGAACGTGCCCGCCACCGGCCCGGTCGTCCTGGCGGCCAACCACCGGGCGGCGCTCGACACCGGCGTGATCACGTTCGCGACCCCGCGGCAGGTCAAGTTCCTCGGCAAGGCGGAGTACTTCACCGGCAAGGGCCTCAAGGGCAAGCTGATGGCCGGGTTCCTCGGCGGGCTCGGCTACATCCCGGTCGAGCGCGGCAACGCCCAGGCCGGGCTCGCCGCGCTGGAGGCGGCCCGCAAGGTGCTCGACGCGGGCGGCGTCTTCGCGATCTACCCGGAGGGCACCCGCTCGCTCGACGGCCGGCTGCACCGCGGCCACACCGGTGTCGCGGCCCTGGCCCTGGCGACCGGCGCGAAGGTGGTGCCGGTCGCGCTGACCGGCACCGAGCACCTCCAGCCGGACGGCGCCCGCGTCCCGCGTCTGGCCAAGATCTCCATCACGTTCGGCAAGCCGCTCGACTTCTCGCGCTACGAGGGCCAGGACTACGCGCCGGCGATCCGCCGGTCGGTCACCGACGAGGTCATGTACGCGATCCTCGAGATCTCCGGCCAGGAGTACGTGGACACCTACCACAAGCGGCCGAGCGAGGGCGTCGCCTGATCACGGGTCCTCCCGTGATCGATTTCGCCCGCGAACCAGCCGATCAGGTCACTTCGGCGGCCTAGATCCCTGGCTTCTCCGTGGCCCACTTCGGCGGCGCCGGCGGCTCATAACTCTCGAACCGGTCCAGCAGCGCCGCCGGGTCGGGGTCGGTCAGCAGCAGGCGGCGGTAGTCCTCCTTGACGAACCCCTCCGTCACCATGTGGTCGGCGAACTTCAGCAGCGGCTCGTAGTAGCCGTCGACGTCGACCAGGCCGATCGGCTTGCCGTGCAGGCCCAGCTGGGCCCACGTCCAGACCTCGAACAGCTCCTCCAGCGTGCCCGCGCCGCCCGGGAGGGCGAGGAAGCCGTCGGACAGCGCCGCCATCTTCGCCTTGCGCTCGTGCATGTCGCGGACCACGTGCAGCTCGGACAGCCCGGCGTGCGAGATCTCGACGCTGGAAAGCGCCTCCGGGATCACGCCGATCACCTCGCCGCCCGCGGCCAGCGCCGCGTCGGCGACCACGCCCATCGTGCCGACGCTCGCGCCGCCGTAGACCAGGCCGATGCCGCGCTGGGCCAGGAGCTTGCCGAGCGCCGCCGCCTGCTCGGCGTAGCGCGGGGAGAACCCCATGGACGAGCCGCAGAACACGCAGATCCGGGTCATCAGTGGGTGTCCTCCCACGCCTGGTACGACTCCTGCACCACGCGGACGGCGTCGTCGATGTCGTCGGTGACGTGCAGCAGCTCGAGGTCGTGCGGGCTGACCTTGCCCTCGGCCTGCACGGTCTTGGCGATCCAGTCGTACAGCCCGCCCCAGTACTCGCTGCCGAACAGCACCACCGGGAATTTCGTGACCTTCTTCGTCTGCACCAGCGTCAGCGCCTCGAACAGCTCGTCGAGCGTGCCGAAACCGCCGGGGAGGCAGATGAAGGCCTGCGAATACTTGATGAACATCGTCTTCCGGGCGAAGAAGTACCGGAAGTTGACGCCGAGGTCGACCCACGGGTTCAGGCCCTGCTCGAACGGCAGCTCGATGCCAAGGCCCACGGAGAAGCCACCGGCCTCGGCCGCGCCGCGGTTGACCGCCTCCATCGCGCCCGGGCCGCCGCCGGTCATCACCGCGAACCCGGCGTTGGCCAGCGCGGCGCCGATCTTGCGGCCGAGCTCGTACTCGGGGTGGTCGCGCTTGGTGCGCGCCGAGCCGAACACCGTGACCGCGCGCGGGACCTCGGCGAGCGCGCCGAACCCCTCGACGAACTCGGCCTGGATCCGCAGCACGCGCCACGGGTCGGTGTGCACCCAGTCGCTGGGGCCGCGCGAGTCGAGCAGCCGCTGGTCGGTCGTGCTGCCCTGGTCACGGCGGTCGCCGCGCAGCACGACCGGGCCCTTCTGGCGCTCGACCGGGCGCTCGGGGTACTGGCCGTCGGGGAATTCAGACTGTTCACTCACCTCGTCATGCTACGACCTGCCCGCCAGCGAAAATGCCAAGAGGGCCGTGGAGGTGAAGTCGATGGCGGGCTCGTTACTGGGCCATGAACTCAGGTCGTCCGCGTAACGACTTCCCTGGCCGTCGAAGGATTCATACGGACGGGTGCATTCCTTCGCGCCCGCCGGGAACGGCAGGTCGGCGAAGTTGTCCGCGCCGTTCGGGCCGTTGACGACCGCGCCGTACAGCACTTTCGAAGGTCCGGCGAGGTTCGCGGCCTGGTGGTGCGGGCACTGCGGGAACGCCGTGCCGACGCCGACCACGAGCGACACTCCCCAGGCGTTGGCGCCGAGGGTGAAGTTCCGTTGTTGCGCCCCGAACGCGGCGTAGCGGGTGTCGCCGGTCACCCGCTGGTAGAGCCGGGCGGTCGCGGCGAAGCCGAAGCTCTTGCTGGCGGCGTCGAAGTCGGTGACGTCGACGGCCGTCCGGAATGGACTCTTCTTCGCGCTTTCCACCCCGGCGTCGAGCTGACGACGCAGGTCCGCGGCCAGTTCCCGGACGCCGAGCGCGGCCCCGGGGACGCCGGTCCGCAGCAGCCCGGCGAGGTCGGCGTGGGCGAGCGCGCTGGTGTCGTAGAGGTTCAACGTGCTCTTGTCGTCGCCGGCGATGTAGGTCTTCGCCCACTTCGCGGCGTCGCGGGCCCAGCCGTTCGCGCGCGGGTCGCCCAGCTTGCGCGCGGCGAGCGCGAGCTGCGTCGCGCCGAGCTCGAGGTCGTCCTCCCAGGACGACTCCGGGTAGTAGGCGTGGGGAAACGCCGTGACGAGCTCACCGACGTCCGACGTCTTGGCCTGCGCGAACACCGCGGCGGCCTCGGCCAGATAGTGCCGCGCCAGGCGCGGGTCGCGGTGGGCCTGGATCTGCGCGCCGAGCGCGAACGCGGCGGCGACGCGGCCGGCGAGGTTCGGGGACAGCGGCGCGCCGGCGGGCGCGGCCGGGAACACCGGGCGGTACTTGACGAAGTACGCCGGGTCGCCGGGCTTGACGGCGAGCGCGTCGTCGTCCTGCGGCTCGCGCCAGACGTCGTGGTCACCGAGGAAGCCGAACTCCTCGCTGCCGGTGCCGATGCCGACCTGCGCGTAGAGGGTCCTGGTCCGGCCGTCCCACATCTTGTCGAGCCAGTCGAGGCCGAAGCGGACCTCCTTCGCCAGCACCGGATCGGGGTCGTCCCGCAACACCACCCCCAGCTCGGCCAGCGAATACGCCGTGTTGGAAGTGAACTTCACGAAGTCGCCCGCGTCGACCCAGCCGCCCTCGACGTCCACTGGGCCGCCCTGCGGCTTCAGCGGTTCGACGATTTCGTCACCGCCTTCCCCGGCGAACTTCGGCTCGGCGTAGACGGTGCCCTTCCGGTCCGCCAGGTGCGACGGCTTGCGGTCGAGCCGGCCCGGGACGACGTCGTGGCCGTCGCGCTGGGCCTGGAAGAACTCGGTCGTGGCGCCGACGAGCGGGCGGAAGAGGCGGCGCGCGGTGTCGATCCGGAACGGCGGTGACGTCGCTCCCGCGGCCTTGACGCGGTAGGTGCCCGGTCGATCCACAGTGGACAGGTCGAGGTCGAACACCTTGGTGTACTTGGCGTTCCAGCTACCGACACTCGCGCCGGTGCGACCCTGGCGGACGGTGTGCCCGCGTTCGTCGACAACGGTGAACGTCCCCTGCGTGCCGCCGAGGAGGTACGCGTGCTTCGCCTCGCCCAGCGCGTAACCGACTTGGTCGACGCGCACGTCCGCCGGCGTGGCGGCCTCGGCCGGAGTGGCGGCCAGCGGGACGGCGAGCGCGGCCGCCGTCACGAGGGGAAGCAGGCGCATGATCAGGCTCCACTTTGTTAGGAAAGTTTCCTATTTAGCGAAAGACGCTATCCCGGCGTGCCCGCGGACGTCAATATGTCCGTTTCCGCACTCGCCGCGCCGATGACCTACCGTGGGGAGATGACCAGCGCACCCACCGAGCCGCTCGGCACGCGGATCCGGCGGCTGCGCGCCGGGCGCGGCTGGACGCAGCGCGAGCTGGCCGAGCCCGGGTACGACCGGGGCTTCCTGGCGAAGGTGGAGACCGGCAGCCGGCCGCCGTCGGAGGAGATGCTCGCCTACCTGGCCGACCGGCTCGGCCTGACCGTCGACGAGCTGCGCTTCGGCCGTCCCCCGGGCGTCGCCGACGAGCTGCGCGCCGCGCTGGACGAGGGGTACCGCGACCTCGAACAGGGCCGGGTCGCCGCCGCTTCGGCGTGCTTCGCGTCCGTGGCGAAGCAGGCGGCGGGTTACCGGCTCGACGACGTCGAGTGTTACGCGCGGTTCTGCCAGGCCGAGGTCAAGTGGCAGCTGTTCGACGTCGAGGGGGCGCAGACGGCGTTGGAGCACGCGTCGGAGCTCGCCGGCGCCGCGCCGCCGTGGCTGCGGGCGATGATCGTGCACCGCTGGTCCGGCTGCCGGTACCTGGCCGGCGACGCGGGCGCGGCGGTCGCGCGGGTCGAGGCGGAGCTGGCCGCGGGGCCGGCCGACCCCGACGCCGAGCTGTGCCTGCTCAGCGCGTTGATCCACCCGCTGATGGAGATGGGCGGCCTGCACCGGGCCGAGCGCGCGGCGCTCGACGGCGTCCGCCTGGCGCGGGCGGCCACCCGGCCGGACTTCGTCGCGCGGTTCCACCGGCAGGCGTCGCAGGTGTGGCAGGCGACCGGCCGCGCCGACCGGGCCGAGCGCGACCTGACGGAGGCGTGCCGGCTGTTCGCGTCGGTGGGGTTCGACCGCGACGCGGCCCGCTGCCGCTGGGCGCGCGGGTATCTCCTGCGCCGGCTGGGCCGGCTCGACGAGGCGCGCTCGGAGCTGACGTCGGCACGGGACCAGCTCGCGGCGATCGGCTCGGAGGAAGGCGTCGCCGGGGCGACGGTCGAGCTGGCCGAGGTCCGGCTCCGGCAGGGCGCGCCCGCCGAAGCCGCGTCGCTGGTCACGGAGGTCTGGCCGCTGCTGGCCCGCGACGTCGAATCCCTGGGCGAGGCGACGGGCCTGCGGGGCCAGATCGCCCAGGCCGAGGGCGATCTCCCGGCCGCGACCCGGCTGCTGCGCGAGGCGGCGGAAATCCAGACCCGGGCTTCGCTGCACGGCGCCGCGGTCTCGACGTCCCTGCGCCTCGGCGACGTCCTCCGACAACGTGGTCATCTCGACGAAGCCATCGAGGCCTACCGCCGCGGCCTGGACTCCGCCACCCGCACCGACACATAGCCGTGTCGACCCTCTGATCACGCGTGATGACTCCTCAATCACGCGTGATGACCCTTCAATCACGCGTGATGCCCCTCGGCCGCCGGAACCCGCGTGATCCGGAGGTCGACACGCGTGATTGAGGGGTCGACACGCGTGATTGGAGGGTCGACACGGCGGACCTGCGGGGGCGGCGGTCCGGTCGGGGAAGTTTCCTACCAAAGTCGGGTGAATTGGTTCAGACCAGTCGCCAAACCGGCCGCTTCCTGGGGGTTTGCCCAGATCGTCGTGATCTTCGCCGGGCGCGGCTGGGCCGTTCGGCCCATTGACCGACCGGCGACCGGAACCTTTACTCGGACGCGTCCGGCGCAATAACTGGAGTTATTCCTCCGGGCACACTCCCGCGTTCCCCGGAAAGGTTCCCCATGAGATCCCCACGAGGGCTGGCGGCGATCGCCGGTCTGGTCCTGACGTTCGGTGTGCCGGCGATCCCGGCCGCCGCCTCCGTTCCCCCCGCCGCCACCCCGCCCGAGGCGCTCGCCGCCCGGGCCGCCGACCAGGCCGCGCTCAGCGGCGTCGACGAGCTCGCCAAGGGCACCGGGGAGGCGTTCGTCCGCACCGGGGTCACCCCGGGTGGCGGCGGGCTCTACTACGCCTCCTACCAGCGCACCTACCACGGCCTGCCGGTCGTCGGCGGGGACGCGGTGGTCGTCGCCGACGGCGCCGGGCGCGTTCGCGGCACCGAAGCCGCGAGAACCGCTCCGATCGCCGTGACCACCCAGGCCACGCTCAAAGCCGAGCAGGCCACCACGATCGCCAAGGCCCAGGTGTCCACAGTAGACACCACGACCGCGCCGAAGCTCGTCGTGCTGGCCGGGGACGCCCCGAAGCTCGCCTACGAGGTCGTCGTCTCCGGGCGTGCCAGGGCCAAGCCGACCAAGCTGCACGTCTTCGTCGACAGCGCCACCGGCCAGGTCCTCGACACGCGCGACGACGTCCGCGAAGCCGGCACCGGCAACTCCTTCTACGCCGGCCAGGTCTCGATCGACACGTCCGGCTCCGGCAGCTCGTACTCGATGACCGACCCCGCCCGCCGCGGCATCGCCTGCGGCCGCGAGGGCGGCGCGATCTTCACGAAGAGCAGCAACACCTGGGGCAACGGCTCGGGCACCGACCTCGAGACCGGCTGCGTCGACACGCTCTACAGCGTCCAGACCGAGTGGAAGATGCTCGGCGACTGGCTCGGCCGCAACGGCATCGACGGCGCCGGCGGCGGCTTCCGCGCGAGCGTCGGCCTCAACGACGTCAACGCCTACTGGGACGGCTCCTCGACGCACTTCGGGCACTCCCAGGACAACCGCCGCCAGGCGACGCCGATGGACGTCGTCGGGCACGAGTTCGGGCACGCGATCTTCCAGACGACCCCGGGCGGCGCCGGCTCCGGCAACGAGAACGGCGGGCTCAACGAGTCCACCGGCGACATCTTCGGCGCGCTGACCGAGGCCTACGCCAACAACCCGGTGGACCGGCCGGACTTCACCGTCGGCGAGGGTGTCAACCTCGTCGGCCAGGGCCCGATCCGCTACATGTACAACCCGAGCCAGGTCGGCGACCCGAACTGCTACTCGGCGTCGATCCCGAGCACCGAGGTGCACGCCGCCGCGGGCCCGCAGAACCACTGGTTCTACCTGCTTTCCCAGGGCAGCAACGCTTCCCCGGCCAGCCCGACGTGCAACGGCTCCACCGTCACCGGCATCGGCATCCAGAAGGCCGGCAAGATCTTCTACAACGGCCTGCTGAAGAAGACCTCCTCCTGGAACCACAAGGCCGCCCGCAAGGCCACGCTCGAAGCCGCGATCGCGCTCTTCCCGGGCAGCTGCACCGAGTTCAACACCACCAAGGCCGCCTGGGACGCGGTGAGCGTGACGGCCGTCAGCGGTGAGCCGACCTGCAGCGGCCAGCCGCCGGCCGGCAACGACTACTCGCTGACGCTGTCGCCGACGTCCGCGTCCGTCCAACCCGGACAGACGGCGACCACCACGGTGACCACCCGGGTCACCTCGGGCAACGCCCAGACCGTGGCGCTGCAGGCGACCGGCCTGCCGGAAGGCGCGAAGGCGACCTTCAGCCCGGCGAGCGTCCAGTCCGGCGGCACGTCGACGCTGACCATCACCACCTCGGCGACCACGCCGCAGGGCACCAGCCAGGTGACGGTCACCGGCGACGGCACCGACGCCGACCACACCGCGCAGTTCTCGCTCACCGTCGGCACCGGCACCCCGCCGACCGGCTGCGGCGGCCTCGCCGAGTGGGACTCCGCGAAGGCCTACGTGCCCAACGACGCCGTGAGCCACAACGGTCACAAGTGGACGTCGACGTGGTACTCGACCGGCGCCGAGCCCGGCGCGCCCGGTTCGTGGGCCGTGTGGAGTGACGGCGGCGCCTGCTGAACCTCGCCGGGGGGGGGGGGGGGGGGGGGGGGGGGTAGGGGGGGAGGGGGGGGGGGTGCCGCGAGGGCGTTGGTATGGGAGCCGGCGGG
>NZ_JBVJOW010000002.1:202037-213678 GCF_055582965.1 Amycolatopsis sp. NPDC104863
GTGGTAAAACTGGGCTCCCCTCCCGTGCGGTGTTTTGTGTTTGTTCCCCCCCCCCCCCCCCCCCCCCCCCCCCCGGCCCCCCCCCCCCCCCCCCCCCCCCCGCGGCCTACCCTTGGACATCCGGCACCCGGTGGAAAGGCGGCTGCGTGAGTGTGAGCGGCGAGACCGTCGGCGAGCGCCTGCGTGAGCTCCGCACCGAACGCGGGCTCACCCAGCGTGAGCTCGCCGGACCGCAGTACTCCGCGGCCTACGTTTCGTCGGTCGAGACCGGCGCGCGGACGCCGTCGGGCGACGCGCTGCGGTTCTTCGCGCGGCAGCTGGGCATCGACCCCGACGAGCTGCTGGGCGGCAGCTCCCCGCGGGAGCTGGTCGAGCTGGACCTCGAGCTGATCGAGACGGCGGAACGGTTCCTGGCCGGCGACGCCCGCCGCGCGGCCCCGCGGATGCAGCGGATCCGGCGCGCCGCCGAACGCCTGGAGCGGCCGCGGCAGGCGGGCATCGCGCTGCTGTGGCTGGCCGGGTACACCCGCGGTGACGTCCGCACGAAGTACGTCGCCGAGGCCGAGACGACGTTGTCGGGCGAGCCGCCGCCGGTGCGGGCGATGGTCGTGCCGCTGCGCGCGGCGGTGCTGAGCGACTGGGGCGAGGCGCGGTATTCCCTGCACCTGCTGGAAACCTGTCACGCGGAGCTGCTGCGCGACGGGTACCCGCAGCCGTCGATGCTGCTGACGCTGCGAGCGTGTCTCGCCGAACGCCACCTGCGCCAGGGCGACCTCGAACGGGCCGCCGAGTACGCCGAGTCGGCGCTGCGGCTGACCCGCGGCGGGCCGGCGGTGCTGGCCGAGCTGACCCGCAGCCACGTCGAGGTCTGCCGCAGCCACCTGGCCGCGGACCGCTTCGCCGACGCGGCGGCGTCGGTCGCCGCGGCCTACGACCTCATGCAGGAACGGGCCCTGCACCCGGCGATGGCGCACTGCCTGCTGGCCAGGGCCCGGGTCCGCGGCCGGGCCGGCGACGTCGAAGGCGCGCTGGTCGACCTCGCGGCGGCCCGCGAGACGGCCTGGCCGGACGACGTCCCGGCGATCACGCTCGAGCTGGCGGCGGAGTACCTCGCGGCGGGCCGGGCGGAGACGGCGAGCGGGCTGCTCGACCAGGTGCGGCCCTCGGTGGTGTCGGGCACGGCGCTGGCGGCGGAGCTGCGGCTGCAGCAGGGGTCCCTGGCCCGGGCCCGGGGTGACGCCCGGCGCGCGGCCGACGACCTGCGGGCCGCGGTCGAGCTGGCCACCGGCCTCGGGGCGCGGGAGGTGCTGGTGCGCGCGCTGCGGCCGTTGAGCGAGCTCCTGGGCGAGACCGGGCGGCAGGCGGAAGCGGCGGACGTGCTGCGGAACGGGCTCATCGCGCTGGGCGCCGAAGCCGACTGAACACCGTTTCCTGAGCGGTACTAACGATTCCCGATGATCGAGATCGTCCGGCGTTCGGATGGTGTCGGGGACACTCCCTACGAAAGTCGTTCCGGCGCGGAACGCGGGGCGAATCCCCAGCACGAGCGGGGTTTGTACGAATTGACCCGCGAATCCCAAAGGCGGCGTTGGTCCGTTCGGCGCATTGACGGCCCGACGCCCTGATCCCTTTACTCGGATGCGTCCGGACGCATACCTCCTGTTAGCCCGCCGGACACGTCCCCTTTTCTCCTTGCCGGTCCACGATTCTGCCTTCATGAAAGGTTGACCTCGATGACCCATCGTGGGTTCAGAACGGGCTTGGCGGCCGCCGCCGGGCTCGCCATGACGCTCGCCTTGCCGGTGACCCCGGCGAGCGCGAGCCCAGCAGCACAGCCCGCCGCACCGGAAGCCGCCGCCGCGCGCGCCGCCGACCAGGCCGCCGCCAGCGGTCTCGACGCGCTCAAGCGGGGCCCCGCGGAATCGTTCCAGCGCGTCGGCCTGACCGCCGGTGGCGGCGGCCTCTTCTACGGCGCCTACCAGCGGACCTACCAGGGCCTGCGGGTCGTGGGCGGGGACGCGGTCGTCGTCGCCGACGGCGCCGGGCGCGTCCGCGGCACCAGCGCCGCCGAGACCGCGGCCATCACCGTCGGGACGCAGGCCGCGCTCGACGCCGCGAAGGCCGCCGCCACCGCGCGCGCTCAACTGCCCACTGTGGACAGTGTGAGCACGCCGGAGAAGGTGGTGCTGGCCGGGACGAGCCCGAAGCTGGCCTACGAGGTCGTCGTCGCCGGGCGCACCGCCACGGCGCCGAGCAACCTGCACGTGTTCGTCGACGCCGCCACCGGCGCGGTGCTCGACAAGCGCGACGACGTCAAGACGTTCGCCTCGGGCGCCCGCACCCAGGCGCAGCCGAACACGGTGAACGTCGCCGGGACCGGCAACAGCTACTACGTCGGCAACGTCTCCATCGACACGACGCAGTCCGGCTCCACGTACACGATGCGCGACCCGGGCCGGACCGGCATCAGCTGCGGCCGCGAGGGCGGGTCCGTCTACAGTGGACCGGACAACGCCTGGGGCAACGGCTCCGGCACGGACCTCGAGACCGGCTGCGTCGACGTCCTCTACAGCGTCCAGACCGAGTGGAAGATGCTCGCCGACTGGCTCGGCCGCAACGGCATCAACGGCAGCGGCACCGGCTACCCGGCTTCGGTCGGCCTGGCCGACGTCAACGCCTACTGGAACGGCTCCTCGACCCACTTCGGGCACTCGCAGGACAACCAGCGCCAGGCCACCTCGATGGACGTCGTCGGCCACGAGTTCGGGCACGGCATCTTCCAGTTCACCCCGGGCGGCGCCGGTTCCGGCAACGAGAACGGCGGCATGAACGAGTCGACCGGCGACATCTTCGGCGCGCTGACCGAGGCGTACGCGAACAACGTCAAGGACACGCCGGACTACGAGGTCGGCGAGGGTGTCAACCTGGTCGGCCAGGGCCCGATCCGCTACATGTACCAGCCGTCGAAGGTCGGCGACCCGAACTGCTACTCGTCGTCGATCCCGAGCACCGAGGTGCACGCCGCGGCCGGCCCGCAGAACCACTGGTTCTACCTGCTCGCCGAGGGCTCGAACCCGGGTGGCGGCAAGCCCGCCAGCCCGACCTGCAACAACTCAAGCGTCACCGGCGTCGGCATCCAGAAGGCCGGCAAGATCTTCTACAACGGCCTGCTGAAGAAGACCTCGTCGTGGAACCACAAGGCCGCCCGCAAGGCGACCCTCGAAGCCGCGATCGCGCTCTTCCCGGGCAGCTGCACCGAGTTCAACGCCACCAAGGCCGCCTGGGACGCCGTCTCCGTCACCGCCGCGACCGGTGAGCCTGCCTCGTGCAGCGGCGGCGGGCCGGACTTCTCCGTCGCGCTGAACCCGGCCTCGGGTTCCGTGCAGCCGGGCGCCTCGGCGACCACCACGATCAGCACCGCGATCACCTCCGGCGCGGCGCAGTCGATCACGCTGTCCGCCTCGGGCCTGCCGGCCGGCGCGACCGCGTCGTTCAGCCCGGCGACCATCCAGTCGGGTGGCTCCTCGACGCTGACGATCGCGACTTCCGCGTCGACCCCGACCGGCAGCTTCCCGATCACCGTGACCGCCGACGGGGCGAGCACCGACCACACGGCGTCGTACACGCTGAACGTCGGGACCACGGGCTCGTGCGCCGCGGTGACCAACGGGACCCGGCTGAACATCCCGGACTACCCGGGTGCCGCGGTCAGCAGCACCAACACCGTGGCCGGCTGCGCGCGCAACGCGTCGTCGACCACCAAGGTCGAGGTGCACATCACCCACACCTACAGCGGTGACCTGGTCCTCGACCTGGTCGCGCCGGACGGCACCGCCTACCGGCTGAAGAACTCCAGCTCGTCGTCCACGCCGAACATCAACACCACCTACACCGTGAACGCTTCCACCGAAGCCGCGAACGGCGCGTGGCAGCTCCGCATCCGAGACGTCGGCCCCGCCGACACCGGTTATCTGTCCTCCTGGACGTTGACCGTGTAACACGCCCCACCCCGTGAAGGCCGCACCAGCCCGGTGCGGCCTTCACGGCCGTTCTCCCCAACCCCCATCGAAGGAACTCACCGCCATGAAGTGGAAAACTCGCCTCGGCGCCGGGGTCACCGCCCTGGCCGCCGTGCTGGGCGTTGTCAGCGCGCCAGCGGCCACCGCCGCGCCCGCCACGGCGCTCGCCGCGCCGGACATCTCGCTGGCCAACATCAAGACCCACCTCAACCAGCTGCAGACCATCGCCAACAACAACGGCGGCACGCGCTCCCCGCGCGGCGCGGGCTACGCGGCGTCGGTGTCCTATGTGGAGAACCTGCTCAAGAACGCGGGCTTCACCACGACCCGGCAGACGTGCACCAGCTGCATCGGCCAGTCGCAGAACCTGATCGCGGAGTGGCCGCAGGGTGACGCGAGCCAGGTCATCATGCTCGGCGCGCACCTCGACAGCGTGAGCGCCGGCCCCGGCATCAACGACAACGGCTCCGGCAGCGCGTCGATCCTCGAGACCGCGCTGACGCTGGCCCGCACCAACCCGGCGATGGCCAAGCGCGTCCGCTTCGCCTGGTGGGCCGACGAAGAGTCCGGCCTGGTCGGCTCGAAGTACTACGTCAACAACCTGCCCAGCGCCGAGCGCACGAAGATCAAGACCTACCTCAACTTCGACATGATCGGCTCGAAGAACTGGGGCTACTTCGTCTACGACGACGTCGCTTCGGTCAAGGCGATCTTCGACGAGTACTTCTCCTCGATCGGCATCCAGACCGAGGGTGACAGCGAAGGCGACGGCCGGTCCGACCACGCGTCGTTCAAGAGCGCGGGCATCCCGGTCGGCGGCCTGGCCACCGGCGCCGGGGACATCAAGTCGTCGGCCCAGGCCCAGAAGTGGGGCGGCACCGCGGGTGCGGCGTTCGACAACTGCTACCACCGTGCCTGCGACACGACGTCGAACATCCCGGACACCCCACTGGAGAAGAACTCCGACGCGATCGGGTACGCGCTGTGGAAGCTGGCCGTCGCGACCACGCAGGGCAACGACTTCTCGGTGAGCCTGAACCCGACCGCCGGGACCGTCCAACCGGGACAGTCGCTGCAGGTCGCCGTCAGCACCGCGACGACGTCCGGCAGCGCGCAGTCCATCTCGCTGTCGGCTTCGGGCCTGCCCGCGGGCGCGACCGCGTCGTTCAGCCCGGCGACCGTCCAGTCGGGCGGCTCCTCGACGCTGACCATCACGACGTCGGCTTCGACCCCGACCGGGAGCTTCCCGGTGACGGTGACCGCGGACGGCGCGAGCGTCGACCACACGGCGTCGTTCACCCTCGGCGTCGGGACGTCGTCGTGCGCGCCGGTGACCAACGGGACCCGGCTGAACATCCCGGACTACCCCGGTGCCGCGGTGAACAGCACCGCGACGGTCGGCGGCTGCACGCGCAACGCGTCCAACGCCACCAAGGTCGAGGTGCACATCACCCACACCTACTGCGGTGACCTGGTCATCGACCTCGTCGCCCCGGACGGCACGGCGTACCGGCTGAAGAACTCCAGCAGCGACTCGACGCCGAACCTCGACACCACCTACACCGTCAACGCCTCTTCGGAGGCCGCGAACGGCGCGTGGCAGCTGCGGCTGCGCGACGTCGGCCCGGCCGACACCGGTTACCTGTCCTCCTGGACGCTGACCGTCTGACCCGCGACCGGGGCGCCTTCGCCGCGGAGGCGCCCCGGTTGTCTAGACCACCCGTTCGTAGGTAGTCAGCGCTTTCCCGGTTTCCCTATCGTGGACGCCACACGCCGCGTTCGCCCTCAACGACGATGGGAGCCGGTATGTCCGGTCGCAGAACCCGCTTCTTCGGATCCCTCCTGGCGGCGGTCCTGGCCGTCCCGCTGCTCGTGTCGGCCCCCGCGCAGGGGGCGGTGCAGGCCGACACGTGCGCGGTGAAGTCGCGGCCCACGGGCAAGGTCCTCCAGGGCTACTGGGAGAACTGGGACGGCGCCGCGAACGGCGTCCACCCCGGCATGGGCTGGGTGCCCATCACCGACGCTCGCATGGCCCAGCACGGGTACAACGTCATCAACGCCGCCTTCCCGGTGATCCGGTCCGACGGGACCGTGTTGTGGGAGAACGGGATGGACGCCGGCGTCAAGGTGTCCACGCCCGCCGAGATGTGCGCGGCGAAGGCCGCGGGCGCGACGCTCCTGATGTCGATCGGCGGCGCGGCCGCCGGTATAGACCTGTCCTCCAGCGCCGTGGCCGACAAGTTCGTCGCGACGATCGTGCCGCTTTTGAAGCAGTACAACTTCGACGGGATCGACATCGACATCGAGACCGGCCTCACCGGCAGCGGGAACATCAAGACGCTCTCGGCCTCGCAGTCCAACCTGATCCGGATCATCGACGGCGTGCTCGCGCAGATGCCGTCGAACTTCGGGCTCACGATGGCGCCGGAAACCGCTTACGTGACCGGCGGCAGCATCACGTACGGCTCGATCTGGGGCGCCTACCTGCCGATCATCAAGAAGTACGCCGACAACGGCCGGCTGTGGTGGCTGAACATGCAGTACTACAACGGGTCCATGTACGGCTGCTCCGGCGACTCGTACCAGGCCGGGACCGTGCAGGGCTTCACCGTGCAGACGCAGTGCCTGAACCAGGGCCTGGTCATCCAGGGCACGACGATTCGCGTTCCGTACGACAAGCAGGTCCCGGGTCTGCCGGCCCAGCCCGGCGCGGGCGGCGGGTACATGTCGACGAGCCTGGTTTCCCAGGCGTGGCGGTCGGTTCCGGGGCTCAAGGGCCTGATGGACTGGTCGATCAACTGGGACGGCTCGAAGGGCTGGACCTTCGGCAACAACGTCAAGTCCCTGCAGGGCCGCTGAGATGTCGTGAGTGGTAATTCGGGTTAGAACCCTAATTACCACTCACGAGTCGCCGGCGGGGATCGGGTCGTTGTACTCCCCGGACGGGCCGGCGTACTCGCGCCCGTCCGGGAACGGCCAGGGGTTCGGGACGCAGCCGTGCAGCCCGAGCGTCTGCTGCTCCATCACCGGCGCCGGCCGGCCCGCGCCCGGGCACAGCTCGTGGCCGTGGCCGAGCCGGTGCCCGGTCTCGTGGGTGACCATGTACTGGCGGTACTGCGCGAGCGGCGCGCCGTAGTTCGGGACGGCGTTGGCCCAGCGGGCGATGTTGAGCACGACGTTGCTGCCGTTGCGGCAGGAGGTGTAGCCGTCCGGGGTGCCACCGCACAGCTTGTCGCGGCTGGCGGGGGTCGCCAGGTAGATCGTGAAGTCAGCGCTGTCGTCGGGGCCGACCTGCTGCAGCCGCCACTCACCGCCGCCGGTCCAGCCGCGCGGGTCGCCGAGGATGCCGCGGATGTCCTTCGCGAACTCGGCCGGGCCGACGCCGTTGATGTCGGTTTCGAGCGCGATCCGGTACCGCATGAGCCGGCCGCGGGCGCCGGCGACCTGATCACTGCCGGGGGTGAACATCCACTGGCCGGACCCGGTCCGCGGAAAGGTGATGGCGACCTCGACCGGCGCGGCCTGCGTCACCGGCTCACGCGCATCGGGCGGCGGCGGCACGGAGGTGGCCTCCCCGATGGCCATGACCACGGGCCCGGCCGCGGGCGCGGCGACGGGCTGCTGCTCACAGGCCGTCCCAGCACCGATCACCGCCACGGCGAGCGCGGCAACGGCCGCGGCCCGTCTCGCGGTTTTGGGCATGGTCCCTCCCGGCTGCACCCCTCACGGGGAGATACGGACAGCGGCCCGGAAAAGTTGCGGTGACGTCCGGTGCCGGAGCGTCACCGCAGCTCAGCGGGTCCGGATGTGACGACCGCCACTTGATGCGAGCGGCGTGGCCGGCCTGGGGAGGAGCGCCGGATGTCAGGTCGACAACGGCGGGTCACGATCGTCGCAGCTGGGGTGCAGGACGTCGAAGTCCGTCCGGCAGTCCGAGCTGAACTACGAGTGTGAGAAAGCCCGGCGACGGCCACTCAGCTCAGGAACTTGCGGAGCACCTCGGCGACCTGCCCGATCTCCGCCGTCCGGACGTTCTCCTGCTGGGTGTGGGCCAGGGTCGGGTCGCCCGGGCCGAAGTTCACCGCCGGCATCCCCAACGCCGCGAAGCGCGCCACGTCCGTCCAGCCCAGCTTTGCCGCCGCGCGGCCGCCCGCTGCCGCCACCAGTTCCGCCGCCGCCGGGGCGGACAAGCCGGGCAGGGCTCCCGGGGACAGGTCCACAACGGACAGTTCGTACCCCTCGAACACCTCGCGCAGGTGCTGTTCCGCCGCCTCCGGGGAGCGGTCGGGGGCGAACCGGTGGTTCACCGTCAGGACCGCCGCGTCCGGGACGACGTTGCCCGCCACACCGCCGCCGATCGACGTCGCCTGGAGGCCCTCGCGGTAGGTCAGCCCGTCGATGTCGACGACCCTCGGTGTGTACTCCGCCAGCCGGCGCAGGGGCTCGGCCAGCGCGTGGATCGCGTTCTCCCCCATCCACGCCCGCGCCGTGTGCGCGCGCTTGCCGGCCAGCCGCAGCTCGACGCGCATCGTGCCCTGGCAGCCGGCTTCGATCACGGCGTTCGACGGCTCGCCGACGATCGCCAGGTCGCCTGCCAGCCACTCCGGCAGCTCGCGCTCGATGCGGCCGAGGCCGTTCTTGACCGCTTCGACCTCTTCGTTGTCGTAGAACACGAACGTGATGTCGTGCCTGGGCGAAGGCAGCGTCGCCGCGAGGTGCAGGAAGACCGCGTCGCCGCCCTTCATGTCGACCGTGCCCAGGCCGTGGAGCACGTCCCCTTCGCGCCGTGACGGCAGGTTGCCGTTCTCCGGCACCGTGTCCAGGTGCCCGGCGAGCACGACCCGCGACGCGCGGCCCAGGTTCGTCCGCGCGAGGACGGCGTCACCGTTGCGGACGACTTCGAGGTGCGGCGCCTGCTTCTCGAGCGCTTCCTGCACGAGCGTCGCCAGCTCGGCCTCGCTGCCCGAGACGCTGAAGACGTCCACAAGGGCAGCCGTGAGGTCGACGGGGTCCGCGTGCAGGTCGAGGCTCATGCCCGGCACGCTACCGGCAGGGCTACCGTGGGCCTGTGCGTAGGTTCCCGGTCGCCGTCGGCGGCGCGTTGCTGGTCCTGGTCCTGTCCGGCTGCGGCAACGAAGCCGGCCCGACCCCCAAGCAGGGCGGCGAGCCGGGCCCCGACGCGCTCCCCACGAAGCTGGACGCGCTGACCGTCGACCAGTGCTTCGCCAGCCCGCGCACGCAGCTGCCGAAGGGCTGTGAGAAGTACGTCACGGAGATCGGCAACGTCCCGGGCTCGGCCCGCAAGCGCGCGGACGACCGCGACCCGCAGCTGGTCGCCGAAGCCGACAAGCTGGACACGGCCGTCAAGGCGTTCCGCAGCTCGGGCTGCACGACCGTGCCGGACGCGGGCGGGCCGTGCACCCAGGCGCTGGTCGACATCGCCGCCGCCCTTTCGGGGCTGAAGAAGCAGGTGGACGCCCGGCCCACAACGGGCTGACCGGCCCCGCTCGACTACGGTGAGGGCCGTGAGCGAGCAGAGCCCGAACCCCGAAACGACCGGCGCCAGCGGCGTCGGGCTGGCCACCGTCGCGACCGACGGGACGGTCCTCGACACCTGGTACCCGCACCCCAAGCTGACCGACGGCGGCACCGCCGGCACGCAGCGGCTGAGCGCGGAGGAGGCCGAGGAGGTGCTCGGCGAGGCCGCCGCGGGCCTGCTCGGCCCGGACACCGACCGCGGAGTCGAGGTCGTCGCCGTCCGCACCACGATCGGCAAGCTCGCCGACGCCCCGGCCGACACCCACGACATGTACCTGCGGCTGCACCTGCTCTCGCACCGGCTGGTCCGCCCGCACGGCCAGAACCTCGACGGCATGTTCGGCCTGCTGGCGAACGTCGTGTGGACCAACCACGGCCCGTGCCCGGCCGAAGGCTTCGAAGCGACCCGGCTGCGGCTGCGGGCGCGCGGCGCGGTGACCGTCTACAGCGTCGACAAGTTCCCGCGGATGGTCGACTACGTGCTGCCCGCCGGTGTCCGGATCGGTGACGCGGACCGCGTCCGGCTCGGCGCGCACCTGGCCACCGGCACCACCGTGATGCACGAGGGCTTTGTCAACTTCAACGCCGGCACGCTCGGCGCGTCGATGGTCGAAGGCCGGATCTCGGCGGGTGTCGTGGTCGGCGACGGCTCCGACGTCGGCGGCGGCGCGTCGATCATGGGCACGCTCTCGGGCGGCGGCAAGGAGACCATCTCGCTGGGCGAGCGCTGCCTGATCGGCGCGAACGGCGGCGTCGGGATCTCGCTGGGCGACGACACCGTCGTCGAAGCCGGCCTCTACGTCACGGCGGGCACGAAGGTGGTCGTTGACGGCAAGGTCGTCAAGGCTCGCGAGCTCAACGGCATCTCCGGCGCGGTGTTCCGGCGCAACTCGGGCACCGGCGCGGTCGAGGTCGTGCCGCGGACCGGCAGCGGCGTCGAGCTGAACGCGATGCTGCACGCCAACGACTGAGTGATCGTGGGAGGTACCGCCCGGTAGTTCACCTACTATTCATGAGGTGACCACCGAATCGTTGCCTCGTTTGCCCGTCGAGCTGGGTCTGCCGGAGCTCCCCGTCGTGGCGAGCCCGGCCGATCCGGCGGCGCACCACGTCCGGGCCAAGCTCGACCGGGAGATCCGCGCCCTGCTCGCCTACGAGCCCGGCACCCGCTCGGGCGCGGACCCCGAGGACCTGCACCAGATGCGCGTCGCTTTGAGAAGAATGCGCAGCGTGCTCAAGCTGTCCGGCCCGCTGGTCGGCGACGGCGCCGAGCCGGTGCGCGCGGAGCTGGGCTGGCTCGGCCAGTCGCTCGGCGAGGTCCGCGACTACGACGTCCTCATCGGCCACCTGCGTGAGGTCGTCGCCGGCTTCGAGGTCCGCGACCAGGCCGCCGGGCACCGGCTCGTGTCCCGGTTCGTCACCGAGCGCACCGCGGCGAAACGGCGGCTGACGCGGGCCCTGTCCAGCGCCCGCTACTCGACGCTGTTGCGCGAGGTCAGCCTGCTGACCCGGGACGGGGAGACGGCCGCCGCAGTCGCGGAGGAGTCGCACGACCTCATCGCCGGGCTGGCGAAGCCGCACCGCAAGCTCACGAAGGCCGTGCGCGCGCTGCCCGCCGACCCGCCGGACGACGACCTGCACGCCCTGCGCATCCACGGCAAGAAGCTCCGCTACGCCGCCGAGCTCGCGCAGACGTCGGCGAAGAAGAAGCGGGCCAAGCGCATCAAGAAGCTGATCAAGGCGACCCGGGACTTCCAGACGGTGCTCGGCGACCACCAGGACGCGGTGATCGCCGCCGAGCGGATGCGCACGGTGCTGGACACCGCGGACGGCGAGGTCGGCTTCGTCGCCGGCCGGATCGCCGAGCGCGAGCTGGCCCGCCGCGCCGAGGCCCGCGCGGTCTGGCACGACTCCTGGGCCGCGGTCGACGCCGCCGCCCAGGCCCTCCACGCCTGACCCGTCGTGGGGGGGGGGGGGGGGGGGGGGCCCCCCCCCCCCCCCCGGCAAACACCGAGGAAGAGAACAAACGGACCCCCCCCGCCCGAACAACCCCCCCCCGCCCCGGCCTCCGCGATCAGACCACG
>NZ_JBVJOW010000002.1:213688-546988 GCF_055582965.1 Amycolatopsis sp. NPDC104863
GATACGAGCCCGCCGCGTTCGTCCCCCCTCCTTGGTCCTTACCCCCCCCCCCCGCCCCTCCCCCCCCTTCCGTTTTTTTTGGGTGTCCCCCTCCCCCCCCCCCCCCCCCCCCCCCCCCCCCCCAAGCCGCGGGAGACCGACCAGACGTACCCGTCCGGCCGGACCAGCACCTTCGCGCCCGGCTTCACGTCGTAAGCCGCGTACGCGTGGCCGCCGTCGTCGACCAGGTCCGAGCCCGTCGCGACGCTGCCTGCGGGCAGGATCCGGTGGCCCGACGTCGGGCCGTCGCCGAAGACCAGCTCGGTCGCGTGCGGGCCGCGGAACAGCTCGAACAGCCGGACGCGCTTGCCGTTGGCGTCGGTCAGCGGCGCGTCCGGGGCGCGGTCTCCCGGCTGCAGCGCGCCGGCGCCGGCCGGAGACAGCGGGCCGCCGCGGTAGCTGATGTCCAGCTGCTGGGTGTCCTCGCCGCGCCGGTGCGCGTCTTCGTCACCGTCGACGTACTTCTGCATCAGCCCGGTCGAAATCCCGAGCACGCGCGCCGCGTTCGTCCGGCGCTCGGCCTCGTAGCTGTCGATCAGCTCGGGCGAGCCGTCCGCTAGCTTCCAGCCCAGGTTGTACCCGTCCCCGACACCGGTGTTCAGGCCCTGGCCGCCGGTCGGCGGGTGGACGTGCGCGGCGTCGCCGGCCAGGAAGACCCGGCCGTCGCGGAAGCGTTCCGCGAGCCGGACGTTCGGCCGCCACACCGTCGACCAGGCCAGGTCGGACAGCTTCACGGTGCCGCCGCTCAGCGCGTCGAGCCGCGCCTGGATCGCGGGCAGCGCGGTCTCCGCCTCCAGCTCGCCGTCCCCGAGCGGCGAACCGAACTGGAACCACGGCGTGCCCGGCAGCGGGCTGAACATCATGCCGCGCATCGGGTCGTCCGACGCGCCGAACCAATGGCCGTACCCGCGGTCGAGGCCTTCGGCGTGGACGTCGCCGAGCAGCATCCGGATCGACTCGTCGGTGGTGCCCTCGAACGCGATCCCCAGCGCCTTGCGGACGAAGCTCTTGCCGCCGTCGGCCCCGACCAGGTACTCGGCGCGGACGGTCTCGCCCGTGCCCAGCGTGGCCGTGACGCCGTCTTCGTCCTGCTCGAATCCGGTCAGCGCGGTGTTCAGCTCGACGTGCACGCCGAACTCGGCCAGCCGGTCGCGCAGAATGCCCTCGGTCTGCGACTGGCCCAGGAACCAGCCGGTCGGGTACGGCTTGTCCGGCGTCGCCTCGACCGGGTCGAACATCAGCCGCTCGCCGACGACCTCGCCGCCGACGTGGATCCGCATCGGGACCGGCGCGGCCCCCTGCGCCAGCACCGCGTCCAGCACGCCGAGGTCCTCGAAGATCTCGAGCGTCCGCGGCTGGAGCCCGTCGCCGCGCGAGCCCACGAAGAACTCCTCGGCCTTGTCGATGAGCCGGACGGCGACGTCGCGCCGCGCCAGCTCGATGGCCAGCGTCAGCCCGGTCGGCCCCGCCCCCGCGATCAGCACCCGTGTGTCCATCTCGTCCTCCCAGTGAATTGAAATTCAGTGAATCTGGATTCAGAGTGGCACTGCTAGCGTCCGGCGTCAAGGAGGTGGCGGTGAACCGCAAGGAGAAGGCCGCGGAGACCGAGGCCGCGCTCAAGGCCGCGGCCAAGCGCGTCTTCGCGCGCAAGGGCTACCTGAACACCAAGATCACGGACATCACGGCGGAAGCCGGCCGGGCCGCGGGGTCGTTCTACAACCACTTCGCGGGCAAGGAGGAGCTGCTCGAAGCGCTCCTGGCCGATCTCGGGACGTCAGGCGACGAGGCGGCCTTGGCCGAGGGGCACCTGTCGGACTTCAGCGACCCGGCGGCGGTGCGCTACCACGTCGCGTCGTTCTGGGAGTTCTTCAAGGAAAACGCGGCCACGATGCAGGCGCTGCGTCAGGCGGCGCTGGTCAACGACGGCTTCGCCCGCACGGTGGCGAGCTTCGGCGCCTCCCAGGCCGCGGACCTGACGGGCCACCTGGCCCACGTGACCGCGGCCGGCCTGCGGCTGCCGACCCGGACGGACCTGTCGATCGCGATGATGTTCCAGCTGATCGACAGCTTCGCCCAGATGTGGCTGCTGGGCCCGCAGCCGGCCGGGTGGACACCCCCGACCGACGAAGAGGCGGTCGAGGCGCTCACCCGGTTCGTCTACCGGGGCTTCACGGGCCGGGACTACTAGGCGCTGAGCCGCGCCACGGCGGCATCGACCCGCTCGTCCGTCGCCGTCAAAGCGACCCGGACGTGCTTGCCGCCCTTCGGGCCGTAGAACGTGCCCGGCGCGACCAGGATGCCCCGGTCGGCCAGCCAGCCGAGCGTCGTCTGCGCGTCCTCGTCGCGGGTGGCCCACAGGTAGAGCCCCGCCTCCGAGTGGTCGATGCGGAACCCGTTGTCCTGCAACGCCTTCCGCAGCGCCAGTCGACGCCGGTCGTACCGCTCGCGCTGGGCCGTCAACGCCTCGTCGTCGGTCAGGGCGGCGACCATCGCCTCCTGGACCGGGCGCGGCACGATCATGCCCGCGTGCTTGCGGATCTCCAGCAGCTGCGCGACCAGCTTCGGGTCGCCGGTCAGGAACCCGGCGCGGTAGCTGGCCAGGTTCGCCGACTTGGACAGCGAGTGGACGGCGATCAGGCCGTCCGTGCGGCCGCCGCAGACGTCCGGGTGCAGCACCGACAGCGGTTCGGCCTCCCAGCCGAGCGCGAGGTAGCACTCGTCGGAGACCACGACGACGTCGCGCTCGCGGGCCCACTCGACGACCTTGCGCAGGTGCTCGACGGGCAGCACCTTGCCGGTCGGGTTGGACGGCGAGTTCAGCCAGATCATCGCCGGCTTCTGCGGACCGAGGGCGGTCAGGCCGTCGGAGCGCAGGATCGACGCACCGGCCAGCAGTGCCCCGACCTCGTACGTCGGGTACGCCAGCTCCGGGATGACGACGAGGTCACCCTCGCCGAAGCCGAGCAGCCGCGGCAGCCAGGCCACGGCCTCCTTCGACCCGATCGTCGGGAGCACGGCGTCCGCCTCGAGGCCGGTGACCCCGTGGCGCCGGCCGAGGGCGGCGATGGCCGCCGCGCGCAGGGCGGGGATGCCGTGCGTCGTCGGGTAGCCCGGGATGTCCGACACCGACGCCAGGGCGTCGCGGATCCCGGCCGGGACCGGGTCGACCGGCGTGCCGATCGAGAGGTCGACCACCCCGCCGGGATGCGCCTGCGCCGTGGCCTTGACCTCGGCGAGCGAATCCCAGGGGAAGTCGGGCAGCGCGACCCGGCTCATTCGCCCTGCGGGGGCAGCGCCTTGATGAAGCCCGGGTCGTGCGCGGTCTTGCCCACCTTGGAGGCGCCGCCCGGCGAGCCCAGCTCGTCGAAGAAGTCGACGTTGGCCTTGGTGTAGTCCGACCAGTTGTCCGGGACGTCGTCCTCGTAGTAGATCGCCTCGACCGGGCAGACCGGTTCGCAGGCGCCGCAGTCGACGCACTCGTCCGGGTGGATGTACAGCATCCGCTCGCCCTCGTAGATGCAGTCCACGGGGCACTCGTCGATACACGCCTTGTCGAGCACGTCGACGCAGGGCTCGGCGATCACGTAGGTCACTGCGTACTCCTGCTTTTCTCTGCAAACAGCCAGTCCGTGCCGACATTACGCGGCAGCGGCACCCGATCGGTTGGTGAGGCAACCCTTAGCCATACCCGGGGTACGGCGTGTGTTCACCGCTCCCGGCGGCGCGGGGGCGGGGTGGCCCGGGCGTCACCGGTGATGACGAAGCGCGGCTTGGGGGCGTCTTCTTCGGCCTTCTGCTCCCCCACGGCCCGGTTGAAGCCCTCGGAGATCTCGTCCACGAGCTTCTCGTTGTGCCGCTCGTCCTTGCGCTGGATGCCCACGGCCCGCCTCCTCCGAAATCCGCTCCACGACTTTTGCCGCCTCAGTCACAATCTAGCCGTGAACGCACCCGAAACGCTCGAAATCGCCTGCAGCCGAGCATGGCCGCCCCTGGTCGAGGAATCCTTGGGGGACTGGCGGCTGCGCTGGGCGGACGGGTTCACCGGCCGCGCGAACAGCGCACTCGCCGTCGGCGACCCCGGACGGCCCATCCCGGCGGCGCTCGCCGCGGTGTGTGACTTCGCCCACGATCGGGGGATCCCGCCGATGGTGCAGGTGATCCGCGACAGCCCGAACGAGCGCGCGATCGTCGCCGAAGGCTGGTTCCAGGCGACGCGGCACGCCCGCGGTCACGAGGTCGTCGTGCTCACCTCGCCGCTCACCGCCGGGCCGGCCGCGCCCGGCGTCAGGGTGCACGACGAGCCGACTCCCGCCTGGTGGGAGCTCACGCTGGGCCCCGGCGAAGACGTCCCAGCGGCGCGCAGCGTCCTGACCGGCGGCAAGGTCGGTTACGGCGTCGCGACGCTCGACGGTGTCACCGCCGGCGTCGTCCGGGGCGCGCTGGTCGACGGCTGGCTGCACGTCGGGCGCCTGGAGGTCGCGCCCGCCTTCCGCCGGCGCGGGCTCGCGTCCGCGCTGATGGGCGCCCTGCACTCCTGGGGCGCGGAACACGGGGCCGACCACGCGGTGTTGCAGGTCGCGGAGGCCAATTCGGGCGCGCTCGCGCTCTACGCGGGGCTCGGCTACGCCCCGCACCACAGGTACCGGTACTGGGTGGCGACACCCGGCTCGTGCGAGGATTCGACGTCGTGAAGATCGTGGTAGTGGTCGGCGGAGTGGGCGGGGCCCGTTTCCTGCTGGGTTTGAAGGCGGCGCTGGGCATGGCGCCGGAAGGGGCGAGCGAGTCGCCGCACGAGGTGACGGCGCTGGTCAACACCGGCGACGACGTCTGGATGCACGGCCTGCGGATCTGCCCGGACCTGGACACCTGCATGTACACCCTGGGCGGCGGGATCGACAAGGACCGCGGCTGGGGGCACTCGGGTGAGACCTGGGTGGTCAAGGAGGAGCTGGCGGCCTACGGCGCCGACCCGGACTGGTTCGGGCTCGGCGACAAGGACATCGCCACTCACCTGATCCGCTCCCGGATGCTGCGCGCGGGCTACCCGCTGTCCGCGGTGACCGAGGCCCTGTGCGACCGCTGGCAGCCCGGCGTCCGGCTGCTGCCGATGTCGGACGACCGCGTCGAGACGCACGTCGTCATCGACGACCCGGAGCAGGACGGGCAGCAGAAGGCCATCCACTTCCAGGAGTGGTGGGTGCGCTACCGCGCCGAGCCGAAGGCGCACTCGATCGTCGCCGTCGGCAACGACGAGGCCAAGCCCGCGCCCGGGGTGCTGGAGGCGATCTCCGGGGCGGACGCGGTGCTGTTCGCGCCGTCGAACCCGGTCGTCTCGGTGGGCACCGTGCTGGGCGTGCCCGGGGTCCGGGACGCGCTGCGCAAGACGTCGGCCGGCGTCGTCGGGATGTCCCCGATCATCGGCGGCAAGGCGCTGCGCGGGATGGCCGACGCGTGCCTGACCGCGATCGGCGTCGAGACGTCCGCCGAGGCGGTGGGCCGGCACTACGGCTCGCGCAAGGCCGACGGTGTCCTCGACGGCTGGCTGATCGCCGAGGGCGAGACGGCCGACGTGCCGGGCGTGACCGTCCGCGACGTCCCGCTGCTGATGTCCGATGTGGACGCGACCGCGGCGATGGCCCGCGCCGCCCTGGAACTCGCTGGAGCCCCTGTTGACTGACCACGCCGCCCCCAAGCTCGAGATCCTGCCCGTCCCCGGGCTGCCCGAGTTCCGCCCCGGCGACGACCTGACCGGCGCGATCGTCACGGCCGCGCCGTGGCTGCGCTCGGGGGACGTCGTGGTCGTGACCAGCAAGATCGTCTCGAAGGCCGAGGGCAGGCTCGTCCGCGTGCCGACCGACCCCGAGGCCCGGGACGCCGCGCGCCGCGACCTCGTCAAGCAGGAGGCCGTGCGGATCGTCGCGCGGATCGCGCGCACGGTGATCACCGAGAACCGGCTGGGGATCGTCCAGGCGGCGTCCGGGATCGACGCGTCCAATGTGGCCGGTGACGAGGTCGCCCTGCTGCCGGCCGACCCCGACGCTTCGGCGCTGGCCCTGCGCAACGGGCTGCGGGACCGGCTCGGCGTCGAGGTCGCCGTCGTCATCACCGACACCATGGGCCGCGCCTGGCGGGTCGGGCAGACCGACAACGCGATCGGCGCGTCCGGGCTGCGCGTGCTGCACGCCTACCGGGGCACGATCGACGGGCAGGGCAACGAACTGGCCGTCACCGAGGTCGCGATCGCCGACGAGCTCGCGTCGGCCGCCGACCTGGTCAAGGGCAAGCTGGGCGGGACGCCGGTGGCGGTCGTCCGCGGCCTGGATCTCGTGGACGACGGCTCGAACGCGCGGTCGCTGATCCGGCCGCTCGAAGAGGACCTCTTCCGGCTGGGCGCCAACGAAGCCATCGCGCAGGGCCGCCGGGAGGCCGTGCCGGTCCGGCGGTCGGTGCGGCAGTTCAGCGACGCCCCGGTGTCGCCCATCTCGATGCGGCGGGCCGTCGGCTCGGCGCTGACCGCGCCCGCCCCGCACCACACGCACCCGGTGCGGTTCGTCTGGCTGCGCGACGGCGCGAAGCGCAAGGAACTGCTCGACGCGATGCGCGAGTCGTGGCAGGCCGACCTCGTCGGTGACGACTTCACCCCGGAACAGGTCGCGAAGCGGCTCAGCCGCGGCGACATCCTTTACCGGGCACCGGAAATCGTCATTCCGTTCCTGGTGCCGGACGGCGCGCACACCTACCCCGACGCGCGCCGCAACGACTGCGAAAAGACGATGTTCACCGTCGCCGGCGGGGCCGCGGTGCAGGGCCTGCTGGTCGCGCTGGCGGCCGAAGGCCTCGGTTCGTGCTGGATCGGCTCGACGATCTTCGCCGCCGACATCGTCCGCGACGTCCTCGGCCTGGACGAGCGCTGGCAGCCGCTGGGCTCGGTCGCGATCGGCGTCCCGCTCACCGAGCCGGAGTCGCGGCTCTCCGCCGCGCCGGGGGAAGGGCTGCTGGAGCTGTGACTTTGCACGCCGACGCCGTCACGACGCTGAGCGCGTGGCGGCCTTCGCTCCCTTCCCAGGAGTCCCTGCGGCAGGCGTTCCTCGGGTTCCTCGCGGCGCGCGACGACAGCTGCCAGCGGTCCTGCGCGGCCGGGCACCTGACGGCGTCGGCCGTGCTGCTGGACCACACGGCGACGCAGGTGCTGCTCACGCTGCACCCGCGGGTCGGCCGGTGGCTGCAGCTCGGCGGGCACTGCGAGCCCGAGGACACGACGGTGGCCGAGGCCGCGTTGCGCGAGGCCGCCGAGGAGTCCGGGATGACCGGGCTGCGGATCGGGGCCGCGCCGGTGCACCTGGACGTCCACCCGATCACGTGCTCGCTCGGCGTGCCGACGCGCCACTTCGACGTCCGGTACGCGGTGTTCGCACCGCCGGGGGCTTCGCCGGTGCGCAGCAGCGAGTCCGACGACCTGCGGTGGTGGCCGGTGGACGCGCTCCCGGCGGGGTCGGAAGATCTCGCCGATCTGGTGAAAGCGGCCGTTCCGGTCGGTGCCGGGCACTAGCCTGGAGCGCGGACAGGGGAGGAACGGATGGCAACGCAGTTCCTGGAGCGGGTGCACTACCACTCCGGCGGTGGCGGCGGCGACGGTGTGTTCGGCTACATCGTGGTCGGGCTGCTCGTGCTCGCGATCATCGTGTTCGTGATCGTGGTGGCGGTGCGCGTGTCGAAGATGCGCCGCGAAGAGGCGATGAAGAACGGCGGGCAGTTCCCGCAGGCGAACTTCCCGGCGCAGAACTTCCCGCCGCAGCAAGGGTTTGCAGCGGGCGGGGCGGCGCAGGGCGGGGTGTCGCCGACCGGGTTCCCGGCTTCGCAGCCGGTGCCGCAGGCGGGCTTCGCGCCGGGCGCGCCCGGATTCCCGCCGTCGCAGCCGGTCCCGCAGGCCGGTTTCCCGCAGGGCGGAGCTTCACCGGCCGGTTTCCCTGCTTCGCAGCCTGGTTTCCCGGTGCAGAACGAGGTTCCGCAGGCTGGTTTCCCGCAAGGCGGAGCTTCACCGACCGGTTTCCCTGCTTCGCAGCCGGTCCCGCAGGCAGGCTTCGCGCCTGGCGCGCCTGGATTCCCGCCGTCGCAGCCGGTCCCGCAGCCGGGGTTCGCACCGGCGCCGGGCGCGGCGCAACCCGGATTCCCGCAGCAGCAAGCCGGGTTCCCTCCGTCGCAGCCGGTGCCGCAGCAGCAGGGCGGGTACCCGCCCGCGCCGCCGCAGTACTCGCCGACCGCGCCCTATCCGCAGCAGCCGCTGCCCGGTCCGGGAGCGGGTCCGCAGAGCTGGTGACCGTCCCCTTCGACAGCAGCTCGCCGGTGCCGCCCTTCGAGCAGGTCCGGTCCGGGCTCGCGACGCGGATCAACGACCGGAGCTTGGCCGTCGGCACGAAGCTGCCCACCGTCCGGCA
The DNA here is from genome assembly GCF_055582965.1 of Amycolatopsis sp. NPDC104863. Lineage (NCBI taxonomy): Bacteria > Bacillati > Actinomycetota > Actinomycetes > Pseudonocardiales > Pseudonocardiaceae > Amycolatopsis > Amycolatopsis sp. NPDC104863. Next base: position 222,163 of record NZ_JBVJOW010000002.1, read on the forward strand.
GCTCGCGGCCGACCTCGGCATCGCCCCGAACACCGTGGCCCGCGCCTACCGCGAGCTCGAGGAAGCCGGCCTGATCGAGACGCGCGGCCGGGCGGGCAGCTTCGTCGCCGCGTCGGGTGACCAGAGCCGCCGCCGGGCGCAGCAGGCCGCGGCCCGGTACGCGGAGCTCACCCGTAAGCTCGGCCTGGACGACGCCGAGGCGCTGGCCATCGCCCGCGCCGCGCTCGACGAGGGGGAAAGCCGACCGTGAGCCTGATCGTGCTGCTGCTCTGCCTGCTGGTGCTGGCCAGCATCGTGACGGTGGCCGTCGTCGTGATCAAGGCGGCCGCGAAGCCGAAGCCGCAGTACCCGCCGCAGCAGTACCCGGGTTACCCGCAGCAGCCCGGGTATCCCCCGCAGCAGGGGTATCCGGGCCAGCAGCCCGGCTACCCGCCCGAGCAGGGCTACCCCGGCCAGCAGCCCGGCTACCCGCCCCAGCAGCCCGGTTATCCGCCCCAGCAGGGCTACCCCGGCCAGCAGCCGTACCCGCCGAACCAGCAGGGCGGCTACCCGCCCCAGTACTGACCGGCGCGCCTCACATCGCCCGGTACTCGCGCAGCTCGACCCGCGGCCCGAACCGCGGCCGCCGGTGCCCCGCCGCCTCCAGGTACCGCACCGCTCGCTGCCGCTGCGGCGCGTACGGCGCCAGCACCTCCGCCATCCCGGCGTCGTCGACCTTCGTGCCCAGCACGGCGTTCCCGACCATCGACGGGATGTTGTAGTCCCCGAAGCTCACCGCGTCCGGATCACCCCAGGCCCGCTGGGCGACCTCCGCGGCCGTCCACACGCCGATGCCCGGCACGTGCCGCAGCAGGTGGCGTCCCTCGATCCCCCGCAGCTCGACCGCGCGCTCCAGGTGGTGGGCGACGCGGGCCGCGTTGAGCAACGCCGTCCGCCGCTTGATGTCGACACCCGCGCGGTGCCAGTGCCAGTCCGGCAGTGACCGCAGCGCCACCGGCGCCGGCGGCACGCGCAGGCGGTCCGGCCCCGGCCCGGGCGCCGGCGCACCGAAGCGGCGGCACAGCTCGGCCCACGACCGGATCGCCTCCTTGCCGGTCACCTTCTGCTCCAGCACGGCGAGCACCAGCCAGTCCCACACGACGCCGGTCGCGCCGAGCCGCAGGCCGGGGTTCTCCCGCCGGGCCCGCGCGACGACGTCGTGGTGCGCGACGAACTCCGAGTCGTCGTCGTCCGCGCCGAGCAGCCTCGGTACGCCGGTGAGCAGCCGATCCGCGCCGGCACCCCAGGCGGCCGCCTCGATCCGGCCGTCGGTGAGCCTGCGCAGCGCCAGGGTGCCCGGGCCGTCCGGGGTGTTCGACGCGAGCCAGGTGATGCCGCGTTCGTCGGTGAGGATGTTGAGCGACCCGCGGCCGCGCTTCAGCGGACCCAGGACCCGGCCCAGGTCGACCTCGAACGCGGGACGCCAGAACATCGGCTACGCGTCGCTCGAGAAGCGCACGGAACCGTCGGGCAGCACGGTGTCGGGCCAGACGCGGGCGCCGTCGAGCAGCTCGCAGCCGGCCCCGACGGACACGCCGTCGCCGAGCACGACCCCGCGCAGCACCGCGCCGGCGCCGACGCGCGCGCCGTGCCCGAGCACCGAACGCTCGACCACCGCGCCTTCGGACACGGCCGCGCCGTCGAACAGCACCGAGCCGTCGACCTTCGCGCCCGAGCCGACGACGGCGGCGACGCCGATGGTCGAGCCCCCGCTCAGCTGGGCGTCTTCGGCGACGGAAGCGCCGTCGAGCACCAGGAAGTCGCCGGGCCGGCCGGGCAGCGCCGACGTCGGCGCCACGCCACGCACGAGGTCGGCGGAGCCCTGCACGAACGCTTCCGGCGTGCCGACGTCGAGCCAGTAGGAGGCGTCGACGAACCCCTGGATGTGCGCGCCCTGCTCGAGCAGCCGCGGGAACGTCTCGCGCTCGACCGACACCCGGCGCCCGGCCGGGATCGCCTCGATCACCGGGCGGCGGAAGACGTAACAGCCGGCGTTGATCTGGTCGGTCGGCGGGTTGGGCGTCTTCTCCAGGAACGCCTGCACCCGCCCGGTCTCGTCGGTCGGCACCGACCCGAACCGGCTCGGGTCCGGGACGCGCTGCAGGTGCAGGGTGACGTCGGCTTCGGACTCGCGGTGCACCTGCAGCTGCGCGCCGAGGTCCGCGCCGGAGATGATGTCGCCGTTGAAGACGATCACGTGGTCGGCGCGCAGCTTGTCGTAGACGTTCCTGATGGCACCGGCCGTGTCGAGCGGCTCTTCCTCGACGACGTACTCCAGGTCCAGACCGATCGACTTGCCGTCGCCGAAGTACTCCTCGAACACCTCCGCACGGTAGCTCGTGCCGAGCACGACGTGCCGGATCCCGGCCTCGCGGATGCGCGAGAACAGGTGGCTGAGGTAGGGCGTCCCGGCTGTCGGGAGCATCGGTTTCGGCGCCGAAAGGGTCAGTGGCCGCAGTCGCGTGCCCTTGCCCCCGACCAGCACGACGGCGTCGATCTCGACCTCGGACGTCACGGAAATCTCCTCCTGTATCACGCACCGCTGAGCGACAAGCCGCGGGAAACCCTGACGGAGGTCGCCCGGAGGGCCTACCCTAGACAGGAAACAGGCGGGCCCCTCCCCAGAGGGCCCCCGGGTCAGTCGGGAGGCCGAGGGGATGGACCCCCGCGATCGGGCGGACGCCCTGCTCGCACGAGCCCAAGCGCGTGGTGTGTTCGTGGTGACGCCGGACAGTGCCATCTCGCCGATGGACGCCTCGAACACGCAGCAGATACCGCGGGCCGCCATCGACGGTCTCGACCGGAGCCAGGACCCGGACACGACCACGCAGCTGCCGGCGTCGTTGATCGAGGAGAACGACCACCCGCTGGCCGGCTCGTCGCCGACCCGCCGGCTGGAGGCCCACGGCGGCCGCCGTCAGCACACGACGCCGTTGAGCACGCCGACACCGACCACGCCGATGCCGACTGCGGCACCGAAGCCGGTCACGGCTCCGCTGGCCCGCCGGCCCCAGGCCGAGCCGATCACGAGCCCGCTGAAGGAGCCGGACCCGGATGAAACCGGCCTGGTGCCGACGGTGACGCAGACCAACGGCAAGTCCGACCTGTCCCGCCGGCTCGACGGGATCTAGCCCTTCCGGGTCTCCAGCTTCAGCCGCAGGGCGAGGCCGAGCTTCGTCGCGGCCAGCAGCGGCTTCCACAGGAGGCCCTGGTGGCGGTCGGCGAGGAAGCGGTAAGCGCTCTCGTGGTGGACCGCGAGCATCTTCTTCGACGCCTGCGACGTCGAGTGCCCGCCGACGTGCATGACCCCGGCCGAGGGCGTGTAGACGTTCAGCCAGCCCGCCTTCGCCAGCCGGTCACCGAGGTCGACGTCCTCGAAGTACATGAAGTAGCGCGAGTCGAAGCCGCCGACGGAGTCGAACGCCTCGCGGCGCATCAGCAGGCACGAGCCGGACAGCCAGCCGGCGACGCGCTCGGTGGGCGTGCCGGTCTCCTGCCGGTACTGCTTGGTCCAGGGGTTGCCGGGCCAGATCTTCCCGAGGGCGGCGTGCCCGATGCCCCGCCCGAAGGACGGCACCAGCCGCGCCGACGGGTAGACGGTGCCGTCGAGGTCGTGGATCAGCGGCCCGAAGGCGCCCCCGCGCGGCCACCGCTTCGCGGCGTCGAGCAGCGTGTCGATCGTGCCCGGCTCCCACTCCAGGTCCGGGTTCGAGATGACGATCCAGCCGTACCGGTCGTCCAGCTCGGCGACGCCCCGGTTGCACCCGGTCCCGTAACCGACGTTCTCGCCGATGTTCAGCAGGTGCACGTTCTCGCGCTTCGCGGCCTTCTCGGGAGCGCCATCGGTGGAGACGGTGTCCGCGACGACAACCTGGACATCACGCTCGGTGGCCTTCTCGAGCGTGTCGAGGAACCGCTCGAGGGTCTCGCCGGAGAAGTAGGTGACGGTCACGACGCCGAGTTCGTCGCCGTAACGGGAGTGATCGGTCATCGGGTCATTGTCCCCTCGTGACGCTGCGCGGTCCCGCCGCCCCGGCCCGAGAGCACGCTGGAAGAAGTAGGAAGATCAGCGGGTTCGGAGGTGGCGCGACCAAGCTTTGGCGTACGCCTCCCGGTGCCGTTCCGCGGTCGTCGCCCACGAGAACTCCTTCGCGCGCTGCTGGGCCGCCGTGGCCAGCTCCGCCCGGCGGCCCGGGTCGGCGAGGAGCTCGCTGATCGCCGCCGCGACGTCGCCCGCGCCCACTCCGCAGTACGCCACCGCGTCGCCGCCCACCTCCGGCAGTGACAGCCGTCGCGTGGTCAGGACACACGCGCCGCACGCCATCGCCTCCAGGACCGGGAGGCCGAAACCCTCGCCCAGGGACGGGTACGCCACCAGCTCGGCGCCGCCGAGGAACCCCGCCAGCGTCCCGAACGGCAGATAACCCGCCCGGATCACGCGCAGCCGATGCGGAACCGCGTCCAGGGCCCGCTCCACCTGCGTGTCCCAGCCCGGCTGGCCGGCCAGCACCAACGCCGGCGCATCCCTGCGGCCGGTGACCGCGCGGGCGAAGCCGCGGATCAGCGCCGGGACGTTCTTGCGCGGCTCGAGCGCGCCGAGGAACGCCACGTACGGCGTCCGGCCCAGTCCGACGGCCGCCCGGGCCGCCGCGACTTCCGAGGGTGACGGCGGGTGGAACCGCTCGCTGTCGACGCCGTGGTGAATCACTTCCAGGGAAGCGTGCCGGACCGGGCCGACGCGGGCCAGCTCCGCCGCGGTCGCCGCCGACGGCACCACGCACAGCGTCGCGCGGCGCAGGGCCGTCGCCGTCCACGCGCGGAAGAAGCGGGCCTTGACCGACGAATGCAGCACGGCGTCGGTGAAGAACGTCGCGTCGTGCAGCGTGACCACCGACGCGGCCGACGTCGTCAGCGGCATCGTGTAGTGCGGCGAGTGGACGACGTCGGCGCCGAGGCGGCGCACCAGCCGCGGCAGGGTCGCCTGTTCCCAGGTCAGCCGCGCGGTGCGGGTGGTCGTCGTCGGCGACGCCGGCACGACGCGCGAGCGCGGCGCCAGCCGATCGTAAAGCGGCAGGTCCCGGGGCTGGCAGACGACGGTGATGCGTGCCCCGTCCGCGTCGAGCGCGGCGACGAGCGAGTCCACGTACCGGCCGACCCCGCCGCGGTCCGCGGGCACCGCGGTCGCGTCGATCAGGACCCGGGGATCATCGCTCACCCCCGTAGGGTACGGCGGTGACCCGGTGTCATGGTGGGGAACTGGCAAACCGGTCAGTCGTGCACTCGTCGATGAATCGCCCAGACGGCTTCCGCCGCGCGACGCCAGGTGAACGCCTTCGCGCGGTCACGCCCCGAACGGGTGAGCTTGGCCGCCACCGTCGGTGACTCCAGCACCTCCCGCAACCCCGCGGCCAGGGCCACCGCGTCACCGCGGGGCACCGTGATCCCGGCGCCGCCGGCCACCTCGACCAGCGCCGGGACGTCGGTGTGCACCACCGGCACCCCGGCCGCCATCGCCTCCAGCAGGCCCATCCCGAAGCCCTCGGCGAGGCTCGGCACGGCCAGCACGCTCGCCCCCCGCAGCGCGGTCGCCAGCTCGGCGTCCGACACCTTCCCCAGCACCCGCAGCCGCTCCGGGGGAAGACCGCGGTCCAGAGCCAGCGCGGCCGGGTCGACACCGCCCCAGCCCGGCTGCCCGGCGACCACCAGCGCCACGCCGTCGAGCGCCGCGACCGCGTCGACCAGCACGTCGATCCCCTTGCGCGGCTCGATCGTGCCTACCGCGAGCACGTACTCCGAAGGCAAGTCCAGCTCAGCCGAGCCCGACGGCACCCGCACGCCGTGCGGCACCACGCGCACCGGGACGTCGACGTCGACCAGCACCGCCAGCTCGTCCGCGACCGCCCGGGTCGGCACCACCAGCCCGGACGCGCGGCGCGCGGCCCGCGCGATCATCGACCGGTGCCAGCTGACCCCGCGCGCGGTGAGCGTCTCGGGGTGGGTCCACGGCACGGTGTCGTGCACGGTCACGCTCAGCGTGCGCCCGGCCGGCGCGCGCGGCGGCGCGAACGGCGTCGGCGCGTGCACCGCGTCGCCGCCCGGCCACCAGGGGATCCCCAGCTGCCACGCGCCGACCAGCACCCGCGGCGGGTACCGCAACACCCGCGGGCCCTCGACGCCGTCCAGCCGGGCCGCGGCCACGTCGGCGTGCCGCGCGACGGCGCTGGACACGGTCCAGCCCGGCGGCGCGGTCTTCGCGAGCGCGGGCAGCAGCTCGGCCGTGTAGCGCCCGGTGCCACCGGGCACGGGCGCGAGGAGCTGCTCGGCGAGCACGACCAGTTCGGGCACGCGGCTATTGTGCGGGACGTGACGCCGAATCCCGCCACCACGGTGGTAGTCGTGACCTGGCGGGGCGCCGGGCACGTCACCGCCTGCCTCGACGCGCTCGCCGCGCAGACGCGTCCACATCGGACGATCGTGGTGGACAACGCCTCCGACGACGGCACCGCCGCCCTGCTCGCGGCCCATCCTTCACACCCGGAGGTGCTTCGGCTCCCCCGCAACGCCGGCTACGCGGGCGCGCTCGCCGTTGCCGCGAAGAGCGTCGAGACGCCGTTGCTGGCGTGGCTGAACGACGACGCCGAGCCCGAGCCGGAGTGGCTCGCCACGCTGGAAGACACCCTGGACAAGGCCCCCTTGGCCGCCGCGGCGACGGCGTTGCTCGTGCGGCCCGACGGCAGCACGCAGTCGGCCGGGGTCCGGCTCACCGCCGACGGCCACGGCGCCGACCTCACCGAGCCCACGGACGAGGTGTTCGCCTTCTGCGGCGGCGCCGCCCTGCTGCGCGCCGACGCCCTGCGCGACGTCGGCGGCGTCCCGGCCGGGTTCTTCTGCTACTACGAGGACACCGACACCGCGTGGCGGCTGCGGCTGGCCGGGTGGGACGTCGTCGCGGCCCCGGACGCCCGCGTCCGGCACGCCCACGGCGCCAGCAGCAAGCCCGGCTCGCCGGAGTTCCACCGCTGGAACGAGCGCAACCGGCTGCTCATGCTGCTGCGCTGCGCGCCCCGCGAAGTCGCGGTGAACCAGCTGGTCAGGTTCGCCGTGTTGACGGTGGTGCTACCGCTGCGCCCGGGCCGTCCGGCCGCGGCGAACTTCCGGTTCGGCCTGCGCTGCCGGGTGCTCGCCGAGGTCGTCGCGCGGTCACCTGCGGCATTGCGGGCGCGACGCAAGATCGGCCGCCGCGCGGCGCTGAGCCGAGGCGCGGTCTGGGAGGCATGGGCAGGGCTTTGCCAACCCGGCCAAAAGCAGGCCGGCCACCCCGAGCTTTAAGCAACCGTCGACGCGAAATCGTCCGGCCGTGGCTGTGGTCGGGTTGGCAAAAAACAGCACAGTAAGCTTTGCGGACGACCCGACGACAGGAGCAGGGCTTTGGCGCAGGGGGAACCGCAACCGCTCGTCTCGGTGATCGTGGTGAACTACCACGGGGCCGAAGACACGATCACCTGCCTGCGCGCGCTCGCCGAGCACGACTACGCCGAGCTCGAGCTGATCTGCGTCGACAACTCCGACGAAGCCGCGCGCATCCGCGAGGCCGTCCCGCAGGCCCGCGTGATCGAGGCCGGCCGCAACACCGGGTTCGCCGGTGGCTGCAACCTCGGCGCGAGCCACGCGAAGGGCACCGTCCTCGGCTTCCTCAACAACGACGCCCGCCCGGCGCCCGGCTGGGTCTCCGCCGCGGTCGCCGAGCTGCGCGCGCAACCGCGGGTCGCCGCCGTGGCCAGCAAGGTCCTCGACTGGGACGGCACCGGCACCGACTTCGTCGACGGCGGCCTGACCTGGTTCGGCATGGGCTACAAGCGCCACGCGGGCTCGCCGCTGGCCGACGTCCCGGCCGCCGAGCACGAGGTCGCGAAGGACGTCCTGTTCGGCACCGGCTCGGCCATGTTCGTGCGCGCTTCGGTGTTCGCCGAGCTCGGCGGCTTCGACGAGCGGTTCTTCATGTTCTACGAGGACGTCGACCTCGGCTGGCGGCTCAACCTGCGCGGCTGGCGCGTCCGGTACGTGCCGGAGTCGCTGACCTACCACCGCCACCACGGCACGATGGCCGCGGTCGACGCGCCGGAGACCGGCCGCGAGACGTTCCTGCTGGAGCGCAACGCCCTGGCCGCGCTCTACAAGAACCTCTCCGACGAGACGCTGGCCCGCGCCCTGCCGGCCGCGCTCGCCCTGGCCGTCCGCCGGGCCACCGCCCGCGGTGAGCTGGACGCGACCCAGCTCGACCTGGAGAAAGGCGTCGGCCCGATCGAGTCCGGCGACGTCGCGATCCCGCGGACCACGCTGGCCGGGCTGCTGGCGATCGACCAGTTTGTCGAGCAGCTGCCGTCGCTGGCCGCCTCCCGCGCGGTCGAGCAGGCCGCCCGCGTCCGCACCGACGCCGACCTGCTTCCGTTGCTGCGCAAAGCGTTGGAGCCCGCCTACCCGCTGCCGCGCTACCTCGCCGCGCACGACATCCTGGTCGAGGCGTTCGGCATCGAGAAGGCGTTCGGGCAGCGTCGCCGGATCCTGGTGATCACCGGCGACGCGCTCACCGAGCGGATGGCCGGCCCCGCGATCCGCGCCTGGAACATCGCGCTGGCGCTGTCCGCCGAGCACGACGTCCACCTCGTCACGACCAACCCCCTCGCGACCCCGCCGCCCGCGCCGTTCCGCGTCAGCGCGGGCAAGCACCGCGAGCTGGAGGCGCCGGTTGCCTGGGCCGACATCGTCGTGCTGCAGGGTCACGTCCTCGAGCTCGCACCGTCGCTGAAGAAGGAGCACAGCGGCAAGATCGTCGTCGCCGACCTCTACGACCCGATGCACCTCGAGCTGCTGGAGCAGGGCAAGGGCGTCGCCGACGACAAGCGCGCGGCCGACCTCGCCGGTGTCACGAAGGTGCTCGACGCGCAGCTCGAACGCGGGGACTTCTTCCTCTGCGCGTCCGAGCGGCAGCGGCACTTCTGGCTCGGGCACCTGGCCGCGATGGGCCGGCTCTCGCCGCGGCTCTACGACGCCGACCCGACCACGCAGTCGCTGCTCGCGGTCGTCCCCTTCGGACTGTCGCCGGAGGCGCCCACGCGGACCGGGCCGGGCCTGCGGTCGTCGCTGGGCATCGGCGGCACCGACCACGTCGTGCTCTGGGCGGGCGGGGTGTACAGCTGGTTCGACCCGCTGACGCTGGTGCGCGCGATCGACGAGCTACGCCGGCGCCGCGGTGACGTCCGGCTGGTGTTCCTCGGGATGAAGCACCCGAACCCCGAGGTCGCCGAGATGGATATCGGCGCGCGGACGATCCGGCTGGCCGACTCGCTGGGCCTCACGGACAAGCACGTCTACTTCAACGAGCAGTGGGTGCCCTACCACGAGCGCCAGAACTGGCTGCTGGACGCGAACTGCGGCGTGACCACGCACTACGAGCACGTCGAGACGACGTTCGCGTTCCGCACCCGGGTGCTCGACTACCTGTGGGCCGGGCTGCCGATCGTCACCACCGACGGGGACGCCTTCGCCGACCTGGTGCGGGCGGAGAAGCTCGGGGTCGTCGTCCCGGCGGAGGACGCTTCCGCGTTGGCGGACGCGCTCGAGAAGTCCTTGTACGACGAGGAGTTCGCCGCGGGCTGCGTCGAGCGGATCGCCGTCGTCGCGCAGCGGTTCGCGTGGCCCGAAGCGCTGAAGCCGCTGGTGGAGTTCTGCCGCGACCCGCGGCCGGCGGCCGACCGGCTGCCCGGCTCGGCGGACCTGACGACCACACCGGCGGTGCGCGGCCGGGCGATGCTGCGCCGCGACGCCGACCTGATCCGCGAGTACCTCAACGCGGGCGGGCCGCGTGAGCTGGCTCGGCGCGTCGGCGGCCGGGCGATCAAGGTCGCGAAGCAACGGCTCCGCCGTGGCTAGGTCGCTGCGGGTCCTCCTGGACGGCACTCCGCTGCTCGGCGCGCGCACCGGCATCGGCCGGTACACCGCGGCGCTGAGCGAAGAGCTGGTGTCGATCCCCGAGGTGGACACGCGCGCGGTGGCGTTCACGCTGCGCGGCTGGCGGCGGCTGCGGCACGTGCTCCCGTACGGCGCGCGGGCCCGCGGGATCCCGGTGGCGGCCAGGCTGCTGCGGCGGGCGTGGCTGCGCTCGGACTTCCCGCCGGTGGAGCTGTTCGCCGGCCCGACCGACGTCGTGCACGGCACGAACTTCGTGCTGCCCGGCCGGTTCCGCGCCGCCGGGGTCGTGACGATCCACGATCTGGCCTTTTTGGACAATCCCGAGGAGCTCGCGCCGAGCGACCGCGGCCTGCCGGAGCTGGTCCGCCGCGGCGCCCACCGCGCGGACGTGATCTGCACGCCGACGGCGGCGGTGGCCGACTCGGTGGCGGAGCGCCTCGACGTCTCACGCGACAAGATCGTGGTGACGCCGCTGGGCGTGAACCCGGCGTGGTTCACCGCACGACCCCCGGACGACGAGCGGCGCGCCCGGCTGGGCCTGCCCGCTCGTTACCTGCTGTTCGCCGGCGCGGCCGGCCCGCGCAAGGGCCTGGACTGGCTGACCCGCACCCACGACGCGGCGCCCGACCTCCCGGACCTGGTGTTCGCCGGCCCGGGCCCGTTCCCCCGCGGCGCCCGGCTGAGCCAGACCGGCTATCTGTCCGATGTGGACCTGCGCACGGTGGTCGCGGGCGCGTCGGCGGTGGTGCTGCCCTCGCGTGACGAGGGGTTCGGGCTGCCGGTGCTGGAAGCGATGGCTTCGGACGTCCCGGTGGTCTGCACGGACATCCCGGCCCTGCGCGAGGTCTCGGGCGACTGCGCGAGCCTGGTCCCGTACGGCGACGTCGACGGCCTGGCCGAGGCGTTGCGCATGGCGGTGACCGACCCGCACGCGGTGGCGACGTCGGCCGCCCGCCGAGCCCAGGCGGCGAACTTCACGTGGCGCACGTGCGCCGAACTGACGGTCGGCGCCTACCGGCTGGCCTCAGGCCGGCACTGACTCGGCCGCGAAGTAAGCGTCCAAAGCCTCTTCCCACGGCCGCATCGGCGTCAGCCAGGCTTCCTGCCACGAAGCCGGCGACAGCACCGAGTAAGCCGGACGTTCCGCGGGCCGCGGGAACTCCTCCGTCGTGCACGGCTTCACCCGCGACGGGTCCGCGCCCAGCCGTGCGAAGATCGCCCGTGCGAAGCCGTACCAGCTCACCGAGCCCGCGTTCGTGCAGTGCAGGATGCGCCGCTCCGGGCCGTCGCCCGCGGCCACACGACCGGCCAGCTCCAGCAGCCCCGCCGCCAGGTCGGCCGTCCACGTGGGACCGCCGAGCTGGTCGTCCACAACGGACAGCTCGTCGCGCGAGGACTCCAGCTTCGCCATCGTCTTCACGAAGTTCGACCCCGACCGCCCGTACAGCCAGCCGGTGCGCACCACCCACGACGACGCGCCCGAGCCGAGCACCGCGTCCTCGCCCGCCGCTTTGGTGCGGCCGTACGCGCTCCGCGGGCCGAGCTCGTCGGAAGGCTCGTAAGGAGAAGACGCGTCGCCCGAAAAGACGTAGTCCGTCGACACGTGGATCAGCGGGACCCGGCGGGCCGCGCAGGCCGCCGCGAGCACCCGCGGGCCGTCGGCGTTGACCGCGAACGCCCGTTCCTCGTCCTGCTCCGCCGCGTCGACCGCCGTGTAGGCCGCCGCGTTGACGACCACCGGCGCCGAACCCGCTTCCCGCGCCCGGTCGGCCAGCGCGCCGACCGCCGCCAGCACCTGGCCCGTCTGCGTCACGTCCAGCTCCGCCGAACCGGGCGCGACGACGTCAAGGTCACCCCCGGCCGCGGCGGCGAGATCCCGCCCGAGCTGTCCGGAACCACCGGGCACGAGCACCGTCAGCCGCACCGCCACATCCTCTACTCCTTGAGCGCGGCCCGTTCCGCCAAGGGCTCCCACCACGCGCGATTGTCCGTGTACCAGGCCACTGTCGCGGCCAGACCGTCCTCGAAGGACACCCGCGGAGCGTACCCCAGCTCCGCGCCGATCTTCGTGATGTCCACCGAGTACCGGCGGTCGTGACCCTTGCGGTCCTGCACCGGTTCGACGCTGTCCCAGTTCGCGCCGAGCGCGTCGAGCAGCTTCCCGGTGAGCTCGCGGTTGGTGAGCTCGGTGCCGCCGCCGATGTTGTAGATCTCGCCGGGCCGGCCGCGGTGCGCGACCAGCTGGATGCCCTGGCAGTGGTCGTCCACGTGCAGCCAGTCACGGACGTTGAGCCCGTCGCCGTAGAGCGGCACCTTCCCGCCGTCGAGCAGGCTGGTGATGAACAGCGGGATGACCTTCTCCGGGAACTGGTACGGACCGTAGTTGTTGGAGCACCGCGTGACGCACACCGGCAGCCCGTGGGTGCGGTGGAACGACCGCGCGACCAGGTCGGACGACGCCTTCGACGCCGCGTACGGCGAGTTCGGCTCCAGGATGTGCTCCTCGGTCCACGAGCCGGTCTCGATCGAGCCGTAGACCTCGTCGGTGGACACGTGCACGAACTTCGAGACCCCGGCCTCCAGCGAAGCCTGCAGCACGTTCTGCGTGCCGAGCACGTTCGTCAGCACGAAGTCGGCGGCGCCCAGGATCGAGCGGTCCACATGCGACTCGGCGGCGAAGTGCACCACCAGGTCCACCCCCCGCACCACCTCCGCGACCAGGGAGGTGTCACAGATGTCACCGCGGACGAACCGCAGCCGCGGATCGGCGGCGACCGGGGCGAGGTTGGCCTCGTTGCCCGCATAGGTGAGTTTGTCGAGCACGACCACTTCGGCGTCGCGCAGTTCCGGGTAGGCGCCGGTCAGCACCTGCCGGACGTAGTGCGACCCGATGAAGCCGGCACCACCGGTGACCAGGACCCGCATCTTCCCGCCTTTCCTCGGCCCCCGCGCGGGGCAACCGGCCCCCAGCCTACGGAGGTCCTACAGGACCCTCAGTAGAGTCTTGCTGGAGGCACAGGGGTGCCCTGGGGGAAGCACGGGGTTTCACAGGGGAGGAAGCGCGTGACCGAATGGCCTGCGCCGCCCGTCCCGGCGCGCCGCAACCACGGTGTCGCGGTCTTCGCACGCCGCGGCGGCAAGGTCGTCGTGTCCCTGCTGTCGGTCGCCGTCCTGGCCCTGACCTGGTACGCCTGGCACTTCATCGGCGACCCGAACACCGGCCTGACCACCACGAACGTGTTCGCCGACACCGAAGCGCACGCGAAGCCGCTCGACGGCGCGATCGACATCCTCCTGGTCGGCCAGGACAGCCGCACCGACGCGCAGGGCAACCCGCTGCCCCGCGAGGTGCTGGACATGCTGCACGCCGGGGTCTCCGACGGCGAGCTGAACACCGACACGATGATCCTCGTGCACATCCCGCAGAACGGGAAGCACGCGATCGCGATCTCCTTCCCCCGCGACTCCTGGGTGGAGCTGGCCGGCGGCTACGGCAAGCACAAGCTCAACAGCGCGTTCGTCTACGCGTACACGGACACTTACAAAACGTTGCAGCGCCAGGGCATGACCGACCTCAAGCAGGCCGACGCGCAGGCGAAGGTCGCCGGGCGGAAGAACCTGATCGCCACGATCGAGAAGTTCATCGGCAAGCCCGGCATGATCGACCGCTACGCCGAGGTCAACCTGGCGAGCTTCTACGAGATCACGAAGTCGATCGGCGGCGTCGAGGTCTGCCTCAAGGGGCCGGTCAAGGAAGCGAAGTCCGGCGTGGACCTGCCGGGCGGGCGTCAGACGATCGAGGGTGTGCAGGCGCTCGCCTTCGTCCGGCAGCGGTACGACCTGCCCAACTACGACCTCGACCGGATCGCGCGCCAGCAGGCCTTCCTCTCCGGGCTCGCCCGCAAGGTGATCTCGTCCGACGTGCTGACCAGCCCGGGGAAGATCGCCGACCTGGTGAGCGCGGTGAAGAAGTCGGTCGTGCTGTCGCAGGGCTGGGACCTCACCGAGTTCGCCGAGCAGATGCGCGGCCTGACCGGCGGCAACATCGAGTTCCACACCATCCCCACGCAGGGCAACGCCGTGATCGGCGGCGCCGACGTGCTGCGCGTCGACCAGGCCGCCGTCCAGGCCGAGGTGACGCGGCTGACTTCGGACGGTGACACCCCGGCCACCCCGACTCCGGCGCAGGTGCCCGGCGCGAAGGCCGTCACGGTGGAGCTGTTCGACGGCACCGGCTCGACCACCGTCGCCGGCCAGACCCACACGATGCTGCAGGGCAAGGGCTTCACCCTCGCCGCCGACCAGCGGCTGAGCACCCGCAACACCACCGTCGTCCGCTACAACCCGGCCGACACCGCCGCGTTGGACCTGGTCAAGCAGGCCCTGGGCACCAGCGTCCAGGCCGAGCCGGACCGCGACGTCACCGCCGGGCACGTGCGCGTGCTCCTCGGCAAGGACTTCCGCAGCGCCTCCGCCGGCCCGGGCGGCGCGCCGACGGCGACCAAGCCGTCGGCACCGCCTTCGACGGCCGCTAGCTCCACCCCCGCCGCGCCGACGATCACGGCGGGCGACGTTCCCTGCGTCAACTAGACTGAGTACGCAGGGTGTTCGGGGGAGGTAGAGCAGGGTGGAAGACGACCAGGAATGGCCGGAGCCGGTCGCCGAGCCGGTGACGCAGCGCGACGATCCCGACTGGAAGCCGTCGCCCTTCCCGAGACAGCCCCCGGTGGTCGAAGCCCCTTCGCGCACGAGGCGCGCCGGGCGGGTGACGCGCCGGGTCGCGATCGGCCTGGTCTCGCTGCTCGCGCTCGGCGCCAGCGGCTACGCGTACGTCACCAAGGACAAGCTGCAGCAGAACGTCCCGACGACCGACGCGCTCACCCCGCGGGCCGGCGAGCCCGCGCCGCCGCCGGCCGACGACGGCGCGGACGACATCCTCCTGGTCGGCAGCGACGCCCGCACCGACGCGCAGGGCAACGCACTCCCGGCGCGCGTGCTGAAGCAGCTGCGGACCGAGTCCAACGACGGCGCGGTCAACACCGACACGATGATCCTGTTGCGGGTGCCGAAGAACGGCGCGAAGCCGTCGGCGGTCTCGGTCCCCCGCGACACGTGGACGGACGTCCCCGGCCGCGGCAAGGCGAAGATCAACTCGGCGTACGGCATCGCCAAGGCCCACTTCGCGCAGGGTCTGCGCGCGCAGGGCGAGCGCGACCAGGCGAAGATCGAGCGCGACTCGGACACCGAGGGCCGCCGGATCCTGGTGCAGGCGGTGCAGGACCTCACGCAGGTGCGCATCGACCACTACGCCGAGGTCAACCTGCTGGGGTTCTACCTGCTCACCGAGGCCCTCGGCGGCGTCAAGGTGTGCCTGAACCACGCGACGGAGGACAAGGACTCGGGCGCGAACTTCCGCCGCGGCGAGCAGACGGTGTCCGGCGGCGAGGCGCTGTCGTTCGTCCGCCAGCGCAAGAACCTCCCGCGCGGCGACCTCGACCGGATCGTCCGGCAGCAGGCGTTCCTGTCCTCGGCGCTGCACCAGGTCCTGTCGGCGGGCACGCTGGCGAGCCCGGGCACGATGGGCAACCTGATGGACGCGGTCCACCGGTCCCTGACCCTCGACCCGGGGCTCGACCTGCTGCAGTTCGCGCAGCAGGCCAAGGGGATCGCCTCGGGCGACCTGACGTTCGCGACGATCCCGGTGATCACGGCGAACGGCCGCAGCCCGGACGGCCAGAGCATCGTGGAAGTCGACCCGAACGCGGTCCGGGAGTTCGTGGCCGGCCTGGCGGGCCGCCCGGCCCCGGCGGCGGCGAAGGCCCCGGGAGGAGCCCCAACGGGCGGCGGTTCGGCGGCGGCCGGACTCCCGGTTGGCAGTTCAGCGGCGGCCGGGCTTCCGGTCCGCGGCTCGGCGGCGGCCGGACTCGCCGGCGGCAGCAGCTTGACCGGACTCCCCGGCGGCTCGGCGGCGGCAGGCCTTCCGGCCGGCGGTTCAGCGGCGGCCGCACTCCCGGTCGGCGGCTCGGCGGCAGCAGGATTCCCCGGCAGCACCAGCTCGGCCGGACTCCCGGCCGGCGGCTCGGGCAGCGGCGCCGCCCCCGCCGCGGCACCGCTGCGCCAAGCCTCCCCCGGCGTCACCTGCGTCAACTGAGCGAGCTCAGGCGAAGTCGGCGCGGTGGTCCTCCGCCCACTGCCGGAAGGTCCGCGGCGCGTTCCCCGTCACCTCGCGCACGATGTCCGTGACCAGCGACGGCTCCCGCGTCGTGCGCTCCCACGCGCGCAGGACCTCCGGCGGCACCTCGGGCGGCCACCCCAGCGCGACCATCTTCCCGGCCGACCGCTCCGGCGTCTCCTCCTCGACCCGCAACGCCCGGCCGAGGACGTCCGCGAGCACGTCCACCTGCTCCCGGAAGGAGATCGGCGCCGGGCCCGTGAGGCCGAGCGCCTCCCCCGCGTGCGATCCGTCGACCAGGATCCGCGCGGCGACGTCGCCGATGTCGCGCTCGTGGATCGCCCCGATCCGCGAGTCCGGGTACGCGATGCGGACGACGCCCGACACGATGTCCGCGCGCCAGCCCAGGACGTTCGTCGCGAACGCGCCGGGGTTGAGCACCGTCGAGGCGAACGGCGCCGCGGCCAGTGCCTCCTCGACCGTGCGGTGCAGCGTCGCGATCCGGCTCTGCGCGGACTGCGGCTCGAGCGTGGCCGCCGACGACAGCAGCACGACGTGCCGCACGCCGGCCGCCTCGGCCGCCTTCACGAACCCTTCGATCCCCGACAGCCGCGTGTACAGGAACACCGCGTCGACGCCGTCGAGCGCGGCGTCCACTGTGGAGGGATCCTCCAGGTCGGCGCTCACCTTCGCGGTGGGCACGTCGAGCGTGGTGGCGTCGCGGGACGACGCGCGGACGTCCTGACCTGCGGCGACGAGCGCCTCCAGCACAGCGCGCCCGACGTGCCCGCGGGCGCCGGTGACGAGGATGGTCATGGCTGTCCCCCAGCTTCCGAGATAGCTTTGCTTTCAAAGCAAAGCTACTCAGCCCGGACTCGCGGTGTCAACCGGCGAGGCGCGTGGTCCGCGCTTTAGCCTTGTCCGCATGAGCCTGACCGACGAGCTGCTGCGCCCGCTGCTGGCCTCGCCCGCCAAACCGTTGATCACCCACTACGACGACCAGCTGGGCAGCCGCGTCGAGCTGTCCGTGGCGACGACCGCCAACTGGGCGGCCAAAACGGCCAACTGGCTGACCGAGGAGTTCGACATCGAGCCCGGCGACGCCGTGGCCGTGCAGCTCCCGGCGCACTGGCAGACCGTCGGCGTGCTGCTCGGGGCCTGGTGGTGCGGCGCCCGCGTGGTGACCGAAGGCGCGGGCGCGCGGGTGGCGTTCGTCGGGCCGGACGACCCGGAGCCGACCGGCGCCACCGCGACCGCCGTCGTGACGCTCGACCCGATGGGCCGCGGCCTCGACGAGCCCCCGGGCGGCGGCGCGTTCGACTACCTGACGGAGTCCCGCGCGGCGGGCGACCAGTACAGCCCGCTCTTCCCGGTCCCCGGCGACACGGCGGCGCTCTTCGACTCCACTGTGGACGAACTGCTCGCGGAAGCCCGCGCCCGGGCCGGAAAACTCGGCCTGAGCGCGGACGACCGCGTGCTGTCCACTCGGGACTGGAGCGGCCCGGAAGGCATTCTCGACGGCCTGCTCGTCCCCTTGGCCGCCGGCGCCCACCTGGTCCACGTGAGCAACGCGGACGAAGCCAAGCTGGACGCCCGCCGCGCCGCCGAACGCACCACGGCGGACCTCCCGGCCTAGGCGTTCTGCAGCTCGCCGACCTCGGCTTCGCGGCGGGCGCGCCGGCGGCCCCACACCAGGTGGTCCAGGGACAGCCGCCCGCCGTTGAAGCCCAGCGCCAGCCCGGCGAGCGCGAGCACCAGGACCAGCTCGTAGCCGCCCTGGCCGGTGAGCCCGTTGTCGATGTGCACCGAGAGCAGCGCGCCGACCGAGATCACGACGTAGCCGACGCCGACCAGCGGCATCAGGAACCCGGCGATGAACGCGATCGACCCGAGGATTTCGACGGTCATCGCGAAGATCGCGGCGACCGTGGGCATGGGGATGCCGGTCATGGCGAAGAACTTCGCGGTGCCGTCGACGCCGTTGTTCCACTTCTGGATCCCGTGCGCGAGGAAGACGACCGCGACGCCGATCCTCCCCAGCAACAGGGCCACGTCCTTGAATCGTCCGAACATCCGGTTTCAGCTCCCCGGTAGGTGAAATTTCAACTGACCCGACCCAAAGTAGGGCACCCGGCACCCTCACCCGAAGCTCCGGAGCGTGATCGACAGGGAACCGACAGGGACGACGGCGGCGGCGAAAACCGGTTTCGCGCGCCCCGCGGCGGCGTTATCTTGCCTCTGACCTGCGTCCACGACCGTGAGGAGATCCCGATGCGCCGACAGACCGTCCGACCCGGCCTGTCCCCCGCATCCCAGAGGATCTCCCGTGAAAACCCTGAACATCGGCATTCTCGCGCACGTCGACGCCGGTAAGACCAGCCTCACCGAGCGCCTGCTCTTCGAAGCCGGCGCCATCAGCCACCTCGGCAGCGTCGACCGCGGTGACACCCAGACCGACTCCCTCGAGCTCGAACGCCGTCGCGGCATCACCATCCGGTCCGCGGTGGCGTCCTTCGTGACCGGCGACACCCGGATCACGCTGATCGACACCCCGGGCCACTCGGACTTCATCGCCGAGGTCGAGCGCGCGCTGCGCGTGCTCGACGGCGCGGTCCTGGTGGTGTCCGCCGTCGAAGGGGTGCAGGCCCAGACCCGGGTCCTGATGCGCACGCTGCGCCGGCTCGCCATCCCGGTGCTGATCTTCGTCAACAAGACCGACCGGCCGGGCGCGCGTGACCTGCTGGACGAGATCCGGGCCAGGCTGGCGCCGCGGGCGATCGCGCTGAACGCCCCGCCCGACGAGCTGGCCGAGCTGCTCGCCGACGGCGACGACGCCTTCCTGGAGTCCTATGTGGACAACAGCGTCGATCCCGCGACCTGCCGCGCCGAGCTGGTCCGGCAGGTCGCCCGCGGCGCGCTGTACCCGGTGCTGACCGGCTCGGCGATCACCGGCGCCGGCGTCGCGGAGCTCGTCACGGCGATGGCCGGGCTCCTCCCGGCGACCGAGCGCACCGGCGACGGCCCGCTGCGCGCGACGGTATTCAAGATCGACCGCGGCCGCGCCGGGGAGAAGATAGCCTACGCACGCCTGTTCTCCGGTTCCCTGGCGCCCCGGCAGCGGATTTCCTTCTACCGCGGGGGAACCGAGCTCACCGGCCGCGTCTCGGCGGTCGAGGTCGCCGGTGACGACGTCGCGCTCGCCGGTGACGTCGCCCGGGTGCGCGGCCTGCGGGACGTCCGGATCGGCGACCGGCTCGGCGCCCCCGGCACCGCCCGCGAGGGGGTGTTCGCGCCGCCGAGCCTGGAGACCGTGGTGCGGCCGGTCCGGCCCGAGCAGGCCTCGGCGCTGTACACGGCGCTGACCCGGCTGTCCGAAGAGGACCCGTTGATCGACGTCCGCCGCCACGGCCACGACCTTTCGGTCCGGCTCTACGGCGAGGTGCAGAAGGAGGTGCTGCGCTCGATGCTGGCCGACGGCGCCGGCCTCGACGTCACGTTCGAGGAGACGCGCACCCTGTACGTCGAGAAGCCGATCGGGTGCGGGGAAGCGCTCGAGGAGATGGATCCGGAGCAGCGGCTGTACTTCTTCGCGACGGTCGGGCTGCGGGTGGAACCCGGTCCCGGCGTCACGTTCGGCCTCTCGGTCCAGCTGGGCTCGCTGCCGCTGGCGTTCCACAAGGCGATCGAAGAGACCGTCCACACCACCCTCGACCAGGGCCTGTACGGCTGGGAGGTGCTCGACTGCGCCGTCACGTTGACCCACACGGCGTACTTCAGCCCGATCAGCGCCGCGGGCGACTTCCGGAAGATGACCCCGCTGGTGCTGATGGCCGCGCTGAACCGGGCCGGCACCCGGGTGCACGAGCCGGTGCACCGCTTCGAGCTGGAGATCCCGGCGAACGCCGTCAGCGCGGTGCTGCTCAAGCTCGGCGAGCTGCGCGCGGTGCCCGGCGAGCCCGTCGTCGGGCCGGTGTCGTGCACGCTGCACGGCACGATCCCCGCGGAGCACGTCCACGCGTTCGAGCAGGCCCTCCCGGCGCTCAGCCAGGGTGAAGGCGTGTTCCTGAGCGAGTTCGCGGACTACCGGCCCTACCCCGGCCCGCCGCCGACGCGGCCGCGGACCGGCGAGAACCCGTTGGACCGCAAGGAATACCTCGCGCGGGTGGCCCGGCGTTAGCGCTTGTGCGCCCAGGCCGCGCCGAAGCAGTAGGCGCCGAACGCGGCGAGGCCGAGCGCCACGACGGTCAGCAGCACGGTGCCGAAGGGCTGGGCGGCGAGCGTCTTGAGCGCGGCGTCCAGCCCGCCGGCCTTGTTCGGGTCGGCGGTGAACCCGGCGATGGCGAGGAGGATCGCGACCACGGCGAAGACGACACCCTTGGCCAGGTAGCCCGTCATGCCGACCCAGCCGATCCAGTGCTTGGTCTTCCCGGGCAGCTCGCTCGTGTCGAGGTCTTCGAGGAACTTCTTCTTGAAGCCCTTGACCCCGGCGGCGATCGCGACCCCGAGGACGGCCGCGGCGGCGACGACGACCAGCGCCGGCCCGGCGGGCAGCTGCAGCAGCTTGGCCGTGAACTCCTGCTGGGTCTGGTTGCTCGACCCGCCGCCCCCGCTGCCGGTGGCGAGCTTGATGGCGGAGAACCCGAGCGCGAGCACGGTGACCCCGCGCGCCGCGGCGCCGATCCGCTTGCGTGTCCGCTCCCCGCCGCTGACCCATTCGTAGCCGGTGGCGGCCATCAGGAACTGCCAGAGGCCGTAGAGGACCAGGCCGACGGCGAGCACCCAGAGCAGGACCTGCCCGAACGCCGTCGAGCCGACCTGCTGGAGGGCGCCCTTCTGGTCGGCCTGCTCGCTGTCGCCGAAGGCGACCTGCAGCGCGAGGTAGGCGAGGACGAGGTGGACCACGCCGTAACACGCCATCCCGGCCCGGCCGAGCCACTGCGCGGTGTCGCTCTTCGCGCCCCGGTTGGCGGTGGCCCCGGTCCGGCGCGCGCCCTGCGCCGCCCGGTTCGCGCCCTCTGATGTCCGATTCATACCGGCTGGGTACCCACCCCGGACGGCTCCCGACTGGGCCAAGCGGCGCAATCACTTGCTGTGACAGGCTGCTCACCGGCCCAGCGCACCGCTGAGAACCAGACCGATACCTGAGCCACAAGCGCGAACGGTATTTGTTTTCCACATAGCTCACCCAATCGAGTAACACTTATAACTCGTCCGAGTGAGATCGCAGTATTTTTCTTTCACAATATGCGACCACAGAGACGGGGAGCGGCGGAAATCAGCGTGCTGCTAGCGTCGTTCCGTGCATCTGCGTCACTTCACCTCATGTCGACCCCCATCCTCATGCGCGAGGCGGCAGTGAGCATCTCCACTTCGATCCGGTCTCCGGAATCCGACACCACGGACACAGCTCAACCAGCGCAGCTCTGGCACACTACCAGTTTGACCGTGGAAGCATTCCAGCAAGAACTGCTGTCCGAAAAGAGCAACAACGAACTCACCGAGCGGCACATCCTGCACGGCAGTTGTTACGCGCTCAATGAAGACCAGCACTTCAACGTCAAACGACACATTGCCGACCACTTCTCATTGAAGACGTCGACTGACATCTTCGTCGTCGGATCCGCCAAGCTGGGATTCAGCATCGCACCCCACAAGCGCTATCGACCCTTCAGCGATTCGTCGGACATAGATATCGCAATAGTCAACCACGACCTGTACCAGAAGTTGTGGCACGAGCTGCACGATTTCAAGATGTCAGGCAGAGCCTGGCATCTACAGCGCCAGTTCGAAGCCTACCTGTCCTGGGGCTGGATCAGACCGGACAAGCTCCCCCTCGGCCCGGAATTCAGCTTCACCAACGAGTGGTGGGAGTTCTTCCGAAACCTGCAGCGAATACAGGTCGGCGGCCCCTACAAAATATCCGGCGCCTTGTACCACGACGTCAATTTTTTGATCAAATACCAGAACAACGCGATCAACAAGTGCCGACCACTGGAGTATGGATCCTAGATGCAGACCTCAGCCACCAACAAGAGGCTTCGCTCGCTGCTGACCGGTATACGCGACGGAGTGGTCATCCCGAACCCGGCGTTTCAACGGCGCTTGGTCTGGTCGAACGACCACAAGGTCGCGTTTCTTGAGACCGTACTACACGGACTACCTTTTCCGGAGATCTTCATGAGCGCCGGAGAGGTCGATCCAGACACCGGCGACGGTTCCGAGCTCATCGTAGACGGACAACAACGGATCACCACACTGTACCAGTATTTCACGGGAGCAGACGAACTCACCGTGCCCGACAAACTCAAGCCGTACGCCGAATTGCCAGAAGACGAAAAGATCTCATTCCTCGAATACGAAGTGGTGGTCCGGGATCTCGGCCCCCTTACCGAACACGAGACTCGAGACATATTTCACCGCATCAACTCGACCAACTACTCTCTGACCGCCATGGAAGTGAACCACTCGAGGTTCGACGGCGAACTGAAGCAGTTCGCCGAGAAAATTGCCACACATTCTTTTTTTGCGAGGCACAAGTTCTTCACCTCACTCGACGGACGCCGCATGAACGATGTCCGTTTTGTCTTGACGTTGATCGTCACCATGATGAGCGGCTACTTCAACCTTGACGAAGAGCACGAACCCTACCTCGAGCGTTTCAATGACACATTTCCCGCGAAGAGCGAGATAGAGGAACGCCTGGAGGGCGTGTTCAAGTTCATCGAGAAATGCAGCTTCGAACCAAGGGGGCGCATTTGGCAAAAAGGCGACCTGCTCACCGCGGTCGTTGAACTCGATCGGATCATCAATACCGAAAAGATCTCTCTGGATCCACGCGACACGCGGAATATCATGACCGGCTTCTACGAGCAGGTGAACAACGCCACCAAAGTGTCGTTCACCCCGCCGGATGCGGCCGAGTACTACCGGCGGGTTCGATCGGGCATCAACAGCCGAAGTAATCGCATCAATCGAGCCACCGCGCTTCGCGGCCGGCTCAAGGCTCTTTTTTAGAATGAACCGGGTCGGCGGCGGACCTCGTCGAGCCCGGTCCAGCCGCCGTTGACGGCGAGCAGCGTCAGCACCTGCTCCGCCTGCTCGGCGAAGCGCGCGAGGTCGTCGTGGAGCAGGGCCGCGCGCTCGCTGTCGAGCTGCTCGAAGTCGTCCCACCAGAGCCCGATCGCCGCGCCCGCCGTGACGACGAGGCCCTGCACGAGCCGCCGGAACCCGGGCGACGGTTCCTCGGCGGTGTCTCGGTACGCCGTCTCGATGTCGTCACACGCGGCCAGCAGCTCCCGCAGCTGCCGGACGGCATCGGCCGGCGTGCCGTCCCAGGCGGCGGTCGGCCAGGCGCGGTCGGACAGCTCGAGCCACAGCCGCCAGCCGGCGAGCAGCTCGGCTTCGTCGTGGGGCGTCCAGGACGCCGGAACCGGCCAGTACATGCTTCGAGCGTGACACCGCCGGAGCGGAAATCCGCCCCGGCGGTGGGTTATGTCTCATGTGGCGTAGCTCAGCTGATCACCGGCGGCACCGGCACACACGGCGGCGTCTTCGCGTGCGCGGGGTCGAGCGCGTTGAGCACCAGCCCCTGCGCGACGGGGTCGTAGGTGATGCCGAGGTGGTCGGTGAAGTCGAGCCCGCAGACGTTCTGCAGCAGGATGTTCTTGACGTTCGGCGCCGGCGCCAGGAAGGCGCTGGTGTACGGCGTCACGACGTCGTCGTAGCGGGTCTGGATGACGGTGTACTGGATGCCGTCGACGGTCTCGCCACCGGCGTTGAGATCGGTCAGGAAGGCGGACCCGACGGCCTGTTCGTTGCACGACTGGCAGACGGTCCCGAGCGCGGCCGGCACCCCGGGGATCATTTCGAGGGTGCTGAGCAGGCCGAAGAGGTCGGTCCCGTGGTTGGACGGCGACAGCCCGACGAGCCGGCTGATCTTGTCCGCCCCGCCGAGATACTTGATCCAGTACCGGATGTTCATCCCGCCCTGCGAGTGCCCGACAACATCGAGTTTCTTGGCACCGGTGGCGGCGAGGATCTTGTCCCCGAAGGCGGCAAGCGCTTTCGTGGTGTCGGCGATCGGCCCGACGGTCTGCAGGAAGCTGCCGGGCGCGCCCCCGAAGTTGCCGGCGAAGACGCAGTACCCGGCGTCGGCGAGCTTCTTGGAGAGGTTGGCCCAGTTTTCGTAGGCGTTGGCGGTGGTCCCGTTGGAGAGCAGCACGGGGTTCGGGTGCTTGCCGGAGGGTTTGCAGTTCCAGTCGTTCGCCCCGGGCGGCGCAATGGTGGGCGCACCGAGCGAGTAGAGCGCGGCTGTGAGGATGTTGGGTTGCACGGGCCCGGTGGGTTCCTTCTCGGCCGCTTGCCCGGTACCGGCCCCCAGTGCCAGCGCCGCCACCGTAGCGACGGCCGCCGTGAGCCACCTGCGCGTCGTTGCGCCCATCCGTTTCACCTCTCTGTGAACCGATGGTGATCCGCGTCACCGCCTTTATTAACGCGCGGGTAACATGTCCGGACACTCCCTCTGGTGAGTGATTTTCTATCGGACGTTGACCTGCTATGAGTGACACGCAACGGCGCAAGTGCCACTCACGCGCATGACAAAGCCGAGGCCACCCAGCGCCCACGCAAGGGTCGACCCGAACTCAAGGCCACCGAGAACCCAGACCACCCCCGCACCCCGATCCGAAGCCAGAACACGGCCGGCAGCACCGGGTCAAGGCATCTTTCCCGCCTTGACGCGGTCCTGCCGGCCGTAGTCACAATCAGGCTTCGGGGTGCCGGAAGACGCCCCACAGAAAACGCCGAAGCCCCCGGCACCACGCGGGCACCGGGGGCTTCAGCTCAGAAAACGATCAGCCCTTAAGCAACGCCCGAGCCATGACAACCTTCTGAATCTGGTTGGTCCCCTCATAGATCTGCGTGATCTTGGCATCCCGCATCATCCGCTCAACAGGGAAGTCACGGGTGTACCCAGCCCCACCGAACAGCTGAACGGCATCCGTAGTCACCTCCATGGCAATGTCGGACGCATACGTCTTAGCCGCCGAAGCCATGAACCCGGCCCGCTTGTCCCCCCGCTCCGAAGCCGCGGCAGAGGCGTACACCAGATGACGGGCAGCCTCGATCTTCGTCCCCATATCGGCCAGCATGAACTGAACACCCTGGAACTCGGAGATCGACTTCCCGAACTGCTTACGATCCTTCACATACGCCACGGCCGCATCGAGCGCGCCCTGGGCGATACCCAGCGCCTGCGCCCCGATCGTCGGACGGGTGTGGTCCAGCGTCCGCAGCGCCGTCTTCAGCCCGGTACCCGGCTCGCCGATGATCCGATCCTCGGGGATCGTGCAGTTCTCGAAGTAGATCTCGCGCGTCGGGGAGCCCTTGATGCCGAGCTTCTTCTCCTTCGGGCCCACCGAGAAGCCCGGGTCGTCCTTGTGCACGACGAACGCCGAGATGCCGTTGGCCTTCTTCTCCGCGTCCGGGTCGGTCACGACCATCACCGTGTACCAGGACGACTCGCCCGCGTTGGTGATCCAGCACTTGGTGCCGTTGAGCACCCAGTGGTCACCGTCGAGCCGGGCGCGCGCCCGCATCGACGCGGTGTCCGAGCCGGCCTCGCGCTCCGAGAGCGCGTACGACGCCGAAGCCTCGCCCGACGCGATCGAGGGCAGGACCAGCTTCTTCACGCTCTCCGAGCCGGACAGGATGATCGGCTGCGTGCCCAGCTTGTTGACCGCCGGGATCAGCGACGCCGACGCGTCGACCCGCGCGACCTCTTCGATCACGATGCAGGCGCCGACGGCGTCGGCACCCTGGCCGTCGTACTCCTCGCCGATGTGGACGGCGTTGAACCCGGACTTGACCAGCGCGTTGTACGCCTCGATCGGGTAGCGCTCGTTCTCGTCGACCTCCGCCGCGTACGGCGCGATCTCCTTCTCGGCCAGGGCCCGGACCGCGGCCCGCAGCTCCTCGTGCTCCTCGGCAAGCTGGTACAGGCCTTCGGTCACTTCCGGTCACCTTCTCTACGACGTCGGGAGGGTTCTGCCGATGTTAGCGCTCGTTCACAGCCTGCGTCCTTGTGTCGTTGGCCGCAGAAATCGTACGGTCGGGTGATGCCGCTCACCGCGCCGACGACGCCGCCCGGTTTGCCCGCCTCCCTCGACTACCCCGACGTCCCGGTCGGATCGATCCTCGCCGCGGGCGCCGCCCGCTGGGGCGACCGGACCGCCTTCGCCATGGACGGTCACAGCCTCACCTTCACCGAGACCTGGCGGGCCGCCTGCCGGTTCGCCAACGCGCTCCGCGAGCGCGGCATCGGCCGCGGTGACGTCGTGGCGCTGCACCTGCCGAACTGCCTGGCCTTCCCGATCGCCTACTACGGCACGCTGCTGGCCGGGGCCACCTTCAGCCCGGCGAACCCGCTGCTCCCGCCGGACGACCTCGCCTTCCAGCTCGCCGACTGCGAGGCCGCGGCCGTCGTGACGTTCGGCCCGGTCGCGGGGGTGCTGGCGAGCGTCGCCGACCGGATCCCGGCGCGGCTGACCGTCGTGGTGAACCCCACTACCGACCTGCCCGAGGGCGTCGCCGAGTTCGAAGCGTTCCACGCCGGCCAGCCCGAGACACGCCCCGACGTCGAGTTCGCCCTGCACGACGACCTCGCCCACCTCGCCTACACCGGCGGCACCACCGGCCGGTCGAAGGGCGTGCGGCTCTCGCACCGCAACGTCGTGGTCAACACGCTGCAGCACGCGTGCTGGGGCAGCGGCTCGGTGCCGGCGCTCGACGCCCAGGGCGACATCACCCTCGACCAGGTCGGCAGCGAGGACGAGTGGCAGACGCGCCTGGGCACCGGCGTCGCGATCAACCTCACGCCGTGGTTCCACGCGATGGGCATCATCGGCGGCCTGAACGCGGCGGTGATCGCGGGCACGACGATCGTCCTGCACGCGCGCTTCGACCCGGCGGCCTACGTCGCCGACGCCGAGCGCCTGCGCATCACCGGCATCGGCGGCGCGCCGGCGCTGTTCGCCGCCCTGCTCGCGACACCGGCGTTCCACACGGCCGACCTGTCTTCGGTCCGCACGATCGGCTCGGGCGCGGCGCCGATGAACCACGCGATGATCAACGCGCTGCGCGAGCGATTCCCCGGCGTGGTGGTCAGCGAGGGCTACGGCCTCACCGAGGCGACGATGGGCGCGGTGATTTCGCCGACGTACGTCTCGGGCACGCGCAAGGTCGGCTCGGTGGGCCTGCCGATCTTCGACACGGAGGTGAAGATCGTCCCGGCCGAAGGCGGCGAGGACCCGCTCCCGGCCGGCGACAAGGGCGAGGTCTGCCTCCGCGGACCACAGATCATGCTTGGCTACCGCAACCGCCCGGACGAAACGGCGGCCGCCCTGGTCGACGGCTGGCTCCACACGGGCGACATCGGCATCCTCGACACGGACGGCTACCTGTCCATCGTGGACCGCAAGAAGGACATGCTGCTGTACAAGGGATACAACGTGTTCCCGCGCGAGCTCGAGGAGCTCCTCATCACGATGCCGGGCGTCGCGGCGGCCGCGGTGGTCGGCCGCCCGGACACCGAGGTCGGCGAGCTGCCGGTGGCGTTCGTGGTACCGCGAGGCCCGCTGGACGCCGACGAGCTGATGGCCGCTGTGAACGAGAAGGTGCTGCCGTACAAGCGGTTGCGGGAGGTGCACGTCGTCGAGCAGATCCCTGTGTCCGCTGCGGGGAAGGTGCTGAAGCGGGAACTGCGGGAGCGGCTCGGGTGACCGAACAGTCCCCTCGGCCCGACAAGACACCGAAGGTCGCCGGGCCGCTCTGGGTCATCTCGCTGTTCCTCGGGCTTTCCGAGGTCGTGGTCGCGATCGCGGCCACCCAGGCCACCGGGTGGATCCAGGGGATGCTGGCCGTCTACTCGGTCGTGTTCCCGGCCGCCGTCGCGGCCGTGTTCTTCCTGATCCTGTGGCACGACAACAAGGTCCTGTACGCGCCACGGGAGTTCGGCGAGAGCACGAGTGTGGGCGAGTACGCCGAGGCGATGAGCCGGAATTCGCGCAGGAGCATCAAGGCTCTGGAGTCGGCGGTCACCGAGTCGCTGGGAGAGTTGAACAGCAAACTCGACTCGTTGGGCGCAACGCCCACCCAGCGCGACGAAATCGTCGCCTCCCTCCGCTCAGCGGCGAGGCGCAGCATCGTCACCATCGATCTGGCCGCCTTCAACACCACTCCGCTGGAGATGCTCGTCGACGACGACACAACCGTGAAGGAGCTCTTGAACGCTGCATATTTCGCGATCAGCCCGCGCGTGCGGCCCTACACCTACGGCAAGGACTGGGTCCTGCGGGATGGACAGACCGGTCGGCTCTTTCGGGACATCGGAACCATCTGGGCAAACAGCAGCCTAAAGGCTCTCGACGACGAAAGGCCGCTGAAGGAGATCGGCATCTCCGGCGGAGACCAGCTCACCGCCGCGCTGCTTTGACTCGACTCTAGTGGCCGGTCTTCTCGCGCAGGGCCGCGTCCTTGTCCAGGACCAGCTTCTCCAGGTCCTGCTGGAAGCGCGCCATCTTCGTGCGCAGCTCCTCGTCGGACGCCGCCAAGATGCGGACCGCCAGGAGACCCGCGTTGCGCGCGCCACCCACCGAGACCGTGGCCACCGGGACTCCGGCCGGCATCTGGACGATCGACAGCAGTGAGTCCAGGCCGTCCAGGTACTTGAGGGGGACCGGGACGCCGATCACCGGCAGGACCGTGGCCGAAGCGACCATGCCCGGGAGGTGGGCCGCGCCGCCCGCGCCTGCGATGATCACGCGGATTCCCCGGGCCACCGCCGATGTCGCGTAGTCCAGCATGCGCTGGGGCGTGCGGTGCGCCGAGTAGACGCCGACCTCGTACTCGACGCCGAACTCGTCCAGCGCCGCGCCGGCCGCCTCCAGCGTCGGCCAGTCCGAGTCGCTGCCCATGATCACGCCCACCTGCGGCGCCATACCCGATACTCCCGTCAGTGGATCTCGTAGCCGTCGAGCCAGACGGCGTGGGACAGCCAGTGCGCCGACAGCAGCGCGCGGTTGCGCAGGTCCTCCATGCGCTCACCGGTGAAGTTGACGTGCCCGAGCTTGCGCCCCGGCCGCTCCTGCTTGCCGTAGAGGTGCACCCGCACCTCCGGGTAGCGCGCGAAGAGGTGGTGCAGCCGCTCGTCCGGCCCCATCTCCGGCAGCTCCGACGCGCCCAGCACGTTCGCCATCACGCACGCGGGCGCGACCAGGTCCGTGCGGCCCAGCGGGTAGTCGAGCACCGCGCGCAGGTGCTGCTCGAACTGCGACGTGCGCGCGCCGTCCATCGTCCAGTGCCCGGAGTTGTGCGGGCGCATCGCGAGCTCGTTCACCAGCAGCCCGGTGTCGGTCTCGAACAGCTCCACCGCGAGCAGGCCGGTGACGTCCAGCGTCGACGCCACGCGCAGCGCGAGGTCCTGCGCCTCGTGGACCCGCTCGTCCGAAAGGCCCGGCGCCGGGGCGAGGACCTCGGTGTTGATGCCCCCGGACTGGACCGTCTCCACCACCGGGTAGGCCGCGCCCTGGCCGAAGGGCGAGCGGGCGACGAGCGCGGCCAGCTCCCGCCGCATCGCCACCTTCTCCTCGACCAGCAGCGGCGTGCCCGCCGCCAGCAGCTCCGGCACCGTCTCGCGGGCCTGCTGCGCCGTGTCCAGCATCCAGACGCCGCGGCCGTCGTAACCGCCGCTGGACGCCTTGAGCACGACCGGCCAGCCGTGCGCGCCGCCGAACTTCACCACGTCGTCCACAGTGGACACCTCAGCGAAGGCGGGGCCCGGCACGCCGAGGCCGGCCATCATCTCGCGCATCACGAGCTTGTTCTGCGCGAAGCCCAGCGCGGACGGCGCCGGCCGGATGACAAAACCCTCCATCGCGAGCGACAGCAGGTGCTCACCCGGCACGTGCTCGTGGTCGAACGTGAGCACGTCGACCGAGGCCGCGAACTTCCGCAGCGCCTCGAGGTCGGTGTGGTGCCCCAGCGTGACGTCGCCCGCGACGAGCCCGGCGGCTTCGTTCTCCCCCGCGGCGAGCACCCGCAGGGACTGACCGAGGGAGATCGCCGCCTGGTGGGTCATCCGGGCGAGCTGGCCGCCGCCCACCATGCCCACGACGGGCAGACCAGTGTGTTTGTCCATAACGCCACTCAGCCTAAACGGTCACGACCTGCGGTGACCGCCGGACCAGGCGAACCTCGCGCGCCGCGAGGCCCACGATCCCGGCCGCCGCCGCGAGCACGTACGCGTTGCCGAGGACCGACCAGCCCAGGCCCCAGCCGAACTCCGTGTCGCCGCCGTTGGGCACCAGCATCACGATCTGCGAGACGAACAGCACCGCGACCGCCGCCGCGATCCGGTACCACCCCTTGACCACCAGCAGCGTGAGCAACGGCACGCACCACACCCAGTGGTGCGACCACGACACCGGCGACAGCAGCAGCCCGTAGAACGCCGTGACGAGCAACGCTGCCGCATCCTCACCGCGCCGGTGCAGCCGCACCACCAGCCACACCGCGGGCACGGCCAGCACCGCCGCCACCCCGACCGCCACCGCCAGCGACCAGGGCGCCAGCTGCGACGCCCGGCTGACCAGCCCGTTCAGCGACTGGTTGAAGATCCAGTGCACCGACCCGACCCGGCTCGGGTCGGTCGCCGAATCCCGCCAGAACCGCGCCGCGTCGACCGGGATGACCGCGAACATCACCGCCTCGAGCGCCACGAACGTGCCCAGCGCGCGCAGCCCGTCCTTCCACCGGCCCGTGAAGAACAGGTGCGGCACGAAGATCAGCGGGGTCAGCTTGATCGCCGCCGACACGCCGATCAGCACGCCCGCCCAGCGCGACCCACGCACGGACAGCACCAGGACGTCCAGCACCACGAACGCCATCAGTATCAAGTTGATCTGGCCCAGGAACAGCGTCTTCCACACCGGTTCCAGCGCCAGCGCGATGGCCGTTCCCGCCGGCAGCGCCCACCAGCTTCTTCCCAGAAGCGACGAGCCCCCCGGCGACGACAGCACCACCGTGATCACGACCATAAGGCCGACCACCGACAAAAACGCGATCACGCCCCAGACCAGGCCGGACGGCACGAGCGCGAGCGGCAGGAACAGCGGCGCGGCGGCCGGCGTGTAGGTGAACGGCAGCCGCACCCAGTCCGGCAGCGCCGTCAGCACGTCCCGCGTGTACAGCGGGTCGCCGTGCACCAGCGTCAACGCCCCCGCGCGGTACACGGCGCTGTCCGCGCCCAGGTGCCAGCCGGCCAGCCAGACGACCACGCCCAGAGCGAGAACGAGCAGCGCGAGAAGGCCCGAGAGCACCCAGCCGGTGCGGGTCTCAGACGCCGGTCGTGACGTCGACATGCTCGTCCGCGGCGGCCTTCTTCCGCGCCCGCCGCTGCAGGCCCCAGCGCAGGATCAGCGCCGCGGCCAGCACGACCGGCATCAGGATGTAGGCGTCCCCCAGGATGTTCTGCCACACCTTCCAGTGCAGCTCCACGTTGCGGCCGTTGGGCAAGATCAGCAGCACGCAGCTGAGGAACACGAACGCCACCAGGAACGTCCCGACCCAGCGCTTCCACGCCGTCGCCGGGGTGGTCTTCGGCAGCCGCGACACGAGCAGCACGATCAGCGGGACCACCCAGACCCAGTGGTGGGTCCACGAGATCGGCGAGATCAGCAGCGTCCAGAACGCGGTGACGAGCACCGCGGCCAGCGCCTGGCCCTTGCGGTGGAACCGCATGAGCAGCCACAGCGCGGGGATCGCGAGCAGGAAGCCGATGCCCATCGCCGCCTTCGACGCCCACGGCGCGAGGTCGGTGGCCCGGTTCATCAGCGCGTTGAGCGACTGGTTGCCCGCCCAGTGCACCGGCCCGATCCGGCCGGTGTCGGGCAGCGTGATGGTCCAGTACTTGGCCGCGTCGTGCGCGTTGATCAGGAACATCAGGCCCTGGAGCAGCACGAACGTCGCGAGCCCGCGCAGCGCGTCCTTGCGGCGGCCGGTGATGAACAGGTGCCCGAGGAACACCAGCGGCGTCAGCTTGATCGCCGCCGCGACGCCGACCAGCACGCCGCCCCAGCGGCTCCCCCGCGCGCCGATGACCAGCATGTCCAGCAGGATCATGGCCATCAGGATCAGGTTGATCTGACCGAGGAAGATCGTCCGCCACACCGGTTCGAGGCCGAGGAAGACCAGGAAGAACACGATGGTCGAGCGGGCGGGCGAGGCCCACCAGCGCGGCCCGTCGTCGGCCGGGCGGGGCAGCGCGCCGATCGCGATCCGGATCGACAGGGCCATCGCGCCGAGCGAGACGGCGGTGATCAGGCCCCACGAGATCTGCGTCGGGAACGCCGCGAGCGGGACGAAGATCAGCGCCGCCGTCGGCGGGTAGGTGAACGGCAGCAGCGCCCACCACGGCTCGTTGGCGAGGGTGTTGGAGTCGTAGAGCGAGTCGCCGTGCAGCAGCGTCAGCGCGCCGGCGCGGTAGACCGCGCTGTCGACGCCGAGCACCCAGTCGTGCTGCCAGCCGTAGATGCCGTACCCGATCGCGATCACGGGGATCACCAGCAGGATCAGGATCGACCGCGGGCGTACGGACAGGCGGGCGAGTGACTTGCGCAGGGCCAGGCGGTGCTGGGATCTGGCCGCGACTTCGCCGTCGACGTCGGTGGGTACGGTCCGGGTCACCTCACCAGGAAATCATGGCCGGTCCCGTCCGGGGTCAGAAGGGTCCGCGCGAACCGGGCTTTCCGGACGTTCTACGCCCGCGCGAGACGGGCCAGCAGGTCGCACGCCAGTTCGTGGGTGGCGGGCAGCCGCACCGCCGACACCCGGGGCCGGCCCGCGTCCGCCAGCTGGCTGTCGACCGAAAGCCGCTCGTGCAGCGCTCTTCGCAGCGCGACGCCGTGCGAAGCGACGCCCTCGTCCTTCGGGACCAGAGCGGCGACGACGGACGGCCCGAGCGAAGCGACGCTCTGCCCGCTGTCGAACACCGCCCGCAGCGCGTCCGCGACCAGGATCATCCCGGTCAGCCGCGGGAACCCGGCGACGGTGCGGAGGTCGAGCGAGACGACGAGCAGCACGTGGTCCTCGGCCGCCGGCCGCTCCCGCGCGGCGGCCGCCTGGTAGACCTCGACGAGCCGGGTGCGCAGGTACGCGGCCGAGGGCAGCCCGGTCAGCGGGTCGGTGACCTCGGTGTGCACGAGCTGGTCGGTGGCGACGTCGGCCCAGGCCAGCGCCGTGGTCCGGAGCAGCCGCGCCGGGGTCGCGTCGACGTCGGGCGAGACGAACCCGTCGCCACCGTGGTCGACGACGGCGTGCAGCGCCGCGAGGTCGGCGAGGGTCTCGGCGAGCCCCGCGCCGGCGGCAGCCCGGGCCCTGGCCAACCCGGCCAACGCCGTTTCGGCGGCTTCCATCCGGCCCTTGGCCGTCACCGCCGCGCAGACGGCGTCGACCTCGGGCAGGGCCCAGTCGCTCGGGAAGCGCCAGCCGGAGGCCAGGCTGGCCGTGCGCCAGCGCGCCCGCAACGTGCGCAGAGCGTGGTCGCGCTCGGCGTGCGCGGAGGCGGGCGGGACGTCACCGGAGCCGGATCGCGTAGCCGGAAGATCCACTGGCCACCCGCTCCTTTCGTCCGGTCCGTGTCGATCTTGGTCGGTGCTTCACGGTGAGGACGTACCCCGACGGACGCCGTGACGCGTACTGGCGAGTTTTTGTTAAGAAGGTTTTCCCCGGCGCCGGCCGGAGGTGGGTGATTTTGCTCCGCCGACGGAGTCAACACCCCCACCACGACGTGACGGCCCAGGGTGGGTCAGTCACACTTGTCTCGCGCCGCGGGCTCGCCTGTAATGGCAGGTCCTGGCCCTAGCCGACCGAGGAGTGCCGTGTCCACCGTTCCCGCCGATCTCAGCGGAAAGAGTGACGCCGAGCTGATCGCCGAGGTCCGCGCCGGGAAGATCGAGTCGTACGGGCCGCTTTACGAACGGCACACCGGCGCGGCGCACAATCTGGCCCGTCAGCTGGCCCGTTCGAGCTCCGAAGCCGACGACCTCGTGTCCGAGGCGTTCGCCAAGGTGCTCGACACTCTCCGTGGTGGCAAGGGACCGGACACCGCCTTCCGGGCGTACCTGCTGACCGCGCTGCGTCACACTGCGTACGACCGCACCCGCAAGGAACGCCGCGTCGACCTCAACGAGGACATGACCGACGTCGGCGGCGCGGCGGGCGAGGCGCTGACCGTGCAGTTCTCCGACACCGCCGTCGCCGGGCTCGAGCGGACGATGGCCGCGAAGGCCTTCGCACGGCTGCCCGAACGCTGGCGCGCGGTGCTCTGGCACACCGAGATCGAGCAGCAGAGCCCGGCCGAGGTCGCGCCGCTGCTGGGCCTGACCGCGAACGGCGTCTCCGCGCTCGCCTACCGCGCCCGTGAAGGGCTGCGGCAGGCGTACCTGCAGGTCCACCTGCAGGAGAACGAAGAGGAACGCTGCCGCGCCTGCGCCGAACGCCTCGGCGCGTGGACCCGCGACGGGCTGTCCAAGCGGGAACGCGCCCAGGTCGAATGCCACCTCGACGAGTGCGAGAACTGCCGCGCGCTGGCCGCGGAGCTCGCCGACGTCAACGGCGGATTGCGCGCGATCATCGCCCCGATCGTCCTGGGCGGCGCGGCACTCGGTTACCTCGCCACGATCGGCGCCGCGAAGGCCAGCGCTGCCACCGCCGCGACCGCGGGTGCGGCCGCCGCCGGCGCAGCCGCGGCCGGAGGCAAGGCCGGCGCGGCCGCGGGGGCCGCCGCCGCGGGACCCCGCCAGTTCGCCGGGGTCGCCGCGTCCGGGACAGCGGTCGTCGCGGCCGTCGTCATCGCGCTGACCGCGGGCGGCGGGGCGCAGGACATCCCCGTCGCGGCCCAGGTGCCGCCGCCGGCGATCCAGCCGGTCCAGCCGCCGGCGCCGAAGCCGCCACCGCCGGCCCCTCCGGCGCCCGCGCAGCCACCGGCACCGCCCGCGCCTCCCGCACCACCGGCGCCACCCGTCGAGCCCGCGCCGCCGACGGTCGAGCCGCCGGCTCCCGCACCGCCGGCGCCGCCCGCCCCGGCGCCGCCGTCGGTGTCCGCGACCACGCCGCCGGGCGGGCTGGAGCTGAGCCCCGGCACCGCGATGAACCTGCCGCTCACCGTCCGCAACGACGGCGGCAGCGCGTCCGAACCGGTGGCCGCCGCGCTGAACCTGCCGCCGGGCGTGCGCGCGGTCGACGCGGGCGGCGGTGGCGCGCCGATGGCGTTCGCCCAGGACGGCGCCCCGATTTCGGTGAACTGCCCGGGTGGCGAGGGCACGGTCGTCTGCAAGACCGGCGCCGGCCTGCAACCCGGCCAGAGCGCCACGCTGAACTTCCGGCTCCAGGCCGACGAGGACGCCCAGGGCGGCACGGTCACCGGGTCGGTCACCGCCGGCGTGCAGATCAACGTCGCGGTGAGCGTGAAGGTCACCGTGAAGCTGCCGCCGGAAGCGGTGGTCCTGGAGGCTCAGGGCGACGGGCTCTCGGCGTTCCCCTGGACCCGCAACCCGCTGGTCTACGTGCGCGTCCGCAACACCGGCGAGACGACCAAGCCGGTCACGGTCACCTTCGACCACCCGCTGTGGCAGTGGTGGAGCCTGCGCGGCTTCCCCTGCACGCCGACCGGCGACGGCGCGAGCTGCACGACGAAGAGCGCGTTGGCCCCCGGCCAGCACGTCAACCTGTGGGTGCGGCTGAAGGGCCGTCCCGACGACGGGCGCGTCACGATCAACGCGAAGCTCGGCAAGGCCACGGCGGCGCCGGTGACCGTGGACTTCGGCTGTTACCACCACTGGTGCGGCGAGGACCCGCTGCCGACGACCACCCCGCCGACGTCGTCGACCACACCCACGAAGCCGACAAAGCCTTCGAAGCCGACGTCGACGACTCCGCCGGCGACCACGTCGAAGACCGAGCCGACCACCGAGCCCCCGGTGTCTTCGACGACGACGAGCGCGCCCCCGCGGCCGACCGGCAAGCCGGGCGACCAGCCGCCGACCGTCACCCCCGAACGGGCTTTCGGGTGGCTGACCGGGTAGCGTCCGCGCGGTGCGCGAGCTGCTGAAAAAGCATCGCGAGCTCCTCCGCTTCGCCGTTGTCGGCGGGATCAGCTTCGTGATCACGATGTCCGTCAACTACGGCCTGAAGTTCACCGTGCTGCGGACCCACCCGGTGACGGCCCTGATCCTCGGCGTCCTCGTCGCGACGATCTTCTCCTACGTCGCCAACCGCGAGTGGTCGTTCCGCACCCGCGGCGGCCGCGAGCGGGCGCACGAGGCCGCGCTGTTCTTCCTGATCAGCGGTGTCGCGCTGGGCCTGAACGCGCTGCCGCAGTGGTTCTCGCGGTACGTGCTCGACCTGCAGGCGCCGCACCTGACGGCGTTCGGCGTCGAGGTGGCCGACTTCGTCAGCGGGATCGTCATCGGCACCCTGCTGGGGACGGCGTTCCGCTGGTGGGCGTTCAAGAAGTGGGTGTTCCCGGAGGAAGACGCCCGGGTGTCCCTTTCCGTCGCGGACGATCCGGACATTCCCGGCCGCAAGGCCGCCTGAACCACAGGTCAACGCGGTGTGCTCCTAGACTGGGGTGCGTGACCGTTGTGGAAACCGTGCTCAAGCGCACGCCGGAACCACTGCGTTCGGTGCTGATCAAGCACCGGGAGCTGCTGAAGTTCGCGATCGTGGGCGGCACGACGTTCCTCGTCGACAACGGCGTCTGGTACTTCCTGAAGCTGTCGGTGCTCGAGTCGAAACCGACAACCGCGAAGGCCATCGCGATCATCGTCGCCACGATCGTGTCGTACATCCTCAACCGCGAGTGGTCGTTCCGCACCCGCGGCGGCCGCGAACGCCACCACGAGGCCGCGCTGTTCTTCGTGATCAGCGGCATCGCGGTCGTGGTGAACCTGATCCCGCTGTATGTCTCGCGGTACGTGCTGGACCTCGAGGTCCCGCACGTGACGCGGCTGGTGCAGGAGGTGGCGGACTTCGCGAGCGGGTCGATCATCGGCATGCTGCTCGCGATGTTCTTCCGCTTCTGGGGGTTCAAGAAGTGGGTTTTCCCGGATGAGCTCGGCGAACGCCGGCGCGACACCGGCGACGTGACCCGCCTGCGCTGACCCCCGTGCCCGAGCTGGTCGAGCCTGCGGCCGAATGGCGCACCGCCTGGCTCGAGGCCCACGCCGAGTGGGGACCCGGCCGGCACGAGGACGGTTTCGGCCTGCTCGCCTCCGACGACGTCGGCTCTCCCGCCGGGTTCACCGCCTGGCTGGCCCGGCTGGCCGAACCCGGCTGCACGCACCGGTGGATCGTCGAAGACGGCCGGGTGCTCGGCGGAATCGCCCTGCGGCACGGGTTCGGCGACTTCGTCCGGCGGTTCGGCCACATCGGGTACGGCGTCCGGCCGTCCGCACGCGGTCGCGGCGTCGCGACCTGGGCGTTGGGCCGGATGCTCGGCGAAGCTCGCGAACTCGGCTTCGACCGGGTCCTGCTGGTCTGCGCCGCGGACAACGCCGGCTCGGTGAAGACGATCGAACGCCACGGCGGTGTTGCCGAAGAAACCCCGGACGACCGGGTCCGGCGCTACTGGATCGATCTCCGCGGAAACTACTTGTCTTCTGACATGTAGTTGTCTACAGTCATCCTCGTCAGTGTTCCTTCGTGAGGACGCCGTCCGGGTTCGGGCCGGGCGAGCGGGACGATTCGAGGTGGTTTCCGAGCGCGAAGAGGTCGCACCCGTTCGCGGGTGACGATGGAGCCTTTTCCCGACTCGACGGGACGCGTGCCCCAAGCCGCGTCCGCATCTCTCGTCCCTTCTGACGAAACAAGGACCCTTTCTTGAGCACCACCGCGCTGAAACGCGCTCAAAAACCCGCGCTCGCGGGCCTTTTCCTGTCCGTTTTCCTCGCCATGCTCGACGCCCAGGTCGTCGCCACCGCGCTCCCGCGGATCGCCGCCGAATTCGAAAACGCCGGGGCCTATGCCTGGGTCACCACCGCCTACCTGCTCGCCGGCAGCGTCACCGCGCCCCTCTACGGCAAGCTCGGTGACGTCGCCGGGCGCAAACGTGTGCTCCTGGGCGCCCTCGGTCTCTTCCTGCTCGGTTCGCTCGCCTGCGGCCTGGCGCCGTCGGCTGCGCTGCTGATCGCCGGGCGCGTCCTGCAGGGCGCCGGCTCCGGAGGCCTCTTCGTCTCCGTCGGCGCTTCGCTCGGCGAGATGTTCACGCCCCGCGAAGGCGCGAAGTACTTCGGGTGGTTCTCGATCTGCTTCGCCGTCGCCTCGCTCGCGGGACCCGTCTTCGGCGGCCTGCTGACCGATCTGGCCGGCTGGCGGTCGATCTTCCTGGTCAACCTGCCGCTCGGCCTGGTCGCCCTGGTGCTGCTCGGGCACCTCGACCTGCCCCGACGCCGTCGGCAAGCTCCGTTCGACTTCGCCGGCGTGGTCCTGCTCGGGGTCACGATCACCGGGTTCACCCTGCTCGCGCCGTGGTCGATCGGGCTCGGCACGCTCACGGCCGTCGCCTTCGTCCTCGTCGAAAGACGAGCCGAAGCGCCGGTGCTGCCGCCGCGCCTGTGGCGCGACCGGACGTTCACCGTGTCCGTCGTGCTCAGCGTGCTCGCCGGGTTCGCCTTCCTCGGCTCGATCAACTACGTCGCGGTCTTCCTGCAGGCCGACGCCGGCCCCGCGGAAGGCGGGCTGCGGCTCGTGCCGATGACGATCGCCGTCGCGGTGGCGTCCGCCGTCGCGAGCCGGGTCATCGCGCGCACCGGCTCCTATCGCTGGGCGCCTCGGCTCAGCATGGCGCTCGGCCTGCTCGCCGTGCTCGGCCTCACGGTCGTCCACGGGCTGCCGCTGGTCCTG
This sequence comes from Amycolatopsis sp. NPDC104863, assembly GCF_055582965.1. NCBI lineage: Bacteria > Bacillati > Actinomycetota > Actinomycetes > Pseudonocardiales > Pseudonocardiaceae > Amycolatopsis > Amycolatopsis sp. NPDC104863. Next base: position 261,299 of record NZ_JBVJOW010000002.1, read on the forward strand.
CTCTGCCTGGTCGTCTTCGGGCTCGCCGCCGGACTCAACCTGCAGGTCCTCGCGATGGCGACGCAGAACACCGCGCCGCCGGGAGACCGTGGCGCGGTCGCCGCCACCGTCAACCTCGCCCGCGCGCTCGGCTCGGCCCTCGGCCCGGTCGCGCTCGGCTTCGCCTACCGGGCCGGCGCCCACGGCGTTTTCCTCGCCCTGCTGCCGGTCCTCGCGCTCGCCCTCGTCACGGCGTTCGCGCTCCCGCACGTTCCCCTCAAAGGAGAATCCCGATGATCTTCGTCCTCGGCGCCACCGGCAAGGTCGGCCGCGCCCTCGTCCCCGCCCTGCTCGACGCCGGCGCCGCCGTCCGCGCCCTGACCCGTGATCCCGGGCGGGCCCGCATCGATCCGCGCGCCGAAGTCGTCCAGGGTGACCTCGACACCGCCGATCTCCCCGCGCTGCTCAACGGTTCCGACCGCGTGTTCGTGCTGACCCAGGGCCACGCCGCCGACCGCGAACGGGCGGTCGCCGAAGCCGCCACCCGGGCCGGGGTCACCCACCTCGTCAAGCTGTCCACCACCGGTGTCCACTTCGGACAGAACGACGTGATCACGCGCTCCCACGCCGAATCCGAGCGGGCAGTCCGCGCGGCCGGTCCGATGTGGACGATCCTGCGACCCGGCGCCTTCATGGACAACCGGTTCGCCTGGCGCGAAACCATCCGCGGCGAGAACGCCGTGTACGCGCCGGACACCGACCCGGCGTCCGCGCTGGTCCACGTCCGCGACATCGCCGACGTCGCGACGCTCGTCCTCACGACGTCCGGCCACGAAGGTGCGACCTACGAGCTCACCGGCGGCGAGGCCCTCACCACCGAGCAGCAGGTGAAGATCCTGTCCGAAGTGCTCGGCCGGCCGATCGAGTACGTCGAAGAGCCCGAAAGCGCCGCGCGCGACCGCATGATCCGGATGTTCGGCTGGCCCGCCCAGGCCGTCGACGGGCTCTTCGCCCTCAAGCGCGAGTCCGCCGGCCACGAACACGTCGTCTTCGACACCGTGGAGCGGCTGCTCGGCCGGCCGCCGCGGACGTTCGCGGACTGGGCGCGTGAGAATGCGGCCGCGTTCACCTACCATTACCGGGGGTGACGGCGGGGAGGTGACCGGATGGCCGACGGCCTGCGTGTCCTCGTCGTCGACGACCACCCGCTCTTCCGCTTCGGCGTCTGCACGCTGCTCGACGCCGAAGCCGGGATCGAGGTCGTCGGCGAGGCCGCGACCGGGGTCAACGCCGTCGAAGCCGCGGCCGCGCTGCGGCCCGACGTCGTGGTCATGGACCTCCACCTGCCCGACCTCTCCGGGATCCAGGCGACCCGGCACATCGTGACCGCGAGCCCGGACACCGGCGTGCTGATGCTGACGATGGCCGACGAAAGCGAGTCGGTCTTCGCGGCGATGCGCGCCGGTGCCCGCGGCTACCTGCTCAAGGACGCCGAGCCGGACGAGATCATCCGCGCCGTCCAGGCGGTCGCCCGGCGTGAAGCCATCTTCGGCCCCGACATCGCGAACCGCGTCCTCGGCTTCTTCAACCAGCCGCCGGCCACCGAGCCGGTTTTCCCGGAGCTGACCGGGCGCGAGCGTGAGGTCCTGTCGCTGATCGCGGCCGGGCACAGCAACGGCGTCATCGCGAACACGCTGTGCCTGAGCCCGAAAACCGTGCGCAACCACATCTCGAACGTCTTCGCCAAGCTGCACGTCGCCGACCGGGCCGAGGCGATCGTCCGGGCCAGGGACGCCGGCCTCGGGCGGTCCTGAGAGGCGGCCCTCCGGGCAACATCGGGACGCCGGTCCCATGTGCCCGGGACACCTCGGCGGGCAGTGTGGTCACCGTGAGGGGTGGGACCCTCGCACCGTTCGAGGGGAATGGGTGACGATGTTCGAATCCGACAGGACGCCGGTGGTGGTCCGCGCCACCGATCCGATCCTGCACAACGGCGTCTGCATGGCGCTGCGTTCGCGCGACGACGTCCGGGTGGTGGACGCGGAGGCGGCCGACTCCGGCGTGGTCGCGCTGCTGGTCGCCGACCGGCTCGACGAGTCGATGACCCAGCTGCTGTCCGCGTTGCACCACCAGGGCTTCACCCGCATCGTGCTGGTCGCGGGCGAGGTCGACGACAACGAGATCCTCAACGCCGTCGAGCACGGGGTCTGCGCGGTCGCCCGCCGCGCCGACGCCGGGCCGGAGGTGCTCGTCCGGCTGGTCAAGGCCGCCGCGGCCGGGGAGGGCGCGCTGCCGCCCGACCTGCTCGGGCGGCTGCTGAACCGGGTTTCCCGGCTGCAGCGCCAGGTGCTCCAGCCGCGGGGGCTGCACCTGGGCGGGATGAGCAACCGGGAGACCGAGGTGCTGCGGCTGGTCGCGGCGGGCTGTTCGACGCAGGAGATCGCCGACCAGCTGTGTTATTCGCAGCGCACGGTGAAGAGCATCCTGCACGACGTGACCAACCGGTTCCAGCTGCGCAACCGTTCGCACGCGGTCGCGTACGCCCTGCGTGAAGGGTTGATCTGACCCATGATCGCCCAGGTCGACGAGGCCCTGTGCCGGCTGCTGCGGCCGCGCCTGCCGGCGGGGACGCAGATCCGGCTCGATCCGCCGAAGCCGACCTGGCAGACGGAGTCTCAGGTGCGGAGCGTGGAGCTGTTCCTCTTCGCGCTGCACGACGCCGTCGGCGAAGAAGACGAGGGGGGAGGGAAGCGCGCGGCTCGCCGCTGCGCGCTTTCCTACCTCGTCACCGCGCGGGCCGCGAAGGTCCGCGAAGAACACGATCTGCTCGACGCCGCGCTGCACGCGGTGCTGGACGCCGACGAGGGCTCACCGGTCCGGCCGCGGCTGGCGGCCACCGACCCGACGGCCCTGTGGACCAGCCTGGGCATGCCCGCGCGAGCCGGGTTCGTCCTGCTCGTCACCGCCGACACCGAGTGAGTGCGCGGTGGTGATGCCCGCGAGCACGAGGTCGACGCCGGTGAGGAACTGCTCGCGGTCGTCGTGCTGCCGCATCTGCCCCGCGATGGCCCGGACGAACGGGAAGCCGGCCGGGTCGAGCGCTTCCCACGCCGTCGCCACGGTGTCGAGGAACTCGGCGCGGCCCACCGTGAGCCCGGGGGTGTGCGCGTTCGCCGCGTTCTGGCCGGCGGCGCCGAGGACGTAGTGCACCAGCGCCGACGTCGCGGTGAACCAGCTGTCTTCGGGCACGCCGAGCGCCTGGACGTGCCGGCCGAAGCTTTCGAAGACCCGCGGCGCGACCAGGCCCGAGGGGTTCCGGGAGAACTGCGCCGAGAGCTGGGTCGCCAGCCACGGGTGCTCGTCCAGCGCGACGAACAGGCCGAGTGCGACGCCGCGGATCCCGTCCCGCGGTGAGCTCGCGGAGTCCGCCGGCGCGGCCAGCACCGCCTCGACGACGGCTTCGGTCGCGGCGCCGAGCAGCTCGCCCTTGTTCGCGACGTGCCAGTAGATCGCCCCGGCCCCGGTCGCGAGCCGCTCGGTCAGCACCCGGAACGTCAGGCCGTTCTCGCCGGCTTCGTCGAGCACCTCGACGGCCGCTTCGACGATGCGATCCCGGGAAAGAGCCTCTGTGCGCCGCGCAACCATGGCTCCATCTTGACATGACTGGAACGCCGTTCCAATATGGAATGACATTCCAGAGAGGAGCACCACCATGCGCACCCCCATCACGATCATCGGCGCCGGACTCGGCGGCCTCACGCTCGCCCGGGTCCTGCACGTCCACGGCATCCCGGCCACGGTTTACGAGGCCGAGGCCTCCCCGGCGGCCCGCACGCAGGGCGGGATGCTCGACATCCACGCCCACAACGGCCAGCCCGCCCTCGAAGCGGCCGGCCTCCTCGAGGAGTTCCGCGGCCTGGTTCTGGAGGGCCGCGAAGCGACGAGGATCCTCGACCGGCACGGCACCGTGCTGCTCGACGAACCCGACGACGGCACCGGTGGCCGTCCCGAAGTGCAACGCGGGGAGCTGCGGCAGCTCCTGCTCGACTCACTCCCGGCGGACACCGTCCGGTGGGGACACAAGGTCAGCGGCGTCCGCGCGCTCGGCGAGGGCCGCCACGAGGTGACCTTCGCCGACGGCACCGCCGTCACCACGGACGTCCTGGTCGGCGCGGACGGCGCGTGGTCGAAGGTCCGGCCGCTGCTTTCCGACGCCGTGCCCGCGTACGCCGGGACGTCGTTCGTCGAGACGTACCTGTTCGACAGCGACACCCGCCACCCGGCCAGCGCGAAGGCCGTCGGCGGCGGCGCGCTGTTCTCGCTCGAGCCGGGCAAGGGCATCCAGGCGCACCGCGAAAGCGGCGGGAACCTGCACACCTACGTCGTGCTGTCGGAGTCCCAGGAGTGGTTCGCCGAGATCGACTTCACCGACGCGGCCGCGGCCTCCGCGCGGATCGTGCAGGAGTTCGACGGCTGGGCCCCGGAGCTGACGGCGTTGATCACCGACGGCGAGACCGCGCCGGTCCTGCGCCCGCTCAACACGCTGCCGGCGAACCACCGCTGGGAGCGCGTGCCGGGCGTGACGCTGCTCGGCGACGCCGCCCACCTGTCGGTCCCGAACGGCGAAGGCGCGAACCTGGCCATGGCCGACGGCGCCGAGCTGGGCAAGGCCCTCGCCGCGCACCCGGACGACGTCGAGGCCGCGCTCGCCGAGTACGAGCGGGCCCTGTTCCCGCGGAGCCTAGAAGCCGCCACCGAAGCCGCGCGCGACTTCGAGCTCTGCTTCGGGGAGAACACGCCCCACAGCCTGGTCGCCCTGCTCACCGGGCAGGCCTGACTCAGCGCGGGACGCGTTCGGCGGGCCAGCGCACCTCGGGCACGTCGCTGGGCCGCGGGACCTTGAGGAACAGGCTGAACACGGCCGGACGGCGGTTCGACAGCTCCAGGCGGCCGCCGTCCGCCTCGACCAGCGCGCGGGCCAGCGCCAGCCCGACGCCGGTCGAGCCGCCGCCGGAGAAGCCGCGTTCGAAGATGTGCGGGGCGAGCTCGTCGGGCACGCCCGAGCCGGTGTCGCTGACCTCGATGACCACCGTGCCCTCGGCGTCGCCGCGCCGGGCGACCAGGGTGACCGTGCCCGAGCCGTGGCGCAGCGCGTTGTCCAGCAACACGCCGATGACCTCGCGAAGCCGGCCGGGGGTCGCCCGCGCCATCAGGCCGTCGGCCACGCGCATGCGCAGGTTGCGGCCTTCCGAGCGGAGCAGCTCGCGCCACTCCTGCGCCATCTCGGGCAGCTGCGTGGGCAGGTCCACCGGCTCCGCGCCGACCTCGCGGGCCGCACGCGCCGCCGCGAGCAGCTCGTCGAGGGCTTCGGCGAGCCGGTCGGCCTGCTCCTGGGCGGCCTTCGACTCGACGGCGACCTCGTCGTCCGGGTGCACGGTGAGCGGTTCGAGCCGCAGCTGCAACGCCGTCAGCCGGCTGCGCAGCTGGTGCGAGACGTCCCCGACGAGCTGCCGTTCCCGCTGCACGAGCTGGGCCAGTGCGGTGCCGGACGCGTCCAGCGCCTCGGCGACCATGTCGAGCTCGCCGACGCCGTAGCGGCTCGGGTCGGGCCGGAAGTCACCGCCGCCGAGCCGGGACGCGCGTTCGGCGACGTGCCGCAGCGGCTTCGCCAGCCGCCGCGCGGTCGCGATCGCCACCACCGCGCCGGTGCCGATCGACAGCAGCACCAGCAGGACGACGACGAGCGTCACCGTCGTCTGGCGTTCGTGCATCGGCCCGGCCGGCACGGCGATCTCCACCTTGCCGTCGCGGGCCAGATCGGCCGTCTCGCCGACGATGTCGGGGCCCGGGTCGTTGCCGTAGCGCTTCTCCCCCTGGCCGCTGGACCACACGGTGAGCAGGCCGTTCGCCGGGACCGCTGCGCGCACCTGGTCGAGGTCGATCGCCTGGCCGTTGGCGATCTCGGTGTCGAGGATCGCCGCCGCCGCACGGGCGTTTTCGGCGAGGGTCTCGCGGTAGCTCGACTCGATCTGCCAGCTCGCCACGATGCCCAGCGGGATGCCGAGAACCGCCGCGGTGACCGCGACGGCCAGGAGGATGGCCAGCAGGATGCGGCGGCGCACGGCTTATTCGGCGTTGAAGCGGAAGCCGACGCCGCGGACGGTCGCGATCCGCCGTTCGCCGTCGTGGGTCTTGCTGCTGCGGCCGGCGGCCTCGTCGGCGGCGATGGCGAGCTTCCGCCGCAGCCACGACATGTGCATGTCGAGCGTCTTCGACGTCTTCGACTCGAGGTCGTTCCAGACCTCGGCGAGGATCTCGTCGCGGCTGACGACCTGCCCGGCGCGGCTCATCAGCACGCGCAGCAGCTCGAACTCCTTGTTCGCCAGCTGCACCTCGTGCAGGTCGACGGTGACCAGCCGCGCGCCGAGGTCCATCCGGACCCCGCCGGCCTCGAGCACCTCGGGCACCCGGCGGCGCAGCAGCGCGCGGATCCGGGCGAGCAGCTCGGCCAGCCGGAACGGCTTGGCGACGTAGTCGTCGGCGCCCGCGTCCAGGCCGACGACGAAGTCGACCTCGTCGGTGCGGGCGGTGAGCATCAGGACGGGCAGCTCGGTCCCGTTGGCGCGCAGGCGCCGGCACACCTCCAAGCCGTCCATCCCGGGCAGGCCGAGATCCAGCACGAGCAGGTCGACGCGCTGGGCGGCGGTGGCGTCGAGCACCGAAGGGCCGTCGGTGACGACGTGGATCTCGTATCCCTCACGTTCGAGGGCGCGGGAGAGCGGTTCGGCGATGGCCGGATCGTCTTCGGCAAGTAGGACCATGCTCACCTGGTCAACTCTACGGCGGTGCGGCGTGAAACCATCGTGACCGTGCCTGGCTACGGAGATGATCTGGACCTCGCCACCCGGCTGGCTGACACCGCCGACGCGATCACGGCGGCGCGGTTTCGCGCCCTGGACCTCAGGATCGAGCGCAAGCCCGACCGCACCCCGGTGACCGACGCGGACACCGCGGTCGAAGACGCGATCCGCGCGGTGCTGGCCGCGGAACGCCCGTCCGACGCGGTCCTGGGCGAGGAACGCGGCGGTTCGGCGGCGACCGGCCGCGCGTGGGTGCTCGACCCGATCGACGGCACGAAGAACTTCCTCCGCGGAGTACCCGTCTGGGCGACGCTCATCGCGCTGGTCGTCGACGGCGACCCGGTGGTCGGCATGATCACCGCGCCGCTGCTGGGCCGCCGCTGGTGGGCGGCGACCGGGTCCGGGGCGTTCTCGTCCGACTCGGCCGGGACGCGCCGGCTGGCGGTTTCGGGGGTTTCGTCTCTTTCGGACGCTTATCTGTCCACAACGGACCTGAACTCGTGGGGAGAGCACCACTCGCGGGAGAAGTACCTCGAGCTGGTGGACGCGTGCTGGGAATCCCGTGCGTTCGGCGACTTCTGGCACCACGTCCTGGTGGCCGAGGGCGCCCTGGACGTCGCTGCGGAGTGCATCGTGAACCCGTGGGACGTCGCGGCGGCGCAGGTGATCGTGACCGAAGCCGGGGGCCGGTTCTCCGACCTGGACGGCTTGGGCCGGTACGACAACGGGAGCGCGTTGTCGACGAACGGCCTGCTGCACGACGAAGCGCTGGGGATCCTCAAGCGCTAGGCGAGCCGGTCCAACGCGGCGCTGAGGAACGCGTCCCGGCGTTGTCCGAGAAGGTCGGCGTCGAGGTCCGGGCGGCCCTGGTCGTGGATCGCCGGGACGCAGAACGCCATGTCCGCCAACGTGCCCAGGGCCGCCACGACGTCCCAGTAGGCGACGTCGTCCGCCCGTCGCCCCGCGGCTCGCTGCCAGCCGTCCAGCACCTGCTCGGCAGCGGGCAGCCCGAACATCAGGGCCGCGTCGAAGCGCGCCCCGCTGAGATCGATTCCCGCGGATCCGGCACCGGCGCAGTCCCAGTCGACCAGGCCCGTGCATCGGTCGCCGGACCACAAGGTGTTCCCGAACCACAGGTCACCGTGCACGAAGACGGTCGGGCCGCCGGGCATCGGGAGGCGGGCCAGCCGTTCTTCGGCGGCGGCCAGCAGTGCAGTGGTGCCCTTCTCCCGGCGTTGGGCCGCGAAGTCGACGTCCGCGATCGAGCGGGTCCGCAGGGGCAGCGCGGCCCGAGGCTCGAGCGGGACCGCCTGAAGTGCGGCCGCCGTGGCCCCGAGCGCCTGGAGCCGTGCGTGCGAGGCGACCGCGGGAATCCGACTGTGCCCGGGCAAGGCAGCCGTCAGCACCGCCAACGCTCCGGTCGCGGCGCCGTCGAGATCCGCCGCGATCAGCCGGGCCGCGGGCAGCCCGTGGTCGCCGGCGACCCGCAGTGCCGCCGCCTCGGTCGCGAACCGCTGACGATGGTCGGGATCAGCGGGGTCCCCGAGGCGCAACACGGCCGCGTCGGCCCCGTCGACCCTCAGCAACCACGGATCGACTCCCTCCCGCAGACCGGTGACCGAGGCCACCCGGGCGCCGCCGACCGCGTCGGTCACCCACCGCATGACCTTCCCGGGCAGCTCTCGCTTCGTCACGACCCCGGCAGCAGCCCGACGGCGCCACGGGCGACCTGCGCCCAGGCCAGCCGGCCGAAGAGGTAGTGGCACGCGACCTGCTCGCTGGTGAACCGCGCCCAGTCGTAGCGGTTGCCCTGCTCCCGCCAGAACACCTCCCACGCCTCGTCCTCGCCCTGCATCAGGCACCAGGCGTTGTCGACCTCGGCGCCGAGCGAGACCACCTCCGGCGGGACGCCCAGCACGCCGAGCCAGCGCTGGATCGACTGGGTGTTCATCAGTCCTCTTCCCCCTTGGCCTCGGCGAGATAACCGAGGGTGACGAGCTCGTCCGCCGCCAGCAGCGCACGGTAGCGGGCACCGCCGCCGACCTGGCCGAACCAGTTCGCGGTCTCCGACCGCCACATCGGCACCGCGCGCACGACGACGTACCGGCGGTACTCGGCGTCCAGCATCCCGGGCGGCAGCGAGCGTTCCGCGAACGGCGTGCCGTCGGCGAAGAACACCCGGCCGTACGCCGGGCCGAAGCGGTCGAGCACGGTGTTGGCCGGGACCATCACCGGCTCGGCGTGGTCGACGCCGCCCTCGGGGAACATCTCCCCCGGCGGCCACGCGTACTCCGGCCCGAGCTCGCTGTGCCCGACGACGAACCGGCGGATCCACACCGCCTGCGTCGCCCGCGCGTACGGGACGTAGTGCTCGGTCAGGTGCGCCGGCACCGGCCGCGGCGGCGCGGTCGGCGACCGGCGGAACCCGGCGGTGACGTTGGTGAGGGCCTGGTCGTCGAAGATCAGCCGGGCGTCCGGGTGGTCGTTCGGGCCGAAGCCGTCCGGGTCGTCCTCGGGCAGGTCGAGCTGCAGCGCCGGTTTGTCCATCGCGACCGGCAGGTGCCCGATCGGGAACATGTGCACCAGGAACAGCGCGACAACGCTTTCCCGCTCGACGCGCGGCGAGCCGAGCGGGGGCAGCGGCGCGGGCGAGCCGGGGTTCGGCGGCGGGCCCGCCACGGGCGGCGGCGGCCCGGCCGGCGCCGGCGGAGGCTGCGGGGCCGGCGGGGCCGGGGGCAGCGGGAACGGCGGCAGGAGCGGCGACACCGCGTGCGGCCACGCGGCGGGATTGCCCGAAGGCGGCGTCGGCGCCTCTTCGAAGGCACCCGAGTCCGGCAAGCCGTACCCGGGCAGCCGGATCGGCCCGGTGTCGAGGTCGGCCTCGACCGGTTCGGAGCCCGCCTCGGAAGGCTCGGTCACACCCATCCTCCGGCTCGGTCGGTGCCCGCGGGCACACTGTTCGACGCGGCCGCGGCCGGTCCCCCTTGATACCGCACCCTCCGGGTGCGTGCGCAGGCGAGGTCAGCTCAGCGCGGCCACCACGCGGGACGGGCTCGGGCGGCCGAGCTGTCCCGCCATCCACGCGCTGGCCGCCACCAGCGCGTCCAGGTCGACGCCGGTCTCGACGCCGAGGCCGACCAGCATCCACACCAGGTCCTCGGTGGCCAGGTTCCCGGTCGCCGACTCGGCGTACGGGCAGCCACCCAGTCCGCCCGCCGAAGAGTCCACTGTCGACACTCCACATCGGAGCGCCGCGAGGGTGTTGGCGAGAGCCTGACCGTAGGTGTCGTGGAAGTGCACGGCCAAAGTACCGACATCGCCGAACAGCCCGACCAGGTTCTCGACCTGGCCCGCGGTCGCGACGCCGATGGTGTCGCCCAGCGAAAGCTGCGAGCAGCCCATGTCCAGCAGGCGGCGCCCGGCGTCGGCGACCTGCTTCGCGGGCACCACGCCTTCCCAGGGGTCGCCGAAGCACATCGAGAGGTAACCGCGCACGTCCAGGCCGGCTTCCCGGGCCCGGGTGACGACCGGCTCGAACATCGCGAACTGCTCGTCCAGCGACGAGTTGAGGTTCTTCTGCGCGAACGTCTCCGTGGCGCTGGCGAAGATCGCGATGTGCTCGACCCCCGCGTCGAGGGCCCGGTTCAGGCCCTTCTCGTTCGGCACCAGCACGGGGTAGCGGACGCCTTCGCGGCGGTCCAGCCCGGCCAGCAGCTGCTCGGCGTCGGCCAGCTGCGGCACCCACTTGGGGTGCACAAAACTGGTCGCCTCCAGCGTGGTCAGGCCGGCGCCCGCGAGCCGGTCGAGGAACTCCAGCTTGACCTCGACCGGGACGATCGTCTTCTCGTTCTGCAGGCCGTCCCGCGGGCCGACCTCCCAGATCGTGACCCGCTCCGGCAGGTCAGCCGCCGAGGGGACCCGCTCCGGCAGACCGAGTTCGCGCGTGCCCATCAGCGGCGTCGATCGCCGCGCGGCGGGTGCCCGCCCTGGGGCGGCAGCGGCTCGGTCTGCTGGGGAGCCGGCGCGCCGCCGGGCCGGTAGTCGTCGTACGGGTTGTCGTTGACCTCGCGGTAGATCACCGAGTGCACCTTCTCGACGTGCGGGATGTCCTCGAACCGCAGCGGCTCGTCCGACGCCGACTCGATGATCAGCGAGCCGCAGCCGAAGACCCGGTCGAGCAGGCCGTGCTCGAACTGGACGCTGTTGATACGGCCCATCGGGATGTCGATGCCGGTGCGCTTCAGCACACCCTCGCGCACGATCAGCCGGTCGGTCGTGACGATGAAGTGGGTGGTGCGCCAGCGCACGAACGGCACCAGGAACAGCCACACGACGAGCACGAGCGCCACCACGCCGATGGCGATCAGCCCGACGGAGTCCCACGGCGAGCCGGCGTCCTTCGCCAGGAGCGCGAGCCAGATGCCCGCGCCCACCGTGACCAGCAACGCGAGCGTCGGGAAGATCAGCATCTTGAAGTGCGGGTGACTGTGCACCACGACGTGCTCTTGCTCGCTGAGCAAATCGTCCGGATAGGCCACGGCGGACGCTCCCAAGGTCGGTGCGGCGGTGTCGTCTCACCGTACCGGCGAGACGCCCGGCCGGTGAGTGCAACGCCCCGAAGAATCAGGCCGGGCGGACGTGCACCACGTCACCCGCGAAGACGGTGTGGCGCTGGCCGCCCGCCATGTCGACCTGCAGCTGCCCCGCGGCGTCGATGTCGGCCGCCCGGCCGACGAGGGACGTGCCGTCCGGGAGCTGCACCTCGACGTCCTGGCCGAGGGTCGCGCAGTGGGCGCGGTAGTCGCCGAGCAGGCCCGCTTCGGTGAGGTCGCCGCCCGCGAGCCGCCAGCGCCGCTCGAGCTCGTCGAGCTCGGTGAGCAGCGCGATCGCGACGTCGGTGCGGTCGGTGTTCGTGGCGCCGCGCTCGGCCAGCGACGTCGCGGGCAGCCCGCCGGGCCCCGGCTGGACGTCGCCGAGCGGCAGGACGTTGAGCCCGATGCCGAGCACGATCGACGCTTCGGCCCCCGCGACGGCCTCGGCCAGGATCCCGGCGCACTTGGCGCCGTCGACGAGGACGTCGTTCGGCCACTTGAGCGAGGCGTCGACCCCGACCCCGGCGGCGGCCGCCCGGACGGCGAGCCCGGCGACGACGGACAGTGAGCCCAGCGCCGAAAACGACACGCCCGACGGCCGCAGCGCGACGCTCAGGTACAGCCCCGCGCCCTTCGGCGAGCTCCAGGACCGCGCGCGCCGCCCGACCCCCGCGGTCTGCTCCTCGGCGAGCAGGACGGTGCGGTCGGCAGCCCCGTCGTCGACGGCTTTCCGCAGGTCGGCGTTGGTGGAGCCGGTCCGCTCGACGACGTCGATCTTCGCGTACCGATCCTGCAGCTCCGCGCTCAGGCGGGCAGCGTCGATCTCAGGCATGTGCCCACCATATGGGAGTCCCCCTAACGTGCAAGCTACTCAGTCGTTCACTAAGAGGTGCGCTCTTCTAAGTTGGACCCCGTGACGACCAAGCCGACCTCCTGGGCTCGTGGTGCGGCCCTGCGCGGCCTCGTCGCGCTGCCGCTCGTCGCGGGTCTCGTGGCCGCGGGCTTCCTGCTGGCCGACCGCTCCCCCGAACCCGCGCCCGCCCCGCTCCCGGTGGCGCGCGACGCGGCGGCGTCGGGCCCGTCGGTCCTCGAGGTCAGCGCACCGGTGAAGGCGCAGGAACCGGGCCAGGGCGCGTCCGGCGCGGGCGGCAAGAGCCCGCTCCAGCAGTGGGCCGAGCAGCTGTCCGGGCCCCTGGACATCCCGGCGGACGCGCTGGTCGGCTACGCGAACGGCGAGCTGGCGCTGCGCAGCGAACAGCCGTCGTGCCACCTCTCGTGGGTCACGCTCGCCGGGGTCGGCTCGGCGGCGTCCGACCACGGCCGCGGCGGCGGGAACCTGCTGGGGCTGACGGCGGCGCAAGCCAAGAAGTACGGCGCCGACGCGCCGGTCGCGGCCGGGCGGGCGCTCTGCGCGGGCGGCACCGACCTCGGCGCCGGCCCCGGCTGGTGGAAGGCGATCGCGGCGTACCACCCGGGCAACGAGACCGAGCTGTTCCGCCAGCGGGTGCTCGGCACGGCCCAGCTGTACGCGACGCTCTCGCTCGACCCGGCGTCGGCCTCGTCGCCGTCGGTCCGCGCGACCCGGTTCGCGCTGGGCCAGCTCGGCCTCCCGTACGTCTGGGGCGGCAACGGCCCCAACGCGGGCGCGGCCGGCTTCGACTGCTCGGGCCTGACGAAGGCGTCGTACGACAGCGCGGGCGTGTCCCTGCCGCGCACGGCGGACAGCCAGTTCCGGGCGCTCCCGCCGGTGCCGGCTTCGCAGGAGCCGCGCCTGGGCGACCTGGTGTTCTACGGCAGCCCGGCGACACGCATCCACCACGTCGGGCTGTACCTCGGCAACGGCCTGATGATCAACGCGCCGACCGAGGGCCAGGCGATCCAGATCCACACGTATCACTCGAAAGGTGACGACTACGCGGGCGCGGGCCGTCCCGCCTGACTCTTTCGTCTCGCGTTTTCCGGTTCCGCCCCGCCGCCGGGCCGGTGTCGATTACCCTCCGGATTCTTCGAGGGGAAAGGCACTTTCATGTCCGTTCGCGCGCTATCGGTCCTGGCCACGGGCGTCTTCCTGGTGATCACCGGCTGTTCGAGCGACGTCGGTGGGACGGCGGCCCCGGCTTCGACTTCGGCTTCGGCTTTGCCCGCGCCGTCGTCGTCGACTGCGGCCGTGTCCTCCACACCCGCGCCTTCCTCGTCGAGCACGCCGTCCTCGCCCTCGTCAGCTCCTGTCAAGACGGCTGCCGGGGCGATCGCGCGGTACGAGACATATCTGCACGCGGTGGGCAAGCAGGACGTCGCGACAGTCTGCGAGATCGCCGCCCCGGCCGCGAAGAAGGCCGAGGACGAGGGCTTCGGGCCGTGCGAGCAGACGATCCCGGTCATGTTCGGGTTGATCTCGGCGGCGCAGAAGCGAGCGCTGCAGAGCGCGACGGTCGATCGGGCCCGCGTCAGCGAGGACAGCGCGACGAAGGTCCAGATCCCGGCGAGCGCGATCCGGGCGGCCGTCAAGTTCACCGAAGGCGACCTGGGCGACGCGGTGCTCGAGTACCGCGGCGGCAACTGGTTCGTCGTCGACTGAGCTCGCCGTTTTTGTCGGTGGTCGCCGCTAACGTCGCCGGCATGTACGAAGTGGACTTCGTGGAGTTCCCGTCGGCGTCGGCAGCGGCGTCCGGCGAGTTCTTCGAGCGCGCGTTCGGCTGGGCGGCGACCGCCTACGGCCCGGACTACACGGACGTCCGGACCGCGGGACCCACCCTCGGCTTCCAGGCGGACCGGGCCCAGCAGACCGGCGCACCGCTGGTCACCATCCGCACCGACGACCTCGCCGCGGCCCGGACGGCGGTCGAGTCCGCCGGCGGTGTGGTGACGACGGAACCGTTCGCCTTCCCCGGCGGGCGGCGGTTCCACTTCCGCGAACCCGGCGGGAGCGAACTGGCGGTGTGGTGCCCGGAATGACACTACGACGCCAGCTCGACGTACCCCGCCGCCCCGCCGCCGTAGTAGGTGGCGGGGTCGCCGGGCGCGAGCGGCAGGCCGAGCGCGAACCGCGTCACCAGGTCGGGGTTGGCGATGAAGTGCCGCGCGTAGGAAACGGCGTCGGCGATCCCGGCCGCGACCACGGCGTTGCCCGAGTCGCGGTCGAAGCCGTTGTTGACGATCAGCGGCCCGGCGAACAACCGCCGGTAGCGCGCGAAAGCGGCGAAGTCCGGTCCGTCGTCGGCCCCTCGGAGGTGCAGATACGCCACATCCAGTGAAGCGACGATTTCGTCGTACTCGGCGCGGAGTGTTTCGTCCACAGTGAACAGTCCGCCGGTCCACCACGGCGAAAGCCGCACGCCCACCGCGAGCCCGGACGCGCGCACGGCGGCGACGACGTCGAGCAGCAGCTTCCCCCGGGAGCGGCCGTAAGCGTCGGTGCGGTGGTTCAGCCGTGGGTGCAGGAACTGCGCGAGGAGGTACACCCCGTTGGCCGCGACCTCGACCCCGTCGAACCCGGCGCGGCGCGCGTTTTCCGCCGCCGTGCCGTAGTCCGCGACGGTCGCCCGGATTTCGGCCGCGCTCATCTCGCGCGGAGTCACGGTCGGCCTTCGCCCGCTCGCGAGGTGCACCGTCTCGCCCGGGTTCACCGCGGACGGCCCGCCCGGCCGTTCGCCGAGGAACTCCGGGTGCGAAACCGCGCCGGTGTGCCACAGCTGCAGGACGATCCGGCCGCCGAGCGTGTGCACGACGTCGGTGACCCGCCGCCACCCGGCGACCTGAGCGTCGGTGTGGATGCCGGGGACGTCGGCGAGCCCGACGGCCCGTTCGCTCACCCAGGTGCCTTCGGTGACGACGAGCCCGGCGCTCGCGCGCTGCGCGTAGTAGGCGGCCTGCAGCTCGCCCGGCACGCCGCCGGGAACGCGCGCCCGCGTCACCGGCGCCACCACCACCCGGTTCGGCACCCGCCAGCCACCCAGGTCGGCAGGGGTCAGCAAGCTCATCCGGTCACCTCCGGTCGCGGGGATTCGTCAAAGAAGCGACGGTGACGGCGGGCGAAAGGTGACCGATGGACGACCTGGCGGCGGAGTTCGAGGCCGAACGCGGCCGGCTGCGCGGGCTGGCCTACCGGATGCTCGGCTCCGCGGCCGAAGCGGACGACGCCGTCCAGGAGGCGTGGCTGCGACTGAACCGCGCGGAGCCGGTCGACAACCTGGCGGCGTGGCTGACGACGGTCGTCTCCCGCGTCTGCCTCGACGTGCTGCGCTCGCGGAAGGCGCGCCGGGAGGATCCCTTCGAGGTCCTGCCGGAGCCGGTGGATGGCGCCGACCCGGCCGGCGAGGTGGAGCTGGCCGACTCGGTGGGTCGCGCGCTGCTCGTCGTGCTGGCCACGCTCGGCCCGGCCGAGCGGATCGCGTTTGTGCTGCACGACCTGTTCGCGATGCCGTTCGACCGGATCGCGCCGGTGCTGGACCGGACGCCCGTGGCGGCGAAGAAGCTGGCGAGCCGCGCCCGGCAGCGGGTGCGGGGCACGTCCCTGCTGCCGCCGGCCGACCTGGCGCGGCACCGCCGGGTCGTGGACGCGTTCCTCGCCGCGGCCCGTGGCGGTGACCTCGACCAGCTCCTCGACGTCCTCGCCCCGGACGTCGTACGCCGCGCCGACCCGGCGGCGCTCCCTTTGGGAGCATGCCTCGAAGCGCGCGGCGCCCGCGCCGTCGCCGAGGAGACGCAGGTGTTCGGAAAGCGGGCCCGCTTCGCCGAGACGGCCTTGGTAGACGGCGCAGTCGGAGTGGTCGTCGCCCCGCGAGGACGGCTGCTGCTCGCCCTCGCGGTGACCGTCGAGGGTGCACAAGTGACGTCGTACGAGGTGATCGCCGACCCCGCCCGCCTCGCCGCCCTGCGGATCACGCTCCTGTGAGCCCGCGGCAGTACTGACGCGGCCGGCCCGGCCCTCACCGGTCGATCCGGTAGGACAGGTGCGTCACGCCGGTGCCTTCGATGATCTCCGGCCCGACCAGCTTGGTCATCGCGTCGAGGTTGTCGAAGAAGCGGACGCCGGAGCCGAGCAGCACCGGGGCGAGGTCGACCTGGATGCCGTCGAGCAGGCCGAGGTTCAGGCACTGCTGGGCGATCGTGGTGCTGGCGACCGCGACGATCTTGTCGCCGGCGACCTGCTTGGCCTGGTCGACGGCGCTCTTGAGGCCGTCGGTGACGAAGGTGAACGGCGCGTCGGGGTGCGGCCAGTCGACGGGCGTGTCGTGGGTGACGACGAAGACCGGCACGCCCATCGGGTGCGTGCCGCCCCAGCCCAGGGTGAGGTTGAAGAGGCGGCGGCCGGTGATCAGCGCGCCGACGTTCTCGAGGGCTTCCCTGAGCATCTTCGCGCTGGCTTCGGAGGTCTTGAAGGTCGCCCACTCGGCGGCGGTCGGGACCTCGACGTCACCGTTGCCGAACCACTCGAACAGGTGATCGGTGCGGTCCTCCGGGTCGGCGACGAAGCCGTCGAGGGACATGGACATGTTGGCGATGACCTGGGCCATTGTCTTGCTCCTTTGTGCTGGTCAGGGGCCGTTTCCCTGCTGACGAGAAGTCTTCCGCGGCGGCGCTCCCGGAAGATCTGCCACCTGGCTGACATCCGGCGGCGGGGTGGCCGATGCCTTGACAGCGCCGGCCGGCCCCGGAACCATGAACGTGTGTTCATGAACGCGTGTTCACAACGAAGGGGATGCAGATGAGCGGGATCGTCAACACCGCGCAGGCGGAGGCGTGGAACGGCTACGAAGGGGAGCATTGGGCGACCAACGCCGACCGCTACGACGGCGTGAACAGCGGGTTCAACGAATTCCTGCTCGACCGCGTCGGCACGGAAGACCGGGTGCTCGACATCGGCTGCGGCAACGGTCAGCTGACGCGACTGGCCGCGGCGCGGGGGCGGTCCGCGCTCGGGGTCGACCTGTCCGGGCCGATGCTCGAGACCGCGCGGGCCCGGGCGGGGTCGGACGTGACTTTCGAGCAGGGTGACGTCCAGGTCCACCCGTTCCCCGACGGCGGGTTCGACCTGGCGGTCAGCCGGTTCGGCGTGATGTTCTTCGCCGATCCGGTGGCGGCGTTCGCCAACGTCCGGCGAGCGCTGAGCCCCGGCGGCCGGCTCGCGTTCCTCTGCCTGACCGCGCTGGCAGGCACGGACCTGGGCCGGGTGTTCGGCGCGATGGCGGCGTACCTGCCCCAGCCGACCGGACCGGACGGCAGCGGCCCGACGTCGTTCGCGGACCCGGACAGGACGAAGGCGGTGCTGACCGAAGCCGGCTTCGAGGACGTGACGTGCACCCACGTCGAGGCCGACCAGATCTGGGGCCGGGACGTCCCGGACGCCGCGCGGTTCATCACCGACTGGGGCCCGGTGCGCCACCACCTGAGCCTGGTCGACAAGACCACCGCCGCCCAAGCCACCGAAGCGCTCACAGCGGCGCTGGAGCCGTTCGCCGCCCCGGACGCGGTGCGGTTGCGCGGTGCGGCGTGGCTGGTCACGGGAAGGAGGACCTGACAGGCCTACGATGGCGGCGATGTCACCGAGGAAAGCCGCAGCCCAGCGGGACGGCCAGTCCCTGTACGACCTCCTGGTCGAAGCCTGCGAGAAGCTGATCGCCGAGAACGGCACGGCGAACCTCACCGTGCGCGGGATCGCGCGCACGGCGGGCGTCGCCGACGGGGTGCTCTACAACCACTTCTCCGGCAAGGAGGAGCTGATCGCCTACGCGCTGCTGAAGTACGTGCGCCACACGGAAAAGACGCTGGGCGAGCTCCCGACACCCGGCGAAGGCACGGTGGCCGGCAACCTCCGCCGTCACCTGGAGTTCGGCCTGACGCTGCACCGGGCGATCGTCCCGGCGTTCAGCGGCCTGGTCGGGCAGCCGACCGTGCTGGAGCAGTTCGCGGCGATCAGCGAGAACTCGGGCGACTGGCGCGACCGCCTGCTGGCCTACCTCGAAGCGGAGCGGGCCCTGGGCCGCCTCCGCCCGGAGTCCGAAGTGGACGCCTCGGCGGCGCTGCTGGTCGGCTACTGCCACAACTCGGTGATGGCGGCGGTCTTCCCGCACACGAGCCCGCTCGACCCGCCGAGCCCGGAGTCGGTGGTCGAAGCCGTGCTCCACGGCATCGCTCCCTAGCCCCGTCGGTCTCGCACCCGCACCCGTACCACCCGTCGACGCGGTCCGTCCTCTGTAGAGCAGTCGACTTGAATCCCGTCATTCGCGACCTGGGAAGGGAAAGACCGATGGACGCTGCCGCGATACCGTTGCGGTATGGACGATGTCGAGGTCCGTGAGCTGCGGTACTTCCGCGCGGTAGCCGAGGAGCTGAACTTCTCCCGGGCCGCCGAGCGGCTCGGGATGGCGCAGCCACCGCTGTCGCGCGCGATCCGGCTGCTGGAGCGGCGGCTCGGGGTCCTGCTGTTCGAACGCACCAGCCGGCACGTGTCCCTCACGCCGGCCGGGAACGTCCTGTTCGCGGAGTCGGCGAAGGCGCTCGACGCCGTCACCGCGGCGGTCCGGCGCACCCGCCGGGCGGCGCAGGACGCGCCGCCGCTCGTGGTCACCGCCAAACCCGGGGTCGCCACCGAACTGCTGCGGCGGATCGCCGACGGCTACCCGGACCGGGTCGAGATCCGCATCAGCGGGTTCGGCGAGCAGGCGGAGATGGTGCGGGACGGCCGCGCGGACGTGGCGGTGGTCGGCGGCCCGGCCGACAACGACGGCCTGGACGTCGAGGTGCTCTTCAGCGAGCCGCGGGTCGCCGCGCTGCCCTCGGGGCACGAGCTGGCCGGGCGGGCCGCGCTGGCCTGCGCGGACTTCGCCGGGCGGCCGACGCCGTGGTGGCCGGACGCGTCCGCCGCGGACCGGGCGTACTGGTCCGGGCAGGACGTGACCGGTGGCGCGGTCACGCCGGGGCCGGTGGTGCACAACAGCGAGCAGATGCTGGAGACCGTCGCGCTCGGGCAGGCGATCGCCTTGCTTCCGGTGTCGGTGGCCGAGCAGCGGGTACGGGCCGACGTCGTCTACCGGCCGGTCGTGGACGCGACGCCGTACTCGCTCGTCCTGGTGTGGCCGACCGACGCGCGGGACCCGCGGATCGCGCGGTTCGTGCGGACGGCCGTCGAGGTCAGCGAAGCACCACCTCGACCGGGAGCTGTCCCGGCGGGGTGACCGAGCGGATCACCGGCGGCACCCGGACGTCGTCGGCCTCGAACGCCACCCGCAGCTGCTCGACGTCGGCGTCGGCCATCAGCTCGGCCAGCTCGTCGGCGCGGGCGAGGGTCGCCGGGGCGAGCGTCGCGTCCTCCGTGAGACCGCCCCAGAGGTCCCACAGGATCATCTCGTGCTTGTTGAGCGCGGCGAGGTCGAGCACGAGGTTGTGCCACGCGTACGGCAGCCCGCGCAGGAAGGGCACGTCCAGGTCCGGGGAGACGACCAGCCGGTCCGGGTCGACGTCGCCGGAGCGGGCCGCGGTCCACGCGTCGGCGCCGGTCAGGAAGCGGTCGCGGGGCACGTCGAGGAGGTCGAACTCGCCGAACCCGGCCGGGAACTGCGGTTCGACGAGGTGCCACTCGACGCCGTCGTGGACCTCGGCGACCACGTGGTCGAGGTGCCAGCCCGGCACGAGGTAGTTCGCGAACCCGACGCGGGCGCGGGCCGAGAATCCGTGGTGCCGCGCCATCGAGACGAACAGGAGGGTGAAGTCACGACAGCAGCCGACGATCCGCTGCAGCGGCTGACGCGGGCCGCCCGGCGGCGCCGGGTCGAGCTCGCGCAGGCGGGCGAACATGTCCGAGGCGTAGCGCAGGTTGATCTCTTCGCGCCGCGCCGACGGGAAGCCGTGCTCGGCGATGTCCCCCTGCGCCCAGTAGTGGAACACCAGCTCGGACGCTGCGAGGCGCAGGGCCGCGAGGTCGTCCGGCGTGCCGTCGAGCCAGGACGACTGCGCTCCCGGGTCGGTGAACCGGCTGTGGCTGACGTAGAAGTCGTCCATGGCCGACCACGCTAGCCGGATTCAGCCCGCCTGCGTCGCCAGTTCTCCGCGGAACGTCGAGCGGTAGGCGCTCGGTGACACCCCGAGGGCCACCTGGAAGTGCTGGCGCAGCGACGCCGCCGTGCCGAACCCGGCTTCGGTGGCGACGCGGTCGACCGGCAGGTCCGACTCCTCGAGGAGCTGGCGGGCGCGCTCGATCCGTTGCTGCGTCAGCCATTGCAGCGCCGAGATGCCGACCTCCTCGCGGAAGCGGCGGGTGAACGTCCGGGTGCTCATCGCCTCGCGGGCGGCGAGCTCGCGCAGGGTGAGCGGCCGGTGCAGGTTCTCCAGGGCCCAGGCGCGCGCCTCCTTGGTGGAGGACGTGCGGGGTTCGGGCACCGGCCGGCGGACGAACTGGGCCTGGCCGCCTTCACGGTGCGGCGACACCACCGTGCCGCGGGCGACTTCGTTGGCGACCGCCGTGCCGTGGTCGCGGCGGATCATGTGCAGCACCAGGTCGATGCCCGAAGCGACCCCCGCGGAAGTAAGGACGTTGCCCTCGTCGGTGTAGAGCACGCACGGGTCGACGTCGACCTCGGGGAACCGGTCCTGCAGCTCCTCGGCGGAGCGCCAGTGGGTGGTCGCGCGCCGGCCGTCGAGCAGGCCGGCGGCGGCGAGCACAAACGCGCCGGTGCAGATCGACGCGATCCGGGCGTCCGCCGGGATGCGCTCCAGGGCCGCGGCCAGCGGCGGGGTGAGCACCCGCGCCATCGGCTCGTACTCGGCCGAGGACGCCGGGACGATCACCGTGTCGGCCTCGGCCAAGACCTCGGGACCGCGGTCGATGGGGATGGTGAAGTCGGTGTCGGTGCGCACCGGGCCCGGCTCGAGGGTGCAGGTCACCACCTCGTACAGGGGCTCGCCCGAGGCCGAGCGAGCCTGCCCGAACAGCCGGTGGACGATGCCCAGTTCCATCACGAGCAGACCGTGCCGAACCAGCACGGCGACGTGGTGACGCGTGGGGTGCGCAAATTCGGCCATGGCTCGATTCTTGCACATGTTGGCTATCAGGCCACTCGATCGACCGAGGAGATCGAGTGACCATCGAGGTCATGAACGTGTTGTGGGTTTTTGCGCATCCCGAGCCCCGCTCACTGAGCGGCGCCCTCCGCGACGACGGGCTCCGGACGCTCCACGAGCTCGGTCACGAGGTCCGGGAGTCGGACCTGTACGCGATGAAGTGGAACCCAGTGGTCGACGCAGCCGACTTCGGCGCCGAAGCCGGCGACGAGCGCCTGGTGGTCGGAGCAACATCGGCGCGGGCGCACGCACGGGGCGAGCTGAGCCCGGACATCGTGGCGGAGCAGGAAAAGCTCGACTGGGCGGACGCGCTCGTCGTGCAGTTCCCGCTGTGGTGGTACGGCCTGCCGGCGATCCTGAAGGGCTGGTTCGACCGCGTCTTCGTAAAGGGTTTCGCCTACGGCATCCGAGCAGAAGACGGCCGAACATTGCGCTACGGCGAAGGCCGCCTCACGGGCAAGCGCGCAATGGCGGTCCTCACCGCGGGCGCCCGCGAACCGGCGATGGGCCCGCGCGGGGTGAACGGCGCCCTGAACGAGGTCCTGTTCCCGCTCCACCACGGAACGCTGTTCTACGCGGGAATGACGGTCCTACCCCCACTCGCGGTCTATGGCGCCGACCGAGTGTCCGACAACCACTTCACCGAGGCGCGCGAACTACTGCGGAAACGCCTGGAAGCACTGGAAACCACAGAGCCAATCCCCTTCCGCACCCAGAACGGCGGCGACTACGACGAGGAACTGGTCCTCCGCCCGGACCGCGCGCCCGGAGTGACGGGCTTGGCCGCGCACCTCACCCAGGCAGGGTGACGCACCGGCCCAGCCACGTCTCGCGGGCCTCTGCCCACAGCGCCTCGCCTCGCAGCCCGCCGCCCAACCACGCCACAAGGCCTGCACTCAACCGCGCTACCCGGCCAGCCGCGCCGCCTCTCGCGGCCGCCTTCCACCCCGCGCCACGCCATCCAAGCCGCCACCCACTCCGCGCCACATCTCGCGGCCCGCCGCACACCCGCGCCACACGACCCACCGCCCAACCGCGCCACACGACCCGCCGCCAACCGCGCTACGCGGCCAGCCATCCAGCCGCGCCGGCGCGCCACCACCCGCGCCACGCCATCCGGGCCACCGCCGAGCCGCGCCACCCGGCCCGCCGCACCACCCGGCCCGCCGCACCACCGGGCCTGCAGCAGCGCCCGATGCAGCTCCTCGCCGTGGCCTCAGCGGCAAGGCCGCCGACCAGCGGCCCACCCGACCCTCAGGCGGGCAACGTCAGCCGCTGCCCCAACCCTCCGTCCACCGGAAGATCCGCTCCCGTCGTAAACGTCGCCTCAAAAGCCAAAAACAACACCGCCGCCGCCACTTCCTCCGGGGTCGCATGCCGCTTCAGCGGGGTCACCACATCACCCGTGTCCTTGAACGCCGCCAGCACCTCCGACGGCACCCCCGTCACCCCCATCGTCGGGGTGTCCGTGTAACCCGGGCTGACCACGTTCACCCGGATCCCCCGCGGCGCCAGCTCGGCCGCATACGTCCGGGCGAACGACCGAACCGCCGCCTTCGCCGCGGAATACGGCCCCATCCCGGCGATCCCGGCCTCCGCCGCCACCGAGGTCGTGAACACGAACGATCCCCCCGTCCGCACCAGCCCCGCCAACCGCTGCGCCGTGAAATACGCGCCCCTGGTGTTGACCGCGAACGTCCGGTCGTAGATCTCCGGTGTCGTCTCCGCGAACGGGGTCAGCGTTGCGAACCCGACGTTGACGAACACCAGATCCAGCTCACCAAGCGTCTCCGCCGCCACCGCACCCAGCTCGTCGACGTCCGCAAGAGACGCAGCGTCCGACGACAGCATGTGCGCCTTTCCCGGCAGCTTCCCCTCCAGCGACGAGACGTCGCGGCCGGTCAGGAGCACCTCGGCCCCGCCGTCGAGGAGGGACTTCACCACCGCCAGCCCCATTCCGTGGGTGCCGCCCGTGACCACCGCCTTCTTGCCCAGGTACTTCACCGGATCTCCTCGATGACACTCGCGATCGCGTGCGCGCCGTGGCCCGATGCCACCGCGCGGTCGAACAGCTCCCGCAGGGCGGCCGGGACCGTGACACCGATCCCCTGCGCCCGGCTCGTCTCCACCAGCAAACCGAGCCCGGCCGCGTTGATGTCCAGTGCGGAGACGTCGGTCTCGTACTCGCCGCTGGCCACCTGCGCGCCGATGCCGGGCAGGAACCCTCCCACCGCCGAGAGCCAGCCCAGCGCCATCGGCGTGAACTTCTCCGGTGTGACCCCCTCGGTGCCGACCAGCGCGAGCGCGTGCAGGTAGCCGCCCATCGTCGACCACATGATTCCCAGCAACGCCAGGTCGTACAGTGCCGCCAGTCCGGCGTCCTCGCCGAGGAACACCGGCTCTCCCAGTACTTCCAGCACGTCCCGCCCCGCCGTGAACGCCGCTTCGGAACCGCTGTAAAGAACCCGCGCGCCCGCGGTGCCGATGCCCTGGGGCACGGCCATGATCACGCCGTCCACGTAGTCGATTCCCTGCGAAGACGCCCATTTCGCCGTCTCGCGAGCTTCTTCCGGCGTCCCGGACGTGAGGTTGACGAGCAGTTTCGGCTCGGCCGCCGCCAGCACCGGCCGTTGGACGTCGTATGTGGACAGACAGCTGATCACGACGTCCGCCGAGGCCGCTTCCGCCGGGGTGGCCGCCAGCCGTGCTCCCCGGTCGAGCAGCGGGCCCGCCTTGAGCGGCGACCGGTTCCACACCACGACGTCGTGGCCCGCCCCCAGCAGGGCTCCCGCGAGCGCGGCGCCCATCCGGCCCAGGCCGAGCACGCCCACCTGTTTTGTGCTTTCTCCCATGGGTTCCATGCTGCTGACGCGCTTTACAATGGACAAGTACCGACTAATAAGTCGGGTACTCACCAAAAGGTAAGGATCGGCGCATGCTGGCGAGAACCTACCGCTGCGGACTGGACGCGGCCATCGACGTGGTCGGCGGCCGCTGGAAGGCCCTGATCCTGTGGGCGCTGCACGCCGAGCCGCTGCGGTTCGGCGAGCTGAAGCGGAAGGTCGCAGGCATCAGCGAGAAGATGCTGATCCAGGCTCTGCGGGAGCTCGAGGCGGACGAGATCGTGCACCGCGAGGTGTTCCGGGAGGTCCCGCCGAAGGTCGAGTACTCGCTGACCGGCCTGGGTCAGCGGCTGAACACCGCGTTGCTGCCCCTGGGCGACTGGGGCGAGGAGAACATGGCGGGCATCGCGAGCCGCCGGGGTGTCACGCCGGCGCCGCCGCATAGCGCTTGAGCTTGATCGTGTTGCCCGCCTTGAGCGGCAGCTCCTCGATCAGCTTGCGCCACGGCAGGTACGGCAGCAGCTTGTAGTTGAGGTTGCGCATGCGGATCCACGCGCGGGTCGGCGGGACGAACCACTTCCCGTTGCCCTCGGCCAGCTTCTGGCACGCGGCGACGAGCTCGCGCATCTCCTCCTGGTACGCGCCGAACGCGCTCCGGTGGTCACCGCCGGCCGCAGCGAGCTCGCCGGCCAGCACGTACGCGCCGACGATCGCGAGGCTCGTCCCCATGCCCGAAAGCGGTGCGGCGCAGTACGCCGCGTCGCCGACCAGCACGACCCGGCCGTTCGAATACCTGTCGAGCTTGATCTGGCTGGCCGAGTCGAAGTAGAAGTCCGGCGCCTCGCACATCGCCTTGAGCAGCGTCGACGTCTCCCAGCCGACATCGGCGAAGCGCTCTTCGACGATCCGGCGCTGCTGCTCGACGTCGCGGTGGTCGTAGCCGAGCGGGTCCGAGCCGAACCAGAACAACGCCTTGGCCTCGGTGTTGTCCCGCGCGCTGTACACGCCGACCGTGCGGTTCGGCTCGTTGTAGAAGCGGCCGACGTGGTCGAGGCCGAGGTGGTTCGGCACGGTGAAGATCGAGACGTAGTACCCGAGGTCGCGCCGGTACCAGGACTCGTCGCCGAAGACGAGCGAGCGGACGTTCGAGTGCAGCCCGTCGGCGCCGACGACGAGGTCGAACTCGCGCGGCTCGCCGTGTTCGAAGGTGACCGTGACACCGTCGCGGTGCTCGGTGATTCCGGTGATCGAGTCGCCGAAGACGTACTCGACGTCGTCCGCGGTCGCCTCGTGCAGGATGCGTGAGAGGTCGCCGCGCAGGATCTCCAGTTCACCGCTCTGGAACGTCGACGGCGTGACCACCAGCGTCCGGTCGTCGCCGTCCACATAGGACACGTCGCCCATCCGCGTCGCCGCCGCTTCGACCCGGTCGAGCAGGCCCATCCGGTCGAGGACGTCGAGGGACGCGCCGCGGAAGTCGACCGCGTAGCCGCCATCACGCAGCCGGGGCGCGCGTTCGACGACCGTCGGCGTGAAGCCGTGGTGGCGGAGCCAGAAGGCCAGGGCGGGGCCGGCGACGCTGGCGCCGGAGATGAGGACTCGTCTGTTCTGCATGCCGAGAACCATAACCGCGATTTGGGCGATCGCGCAAGGCGTTCGCCTAAGACGATCGTGCTAGGCTCTCGGCATGGGCAACAAGGAAGCACTGCTGGCGGGCGCGAAGCGCTGCCTGAACGAGAAGGGGTACGCCCGCACGACGGTGCGCGACCTGGCCTCGGCGGCGGACGTCAGCATGGCCGCGATCGGGTACCACTTCGGCTCGCGGGAGGCGCTGCTCAACGCCGCGCTGATCGAGGCGAACGAGGAGTGGGGCGAGACGCTGGCCGGAGTCCTGCAGGCCGAGACCCCCGCGGACGCGTCACCGGCCGAGCGCTTCGAGCTGATCTGGCAGCGCGTCATCGAGTCGTTCGAGGCGCACCGCCGGATGTGGGCGATGACCTTCGAGGCCTGCTCGCAGCCGGATCTCGACGAGAAGGTCCGGGCCCAGCTGGCGAACGCCTTCGAGCTGGCCCGCTTCGGCCTGGCGAACCTCTTCCAGGGCCTCGACGACGGCGGCGCCGAGGCCCGGGCCGCCGGCACGGTGCACCAGGCCCTGCTCTCGGGCGTGATGCTCCAGTGGCTGGTCGACCCGGACCACGCCCCCTCGGGCGCCGACCTGGTCCGCGGCCTGCGCCTGATCGCGGCGGACGCCTAAGCGGTCACGAGAGCCTTGCTGAAGAACGTCTCCGCCGCCGTCATCGCGTCGGCGTCCAGCAGGACGTCACCGGGGCGGCTTCCGTTGCCCAGCAACACTCCTCCCCAGTTCATGCTCAGGTACTCGGCACACAGCTCCAGCGTGCCGATCAGCGGCTGGGCTTCCCGCGCCGTCTCGCTCAGGACGCTCACGCCCCACAGCGACTTGCCGCACATCCTCGGCTTGAACTCGACCGGCAGGCGCATCCAGCCGGACCAGTAGTCCAGGTAGAGCTTCACGCTCGCCGCGACCGAGTACCAGTACACCGGCGACACGATCACGATGTCCGTCGCCGCGAAGGTGGCGTCCATCAGCAGCTGCTCGTTCGGCCCCGGCTCCGGGTGCTCGCCGGCGCCGTGGCGGCGGTCTTCGAACGGCGGCAGCGGCAGCTCGGGCAGCCGCAGCCACCGCTGCTCCGCGTCGGCGGGCAGCTCCTTCGCCGCTCGCCGGGCCAGCATCTCCGTGTTCCCGCCGGCCCGCGCCGCGCCGACCAGGAAGAGGAAGTTCCGCGTCATGAGAGTCCCCTCAGTTACTTGCATGTACATATAAAGACTGTCCCTACAGCTATCCTGATGTCAAGAGGAGGCCGCACATGACCGTCGACGAACAGGCGTGGGGACGCGTTCTCGTCCTGCATGCCCGCATCGAGCAGGAGCTCGGCAAGGCGCTGCACCGCCGCCACGGGCTCGGCCTGTCCGAGTACCGCGCGCTCGGCAAGCTGGTCGAAGGCCCGCGCGGCGGCCTGCGGATGCAGGAGCTCGCCGAGGCGATCGGGCTCAACCAGAGCTCGGTCAGCCGGATGTGCGCGCGCCTCGAAGACGCCGGCCTGACCATCCGCGACCTGTGCGAAGACGACCGTCGCGGCGTCTACTCGGTGATCACCGACGCCGGCCGCAAGCGCTACGCCGAGACCGAGCCGACGTACTGCTCGGTGCTGCGGACCGCGCTCGACAAGGCCGCGGGCGACCCCGAGCTCACCGCCGCGGTCGCCGCCGTCCGCGGCGCTTGACCCGAATATGCCACGGTGGTTATATACGGGCACAGGCACCCTGACAGGAGGACGCCGTGCCCGCGAAGCTGCTGACCGCCGACGATCGCCCCGTGCTCAGGCTGGAACGCCGTCTCGAGCACCCGCCCGAGAAGGTGTGGCACGCCCTCACCGACCCGGCCGAGCTGGCGCATTGGTTCCCCGCGCAGGTGGACGTCGACCTGCGCGCGGGCGGCGCCATCCGGTTCACCTTCCCCGGTGAGGACGACACGACGACCGGCCGGGTCGTCACGGTCGACCCGCCGCGCGAGTTCACCTTCGTCTGGAACGACGACACCCTGCGCTGGCTGGTGTCCCCGGACGGCGACGGCAGTCTCCTGGAGTTCACGCACACCTTCGGCCGCGGCGACCCCGCGATCGCGAAGCTCGCGGCGGGCCGCAACGCCGCCGGCTGGGACGTCTGCCTCAACGCCCTCGACGCGCGGCTGTCCGGCCGCTCCTTCACCCAGCCCGGCCAGTGGCACGACCGGATGGCGTCCTACGTGACGGAGTTCGGCCTCGACACGGGCGAAGTCCTGCCGGACGGCACCATCCGCTTCCGCCGCGACCTGATCTGGAAGCCCGTCGATGAGGTCCGGGCGCTGCTGCCCGGCGAACCCGGCTGGCACGTGCTCCAGGACCCGCTCGACGGCACGCGCGTCGAGCTCACCGAAGCCGCCGAGGCCGACGTCCCCGCGCAGCTGGCCAGGCGGCACGAACAGCTCGACAAGCTCTTCGCCGCGACCCACGGCGTCGACCTGCCGGACTGGACGCCCGACCGTGTCGAGTACGTGAAGAAGCAGTACGCGGAGCGTCCGACCCAGGGTTGACGCTTCCACCGCGCGGCCGCATTACGTTCGGTCCATGCGAATCCGCGTGGCACTCGACGTGCTGGCCGCGCTCGTGCTGGGGATCGGCGCGGGCGGCAACCTCGCCGCGGGCGCGTGGACGCTCCCGGTGTGGCTGCCCGCCTGGCTCGGCTGGACGATCCTGCTGACGAGCGTCCTCCCGATCGTGCTCCGGCGGTGGTGGCCGCTCGGCAGCTACGTGCTCAGCCTCGTGCTGGCCGCGGCCGCCGTCCCCATCGGCGGCCCGGTCTTCGGCGTCGCCGTGGTCGGCGCCGGGTGTGCGCTCTACGTCGTGGTGGTCCGGCTGAACCGCCGGTTCGGCCAGATCGGCCTCGCGGTCGGCATGATCGAGCTGGGCGTGCTGGCCCTGGTCGTGTCGAACCCGAGCGCGGCCACGACGGTGAACTTCAGCGTGTCGGCGCTGGTGGTCGGGTTCGTGCTCGGCATCACCGTCCGCACCCGCCGCGAGTACGCCGTGATCGAACGGGAAAACCATGCCCGCCAAGCAGTTTCGGCCGAACGGCTGCGGATCGCGCGGGAGATGCACGACGTCGTCGCGCACAGCATGAGCCTGATCGCGGTGAAGGCGGCGGTCGGCAACCACGTCGCCCTCGAGCAGCCGGACCAGGCGCGGGACGCGTTGCGCGTCATCGAAGACACCAGCCGCGAGACGCTCGCCGAGCTGCGGCGGATGCTGGGGGTGTTGCGCGACGGCACCGGCGTCCCGGCTTTGGCTCCCGCCCCGACACTCGACGACCTGCGTGCGCTCGCCGAACGCGCGCAGGTCGCGGGCCCGGCCGTCGACCTCGTCGTCGACGGTCTCGACGAGCTGCCGAACGGTGTCGGCCAGTCCGTGTACCGGATCGTGCAGGAGGCACTGACCAATGTGGTCAAACACGCGGGCGCGACGACGTGCCGCATCCACGTCACCGGCGGCAACGGCGAGGTGAGCATCGAGGTGCTCGACAACGGCCGCGGCGGCGTCGCGACCCCGGGCCACGGCCTGATCGGCATGCGCGAACGCGTCGCCGTCTACGGCGGCGAGTTCAGCGCGGGCCCGTCCGACCACGGCTTCCGCGTTTTCGCGCAGCTCCCCTACGAAACGGCGGTGGCCCGATGACCCGCGTCCTGATCGCCGACGACCAGGCGTTGCTGCGCGGCAGTTTCCGCGTGCTGGTGGACAGCGCGCCCGGCCTGAGCGTGGTCGGCGAGGCGTCCGACGGGGTCGAGGCGGTCGCGCTGACCCGGCGCGAGAAGCCGGACGTCGTGCTCATGGACGTCCGGATGCCGGAGATGGACGGCATCGAGGCGACCCGCCGGATCTGCGCCGAGACCGACGTCCGGGTGCTGATGCTGACGACGTTCGACCTCGACGAGTACGTCTACGCGGCCCTGCGCGCGGGCGCGAGCGGCTTCCTGCTGAAGGACACTCGCCCGGCGGACCTGCTGGCGGCGATCGAAGTGGTGGCCTCCGGCGACGCGCTGCTCGCGCCGTCGGTGACCCGGCGGCTGGTGGCGGAGTTCGCGCGGCTGCCGGCCGGGCCGGTGACCCGGTTGGACGGCGTGACCGCGCGCGAACAGGAGGTGCTGACGCTGATCGCGCGCGGGTTCTC
This sequence comes from Amycolatopsis sp. NPDC104863, assembly GCF_055582965.1. Lineage (NCBI taxonomy): Bacteria > Bacillati > Actinomycetota > Actinomycetes > Pseudonocardiales > Pseudonocardiaceae > Amycolatopsis > Amycolatopsis sp. NPDC104863. Next base: position 291,413 of record NZ_JBVJOW010000002.1, read on the forward strand.
GAACGACGAGATCGCCGCGCGCCTGCACCTGGGCATCGCGACGGTGAAGACCCACATCGGCCGCCTGCTGCACAAGCTCGCGGCACGCGACCGGGCCCAGCTCGTGATCACGGCGTACGAGTCGGGGCTGGTCCGCCCGGGCTGAGGCTCAGGACGGCTACGGTGGGTTCGAGGGAGGTACACCTTGAGTCGCAGCATCCTCGTTTCCGGCGCCAGTATCGCCGGACCCACCCTGGCCTCGTGGCTTTCGCTGGCGGGCTGGGACGTGACCGTCGTCGAGCGCTTCGACCACGTGCGCGAGCAGGGCCAGAACATCGACGTCCGCGGGGTCGGGCGTCAGGTCATCCGCCGGATGGGCCTGGAGGACGCCGTGCGCGCCGCGCACACCGGGGAGACCGGCACGGAGTTCGTCGACGAGCACGGCCGCGCGATCGCCACCTTCGCGGGCGGCACCGACGACACGTCCGGCGGCACCGCCGAGCTGGAGATCCTCCGCGGCCAGTTCGCCAAGATCCTCTACGAGCACTCCAGGAACGACGCCGAGTACGTCTTCGGGGACCAGATCACCGCCCTGCACGACGACGGCTCCGGCGTGGACGTCGAGTTCCAGCACGGCGCGAGCCGGCGTTTCGACGCCGTCGTCCTCGCCGAAGGCCTCCGCTCACGCAGCCGAGCGCTGGTCATGCCCGACGCCCGGATCGACGAACTGGGCCTCTACAGCGCCTTCCTCGCCATCCCGCGCACCGGCGACGACACCGACCGCTGGCGCGTGCTGGCATGCGGGCGAGGGCGGACCCTCTCCCTGCGCCCGGACAACCTCGGCACCACCCAGGCGTCGTTGGGCTTCATCTCCGACGTGCGCGGCCTGGACCGGCTCGGCCGCGACGACGTTGTCGCGGTCCTGCGGGCGACCTTCTCCGACGTCGGCTGGGCGGCTCCGCGCGTGCTCGCCGAGCTGGACAACGGTTCCCTGTACTTCGAGGACGTCGGGCAGGCGAAGCTCGGCGCCTGGAGCCGCGGCCGGGTCGCGCTGCTCGGCGACGCCGCGTACTGCGCGTCCCCGATCAGCGGCATGGGCACCACGCTGGCCCTGGCCGGCGCCTACGTCCTGGCCGGGGAGCTCGCCGGTCACGACGATCCGCGCGACGCCTTCGCCCGCTACGAACAGGTGCTGCGGCCGCTGGTCACGAAGGCGCAGCAGCTCCCGCCGGGGGCGCCGCAGATCGCCCACCCCCGCTCCCGCCTGCAGCTCACCGCGTTCCGGACGGCGGTGCGCGTGGCCGCGTCACCGGTGCTCGGCCGGGTGTCGGGGCTGGCCGGCAAGTTCATGTCACCACCGGCCGAGGCGATCACGCTGCCGGAGTACCCGATCCCGGCGGCCGCCGGGTAGGTCAGCCCACCGCCCGGGTGAACGGCGCGAACCTCCGTGCCGGGTCACCCGGGAGCGTGCGGCCGCCGAGGACCAGCCGGGGCGCGAGGGCGCCCGGGACCAGCCCGCGTTCGCGGATCCACGCGGTCAGCGCCGGGAACCGGAAGTCGGGGTCCACCCGTACTTCGCCGGACGCCGACCGCGCCACCCCGCGGATCAGCGCCTTCGCCTGCTCCTCTGTCTCCGCGACCACCGGGCCGATCACAGTCACGTGCCCGATGTCCACGCCGAACGCAAAACCGCCCGCCACGACGAACGGCGTCCCCAGCCGCTCCAGCAGCGGCCGCCGGTCCACGCCCTGAGCACGCAGGTCCAGCGGGAAGACGTCCGGTAACGAACCCGGCGAAGCTCCCGGCCCGCCGTCGTCGGCGAAGGTGCCGACGTGGCCCTGGCAGCCGCCGTCGAGGACAAAGCCCATCGACTCGTACAGCGGCTGCCCGGACTTCGACGCGTGGAGCCAGACCACCCGGTCGCCTGCCGCCGCAAGCGCTTGCGTCGTGATCGCGCGGCCCAGGCCCTGGCGCTCGTAGCGGGGCGCGACCAGCACCATCGAGATCGACGCCACCGCGCCGAAGGACACCAGGGCGGCCGAGGCGGCCAGGCCGTCGCCGTCCGGCGCGTCGATCCCGAACACCTGCCCGATGTCCTGCAGCATCGCCCACTTCGGCGGCTCGCGCGGCCACGACCGGGATTCCGCCAGGTCGGAGCAGGCGGGCAGGTCCGCGGGGGTCAGCAACCGGATCTCCATGGACGTTGCCTACGCCACACGCGAAGTGACCGGCAAGTAGCTAAGCTCCCGTGGCATGAGCAGTGCGACGGAGCCGCTCGGGACGCCGCCCGAGGACGAACCGGACATCCACACCACGGCCGGCAAGCTGGCCGACCTGTACCGCCGGTACGACGAGGCGGTGCACGCGGGCTCGGCCCGCGCGGTGGAGAAGCAGCACGCCAAGGGCAAGAAAACCGCGCGCGAACGGATCGAGCTGCTGCTCGACGAAGGCTCGTTCGTGGAGCTCGACGAGCTGGCCCGGCACCGCTCGACCAACTTCGGGCTGGAGAAGAACCGCCCGTACGGCGACGGCGTCGTCACCGGCTACGGCAGCATCGACGGCCGCCCGGTCTGCGTGTTCAGCCAGGACGTGACGGTGTTCGGCGGCGCGCTCGGCGAGGTGTACGGCGAGAAGATCGTCAAGGTGATGGACCTGGCGATCAAGACCGGCCGGCCGATCATCGGCATCAACGAAGGCGGCGGCGCGCGCATCCAGGAGGGTGTCGTCTCGCTCGGCCTGTACGGCGAGATCTTCAACCGCAACGTCAAGGCGTCCGGCGTGATCCCGCAGATCTCGCTGATCATGGGCGCGAACGCGGGCGGGCACGTCTACTCCCCCGCGCTGACCGACTTCGTGGTGATGGTCGACGAGACGTCGCAGATGTTCATCACCGGTCCGGACGTCGTCAAGACGGTCACCGGCGAGGACGTCACCTTCGAGGAGCTCGGCGGCGGCCGCACCCACAACACGAAGTCCGGCGTCGCGCACTACCTCGGCTCCGACGACGAAGACGCGATCGCCTACGTCAAGGAGCTGCTCTCCTACCTGCCGCAGAACAACCTGTCGGACGCGCCGGTGTTCGAGCAATCCAACACAGCCGCAATCGGGTTCTTCGACGACGTCACGGACGCCGACCGCGAGCTGGACACGATCATCCCGGACTCGCCGAACACGCCGTACGACATGCACGAGGTCATCACGCGTGTGGTCGACGACGGCGAGTTCCTCGAGGTCCACGAGCTGTTCGCGCCGAACATCATCGTCGGCTTCGGCCGCGTCGACGGCCAGAGTGTCGGCGTTGTGGCGAACCAGCCGACGCAGTTCGCCGGCTGCCTCGACATCGACGCGTCCGAGAAGGCCGCGCGGTTCGTGCGCACCTGCGACGCGTTCAACATCCCGGTGGTCACCTTCGTCGACGTCCCGGGGTTCCTCCCGGGCACCGACCAGGAGTGGAACGGCATCATCCGCCGCGGCGCGAAGCTGATCTACGCCTACGCCGAGGCGACCGTCCCGCTGGTCACGATCATCACGCGCAAGGCCTACGGCGGCGCGTACGACGTCATGGGTTCGAAGCACCTCGGCGCCGACATCAACCTCGCCTGGCCGACCGCGCAGGTCGCGGTGATGGGCGCACAGGGCGCGGCGAACATCGTGCACCGCAAGACATTGGCGAACGCCGCTTCCGAAGGCCGCGACGTCGACGCGCTGCGCGCCGAGCTGATCCAGGAGTACGAGGACACGCTCCTGAACCCGTACGCGGCGGCCGAGCGCGGTTACGTCGACTCGGTGATCGTGCCGGCGCACACACGCGGGCACGTCGCGCGGGCGTTGTCGTTGCTGCGCAACAAACGTGAGGCGCTGCCGCCCAAGAAGCACGGGAACATCCCGCTGTGAGCGAGGAGCGCAAGCCCCTGCTGCGGGTGGTCCGCGGGAACCCGAGCGACGCCGAGCTGGCGGCGCTGACGGCGGTCGTCGCCGCGGCGGCTTCGGCTCCGGCGTCCTCGGAGAAGCCGAAGCCGCGTACGTCCTGGTGGGGCGACCACGCGACCGCGCTGCGGAAGCCGCTTCACCACGGCGAAGGTGCTTGGCGCGCTTCGGGTTTGCCCGGCTCCTAGCGCGAAAGGGCGTCGAGGAACACGGTGGGGACCTCGTTCTCGCGGACGACCGTCCCGAGCAGCGCGGCCAGCCGGTCGCGGTCTTCGGTGCCCAGGCTCGCGGCCAAGTCGTCCACGCGGCGGCACGTCGCCGCGTAGAAGTCCTCCGCCAGGACGCGACCTTCGGGGGTAAGCACGACACGCACGGCGCGGCGGTCGGCCGGGTCGGGTTCGCGGCGGACGAGCTCCCGCCGGACCGCGCGGTCGACGAGCCCGGTGAGGCTGGACTTCTCCAGGCCGAGCGTCGCGCCGAGGTCGCCCATGCCGTAGGGCCGGCCCATCAGCACGCACAGCAGCTGACCCTGCTGCACGGTGAGCCCGTACTCACGGGCCGACTCGGCGTAGACGGCGTTCACCAGGAACGACGCCCGCACGAGCCCGGCCACCACGCCGAGGTCCTCCCCGCGTTTCCCCATCACACCAGCCTACTTCGCGACGGCCTCCCGCACGGCGGGCGCGATCTCCTCGGCCCACCGGGCGGCGGCGGTCTCGTCGGGAGTGCTGCCACCGGGGCCGAAGAGCACGAACCCGGATGCGCCGTGCTCCAGCACCGCGCCGGTCAGCTCCTCGATCCACTGGTCCGGTGAGCCGCCGATCCAGCGCCCGTCGTCGGCGCGGGTCTTCGCGAGCGGCTTTTCGCTGATCCGCCCGGGGAAGTTGTAAACGGTGACAACGTCGGCGGGCCCGCGTCCGGCGGCGGCCGCGGCTTCGTCGATCACCGGCCGGGAGGTGCGATAGCGCTCGCTGAGCCAGTCGGCGGCGCGGCCGGGCATCCACCCGTCGGCCACCCGCCCGGTGACGGCGAGGGATTTCGGCCCGACGGACCCGGTCCACACGGGCGGCACGTTTTCCTCGGCCGGCTCCAGGTTCGTGACCTGGTAGAACTCGCCGTCGAAGGTGACCGGCCCACCGCCCCCGCCGAGCAGCTTCACCAGCCGGATCCCCTCCTCGAACGCCCGCACGGCCGCCCCGGGCGTCAGCTTGGCGACGCCGAGCCGGGCGATGTCGTCCCAGAGCCCGCCGACGCCCATGCCGAGCACGATCCGCCCGCCGCTCAGCGCGGACAAGGACGTGACGGTCCTGGCGAGCATCGGCGCGTGGCGCGTGGGCAGGTTGGTGACGCTGACCAGGCCGGAAACCCGTTCGGTGCGCCCGAGCAGAACGCCGATCTCGGCATAGGCGTCGAGCCGGTCGGCGTAGTAGGGGTGATCGGAGACGGTGACGAGGTCGAGCCCGGCCCGATCGACCTGGACGGCGAGCCGCAGGGTCTTTTCAACGGCGGCAACGGCCGTTGACACCCCGATCCCGAAGTGCACCATGATTCCTCCCAGTTTTAGTTCGCTCTACGAACTGACTATACATAGTTCTTAGCACGAACTACTAAGACTAAGCGTTCCGAGAGAAGCCATCGGAGCCCCGACACCGGATCATGGAAGCTTCCAGACCGTGTACGCACGGTCACAGAACTGGCCGTGGACTCCCGCATAGTCTGCGCCGTATAGTCCACGTGGAATAAACGACCTGGAGTCATCCGGAGGGACCAACGATCATGGCCTCGGCCAAGCTGACCCCACTCGGCATCGCGGTGCTGGAGCTGCTCCACGAGAAGCCCATGCACCCGTACGAGATGGCCCAGCTCATGCGGGAGCGGTACGTCAGCACGCGGGTCAACGTGAAGGCGGGCTCGCTCTACCACACCGTCGAACGCCTGCACCGGGACGGCTTTGTCGAGGTCGTCGACACGCAGCGTGACGGACGGCGGCCCGAACGGACCGTCTACGGCATGACCCAGGCGGGCCTGGATGCGTTCAACCAGCGCGGCCGCGAACTGCTCGGCGACCTCGTCGAGGAGTTCCCCGCCTACCTGTCCGGGCTCGCCGTGATCGACGAACTGGGGCGCGAAACCTCGTTGATCGAGCTCGACCACCGGGTCACGCGGCTGCGCGCCGCGGTGGCCGCCGACCAGGCCGTGCTGCAGCGGCTGGTCGAAGACGCGACGCCGCCGATCTACTGGCTCGACTGGCGCTTCAAGTGCGACCAGCGGAAGTTCGAGCTCGAGTGGACCGAGCGGCTCGTCGACGACCTCGCGTCCGGGCGGATCCCGTTCCAGGACTGCGAACAACCCAGGCTCACGCTCATCACCAAGGAAGACGACGATGAACGCAAGACAAGCTAACCCGTGGGCCGCGCTGGGCGCGCTGTGCCTCGGCTTCTTCATGATCCTGCTCGACACGACCATCGTGTCGATCGCGATCCCGACCATGCTGCGCGAGCTGAACGCCGGACTGAACTCGGTCGTCTGGGTGATCAGCGTCTACCTGCTCACCTACGCCGTGCCGATGCTGTTCACCAGCCGCCTCGGTGACCGCTTCGGCCCGAAGCGCGTGTTCCTCGCCGGGCTGGTCGTGTTCACCGGCGCGTCGCTGTGGTGCGGCCTGTCCGGCAACGTCGAGATGCTGATCGCCGCGCGTGCGGTGCAGGGGCTCGGCGCCGCGCTGATGACGCCGCAGACGCTGGCGTTCATCACGCACCTGTTCCCGCCGGCCAAGCGCGGCCCGGCGATGGGCATGTGGGGCGGTGTCGCCGGCCTGGCGACCATCGCCGGCCCGCTGCTCGGCGGGGTGCTGGTGGACCACCTCGGCTGGGAATGGATCTTCTACGTCAACGTGCCGATCGGCGTGATCGCCATCGTGCTGACGCTGATGCTGGTGCCGGACTGGCAGCCCAAGCACTCGCATTCCTTCGACCTGCTGGGGATCCTGCTCTCCAGCGCGGCCCTGTTCTGCATCGTGTTCGGCGTCCAGAACGGCCAGCAGTACGACTGGGGCACGGTCTGGGGCGGCATCACCGTCTTCGAGATCATCGGCGCCGGCGTGGTGCTGCTGCTGGCTTTCCTGGCGTGGCAACGGTTCAACAAGCGTGAGCCGCTGCTGCCGCTGCAGGTGTTCTCGAACCGGAACTTCTCGGCCGGGACGCTCACCGCGACCACGGTCGGCTTCGCGATGACCGGCATGTTCCTGCCGCTGGTGATCTACATCCAGTCGGTGCTCGGGCTGACCCCGACCATGGCCGGCCTGCTGACCGCGCCGATGTCGCTGCTGTCCGGGATCATCGCGCCGTTCGTCGGGCGCGCGTCGGACAAGGTCAACGGCAAGTACCTGGTGATGTTCGGCCTCGCCTCGCTCGCCGCGGGGCTGGGTGTCATCGCGCTGCAGGCGTCGCCGACGAGCAGCCCGTGGAGCTTCATCCCGGCGCTGCTGCTGTGCGGGCTCGGCATCGGCTGCATCTTCTCGCCGATGAGCAACATGACGATGGGCTCGGTCGAGCCGCGGCTGGCCGGGACGGCGTCGGGCATCTTCAACACCTCGCGCCAGGTGGGCGGCGTGCTGGGTTCGGCGGCGATCGGCGTGCTGCTGCAGGCGCGCGTGACGGCGTCGATCACGGACGAAGCAGCGAAGGCGGCCACGCAGCTGCCGGAGCAGTACCGGGCGCCGTTCGCGGAGGGCATCGCGAAGGCGGCCGCGAGCACGGGTGAGTTCGGCTCCTCGGGCGGTCCGTCGCCGATGCCGGGGCTGCCGGCGGAGATCGCGGCCCAGGCGGGGAAGCTGGCCTCGGACGCGGTCCACAGTGGACTCACCGACGCAGCCCGCGTGACGATGCTGCTGCCGATGGTGGTGCTGTTGCTGGGAATCGTCTCGGCCGCGGTGATGCGGCAGGTCAAACCGCGCTGGGAGACCCCGGCGCCGGCCGCGCCCGAGACCGCCACGGCCTGAAAACCGGGCAGGCCTGTCGTTCCGGTGTCGGGTGGCCGGAGCGACAGGCCCGCACGGACCGCGGGAGCGGTGGTCCGGTTGTCAGCCAGTCAGCTCGTCAGCTCGTCGCGGGAGGGGAAGCCGCCGGCGCCGAGCCCGGCACGGGCCGGCCGGCGGCCCGGGTCTTCGAAGTCCGGCGTTTGGCCCACCACGGCGACCGCGACGTCGCGGTCGACTCCGTCACGCGCACGGTCATCAGCCACCTCCGCGCCATATGTTGCGAGCCACAACAAACTAACTCCGCATCCGGGTGACGGCGGTCACAATTCGGTCACGACCCCCGCCCGGGTAGGTTCCCGGGGTGCAGTTCGTCCTCGCCTCCCAGTCCCCCGCCCGGCTCGCCCTGCTGCGCTCGGCGGGCCTCGACCCGGCCGTGTTCGTCTCCGGTGTCGACGAAGACGCCGTCGCCGCGTCGCTGACCGAGCCGGAGCCCGCCGAGCTGGTCATGGCGCTCGCCGCGGCCAAGGCCGAAGCCGTCCTCGACCAGGTCGCCGCCGCGCACCCGGACGCCGTGGTCGTCGCCTGCGACTCGATGCTGAACATCGGCGGGCGGATGGTCGGCAAACCGGCCACCCCGGACATCGCGCGGCAGCGCTGGGCCGCGATGGCGGGCTCATCCGGTGAACTCTTCACCGGCCACACGGTCGTCCGGCTCGAAGGCGGGAACCGCGCCAAGGAGGCCTCCGGCTCGATGTCGACCGGCGTCCGGTTCGGCACGCCGAGCGCCGCGGAGATCGACGCCTACGTCGGCACCGGCGAGCCGCTGCACGTCGCCGGCGGCTTCACGATCGACGGCCTGGGCGGCTGGTTCGTCGAAGGCCTCGACGGCGACCACACGAGTGTCATCGGTCTCAGCCTGCCGCTGACGCGCCGGCTGCTGGCCGAGGTCGGCGTGAGTGTCGTGGATCTCTGGCGGCCTCCCGCATCCTGAGAAGGGCACCACACGAACGGGCGATCCGGAAGAGTCCTGTCCTGCCTAACGTTCTTCTGACGAGGCAAGACAAGATACTTTCAAGCACCGGAGTAGCCCCGTGTCTTTTGTACGGACATACACCAAGCCGCGGGTGTTCGCGGCCGCGGTTCTCGGCGCGCTCGTCGTCGGCGCCCTGCTGGGTGTCGTCGCACGGCAGACCGAGGCCGGCTGGCTGACCGATCTCCTCGACCAGATCGGCACCATCTTCACGACGCTGCTGCAGATCGCGGTGATCCCGCTGGTCTTCACGGCGATCGTGGTCGGCATCAACAGCCTGCGCAAGCTCGGGGGCGGCCGCACGGCCGCGCGCCTGGGCGGCAAGACAGTGCTGTGGTTCGCGATCACGTCGTTCATCGCCTCGCTGATCGGCATCGCCGTCGGCCGGATCTTCAACCCCGGCTCCGGCGGCCTCGGCGGTGTCGAAGCCACCGCGAAGAACGCCGACAAGGCCGCGGCCAGCGTCGACCACTGGGGCTCGTGGAGCGCCTTCATCGACGGGTTGCTGCCGGAGAACTTCATCAAGGCCTTCGCCGACGGCGAGACGCTGCAGGTGCTGTTCCTCGCGCTCGTGATCGGCGCCGCCGCGTACAGCCTGGGTGACAAGGCCAAGCCGTTCGTCGACTTCACGACGAGCGTCTTCGAGATCATCCAGCGCTACCTCGGCTGGATCGTCCGGCTCGCCCCGATCGGCATCATCGGCCTGATCGGCGCGGCGGTGGCCAACTACGGCGACGCGCTGTTCCGGCCGCTGTTCTCGACCACGCTCGCGGTGTACGTCGGCTGCCTGCTCGTGCTGTTCGTCGTCTACCCGATCCTGCTGCAGTTCGTGGCGAAGGTCAGCCCGCTGAAGTTCTTCGCGAAGGCCGGCACGGCGATCCAGTTCGCGTTCGCCTCGCAGTCCTCGGCCGCCACCCTGCCGCTGACCCGCCAGTCCGCGGTGAACCTCGGCGTCCAGCCGGCGTACGCGGCCTTCGCGACCCCGCTCGGCAGCGCCACGAAGATGGACGGCTGCGCGGCGGTCTTCCCGGCGATCGCGGCGATCTTCGTCGCGAACCTCGCCGGGGTGTCGCTGAACTTCTGGCAGTACGTGGGCATCGTGGTGGTCGCCGTGGTCGGCGCGCTCGCGACGGCCGGCACCACCGGCTGGCTGACGGCGTTCACGCTGACGACGTCGTTCATCGGCCTCGACGCCAAGCAGGTCGCGCTCGGCCTGGCCCTGATCTACTCGGTCAACCCGATCATGGACATGATGCGCACGGCGACGAACGTGGCCGGCCAGATCGTGGTCCCGGTGGTCGTGGCCCGCGGCGAGGGCCTGCTCGACGAAGAGGTCCTCAACACCCCGACGGACCGCCCGCAGGCCTCCGACGACGGCTCCGCGGCCCGCCACACCGAGCCCGCCCCCGCCTGACCCCTGACACCGAGCGCCCCGGGGCCCGCCTCGGGGCGCTCGTCAGGAGGACGGGCAGGCGCGCAGGTCGGCGCGGGTCAGGCGGATGTCCGGCCAGCCGCGCAGGTCCGACGGCGAGGTCACCCGCCGGGTGCAGCCCACCGACTTGCCCGTCAGGTCGTAGACCTCGCCCAGCACCGGCGCCGCCGCGCACTTCGCGGTGCCGGCCGCCGCGTCGGCGCAGTCGTGGCGGACCACGATCACATCCGGGCGGCCGTCGGCCGTGACGTCGTAGAGCGCGAGCGTGCCGGCGTCGGCGTAAAACGGCTTTCCCGAGTCGCGCCACACTCCCCCGCCGGCGACCAGCAGCTCGCCGTACGCGGCCGTGCCCTCGTCGCCGACGTCGCCGCGGACCAGGCACGTCGGCGCGGCGCCGTCGATGCAGCGCAGCGAGTTCTGGTCCAGCCGGACCCCCAGCTGGGCGATCGACAGCTCGAACACCGTGCCCGGCTCCGGCCCGATGCGCAGCCGTCCGGACCCGCCCGAGGCGTCGGTGAGCAGCACGACCGGCGTGCCGCCGACCGTCATCGCCGCGAGCTGGCGGCACGGCCCGCCGCCGCAGGTCACCACGGGCGCCACCGGGCCGGCCGCGGGCTCGGCCGCGCCGGCGGGCACCTCCGGGCGCGGCCGCAGCAGGAACACCGAGCCGATCGCGCCGAGGGTCACCACCGCGGCCAGCACCGCGGTGAGCAGCGCCGACCGGGGCGTCCGCGCTGCCGAAGTCCGCATAAGACAGAGCGTAAGCCGCTTCGCGACCGTGTGTGGGCAGCGCCCCGGCGCCGTGTGGCCGAAATCCCCCGGGGGTGCGAGCCCACCCCGGCAGACCCCCTGAACGGGTGACCTGACGGGGCCAGATCTCGCTCTGCGTGTCCGTCTATGTTGGCCGGGTGACGAACCCCAACCTTCCCCCCGCCCTGTACCTGCCGACCGGCCCGGTGAACGTCGAAGCCGAAGGCGCGTCGATCGAGCTGCGCCGCACACCGGACGGCCGCACCGCGCTGGTCGCCTTCACCGCCCTCGACCGGCTGATCGACTGCTGCGGCGAGCACCAGCCGTGGGTGCTGGTCAACACCGAGCACCTGCCGAAGGTGCACGCCGCGAACCCGTACGACGTGATCGTGCTCGACTCGCCGCTGCCGGTGGAGCTGCGTCACCACGTCTGAGCGTGGTTCAGCTCTCACTCCAGAGACGCGCGACGTCGTATCCGTAGACTTCCCAGGTGCCGCGCAGGCGGTCAGCAATGCAGCTGTCGGACACAGGAGGTGCGGGGTGGCCGAGCAGGTCGGCGAATCCACGGGTGGCCCGGTGACCAAGATCCTGGTCGCCAACCGGGGCGAGATCGCGGTACGCGTGATCAGAGCCGCGAAAGACGCTGGTCTCACCAGCGTCGCGGTGTACGCCGACCCGGATCGCGACGCACCGCACGTGCGCCTGGCCGACGAGGCCTTCGCGCTCGGCGGCACCACGGCCGCGGAGAGCTACCTCAACATCGACAAGCTCCTCGACGCGGCGAAGCACTCGGGCGCCGACTCGGTGCACCCGGGTTACGGCTTCCTCTCCGAGAACGCGGACTTCGCCCAGGCCGTCCTCGACGCCGGGCTGACCTGGATCGGGCCGAGCCCGCAGGCCATCCGCGACCTCGGCGACAAGGTCACCGCGCGGCACATCGCGACCCGCGCGGGCGCGCCGCTGGTGCCGGGCACCAAGGAGCCGGTCAAGGACGCGAGCGAGATCGTCGCGTTCGCCGACGAGCACGGCCTGCCGGTGGCCATCAAGGCCGCGTTCGGCGGCGGTGGCCGTGGCCTCAAGGTCGCGCGCACCCGCGAAGAGATCCCGGAGCTGTTCGAGTCCGCGACGCGCGAGGCGGTGGCCGCGTTCGGCCGCGGCGAGTGCTTCGTCGAGCGCTACCTGGACAAGCCGCGGCACGTCGAAGCCCAGGTGCTGGCCGACCAGCACGGCAACGCGATCGTCGTCGGCACCCGCGACTGCTCGCTGCAGCGCCGGCACCAGAAGCTCGTCGAGGAGGCGCCCGCGCCGTTCCTGTCCGACGACCAGCGCAAGCGCATCCACGAATCGGCGAAGGCGATCTGCAAGGAAGCCGGGTATTACGGCGCCGGCACGGTCGAGTACCTCGTCGCGACCGACGGCACCATCTCGTTCCTCGAGGTCAACACGCGCCTGCAGGTCGAGCACCCGGTGTCGGAGGAGACGACCGGCCTCGACCTCGTCCGCGAGATGTTCCGCATCGCGCGCGGCGAGAAGCTGCGGATCACCGAGGACCCCGAACCGCGCGGCCACTCGATCGAGTTCCGCATCAACGGCGAGGACGCCGGCCGCGGCTTCCTGCCCGCGCCGGGCACGGTGACGAAGTTCGTCGCGCCGAGCGGGCCGGGGGTGCGGGTCGACTCCGGTGTCGAGTCCGGCAGCGTCATCGGCGGGCAGTTCGACTCGATGCTGGCGAAGCTGATCGTCACCGGGACCGACCGGAACAACGCTCTCGAACGCAGCCGCCGCGCGCTCGCCGAGATGGTCGTCGAGGGCATGGCGACGGTGCTGCCGTTCGACCGCGTGATCGTGAACGACCCGGCCTTCATCGGCGACGACAACGGCTTCAGCGTGCACACGCGCTGGATCGAGACGGAGTTCGACAACCAGATCGAGCCGTTCGTCGCGCCGGACGTCGAGGCCACCGAAGAGGAGCCGCGGCACAACGTCGTCGTCGAGGTCGGCGGGCGGCGGCTCGAGGTGTCGCTGCCGGGCGGGTTCGCGCTCGAAGGCGGCGGCGGGGGCGGCGGCACCGCCGTCAAGGCGAAGCCGCGCAAGCGCGCCGGCGGGGGCAAGGCCGCCGTCAGCGGCGACGCCGTCACCGCGCCGATGCAGGGCACCATCGTGAAGGTCGCCGTCGAAGAGGGCCAGTCGGTCGAAGCCGGCGAGCTGATCGTCGTCCTCGAGGCGATGAAGATGGAGAACCCGGTCACCGCACACAAAGCGGGCACCGTGACCGGACTTTCGGTCGAGGTGGGCGCCGCCGTGACGCAGGGCACCCAGCTCCTGGAGATCAAGTAGCGCAGTTCGTTACGGATGTCGTGGTGGGCCGCCCCCGAGGCGGCCTACCATCGACTACGTGACCGAAGTCCCGTCTCCGCAGCTGCGGATCAGCGACCAGAACCGCGAGTCCGCACTGACCGCGCTCGGTGAGCACATGAGCGCGGGGCGGATCGACATCGACGAGTACGGCGAGCGCTCGGCCCGGATCACCGCGGCGAAGACGCGCGGCGAGCTGGGCGAGATCTTCGGTGACCTGCCGGCACCGCACCCGAAGTACGACGACGTCCCGCAGGCCGTCGCGGCTCCCGAGCCGGAAGCCGCACCGGCTCCGCGGCACCCGGGCACAGCGGACGGCTGGAGCGGCGGGCAGCGGTTCGTCGCCGCGTTCCTCCCGCTGGTCTGGATCGCGACGATCGCGCTGATCGCCACCGGCCTCGTGTCCGGGACGCTGATCTTCGTTCCGATCGGGCTGAGCATCTTCGGCCGGTCGATGTGGGGTCATGCCGGGCGTCACGACCGGCACGACCGGCACCTGCGCGACCGCGAGCGCCGGCGCGCGCTGCGCGACTCCTACCGCCGCGAGATGGGCCGCTGATCCTCCCGTGGGCGACATGCTGCTGAGCGACGCCGAACGCCAGGACGCGCTGGACGTGCTCGAGGAGCACGTCCGCACCGGGCGGCTCGACATCGACGAGTACGGCTCGCGCTCGGCGAAGGTCACCGCGGCCAAGCGCGTCAGCGAGCTCGTCCCGCTGTTCGACGACCTGCCTTCGCCGCGGCCGAGCGCCCTGCTCAACGGGGCCGCCGCGCCGCAGGTGCCGGTGATGACCGGCGAGACCACGCTGTCGCGCTGGCTGACGGCGAGCGCGGTGCCGATCGCGATCGTCCTCGCCGTGGTGGTGCTCATCCTGTCCCGCGGCCGGCTGCTGATCATCTCCGTCGCGCTGCCCCTGGTGGTCGCGATGATCGCGGGGGCCCGCCGGCGGCGCTGAACCTGCGAGAATCGCTGCGTGATGGGCGTGGTCCCGGGCGCGCTGGACGCCCGAAGCGAACGGCTGGCCGGACCGATCTTCACGGTCGTCGGCCTGGCCGGGCTCGCGGCGTGCGTGATCTGGGGCCCCGGTGTCCGGGGTGTCACGCTGGTCGCCGTCGTGGTCGCGGCGGTGTGGGTGCCGCTGTTGATCCCGCTCTTCCCGCACCGGCGGGCGCACCCGTGGCTCGTCTCCGGCTACTACGCCGGGGTGCTCGCGGTCGCGACCGTGCTGGTGGCCCGCGACGACACCTTCATGGGCTTCGCATCCTTCGGCTACCCGCTCGCCTTCGTGCTCTTCCCCGCGCGGTGGGGGTTCTTCGCGGTGGCCGCGACGGCGACGCTGCCGCTGCTGGCCGCCAACTCGGATTCGCGGAGCCCGACCTGGGTGCTGGTCGCGTCGATGGCCGGGCCGCTGCTGTACGCCGCGTGGTTCGTCGGCGCGGAGAGCGAGCAGCGGCGGAAGGCGAACGTCCGGCTGGAGGCCGCGCTCGAGGAGAACGCGGACCTGCACGCGCGGCTGGTGACCCAGGCGCGCGAAGCGGGCGTGCTCGACGAACGGCAGCGGATGGCCCGAGAAATCCACGACACGCTCGCCCAGGGCCTGACCGGGATCGTCACGCAGCTGCAAGCCGCCGACGGCCCGGACCGCGATCGGCGTGTGGAGCAGGCTCGCACGCTCGCCCGGGAGAGTCTCGGCGAAGCGCGACGCGCCGTGCAGGCGCTGCGGCCGGAGCCCCTGGACGCGGCCCAGCTGCCGGAAGCGCTTTCCCGGCTGGCCCGGCGGGTGTCGGAGACGTCCGGGGTCGCGGTGCGCGTCGAGACGACCGGGGACACCCGGCCGCTCCTGCCGGAGCTGGAGGAGACGCTCTACCGCGTCGCCCAGGAGGCGCTGGCGAACGCGGAGAAGCACGCGAAGGCGTCCCGGATCGGCGTGACACTGTCCTATGCGGACGATCTGGTCCTGCTCGACGTCGTCGACGACGGGGCCGGCTTCCGGCCGGGCGACCGCGGCGACGGCACCGGGTTCGGCCTGGAGGCGATGCGGCAGCGCGTCCGGCGGGTGGCGGGGACGCTGTCGGTCGAGAGCGAGCCGGGCGGCGGCACGGCCGTGAGCGCGCAGGTCCCCGCGCTCTGAGATTGCTCCTTTCGCCGGGCAACCCGTCCGCCGGTCCGGACGTGGTGATCGTGCAGGTCGGGGGAAAGGGGAAATGATGAGCAAGAAGTGGCTGCGGGCGGGGGTGCTCGCCACCGCGGCGATCGCCGTCACCGCGCTGGGAGTGCCGGTTTCCGCGGACGCGGCGATCCGCATCTCGTGGCGGCCGACGGTGCTGCCGCTGCCGCCCGGCGCGAGTGCGGGCAACCTCACCGGGTCGGACGGCAAGGGCGAGTACACCGGGACGTTCCGGGTCAACGACGTCACCCAGGTCGTGAGCTGGCGCAACGGGCAGCCGGTCCTGCGCGGCGTGCCGAGCGGGTACGAGCGGGTCGACGCCAACGACGAAAACTCGTCCAGTGTGGTCGCCGGCACGATCCACGACTACGAGAGCATGACCAGCCGGACGTACACCTTGGACGCGTCGGGCTACCACATCAAGGACAACCCGGCGGGGTACCAGGAGGTGACCGGCGTCGCGATCAACACGCGTGGCGACGTGCTGGGCGAGGCCTACGCACCCGGGGTGCCCCGCGCCGTCGTCCTGTGGCGGGCCGACGGCAGCGCGCCGGTGGTCATCCCGGAGACGGGCGACATCTCGTCCCCGCAGGACCTGGACGACGACGGCACGATCCTGCTGAACTCGGGCAGCGGCTCGGCGCTGTGGAAGGACGGGGTCCTCCGCAAGCTCCCGCCGAGCCCGTCGGCGTGGGCGGTCGGCTACGCGATCCGCGGCGGCGTTGTCGTCGGGTCGCGCTCGTGGGGCAGCGAGCAGGCGGCCCGCTGGTCGACCCCGACCTCGGGAGTCGCCGGCCTGGAAGGCGGCGGCATCGCGCTGAGCGTCAACAAGGCCGGCCTGACGGTGGGCCTGGCGCCGACGCCGTCGGGACCGCAGATCTACGGCAACGCGGTGGTGTGGCGCGGCACGGTCCCGGGCGTGGTCCAGGGTCCCAGCGGCTACCCGACGTTCCGGGCCGAGGTCGCGGCCGACGACGGCACGCTGGCCGGCTACGCGTCGAAGGACGCGGCCCCCAGCAGCGGGGTGCCGGTGATCTGGCGCTTGACGCCGTGACGCGGCCTTGACCGGGCGGGCCGGGAGCGACGTGCTCCCGGCCCGTTCCTAAACCGTTCCCGGGGTTCGCGCGTGCTGGCGGCGAACAGGGGAGGAACGGATGACCTTCAGAACCAAGGCACTCGCCGTCGCCGCGGCGGCACTGCTCGCCACCACGCTCGCGCAGCCCGCGCAGGCCGCCCTCGGCCACTGGGAGGCCGACCTGCTGGCCTTGCCGGCCGGCTACTCGGACGCGTCCGGGTGGGTCCGCGGCACCGACAGCCACGGCGGGTACGCCGGGAACCTCTGGCTGGACGGCACTTCCCACGTCGTGACGTGGTCGAACGGCCAGCCCACCGTCCACCCGGCGCCCGGGGACTCCCCGTCCGCCGAAGTCCTGGACGAGAACTCGTCCGGGACCGTCCTCGGCCAGACCATCGACACGTACGGCACCCGGGTGCAGCCCTTCCTGCTCGACCACGGCGAGTACCGGATACTGCTGGCGCCGGGCGACTGGGCGAGCCTGACCGCGGTGGCGATGAACGAACGCGGCGACGTCGTCGCCAACGCACAGCCGAACGGCGGCGGCGCGGGGGCGGTCGTCCTCTGGCACGCCGACGACCGCGACCACCCCGTCGTGATCACCGGGCAGCCGTACCTGTCCGCCACGGACATCGACGACGACCGCGCGGTCCTGGTGAACTCTTTCCCGAACTCGTTCGTCTGGCGGGACGGTGTTTTCGAGCAGCTCACGGCCCCTCCGGGGGCGGCGTACGTCAACGCCTCCGGCATCCGGAACGGGCAGGTCACCGGGAACTTCGGGGCATCCGACTGGCTCACCCTCGAAGGCGTGCGGTGGCGCTCCTCCGGGCAGCCGGAAGTGCTGCCGTCGTCCAGCACGACGTTCGGGCTCAACCGGCTCGGCCTGATCGTCGGGTACGGCACCAGGCCCGATCCGACCGGCCCGCTGGGTCCCCTCTCGGTGTGGCTGGCCGGGCGTGCGATGGGGCCGCTGCCCCTCGCCGGGTTCAGTGCCGGCTATGCGAAGACGGTCGGTGACGACGGGACGATCGCGGGCGTGGTCTCCGACTGGCATCCGTCGACGTACGGCGGCCACCCGGTCGTGTGGCGCTACTCGCTGCGCTGACGCCGTGCCCCGGGGCTGATCCGGCCGTGATCGCCGGGCCGGGAGCGACGTGCTCCCGGCCTGGCTAGGCTGGGTGGAGTGGAACCGGTGGAGATCAACGCGGGCACCTACTACCTGCGCCAGCTGCGCGCCGACCGGCACATCGACGACCGGCCGCTGCTCATGGAGGCGTTCGCGGACCCGACGCACCGCAAGTACGTGCTGAACTACCGCTTGCGCACCCTGGACGAGGCCACGGAGTACGTGACTCTGCGGGCAGCCCAGTGGGCCGGCGACGAGCGGTGTTCCTGGGCGATCGCGGAGCCGACGTCAGGGCGCCTGCTGGGCGAGGTGGGCTTGCGGGAGCTGGACCTTTCCTCGAACTACGCCGAGGCGACGATCTGGGTCCACCCGGCCGAGCGCGGCAAGGGCATCGCGACCACGGCGTTGAACGCGGCCTTGCGGTTCGGTTTCGGCGGGCTGGGGCTGACCGAGGTGAGCTACCGGTACGAGGAGAGCAACGCGGCGTCGGCGATCGTGGCGGAGCGCTGCGGGTTCACGCTGGTGGGCCCGGAGCCGGACCGGGCGCCGACGGGCGAACGCCTGATCCGCTGGCACCGGACCTCCTGATGCTCCCTCAGCTCACCGGCTCGACCAGGCCCGAGCGGGCCTCCGGGGCCGCCGACCGCAACGCGTCCGCCGCTTCGTCGCTCGGCTGGGACTGGGACTCGCGCTCCGACTCCACCCTCGCGCGGTAGACCTCGATCTCCCTCTTCACCGTTTCGGGTGACCAGCCGAGGACCTCGCCCACCAGGGCCGCCACCTGCTCCGCGCAGTCCACACCGCGGTGGGCGTACTCGATCGAGATACGCGTCCGGCGGGCCAGGATGTCCTCCAGGTGCAGCGCCCCCTCGTGCGAAGCCGCGTACACCACCTCGACGCCCAAGTAGTCCGGGGCGTGCTCGATCGGCTTGAGGAGCTCCGGGCGACCTTCGGCCGAGGCCAAGACCTCGTGGACCAGCGACCCGTAGCGGTCCAGCAGGTGCCGGACCCGGTACGGGTGCAGGCCGTGCTCGGCGGCCAGGTGGTCGGCCTGGTTGACCAGCGCGTGGTAGCCGTCCGCGCCGATCAGCGGGACCTTGTCCGTGATGGACGGCTGGGACCGGCCGGGCAGGTCGACCGCCGCCGCGTCGACCGCGTCCGCCGCCATCACCCGGTACGTCGTGTACTTGCCGCCCGCGATCGCGACCAGGCCCGGGGCCACCCGCGCCACCGCGTGCTCGCGCGAGAGCTTCGACGTCTCTTCGCTCTCCCCCGCCAGCAACGGGCGAAGGCCCGCGTACACACCTTCGATGTCGTCGTGCGTCAGCGGTGTCGCCAGGACGCTGTTGACGTGCTCGAGCAGGTAGTCGATGTCGTGCTTCGTCGCCGCCGGGTGGGCCAGGTCGAGGTTCCAGTCCGTGTCCGTGGTGCCCACGATCCAGTGATTCCGCCACGGAATGACGAACAGCACCGACTTTTCGGTGCGCAGGATCATCCCCGACTCCGACACGATCCGGTCGCGCGGGACGACGATGTGCACACCCTTGCTCGCCCGCACGCGGAACCGCCCGCGGCCGCCGGACAGCCGCTGCAGCTCGTCGGTCCAGACGCCGGTGCAGTTGATCACCGCGGCCGCCGAGATCTCCGTTTCCCGGCCGTCCTCGACGTCGCGCACCCGCACGCCGGACACGCGGTCGGCCTCGCGCAGGAACCCGACCACCTGCGTCGACGTCCGCACGACCGCGCCGTAGTGGGCCGCCGTGCGCGCCACTGTCATCGTGTGGCGGGCGTCGTCGGACTGCGCGTCGTAGTAGCGGATCCCGCCGATCAGCGCGGACCGCTTGAGCGCCGGCACCATCCGGAGCGCGCCCGCGCGGGTGAGGTGCTTCTGGCCCGGGACACTGCGGGCGCCGCCCATCGTGTCGTACATCAGCAGGCCGGCCGCGGTGTACGGGCGCTCCCACACGCGGTGCGTCAGCGGGTACAGGAAGCTCACCGGCTTGACCAGGTGCGGCGCGATGGTCGTCAGCATCAGCTCACGCTCGCGCAGGGCTTCCCGGACCAGGCCGAACTCGAGCTGCTCCAGGTACCGCAGGCCGCCGTGGAAGAGCTTGCTCGACCGGCTCGACGTCCCCGACGCGAGGTCGCGGGCCTCGACCAGCGCCACCCGCAGCCCGCGGGTCGCGGCGTCCAGCGCGGTGCCCGCGCCGACGACGCCGCCGCCGATCACCACGAGGTCGAACGTTTCGCCGCCGAGCCGCTGCCAAGTCTCTTCGCGCTTGACCGGGCCCAATCGAGCCGGGTTCGTCTCCGCTGCGTGCTGCGCCACGTGACATTCCTCCTCGTGCTGGCGAGGCTTCCAGCATCGCACGACCCGGTGATCCTCCGCCCGTTCGCGGACGACACGTGTGGCGTAACCCTCCGCGATCTTGCTGTGCCATCCGCCTGCGTCCGGCCGGATCTTGAAAAGATTCGGCTACCCGGTGCTTTGAATCCGCTTCTACGCCCCGGTAACGTCGCGCGGACGTGGGTCGGCAACGGTGCCGTGGCACGCCGTGATCGACCCTGCGCAGAGTGTCCAGTGTGGAGGTGCAGCGGTGAGTGCTGGGGCAATAATCGTCTGGGAACTACTGGGAACGGCCGCCCTGATCCTGCTCGGCAACGGTGTCGTCGCGAACCACGTGCTGCGCAAGACCAACGGCAACAACGGCGGAATCCTCTTCATCAACTTCGGCTGGGCGTTCGCCGTCTTCACCGGCGCCAGCATCGCCGCGCCCAGCGGCGCGCACCTGAACCCGGCGGTGACCCTCGGGCTCGCCATCGCGGACAAGACCAAGTGGGCCGACGTGCCCTTCTACTTCATCGGGCAGATGGCCGGCGCCATCATCGGCGCCCTGCTCTGCTGGGCGACCTACAAGCTCCAGTTCGACGACCACCCCGAGCCCGAGAACACCCTCGGCATCTTCTCCACCGCACCGCAGATCCCGAACGTCGCGTGGAACCTCGTCACCGAGGTCATCGGCACCTTCGTCCTGGTGGCCTGGATCCTGCTCAGCCCGACGTTCGCCGCGACCGACGGCGGCACCCCGAACTTCGGCAACTCCGCGCTGGGCTACGCGGGCGTCTCGTTCGTGGTCCTCGTGATCGGCACCTCCCTCGGTGGCCCGACCGGGTACGCCATCAACCCGGCGCGTGACCTCGGCCCCCGGATCGCGTACGCGTTCCTGATGCCGATCCGCAACAAGGCGAACGCGAACTGGGGCTACTCCTGGATCCCGGTCGTCGGCCCGCTGGTCGGTGGCGCTCTCGCCGCGCTCGTCTACCTCCTCGTGCACAACCTGACCTGATCGCCCGTCCGAGAAGAACTCCTGGAGCAAGCATGACTTCGTACGTAGCCGCGATCGACCAGGGCACCACCTCGACCCGGTGCATGATCTTCAACCACGAGGGCCGGGTCGTCGCCGTCGACCAGAAGGAACACGAGCAGATCTTCCCGAAGGCGGGCTGGGTCGAGCACAACGCCGAGGAGATCTGGGAGAACACCCGCGCGGTCGCCGCGGGCGCCATCGCCAAGGCCGACCTGCACACCAAGGACATCGTCGCCGTCGGCATCACCAACCAGCGCGAAACCGCGCTGGTCTGGGACAAGACGACCGGCAAGCCGGTGTACAACGCGATCGTCTGGCAGGACACCCGCACCGACCGGATCGTCACCGAGCTCGGCAACCTCGGCGGCGGCCAGGAGCGCTACCGCGACAAGGTCGGCCTCCCGCTCGCGACGTACTTCTCCGGGCCGAAGATCAAGTGGATCCTCGACAACGTCGACGGCGCACGCGAGAAGGCCGAAGCCGGTGACCTGATCTTCGGCAACATGGACACCTGGGTGCTCTGGAACATGACCGGCGGGGCCGACGGCGGCGTGCACGTCACCGACCCGACCAACGCCTCGCGCACCATGCTCATGGACCTCGACACCCTGCAGTGGGACCCCGAGATCGCCGCCGAGATGACGATCCCGCTGTCCATGCTGCCGGAGATCCGCTCCTCCTCCGAGGAGTACGGCAAGGTCCGCGAGAAGGGCGCGCTCGCCGGCGTGCCGATCGCGGGCATCCTGGGCGACCAGCAGGCCGCGACGTTCGGCCAGGCCTGCCTCTCGCCCGGCGAGGCCAAGAACACCTACGGCACCGGCAACTTCATGCTGCTCAACACCGGCACCGAAAAGGTGATGTCGCAGAACGGGCTGCTCACCACGGTCTGCTACAAGATCGGCTCGAACGACACGGTCTACGCGCTGGAAGGCTCCATCGCCGTCACCGGTTCGCTGGTGCAGTGGCTGCGCGACAACCTCGGCATGATCTCGACCGCGGCCGAGATCGAGGAGCACGCGCGCAGCGTCGAGGACAACGGCGGCGCGTACTTCGTCCCGGCGTTCTCGGGTCTGTTCGCTCCTTACTGGCGATCCGACGCTCGCGGCGCGATCGTCGGGCTCACCCGGTTCGTCAACAAGGGACACCTGGCCCGCGCGGTGCTGGAGGCGACCGCCTTCCAGTCGCGCGAGGTCATCGACGCGATGAACGCCGACTCCGGTGTCCCGCTGAAGTCGCTCAAGGTGGACGGCGGCATGGTCGTCAACGAGCTGCTCATGCAGTTCCAGGCCGACATCCTCGGTGTGCCGGTGATCCGCCCGGTGGTCAACGAGACCACCGCGCTGGGCGCCGCGTACGCCGCCGGCCTGGCCGTCGGGTTCTGGAAGTCCGAAGACGACATCCGCACCAACTGGGCCCAGGACAAGCAGTGGGACCCGTCGATGGACGACGCCCGCCGCGAATCCGAATACCGCAACTGGAAGAAGGCCGTCACCAAGACCTTCGACTGGGTCTCCGAAGAGGACTGACCGGCCTGGGCCGGGGGCACCACGTGCCCTCGGCCCGCCCCTCAGTCGTCCCAGCCCTCAGTCGTCCCAGCCCTCCGGCTTGCCGGACTGCTCGTTGGGGGCGATGACCAGGAACGGCACACCCTGGTCGTCGACCAGCCGCACCTGCCTGCCGTGCGGCGAGTCGAACGGCTCGCCCAGGACCTGGCCGCCGAGCTCGACCGCCTTGGCCGCGCTCGCGTCGGCGTCCGCGACCCAGAAGTAAACCGACCAGTTCGACGGGACCTCCGGCGGCACTTCGGCCGGCATTCCGCCGATCCCGCCGACCGAGCGGCCCTCGACCAGCAGCACCGAATACGTGAAGCCGGCACCGGAGACGTCTTCGAACCCGAAGCCGAAGACCTTCTCGTAGAACGCCTTGGCCGCCGGGTAGTCGCGGCTCATGCACTCGTTCCACGCCGGTGTGCCCGGTGCCGCCGTCACCTGTGTGCCCACGTGGTTGCCGGGCTCCCAGAGGCCGAACGCCGCGCCGCCCGGGTCGACCGCGACGGCCATCCGCCCTTCCTTCAGCACGTCCATCACCGGCACGACGACCTGACCGCCGGCTTCGGTGACCGCCGACGTCGCCTTGTCCACATCGGACACCGCCAGGTAGGTCGTCCACACCGCGGGCATCTCCTGGCCCGGCGGTGTCTGGCCGATCCCGGCGACGGGCCGCCCCTGCAGCGTCGCCATGCCGTAGAAGCCGGTCTCCTCACCGCCCGCCTGCACGCTCCAGCCGAGCAGACCGCTGTAAAAAGCGATCGCTTTCGCCTGGTCGGGCACCATCAGGTCCACCCAGCTGGGTGTCCCGTCGGGCCAGGGCTCGTCGCGGAACAACATGTCGGCTCCCTACGTCGTCGGCGCCGCCTCGGGTGACGGCTGACACAGTGAAGCACCGGGGTACGACAAAACCCGGAAATCAGCCCTGGACCAGGCGGGCGTACACAACGATGTTGTCGACGTAGTTGTGCGCGCTCCGGTCGAAGACACCGCCGCAGGTGATCAGCCGGAGCTCGGGGCCGGGTGTGTCGTCGTAGACGCCTTCGCCCTCGAAGTCCTGCTTGGGCACTTGGTGCACCTTCGTCACCTCGAACGACGCCGTGGTGCCGTCCTTGCGGGCGACCGCGACCCGGTCGCCGGGCGCCAGCTCCTTCAGCCGGTAGAAGATGCCCTTCTGGTGGTTGCCGTCGACGTGCCCGAGCACGACGGCCGGGCCGACCTCGCCCGGCGTCGGCGCGTAGGTGTACCAGCCGGCCTGCAGCGGCGTGGTCACCGGCGGCACCTGGACGGTGTTGTCCGCGTTCAGCCCGAGCGGGACCAGCGACGAGTGCGCGCCGATCTTCGGGATGTCGATCGAAACCGGCTCCGACTTCGGCATCGACGCGACGGCGTCGGCCCCCTCGCCCCCCTCGGCCCGCGGTTCCGGGCTGACCGCGACCGGCTGGGCCGGCGGCGGCTGCGCGGTGGACGGCTCGGACCCGCCGCCCAGTGTCAGCACCAGGACCGCCAGGACGGCCAGCAGTGCGACGACGAGCGCGATCAGGTAGCCCCGTCTGTTCGTGATCCTCGTGGTCATGGTCTCCCCCGTGACTGGCGCCTGCAGTTCACACGTCCGGGTGGCCCGTTCGGTTGGGTCCCGACGGTACCGCCGCGGGCGGGCCACTCCGGAGCCCCCGCTCCGGAGTGGCCCTGGAAGATCAGCGGCGCCGAGCCCGTCGGGCCAGCACGAGGCCGCTGCCTCCGATCGCGAGCACCCCCATGGCGGCCGCGGCCGCGAGGGGTGCGCCGGAACCGTCGTCCGGCCCGTCCGTGCCACCGGTCTGCGGGGCGCCCGCGGGCACCTTCGCGACCTGCTTGCCAGGCTGCTTGCCGGGCTGCTTCGCGGCCGGCTGCACCACGAACCACAGCTCCTGCGTCTCCGGGCCGCAGTGCAGCGCCACGATGTACTTGCCGGGCTTGACGTTCTTGACGGTCGCGTCACCCCAGTTGCCCGGCTTGGCGAAGCTCAACGCCGCCGACCGCACGCTCACGGTCTCGTCCGGGCCGCGGGTCTGGCAGTGGAAGTCGACGGCCACCTTCGTGCCCGGCTTCGCGGCCGACGGCGAGAACGTCAGCGCCTTCGTGACCCGGGTCTGCGGGCCGTTTTCGTCCGGCGGCGCGGGAGTGGTGGGCTTGGCCGAGGTGGACGGCGCGGTGTCCGACGTCGCCGCGAGCGCGGCGGTGGGCGCGAGCACCAGGAACGCCGCGGCGACCCCCGCGACGACAGCAGTGTTCTTCATTCTTTTCTCCCCTGTGGATTCGCTTCGGAAATTACGGGAAACGGACGCCGTTCGCAGTTCCCCCTGCATCGGCCTGCTCCGCTCACCTACACAGCCAAAGACGTCTCCACCTGCGATCGGTTGCGCCCGAAGGTCACGAAAACATCGCGAAATCAACGGCGGGGAACTCAAGAAAAAACCACCCCGGAGCGTGGTTCCGAGGTGGTCTTTTCGAGCCGGTGAATCAGCCGGCCATACTGCCGTCGCCCGCTTTCGCCGCGCCGGAGGGCACCTTCGCGACCTGAGCCGCGGGCACCGAGAACTGCGTGCGGTAGGTGTTGCTGCCGCAGGTCACGGTCAGCGGGTACGTCCCGGCCGCGGTGCCCGGCTTGAGCGTCGCGTCGGCGCTGATGTTCGCGTCCGTGCCCATGAACGGGCCGGGGAAGTAGTTGGCGAAGGTCAGCACCGGCGACGAGAACGCCGGCGAAGCGCCTTGGCACTTCGCCAAAGCGACGTTCGGCGCATCCCGGACGTACTTGTTCACGAGCGTCTGGTTGATCGCGGTGTTGACGTTGAGCTGCACGCTGCCCTCGGGAGCGGCCGGTGCGGGACTGCTGGTCTGCTGCGCTGTTGCCGGCGCCGCCAGCGCCGTCGCCCCGATCACCGCTGCCGCAACAAAAACCACCGTCTTGCGCACCTTCGCACCCTTCGCGTCCTTCAGCCTTACAACCGACAAGACGCGACGGGTGCGAAGGGGTTGCGTGACTTTCTCAGTCGAGATCGTCGTGGCGCATGAGCTGGCGCCCGGCCTCGGTGATCGAGCCCGAGAGCGACGGGTACACCGAAAATGTCAGTGCCAGGTGGTCCACTGTGAGCTGGTTCTGGACGGCGAGCGCGATGGGAAGGATGAGCTCGCTCGCCTGCGGCGCCACGACGACCCCACCGACGACCACGCCGGTGGCGGGGCGGCAGAACAGCTTCACGAAGCCTCGGCGGAGGCCCTCCATCTTCGCGCGCGCGTTGGTGGCCAGGGGCAGCATGATGGTGCGCGCGGGCACCTCGCCGGAGTCGATCGCCTGCTGGCTGATGCCGACGGTCGCGATCTCCGGGTGGGTGAACACGTTGGCGGCGACGGTCTTGAGCTTGATCGGCGCGACGCCTTCGCCCAGCGCGTGCCACATAGCGATGCGGCCCTGCATGCTCGCCACCGAGGCCAGCATGAGCACGCCGGTGCAGTCGCCGGCGGCGTAGATCCCGGGAACGGAGGTGCGTGAAACGCGGTCGACGGTGATGAAGCCGCCGGGGCCGGGTGCGATGCCGACCTTGTCGAGGCCGATGTCCTGGGTGTTGGGGACCGAGCCGACGGTCATCAGCGCGTGGCTGGCTTCGATCACGCGGCCGTCGGCGAGGAAGATCTCGACGCCCTTCTCGGTGCGCTCGACGCGGTCGGCGCGCGCCTGCTTCGCGACGGTCGTGCCGCGCTGCGAGAAGACCTCTTCGAGCACCGCGGCGGCGTCGGCGTCCTCGTGCGGGAGGACGCGGTCGCGGCTGGAGACGACGGTGACCTTGACGCCCATTTCGGTGTAGGCGGACGCGAACTCGGCGCCGGTGACACCCGAGCCGATCACGGCGAGGTGCTCGGGCAGCTCCTGGAGCTCGTAGAGCTGACGCCAGTCGAGGATGCGCTCGCCGTCCGGCACCGCGCCGGGCAGCACGCGCGGGGTGGCGCCGGTGGCGATCAGGACGACGTCGGCCGGGAGCTTCTCGGTCTCGCCGTCCGGCTTGACGACGGCGACCTTGTGCGTCGCGAGGCCGGGCTCTTCGTCGCAGAAGCGGGCTTCGCCGATGAGGACGCGCACGCCTTCGCGCTGGACGCGGGCGCGGATGTCGGCGGACTGCGCGAGCGCGAGGCCCTTGACCCGGCCGTGGACGGTCGGGAGGTCGATGCTCGTGTCGGCCAGGTCGGTGTTGATGCCGAGCTCGCCCAGGTCGTGCATCTTCGCGAGGGCGCCGGAGGACGCGATGAACGTCTTCGACGGAACGCAGTCGTAGAGGACGCAGGCGCCGCCCAGGCCGTCTCGCTCGACGATCGTGACGTCGGCCCCGTGCTGGGCTGCGACCAGCGCGGCTTCGTAGCCGGCCGGGCCCCCGCCCATGATCACGATCCTGGTCACCTGGGTCCTCCTCTGGGCTGTTCGTGCGGTGGTCTCACCGTACGCGGCGAAGGTGACCGGACACTGAAGTGGGCGAACACGCCGAGTACGTCCACTCGGGTGAGGTGGGGGTCGCTACGCTGTCGGCGTGCCGTTGTATGCCGCTTACGGATCGAACATGGAGCCCGCCCAGATGCTGGAGCGCGCGCCGCACTCTCCGATGGCCGGCTCCGGCTGGCTGGAGGGGTGGCGCCTGACCTTCGGCGGCGAGGACCTCGGCTGGGAAGGTGCCCTGGCCACGATCGTCGAAGACCCGGGATCCCGGGTCTTCGTCGTTCTCTACGACGTCACGTCCCTGGACGAGACGGGCCTCGACCGCTGGGAAGGCGGCGAGCTGGGCATCCACTCGAAGATCCGCCTGCGCGTCCAGACCATGGACGGCTCGGTGCTGGCCTGGCTGTACGTCCTGGACGCCTACGAAGGCGGCCTCCCTTCCGCGCGTTACCTGGGCGTCCTGGCCGATGCCGCCGAGGCTGCCGGTGCTCCCGCCGACTACGTCGACGACCTCCGCACCCGCCCCTGCTCAGGCATCACCGGCTAACCGTGTCGACCCTCCAGTCACGCGTGTCGACCCTTCAATCACGCGTGTCGACCCTCTGATCACGCAACACGGCCGGATCGTTGGGAGAAGGCGTCCCGCAGTTCGGTCAGCAGGCGAGCTGGGTCACGCAGGTCGGCCGCCGCGGCCCGGACGGTGATCCATCCGCGGCCCGCCATCCGCTCGTCGCGCGTGAGGTCGTAATCCCGCCGCTCCTCGTGAGCCGCGAACCCGTCGTACTCGAGAGCGATCTGCCTGCTCGGCCACGCCATGTCGAGCACGTACAGCTTGCGGCCGTCGACGGTGGTGATCTCGTACTGCGGCTCGGGCACCGGGAATCCGGCTTCGACCACGATCAGGCGGAGCACACTCTCCGGAGGTGATTCCGCCTTGCCGGTGGCGAGGTCCAGCAGCATCAGCGCCCTGTGGATACCTCGACGGTCCTGGCGGTCGGTAAGCCGGTCGCGTACGTGCTCCCTCAGCTTCCCGAGGTGGTCCGGCGGAAGCCCGCGCATGGCTTCGTCGAGCGCCGCGAAGGCCACTCGCTTGTCTCCGTCGCAGAGGAAATCGGCCAAGGCGCGATCGAGCGAGAACGTCGCCAGCCCCTCGATCTCGATCACGTCCTCGTCCCGGAAGCCGCCTTGGTGCACGACCAGGCCCTTGCGCGATCGGATGCGCCGCGAGTAGGGCACCATCACGTGGATGCCGCGGTCCTCGGCGGCCGAAATGCCATGCAGCGCAAGAGAAGTAACTCCGGCAAGCGCCGCCGGCGGGCCGACGGCGACCAACGCGGCAGCGGCTCTCGTCGACAGCTTCAGCGTGTCCGCGGCGTGCACCACCACGCCTCGCCACGGCTGAGAAAGCACACCGCGCTCAAGCCCTTCGAGGACCTTGCGTCGCCCAAGAATCCGGTCGGCCTCGCCGCGCAAGAGCACGCCGTGCCGCCTTGCCCATTCGGTCACAAACTCGAGGATGAGGCTCTCCGGCGCGTGCGCGGAAGAGCCTCATCCTCAGCCTGTGGATAACTGTCTACCTGTGGATAACCCTGTGCACAGCTGGCCGTGCGGGAAGGGTCAACTCGCGTGATTAGAGGGTCGACACGGTTAGGCGAGGGTGGTTAGGGCGGTGTGGACGAGGGTTCGGACTCCGCAGAGGAGGGCACGCTCGTCGAGGATGAAGGTGGGGCGGTGGATGTCGGACTGGGGGGCCGGGGGCCCGGGCCAGACGCCCAGGCGGGCGAAGGCTCCCTGGACGTGCTCCAGGTACCAGCCGAAGTCCTCGCCGCCGGATGACTGCTCGGTGCCGGCCAGGGCGTCCTCGCCCAGGGCGGCCTCGGCGCCGGCGCGCATCAGGGCCGTCGACTCCTCGTCGGACACCACCGGGGGGACTCCGCGGCGGTAGTCCAGGTGGAAGCCGACGCCCGTCGGGGCCAGCAGGGACTCCACCGACGAGGCCACCAGGGGCTCCAGCGCCGTCCAGACCTCGTGGTCCGCCGTGCGGAGTGTGCCGCGCAGGACGCCGTCCTGCGGGACGGCGTTGGCCGCCTGGCCCGCGTGGACCGCTCCCCACACCAGCACCGTGCCCGACCGCGGGTCGACGCGGCGGGAGAGCACCGCGGGCAGCGACGTGATGACCGTGCCCAGCGCGTGGACCAGGTCCGCCGTCAGGTGCGGGCGGGACGTGTGGCCGCCGGGCGAGGTGAGGCGCAGCTCGATCAGGTCCGCGGCCGACGTCAGCGCGCCGACGCGCATGCCGAGCTTGCCGACCTCGAGACGCGGGTCGCAGTGCAGGCCGTAGATCCGCTCGACGCCTTCGAGCGCGCCCGCCGCGATCATGTCCAGCGCGCCGCCGGGCATGACCTCCTCGGCCGCCTGGAAGATCAGCCGGACGCGGCCGGGCAGCTCCGGCGCGCCGGCCAGCGCGCGGGCCGCGCCGAGCAGGATCGCCGTGTGGGCGTCGTGGCCGCACATGTGCGCCGCGCCCTCGACGGTCGACGCGTAGGGCAGGCCGGTGTCCTCGGTGAGGGGCAGCGCGTCCATGTCCGCGCGCAGCGCCACGCACCGCTCGCCGCTGCCGATGTCGCAGACGACGCCGGTGCCGCCGGGCAGCACCCACGGCTTGAGCCCGACCGTGCGCAGCAGCGTGACGATGAGCTCCGTGGTCGCGAACTCGTGCCGCGACAGCTCCGGGTGCGCGTGGATGTGCCGCCGCCAGGCGAGCACGTCGGTCGCGTTGGCGCGGAGCCAGTCGTCGAGCCAGAACGGGCCGCGGCCCGCACCAAGGTCCTCCACGGGAGCCATGCTGACGCCGGCTTCGGAAATGAGCGCCTCCGGCCCCTCGAAAGAGGCATGAGGGTCACCTGGAACGTCCGGTCGTGAGTCGAGCACCGTCACGCCGCACCTCCTCCCGCAACACGGGCAACCCGGGCAGCGGCTGGGGTCACGCGACGTGCCGATCGATCTGTCGTACGCATTTGCAGATGATCGTGCACCATGCAGGCGGCAAGCCGCGCCTCGAAAACCGCCGTCCTAGATGGCCGGTACCGGATCTGCGTTGAACGGTGTGCAGGAGTTCGGCAACGCCGAAACCTCAGGACTTCTTGGCCTTCTTCGAACGGATCCGCCGTCCCCAGACGACGATGCCGAGGAGAACCACCGCGACCAGGCCCGCGATCAGCTTGTTCTTGGTCTTCTCGCTGTTCGCCTTGTCGGTCTGGGTCGGGTCGAGCACCGGCCCGGGCGGCTGCGTCTGCGCGGGTACGAGCGCCGCGGCCTGCGCCGCCGACACCGACACGGTCGCCACGCGCACCGGCGACGCGACGGCCGGCGACGCGGCGAACAGCACCGCGCCCAGCACGCCGACCAGGACCAGAACCCGCAGTTTCGCCATGACGTCCCTTCGCCTCGACCAGGCATTCTGCCCGCGGAACGCCACCGCGTCAGCCACCTTGCGGTGGATTGAACGCGTCGAGGATCCGCTGAGCACCGAGGGTAGCCGTCAGCTCACCGTCTCGCACCGCCCGCTCGACGTCGGGAACGACCGTTCGCACGTCCGGATGTGCCGCCAGGCGACTCAGCAGCTGTTCGCGGACCATCGCCCACGTCCAGTCGACCTGCTGCTGACGGCGACGGGACTCGAGCTCGCCGGACGCGCTGAGCGTGTCGCGGTGCTGCTCGATCGCGCCCCAGACCTCGTCGAGGCGCAGGTTGTGCAGGCCGCTGCAGGTCAGCACCGGCGGGGTCCACGACGCCTCGGGCCCGTAGATCATCCGCAGCGCGCCCGAAAGCTCCCGCGCCGCGCGGCGGGCGTCCCGTTCGTGGTCGCCGTCGGCCTTGTTGACGGCGATGACGTCGGCGAGCTCCAGCACGCCCTTCTTGATGCCCTGGAGCTGGTCGCCGGTGCGGGCGAGCGTCAGGAACAGGAAGCAGTCGACCATGTTCGCGACGGTCACTTCGGACTGTCCCACCCCGACAGTCTCGACGAGCACGGTGTCGTAACCCGCCGCTTCCATCAGCACGATCGTCTCGCGGGTCGCCCGCGCGACGCCGCCGAGCGTCCCGGACGTCGGCGACGGCCGGATGAACGCCCGTTCGTCGACCGCCAGGCGCGCCATCCGGGTCTTGTCGCCGAGGATCGACCCGCCGGTGCGCGTCGACGACGGGTCGACCGCCAGCACGGCGACGCGGTGCCCGGCCGCCGTCAGATCGGTGCCCAGCTGGTCGATGAATGTCGACTTGCCGACACCGGGGACGCCCGTGATGCCGATGCGTCGCGCGCCACTGGACGACGGCAGCAGCTCGACCAAGAGCTCCTGCGCCTGCGCCCGGTGGTCCTCACGCTGCGACTCGACCAGCGTGATCGCCTTCGACAGCGTGCCGCGGTCACCCGCCAGCACACCCTTGGCGTAGGCGGTGACGTCGATCTTGCGCGGCAACGGTCAGGACTCCTGCGCGGTCAGCTGGCCGAGCAGGTCGATGGCGGCGTCCGCGAGCACCGTGCCGGGCCCGAAGATCGCCGCCGCGCCGGCTTCGCGCAGCGCCGGGTAGTCCTGCGGCGGGATGACCCCGCCGACCACGACCATGATGTCCTCGCGGCCCAGCTCGGCGAGCTCGTGCCGCAGCGCGGGCACCAGCGAAAGGTGCCCGGCGGCCAGCGACGAGACGCCGACGACGTGCACGTCCGCCTCGATCGCCTGCCGCGCGACCTCGGCCGGGGTGGAGAACAGCGGGCCGACGTCGACGTCGAAGCCGATGTCGGCGAAGCCGGTGGCGATCACCTTCTGGCCGCGGTCGTGACCGTCCTGGCCCATCTTCGCGACGAGGATGCGGGGCCGGCGCCCTTCCTCCGCGGCGAACTCTTCGACGAGCTGACGCGCCTTCTCGACGTTCTGCGACTTACCCACCTCTTCGCGGTAGACGCCCGAAATCGTCCGGATCTGCCCGGAGTGGCGGCCCCAGAGCTTCTCGAGCGCGTCGGAAATCTCCCCGACGGTCGCCTTCGCGCGGGCCGCACCGATGGCCAGCTCCAGCAGGTTGCCGCCGTTCCCGGCGCCCTCGGTGAGCCGCCGCAACGCGTCTTCGGTGGCAGCGGAGTCACGCTCGTCGCGCAGCCGCCGCAGCTTCTCCAGCTGCTGCGTCCGGACGCCCGCGTTGTCCACCTTCAGGACTTCGATGTCCTCGTCCCCGGTGACCTGGTACTTGTTGACGCCGATGACCGGCTGCCGGCCGGAGTCGATCCGCGCCTGGGTGCGGGCCGCGGCCTCCTCGATGCGCAGCTTGGGGATGCCCGCGTCGATCGCCTTGGCCATGCCGCCGGCCTGCTCGACCTCGCTGATGTGCCCCCACGCCTTGCGCGCGAGGTCATAAGTCAGCTTCTCGACAAAAGCGGACCCGCCCCACGGGTCGATCACGCGCGTGGTGCCGGACTCCTGCTGCAGCAGCAGCTGGGTGTTGCGCGCGATCCGCGCGGAGAAGTCCGTCGGGAGCGCCAGCGCCTCGTCCAACGCGTTGGTGTGCAACGACTGCGTGTGCCCCTGGGTCGCCGCCATCGCCTCGACGCAGGTCCGCACGACGTTGTTGTAGACGTCCTGAGCGGTCAGCGACCAGCCGGACGTCTGGGAGTGCGTACGCAGCGACAGCGACTTCTGCGACTGGGGGTCGAAGCCCTTGACCAGCTTCGCCCAGAGGAGACGCGCCGCGCGCAGCTTCGCGACCTCCATGAAGAAGTTCATCCCGATCGCCCAGAAGAACGACAGCCGCGGCGCGAACTTGTCGACGCTCAGCCCGGCGTCGACACCCGAGCGGATGTACTCGACGCCGTCGGCCAGCGTGTAGGCCAGCTCGAGGTCGGCGGTCGCCCCGGCTTCCTGCATGTGGTAGCCGGAGATGGAGATCGAGTTGTACTTCGGCATGTGCTGCGAAGTGAAGGAGAAGATGTCGGAGATGACCCGCATCGACGGCTGCGGCGGGTAGATGTAGGTGTTGCGGACCATGAACTCCTTGAGGATGTCGTTCTGGATGGTCCCCGCGAGCTGCTCCGGCTTCACCCCCTGCTCCTCGGCCGCGACGACGTACAGCGCGAGCACCGGCAGCACCGCGCCGTTCATCGTCATGGACACCGACATCTTGTCGAGGGGAATCCCGTCGAAGAGCTGGCGCATGTCGTAGATGGAGTCGATGGCGACGCCCGCCATGCCGACGTCACCCGAGACGCGCGGGTGGTCGGAGTCGTACCCGCGGTGCGTGGCCAGGTCGAAGGCGACCGAAAGCCCTTTCTGACCGGCCGCGAGGTTGCGCCGGTAGAAGGCGTTGGACTCCTCGGCCGTCGAGAACCCGGCGTACTGGCGGATGGTCCACGGCTGGTTGACGTACATCGTCGGGTACGGGCCGCGCAGGAACGGCGCGATGCCCGGGTACGTGCCCAGGAAGTCCACATCGGACAGATCGGCCGCGGTGTAGACCGGCTTGACGCCGATACCCTCGGGTGTCTCCCAGGCCAGCGCGTCCGGGCCTTTGCCGGTGGCTTCGTGCACCGCGCGGGCCCACGCGTCGCGGTCGCCCGGCGACGGGGTGCCGAGGCCGACGTCGGCGAAGTTCGGGATGGTCATCGCACAACT
This sequence comes from Amycolatopsis sp. NPDC104863, assembly GCF_055582965.1. Classification (NCBI taxonomy): domain Bacteria; kingdom Bacillati; phylum Actinomycetota; class Actinomycetes; order Pseudonocardiales; family Pseudonocardiaceae; genus Amycolatopsis; species Amycolatopsis sp. NPDC104863. Next base: position 325,273 of record NZ_JBVJOW010000002.1, read on the forward strand.
CCCAGCTTGGCGTGGAGGCCGTTGAGGACGTCTAGGGCGTCACAACCGGCGAAGACGTTGGCGTCGACACCGTCGTAGGAGCCCTTGCCCGCCAGTAGCAAGTATTCGGCGCCCAGCGACGCGGCGACTTCGGCCGCCTGCTCGGCGTAGGCGTCGTCGGTGCCGCAGATGCAGGCGACTCGGGTGCCGCTCTCGCGGAACGCGCCCGGCAGGTCGTCGGTCGCGCCCGGGTTCACCGCCTCGATGCCGCCCGCCTGGAACAGGTTCGCGGCGAACCCGGCCCGCGTGGTGTGCGCGGCGACCGGGCCCAAAGTCGCGAGGAAGACCTTCGGCCGGGCACCGGTCGAAGCGAGGTGCGCGTCGGAGGCGTCCCGCAGCGCTTCGAAGCCTTCGGCGTACCGGTGCCGTGGCAGCCCACCTTCCACAGTGGACTCCACGGGCTCGCGGACCACCGGCTTCTCGGTGAGGTTCGGGAACTCGCTGACGCCGGTGAGCGGGTCACGCCGGGTGGCGATCCGCGCCGAGCGCTTCTCCCACGTCGAGGCCAGCCGCCCGGCCAGCGCGCCGGACGCCAGCTCCGCGACCAGGCCGCCCGCGGCCTCGATCGCCGTGAACTCGGTCCAGGCGGCGTGCGCGAGGTCGTCGGTGAGCTTTTCGACGTACCAGGAGCCGCCCGCCGGGTCGACCACGCCGGCCAGCTTGGACTCCTCCAGCAGCACCGCGTGCGTGTTGCGCGCGATCCGCGCGGAGAAGGCGTCCGGACGGCCGATCGCCGCATCGAACGGCAGCACCGTGACGGCATCCGCTCCGCCGACACCGGCGCCGAAGCAGGCGACGGTGGTGCGCAGCATGTTCACCCACGGGTCGCGGCGGGTGAACATCGACGGCGACGTCACGGCGTGCTGGCGCATCGGCGAGGAGAAGCCGCACACCTCGGCGACGCGGGCCCAGAGCCGGCGTGCGGCACGCAGCTTGGCGATCGTGGAGAACTGGTCGGCGGTCGCGGCGAGCCGGAACTCGAGCTGCCCGGCCGCGGTTTCGGCGTCGAGGCCCGCTTCGGTCAGGGCCCGCAGGTAGGTGACGCCGGCGGCGACGAGCGCGCCCAGCTCCTGGGCGTCCGACCCGCCGGCTTCGTGGAACGGGAGGCCGTCGGCGACGATCGTGCGCACCTTCGGGTACTTCCCGGCGACACGCGCGGCCAGCGCGGCGGCCGGTCCGAGGTCGGCGGCCGAACCGGACCGCGCCGCGAGCCCGACCGGGTCGGCGCCGAGCACGGCCACGGCTTCGCTCGGCGGGATCTCCCGTTCGGCGAACAGCTCGAACAGCGCTTCCGACGCGGCTTCGTACGACGCGCCGGCGTCCAGCACGACCGGCGCCAGGTCGAGGTAGACCTCGTTCAGCGCGTCGGCCAGCGACCCGGGCGCCACGGTCAGCCAGATCGACGTCACGCCGCCTTCGAGGTCGGCGAGAATCGCCCGGTTGACCGCGCGGGCGTCTTCACCGGCGAAGCGGGCGCGGACGTCCCAGCCCGTGCTGATCTGGCCTTCCGCGCGGGCGCCGCGCACGAACGGCGACAGCCCCGGGAACCCGCTGTCCCCCGGCGCGTCTTCGGCCGTGTACAGCGGCTGGATCTCGATGCCGTCGTAGGTCTTCGTGACGAGCTTGCTCTCCGGGGCGCCCTCGAAGTCCTCGGGCAACCTGCCGCTCTTGCGCAGCACCCCGGCCACGAGCTCCTGCCACTGCCCGCGCGTCGCCTGGGGGAATTCACCCGCCAGGTCGAGCTCGGAGATCGGCGCTGACTCCGGACCGGCCACTTCAGTCATAAGCAGTGATGGTAGAGGCACGCGCCGCGTCCGACCTGTGAGTCTGGTCGCGCCTAGGGGTTCACCCAGTGCAGGTTAGGGGCCACTCGGCCGCGTACGCCACAATTGGCGGGTGCCCTCCTCGAGCGAAGAGAAACGACTGGTCGCCGGTCGGTACCGGCTGCGTTCGGTGCTCGGCTCCGGGTCGATGGGCACCGTCTGGTCGGCCTACGACGAGTTCCTCCACCGGCAGGTCGCCGTCAAGGAGATGAAGGTGCCGCCGGGCATCCCGTCGTCGCAGGCGGACGAGCTGCGGGAACGCACCCTGCGCGAGGCGCGCGCGATCGCCGTGCTGTCTCACCCGAACGTGATCATCCTGCACGACGTCGCCCGCGAGAACGACCAGCCGTTCGTGGTGATGGAGCTGCTGCCCTCGCGCAGCCTGGCGCACATCCTGCGCGACCACGGGCCGCTGACGGTCGAGCAGGCCGCCGCGATGGGCATCGCCGTCGCGTCCGCGCTCGAGGCCGCGCACGCCGCCGGCATCACCCACCGCGACGTCAAGCCGGGCAACGTGCTCGTGGCCAGCGACGGCCGGATCAAGCTGACCGACTTCGGCATCGCCCGCAACGTCTCCGAAGCCACCATGACGCGCACCGGGATCATGCTCGGCTCGCCGGCCTACATCGCGCCGGAGGTCGCCTCCGGTGGCGCCGTCACGCCGGCCGCGGATCTCTGGGGCCTCGGCGCGACGCTCTTCGCCGCGGTCGAGGGCGCGCCGCCGTACGACGCCGACGGCGACCCGCTGGAGACCGTCGGCAAGGTGGTCAACGGGAAGGTCCCCAAGCCGAAGGCCGGCCCGCTCGCCGACGTCATCAGCGCGCTGATGCGCAAGGAGCCCGGCAAGCGGATCACGCTGCGCGAGGTCCGGCACCGGCTGTACCCGCTGCAGACGAAGACGCCGCTCGACCTCTTCGGGCCGGAGCTGTTCCACACCCCGGACGGCAAGAAGACGTCCGCGCAGCCGGACGCCAGCGACACCCAGGTGATCAAGACCGTCCTGCCGGAGAAGGCAGAGAAGAAGTCCGAGGAGTCGAGCAGCGAGCTCGCCACCGACCCCGGCCCGCTGCCGTTCCTGCGGCCGCCCACCCCGGCGCCCGCACCGGCCCCGGCACCCGCGCAGACGGCCGCGACGGTGTTCGTCCCGCCTCCGCCGCCGCGGCCCGGACGCCGTGGCGCCCGGGCCACCACGGTGCTCGTCGCCGTGGCGATCCTGCTCTTCCTCCTCGCCGCCGGCGGCGGGTTCGCGCTGGCCAGGACGGTCGGCGGGCAGTCGCTGCTGCCGCCGGACAGCGTGCCGCGCAGCACGTCGAACGGCCCCACCGACGTGCCGCCGCCGATCCTGGTGCACCAGACCGGCGACGCGAGCTACGTGACCGGCAACGGCGGCCAGTTCGAGCTCGACGTGCCGGACGGCTGGCAGAAGTTCGTCGCCCCGCACAACACGGCGCGGTTCGGGGTCAGCCTGGCCGTCCAGTACGTCTCGCCCGACGGGCGCCGCTCGCTGCGGCTGGAGCGGCTGGCGGACTACTTCCCCAAGTTCGACGACGACGAGTACCTCACCTGGCTGAAGCAGTCCTACCCCGGTGACGCCTTCGAGCTCTTCCCACCGGCGCCGCTGCCGGACGGCAAGGGCCTGACGCTGACCTACCGCCTGGCCGAGCGCGGCACGCTGCCCGAGAGCGACGGTGGCGGCGGCACCCGCGTGACGTTCATGAACCTCGTCCAGGCCGGCACCAGCCTCTGGCTCCTCTCGGTCACCGCGCCGTCCGAGCAGGAGGATGCGGCCCGCCGGGACGTCTTCGACCGCGTCGCGGCCACCCTGAAGGTCACCGACTAGCCGGGCGGGCGCCCGAGCACTTCGCGGGAGACCTGCGCCTGGGCGAGGTGGCGCAGGCCGCTGAAGATCCGGTCGCCGAGCACCGTCGCGACCAGCCCGGCCTCGATGATCCGGTCGTAGGAGGCCAGGCCCGTCACCACCTCGACGTCGAGCTCCGCGACGCGCAGGGCCAGCTGGACGTAGTCCTCGAGCCGTTCGGCCAGCTTCTCGTGCCCCAGCTCCTTCGCCGTGGCGAGCGCCGCGACGACGTTCGCGACCGTCGCGTCCTGGCGGTCGTAGGACTCCCAGCCGCTGCGCAGGGCGATCTCCTCGAGCCGCCCGGACGCCCAGTCGGCGGCCGCGCCGGAGACGTCCGGGGCCGGGCCGGCCAGCTCCTTCTGGACGACGCCCATCGTGTCGTGCGGGGTCTCGCGGGAGTCGATCGCCTCGAGCACGGCGCCGACCGAGGCCAGCGAAAGCCCGCCGACCTCGGTGAGCGCCTTGATCAGCCGCAGCCGCTGGACGTGCCCCGCGGAGTAGCGGGCCTGGTTGGGGCTGGTGCGCTCGCCCGGCGGGAGCAGGCCCTCGCGCAGGTAGAACTTGACGGTCGCGACCGGGACGCCCGACTCGGCGCTCAGTTCGGCCATCCGCATGCGTGTCCGCTCCGATCCCAGGGTCGCCTCCGGGGCTTCCCTGAAGACTTCTCAGGATGGATAGCTTAGCTTCCCATAACGGAGAGCTTGACTATCCATTCTGGGAGGAACCATGACCATCCTTGCCGACGTCCGGACCAGAACCCGCGGGTGGCACCGGCCGTCCGCCCTCGCCGCGGCCGCCTTCGGGGTGGTGGCCGTGCTGTGCGTCGCCGCGCTCCTGCTCGACCAGCGGACCCTCGGCGGCGCCCCGATCTGGGCCAAGCCGTTCAAGTTCGCCGTGTCCGGCGCGCTCTACTTCGCGAGCTGGAGCTGGCTCGTCTCGCTGCTGCCGCGCTTCCGGCGCACCGCGTACTGGCTGACGAACTTCCTCGTGCTGATCTTCGCCAGTGAGTACGTCCTGCTGGTGTTCCAGGCGGTGCGCGGCCGGGCCAGCCACTTCAACCACGCGACCCCGCTGGACTCCGCGATCTACGACACGATGGGCAAGATGATCGCCGCGCTGTGGGTCGCGACGCTCGCCCTGACCGTGCTGGTGATGTTCACGAAGATGGCGGACCGCGGCACCTTCTGGGCGGTTCGCGCCGGCACCGTGCTCTCGCTGATCGGCCTCGGCCTGGGCTTCCTCATGACGAGCCCGACCGCGCAGCAGCTCGCGCAGTGGCGGGCGGGCGGCCCCGAAGACGTCATCGGGGCGCACACGGTCGGGCTCGCCGACGGCGGTCCCGGCCTGCCGATCCTCGGCTGGAGCACGGTCGGCGGCGACCTGCGGATCCCGCACTTCGTCGGGATGCACGCGCTGCAGGCGCTGCCGCTGCTGGCCCTCGCCCTGCTCACGCTCGCGTCGCGGTTCCCGCGGCTGCGGGACGACGTCGTCCGCGCGCGACTGGTGCTCATCGGCGCGGCCGCCTACGCCGGGCTGCTCGCGCTCGTCACGTGGCAGGCGCTGCGGGCGCAGTCGATCGTGCACCCGGACGCCGTGACGCTGGAGGCGTTCGTCGCGCTGGTCGTGGCCGTCGGAGTGGGTTCGTGGGCGGCGGTGCGGTCGCGATGACGCTGTTCAGCCTGGCCTTCCCGCTGGCGACGCCGTTCTGGGCGCTGCTGATCCTGGCGCCCAAGTGGCGCTGGACGGCGCGGATCATGGCGTCGCCTTGGGTGCCGCTGCTGCCGCTCGTCTGCTACTTCGCGCTCGAGCTGCCGCACTTCGGCGAGTAGGGGCGGGCGATGCTCTCCCCCGACCTCGGGGTGCTGCAGGGGCTGCTCGCGACGCCGTGGGGCGCCGGGCTGGTCTGGGCGCACCTCATCGCGTTCGACCTGTTCGTCGCGCGGTGGATGTACTTCGAAGGGCGCTCGCTGGAACTCTCGCCGTGGGTCGTCAGCCCGATCCTGGTGCTGACGATCTTCCTCTCGCCGTTCGGGCTGGTCGCGTTCCTGGTGGCCCGGAGCGTCCGGATACGCTCGCGCGCATGACTGAACAAGAGGCCGCGGCCGCCATCGCCGAACGCACCGGCGTGGACGCGCACGACATCGCGGTGGTCCTGGGGTCGGGCTGGCGTCCGGCGGCGGACGTCATCGGGGAGTGCGAGACGGAGATCCCGTTCGCCGAGCTGCCCGGCTTCACCACGCCCGGCGCGGTGGGCCACGGCGGCACCATCCGCTCGCTGAAGATCGGGGACAAGAACGTCCTGGTCATGCTGGGGCGCACGCACTTCTACGAGGGCAAGGGCATCGACCCGGTGGTGCACAACGTGCGCACCGCCGCCGCGGCCGGCGTCCGGACGGTGCTGCTGACGAACGCGGCGGGCGGCCTGCGCGAGGGCTTCCGGGTGGGGCAGCCGGTGCTGATCGCCGACCACCTCAACCTGACGGCGCGCTCCCCGATCGTCGGCGCGAACTTCGTCGACCTGACCGACCTGTACTCGGCGCGGCTGCGGAAGATCGCCCGCGAGATCGACCCGTCGCTCGAGGAGGGTGTCTACGCGGGCCTGACCGGGCCGCACTTCGAGACGCCTGCCGAGATCCACATGCTGCGCACGCTGGGCGCGGACCTGGTCGGCATGTCGACGGTCCTGGAGGCCATCGCGGCCCGCGCGGCGGGTGTCGAGGTGTTCGGGCTGTCGCTGGTGACGAACCTGGCCGCGGGCATGACCGGTGAGCCGCTGAACCACGAAGAGGTCCTGCAGGCGGGCCGCGAAGCGGCGACTCGCATGGGCTCGCTGCTCCGCGACCTCGTCACCCGCGCCTGACCCCGGGCGCCCCCGATGCGGGGCGCCCGGCTCAGGCGAACGCCGGGAGCTGGGCGGCCACGTCGGCCGGGGACGGCATCGCCGCCACCTCGGCCGCCAAGGCCCGGGTCGCGTCGCGGACCGCGGTGTCCGTGAGGAGGCGACGCGCGTGCGTGGCCACCGCTTCGGGCGTGACTTCGGCGGCGAGCAACCGGGAGCCGACGCCCGCGGCCACGACCGCGTCCGCGTTCGAGAACTGGTCCGCGCCCTGCGGGAGCAGCAGCTGCGGGAGACCCGCGCCGAACGCGCCGAGCGTCGTGCCGCTGCCGCCGTGGTGGACCACCAGGTCCACGTGCGGGAGCAGCTCCGACTGCGGCACCCACGCCTCGAGCCGGACGTTCGGCGGCACCTCCCCGAGGGTCGCCGGGTCGACCGTCGGGCCGGTGGCGACCAGGACGTCGGCGTCCAAACCGGACAGACCGGCGATCGCCGCGCCGAGCACCCCCGCGTGGCCCATCGCCGTGCCGAGGGTCAGGTAGACCAGCGGCCGCGTGCGATCGAGCACTCCCGCCGGCAGCTCACCCGGCTCGCTCCAGCCGACCGGGCGCAGCGGGACCCGCGTCGCCCGCGCCACGAACTCCGGGTCCTGCACCGACTCCGGGCAGATGTCGACGAACGGGCCGCCGAAGGTCAGGTCGTCCCCGAGCGTCAGGCCCAGCGACGCGGCGTTCGCACGGATCGCCTCGCGGATCTCCGCCACCATCGGGTCGGCGCCCGACTGCTTGCCGAACCCGTGCGCCACCACGGGGATCCCGGCCTTCATCGCCGCGAAGACGCCACCCGAGTTGCCCGACTCGGCGACGACCAGGTCCGGCCGGGCCCGCTCGAACAGCGGCAGCAGGTCGGCGACGAACCGCCCGGGCATCAGCTCGCCGAACACCTTCGCGACGATCGGCCGCAGCACCTCCGGCGGGATCTCGCCCGGCGCCCGGCGCGGTCCGGGCGGCGCGGCGGCGAACGCCTGGCCGAACGCGTCCTTGAGGGCGAGCCCGGCGGCGGCCGTCTCGAGCCCGGCTTTTGTCAGCTGTGGCAGGAAATCTTCCGAAGTGGCGAAGACGACCTCGTGGCCCGCGTCGCGCGCGGCGACCGCCAGCGGCACGAGCGGGAACGTGTGACCGAAGGACCCCAGTGAGGTGAAGAGCAAGCGCACTCCCCCGACCCTAGCCCGTAGGCTGGCGCGGTGACTGTGACCTCCACGCTGCGGGACGCCGCCTACCGCTGGATCGCCGACGACCCGGACGACGCCGCCCGCGCCGAGCTGCAGGACGTGCTCGCCCGGGCGCTGGGCGGGGAGCCCGGCGCGGCCGAGGAGCTGGCCGACCGGATGGCGGGGCCGCTGGAGTTCGGCACCGCGGGCCTGCGCGGGCCGGTGCGCGCGGGGCCGAACGGGATGAACGTCGCCGTGGTCACCCGCACGACCGCCGGGGTGGCACAGTGGCTGACGGCGCACGGGCACGCCGGCGCGCTGGTCGTCGTCGGCCGGGACGCGCGCCACGGCTCGGAAGCCTTCTCGACCGCGGCCGCCGAGGTGCTCACCGCCGCCGGGTTTGCCGTCAAGGTGTTCCCGAAGCCGTTGCCGACCCCGGTGCTCGCGTTCGCCGTCGGCCGGCTCGGCGCGGTGGCCGGGATCCAGATCACCGCGTCGCACAACCCCCCGGCGGACAACGGGTACAAGCTCTACGACGCGACCGGCGGGCAGATCGTGCCGCCGTCCGACGGCGAGATCGAGCGCGCCATCCAGGCCGCGCCCGCCGCGGTGAGCGTGCCGCGCGAGCCGGGCGCGCAGGTCGTCGACCTGCTCGACAGCTACCTGGCCGAGGTCGCGGCCCTGCCGCTGGGCCAGGAGCGCGTGGTGCGCGTGGCCGCGACGGCGTTGCACGGTGTCGGCGCCGACACGCTGCGGGCGGCGTTCGAGCGGGCCGGGTTCACCGACCTGCACCTGGTGGACGCCCAGGCGTCCCCGGACCCCGACTTCCCGACGGTGTCCTTCCCGAACCCGGAAGAGCCGGGCGCGACGGACCTGCTGCTGGCGCTGGCGTCCGATGTGGACGCCGACCTGGCCATCGCGCTCGACCCGGACGCCGACCGCTGCGCGCTGGGCGTGCGGGAGCGGGACGGCTCCTGGCGGATGCTGCGCGGCGACGAGACCGGCGTGCTGCTGGGCTCGACCGTGCTGTCCACTGTGGACCGGACGCTGCTGCCGGACCCGCTGGTGGCCACGACGATCGTGTCGTCGTCGATGCTGGGCGAGATCGCGAAGGCCGAAGGCGCGCGCTACGCCGAGACGCTGACCGGGTTCAAGTGGCTGGTCCGCGCCGGTGAGGGGCTCGTCTTCGCCTACGAAGAGGCGCTCGGCCTGTGCGTCAACCCCGGGTTCGTCCGCGACAAGGACGGCATCGCCGCCGCGACGCTCGCGGCCGGGCTCACCGCGCGGCTGAAGGCCGGCGGCCGCACCCCGCTGGACGTCCTCGACGAGCTGGCCCAGCGCCACGGCGTCTACCTGACCGACCAGGTTTCGCTGCGGGTCACCGACCTCTCGGTCCGCGGCCGGTTGATGACGAAGGTGCGCGAGACCCCGCCGTCGCGCCTCGGCGGCGTCGACGTGACGCTGGAGGACCTGCTGCCCGACGCGGACGTGCTGCGCCTGACCGGCGAGGGGGTGCGGGTGGTCGTGCGGCCGTCCGGCACCGAGCCGAAGCTGAAGGCGTACCTGCAGGTCGTCGCGCCGGTGACGGACTCGCTAGCGGACGCGCGGGCCGCGGCGCGGGAGCGGCTGACGGGGCTGCGGGCCGAGGTCGAGGGGCTGCTCGTCTGATGCCGAGGCTGCTGGTCGTGCACCACACGCCGTCACCCTCGACGCAGGCGCTGTTCGAAGCGGTGCTGGCCGGCGCGACGCACCCGGACATCGAAGGGGTGGAGGTGGTCCGCCGGGCGGCGCTGGCGGCCACTTCTTCCGACGTGCTCGAAGCGGACGGCTACCTGCTGGGCACGCCGGCCAACCTCGGCAGCATGAGCGGCGCGTTGAAGCACTTTTTCGACACGGTCTACTACCCCTGCCTGGACTCGACGCGTGGTCGCCCGTTCGGGTACTGGATCCACGGCAACAGCGACACGGCGGGCACGGAACGCCAGCTGCTGGCCATCACCACGGGGCTGGCCTGGGAAAAGGCCGCGAACCCGGTGGTCGTGACGGGCGAGCCGGACAAGAAAGCGCTGGCGGCGTGCACGGAGCTGGGCGGCACGCTGGCCGCGACGCTGATGGCTTGAGGACCCGGAAAAAGTAAGGGGCCTGTCACCGGAAGCCCTGGGGGTCGACCTCCGGCAACAGGCCGTGACCAAGGGATCGCCGCGAGGGCGTTCGACCTTGGTTCCCCAAGCGTACTACAGACGGCCGATCATGACGAGTCGGCGGGCAGGACAACCTCTCGCCGGGTTGGTTCCGTACACCCCCAGGATACGGATCGCCCGGCGAGAGGCGAGCCAACTGTAAACCACTGCATACGATATCTGTCAACATGTGCGTACAGTGGTTTCCCGGCTAGAATTTTCACGGTGGAAACCTAGGGGGCGGGTATGGCACGGGAACGCACCTTCGCGGAGCGCCTGAGCACCCTGATCGAGGCAGCTCGGGTGGACGGCCGCGCACCGCACAGCTACCGGGAGATCTCGGCCGCCGTCGAGCGCGCGGGAGGTCCGGCGATGTCGCCCGCCTACCTGCAGCAGCTCGCGACGGGCAAGCGGGTGAACCCGAAGATCCACTACGTCGAGGCGCTGGCGAGACTGTTCGGGGTGCCCGTGACGTACTTCTTCGACGAAGAGGCCGCGGCGGCGCCGGCCGGCGAAGTGCAGCTGATGGCGATGCGCGCGCAGGAGCTGTCCCCGCAGGGCCGCCGTCAGGTGATGGACCTGCTGGAGCTGGTCGAACGCTACGAGCGGGCCGAACGCGAGGGCCGGAACCCGGAGGACGCGCCGCGATGAGGGAACGCGAGCTGCGCCGCCGCTGCCGGAAGCTGCTGAAGCAGCTGGACATCGGGCCGCCGCTGGACGTCGAGGTGCTGTGCGCGCGGCTGGGCGAGCAGCGCGGGAAACCGATCCGGCTGATGGCGTACCCGCTGGAGGTGCCGGGGCCGTTCGGCTGCTGGATCGCGACGTCGTCGGCCGACTACATCTTCTACCAGGCCGAAACGACGAAGTCGCACCAGGACCACATCATCCTGCACGAGCTCGGCCACATGCTGGCCGACCACCACCCGCACGGCGACGCCGAGCCCGCCGACTTCCTGCGCGGCCCGGCTCCCGATCTTGACCCGGATGCCGTACACCGCGCACTGCGTCGTTCGTCCTACGATGACGCGCACGAGTGGGAAGCCGAAACGGTCGCGACGATCATCCTCGAGTGGGCGTCCGTCCTGAACTACACGATCCCCCGGCGCGCCGCTGACCGGGATCTCCGCCGGATCCAGGGGGCGCTCGGCGATCACCAAGGGTGGTTGTGAGCACACTTTTCAGCCCAGTCAACTTGATCGCGCTGGTGCTGTTCGCCGTCGCGCTCGCGTGGCGGATCTACCAGGTGCAGCGCGCGCCGACGGTGCCGAACTGGGCCGTCACCGCGTGCGTCGCCGGCTTCGCGCTGGCCTTCCTGCTGCAGCAGCCGGTGCTCTCCGACGAGGTCGACGCGCTCCTCGGCCTCGGCGCGGCGCGCGTGGCGAACAACGCGCTGCTGGCGTGCGCGGTCTGCGCGCTGGTGATCTTCTTCCTCGGCTCGGCACTGGGCCCCGTCCGCCGGTACGGCCGCGTGGTCGCCGAGCTGGTCCCGCTGGGCGCGGCGATCACGCTGATGGTCGTCGCGATGGACCTGACCCCGCCGGAGCTGCGCGGGCTCCCGCTCGGGCCGTCGACCATCCACGACAGCGGCGTCGCGCTGTTCTACCTCGGCGCCGGCCTCTACCTGATCTACGGCCTCATCGCCTGCACCGCGTGGATCGTCCGGTACCTGCGGGTGGCCGACCGGGACCTGCGGATCGGGCTGAAGCTGGGCGCGGTCGGCCTGGCCAGCGCGGCGGTGGGCAGCATCTTCCGCGCGCTGTACATCGTGGTGGCGTGGGCGTTCGGCCCGGTCGTGAAGATCCTGCTGCTGCTCGGCGTGCCGTTCGTGATCGTCGGCGGCCTGCTGTTCCTGGTCGGCGTCACCTACCCCGGTGTGCGGGCGCGGGTCTCGGCGCTGCGGCGCCGGCGGCAGCACCGGCGCGAGCACCAGGCGCTGGGTCCGTTGTGGACGGTCCTGGTGCAGGCGTTCCCCAGCATCGTGCTGCGGACCCCGCCGCGCCGGCGCACGGAACTGCTGTCGCCGCGCAGCATCCACCGCGTCTACTACCGCCGGGTGATCGAGATCCGGGACGGCCTCGTGCAGCTCTCGCCCTACCTGGACGCGGACTTCGGCGAGGTGGTCGCCGCCGATCCCGGCGCCGCGGCGGCCGCGTTGAAGACGGCGCTGCGGCGGCACGCGGCGGGCGAGGAGATGGACGGCCGCGCCAAGCAGGTCCTGCCCGCCCGGGCGGACGACATCGAATCCGACGTCCGGCCGCTGCTCGCGCTGTCGGCCGCGATGGGGAACAGGGCGTGACGTGGACGTCGTGATCACCGCGGGCCGGGTGCTGCCGCGGCCGTCGACCCCGATCGAAGACGGCGGCGTGCTGGTGCGCGACGGCCTGCTCGCCGCGGTGGGCCCGCGCGCGGACGTGCTCGCGCAGGCGGCGCCCGACGCCGTCCGGCACGACTTCCCCACCGGGACCGCGCTGGCCGGACTGTTCAACGTCCACGCGCACCTGGCTTTTGACGCCTCCCGCGAGATGCTGGCGCACTTCGAGGATGCCTCCGATCCACTCGAAGGCGCGCGCACGCGGCTGTCGTCGATGCTGGCCAGCGGGGTCACGACGGTGCGCGACCTCGGCGACCGCGACCACCTCGGCGCGGCCGTGCGCCGGTCGTTCGCGGGCTCGGCCGCGCCGCGGCTGCTCGTGTCGGGCCCGCCGATCACCGTGCCGGGCGGGCACTGCCACTTCTTCGGCGGCGAAACCGCGTCCGACAACGACATCCGCGCGCGGATCGACGAGAACGCGGCGGCCGGCGCGGACGTGATCAAGGTGATGGCCAGCGGCGGCCAGATCACCGAGGGCGGCGCGGACATGTGGGAGTCGCAGTTCGACACCCGGCAGCTGGCCCTCATCGTCGAGCACGCGGCGTCGCACGGACTGCCGGTGGCGGCGCACGCCCACGGCGCGGACGCGATCTCGGCCGCGGTCGAGGCGGGCGTCTCGACGGTCGAGCACTGCAGCTTCCTGACCGGGCCGCGGACGTTCGACCGCCGTGCCGACGTGGCCAAGCGGATGGCGGCCGACGGGATTTCGGCGTGCTCGACGAGCAGTCGCAACTGGCGGATGATCGTCGAGAAGCTGGGCGACTCCGCCGCGGAGGCGATGTACGGGCGGCTGCCGTGGCTGGAGGAGCACGGCGTCCGGCTGCTCGCGGGCACGGACGCCGGGCTGCCGGGGTCGGTGTTCGACGATCCGGTCGGCGCCCTGGAGCTGTACGAATGGCTCGGCTTCCCGCGGCGGCGGATCCTGGAGATCGCGACCGAGGACAGCGCGGCCGGGCTCGGCCTCGGCGCCGTGACCGGACGGCTGGAAGCCGGGCTCGCGGCGGACGTCCTGGTCGTCGAGGGTGACCCGCTGGCGTCGCTCTCCGCGCTTCGCAACCCGTTGCTGGTGCTGGCCCAGGGCCGCTCCACCTGATTCCACGATCGGGGAATGCCTGGTTTGGTGACACCGTTTTAAAACAGTGTTACTGTAGGCCTGCCCACCCCGGAGAAGGAGTCCCCCGATGCACGGACCCACCCAGCTGTTCACGGTGATCGCCCTGGTCTCGCTGCCGACCGTGATGTACGGCGGTTACGCGCTGATGGGCATCATGCGCGAAGCCAAGCTCACCGAACACCAGCGCGCGATGTTCCGCGCCGGCCACGCGCACGCCGGCGTCCTGCTGATCCTCGCCCTGGTCGCGCTGCAGATCCTCAGCCGCACCACGCTGTCCGACACGACGTTGTGGATCACCTGCTTCCTGCTGCTGTTCGGGGTGCTCGCCCAGTCCGGCGGGTTCTTCGTGCACCTGATCCCGAACAAGGGCAGGCTCGGCGGCCGCGTGACGTCCGCCGGCGCGGTGCTCCTGGCCGCCGCCACGCTGCTCACGGCGTACGGGGTCGCCTTCGCCTGAGCGCCGGTCGTTAAGCTGGGTGACGTGCCTGAATACCTGCCGACCGCGCCCTACAAGGGGACCCGGGACTTCCTGCCCGCCGAAATGTCCGTCCGGACGCAGGTGTTCGGTCATCTCTACGACGTCCTCGAGCGCCGTGGCTTCCTGCGCTACGACGGCCCGATCCTCGAGTCCGCCGAGATCTACGAGCGCAAGTCCGGCCAGGAGCTGGCGGACAAGCAGCTGTACACGCTCACCGACAAGGGCGGGCGGCGGCTGGCGCTGCGCCCGGAGATGACCCCGTCGGTGGCGCGGATGATCGCCGGGAGCGCGAAGTCGCTGTCGTTCCCGGTGCGCTGGTACAGCCACCCGAACTGCCACCGGTACGAGGCGCCGCAGCGCGGCCGGGTGCGTGAGCACTGGCAGATCAACGCGGACATCTTCGGCTCGGACAGCGCCAACTGCGAGATCGAGATCTTCGAGCTGGTGCACGACATGATGGCCGCGCTCGGCGCGACGCCGGACATGTTCGTGCTGCGTGTCAACGACCGGAACCTGCTGACGTCGGCGCTCACCGACGTCGCCGGGGTGTCGGAGGACCACCTCTCCCAGGTGTTCGCGCTGGTCGACCGCTGGGAGAAGTACCCCCGCGAGAAGCTGGCCGAGGGCGCGGCCGAGATCGGGCTGTCGGACAAGCAGTTCGTGAAGCTGGCCGAGACGCTCGACATGGGCGAGGCGCTGCTCGACGAGCTGCCGGCCGAGGTGCGGGAGCAGTCGAACCTGGTGAAGGTGCTGAACAGCAGCGCGGGTTCGCTGGTGAAGTACGAGCCGATCATCGTGCGCGGGCTGGCGTACTACACGTCGACCGTGTTCGAGGTCTTCGACACCTCACCGGAGAACCGCCGGGCCCTCTTCGGCGGCGGCCGCTACAGCGACCTCGCGTCGATGTTCACCCCGCAGCAGATCCCGGGCATCGGGTTCGGCATGGGCGACGTCACGCTGATCGACTTCCTCGAGACGCACGGCCTCACGCCGGCGCCGCGCAGCGAGGTCGACGTCATGGTGATCCCGGTGACCGAGGACCTCTCGGACGCGGCCCGCTCGGTGGCGGCGGCCCTGCGCGCCGCGGGGCTCCGGACGTCGACCCCGATCGAGCACCGCAAGCTGGGCAAGGAGCTCACCCGCGCGGACAAGGCGGGCGCGGCCGCGGTGGTGATCGTCGGCCAGGAGGACTGGGCGGCCGGGAACGTGACGGTGCGCAGCCTCGCGACGCGGGAGCAGAACCCGGTCGCGGTCGCGGAGGCCCCGGCGGCGGTCCAGGCCCTGCTGGCCTGAAATCGGTTCGACGCCCCCTCGGCGCACAGGCATCCTGAGCGCCGAGGGGGATGCCGATGTACGAAGAACCACTGACCGCCGCGAGCCTGCGTGCCCTCGTTGCGGGGGACGTGCGCGAGTGGGTGGCCTACGACCTCGCCGTGCGGCGCTGGTGGCGGCCCACCGGCCTGCCCGGGGTGCGTGAGCTGGGGCGCCGGCCGCCGCGGGAGGTGCTGGCCGAGGCCGCCTGCCACGGCAACGGCCACCTGCGCCAAGCCGCCGTCGAGCGGCTCGCCCACAGCACGGACCCCGAGGCACTCCCCCTCCTGCTGGTCCGCTGCGTCGACTGGGTCCGGCCGGTCCGGGAGGCGGCCCGCGCGGCCGCGCTGGCCAAACTGGATTCGGCGGCCACGCGGTTGATGCTTCCGCTGATCGCCGTACTGGGCCGGCGTCAGGTCGACGACTGGGCGGTGACGCTCTTCCGCCAGGTCTTGGCCGGCTCGCTCGATGCCGCGCTGGCTTTGGAGGACCGGGAGAGCCGTCGCTGGGCGCACCACGAAGCGATCGGGCTTCTTTCGCGCGAGCGGCTGCTGGACATTTCCCTGCGGGACCGGGACTTCGTCGTCCGCGCGGTGTGCGGCAACGCGCTGCTCGACCGCGGCGAATGCGTTGAGGAGCTGCTGGCGGGCGGGCCGCCGAAGGTCCGGATGCGGGCGCTCACCATGGCCGGCGACGCGGCGACGTACCTGGCCGACCGGACGTCGGCGGTCCGTTCGATGGCGCAGGCCCTGGTGCTCAAGGCCGGCGGCGACCCGGCCGCGCGCTACCGCGCCATGCCGGTGTCGTTCGGCATGCTCGCCGGGCTCGGCGAGACGGGCACCGCCGCCGACGCCGGGCTGCTGGCGGGCCTGCTCACCGACGACCGCCCGCGGATCCGGCGGGTGGCCGTGCGCGGCCTGCGCCGGATCGCTCCGGAGTCGGCGGCGGTCGCGCCGTTGCTGACCGATCCGTCCCCCGCGGTGACCCGGCAGGTCGTGGAGTTCCTGCGCGGCAAGCCCGCGCTGGTCGGGGAGCCGGCGCTGCGGGACCTGCTGGCGCCGGGACGGCCGGTCCACACCCGCCGGGCCGCCGCGGCGTTGCTGCGCGACCGCGACACCTGGCTGCGCCTGCACACGGACCTCACCCTGCTGGCCGACGCCGACCTGGGCGCCGACGCCGAGCAGGACCTGCACGCCTGCCACCAGCACATGGCCGGCGTCTACACCAAACCGCCGGCCCGGCTGCGGGCCGAGATCGAGGCCGCGTGCGACCACCTCGACCCGGCCCGGGCCCGCGGAATCCGTTTCCTCCTGGGTTCCGCGAGATACCGCGCGTGACCAGACCCGGAACTCACGTGATCAAGCCCGTAACTCGCGTGATCAAAGCCGGAACTCACGAGTTCCGGGTCCAGTCACGCGAGTTCCGGGTCCAGTCACGCGAGTTACGGGGCTGATCACGCGAGATCGGCGCGCAGGAGCCGGAGGGTGAACGTGGCTCCGTCGCCGGGACGGCCCGCGGCCGCGATCGTGCCGCCGTGGCCCGTCACCACCTCGCGAACCAAGGCCAGGCCGAGGCCGAAGCGGCGGCCGTCGCCGTCGGAACCTCGGGCGAAGCGCTCGAAGATCCGTTCCGCGTCGGCTGCCGGGAAGCCCACTCCGGTGTCGCGGATCCGCAGCTCCACGTGCTGCTCGTCCGGGACGCCCAGCCAGACCTCGATCGAGCCGCCCGGCGGGGTGTGGCCGAGCGCGTTGTCCAGCAACGCCGAGAGCACCCGCCGCAACGCCGTCGGCACCCCCTGGACGACGTACGGGCGCCGCTCCCGGGTCACCGCCAGCCGGACCCGGCCCTCCCCCGCGCGGACCGCCTCCGCCGCGACCGCTTCCTCCGCCAGCACCCCCAGCTCGACCGGCACGAACTCCGGCCGGTCGCACGCCCGCGCCGACAACAGCAGGTCCTCGACGACTTCGCCGAGCTCCCGCGTGCCGCGCACCAGCTGGTCGAGGTCGTCCGCGTCGCGTCCGGACGCGCGCCGGGCCAGCAGCTGGGCGCGGGTGTGCAGCCGGGTCAGGGGCGCGCGCAGCTCGTGGGACGCGTCCGCGACGAACGTCCGCTGCCGCCGCAGCGCGTCGGCCAGCGGCCGGATCGCCCGGCAGGCCAGCACGCGTCCGCACAGCACCGCCGCGACCAGCGCGAGCAGCTCCGCGACGCCGAGCCCGAACAGCAGCGACGAGCGGTCCTGGATCTGGTACAGCTCCTCGAAGAACGCCTCCGAGACGACACCGCCGCGGTTCTCCACGCGGATCGTGTACGTCATCTCGCCGATCTGCCGCCGTTCCGTGTGGACGTCGCCGGGCGAAGGCGTCAAAGCGGTCAACGCGGGGATCGGCATCCCCGCCGGCGGCCGGCCCGCGGGCGCGTGCAGCGCCGGCGTGAACAGCCAGACGCAGCCGGGCGGGGTGGTGGCCGGGCCCAGTTCGATCGTCCGGGCCAGCGTCCGGTCGGCGTCGGCGTGCTGACCGGACAGCAGCATCCCGTACGCGATCCCGCCCGCCACCGCCACCAGCAGCGAAACGACCACGGCGATCTGCGCGGTGATCGCCCACCGCGCCCGCCGCAGCGCGCGCTCCTCCGGGTCGCCGCGGGGTCTCACACCGCGCCGATCTGGTAACCGAGCCCGTGCACGGTCCGGACGACGTCCCGGCCGAGCTTGCGCCGCAGGTAGTAGACATAGGTGTCCACAATGGACTCACCGGTCGAGTCGGCGAAGACCCGCGTGCGCAGCGCCGCCCGCGGGTGGATCGCCTTCGGCCGCTGCGCCAGCGCCCGCAGCAGCTCGAACTCGCGCCCGGACAACGTGATCCGCTCCCCCCGGGGCAGCACGACCTCGTGCCGCTGCAGGTCGAGGGCCGCCGCGCCGAGCGGCAGGCACTCCGCGCCCTCGAGGTCACGGCGGCCCAGCGCGCGCAGCCGGGCCAGCAGCTCCTCGGCCTCGAACGGCTTGACGAGGTAGTCGTCGGCCCCCGCGTCGAGCCCCTCGACGCGGTCGGCGAGCTCCCCGAGCGCCGACAGCATCAGGACCCGGGTGGTCACCGCGCGCGCCCGGAGCCGGGCAAGCAGCTCGAGCCCGTCCAGCACCGGGAGACGGCGGTCGATGATCATCACGGCGTAGTGCCCGGTGAGGCCGAGGTGCAGCCCCCGCTGGCCGTCGTGGGCGGCGTCGGTTTCGTAGCCTTCCTCCGCGAGCAGCTCGGCGAGCATGCCCGCGAGGTCCCGGTCGTCTTCGACGAGCAGCACCCTCGTTTTTGCAGCCACATCGTGCACGAGTCCATACTGGCAGTGAATTTCTGGGATTGAACCCTCAACTTTTCCCGGTGACCGGAACCGGCTCGGCCGTCAGGAGCACCTCGCTGCTCCCCCGGCGGGCGTCCCGCCGGTCCAGCCAGCTGAGCACCGGCGCGGTCATGACGGTGGTCACCAGCGCGACGAGCACCAGCACGGTGAACAAAGCGGGCGAAACGATCCCCGCCGCGAGCCCGACGTTGAGCGCGATCAGCTGCATCAGCCCGCGGGCGTTGACGAGCACACCGACACGCGACGCGATCGCCGGCGGCTCCCCCGCCAGCCGGGCCGCGCCCCAGGACGCGCCCAGCTTGCCGACGATCGAGACGGCCACCGTCACGAGCGCGAAGGCGAGCAGCTTGGGATCGGCGAGGAGCGCGAACCGGGTGTTCAGGCCGGAATAGGTGAAGAACAGCGGGACGAACACGATCCGCCCGATCGGCATGATCTTCGCGAGCACCGCGTCGGAGGCTTCCCCGCGAGGGAACGCCACGCCGACGCAGAACGCGCCGAACACCGCGTACAGCCCGATGGTGTCGGTGAACCAGGCCGCCGCGAACAGGATCATCGCGGTGACGAGCACCCGCTGGTCGACGCTCACCCGGTCGCTGCCCATCATCCGGTTCAGCAGCCGCCGCCCGACGATGAACACCAGCAGCGCGAACAGGACCCCACCGCCGAGGGCCAGCGCGATCGGCCCGGCCGAGCCGGCGTGCATGCCCAGCACGACCGCCAGCAGCAGCCACGCCAGCACGTCGTCGAGCGCGCCGCAGGCCAGGGCCAGCGAGCCGAACCTCGTCGACGCGATGCCGCGTTCGGTGATGATCCGGACCATCATCGGGAACGCCGTGATCGCGACCGCCACCCCGACGAACGCGGCGGAGGTCACCGGCGAGACACCCTCCTTGCCGATGCCGACCCAGGACGTGCCGAGCACCGCGACGCCGATCCCGAGCACCAGCGGCACCAGCGTCCCGGCCGAGGAGATCGCCGCGACCGACTTCCGCGACTCCTTGACGCTGGTCAGGTTGAACTCGTAGCCGGCCCCGAACATGTAGATGACCAGGCCGATCTGGCCGCCGACGTAGAGCAGCGACTTGATGGCGTCGGGGAACAGCGCCGCCTGCAGGTCCGGCAGCAGCAGCCCGAACAGCGACGGCCCGAGCAGCACCCCGGCGACCATTTCGCCGACCACCGGTGGCTGGCCGAGCTTGACCGCGAGCGCGCAGACGAGCCGGCACACCAGCAGGATCGCCACGACGGCGATGAAGAACGTCGGCGCGGCTTCGGACGGGCTCATCGGTTTCCTCCGGCGAAGTAGGTCGAACAGAGGGCTTTCTTCCGGGCGTCGAGCACCATGTACGTGCCGAAGACGAGCTGGGCGAGGCTGCGCCAGACGTCCTCCCAGCGGTCGCGCACCGCGAGCCAGACCAGCGGCGCGCGACGGCGGCGGGCGCCACGCGGGGTCAGCAGCGCCGGGCCGCGGTTGGGGATCGAGCGGGTGTGGCCGGCCGTCGAGGCGAGGCTGAACCGGCGCAGCACCTCACGCGCCACCACGCGCATGGTCAGCGGGGCCAGCCCGCGCGCCGGGCACGCGCGGTTCTGCGCGACGCCGAACGGGATGAAGGCGTCCTTTCCGGACTGCGCGGCGAACTCCGGGTAGCTGAAGCACAACACGGTGCCCGCCGGGATCGTCAGGTCCGCCAGGTCGATGTCGGCGGTGGAGATCCGGTGCGCGATCCCGAACAGCGGGAACGTGCGCAGGCCGTCCATGATCACCTGGTCCAGGTAGGCGTCGTCGTCCGGGTGCCCGGCCAGGCGTCGCTGCACCTCGTCGTCCTGCGCGACGATCATCAGCAGGTGCGCCATCGCCTCGGACATCTGGACGACGGCGGTGTTGAAGAACGTGCCCTGCAGGTAGTACGCCTGCTCCTCGCGGGTCAGCGACACCGGCAGCGGGTGCGGGACGTCGTCCAGACGCCTTCGCAAGTACTTCGTCAGCCTCGCGCGGCGGCGCATGTTCCGCGGCCGCACGCACTTCAGCGCCGAGACGACGTCGTCGGCGTTCGCCACGATGAGGTCGCGTGCCTCCGGCGGGCACGGCTCGTCGAAGACCAGCTCGTAGTAGAGCTCGGCCCAGATCGGCATCATCTCGTCGCGCAGCCGGACCAGCCCGGGCCGCGTGGTGTCCAGCACGTGCGCCGCGACGCGCCGGGTCAGCTCCTCGGAGTCCTTTTTGGACTTGACCAGGATGTGCCGGGTGCACTTGGCGACCTCGTCGTAGCGCGGCCCGGCTTCGAGGTGCTCCTGGTGCACCTCGGGGCCGGGCGCGAGCCAGTACCAGAACAGGTCCGACAGCGCGGCGCCCTTGCTGCGGCCGTTCGCCGCCGGGTCGGCGTAGACGCGCCGGAAGTCCGCCGCGCCGATCCGCTCGCCCGGGATCGTCACCGTGTCCTCGCCGTTGACCAGCGAGAAGATCTTCACCCGCAGCGCGACGACCCGGCCGGGCAGCCACGCCGGCGCGGTGGCGACCGCCGCGGCGGCGAGCGCTTTCCCGATCATCGCCGCACCTGGTCCGGGGTGAGATCCGCGGGGTGCCGCCCGCCGCACATGGCCAGCGCCTGGTCGAAGTCGTCGCGCAGCAGCTCCAGGACCTGCGTGACCCCTTCACGGCCGCCCGCGGCCAGGCCCCACACGACCGGACGGCCGACCCCGACCGCGTCCGCGCCGAGGGCGAGGGCCTTGACGACGTCGGTGCCGCGGCGGATCCCGCCGTCGAGCAGCACCGGCACCGCCCCGCCGACCGCGGCGGCGATCTCGGGGAGGACGTCGATCGTGGCCGGCACGGTGTCGAGCTGGCGGCCGCCGTGGTTGGACACGACGATCCCGGCGACACCGTGGTGCACCGCGAGCCGCGCGTCCTCGGGGTGCAGCACACCCTTGATCAGCACCGGCAGCTTGGTCTTCGAGCGCAGCCAAGCGATGTGCTCCCAGTTCAGCGCGGCCGACATGACGATGTCGCGGACGTGGCTCGCGTTGCCGCCGCTGCGGTTCACGCCGATGTTGCGGAGGTTCTCCACGACCAGCCCCGACGGCAGGTCGTGGAAGCTGTTGCGGTCGTCGCGCTCGCGGCGGCCGAGCACCGGCGAGTCCACGGTGACGACGAACGCCTTGACACCGGCGTTTTCGGCCCGCCGCACGATCGCCTCGGTGAACTCCAGGTCCGGCTGCAGGTAGAGCTGGAACCACAGGCCCGGGTCCGGCGTCACCTCGCGGGCCGCCGCGGCGACGTCCTCGATCGCCGTGGTGGCGGCCATGCTGACGATCATGATCGTGCCCGCACGCGCCGCCGCGCGGGCGGTGGCGAGCTCGCCGTCGGCGTGCGCGAGCCGGTGGAACGCGGTGGGCGCGACGAGGATCGGCATCGAGGACGACGTCCCGAGCAGCTCGACGCTCAGGTCCCGCTTGTCACTGCCGCGCAGGACCCGCGGGAGCAGCCGCAGCTTCTTGAACGCCGATTCGTTCTCCGCCACGGTGATCTCGTCCTGCGCGCCGCCGGCGAAGTAGTCGTAGTGCACCGGGTCGAGGCGCTGCCGGGCCGCCGCCTCGAACTCCGCGACCGTGCGCATCACAGCTCCCGCGTGAAGAACGCGGTCAGCGGTCCGACGTGGACCTCCTTGTCCCATTCGTTCTCGAGGTTCTCGGTGACGTGGTGCGTGGCCACGAGCTCACCGCGGCGGTAGTGCCGGACGATCGGGTGCAGGTAGTGGCCCTCGCCGTGGTCGTTGGCCTTGTCCTGCGCGGCGCGCGCGACGAAGTCGAACGGGTCGATCTTGTCGTGGTCGGGCCCGTAGTCGAGGGTGACGACGTAGGCGTCGTCCGGCGGGTTCGCCAGCACGCGGTCGACCGGCACCTCTTCGAGGTAACGCGCGGTGTCACCGTCGATCGTGAGGACGTCCCCGAGGAAGCCGAACTGCTGGTACAGCGCGGAAGTCCGGTTGATCCGGGTGATCACGGCGTCGGTCAGCGCGTCCGGTTTGGCGGGCAGCTCGGTGCTCGGCCACGGCGTTTCGTGGTGGCGCTCGTTCAGGATCCGGGACAGCGCGCGGACGCCGTAGCGGAAGCCGTGGATGAACGGGTTGGTGGCCTTCTTGAAGCCGCGGACCTGCGTGATCGTGCCGGCGAAGTAGAGGCCGGGCACGTTCGTCGACTCCCAGTCCGGCGTCTGCGCCGGGAAGCGGTCGTCGATGACCAGCTCCGGACGGCAGTCCTCGTCGAACAGCGACGCGTCGAACCGGAAGCCGGTGCAGCCGATCACGCGGTCGTAGCGGATCTCCTTGACGACCTCGTCGGTGCGGGCGAAGGAGAACTTGACGTGGTAGCCGTCGGCGTCCTTGCGGACCTCGCGCACGTCCCCGTCGAGGATCGCGTGCTGCAGCTTGAGCTGGTACATGTCGAGGATGCCGGCGTTGTACGCGCGCAGGTGGCCGACGAAGTGGGTGCGCCAGGCGAGCTTCACCGGCCGCGGGCCGCCGACGTGCACGACCGCCGCCTTCTCGATCAGGTTGTCCGCGGTCTCGAAGGCGGAGTTCCCCTTGCCCAGCACCAGGACCCGCTGGTCGGTGAAGCTGTCCGGGTCGACGTCGACGTCCGTGTACTGGTCGATCAGCTCGACCCCGGGGAACTGCGGGACGAACGGCTTCGTGACGCCGGTCGCCATGACCAGGCGGTGCGCGCGGACCTCGGCGTCACCCGCGGTGACCACGAAGAGAGCGCTTTCCAGATCCCGGCGGATGCGTGTCACCCGGGTGTCGTAGCGCACCTGGACCTGATGCTTCGCCGCGTAGTCGGCGAGGTAACGGAGGAAGTCCTCGGCGTCCGGGAAGAGCAGCTCACTGTAGTTCGTGAAGAGGACCGGGTCGTCGTCCCCCTCGGCGAGGATCGAGTTCCAGTCCATCCGGAGGTTCAGCTCCGGGTCGGTCCAGCCGGTGTGCTTCTTATTGATGGAGATGAGCGTGCGGTGCCGAGGGAAGGTCGCGAAGAACGTGCCCGGCGCCGAACCGGCCTCCAGCACCAGGTACCGGTGTCCGGCGTGGCCGAGGGCCTGCCCCAGCTGCAGCCCCGCCGGCCCCGCGCCGACGACCACGTAATCGAGCACTTCCTCTGCCACGACGACCTCCTGGAGCTCGGCACCGACCGCATGATCGGCGCCGAGCCTGCCCCGGAGATCTCAGAAAAGCTTCAGAAGCACCTCAGAAAGTGCACTGTTCCGGCATTTCGCCAGTGTTCACCGGCCGGCCGCGCGGGCGAGGCGTTCGGGGTAACGCTCCCCCGCGATCGCCT
The DNA here is from genome assembly GCF_055582965.1 of Amycolatopsis sp. NPDC104863. NCBI lineage: Bacteria > Bacillati > Actinomycetota > Actinomycetes > Pseudonocardiales > Pseudonocardiaceae > Amycolatopsis > Amycolatopsis sp. NPDC104863. The sequence goes on from NZ_JBVJOW010000002.1 coordinate 349,175, forward strand.
CGGCGGGCGCGGCCGCCTCGATGGCCGCGATGTCCGAAGCCGTCAGCTCCAGCGAAGCCGCCGCCACGTTCTCCTCGAGGTACTTGCGGCGCTTCGTCCCCGGGATCGGGACGACGTCCTCGCCGTGGGACTGCACCCAGGCCAGCGCGAGCTGCCCGGCGGTGACGCCCTTCTCCTCGGCGAGCTTGCACAGCGCGTCGACGATCGCCATGTTGCGCTCGAAGTTGCCGTCGGCGAAGCGCGGCAGGCCGCGCCGCATGTCGCCCTCGGGCAGGTCCTTCATCGACGTCACCGCGCCGGTGAGGAAACCGCGGCCGAGCGGCGAGAACGGCACCACGCCGATGCCGAGCTCACGGCACGTGTCGAGGATTTCGCCTTCGAGGCCGCGGGTCCACAGCGACCACTCGCTCTGCAGCGCCGTCACCGGGTGCACGGCGTGCGCGGCCCGGATCGTCGCGGCGCTCGCCTCCGAGATGCCCGCGTACCGGATCTTCCCGGCCTCCACCAGGGACTTCAGCGCGCCCCAGGTCTCCTCGATCGGCGTGTCCGGGTCGACGCGGTGCTGGTAGTAGAGGTCGATGTGGTCGACCCCGAGCCGCCGCAGCGACTCGTCGCAGGACTGCTTGACGTACTCGGCGTCCCCGCGGGCGCCCATCGAACCGTCGGTCCAGACGATGCCGAACTTCGTCGCGAGCACAACCTCGTCACGGCGGCCGGCGATCGCGCGGCCGACCAGCTCTTCGTTGGCGCCCTGTCCGTAGACGTTCGCCGTGTCCAGCAGGGTGACGCCGAGGTCGAGGGCCCGGTGGACCGTCGCGACCGACTCGGCTTCGTCGTCGAAGACGCCGTAGGCCTGGCTCATCCCCATGCAGCCCAGCCCCTGGGCGCCGACTTCCAGCCCGCCGAGCTTCCTGGTCTTCACGCGGAGATTCCCTCCATGTCGGGTTCCACACCGAACGCCTTGCGCTCGATCTGGGCGTAGTTGTCGATCTTGTAGTCGAGGACGTCGAGGCAGCCCTGCAGCTCGGCGATCCGCTCGGCGACCGACCGCCGCTGCTCCACCAGGAGCGCCTTGCGGCGGCCCGCGCTGGCGACGCCGTGACGGCGCAGCGACGCGTACTCGCGCATGCTCTTGATGGGCATCCCGGTGGTCCGCAGCTTGGTCAGGAAGGCCAGCCAGCCGAGGTCCTCGTCCGAATAGGCCCGGCGACCGGCGGTGTCGCGGGCGGGCGGGTCGAGCAGTTTGATGCGCTCGTAGTACCGGAGGGTGTCGATGGACAGCCCGCTACGTCGAGCGGCTTCCGCTATCGAGTAGCTCATGACCTCGACACTACGACCTGGAGTGCACTCCAGGTCAACCATCGGCTGTGGTCATTCATAACAGCGTTGCGCTACGCTGCGTAGATGGCTCGACCACGGACACACGACGAAGCGCTCCGGCTGAAGCTGCTCGACCGCGCCGGTGAGCTCATCGCCGAGGACGGCCCCAAGGCACTTTCCCTGCGCAAGCTGGCCGCCGACGCCGGGACGTCGACCACCGCCGTCTACTCCCTGTTCGGCAGCAAACCCGATCTGGTGAACGCGCTCTACACGGAGGGCTTCCGCCGCTTCGGCGCCCGGATGGCCGGCACCCCGCTGACCGGCAACGCGGTGGACGACCTCGTGACGCTCGGCAGCGCCTACCGCGCGAGCGCCCTCGCCGACCCGAACCTCTACGGGATCATGTTCACCCGGTCCGTGCCGGGCTTCGAGCCGAACGAAGACGCCGAGAAGCTGGCCAGGAACACCCTGAAGCCCCTCGAGGAGATCATCCGCCGGGCGGTGGCCGAGGGCGTGTTCGTGGACATCCCCCCGGAGACGATCGCGGTCGCCTGCTGGGCGTTCGTGCACGGGCTCGTGTCGCTGGAGCTGACGGGGAACCTGCCGGAGGGGTTCGACATCACCGGCTCGTACGAGACGGCGTTGCGCGCGAACGCCTCCGGCTGGCTGAAGGTCTAGCCGGACTCGAACCGCGCTTCCGACAGGTCGATGTCCGCGTGCTCACCGCCGTCGAAGAACGCTTCGCCATCGAACACCGTATGGGAGAAGAGGAACCGGCCACCTGACCTGGTCCGGGTAAAGCGGACATCGCCGCCGAAGCGCGCGAAGGAGAAGAACGCGCCTTCGGCGAAGACCGTCCGGTCGAAGTTCGCGGGTGCGGTGAACACCGCGCCGAAGAACCCCGCCTGGCGCACGAAAGTCGTGCCGCGGATGTGCACCTTGCCGACGAACCGGGCGCGGCTGAAGTCCGCGACCTCGAGTGTGCAGCCGCTCAGCCGGAAGTGGACGAGCGTGGCCCGCTGCAGGTCGACCGACATGCCCGGCCAGAAGCCTGGTTCGTCGTGACTCAGGTGCGTCTTGAGCAGCTCCTGGGCGGCCAGGCGGACCTGGAGCTCACTTTCGTCGTAGTCGACTTTTTCCGGGGCCGCGGTACCCCGGAGTCCCGCGGCCGGTCCCTCGAACGGCATCCGGAGGTAGGCACACAGCACGTTGACGATCGTCTGGCGCTGCTTCGGGTTGTCCCGCCCGAGCCGCTCCAGCGCGTACAGCCCACCGAACCGGACTGGCGCCTTGTCACTACCGAGCTGCTCCACGGCTTTGGTGTACAGCTCGGTGACACGCCGCTCCTCGAGGTCCCGCTCGGTGATGCCCGCGACTCGCGTCGTCTCGGCGAGCTGCAGCTCCAGCGTGCGCTGCCGGCGCGTGGCCAGCCACAGCGCGAACACTCCACCGGCGCCCGCGCCGACCCCGAAGGCCGTCTTCACCGCGTCGATCCGCACCGGCGCGTCGGGCTGTCCGGACCAGGCCAGGAACAGCCAGAGCAGCGCGCCGGTGACGGCGGCGGTCACCGCGATCCACCGCCACCTCAGGACCGGCAACGCCCTAGACAGCGCCGTACTGGCGGTCACCCGCGTCGCCGAGGCCGGGGACGATGAAGCCCGAGTCGTTGAGGCGCTCGTCGATGCTGGCCGTGACGACCCGGACCGGCAGGCCGGTCTTCTCCAGGTGGGCCAGGCCTTCCGGCGCGGCCAGCGCGCAGATGGCCGTGACGTCGGCGGCGCCGCGGTCGGTGAGCAGCCGGATCGTGTACTCCATCGAGCCGCCGGTGGCGAGCATCGGGTCGAGCACCATGACCGGCCGGTCGGCCAGCGACTCCGGCAGTGACTCCAGGTACGGCGTCGGCTTGAGCGTCTCCTCGTCGCGCGCGAGGCCGACGAAGCCCATCTGCGCGTCCGGGATCAGCTTGTGCGCCTGGTCGGCCATGCCCAGCCCGGCCCGCAGCACCGGGACCAGCAGCGGCGGGCTGGCCAGCTTGTACCCCTCGGTGCGCGCGACCGGCGTGTGGATCCGCTCGGTCTTCACCGGCACGTCGCGCGTGGCTTCGTAGACCAGCATGACGGTCAGCTCGTGCAGCGCGGCCCGGAACGCGGCGCTGTCGGTGCGCGCGTCGCGCATCGTGGAGAGCCGGGCCTTCGCGAGGGGGTGGTCGACGACGTGCACATCCATGCGGGTCAACTTAGCCGGTCCGCGAACCTTTTCACCCAGCCGCGCTGCCAGGGCGTTTCGACGGCGCGTTCGTTGTAGTGCTCACGCACCCAGGCGACGGCCCGGTCCGCGGGGACGCCGGAAAGGATCGCCAGGCAGGCCATGACCGTGCCGGTGCGGCCCGCGCCGCCGTAGCAGGCGACTTCGACGGTTTCGACCTTCGCCCGCTCGTGGAGCGCCTTGATCTTTTCGCGGGCGTCGGCGGGGTCGACGGGCAGCAGGAAGTCCGGCCAGGTGACCCATTCGTGTGGCCAGGTGATGCCGCCGCCGTGCTTGCGCCGCAAGCGGCTGGTGCCCAGGTAAAGCCCGAAGTCGGGCTCGGGTCCGGCCGGCCGCGGGCGGCTCAGCCCCCGCCCGCGGACCTGGACGCCGTCAGGGAATTCGACCATTGGCTCAGTGTCCTCGCCGAAGATGGACACAGTGCGTGGTTTTCGCCGCTAGGCTGCCCCGGGTGAGCGAACTGACGCCCGACCAGATGCGGGCCTCCGACGCCGACCGTGAGCGCGTCGCCCAGGTGCTGCACAACGCCCTCTCCGAAGGGCGGATCACCGTGAACGAGCTGGAAGAGCGGCTGACCACGGTTTACGAGGCGAAAACGATCGGCGAGCTCAAGCCGGTGACGGCCGACCTGCCGACGTCGTCGGCGGCGGTCGAGCCGGCGACCACCCGCGCGCTGGGCTTCCCGGACCAGCGGATCGGCGGCCACCCGGGCTCCCCGGTGTCGATCGGCGTCCTGTCCGGCGCGATCCGCAAGGGCAGCTGGGTCCTGCCCCCGCAGCACAACAGCTTCGCCTTCTGGGGCGGCGCGGAGATCGACCTGCGCCAGGCCCGCTTCGCGGACAAGCACTGCACGATCACGGCGGTCGCCATCATGGGCGGCATCCAGATCACGGTGCCCGACGACATCAACGTCGACGTGACGGGCATCGGCTTCATGGGCGGCTTCGTGCTGGAGGACAAGTCGGGAGCGCCTCCGGCCCCGCCGACCGCGCCGACGGTGAAGATCAACGGGCTCGGTTTCTGGGGCGGCGTGGTCGTGTACCGGAAGCCGGCGAAGCGGTCGGAGCCGCCGCAGATCGAAGGGGCCTGACCGGGGTTCCCTGCCCGCGCGAACGGTCCACTCGCGCCTCGCCCGTACGGCGCGAACGGTCCGTTCGTGGCGCGCCGCCCGCAGCACGAACGGGCCACTCGCGTCCCGCCGAGAGCACGAACGGTCCGTTCGCTCCCTCTCGACGTCACGAACGGTCCGTTCGCGCCGTCGCAATCGCCCCCGCGTGACACACGCCGCCGAGAACGTCACACCGGGTGACCTCCCGCCGGACCCCGCGCGCTGTCGGACCCGCCGCCTAGACTCAGGCCCATGACAGCCACGACCAGCACGTCAGCGGCGCCGGCCACCCCGGCACCACTGGCGGACGCGACTCGCGACGAAGCGAGCCTGCGCCGCTTCCTGCTCGGGCTGCCCGGTGTCGACCAGGTCGGCGTCGAGCAGCGCGCGGCGGGCCTCGGCACGCGCAGCATCAAGAAGGACGCCAAGCGGTGGGCCATCGACACCGCCATCTCCATGGTCGACCTGACCACGCTGGAGGGCGCCGACACCCACGGCAAGGTCCGGGCGCTCGCCGCGAAGGCCGTCCGCCCCGATCCCGAACGCCAGGACACCCCGCGCGTCGCCGCCGTCTGCGTGTACCCGGACATGGTCGCCACCGCCGTCGAAGCGCTCAAGGGCAGCGGTGTGCACGTCGCGAGCGTCGCCACCGGCTTCCCCGCCGGGCGCACGAGCCGCGAGATCAAGCTGGCCGACACCAAGATCGCCGTCGACGCGGGCGCGCACGAAGTCGACATGGTGATCGACCGCGGCGCCTTCCTCGAGGGCCGCTACATGGACGTCTTCGAAGAGATCCAGGCGATCAAACAGGCCTGCGGCGACGCCCACCTGAAGGTCATCCTCGAGACCGGTGAGCTGGCGACCTACGACAACGTGCGGCGCGCGTCGTGGCTGGCGCTGCTGGCCGGCGGGGACTTCATCAAGACGTCCACCGGCAAGGTCTCCCCCGCCGCGACGCTGCCGGTCACGCACATCATGCTGCAGGCGGTCCACGACTGGCACGTGACGACCGGCGAGCTGCGCGGCGTCAAACCCGCGGGCGGCATCCGGACCACGAAGGACGCGATCAAGTACCTGGTCGCCGTGCACGAGGTCGCCGGCGAGCACTGGCTGACCCCGGACCTGTTCCGCTTCGGCGCGTCCAGCCTGCTCAACGACCTGCTGCTGCAGCGCCGCACCCAGGTGGACGGCCACTACAGCGGCCCCGACTACGTGACGGTGGACTGATGCCTGTTTTCGAGTACGCACCGGCGCCCGAGTCGCGCGCCATCGCGAACCTCAAGGACCACTACAAGCCGTTCGTCAACGGCGAGTTCGTCGACGGCTCGGGTGAGCCGCTCAAGACGATCAACCCGGCCACCGAAGAGGTCCTGGCCGAGGTCGGCACCGCGTCGAAGTCCGATGTGGACACCGCGGTGAAGGCCGCGCGCAAGGCCTACAACACTGTCTGGTCGAAGATGCCGGGCAGCGAGCGCGCGAAGTACCTCTTCCGCATCGCGCGGCTGATCCAGGAACGCTCGCGCGAGCTGGCGGTGCTGGAGAGCCTCGACAACGGCAAGCCGATCAAGGAGTCGCGCGACTCCGACATCCCGACGGCCGCCGCGCACTTCTTCTACCACGCGGGCTGGGCCGACAAGCTGGACTATGCGGGCTACGGACCCGACCCGAAGCCGCTGGGTGTCGCGGGCCAGATCATCCCGTGGAACTTCCCGCTGCTGATGCTGGCCTGGAAGATCGCCCCCGCGCTGGCCACCGGCAACACCGTGGTCCTCAAGCCGGCCGAGACGACGCCGTTGACCGCGCTGGTGTTCGCGGAGATCTGCCAGCAGGCCGAGCTGCCGCCGGGCGTGGTGAACATCCTGCCCGGCGCGGGCGACATCGGCGCGGCCATCGTCGAGCACGGCGACATCAACAAGATCGCCTTCACCGGCTCGACCGAGGTCGGCAAGGCGATCCAGCGCCAGGTCGCGGGCACGCCGAAGAAGCTGACGCTGGAGCTGGGCGGCAAGGCCGCGAACGTCGTGTTCGAGGACGCGCCGCTCGACCAGGCCATCGAGGGCATCGTCAACGGCATCTTCTTCAACCAGGGCCACGTCTGCTGCGCGGGCTCGCGGCTGCTGGTGCAGGAGTCCGTCGCCGAAGAGGTGCTGGAGAAGCTCCGCTACCGCGTCTCGACGCTGCGGCTCGGCGACCCGCTCGACAAGAACACCGACGTCGGCGCGATCAACTCGGCCGAGCAGCTGGCGAAGATCCGCGGGCTCGTCGAGGCGGGCGACGCCGAGGGCGCGCAGCGCTGGACCAGCCCGTGCCCGGTGCCCGACCGCGGGTTCTTCTTCGCCCCGACGGTGTTCGCGAACGTCCACCAGTCGATGCGGATCGCGCGCGAGGAGATCTTCGGGCCGGTGCTGTCGGTGCTGACGTTCCGCACGCCGGACGAGGCCGTCGCGAAGGCCAACAACACGCCGTACGGGCTTTCGGCCGGGATCTGGACCGAGAAGGGCTCGCGCATCCTGTGGATGGCGAACCAGCTGCGCGCCGGCGTGGTCTGGGCCAACACGTTCAACCGCTTCGACCCCACCGCCCCCTTCGGCGGCTACCAGGAATCCGGCTTCGGGCGCGAAGGCGGCCGCACCGGGCTGGAGGCTTACCTCGATGTCTGATCGCATCTCCGTCGCGAAGACGTACAAGCTGTACGTCGGCGGCAAGTTCCCGCGTTCGGAGTCCGGCCGGGTCTACCCGGTGACGGACCCGAAGGGCAAGTTCCTGGCGAACGCGGCGCACGCGTCCCGCAAGGACGTCCGCGACGCTGTGGTGGCGGCCCGCAAGGCGTTCCCGGGCTGGTCGGCGGCGACGGCGTACAACCGCGGCCAGGTCCTGTACCGGGTGGCCGAGGTGCTGGAAGGCCGCCGCGACCAGTTCGTCGCCGAAGTGTCCACTTCGGAGGGTCTGGCCCCGAAGAAGGCCGAGTCCCTGGTGGACGCGGCGATCGACCGCTGGGTCTGGTACGCGGGCTGGACGGACAAGATCGCGACGGTCCTCGGCGCCGCGAACCCGGTGGCGGGCCCGTACTTCTCGTTCACGGTCCCGGAGCCGACGGGTGTGGTGGGAATCCTGGCGCCGCAGCAGTCGTCGCTGCTGGGCCTGGTCGAGGTTCTGGCCCCGGTCCTGGCCACCGGCTCGACGGCGGTGGTGGTCTCGAGCGCGGAGCGCCCGCTGCCGGCGATCACCCTGTCGGAGGTCCTCGCGACGTCGGACGTCCCGGGCGGCGTGGCGAACATCCTGACGGGCCGGGCGGCGGAGCTGGGCTCCTGGCTGGCCTCGCACGGAGACGTCAACGCGCTGGACCCGACGGGAGCCGCCCCGGCGGACCGCCCGGAGCTGGCGCGCGAAGCGGCGAACACGGTGAAGCGGGTGCTGACGGTCCCGGAGGCGGAGCCGGACTGGACGTCGGCGCCCGACCTGTCGCGGCTGCGGCGGTACCTGGAGGCGAAGACCGTCTGGCACCCGATCGGCGTCTGAAAGCAGGAACCAAGCCGGCCATTCGGCCTACTGGTAACCTCTCGGTCACGCAGCGACACAGGAGGACGCTGGTGAACGACGAGCGCCGCTGGGGTTTCGAGGAATACAAGGACTGGGACGACGAACCGGCGGGGCCGCCATCCGCGGCGCCGCCGGAGGACGAGCCGACGCTGGCCGGAAGTGATCCGGACGAAGTCGTCGAAGTGTTCGTCACCGCCGACGCGTCGATCGCCGCGGTCCGGCTCTCCCGCGACTGGCGCAGGTCCCTTGATCCCCGCGCGCTCGACGGCGCTGTCCTCGCCGCCGCGAACGCCGCGACGATGCTGGCGCTCGCGAAGAGCGTCGAAGACAGCCAGGCCGGTGCGGCCGAAGAGCCCGTCGTCCCGCAGCCCGCCGAGACCGGCAGCCTCAGCTCGGCCGACGTGCAGCGGCTGCTCGACAGCGTCCACCGGGAGATCGCCGACTTCAGCCGGCAGCTGGCGGCCGTCGTCGACCGCCCGGCCGAGGCGGAAAGCTCGGGCCGGCACGTGCGGGGCACCGCCGAACGCGGTCACTTCACCTCCTTGACGATCGACACCTCGTGGGCCGCGCAGGTCCGGCACACCGAGATCGAAAGCGAGCTGACGGAAGTGCTGCGCAAGCTGCATTCCGAGAGCACTCCCGGCGAACTGGCGGACGGCCCGCAGGGGCCGGCGATCGCGGAGCTGATGGACCTGGCCGGCGACCCGGAACTGCTCATGCGCCGGCTCGGCCTGCCCGCCACCTGAACCCGGGGAGAAAACGACGATGGATCTGAAGACCGCGGTCGCTGCTCTGCGCGCCGACGCCGGGACCTGGGACACAGCGGGGCAGGCGGTCGACGCTCCCAAGCAGGCGATCGGCGGCCTGGGCCTCACACCCGCCGACGTCATGATGTACGGCGTCGACAAGGGGATCGACAAGACCTACGCGAGCGCCCAGAACGCCTTGTCGGCCATGCTCGGACAGGCCGCCGAAAACTTCCACGATCTCGCCGGAGCACTGCGGCACGCGGCGGACATGTACGACGAGACCGAGGCCGCTCACCAGCAGCGCATCCAGCGCGCGTCCGGCCACTGACCCGGCGAGGAGGCCGAAACCTTGACCAGCGCCGCGATCCAGCAGAGCACCGGCACGTTCCACGAGCTCGAACAGAAGATCCAGGAGTTCATCGCCAAGGTGAACGACGCGCTGAACTGGGTTCCCGGCTTCCTGTCCGACCTCGTCCAGCCGATCAAGGACGGCCTGGTCTTCCTGCAGCAGAAGGCGAAAGAGTTCTGGGACCGGGTCAACCAGCTGATCGACCAGCCCGGCAGCCCCGACCGGCTCCACCAGGTGGCCGCGGACTGGGCGGACAAGATCGGCAACGCGGTCGGTGACATCGCTGGCGACGTCGCACTGGACAAGCTGCAGGCCAACCTGGACTGGCAGGGGCGGGGCGCCGAGGCATACAAGGCCACGGTGCCCGCTCAGGTCGGCGGGCTCAACTCGGTGAAGGACCTCGCCAACCAGCTGCGCAGCTCACTGGACAACCTCGCCAACGGCATCGACACGTTCTGGGTGGCCATGGGCGTCGCCGGCGGGGTGTTCCTCGTCGGCGCCATCGGCGCCATCGCGGCCGCGTGCACCGTGGTGGGCATCCCGGCCGCGATCGCCGCGATCGCCACCGCGGCCGGGGTCGCCATCGGCCTGGTCACCACCGCGATCGTTTCGGTGATGTCGCTGATGAACACCATCTCGACGGAGCAGAACACCATCACGCAGAAGGTGCACGACCTCGGCACCGAGTGGTCGAAGTCGAACGTCGGCGCCATGCAGGACAAGTCGGACTGGCACGTGATGTCGTGACCAGGGCACCCGGCGTTCTCGCCGTCCTCGTGGCCCTCGCCGGCTGGATCGCCCTGGTCTGGCTCGGCGTGGCCGCGCCGTCGGGCACCCACCCGCTCGTCTACTTCGGGCTGATCTTCCTCGGCGCGGGCGGCGTGGCCCTGCTGCTCGCGGGAGTCGGCGCGCTCACCGCGCGGTCGCGCCGGGTCGCCGGGGCGCTGACGCCGTCGTTCGTCACCGGGGTCCGGAACCTCGTCCTGGCGATGTGGTGCTGCGCCGTCGTCACCGACGTCCTCGGGTGCCTGACCGTCTTCGGCACCGCCGGGCGCGGCGGGACGGCGGAACTCACTACGGGCACGGTGGTCGTTGTGCTCGTCCTCGCGGCGGTCACCCTGGTCGTCGGCGGGGTGACCTCGGTTTCCGTGCGCCGGGCCTGCCGGCTCTAGCTCATCGTCACCGAGAAGTCCGTCAGCGTGAACCGGGCCTGGCCGCCGCCGGTCGAGCAGAACTCGATGCCGTAGCCGATCTGGTTCACCGTCGGGTTCGCCGGGATGTAGCCCTTGCCGATCGACCAGGCGATCATCGCCTTGAGGTCGACGGCGCCCGAGTACTGCGTCGTCTGCGACACGAACGCCACGTACCCGTCCTTCATCCAGACGTCGTAGGTCTGGCCGCCGGCCGAGTAGGTCTCCACCTGGTCACCGGAGGGGACCTGCTTCAGGTTCTCCGTCCACACCATCAGCTCGGTGACCCCGTCACCGTCGCCGACGCCGTTCAGCCACACGTCGTACGCCACGTCGTAGATGCCCACGCCCGGGCCGCGGCCGGCGAACGTCGACTTGATCGTCGAATACCCGTCGAACGGTTTCCCGTCGAGGTTGTTGATGTCCTTGTGCACGTTCGGATAGGTTTTCACCGACGTTGTCGACGGCTGGGTGGAATCGACGTACCAGTTGTTGTACGCGCACGCTCGCAGCGTTTCCGGGCCCGCTTCGTCGGAATTCCACATGTTGTTGTGGACGTAGTAACCGCCGTTGTCCCAGCCACCGTCGGTCTCGCTGGTGGTGAACTCCGGCGAGGCGCAGCTCGGAACCGCCTGCACCGAAGGCGGTGCTGGAGTGGACGAAGGCGCCGCGGCCGAACTCGACGACGCGACCGGCTCGGGAGCGGCACTGCACCCGGCGAGCACCAACCCGCAAATGACCAACAGCACAGCTCGCATTTTTTCCCGCCCGGCGGTCGCAATTTCTGCAGAACAGGAACACTACCCCCAAAACCGCGGAAAATCAGTCTTCGGGGTCGAGGTCGCGAGAAGTGATGGGCCGGCCGGGCAGTTCGGTTCCCGGCCGCGCGCTGAGCCCGTCGATCATGATCCCGACACAGCGGCGGGCCGCCAGCTCCGCCACTTCCGGGGCCTTCGCGCGCACCTGACGCAGCAGCGTCGCGAAGAGGATCGCGATGTCCCCCGCGCCGACGTCCTCGCGGAGCCGGCCCTCGGCCTGGGCGCCGCGGACGAGCTCGTCCACCACCACCAGGATCTCCTCCCGCAGGCGCCGGACCTCCGGGTCGCCCTTCAGGATGACGAGCGCGCGGTGGGACACCATCGCCAGCTGGATGCTCAGCTGCAGCTCCACCGACTGCCGCAGCAGCCGGGACAGCGCGTTCCACGCCGACGTCTCTTCGCCGGCGATCCGGTGGGCGTCGATCAGCACGCGCTCGAAGTTGTCCATCGCGACGGCGCGGACCAGCGCGTCGCGGTCCGGGAACCGCCGGTAGAGCGTGCCGACGCCGACGCCGGCCGCGCGGGCGATCTCCTCCATCGGCACCTCGGGACCGGAAGCAGCGAAGATGCTCTTCGCCGCGGCGAGGATCTGGTCGCGGTTGCGCCGCGCGTCCGCCCGCAGGGTGGTCTCGGGGTCTGCCGTCATGCCGTTCGCCTCTCGCTGGATCGCGCGGGGTGATTCTCGCATGGTCAAGGGGCCACGCACTCGGACTCGAGTGAGTCACCCGTTAGCTAGTGGACGACTTCCTTCCGCTTCGGTACCTTGGGATGAGGAACCGGAATGTAATCCTCCGCATACTGTAAGTCCGTTTTAGGGGGCCCGATATGACCGAAGTCGCCGATCCCACCACGAAGGACGAAGTCTTCCCGCTCGCCCGCACCTGTCCGTTCGCGCCGCCGCCGGCCTACGACAAGCTCCGCGAAGCGGGCCCGGTCCAGCGTGTCGCCCTCCCGGACGGGTCGGAAGCCTGGGCGATCACCCGCCTGGAAGAGGTCCGGCAGATGCTGACCGACCCGCGGTTCAGCTCCGACCGGTTCAACCCGGGCTTCCCGGTCCTGTTCAAGTCCGGCCGGCCGCAGCGGCGGCGGAACTTCACGGCGTCGCTGATCAACATGGACCCGCCGGAGCACGGCGCGGCCCGCCGCGAGGTCGTCGGCGAGTTCACCGTCAAGCGCATGAAGGCGCTGCAGCCGCGGATCCAGCAGATCGTCGACGAGCACATCGACGCGATCCTGGCCGGCCCGAAGCCGGCCGACCTGGTCACCGCGCTCTCCCTGCCGGTGCCGTCGCTGGTCATCTGCGAGCTGCTCGGCGTGCCCTACGGCGACCACGACTTCTTCCAGGTCCGCAGCTCGAAGCTGCTCAACCGGGAGATCGACCAGGAGAGCCGGATCCAGGCCGTCGACGAGCTGCAGGAGTACCTCGACCAGCTGGTCGCCACCAAGGAGGCCGACCCGACCGACGACCTGCTCGGCCGCCAGATCGTCAAGCAGCGCGAAGAGCACGGTGACGCCGACCACGACTCGCTCGTCTCGCTGGCGTTCCTGCTGCTCATCGCCGGGCACGAGACGACGGCGAACATGATCTCGCTCGGCACCGTCGCGCTGCTGGAGAACCCGGACCAGCTCGAGATCATCAAGAACGACCCCGGCAAGACGCTCGACGCCGTCGAGGAGCTGCTCCGGTACTTCACGATTGCGGAGTTCGCGACCTCGCGCGTCGCCACCTCGGACGTCGAGATCGGCGGGCAGCTGATCCGCGAGGGCGAGGGCGTGCTGGGCCTGAGCTACTCCGGCAACCGCGACGAAGAGGCGTTCGAGAACGCCGACGAGCTCGACCTCGAGCGCGGCGCGCGCCACCACGTCGCCTTCGGTTTCGGCCCGCACCAGTGCCTCGGCCAGAACCTGGCCCGGATGGAGCTGCAGATCGTGTTCGACACGCTCTTCCGCCGCATCCCGGAGCTGAAGCTGGCCGCGCCGGTCGAGCAGCTGCCGTTCAAGCACGACTCGTCGATCTTCGGTCTGTACTGCCTGCCCGTGACCTGGTGAAGAGGGGGAAGTCATGACGACTGTCGAGAAGCACGAATTCCCGATGACGCGCACGTGCCCGTTCGCGCCGCCGCCGGCGTACGAGGAGATCCGCGAAGGGGACCCCGTTTCGAAGGCCGGGCTGCCCGACGGCGGCTGGGCCTGGGTGGTCACCCGCCACGAGGACGTCCGGACCGTGCTGAACGACCGGCGCTTCAGCGCCGATCGCCAGCACCCGGACTTCCCGCAGCTGGTCAAGGGCGGGTTCCGGCGCAAGGGTGACGAGCGCACCATGATCACCATGGACGCGCCCGAGCACGGGCCGGCCCGCAAGGCCGTGCTCGGCGAGTTCACCGTGCGGCGGATGGAGGCGCTGCGGCCGCGGATCCAGGAGATCGTGGACGGGCAGATCGACACGCTGCTGGCCGGGCCGAAGCCGGGTGACCTGGTCGAGGCGTTGTCGCTGCCGGTGCCGTCGCTGGTGATCTGCGAGATGCTCGGTGTCCCGTACACCGACCACGACTTCTTCCAGGAACACACCGCGAAGCTGATCAAGCGCTCCACGACGCCGGAGGAGCGGCGGGCGGCGTTCGACACCATCCGCGGGTACATGGAAGACCTCATCGCGGAGAAGGAGGACAACCCGCCGGACGACCTGCTCGGCCGGCAGATCGTCAAGCTCCGCGAAGACGGCACCTACCGGCGCGCCTCGCTCGCCGCGACCGGCTTCCTGCTGCTGGTGGCCGGGCACGAGACGACGGCGAACATGATCTCGCTGTCCACCGTGGCGTTCCTGCGCAACCCCGAGCAGCTCGCGGCGATCAAGGCCGACCCGGGCAAGACGCTCGACGCCGTCGAGGAGATGCTGCGGTACTGGACGATCGTGGACGCGGCCACCGCGCGCCTGTGCGTCGAGGACGTCGAGGTCGGCGGGCAGCTGATCCGCGCCGGGGAGGGTGTGCTGGCGCTGGGTTACTCGGCGAACCGCGACCCGCGGGCGTTCGAGAACGCCGACGAGCTGGACATCGAGCGCGGCGCGCGCCACCACGTCGCCTTCGGCTTCGGCCCGCACCAGTGCCTCGGCCAGAACCTGGCCCGGATGGAGCTGCAGATCGTGTTCGACACGCTCTTCCGCCGCATCCCGACCCTGGCGCTGGGCGCGGACGTCGACGACCTGCCGTTCAAGGACGACGCGAACATCTACGGCCTGTACCGGCTGCCGGTGACCTGGTAGAGATCGAACCTGCCATCCCACCACAGGAGAGAAGAACCATGAAGATCATCGCGGACACCGGCAAGTGCGTCGGCGCGGGTCAGTGCGTGCTCACCGAGCCCGCGCTGTTCGACCAGAGCGAGGACGACGGCACGGTCATCGTCCTGAACGAGACGCCCGAGGGCGAGCTGGTCGAGAAGGCCCGCGAAGCGGTGCACGTCTGCCCGAGCCAGGCGCTTTCGCTGCAGGAGTAGGTCTACCGCAGCTGGTCGTGAGTGGTAATTAGGGTTAGAACCCCAATTACCACTCACGACTGGTGGCCGACTTATCCACATTGGGTCCAGTTGTCCACAGATTCGCGACGGTACTCCTGGGGAGCCGCGGGGCGCGGCAAAGTCGAGCCATGCCCCTGCACACCCGCTGGTCGACCGATCAGATAGCGCCGTCAGCCCGACCGAGCTGGCAAGTCCTGCTCGACGAACAGCACGGCGTCATCAGCAATCGCCAGCTCCGTGCCTATGGCCACTCGGTCGCCGACCTGACGGCCAACCTCAAAGCTGGACGGTGGCAACGCGTTCTCCCCCGGGTCTACGCGACATTCACCGGAGGCCTCCCTCGGCCGGCAAGACTGTCCGCGGCTCTGCTCTACGGCGGCTCCGAGGCCGTACTCAGCCACTACACGGCCGCAGAAGAATGGGGTCTGGTAACGATTGCGGACCGGCCAGTGGAGATCACCGTCCCGTATTCCAGCTCCGCTATCTCCCAACTGCCGCTCGTCATCGTGCACAGATCCCGTGCGCTGCCGCACATCGTCCTTGAAACCAAACCGGTTCGTACCCGCGCTCCGGACACCATCGTCGACCTGGCCGTGTCGCAACGCACTTCCCGCGAGGCGACGGCCCTTGTCGTCGACCTCGTCAGCCGCACCAGAATCCCTGTTGCGGAAGTTCGGAACTGCGTGCTCGCGAGACCTCCGTATCGCCACCGGACTGCCGTCCACCGGGGACTCGACCTCGTGGCGAACGGCCTGATGTCGACGCTGGAAGTCGAGTACCTCGAGAACGTCGAAGACCTGCACGGGCTGCCCCGGGGGAACCGCCAGACACCGTTCGTCGTGGACGGAAAGACCTTGTGGGAAGACGTCACGTACGACAATCACGGTGCCGAGGTGACGATCCGGCTCGACGGCCGGGCGACGCACGCGACCGCGGGCGTGGCCTTTCGCGACCGCCGCAGAGACAACGCGGCTGAGCTTGCGGGGCGTGCCCGGCTCGTCTACGGCTGGCAGGACGTTCACACGTCGCCGTGCACCGTTGCCGCCGAGGTTCGGACGATCCTGCTCCGCGAAGGCTGGAATCCCGAGGGCAGTCGGAAGCCATCCTGCCCACGATGTCGTGAGTGGTAATTCGGGTTAGAACCCTAATTACCACTCACGACGAGGTGGCCGCAGCTCTCAGGAGAGACGCAGGGTCGTCTCCGGGTTGAAGGCGTGGGTCTCGCCTTCGCCGCGCAGGCCGACGCGCACGTTGTCACCCATGCGCGGCGGTGTGCGGCCGTCGACCCGGACGACGAACCGGTCGTCGCCGACCTTGCCGTGCAGGTATGCGTCCGCGCCCAGCTCCTCCACGAGCTCGACGACCAGCTCGAAGCCGCCTTCGGAGACCAGCTCCAGCGACTCCGGGCGGACGCCGAAAACCACCTCGCGCAGGTCGCCGGCCGCCGAGAGCACCGACCGCGGCAGCGGCAGCACGACGTCGCCGAGCTTGACGCCGCCTTCGGTCAACGGGAGCGTCGCCAGGTTCATCGCCGGCGACCCGATGAAGCCCGCCACGAACGAGTTCGTCGGGTTCTCGTACAGCTCCCGAGGTGACGCGCACTGCTGCAGCACGCCGTCGCGGAGCACCGCGACCCGGTCGCCCATCGTCATGGCCTCGACCTGGTCGTGCGTGACGTAGATGGTCGTCGTGCCCAGGCGCTGCTGTAGCTGGGCGATGTTCGCCCGGGTCTCCACGCGCAGCTTCGCGTCCAGGTTGGACAGTGGCTCGTCCATCAAGAACACGCTCGGCTCGCGCACGATCGCCCGGCCCATCGCGACCCGCTGCCGCTGCCCGCCGGACAGCGCCTTGGGCTTGCGGTCCAAAAAGCGAGACAGGTCCAACATCTTCGCCGCTTCGCCGACCTTCGCGTCGATGTCCGCTTTGGACAGTCCACGCAGCTTGAGCGCGAAGCCCATGTTGTCGGCGACCGTCATGTGCGGGTACAGCGCGTAGGACTGGAACACCATCGCGATGTCCCGGTCCTTCGGCGGCAGGTTCGTGACGTCGCGGTCGCCGATGCGGATGGCGCCCTCGTTGACGTCCTCGAGCCCGGCGAGCATCCGCAGCGCCGTCGACTTGCCCGAACCGGACGGGCCGACCAGCACCAAGAACTCGCCGTCCGGCACCGAGAGGTCGAGCTTGTCCACCGCGCGAACGGTCGAAGCACCCGGGTAGATCCGCGACGCCTCTTCGTAACTGACTGCTGCCATGACTACTTCACCGCTCCCATCGAGAGGCCCCGGACGAGGTGGTTCTGCGCGAACCAGCCGACGATCATCACCGGC
The DNA here is from genome assembly GCF_055582965.1 of Amycolatopsis sp. NPDC104863. NCBI lineage: Bacteria > Bacillati > Actinomycetota > Actinomycetes > Pseudonocardiales > Pseudonocardiaceae > Amycolatopsis > Amycolatopsis sp. NPDC104863. The sequence continues at coordinate 366,357 of NZ_JBVJOW010000002.1, forward strand.
AGCGAGGCCAGCAACGCGGCTGCGGACAACTGGGCCCAGTACAGGCCCTCACTCGTGATAAACCCGACGAGGAACACCGGCACGGTGCCGGCCCGCGCCGCCGTCAGGTTGACCGCGTAGAAGAACTCGGTCCAGGAGAAGATCACGCAGATCAGCGCGGTCGCCGCGATCCCGGGCGCGACCACCGGCATGATGATCTTGCGCAGCAGGGTCGGCAGGTTCGCGCCGTCGATCCGGCCCGCTTCGATCATCTCGTGCGGCACTTCCAGGAAGAACGACCGCATCATCCAGATGGCCAGCGGCAGGTTCATCGACGTGTAGAGGATGACCAGCGCCCACACCGTGTCCAGCAGCTCGGTGTTCTGGGAGATGATGTACAGCGGGATGATCGCCGCGACGATCGGCAGCATCTTCGTCGAGAGGAAGAAGCCGAGCGCGTTCGACGTCTTCTTCACCGGCGCCAGCGACAGGGCGTAGGCCGCGGGGATGCCGAGGAGCAGCACCAGCAGCGTCGAAAGCACCGTGACGAACGCCGAGTTCGACAGGTAGGGCAGGAACCCGCCCTTCAGGACGTTCGCGATCTGGTCGAACGTCGGGCTGAAGAACAGCTTCGGCGGGTCGGTGTAGGCGTCGGCCTCCTGCTTGAACGCCGTGAGGATCATCCACAGCAGCGGGAAGACGAACAGGATCGCGATCACCCAGGTGACGAAGGTGAGCGAGCCGGGGCCGACCTTGCGCTTCGGCTTGCGGGCCGGAGCCGCGGTCGCAGCCGACGATGGGCGGGTTTCGAGGGTGGTCATTTGACGCCTCCGTCCACCGAGAAGGTGCGGAACATCAAGCGCAGGGCGAAGGTCGCGACGATCATCGTCAGGATCACGACGATGACACCCATCGCCGACGACTGGCCGACGTCGAAGCCTTCGAACGCGCGCTGGTAGATGTAGTACGGCAGGTTGGTGCTGGCCGTGCCCGGCCCGCCCTGCGTCATCAGGAAGATCGCGTCGAAGCTGTTCACGATGTAGATCGCGCCCAGCAGGGTCGCCAGCTGCAGGAACCTCGACAGGTGCGGCAGCGTGATGGAGACGAACGTGCGCCACCGGCTGGCACCGTCCACAGAGGCCGCTTCGAGGACCTCTTTGGACTGGCTCTGCAGGCCCGCGAGGATCAGCAGCATCATGAACGGCGTCCACTGCCACACGATCTGCGCCATCACCGAGGCCAGCGGGAACTCCGAAAGCCAGTCGACGTCGGTGCCGAAGACGAAGTGCAGCAATCCGTAGGTCGGGTCGAACATCGTCGTCTTCCACAGCAGCGCGCCGGCTGCCGGCAGGATGAGGAACGGCGTGATCAGCAACGTCCGGACCACCCCGCGGCCGAAGAACTTCCGGTCCAGCAGGATCGCCAGGCCGAGGCCGAGCAGCAGCGCGACGAGCACGCACACCACCGTCAGCAGCACGGTGTTGAGCAGCGCGACCAGGAACGTCGTGTCACTGAAGACGTCGATGTAGTTGGCGAGGCCGACGAAGTGCCGTGAACCCGGCCGGACCAGGTTCCACGACTGGAAGGAATAGAAGACCGTCAGCAGGAACGGCAGCTGCGTCACCGCGATGACGAAGATCAGCGCCGGCAGCAGCGGGAGCCGCCGCTTGGCCGCGGTGCTCAGGCCTTTCCGCTCTTCGGCCTTCGCGTGCGTGTGGGACTTGGGCGTGTCTACCGACAGTGTGGACATCACTGCACCGCCTTGTAGGAATCGCCCACTGTCTGGGCGTAGTCCTGGGACTGCTTCAACGCGTCGTCTACGGACTCGCGGCCGGCGATCGCCGCCGACAGCTGCTGGCTCACCCGGGTGCCCAGGTCCTGGAACTCGGGGATGCCGACGAACTGGATGCCGGGGTAGGGCACCGGGTTCGCCATGGCCTTCTGCTGGTTGGCGTCCGCGATGCCGTCCAGCGTCGGCTTCGCGTAGGCCTGCGCGGCCTTGGCGTAGTCGGGAATGTCGTAAGTGGACTGACGCACGCCCGGCGGGACGCGGTTCCAGCCGTAGGCCGCGCCGACCTTCTGCACGTACGCCTTGTCGGTCATCCAGGCCATGAACTTCCAGGCCGCGTCCTTGTCCTTGGCGACCTTGGGGATGCCGAGCGCCCAGGTGTAGAGCCAGCCGCTGGCCTGGGTCTTGACGACCGGCGCCGGCGCGTACCCGGACTTGCCGACGATCTTGCTGCTCGACGGGTCCTCGTTGGTGCCCGCCATGACCGTCGCGTCGTACCACATCGCCGCGTTGCCCTGCGTGTAGCGCGTGCCGCACTCGGAGAACCCGGCGCTGGAGGCGCCGACCTCACCGTGGTCGCGGATGAGGTTGACGTAGAAGTTCGCGGCGTCCTTGAACTCCGGCGACGTCAGCTTGGCGTTCCAGTCCTTGTCGAACCACTGGGCGCCGAAGGTGTTGGCCACCGTCGTGAACGGCGCGAGGCTCTCGCCCCAGCCGGGCTTGCCGCGCAGGCAGATGCCCGCGACGCCGTTGGCCTTGTCGTCGAGCTTGGCGGCGTACTCCGCGACCTGCTGCCAGGTCGGCTTGGCCGGCATGGTGATCCCGGCCTTCTCGAAGAGGTCCTTGCGGTAGGCCAGGAACGACGACTCGCCGTAGAACGGCACCGCGTACATCTGGTTCTGGTACGACAGCGACTGCTTGATGCTGGGGATGAAGTCGCCTTCGTCGTAGCCCTGGGTGGCCGCCATGTGCGGCTCGAGGTTCTCGAGCCAGCCGTTGGCCGCCCACTGCGGGGCCTCGTAGTTGCTGATCATCACGACGTCGAACTCGCCGCCCTCGGTGGCGGTCGACGCGGTGATCTTGGCGCGGGCCTGGTTCTCCGGCAGCGAGACGAACTTGAGGTTGATCCCCGTCGCCTTCTCGAACTCCGGGGCGAGCGAGATCGCGTCCTTCATCTGCGGGTTGGACACGATCGCGATGACGAGCGTCGAGCTGCCGGTGCCGATCGAGCCGGCGCCCGCGCAGCCGGTCGCCAGCAGCGACGTCGCGGCGAAGAGCGTGAGGAGCTTACGCACGGCCACCTCCCGGGAGGACCTGCACCTTGAGGCCCGAGCCGCTGCGCATCTTGGCGAGCGCCTCGGGGTACTGCTCCAGCGGGAGCCGGTCGGTCAGCAGCTCCTCGGTGTCGATCGCGCCGCCGGCCACGAGGTCGAGCGCGGCGCCGTAGCTGTTCAGCACGGCCATCGAGCCGACGATGGTGATCTCGTCGTTGTAGATCCGGAACGGCGAGAGCGCGACGCGGGCTTCGGCCGGGGCGACACCGAAGACGAGCAGGCGGCCGCCGCGGCGGATCGAGTCGAAGGCGGCTTCGATGGCCGGGGCGGCGCCGGTGGCGTCGACGGCGACGTCGAACTTCTCGCCGTTCAGCTCACTGACGTCCGACGCGGTGGCGACGGCGCCGAGGCGGGCCGCGCGGGGCAGGCGCTCCTTGTTGCGGTCGACCACCGTGACGTTCGCGCCGGCGCGCTGCAGCAGCTGCTGCATGATCAGGCCCATGGTGCCGGCGCCGATCACGAGGAAGCTCTCGCCGGCCTCGACGCCGACGCGGCGCACGCCGTGCACGGCGCAGGAGACGGGCTCGACCAGCGCGCCCTGCTCCCAGGTCATCGAGTCGGGCATGCGGTAGCAGTTGGCCGACGGCACGGCGACGAACTCCGCGAAGGCGCCGTCGACGGTGTCACCGGTCGCGTTCCAGTTCGCGCACAGGTTTCCGTGGCCCGAGCGGCACGGGCCGCAGTAGCCGCAGAACAGGGAGGGGTCCACGGCGACGCGGTCGCCGACCTGCCAGCCGCCCGGCACGTCGGCGCCGAGCTCGACGATCTCCCCGGCGAACTCGTGCCCGGGGACGATGGGGTACGGGGTGGGCGGGAAGTGCCCGTCCGCGATGTGCAGGTCGGTGCCGCAGATGCCGCACGCGCCGACCTTGACGACTACCTGCCGTTCCCCCGCTTTCGGATCGGGCACCTCGCCGACTCGGATCTGGCCGGGCCGGTCGATGATGGCGGCACGCATGCCTAACCCCTTCCTCGCGCTCATATGAGCGGCGTTGACCTATGGCGTCGAGTACTTGTGAAGGCATTAGAGGTCTGACGTCGGTAGTACGTCAACCTTTTGGGCGGATTTCTAGCTATAGTGCTCATATGAGCACGACCAAGAAGCCGGGGTCCCTGACCGAAGCTATGCTGCTCGCGACCGTCGCCCGGCGCTTCTACGTGCAGGGACGCTCCAAGCTGGAGATCGCCGACGAGTTCGGCGTCAGCCGGTTCAAGGTGGCGCGCATGCTCGACACCGCCATGGAGTCCGGGCTGGTCAGGGTGGAGTTCTCACTGCCGGCGCCGGTCGACCTGGCGCTGTCGGACGAGGTGCGCTCGGCCTACGGCCTGGAGCGGGCGCTGGTGCTGGAGCGCTCAACCGAGCGGGAACCGAAGGAAGTCGTCCGGGCGAAGATCGGGACGCTGGCCGCCCGGCTGCTCGAAGAGATCGTGCGGCCCGACGACGTCGTCGGCCTCTCGTGGGCGCGCTCGGTGAACGCGATGACCGAGGCGATCCGGGCGCTGCCGCGCTGCCCGGTCGTCCAGCTCTGCGGGGTGCAGGCCGGGATGGACATGCGCGGCCGCTCGGTCGAGACGGTCAGCCGCGTGACGTCGGTGTCCGGCGGCGACGCGTACCCGATCTTCGGGCCGCTGGTGCTCCCCGACCGCCGCACGACCGAGACGCTGCGGCGCCAGCCCGGCATCGCGGAGACGTTCGGCCAGTTCAAGAACCTGACCAAGGCGGTGGTCAGCATCGGCGCGTGGCAGCCCGGCGAGTCGACGGTGTACGACGCGCTCGACGAAGCCGAGCGGGCGGCGATCTCGGCCCGCGGCGCGACGGCGGAGGTCGCGGCCCGGCTGTTCGACGCGGCCGGCAACGCGCTGTCGACCGGCCTGGCCCACCACGTGCTGGCGATCAGCCACGAGGAGCTGACGGCGGTGCCGGAGGTGATCGCCCTGGGCTACAGCCGCCCGAAGGCCTCGGCGGTCGACGCGGTCCTGCGCTCCGGCATGGTCTCGACCCTGATCACCGACGCCGCCGCCGCAGTCCCCCTGCTGGCCCTCGCCGCCAAAAACCCACCGACCCGCACGTGAAGGAAGGGTCAACACGCCCCGCCCCGGCGAGTCGACCCTCCAATCACGCGAGATGCCCCTCCAATCACGCGAGATCCGCCGCTGATCACGCGAGATCCGCCGCTGATCACGCGAGTTCCGGGTTCCGGCCCGTACTCCCGTGGCAGTACGGGCGTCGCGGCGCTCTACCCCGGCGGGTGCAGGCGCGACCGGCGCGGCTCCGGGGCAAAACCCGGGTCGGGCCCGATGTGCCCACCCGCGCCGACGGCGAGCCTGGACCGCATGAAAACTTCCCCGCGGTGGCGGCAGGCCGTCGTCTGGCTGCACGTCGTGTCGTCGGTCGCCTGGATGAGCCAGGCCCTCGCCCTCGTTGTGCTGATGTCGCTCGCCCTGACGGACCCGGGCCGCGCCGTGGCCGCGACCGCCATGGCCGACCGGCTCGACTCGACCCTGCTCGCCCCGATGGCGAACGTCTCCGCCTTCACCGGCCTGCTGCTCGCCGGCGCGACCGCCTGGGGTTACTTCCGGCACTGGTGGGTGCTCACGAAGTTCGCCCTGACGCTCATCCAGCTCTACGCCGGGATCTTCCTGCTCTCCCCCGCGCTGCGCGAGTCCGCGGACACGGCCACCGCGAGCTGGCTCCAGGTCGCCGGCGCGTCGCTCATGGCGAGCGCGCTTTCCTTCCAGGCGTGGCTTTCGGTCGCGAAGCCGGGGAAGAAGACGCCGTGGGCACCGGCCGGGAAGCAGCCGGCCGCGCCGACCTGGGTGTTCGTCGCCGGGGTCGTCGTGTCCGTGGTCGACGTCGTCGACGGCCTTCTGCTCGGCTACCCGCTGCCCGCGTTGTCCCTGGTCATGCTGATCGTGCTGCTCGGTCTTGAGCGGCGACGACGGCATCGCCGTGCTCCGCGGCCCAGCGCCCGAAGCCCTCGATCGGCGCCAGCAGCGTCTCCCCCAGCGGCGTAAGGGCGTACGCGCCTTCGCGACGCTCGACGAGACCGTCGAACTCCAGGCGCCGCAGGGTTTCCGTGAGCACCTTCGCGCTGATTCCGCCGATCGTGCGACGCAGTTCGCCGTGCCGCGCCGGGCCACTCCGCAGCGCCCACACCACCACCGGGTTCCACGTGTTGGCCATCAGGTCGAACGCGAGCCGCGTCCGGCAGTCGGCGAGGAAGTCCATGGTTACCGTTCGGTTCCTTCCCGGGTTCCTACCGTCGTGCTGGTAGCCAACCACAAGGAGGACACATGCGGATCGGGATCTTCGGCACCGGCGGGATGGCGGCGGCGCTCGGCACGCACTGGGCGCGCGCGGGCCACGAGCTGCTGGTGAGCGGCCGTAGCCCCGACGCGCTCGCGAAGCAGCTAGACGCGCGAAGCGGAACCTGGCGCGAAGTGGCTTCGCAGGCCGAAGTGCTGCTGCTCGCCGTCCCCGCCGACGCCGTCTTCGAGGTGCTCGCCGCCGCGGGTCCCCTGCCCGGCCGGGTCGTGATCGACTGCACCAACCAGCCCGGCGCGGACGGCGGCCCGCCGCCGGGCACCCCGGTCGCCGCGCGCATCGCGGCCACCGCGCCGGACGCGCACGTCGTCAAGGCGTTCAACCTGGCGTCCGTCGACGTCTGGCGGAAGCCACCCCGGACGCTCACGGTCCCGCTCTGCGGCGACGACCGGGCGGCGCTCGACGCGGTGAGCACGCTGGTCCGGGACGTCGGCTGCACCCCGGTCCACGGCGGCGGCCTGGACCGCGCCGCCCTGCTGGAGGCGACGGCGGCGTTCGCCATCGGCCTGTGGTTCGCGGGCGAAGACGCGCAGAAGATCCTGGCGCCGGCAGGCTGAGCTCAGCAGCACGCCTTGTAGGCGCCCGCGACGATGCTCGGCGCCATGCCGTACTCGGTCGCCGAGGCGTCCGGGCCCGTGGACGCGAGTGCGGTGGTGGCCGGCGCCGCCCCGGCGGCCCCCAGCACCGCCGCGACGAAGATTCCGGCCACGACACGCTTCAGGTTGATCATGGGTTCCCTCCCCTGTGGACTGACACCAACCTAGCGACGCCCACGCGGTCGCGAGGGAATTTGACCGCTTCCGGCCAGCGGCCGGACGTCAAGCGCTGACGGCGTCGACGTCGCCCGCCGTCAGGGAAGCCGCCTGGGCTCGCAGGGACTTGCCGCCGTGGGGAACCACCGTCACCTCGCCCGTCGCCAGGTCCGTCACCAGCGTGCTCAACGTCATCAGCTCGTCCCCGCCGGTCGCGTCGCGGAAGACGCCGCCGGTCAACGTCTCCGTGAGCCACGCCGCGTCCGGTGTGGACGGCGCGAGGTGCGCACACACCTCCGCGCGCCGCAGGCTCTCCTCCGGCGCGGCGTCCAGATGGGGCGGGAGCTGCCGGAAGTGGTTGGTGTGCCAGGAAAGTCCACTCGCGACAGTCAGGACCGCCGTCTCGGTCCCGGCCTTCTCGACGACCGTGACACCCGGCTCGCCGATCCGGCCCATCGTGTAGGCGAACCCGCCCGCCGACGAGCAGCGGCGCAGCAGCGACACGGCCTCGGGCAGGTTCGTCGCCCGCTGCGCCGAGCGCGCCACGAAGTGCCGCCCCGCGCGCGGCCCCGGCGCGACGACGCCGACGCTGTCGACCCCCCACACCAGCCCGTGCGAAGTGAGCGTGAACGTGTTGGCCGGCAGGAACCCCGGATACCACCAGACGCACACGCCGGGCTCGCCGTCGACCAGCAGCGTGAGCAGCCGCCCGAGGCCGTCGAACACCGGGAGGCCGTCCTCGTTGTGGCCGAGCAGCGAAGGCGCGCCGACCCACGCGAGGTCGGTGCAGCCGGTCCCGTCGCCGGTGCCCAGGTCGCCGCGGAGGTTGGCCAGCAGCAGGTCGTCGAACGGCACTCCGGCGCCCTCGGCGAGCGCCGTCAGCTCGGCGTAGGCGTCCGGGTGGTCCACCTGGGACGCCGATTCGACCGCCCGGAACAGCACCGGGGACCGCCGGGCCCGCGCGGCGACCGGCCAGCCGGCCAGTCCGGCGAGGACGGTCCGGATGTCCGCGGCAGCGTGCTCGCCGAGCGCCCGGAAAGCGGCTTCCCGGGGACCCCGGACGATCGTCCAGCGCACGTCGCCGATCCGGTGCTCTTCGACCTTGGCCGCCATGCGCTCACGATGACTGAGCAGTCAGGAAAAGGCAACGGGCCCGCCGGAAAACGAGTGGAACGGCGCCACCGGCTGCGGTTACCGTGCCGACGAACCGAGTCGCCTGGTCAAGGACGTGCCGTTGTACACCTCGTGAGACCTCCCCGAGCGCTGATCTGACGCGCGTCGCGCTTTCCGCGCCGCGCCGCTTCTTGCTGCGGACTTCTCACGAGAACGGGTGTCCTTGTCATGCTCGAAAACTGGGTGGTCGTCCCCACCCGCCTGCCGCTCGTCGTCCGGTCCTGCCACGCGTGCGCGGCCGACCGCTTCCGGACGAGTGGCAAGTTCCGCGTCAACGCCCACCACAAACGGCTCGACGCCTGGCTCCTCGCGCTCTGCACCACCTGCGGGGAGACCACGAAGCTCACGGTCCTGGACCGGGTCAACGTCCGGTCCGTCCGGCCCGAGCTGCTCGACCGGCTGCACACCAACGACCCTCGGCTGGCGGCCGAGCTGCTCCAGGACCCGGTCCTGCGGCGCCGCAACCGCGTCACGCTCGACTGGGACGGCGCCTGGCGCCTCGACACCGGCCGGCCCGCTCCCCCGGACCGCGACGTGATCGATGTTTCGGTCCGCTTCGCGGCGCGGATCCCGATCCGGCCGGTGCGACTGATCGCCGAAGGGTGCGAGCTGTCGCGAGCCGAGGTCGAACGCCTGGTCACCAAGGGGAGGCTCGTCGCGGCGGTCCGGCTGACCGGCCGGCTCACCGGCGACTTCACCTTCACACTCAAGCGGTGAGCTGCCGGCGGAGCCGGGGATCTAGTGCGCGCCGACCTCGGTCACGCGCACCACGGCCACCCCGGCTTCGTCGGACGCCGCCAGGTCGACCTCCGCGCTGATGCCCCAGTCGTGGTCGCCGGCCGGGTCGTCGAAGATCTGCCGCACCTTCCAGACGTCCGGCTGCTGCTCGATCATCAGCAGCGCCGGGCCGCGCGCGTCCGGGCCGGTGCCCAGCGTGTCGTACTCCTCGAAGTAGTCCTCGATCGCTTCCTGCCACGCCTCGGCGTCCCAGCCGGACTCCGCGTCCAGCTCGCCGAGCGGGAACCACGCCCGGCGCCCGAACAGCTCGACCCGGCGGAACAGCTCGTTGCGGACCAGCACCCGGAAGGCGCGCTCGTTGCGTGTGACGGCCGGCGGCTCGGACGGCGGCCGCGTCGACACCGGGCCTTCTTCGTCGGGGTGGCGCAGGGCTTCCCACTCGTCGAGGAGGCTGGAGTCGACCTGCCGGACGAGCTCGCCGAGCCACTCGATGAGGTCCTGCAGCGGCTCGGTCTTGGCCTCGTCCGGCACCGTGTGGCGCAGGGAGTCGTAGACGTCCGTGAGGTAGCGCAGCACCAGCCCTTCCGAGCGGGCGAGCTGGTAGAAGCCGATGTACTCGACGAAGTTCATCGCGCGCTCGTACATGTCGCGCACGACCGACTTCGGCGACAGCTCGTAGTCGTCGACCCACGGGTGGCCCTGCCGGTAGCTGTGGAACGCGCCCTGCAGCAGCTCCTCGAGCGGCTTCGGGTAGGTGATGTTCTCGAGCAGCTCCATGCGCTCGTCGTACTCGATGCCCTCGGCCTTCATGGCGTTGACGGCCTCGCCGCGCGCCTTGAACTGCTGCTGCGACAGCACCGGCCGCGGGTTGTCCATAGTGGATTCCACAGTGGACACGACGTCGAGCGGGTAGCTCGGCGACTCCAGCTCGAACAGCTCGATCGCGGCCAGCGCGAACGGCGAAAGCGGCTGGTTGAGCGCGAAGTCGAACTGCAGGTCGACGGTCAGCCGGACGATCCGGCCCTGCTCGTCCGGCTCCGGCAGCCGCTCGACGACGCCGGCGGCGAGCAACGCGCGGTAGATCGCGATGGCGCGCAGGATCAGCTTGCGCTGGGACGCGCGGTCCTCGTGGTTGTCCTCCAGGAGGTGCCGCATCGAGTCGAACGCGTTGCCCGGGCGCGAGATCACGTTCAGCAGCATCGAGTGGGTGACCTTGAAACTGGAGGTCAGCGGCTCGGGGTCGGCCGCGATCAGCCGGTCGAACGTGCTCTCGGTCCAGTTGACGAAGCCCTCCGGCGCCTTCTTCCGGACGATCTTCTTTTTCTTCTTCGGGTCGTCGCCCGCCTTCTCCAGCGCCTTGGCGTTCTCGACGACGTGGTCCGGGGCCTGGACGACGACGTAGCCGTCGGTGTCGTAGCCCGCGCGCCCGGCGCGGCCGGCGATCTGGTGGAACTCGCGCGCCTTGAGGTGGCGCTGGCGGACGCCGTCGTACTTCGTCAGGGCGGAGAAGACCACTGTCCTGATTGGTACGTTGATGCCGACGCCGAGGGTGTCCGTCCCGCAGATCACCTTGAGCAGGCCCGACTGGGCCAAGGTCTCGACCAGTCGGCGGTACTTCGGCAGCATCCCGGCGTGGTGGACGCCGATGCCGTGGCGGACCAGCCGCGAGAGCGTCTTGCCGAAGCCCGCGGAGAACCGGAAGTCGCCGATCAGCTCGGCGATCGCCTCCTTCTCGGCCTTGGTCGTGACGTTGATGCTCATCAGCGTCTGGGCGCGTTCGATGGCCGCGGCCTGCGAGAAGTGCACGACGTAGACCGGCGCCTGGCCGCCGTTGAGCAGCTCGGACATCGTCTCGTGCAACGGCGTGAGCGCGTACCGGAAGGTCAGCGGCACCGGGCGCTGCGCCGACGTCACGACGGCGGTCGGCTTGCCGGTGCGGCGGGTGAGGTCCTTCTCGAAGAAGGACACGTCGCCCAGCGTCGCCGACATCAGGACGAACTGGGCCTTCGGCAGCTCGAGGATCGGCACCTGCCACGCCCAGCCGCGGTCGGGCTCGGAGTAGAAGTGGAACTCGTCGGCAACGACCTGCCCGACCGGGGCGTCCGCACCGAACCGTAACGCGATGTTCGCCAGGATTTCCGCGGTGCAGCAGATGATCGGGGCGTCCGGGTTGACGCTCGAGTCGCCGGTCATCATCCCGACGTTGTCGGCCCCGAAGATCTCGATGAGCTGGAAGAACTTCTCCGACACGAGCGCCTTGATGGGCGCGGTGTAGTAGCTGCGGCGGCCCTGGGCGAGCGCGGTGAAGTGCGCGCCGACGGCGACGAGGCTCTTCCCGGAGCCGGTCGGCGTCGAGAGGATGACGTTCGATCCGGAGACGACCTCCATCACCGCCTCCTCCTGCGCCGGGTACAGCTCGATGCCCCGATCGGCCGTCCAGGTCGTGAACGCTTCGAAGAGGGCGTCGGGTTCGGGATCCGCAGGCAGGAGGTCTGTGAGAGTCATCAGACGTCCATCGTGCCATCCGCTCGTCGCAAAGTCGGCAGGGGCAATCGCGTCGCGCGTGGTAAACCCGTAGGCTTCGCGGTACCGCGCATCGACCGGGGGATACTTTCGGTCTCGCGCGCACACGGGCGGTAATCCGGAGGGCTTAGGAATGGCACAGGACATCATCCCGATCGAACTCGGCCTGCCGCAGGGAGACGTCGTCACCCTGTGGGCGCCGCGCTGGCGGGAAGACGGCGAGGAGTGGGAAGCGTTCCTCGGCGACGAGGACGACCTGTACGCCTTCCCGGACGCCGCGCACCTGGCCGCCTTCGTCCGCACGTCCGAGCGCCACGACCTGCTGGACCACCCGGCCTGGGACGCCGTGCCGTCGCTGAACGTGCCGGAGCTGATCCCGGACGAGGACCACACGTACGACCTCGTCGGCGTGCCCGAGCTCGTCGCCGAAGAGCCGGACATGTGGCACATCGCGGAGCTGGCCGAGATCGTGGGCATCGTCCGCTCGCTCGCCGACGTCTGCGACCTCGAAGAGGTCCACGAGATCCTCGACTCGACCGAGGGCTTCTCGCTGCTCGACCAGGGCACGCTCCCGTTCACCGGGAGCGTCGGCGTCCAGGTCTGGAACGACCTGTCCGAGACGGTGTCGACGAAGTGGGACACCGTGCTCGACGCGATCGACGGCCTGGTGACCGCGCCCGACGTCGACGAGAAGGTGCTGGAGCAGACCGCCGAGGAGCTGGCGGCGTTCCACGAGGAGTCCGCCGAGGCCGAGGCCGGCGCCGAGGGTGAAGAGGACCTCGAGGCGATCGACTCCGTCTCCGATTCCGACTCCGACGAGGACGAAGAAGAGGACGAGGGCCCGGTCGGGTTCTGGGCCGAGGTCGGCATCGACCCGGTCAAGATCATCACGTCCGGCGCGGAGTACTACACGCTGCGCTGCTACCTCGACGACGCACCGGTGTTCCTCGGCAGCGAAGGCGAGATCGACGTCTTCACGTCGGAGAAGGCCCTGGCGCGCGCCCTGGCCGACGGCAAGGACCTGGCCGACACCGACCTCGCCGACGTGTCCACGTGGGACGAGGTCCTGGCGAAGGCCACGGCCGGCGAACTCGAGGTCGAGGTCGACGCCGAGAACACGTACGTGCTCACCGGCCTCGACGCCGACATCGCGGAGGGCCCGGAGGCGATCGACCCGACGCAGCTGGAGCTGGCGGTCGAGCTGATCACGGACGCGGCCGAGTGGGCGGGCGACGACTCCGCCGAGACGGCCCTGGCGGGCAACGAGAGCCTGGGCTGGCTGGTGTCGTTCGTCCTCCGCCCGGACCCGACGCGCCTCGAGCCGTCCGCGCCGTTCGACGCGGAGCAGAGCGCGTGGCGGAAGCTCGTGGAGACGTTCGAGAACCGCCTGACGGTGGCTTGAGTTTCTGACGCGAAGGCCGTCTCCCAGTGGTTGGGGAGGCGGCCTTCGTCGTGTCGTCCGTCCACAGCCTTTCGGCGGTTGTGGACAACTCGACCCATCGCTGCTTCCGGCGCCGGTTTCCGTCGTGGGCGGCCGATACGCTGGACACCGGGGGCGGCGCCCCACGATCCGCGAGATTTGCGCCGCCGGGTGTGGCGCGGAACGGTCGGTTGCGGCGGTTCGCACACCCAGAGGGGTCGGCTCGCCTGCTGGGGTAGGCGGTTCGCGGGCGCGAAAGGTCGGCCCGCGTGACCCAGGACCGGAACTCGTGTGGCCAGACCCCGGAGTCGCGTGATCAGACCCGGAACTCGCGTGGCTGGACCCGGAACTCGCGTGATCGGAGCCGGAACTCGCGTGATCGGGCCCGTGTCTCACGCTATGGGCGCGTATCTCACGTGACTGGGCGGGCATCACACGTGATCGAGCGGGCATCTCACGTGCTTGAGCAGACATCACGCGTGACTGGGCAGGCATCACGCGTGATCAGAAGGTCAACACTCGTGATCAACGGGTCGACACTCGTGATCAGCGGGTCGACACGCGTGATTGAACGGACGACACGCGTACCCCGGGGGACGACACGTGTACTGGGGTGGACGACACGACACGGGGTGTTAGGCGGGGGGTTCGGCGCGGACCGGGACCACCAGCACCGCCAAAGCCGGGAACACCGCGGCCACGCAGAAGGCCAACGCGTACCTGCTGTCGCCGATCACCAGGCCCAGCAGGGGCGGGGTCAGCGAGGCCGCGATGTTCTGGCCCGTGTTCTGCGTCCCCATCGCGCGGCCGGACCACGCCAGCCCGGCCAGCTCGGCCGACGCCGTGAAGCCGAGGCCGTTGTCGGCCACCGTCACCACACCCGCCAGGGCCAGCGCCAGCAGCACCAGCCACGGCCAGGAAGCGTCCCCCAGCGCGACCAGCAGCATCACCAGGCAGCTCAGAACCGCCAGCTGCCGCATCGGGCGCAGGCGGCTGCCCACCCGGTCCGACCACCACCCCGATCCGAGCCGGCCCGCCGCGCCCAGCACCTGCACCACCGCCAGGTACCAGCCCGCCGACAGCGGGCTCCAGTGCTGCACCGCCACCAGGTACACCGGCGCGAACGCCGACACCGCGAACTGCGGCACCACCAGCAGCGCGCTCGCGCCGTGCACCCGCCACAGCGTCGCGTGCCGGTACGGCGAAGGCGGCTTGACACCGTCAGCCGCCCGAGGTGGCCGCGGCGGGTCGGTCACGAGCCAAGCCACCAGCAGCGCGACGACGATCGCCAGCCCGGCCGGCAGCAGCACCGCCGCGCGGAACCCGAAGTGCGCCGCCAGCGGCGGCAGCCCGAGCGCCGCGACGCCGACGCCGAGCGGCTGGGCCGTCTGGCGGATCCCCATCGCGACGCCGCGCTCGGACTTCGCGAACCAGCCCATGACCACCCGGCCGCTCGCCGCGTTCACCGACGCCGTACACGCTCCGGCCGCCAAGAACACACCAAAGAGCAGCCCGACCGGGTGACTTCCTATCCCGGCGTACACCAGGAGTAACCCCGAGGCCCCCAGTCCGAGGGCCATGATCAGACGCTCTCCGTAACGGTCCGCAGCCGCGCCCCACACGATCAGGGTGAACAGCAGGCCGATGCTCGGCGCCGCGACGACCGTCCCGGCCTCGGCCAGCGTCAGCCCTTCGGCGGCTCGCATGGCCGGGACCAGGAACGGGATGCCGTAGAGGAACGAGCAGCTCGCGGTCTGCGCGGCGAGGCCGAGCGCGAGGATGAGCCACCGCCGTGAACTCGCCTGCACCCCGACCGAACCGTCCGCGACCTGCGCCATCTTCGCCACCGTCTCAATATCTGAGAACAACTTCCTATATGGTGAACGATAGTTGGCGTGGCTAAGGACCGCAAGCACCCCGAGGAGCGTCAGCTCAGCGCGGCGTACCCGGGCTTGATGACGTCGTCGATCAGCGAGAGCCGGGCGTCGAAATCGATGAACGCGGATTTCATCGCGTTGATCGTGAACCACCGGAAGTCGTCGAGGCCGTACCCGAAGGTCTCGTGCAGCGCGGCGAATTCGCTGGTCATCGTGCATCCGCTCATCAGCCGGTTGTCGGTGTTCACCGTCACCCGGAAGCGCAGCCGCTTGAGCAGGCCGATCGGGTGCTCGGCGATCGAGCGGACCGTGCCTGTTTGGACGTTCGACGTCGGGCAGATCTCCAGGGGGATCCGGCGGTCGCGGACATACGCGGCCAACCGTCCAAGGTGGACCGTGCCGTCCGCGTCGGTCTTGATGTCCTCGGCGATCCGCACGCCGTGCCCGAGCCGCTCGGCGCCGCAGTGCTGAATCGCCTCCCAAATGGACGGCAGCCCGAACGCTTCGCCGGCGTGAATGGTGAAATGCGCATTGTTCTGGCGCAAATACTCGAAAGCGTCGAGATTGCGGGTCGGCGGGAATCCGTCCTCCGGTCCGGCGATGTCGAAGCCGACGACGCCGGCGTCCCGGTAGCGGACGGCCAGGTTCGCGATCTCGAGGGCCCTGGCGTGCTGGCGCATCGCGCAGAGCAACGTCCCGACGCGGATCGAACCGCCGTTCGCGGCCACGCGCCGTGTGCCCTCCGTGAACCCCGCCTGGACGGCCTCGACCACCGCATCGAGTGACAGACCGCGTTCGACGAACAACTCCGGTGCGTAGCGCACCTCGGCGTAGACGACGCCGTCGGCGGCCAGGTCTTCGACCGCTTCCGCGGCGACCCTGACCAGGGATTCCTCCGTTTGCATCACTCCGCAGGTGTGCGCGAACGTCTCGAGGTAGGACACGAGTGAGCCGGAGTCGGCCGCTCGGCGGAACCAGCTGCCCAGCTCGGCCGGGTCGGTGGTGGGCAGACCGGCATAACCGGTGGCGTCGGCGAGCTCGGCGACGGTGGCGGGGCGCAGGCCGCCGTCGAGGTGGTCGTGCAGCAGCACCTTGGGCGCGCGGCGGAGTGTCTCGGCGGTCGGAACAGGGCTTTCGTCAGGCATCCCCCAACGGTAACCTCGTTGTCATTCCCCTACATGGCCGTAACTCTCAGCCTCGGGCTAACCCTCAGCGTCGAGGATCGGTAGCGAATCGGCCATCCGGGGGCAGCCTCCGCAATACGCACTTCACGGGGGCCATACGCACAGCAATTTCGCAATCGTTAAGCTTCGTGGCACGTCCCTCCATTTCCCCGCCGACGAAGGACACACAGCAGTGACCACTGACAACCACATTGCCGCCCCGTCCTTCGACCGGATGCGCAACATGCTGGTGCGCGCGGCCGAAGTGCGTGAGAGCGAGCAGCAGCAGATCTTCGACGCGCTCGACGACATCTACGCCCGCCTCGCGCCGGTGGACTCGCTGGGCGCGGTCCGCAAGCGGCTCTCCGAGCTCCCCGACCGCACCGAGGTCGGCGTGCTGGCCGAGCGCCTCGACGAGACGATGTCCCGGCTCGAGGCCCAGGACAACGCCCTCTCGGCGCTGACCCGCGCGGTCGAAAGCATCGTCGACAAGCTGGCCAAGCCGTTCGCGCAGCTCGACGGCAGGCTCGACGGCATGGCCGCGCGCCTCGAGGGTGTCGGCGGCCGGATGGACGGGCTCGAGGACAAGCTCCAGAACATCCACCGCCGGCTCGACGAGCTGGGCGGCCACCTCGACAAGCAGGACGGGAAGCTCGACTCGATCCCGGCGTCGGTGCACGGCCCGGTCCGCGAGCGGATCGAGCAGGCCGAGGCGTCGCTGCGCGAGCGCGTCGACCACGCCGACCACGAGCTGCGCGGCAAGGTCGACGAGCTCAGCCGCTCCACCCACGAGCGGCTCGGCGAGCTGGACCGCGTCACGCAGGAGCGGATCGGCGCGAACACCGAGGCGCTCAAGACGGCGCTGACCGAGACCGGCGAGATGATCGACGCCTCGGACCGCCTGGAGAAGCTGGGCGGCCGCCTCGAGACGGTCACCACCCGCCTCGACGACCTGGCCTCCCGCCTCGACAAGGTCGAGGACGGCTTCCTCTCCGGCATCGGCGACCTCGACGGCGCGCTCAAGGCCGGGCTGTCCAAGGTCGAGGGCACGCTGGCCAAGCAGCCGGACTCCGAGTCGGTGGACTCGCTGGTCCGCAAGAGCAACGACGAGAGCGTCCGCCGCATCGGCGGCCAGCTCGACGAGGCGATGGCGACGTTCGCGGAGCTGATGCTCGGCGGCGGCCCGGCCGTCCAGCAGATCTCGCCGCCGCCCCCGGCCCCGCGCCAGCCGCGTCGCAGCTCGCGCAACGGCCGCGCCCCGAAGGCGGCCGACGCCAAGGCCAAGCCGGGCGAAGGCGCCGAAGAGGCCACGGAGTAAGCACCACAGCACAAAAAATGCCCCCGCCGGCTGGTCCGGCGGGGGCATTTTTTGTGACTGGGGACGGAACTCGCGTGCTTGAAGCCGTAAACTCGCGTGTCTGGAGCCGGTCCGGCCCTGATCACGCGAGTTACGGCGTCAATCACGCGGGATACGACCTCGGGTGTCACTCGGTCGGGTGATGATCTTCGCGATGATCGTCACACTGTTCCGCGGATCGTCTCCCGGACGATCGGGTTCGGCGCGGACGCCGCCGAGGCCACCGAGTAAGCGCCTTCGAGGGCCGCCAGGGCCGCGGGGACCGCGTCCGGGGTGTCCGTGTGCAGCTCCAGCAGCGGCTCGCCCTCGGTCACCTGGGAGCCGGGCTTGGCCAGGCACAGCACGCCCGCCGCGGCCTGGACCGGGTCCTCCTTGCGGGCCCGGCCCGCGCCCAGCCGCCACGCCGCGACGCCCACCGCGTACGCGTCCAGCGAAGCCAGCACGCCCGAAGCCGGCGCGACCACCGTGTGGACGTGCGACGGCGTCGGCAGCGGCGCCGTCGGGTCGCCACCCTGGGCCGAGATCATCCGGCACCAGACCTCGTACGCCTCGCCCGACGCCAGCACCTCGGCCGGGTCGGTCGAAATCCCGGCCAAGGACAGCATCTCCCGCGCCAGGGCCAGCGTCAGCTCGACGACGTCGGCCGGGCCACCGCCCTGGAGCACGGAGACCGACTCCGCGACCTCCACCGCGTTGCCGACCGCCCGCCCCAGCGGGACGCTCATGTCGGTCAGCAGCGCCGTGGTCGGCACGCCGTGCGCGACGCCGATCGAGGTCAACGTCGAGGCGAGCGACCGCGCCTGCCCGAGCGTCTTCATGAACGCGCCCGAGCCGAACTTGACGTCCAGGACCAGCCCGGACGCGCCTTCGGCGATCTTCTTGCTCATGATCGAGCTGGCGATGAGCGGGATCGACTCCACGGTCGAGGTGACGTCGCGCAGCGCGTACAGCTTCTTGTCCGCCGGCGCGAGCCCGGACGTCGCCGCGCAGACCACCGCGCCGACGTCCTCCAGCTGGGCCTGGATTTCCGAAGTGGACAGTGAAGCCCGCCAGCCGGGGATCGACTCCAGCTTGTCGAGCGTGCCGCCGGTGTGGCCGAGGCCGCGGCCGGACAGCTGCGGCACCGCCGCGCCGCACGCCGCCACCAGCGGCGCCAGCGGCAGGGTGATCTTGTCGCCGACGCCGCCGGTCGAGTGCTTGTCGACGGTCGGCCGGGACACGGAAAGCGACAGCCGCTCGCCGGACGCGATCATCGCGCCCGTCCAGCGGGAGATCTCGCCGGAGTCCATGCCCCGCAAGAAGATCGCCATGGCGAGCGCCGACATCTGCTCTTCGGCGACGTCCCCGCGCGTGTACGCGTCGACGACCCAGTCGATCTGCTCGTCGGACAACCGCCCGCCGTCGCGCTTGGTCCGGATGACGTCGACCGCCGCGAACCCGCTCACGGCAGGTCGTCCGGGCCGAAGGCGTCCGGCAGCACGTCCGACATCGGCAGGATGCCGCTGGGCGTGTCCACCAGGCACGAAGATCCGCCCAGCTCGAACAGGATCTGACGGCAGCGCCCGCACGGCATCAGCAGGTCGCCGGCGCCACTGCGGCACGCCACGGCGACCAGCCGGCCGCCGCCGGAGAGCCGCAGCTGCCCGGCCATCGTGCACTCCGCGCAGAGCCCGAGCCCGTAGGACGCGTTCTCGACGTTGCACCCGGTGACCATCCGGCCGTCGTCGACGATCCCGGCGACGCCGACGTGCAGACCCGAATAAGGCGCGTACGCATGGGAAGCGGCCTCGATCGCCTGAGCCCGCAGACCGTCCCAGTCCACTGTGGACACTAGTCCTCACCCCGCCGGTACGGCTGGCCGTCGGCCTTCGGCGGCCGCAGCCGCTGGGAAGCGACGGCGAGCACGATCAGCGTCACGAAGTGCGCGGTGTACGGGATCAGGTCGGACGGCAGCGTGTCGTTGGCCCAGTAGATCGCGTACAGCACACCCGCGCCGACGACGCCGAGCCCGGCCGCGATCCACTGCTTGCGGAACAGCTGGACGACGACGATCACGCCGACCAGGATCACCGCGCCGTACAGCAGCGCGAGCACCGCTTCACCGCCGCCGGCGAGCTGCAGGCCGTCCGCGTAACCGAACAGCGCCGCGCCGCCGAGCAGGCCGCCCGGGCGCCAGTTGCCGAAGATCATCGCCGCGAGGCCGATGTACCCGCGGCCGTTGGTCTGGTTCTCCAGGTAGTCCGCGCCGCCGCGCAGCAGCACCAGTGACGCGCCACCCATGCCGGCGAACGCGCCGGAGATGAGCATCGCGACGTACTTGTGCCGGTAGACGTTGACACCCAGGGACTCCGCGGCCACCGGGTTCTCGCCGCACGAGCGCAGCCGCAGGCCGAAGCGTGTCTTCCAGAGCACCCAGAAGCTGATCGGCACCAGCAGGATCGCGATCATCGTCAGCGGCGCCACCTCGGTGACCAGGCCACGCAGGATGCCCGCGACGTCGGAGATCCCGACGCGCTGCTCCTTCTCGAGGTCACCGAGCCAGTCGGACAGGCCCGAAGCCGAGTAGGTGTCGAACTTCGGCACCACCGGCGACTGCCGCGGGTTGCCCGACAGCGGCTCGAAGATCAGGTTAGCCAGGTACTTCGTGACGCCGAGGCCGAGCAGGTTGATCGCGACACCGGAGACGATGTGGTTGACGTTGAACGTCACCGTCGCCACCGCGTGCAGCAGGCCGCCCAGCGCGCCGAACGCGATCGCGGCCAGCAGGCCGGCCCACACGCCGCCGTTGTACGAACCCCAGGCGGCGCCCCAGGTCCCGAGGATCATCATGCCCTCGAGGCCGATGTTGACCACGCCCGCGCGTTCGGCCCAGAGGCCGCCGAGCGCGCACAGCAGGATCGGCAGCGCGAGGCGCAACGCCGTCGACGCGGTGTTCGACGACGTCAGCGCGGCGACGCCGGTGGAGTACGACGCCGTCGAGATCACGGCGATGGCGATGACGGCCCAGATGACCCCGCGGAGCCAGCCCGGGATCCGGGACCGCTTGCGGTGCACCGGCATGGCGCCGGGGCTGCCCGCGTCGGGGCGGGAAACGTCGGTGACGGCCATCAGACGGCACCTCCCCCGGCGACCGAAGCGCTCTTGCCGGCCAGTGCGCGCCCGACTCTGCGTTGTTCGGCCGCGAGGTCCGCGCGCCGCACGATCTCGTACGCCACGACGACCGACAGCACGATGATGCCCTGCATGATCGTCGCGATCTCCTTGGACACGTTGATCTGCTCCAGCGACACCGCGGAGGTGTCGAGGAACGCCCACAGCAGCGCGCCGAGCGCGATGCCGCCGGGGTGGTTGCGGCCGAGCAGCGCGACCGCGATGCCGGTGAAGCCGTACATCTGGGTCGAGGTGATGCCGTAGCTGTAGTCGCGGCCGAGCAGCTCCGGCATCGCGACCAGGCCGGCGACACCACCGGAGAGCAGCATCGCGATCAGCGTCATCTTCTTGGCGTTGACACCACCCGCGGCGGCCGCGGTGGTGGACTCGCCGGACGCCTTGAGCTCGAAGCCGAACCGCGTGCGGTTGAGCATGAACCAGTAGGCGGCGCCGATCACGGCCGCGATGAGCACGAACCCGAAGAGCGTGCCCGAGCCGAGCGGGATGCCGGGGATCCGGCCGGACGGCTCGATCACGCGGGTGCCGATGTTGTTGCCCCGCTGCACGCCGAACTGGTCGGCGTTGATGAGGAAGGCGATGATCCCGCCGACGATCGAGTTCAGCATGATCGTCGCGATCACCTCGCTCACCCCGCGGGTGACCTTGAGGATCGCCGGCACCGCCGCGTACGCCGCACCGGCGACGACCGCGACGATGAGGATGACGAGCGTGTGGATCACCGGCGGCAGCTGGAGCGCGCCGCCGGCGATGGCGGCGACGACCGCCGCGAACCGGTACTGGCCCTCGACCCCGATGTTGAAGAGGTTCATCTGGAAGCCGATGGCCACCGCGAGCCCGGACAGGTAGTACACGGTCGCGAGGTTCACGGTGTCGACCGCGGTCGAGCCCTTGAACATCTGGCCGATCATGGTGCCGTACGCGTTCAGCGGGTCGGCCCCGGAGATGATCAGCGCGATCGCCGACAGCAGCACGGCGAACACGATCGCCAGGAGCGGCGGCAGCAGCTTGGTGCGCCAGGAGGTCATTCTTCGTCACCCTCTCCGGCGCCGGTCATCGCCGAACCCAGTTCCTGCGGCGTCACGGTGGCGGGGTCGGCCTCGCTGACGAGGCGCCCGCGCAGCATGACGCGGATCGTGTCGGACAGGCCGATGAGCTCGTCGAGGTCGGCCGAGATGAGCAGCACGGCGAGGCCGGCGGCGCGCGCCTGGCGGATGTTCTCCCAGATCAGCGCCTGCGCGCCGACGTCGACCCCGCGCGTCGGGTGCGACGCGATGAGCAGCACCGGCTCGCCGGACAGCTCGCGCCCGACGATCAGCTTCTGCTGGTTGCCGCCCGAGAGCGCCGCGGCCGGGACGTCGATGCCCGGCGTGCGGACGTCGTACTCGCGCACGATCCGCTCGGTGTCCGAGCGGGTGCCCGCGATGTCGAGCAGCTGTCCTTTGGAGACCGGTTCGCGGGTCTGGTACCCGAGCATCCGGTTGACCCACAACGGCTGGGTGAGCAGCAGGCTGTGCCGCGTGCGGTCTTCGGCGATGTAGCCGATGCCCGCTTCGCGCCGGGCCAGCGTGCCGGCCTTGGTGATGTCCCGGACCTTGCCCTCGGCGTCGACCAGCTCGATGGTGCCGCCGGACGGCTTGCGCATGCCCATGATCGTCTCGACGAGCTCGGTCTGGCCGTTGCCCTCGACGCCGGCGACCCCGAGCACCTCGCCCGCGCGGACGGTGAACGTGATGTCGTCGAGCGCGTTGCGGTCGGAGCCCTCGGCGCCGAGCGTCAGCTCGGTCAGCCGCAGCACGGCCCGGTCGGTGACGGTGGACTCGCGGGTCTCCGGGCTGGGCAGCTCGGAGCCGACCATCATCTCCGCGAGCTGGCGCGAGGTGATGGTCTTCGGGTCGGCCGTGCCGACGGTGGTGCCGCGCCGGATCACCGTGACGGTGTCGGCGATCGCGCGGACCTCGTCGAGCTTGTGCGAGATGAAGAGGAAGGTGTAGCCGTCGGCCTTCATCTCCCGGACGGTCGCGAAGAGCGCGTCGACCTCCTGCGGCACGAGCACCGCGGTCGGCTCGTCCAGGATGATGATCTTGGCCCCGCGGTAGAGCACCTTGACGATCTCGACGCGCTGGCGGTCGGCGACCCCGAGCTCTTCGAGCAGCGTGTCCGGCTTGGCGTGCAGGCCGGTCCGCTGCGCGAGCTCGGCGAGCCGGGCGCGGGCCGCGCGGCCGATGCCGTGCAGGCCTTCCGCGCCGAGGAACACGTTCTCGCCGACGGTCAGGTTGTCGGCCAGCATGAAGTGCTGGTGGACCATGCCGATCCCGGCGCGGATGGCGTCCTGCGGGTTGCGCAGCTTCACCTCGTCGCCGTTGATCGCGATCGTGCCCTCGTCCGGCGGCTGCATGCCGTAGAGGATCTTCATCAGGGTGGACTTGCCGGCGCCGTTCTCGCCACAGATGGCGTGCACCTCGCCCGTGGCGACGGTGAGGTTGACGTCGGAGTTGGCCACCACACCCGGGAACCGTTTGGTGATCCCGGTCAGCTGGACGGCGGGCGCGCCCCGGTCGGGGACGGCTTCGGCCGGGGCCTCGGCAGTGCTCATGGGCGGGAGAATTCCATATCTCGTTAAACACGTCAGGGCTCGGAGGGGAAATCCCTCCGAGCCCCGGCGCGTAGTGAGCTACTTCTGCGGCTTGTCCGAAACGGTGATCGCGCCCGAGATGATCTGGGCCTTGTACCCGTCGAGGACGTCCTTGATGTCGTCGACCTTGCCGCCGGAGGTGGCGTAGCCGACGCCGTCGACCTTGAGGTCGAAGCGCTTCGGCAGCCCGCTCAGGTCACCCTTGGCGACGGCCTGGATGTAGGAGAACACCGCGACGTCGACCCGCTTGAGCATGGACGTGATGATGACGTCCTTGTCGGCGGCGACCGTCTTCTGGTTGTACTGGTCGGAGTCGACGCCGATGGCCAGCGCGTTGCCCGACTTGGCGGCGTCGAAGACACCCTTACCGGAGGCGCCGGCGGCGTGGTAGATCACGTCCGCGCCCTTGGCGATCTCGGCCTGGGCCTTCGCGTTGCCCTTCGGCGGGTCCTGGAACCCGGAGAAGTCACCGGCCGGCGTGAGGTACTCGTCCTCGATCTTGATCTTCGACGAAACCGTCTTCGCGCCCTGCAGGAAGCCGGCCTCGAACTTCTGGATCAGCGGGGTGTTGACACCGCCGACGAAGCCGACGTGGCAGCTCTTGCTCTTGTACGCGGCGGCGACGCCGGCCAGGAACGAGCCCTGCTCCTCGGCGAAGACCAGCGGCGTCACGTTCGGCAGCGTGATCGAGTCGTCGTCGACGATCGCGAACTTGGTGTTCGGGTACTTCGCGGCGACGGCCTTGACGGAGTCCGCGTAGGCGAAGCCGACCGCGACGATCGGGTTCAGGCCCTGGGTCGCCATTTGCTCGAGGCGCTGCTGCTTGGCCGACTCGGCCTCACTGGCGCTGGCGGTGCTCTCGTTGACCGTCGTCACGCCCAGGTCGGACTTCGCCTTGTCGGTGCCCGCGGCGGCGGCGTCGTTGAACGACGCGTCACCCCGGCCGCCGACGTCGAAGGCCAGGCCGATCTTCAGCTTGCTGCCGTCGACCTTCTCCCCCGCGGCGGCCGAGCTGCTCGCGGCGGCGGGAGCGGCGGGCGGCTTCTGCGCGGTCACGCAGTCCGAGCCACCCGACGAAGGCGCGGCGCTGTTGTTGCTGCTGCCACCGCTCGAGTCCTTGGCGCAGCCGGCCAGGGTGAGCACCCCGGCCATGGCCACGGCGGCCAGCGCGGTTCCACGCATGCGACGCAACGTGTGTCTCCCTCCCCGCTGATCCAGCGGATGGTCAAGGGCACGACCCGGCCCTACTGCCGGGTCGACCGCCAGACCGTACCCAACGGACAGGAATGCGCCATAGGAAAGGCACGCTACGTAACACAAACGTTTACTCACGAGTCGGACGCGCGACCGCATGTACACCCAACGTGATCAAAGAGGTCACGGAGTGCCGCTTTCGGCCCAGCCCCGAGCTGCGGGACGGCCGAAATGCCGTTTGATGTGACTCAGTGTGCCAGTCCGACCGAGGGGTGGACCAGTCCGATCACTCTGTGAGACGGCGGGCGAAGCAGGCCCGGCGGCCCGGCAGCCGAATCGTTCCAGACGGACAACACTCGATCGGGCGTCCGCCGGGCGGGCGACCCGCCCGCGAACCGCCGCCGTGCGTCCACAGTGGACCCCCTTTGCTGTGACGGCGCACACAACCGCTGTGTGCGCTGGTGTCTGGTCCATCACAGAGAGGAACCCGGAGGTGAGCCGTCCGTCGGGGGCGGGTCTAGCATCCCTTTCATCCACGCTCGATGACCCTTGATCTCGGCATTGCCGCCGTAGTCGTCCCCGGTGGACGACGACGATCAGTGCGGACCTCACCGGCCACCGGGCACAAGTCAGACGTTGGAGGCCGTTCACCGATGTCCACCACGGCGAGCACTGCCCGCGAGGCAGGAGCGAGCGATCGGGCGGGTGCCTCACGCCGGCAGGGGACCTTCTACCGGGGCGACCCCGGCATGTGGTCCTGGGTGCTGCACCGCATCACCGGCGTGCTCACGTTCTTCTTCCTGTTCGTGCACGTGCTCGACACCGCGCTGGTGCGCGTGTCGCCGAACACCTACGACCAGGTCATCGAGACCTACAAGACCCCGATCGTCAACCTCCTGGAGGTCGGCCTGGTCGGCGCGGTGCTGTTCCACGCCCTCAACGGCATCCGCGTCATGCTGGTCGACTTCTGGTCGAAGGGCCCGAAGCTGCAGAAGGCGATGCTCTGGGTGATCGGCGTGGTCTGGGTCGTCGTGATGGTCCCCGGTGCGTTCTTCATGCTGAAGCGCACCGTCGAAACGCTCTTCGGGGGTAACTGACATGGCCGACCTCGCCCTCGCGAACCCCCGTGCGCCGAAGCGTCCCGCCGCCCGCCGGAGCAACTTCGAGCTCTACAGCTGGCTGTTCATGCGGATCTCCGGCCTCGCGCTGATCGTCCTGGTGCTGGGCCACCTGCTGATCATGAACATCCTCGACGGCGGTGTGCACCGGATCAACTGGGGCTTCGTCGCCGGCCGCTGGGCGTCCCCGTTCTGGCAGTTCTGGGACCTGGCGATGCTCTGGCTCGCCGAGATCCACGGCGGCAACGGGCTGCGCACCATCATCGACGACTACGCCCGCAAGGACAGCACGCGGTTCTGGCTGAAGATCCTGCTGTACGTGTCCATGGTCCTGATCCTGGCCGTCGGCACGATGGTGATCTTCACGTTCGACCCGAACATGCCCGCGAACTGACTTTCGGAGACTTCCTGCCATGCAGTTCCACAAGTACGACGTGGTGATCGTCGGCGCCGGCGGCGCCGGGATGCGCGCGGCCATCGAGTCCGGCCAGCGTGCCCGCACCGCGGTCCTCACCAAGCTCTACCCGACCCGGTCCCACACCGGCGCGGCCCAGGGCGGCATGTGCGCCGCGCTGGCGAACGTCGAAGAGGACAACTGGGAGTGGCACACCTTCGACACGGTCAAGGGCGGCGACTACCTCGTCGACCAGGACGCCGCGGAGATCATGGCCAAGGAGGCCATCGACGCGGTCCTCGACCTCGAGAAGATGGGCCTGCCGTTCAACCGCACGCCCGAGGGCAAGATCGACCAGCGCCGCTTCGGCGGGCACACGCGTGACCACGGCAAGGCCGCGGTGCGCCGCGCCTGCTACGCCGCGGACCGCACCGGGCACATGATCCTGCAGACGCTGTACCAAAACTGCGTCAAGTACGGCACGGAGTTCTTCAACGAGTTCTACGTGCTCGACCTCGTCACCAGCGAAGACGAGAACGGCAACCCGGTCGCTTCCGGCGTCGTCGCCTACGAGCTCGCCACCGGCGAGCTGCACGTCTTCCAGGCGAAGTCGATCGTGATGGCCACCGGCGGCGCGGGCAAGATCTTCAAGACGACGTCGAACGCGCACACCCTCACCGGCGACGGCCTCGGCATCATCTTCCGCAAGGGCCTGCCGCTGGAGGACATGGAGTTCTTCCAGTTCCACCCGACCGGCCTCGCGGGCCTGGGCATCCTGATCTCCGAAGCCGTCCGCGGCGAGGGCGGGATCCTGCGCAACGCCGACGGCGAGCGGTTCATGGAGCGCTACGCCCCCACCATCAAGGACCTCGCGCCGCGCGACATCGTGGCGCGCTCGATGGTGCAGGAAGTGCTGCAGGGGCGTGGGTGCGGCCCGAACAAGGACTACGTCGTCCTCGACGTCACGCACCTGCCGGTCGAGGTCCTCGAGACCAAGCTGCCGGACATCACCGAGTTCTCGCGCACCTACCTGGGCGTCGACCCGGTGAAGGAGCCGGTGCCGGTGTTCCCGACCTGTCACTACGTGATGGGCGGCATCCCGACCAACATCCACGGCGAGGCGTTGCGGGACAACGAGAACGTCATCCCCGGGCTGTACGCCGCGGGTGAGGTCGCGTGCGTGTCCGTGCACGGCTCGAACCGCCTGGGCACGAACTCGCTGCTGGACATCAACGTGTTCGGCCGCCGCGCCGGCATCGCGGCCGCGGAGTACGCGCTGGCGCACGAGCACGTCGAGCTGCCGGAGAACCCGACCACGCTGGTCGAGGAGCAGCTGGCGGGCCTGCTGTCGGAGCACGGCGACGAGCGCGTCGCCGACATCCGCAAGGAAATGCAGCAGACGATGGACTCGCACGCGTCGGTGTACCGGACCGAGGACACGCTGAAGCAGGCGCTGACCGACATCCAGGCGCTGAAGGCGCGGTATCAGCGCATCACCGTGGCGGACAAGGGCAAGCGGTACAACACCGACCTGCTCGAGGCCGTCGAGCTCGGCTTCCTCCTGGAGCTGGCGGAGGTCCTCGTGGTGGGCGCGATCGCCCGCAAGGAGTCCCGCGGCGGCCACGCCCGCGAGGACTACCCGACCCGCGACGACACGAACTTCATGCGGCACACCATGGCCTACAAGCAGGGCACGGGTCTGTCGTCCGACATCCGGCTGGACTACAAGCCGGTCACCTTCACCCGCTACGAGCCGATGGAGCGGAAGTACTGATGACTAGCGTTGCCGAAGCTCCTTCTTCTTCCTCGTCTTCCGAGTCGGACCACACCCCGATCACGGTCACGCTGAAGATCCTCCGGTTCAACCCGGAGATCGACAACGAGCCGCACTGGGAGTCCTACGACGTCCCGGCGCAGCGCACGGACCGCTTGCTGAACCTGCTGTTCTACGTCAAGGACTACATCGACGGCACGTTCTCGTTCCGCCGCTCGTGCGCCCACGGCGTGTGCGGGTCGGACGCGATGCAGATCAACGGCATCAACCGCCTGGCGTGCAAGGTCCTGATGAAGGACCTCCTGTCGACGTCCGGCAAGCCGACGGTGATCACGATCGCCCCGATCAAGGGCCTGACGACGTTGAAGGACCTCTACGTCGACATGGACCCGTTCTTCGAGGCGTACCGCGCGATCAAGCCGTACCTGATCACTTACGGCAACGAGCCGACGCGGGAGCGGATCCAGTCGCAGGCGGACCGGGACCGGTTTGACGACACGACGAAGTGCATTCTGTGCGCGTGCTGCACGTCGTCGTGCCCGGTGTATTGGAACGACGGGTCGTACTTCGGCCCGGCGGCGATCGTGAACGCCCACCGGTTCATCTTCGACTCCCGGGATGAGGGGGCGGAGGAGCGGCTGGACATCCTGAATGATGGCGAGGGCGTTTGGCGGTGCCGGACGACGTTCAACTGCACTGATGCGTGCCCGCGCGGGATCCAGGTGACGAAGGCGATCCAGGAAGTGAAGCGCGCGCTGCTGTTCAAGCGCGTGTGAGTTTCGCAATACCGAAAAGGGCCCTCCGGCGACTTCCGCCGGAGGGCCCTTTGGGTAAGGAAACCGGCGGCCGGCAACGCAAGAAGACCACGACGTCACCAGACCTCCCCCGCCCCTCATCCCAGCGTCTCTTCAGCCGCCGGCCGGGTTTGTCAAGGCACGCTTTCCCGCCTTGACAAACCCGGCCGGCGGCTGAAAATCCCACCGGAGGGGCGGGGGACGTCGGACCCGCTCTGCTGCGGCAGACCTCTGCCGTGGCAAAGGAGAAAGCAAAACCGTCCTCGCCGGACGGGCAGGCTCTGGGATGACCGGCCGTCTCGCTGTTCTCTCACTTCTGAGAGGGGGCCGCTGGGTGGTCATCCCGTCGCCTGAGCGAGGCCTATCACTTTGAGCCGGGCCCGCAAGCTTGCGTTGTTAGCTCGCTTTGGCCTCTGTGTTGCGGGCCCGACTCAAAGTGATTTGACGGCCTCAGGCGACGGGATGACCACCCTGCTCCTTTGTTCTTACTTCACCGCGTCCAGGACGTTGACCAAGCCGTGGCCGTAGTACGAATTGTTCTTTGCCGGGCCCGTGCATGCCGTTTCCGTGGCCGTGCACTTCACCGGGTCCGCTTCACCCGTCAGGACCTTTGCCAGCAGCTGGGGTGGGAGCCAGCGGAACTTCGACGCGATCAGCGCTGCCACTCCCGCCGCGTGCGGCGAAGCCATCGACGTTCCGCACTTCGAGCCGTACAGACCGCCGAAGACCGTTGTCGACAGCGGGCAGGCCGGACCGGAGCCCGCCGGCGGTGTCTGGACGAAGTCGCCGCCCGGCGCCGTCACGTCGATCTCGCCGTAGTTGCTGAACGACGACTTCGTGCCCGCGTACCCCACCGAAGACACCGTCACGACGCCGTCGATCGCCTTCGGGAGGATGCCGCACGACTTGTCCACCGGGTGCGGGCGGTTCGGGTCCGTTGTCTGGGACGTCGTGTCGAAGCCCGAGTTGCCCGCCGCCGAGATGTTCAAAACTCCGTGGCGCGTTGAGAACTCGATTGCGCGGCGGACCGCCTCGAACGCTGCCGCGTCGCCGGGCTCGCGGGAGCAGAAGAACATTCCCGGGTCGATGTAATAACTGTTGTTCGTCACCGGGAAGCCGTGCTTCGCCGCCCACACGAACCCGCAGACCGCCGACTCCGGGAAGATGTACCCGTCGTCGTTCACCACCTTCACCGAGGCCAGCTTGACTCCCGGTGCGATGCCCGTGAAGCCCGCCGCCGGGTCCTTGCCCGCGATCGTGCCCGCCACGTGCGTTCCGTGGTCGGACGTCGTCGGGGCCCACGACGCCGGGGAAGTGTCCGGGGCACCCGTGATGCAGCCAGCCGATTCGGAAGGCGAAACGGCGGCCTTAAGAGCCGGGTGCGTCGCGTCGATGCCCGAGTCGAGCACGCCGACCGTCACCGAACGGCTGCCCTGGTACTTCTTGTTCGCTTCGGGCGCGTGGATCGCCTTCATGTCCCACTGCTGAGCGGAGAGGTCACCGGCGGCGGCAACCGACTGCGTGTCCTCCAGCGTCCGGACGGCGCCCAGCGAAGAGCGGGCCGAGGCGGCCGAGGCCACGTCGCGACCACCCGAATACGCCCGGTAGACGCCGATCTTCTGCTGGAAGTCCGCGTTGCGCGAGCTGGCGATCGCCACGCCGATCTCGCCGTAGTACGCCACCTTCGTGCCGCACTTGGCCGCCAGCTCCTTGTCGACCGCCGATGCGCGTGTGCCCGGCTGGTACGTGACCACGTACGTGTACGGCGTGCTCGTCGTGTCACACGCGACCGGTGCGGCCTCGGCGGCCGGGGCCGCGGCGAACAGGCCGCCCGCGACGGCCAGCACGAGCGGGGCCGCCATTCGGCGTAAACGGGACATTCCACCTCCAGAGTCGGTGTCAACCTAAACCGGCCCCGGGGACCGCGCCACCGACCAAAGTCAGGAGGCGACGCGGGAAGCGCGCAGCGCCCGCCAGCCCAGCACCCCGATGATGGTGCCCAGCACGAACGACACCACCGTCAGCACGGCGTGCACGATGAAGTACGCCGTCGGCGAGCCGTCGGGGGTCCAGGACTGGTCGCTCGCCCACAGGTTCTTGGCGAACGTGATCCAGATGATCCACGACCACACGCCGAAGGCCAGCAGGAACAGCGAGGTCCGTCGGGAAATGCGCATGCCCCTGAGTATGCGACGCGGCCCGCGGCGCTAGATTGCGTGGGTGCACTCCGCTGTCTCCCGGTCGCTCAAGGTCTTCACGACGACGCTCGCCGCCGCGCTCCTGGCCCTGAGCACCCCGGCCCTGGCGGCCGCGGCGCCGCAGCAGGGCCAGTGCGCGAACCACCAGGCGCCCCCGCCCGCGGTCGACACTTCGGAGCGGCCCGCGCCGGGCCGGCAGGCCCCGCCCGCGCTGGCCGTGCCGTCGGACCCGGTCGGTGGCCCGCGGATGGCCGAGTGCGGCCTGATCACCCCGGACGGCGCGCTCAACCCGCCGGACGGCAACACCGCGGCGTCGTGGGTGGTGCAGGACCTCGACACCGGCGCGGTTGTCGCGGCGAAGGACCCGCACGCCCGGCAGCGGCCGGCGTCGCTGATCAAGACGCTGCTCGCGCTGGTCGTCGTCACCCAGCTCGACCCGCAGCAGGTGGTCGTCGCGACGAAGGAGGACGCCGAGCAGGAGTGCACCTGCGTCGGCCTCGTCGCCGGCGGCAGCTACACCGTCGACCAGCTGCTGCACGGCCTGCTGATGCACTCGGGCAACGACGTCGCGCACGCGTTCGCCACGGTGCTCGGCGGGGTCGACACCACGGTGTCGAAGATGAACGCGCTCGCCGCCCGCATCGGCGCGCTCGACACGCGCGCCGCGACGCCGTCGGGGCTGGACGGGCCGGGCATGTCGACCTCGGCCTACGACCTCAGCCTGATCTTCCACTACGCGATGAAGCAGCCGGAGTTCGCGAAGACCGTCTCGACGAAGAACTTCGAGATCCCGCCGACCGGCGGCAAACCGGCCATCCCGGTCTTCAACGACAACAAGCTGCTCGGCGTCTACCCCGGCTTCCTCGGCGGCAAGACCGGCTTCACCGACGACGCCCGCCACACCTACGTCGGCGCGGCGCAGCAGCGGGGCAAGCGGCTCGCCGTGGTCATGCTGCGCGCCGAGCAGAAGCCGACGAAGGTCGTCGACCAGGCGGCGAAGCTGCTCGACTACGGCTTCGCGCTGGAAGCCGACCGCGCCGAGCCGGTCGGCAAGATCACCTACCAGGCGCCGGCCGCGACCGACACGACCGGCAGCACCCCGACCGTGCTCCCCGACGGCAGTGTCAGCAGCGGGACGTCCACCGCCGCGGCCGCCAAGGAAGACCCGTTCGGCGTCACCGGCTGGATCATCACGCTGGTCGTGTTCCTGATCATCGTCGGCGGGTTCGTGGTCGGGCACCAGCGCCGGAAGGCCGCGAACTAGCGGAACCCGGGGCCCGGCTCCGGGGTCACCCTGTCCGTGGTGATCGCGCCGCCGCAGTGTCCACACGCGACATACGTGTCGGCGATCTCGCCGCAGTCGTTGTGCCGCAACAGGATCGGCGGCCCCTCCGGTCCGGCCAGGTGCTTGTCGCCCCACTGCATGAGCGTGACGACCGCGCCGAAGAGGTCCCGCCCGGCCTGCGTCAGCTGGTACTCGGGCCGGTCCGGCGCCACCTCGACGCGGTCGAGCACCCCCGCTTCGACGAGCGTCTTCAACCGCGCCGAGAGCGTCGGGCGCGGGATCGACAGGTTGCGCGCGAACTCGCCGTAGCGCCGCACCCCGAAGAACGTCTCGCGCAGGATGAGCAGGCTCCACCGCTCGCCGACCAGGTCGAGGGCCCGGCCGACCGAGTCCGCCGTGAACCGGTGCCGCAGGTCGGTCACAGCGCCAGCACCAGCTTGCCGGTGTTCTCGCCGCGGAACAGCTTGAGCAGCGTCTCCGGGAACTTCGTGATGCCGCCTTCGACGACCTCTTCGCGGGTCTTCAGCCGGCCGTCACGCACCCAGCCCGCCAGCGCCTCGACCGCTTCGGGGTAGCGGTCGGCGTAGTCGGAGAAGACGAACCCGGTCATGGACGCGCGGTGCACCAGCAGCTGCATGTAGTTGGCCGGGCCGCGTGGCCCTTCGGTGCTGTTGTACTGGGAAACCGCGCCGCTGAGCACGATCCGGGCGCCGCGGGCGAGCCGGGACAGCGCCGCTTCGAGGACGTCACCGCCGACGTTGTCGAAGAAGACGTCGATGCCGTCCGGCGCGTGTTCCTTGAGGTCGGCGCGGAGATTTCCGGCGCGGTGGTCGACGGCGGCGTCGAAGCCGTACTCCTCGACCAGCGTCCGGCACTTCTCCGGCCCGCCCGCGATGCCGACGACACGGCAGCCGTGGATCTTCGCGAGCTGGCCGACGACGATGCCGACCGACCCGGCCGCGGCGGACACGGCGACGGTCTGGCCCGGCTCCGGCCGGCCGACGTCGAACAGCCCGAAGTAGGCGGTGATCCCGCTGATCCCGAGCGTGCCGAGGAAGACCGGCGCCGGGGCGAGCGAGGTGTGGACGACCTGGACGTCCTTGCCGTCCGAGACCGCGTAGTTCTGGACGCCGAAGGTGCCGAAGACGTCCTGACCGGCTTCGAACCCGGGGTGGCGCGACTCGACGACCCGGCCGATCCCGCCGGCGCGCATGACCTCGCCGATCCCGACCGGCGGCACGTACGACCGGCCCGCGTTCATCCAGGTGCGCATCGCCGGGTCCAGCGAGAGGTACTTGACCTCGACCAGGAGCTCCCCCTCCCCCGGCGACGGGACGGCTTCCTCGGTGTACTGCCAGTTTTCGTCCGTCGGCAGGCCGGACGGCCGGGCGGCGAGGCGGTACTGGGCGTTGACGGGCACGGGGCTCCTCAGAACTGTTCGGTGCGGGCCGGGACGCCCAGCAGCAGCTTGCCGGACAGCTCGTAGCTGGCCGGGTTGACCTGGAAGTGCGCGGTCGCCGTGTGCGCGTCGCGGAAGCGGCGCTGCAGGGGTGACGTCTCGTAGATCGCCGCACCGCCGGCGAGGTCGTACAAACTGTCGGCGACCTTCGCGGCGGTGCGCGTCGCGTGCGTGGCGGCCAGCCGCAGGCCGAGTTTGAGCTGGTCGGACACCGGTTCGATGCCCTGCGCGGCCTGCCAGGCGTCCTCGATGCTGGTGTAGAAGAGCAGCCGCGCCGCGCGCAAGGCGGCTTCTGCTTCGGCGACGGCGGCCTGGGTCTGCGACCGCTCGGCCAGCGAGCGACTGGACCCGAGCGGCTTGCGGGTCGAGGCCAGCTCGACGAGGTCGTCGAGCGCGCCGCGCGCGTTGCCCATCGCGGCCGCAGCGACGGACAGCGCGAAGTACCCGAAGAGCGGGAACCGGTGCAGCGCAACGGCTTCCTCGGGCGGCCCGCCCATGACCGAGAAGACGCGGTGCTCGGGGACGAACAGGTTGCCGGCGACGCAGTCGTGGCTGCCGGTGCCGCGCAGGCCGGTGGTGTGCCAGGTGTCGAGGACTTCGATCTCGGCCTTCGGCAACGCGGCGACGTACAGCTCGCTCTCGTGGACGAACCCGGCAAAAAGCCAGTCGCAGTGCGGGATGCCACTGCAGAACGGCCAGCGCCCGGACACGACGTAACCGCCGTCCGTTTTCTTGCCGGTTCCGCGCGGCGCCCAGACCCCGGCGGCGACGGTCTTCGGATCGCCGAAGACCTCCTCGGCGCACTTCCGCGGGGCGTAGGCGGAGAGCAGGCTGCTCGTCACGGCGATAGAGACGCACCAGCCGGCCGACGCGTCACCGCGCGCGACTGTCTCCGCCGTCTCGAGACTGAGCGCCGGTGATGCTTCCGGGCCACCGAGATAGCCGGGGACGCCGCTGCGCAGGAGCTGGGCGTCGGTCAGCTTCGTGACGAGTTCGGCGGGCAGGGCGCGCTGCTGCTCGGTGACGGGCGCGAGCGTCTTGGCGAGCGCGGCGCACTCGCGGGCGGCGTCCAGCATGAAACCTCCGGTTCAGATTTCTTACCGGTTCAGTTTCTTTACCGCCCGGGTGGTTGTCAAGGTTTGCGGCGGCCACCCAGCCACGCGAGCAGCGCGCCGGCGCTGAACGCCCCGGCGACGGCCCCGACACCGGGCCCGCGCCGCACGGTGACGTTCTGCTCGAGCCGCACCGGCGGCGGGGGCACGACGACCTTGCGCTCGTTTTCCTTGGCCGTCGCGGTCCAGGCCGTGATGAGCAGGAGGAAGCGCGAGACGAGGTTCGCGAAGACGAGCAGACCGATGACCGGCCCGAACAGCGCGGCCGACGGCGACTTCGTCACGCTGGCCAGGTAGATCGACCCGACCTGCTGCAGGATGACGAACCCGACGGCGGCGACCACGGCGCCCTTGACGGCACTGCGCAGCGCGACCTGCTCCCGCGGCAGCCGCGCGATCACCCAGAGGAAGACGAGGGTGTTGGCGATCAGGCCGAGCACGATCGTCGCGACCCGCAGCAAGTAGATCGCCCAGGTCTGGTCGGCGAGCCCGACGAGTTCGAGCAGGAACTGCCCAACGCCGCCGCCGACCGCGGTCAGCGCGAAGGAGACGATGAGCGCAACCCCGAGCCCGACGAGCGCGACGAGGTCCTTGAGCGTCTGCTTGACCACCGGCTGCGGCTGTTTTTCCTGGCCCCACTGCGCGGTGAGCGCGTCCCGGAGGTTCGACATCCAGCCGATGCCGGAGTAGAGGGCGATGAGCAGCCCGAAGATCCCGATGCCGCCGCCGGAGTCGAGCGCGCCCTTGACGATGCCGTTGACAAGCTCCTGCAGGCCTTCCGGCACGGAACCGTTGATGCCGTCGGTGATCTTCTTGATGATCGCCTGGTCGTGGTTGACCACCAGCCCGACCACGGCAAAGGCGACCATGAAGAGCGGGAAGACGGAGAGCACGCTGAAGTAGGTGATGGCGGCGGCGTAGTGGTTGCCGTACCGCTCGGTGAAGGCCTCGTTCGCCCGGATCAGGTGATCGAGCCACGGGTACTTCCGCCGCAGCCGCGGCAGGAGCTTTTCCTTCGTTTCTTCGTTCGCCACTGTGAAACGCTAACCACGCCGGGTGACTCCCGCAACGCGAGCGGCTTGCGCGGGGGCGGCCGGGTGAGTTTCGGGGGCCGGTGAGGGAGATCGAAGGGCGCGGCGAGCCGCCGTGGAAGATCGAAGCGCGCTGCCCGCCTGGCGACGCCCGCTCGCGAGCGGCTCACGTGAGGGAGGCGAGCAACCCCGCGTAAGCGTCTTCGTCGCGCAGGATCACCGCCTGGGGGCGCGTCGCCGCGTACTCGGCTACTCGGTCGTATGCCGCTGTCAGGTCTTTCTCCGTGAGCGGCTCCGCGGTCTCGACCTCCGACGAACCGCGCTCCGCGAACCGTCGGCGAGTCACCACGAGGCTGGGCAGGAGCACGATTTCGTGGAAGCTCGCGCCAGTCTCGGCGGCCAGGGCTTCGAGGCGCTCGGTGAAACCCGGGCGGGCCAGGAGCTGCGGCACCACGACGTCGTGCCCCGCGGCGAGGTGCGTCCGCGCCGCCGCCACCGCCAGGTCACGCGCAAGCAGCCCCGCCGGGCCCGGTGTTGCCCGCCGGCCGCCGATCATGGCGCGGAGGTGGTCCACGTCGAGGGCCAGGGCCGGTGGGTGGTCGTCGGCGTAGCGCCGGGCGAGCGTCGACTTGCCGCTGCCCGGCGGGCCGTTCAGCAGGACCAGCTTCACCGCGCCGGCGGCAGGAACCCGATTCGCTGGTACGTCTTGGCCAGCGTCCTCGATGCCACCTCGCGGGCGCGCTCGGCGCCCGCCGCCAGCACCTTGTCCAGCTCGGCCACATCGTCCAAATAGGACTTGACCCGGTCCTGGATCGGCGTCACCCACTCGACGAACACCTCGCCGAGGTCCTTCTTCAGGTCGCCGTAGCCCTTGCCTTCGTACGCGGCTTCGAGGTCCGGGATCGTCCGCTCGGTCAGGGCCGAGTAGATCGTCAGCAGGTTCGAGACGCCCGCCTTGTTCTCGGCGTCGAACACCACCTCGCGGCCGGTGTCGGTGACCGCCGAGCGGATCTTCTTCGCCGAGCGCTTCGGGTCTTCGAGCAGCTCCACCAGGCCGTTCGCCGTGGAGGCCGACTTGCTCATCTTGCTCGTCGGGTCCTGCAGGTCGTAGATCTTCGCCGTGTCCTTGATGATGTACGGCTCCGGCACCACGAACGTCTTGCCCAGCCGGTTGTTGAAGCGCTGCGCGAGGTCGCGCGTCAGCTCCAGGTGCTGGCGCTGGTCCTCGCCGACCGGGACCGCGTCGGCCTGGTAGAGCAGGATGTCCGCGGCCTGCAGGATCGGGTACGTGAACAGCCCGACGCTGGAGCGGTCCGAACCCTGCTTCGCGGACTTGTCCTTGAACTGCGTCATCCGGCCGGCCTCGCCGAAGCCGGTCTGGCACTCCAGGACCCAGCTCAGCTGGGCGTGCTCCGGCACGTGGCTCTGCACGAACAGCGCGCTGCGGCCCGGGTCGATGCCGATGGCCAGCAGCTGCGCGGCCGAGACGCGGGTGCGCTGCCGCAGCACCTTCGGGTCCTGCTCGACCGTGATGGCGTGCAGGTCGACCACGCAGTAGAACGTCTCGTGCGTGTCCTGCATCCGCACCCACTGGCGCAGCGCGCCGAGGTAGTTGCCGAGGTGGAACGAGTCGGCGGTCGGCTGGATCCCGGACAGGACCCGCGGGCGGCGCTCTGCTGCGACGGTCTGCTCTTCGGACACGTCAGGATTCTTTCAGGCCGGGACGCGCGACGGGCGCCGAGGGCCCTCAGGCGTGCGGGCGCTGGGTGAGGAACGGGCGCGTCGGCGTCGCGTCGGGCTCGCCGAGGACGGCTTCGGCCATCGCGGTGACCGGGCCGGGGGCTTCCGGCACGGCCGGGGCGGCCTCGGCGACGCGGGCCTTGCGGCGCTGGCGCAGCACACCCAGCGTCATGCCGACGATGCCGAGCGCGACAGCGACCAGCCCGACCGGGCCGAGCACGCCAAAGCTCTCCGTGTTGGTGTCCGCCTGAGCGGTCGTCGTGACGTCGGCGAACGCGGTCGCTCCGCCGGCCAGGAGCAGGCCGGCCGGGACCAGCGCGACCACGACGGCCGCGCGGAACCCGCGCAGCGTGGACCGCATCAGGGTTTGACCTGGGTTGCGCACCGGAGTGCCTCCCGCGAGTGACGAGCGCAGTGTATTCACCCAAAGCCTCACCCATCCGAGTGAGACGCTGCGTGCTACTGGTCAAAAAACTACCGAGCGTGTCAAGACCTGTCGGTACCGATCGATTCGGGGGCCGAGACTAGCCCCCAACCGAGAACACGATCCGGGCACCCCCATGGTTCAGCCCGCCACCCGAGTGGGTGTTGCGGAAGGCGGAACGCTCATACTCAAAGTAGAGAGTGACCAATTCGTGTCCGGCCGTTCGTCACCCGTTCATCGTAAGATCGCTTCACCCTCTGCCGTTCGGTGCAGTTACCGCTGGTCCGATCGCGTCGTCTTATTCGGAAAACTTTTAACTCGATAGTGATTGGTCTATACCTCTTGGAGTAGCCCATTCGGCTCGGTCGGACCGCGCACGACCGGCGTGACCAAGAGGAGTCTGAATGTCGATCCCCCGGTTCTTGAAGCGCGTCGGAGTCGCGGTGACCGCGCTGGCGGCCGTCGCCGGCGCCCTCGTGCTCCCCGCCGCGACCGCTTCGGCGGCGTCCTTCGTCGTCAGCGAAGACCAGTTCAACCAGATCTTCCCGAGCCGCAACAGCTTCTACAGCTACAGCGGGCTGACGGCGGCCCTCGACGCGTACCCCGGCTTCGCCAACACCGGCGACGACACCGTGAAGAAGCAGGAAGCCGCGGCGTTCCTGGCCAACGTCAACCACGAGACCGGCGGTCTCGTCTACATCGTCGAGCAGAACACCGCGAACTACCCGCACTACTGCGACGCGAGCCAGTCCTACGGCTGCCCGGCCGGCCAGGCCGCGTACTACGGGCGCGGGCCGATCCAGCTGAGCTGGAACTTCAACTACAAGGCCGCCGGCGACAACCTCGGCATCGACCTGCTCAACAACCCGTACCTGGTCGAGCAGGACTCGGCCGTCGCGTGGAAGACCGGGCTCTGGTACTGGAACACCCAGACCGGCCCGGGCACGATGACGCCGCACGACGCGATGGTGAACCAGCGCGGCTTCGGCGAGACCATCCGCAGCATCAACGGCTCCATCGAGTGCAACGGCGGCAACCCCGCCCAGGTGCAGAGCCGGATCGACAAGTACACGCAGATCACCGGGATCCTCGGGGTGCCGACGGGCGCCAACCTGTCCTGCTGAGCCAGGCGCGGCGAGAAGGGCCTTCCCGGCTTCCGGGGAGGCCCTTTTTGCGTCTCACGGCGTGTCGTACTCGCGGAGCAGCTTGCGCAGGACGTCGTCGAGCAGGCCGAGTTCCTTGGCGCGCAAGGAAGAGAGCAGCTCGGTGACGTTCGCCGTGTGCTCGGTCATCGCCGCGTCGACCACCTCGAAACCCTGGTCCGTCAAGCGGATGTGGAAGCTGCGGCGGTCGTTCGGGTCGAGCGTGCGCTCGACGAACCCGGCGTTCTCCAGCCGGTCGAGACGGCTGGTCATGCCGGCGCGGGACATCATCAGCGTCGCCGACAGCTCGGACGGGATCAGCGTGTAGGGCGGCCCCGAGCGGCGCAGCGCGGCCAGGACGTCGAACTCCCCGCGTTGCAGGCCAAACTTGCCGAAGACGCGCTCCTGGGCGGGCCCGAGCACCAGGCTCAGCCGCCCGAGCCGGCCGGCCACGCCGATGGCGGTCAGATCGAGGTCGGGGCGTTCACGGGCCCAGGCCGACACCACGGCGTCGACGGCGTCTTCGTCAGTCACCCCGGCAGTCTATTCGATGCCGGATAGTTTGACAGCGAACTATCAGCCGTGGAACCATCCCCGGCATGACAACTTTGCTGGTGCGCAACGACGAAGCCGAGCAGCTCGGCTCGACCCCCGACACGATGACCCTGCTCGCCGACGTCTCCCAGACCGGCGGGCACCTGAGCACGAACCGCGCCTGCCTGGGCCGCGGGCACAACGGCGCGACGCCGCACTTCCACACGTCGTCGGCGGAGATGTTCTTCATGATCGACGGCGAGCTGGAGGTGCTGAACGGCGACGAGATCGTGACGGTGCGAACGGGCGACATGCTGTTCGTGCCGCCGCACACGACCCATGCCTTCGGCGCGACGTCGCGGTCGGGCGCGGACGTGCTGATCGTGTTCACACCCGGCGTCGAGCGCTTCGAGTACTTCCGGATGATCGACCGGATCCGGCGCGGCGAGGCGTCGCCGGCGGAGGTCCTGGCGTCGCAGGACCGGTTCGACAACCACTTCGTGGACAGCGCGGCCTGGCGCGCCGCCCGCGCGGCCTAGATGTCGTAGGTGGCGGTGACCGGCGCGTGGTCGGACCAGCGCTGGTCGTAGGCGGCGGCGCGCTCGACCACGACGTCGACGACCTTCTCGGCGAGGCCGGGGGTCGCGAGCTGGCAGTCGATGCGCCAGCCGGAGTCGTTGTCGAAGGCCTGGCCGCGGTAGGACCACCAGGTGTAGGGGCCGGGGCCTTCGGGGTCGAGGCGGCGCTGGACGTCCGTGAAGCCCGCCTCGGTGTAGACGCGGCCGAGCCACTCACGCTCTTCGGGCAGGAAGCCGGAGTTCTTGCGGTTGCCGCGCCAGTTCTTGAGGTCGGCGTTGTCGTAGGCGATGTTCCAGTCCCCGACCACGACGACCTCACGGCCGGCCGCGGCGGCCTTCGCGCGCAGCTCGACGAGGTAGGGCAGGAACGCGGCCATGAAGCGTTCCTTCTCGTCCTGGCGCTCGGTGCCGACGTCACCGCTGGGCAGGTAGAGGCTCGCCACGACGACGTCCGGCAGGTGGACTTCGAGGTAGCGCCCGCTGTCTTCGAACTCGGGCTCCCCGAAGCCGATCCGGACCTCTTCGGGCTCGACGCGGCTGTAGACGGCGACCCCGTTGCGGCCCTTGACGGCACTGGGGGCGTGCACCGCGAACCAGCCTTCGGGGGCGACGACATCGGCGGGCAGCTGCTCCGCCGTGGCGCGCACTTCCTGGCAGCAGACGACGTCCGCCTTCGTGGCGGCGAGCCACTCGACGAAGCCCTTCTTGGCGGCGGCGCGGAGGCCGTTGACGTTCACGGTGGAGACGGTCAGCACGCGGGCCACGCTACCCGGTGGCCGCTCTGCCAGACTGCCGGGCATGGGTGAGCTGACGGTCCTCGGCAGTTGCGGCGCGTTCCCGGAGCCCGGGCGCGCGTGCGCCGGGTTCCTGTTGTCGCACAACGGGTTCCGCGTCGTCCTCGACCTCGGGTACGGCGCGGCGTCGCGCCTGTTCGCGCACGGGCTGCCCGACGCCGTGGTGGTGACGCACGAGCACCCTGACCACTGCGCGGACGTGAGCGCGCTCGGGCGGGCCTGGTACTACACGGAGCCGTCGCCGCCGAAGATGCCGCTGCACTGCACGCCCGGCACCGTCCGGCGGCTGGCCGCGATGGAGCCGCGGCCGCACCCGACGGAGGTGTTCGAGGTGCACGACCTCGGCTCACCGGCCGACATCGGGCCGTTCCGGCTCACGGCGTACTCGCTGCCGCACTTCGTGCCGAACTTCGGCGTGCGGCTGAGCGCGCCTGGGCTCACGGTGGCTTACACCGGGGACACGGGACCATCGCCTGTGTTGGCGGACCTCGGCCGTGACGCGGACCTGGTCATCTGCGACGCCACCCTCCGCACCCCACCGGCGGAGGGAGAGCCGCGGTTCCTGATGACCGCCGCAGAGGCGGGCCATTGGGCAGAGCGTGCTGGCGCGCGCCGGCTCATGCTGACCCACTTCTGGCCTGGAACCGACCGGGCCGCGGCTGCCGCCGAGGCGCGTGCCGAGTTCGGCGGTGAGGTGTTGGTCGCGGAAGAGGACCTGACGGTCGCGCTCTGACGGCCGGGTCGCGCGGGTTGCAGCTTCCCTGGCACGGCATGCGCCCGCTCGGGCACCGCCGGGAAGCTCGCTCACGCAGCCGACCTCGGTCCGCCAGCGGCCCTGCGCGGCGTACCCGGTGCTCGACCAGACCGTTAGCTCCTCGGCGACCGGCGGAACTTCGCAGCGCTGATGCCGAGCCCGCGCGCCGACGAGTCCCTCGGCCGCGAGCGTGCCGCCCCACGCCCGGCCGCGCGCCGACGAGTCCCTTGGCCGCGAGGGTGCCACCACCCCATGCCCCGGCCAGGCGCCGATGAGCCCTCGCTCGCGCTCCGCCGCGGTCTCGGCAGGCGAGTGCGGAAGGGGTTCGCCTTCGCGCTCACCCCCTGCCCGGGCGCGACCCGACGAAACCCCGACCTCAGCGCCCCCGCCCGCTCTCCGGCAGACCGAAGGAGTCTCACCGCCGCGCTCCGACCCCCGTCCGAGCGCGGTCCCCAGGCTCCACTCCTCCGGCCGCCGCCAAGAGCCGCACACCCTCGAGCCCCCGCGCCCGCGGAACTCCCCCTGGAGACCCCGCGGACACCTCGCCTCAGCCCGTGCCGCATTCAGTTGTCGCCCACCCCAGGACGTCCACACACCTCCGCTCACCTGCGTTTTCCGACGCACCAAGTTCTATCAGCGACCACCGACAAAAAAGCCTCCTTGACACCAAAAGCTACGACTATTAGCTTCAAAGCTATGCCAAGTAGCCAACCCGATGTCCCCTAGAGCAGGGCTGACCACCCCAGCAGTGGTCACCCTGGCCCTCGAGATCGTCGACGAAGAAAGCCCCGACGCCCTCACCCTCGCCAAGGTCGCCGCACGCGCCGGAGTCGCCGCGCCCTCGCTCTACAAGCACGTCAAAAACCTCGCCGACCTGCGCCGGCTCATCGACCTCAGAGTCGTCCAGGAGATGGCCGACGCACTCAGAACCGCGGCCACCGGACGCGAAGGCGCGGCAGCGATCAGCGCCCTCGCCGACACCTACCGCGACTACCTGCGGCGCCACCCGCACCGCACCAACGCCCTCGCCACCGCCCCGGACGAAACCGACACCGAGCTCAGCACCGCCACCCACGCTGTCGCGGAAGTCGTCTTCGCCGTGCTCAGGCCGTTCGGCTTCGACCACGAGCGGACCGTGCACGCGACCCGCTGCATCCGGGCGGCCGTCCACGGCTTCGCCGGGCTCGAAGCGTCCGGCGGGTTCGGGCGCCCCGAAGACGTCGACCGGAGCTTCGAAGTCCTCAAAACCATGCTTGTCCAAGGCCTCACGAACTACGCGGAGAAACCATGAGCTTCATCCTCGCCGTCCTCCTCTTCACCGTCGGGCTCGGTGTGCTCGACGCCCGCTTCCCCTGGACGGAGGCGCGCAGATGATCGCCGGGCACTTCGGGCTGGCCGCCGCCGTCAAGGCGGGGCGGCCGGCGATCCCGATCTGGACGCTCATGCTGGCCACGGCCTGGCTCGACGTCGTCTTCGTCCCGCTGTACCTCAGCGGCATCGAGACCGTCGACGGCGAGGGCTACGGCGGCGGCGTCATCCACGCCGACTACACGCACTCGCTCGTCGGCGCGCTCGTCCTAGCCGCCCTCTTCGGCGCGGTCGCGAGTCACTGGCTCGGCCGCGAAGCCGGGCTCATCCTCGGTGGCGTCGTCTTCTCGCACTGGCTGCTCGACCTCGTCGTGCACCGCGCCGACCTGCCGATCCTGCCCGGCAACGCGGGCGACCTGCCGACGTTCGGCTTCGGGCTCTGGCGGCTGCCCGCCGTCTCGGCCGTCGTCGAACTGCTGCTGCTCGCGATCGGCATCGGCCTCTACTGGCGCGAGGCGGCGAAGCGTGACCGCAAGCGCGCTCGGACGCTGGGCCTGTCGGCCGCGGCGTTCGGCGTGGTCACGCTCGCGGCCGACCTGCTCGGCGTGTGACGGCTCAGCAGGTGGAGCCCTCGACGGGCTGGGTGAACGCGGCCGCCACCCACTTGTCGTCGGCGACCTTGCGGAAGCCGTTCTGGACTCCCGGGAGCGCGTCGAACGAGGCGTCGCGCAGGTACTTGCCGACGACCTTCGCGTTGCCGTCGGCCGTCTCGCGGGCGTTGAGGACGTCCGCGGTCACGGTCACCTTGCAGCCGGTCGCCGAAGCTCCCGAAGCCTGCTTGTCCGTGTTCATCACGTAGACGATGACGACCAGGACGATGGC
This sequence comes from Amycolatopsis sp. NPDC104863, assembly GCF_055582965.1. NCBI lineage: Bacteria > Bacillati > Actinomycetota > Actinomycetes > Pseudonocardiales > Pseudonocardiaceae > Amycolatopsis > Amycolatopsis sp. NPDC104863. Next base: position 410,105 of record NZ_JBVJOW010000002.1, read on the forward strand.
GCCCAAGATGAGCAGAGTCTTCTTCGACATGCCTTCCTCCAACCGCGTGGCCCCGTCCCGCTCCCAAGGGTAGGCAATCCTTTACCCGGTCGGACAGCGCCGGACGCCGCAACCACCCGGAGGCGCCAGTGCCATTACTCCCCGTGAGTACGCAAAAGCCCCCTCCCGGCCATCCGGGAAGGGGGCTTTCGCGAGCCGGCTCAGCCCTGGGCGATCTTCTTCGCCAGGTTGTCGTCCAGCGTCGCGAGGAACTCCTCGGTCGTCTGGAACGGCTGGTCCTTGCTGATGAGCAGCGCGAGGTCCTTGGTCATCTGACCGGCCTCGACCGTCTCGACGACGACCTGCTCCAGCTTGTTCGCGAAGCCGATCAGCTCCTGGTTGCCGTCCAGCTTGCCGCGGTGCTCGAGGCCGCGGGTCCAGGCGTAGATCGACGCGATCGGGTTCGTCGACGTCGGCTTGCCCTGCTGGTGCTGGCGGTAGTGCCGGGTCACCGTGCCGTGCGCGGCCTCGGCCTCGACGGTCCGGCCGTCCGGCGTGCGCAGCACCGACGTCATCAGGCCGAGCGAGCCGAAGCCCTGCGCGACCGTGTCGGACTGGACGTCACCGTCGTAGTTCTTGCACGCCCAGACGTAGCCGCCCTCCCACTTCATCGCCGCGGCGACCATGTCGTCGATCAGGCGGTGCTCGTAGGAGATGCCCTTGGCGTCGAAGTCGGCCTTGAACTCGGCCTGGAAGATCTCCTCGAAGACGTCCTTGAACTGGCCGTCGTAGGCCTTGAGGATCGTGTTCTTGGTGGAGAGGTACACCGGCAGGCCGCGGTCGAGGCCGTACTGGAGCGAGGCGCGCGCGAAGTCCTCGATCGACTTCTTGTAGTTGTACATCCCCATGGCGACGCCGCCACCCTCGGGGAACTTCGCGACCTCGAACTCCATCGGCTCGGAGCCGTCGTCCGGGGTGTAGCTGATGGTCAGCGTGCCCGGGCCGGGGACCTTGAAGTTGGTCGCCTTGTACTGGTCGCCGTGGGCGTGACGGCCGATGATGATCGGCTTCGTCCACGTCGGCACCAGCCGCGGGATGTTCTGGATGACGATCGGCTCGCGGAAGATCACGCCGCCGAGGATGTTGCGGATGGTGCCGTTGGGCGACAGCCACATCTTCTTGAGGCCGAACTCCTCGACCCGCGCCTCGTCCGGCGTGATCGTGGCGCACTTGACGCCGACGCCGTGCTTCTTGATCGCGTTCGCGGAGTCGACCGTGACCTGGTCGTCGGTGCGGTCCCGCTCCTCGATACCCAGGTCGTAGTAGTCCAGGTTCACGTCCAGGTACGGGTGGATCAGCTTGTCCTTGATGAACTGCCAGATAATGCGGGTCATCTCATCGCCGTCGAGTTCGACGACGGTGCCCTGGACCTTGATCTTGGCCATGAGCAGCGGTGCTCCTTCCGCGGATCTTCGCGTTCTTCTTTTAAGTCTCGCCGGTAGCGGTACAAGCGTACTGCTTGACCGAGCTGGATGGTTCCAGTAGTGGCCGGTATCAAGTCTCCACCCGCCCGCTGTGGCGCGAATCACGGGGCATGACCTGCCGGTCAGCCGATCCGACCGCTCGCCGAGCGATCGTCGCGCTCGGCGGTGAACCAGGGCACGATGCCACCCGTGAACTCATCATGCGGGAGGTGACGGCCATGTCGACCCATCGGTACACCGAGTACGAAGACGACTACGAGGACTACGACGACACTGCTGACGTGCTCGACGAGCGGCCGCGGAGACGGGGCGCCGCGCACGTGGTCAGCGCGCTGGGCGGGCTGGTGCTCACCCCCGTCGCGCTGGGCCTGCTGAGCTGGGGCGGCCTGCGCCAGCAGCAGCTGATCCAGGCCACCCTCAGCACCAACCGCGACGCGCTGGGCATCGCGCTGCTGGCGGGCGGCGCGATCCTGCTGCTGGTGGTCGCCGCGCTCGGGGCGCTGTCGGCGGTCGGCCCGATCCTGGGCGGGCTGATCTACGGCGTGCTGCCGGGCGTCGCCGCGATGGCCATGCCGGAATGGGGCTTCCGGCTGGTGAACCTGATGCCGAAGAGCGACATCGCCTACGGCGTCATGGACTTCCTCTTCATCGGCGGGCTGCTCGGCGTGGGCTTCCTGCTGGTCGGCAGCGGCCTGGCCAACGCGCTGGTCCGGCGGCGGCGCGAGGCCTGAACCCCGCCGATGGGATCATCGGCGGATGGGACTGTTCACCGTCGCGGAAGCTCGTGACGAACTGGCGCGGCTGCGGCCGGTCCTCGCCGAACTGGTGCGCGTCCGGGCCGACGCGGCCGAGCTCGCGGCGTCGCTCCGGCCGGGCGGCCGGGCCACCGAGCTGGGCGGGCTGCCCGAGTGGAAGGCCGCGCAGGCCCGGCTCGACGACCTGATGACGACGGTCCAGCGCACCGGCGCCGAGCTCAAGGGGTTCGCGCCGCTGCTCGTCGACTTCCCGGCCGAGCTCGACGGCGCCGACGTGCTGCTGTGCTGGCTGGAAGGCGACCGGGAGCTGGCCTGGTACCACCGCGCGGACCTGGGGTTCGCGGGGCGCCGTCCGCTGAAAACCGCTGGTGGCCCCGGCTAGGTTGAGGTCCGTGGACCACGACTCGCGGGCCGCCGTCTTCGACGGCACGGCCGAGCACTACGACGAAGACACCTTCCACGCCTCCGTGGCGGAGGAGCTGGTGGCGCCGCTGCCGGCCGGCCCGGGGCTCGTGCTGGACGTCGCGACCGGAACGGGCTTCGCGGCGTACGCGGCTTTGCGGCTGAAGCCGTCTCGCGTGCTGGCGGTCGACCTGTCGCCGGCCATGGTCGCTCGCGCGACGGCGAAGGCGCCCACGCTGGACCCGTCCGGGGTGATCACGTGGCAGGTCGGGCCGGCGGTGCCGATGCCGTCGCCGGACGGGTCGGCGGACGTCGTGCTGTGTGCGTCCTCGCTGCACTTCCTGGGAGCCGTCGCGTTCGAGGACTGGCTGCGTGTGCTGCGGCCCGGCGGGCGGCTGGCGTTCTCGGTCGTGTCGGGCGCGCGGTTCAAGCCGTCAGGGGCTTTCGCGGACTTCGTGCCGAAGGACATCACGTTCCCGACCGACGAGACGGAGGCGGCGGCGCTGGCGTCGTCGGCCGGGTTCGTGGACGTGTCCGCGCGGACGTTCACGGTGACCGGCGAGGACCGCGTGCGGAGTGTGTTCCTGGTGCACGCCACGGCGCCGTGAACCTGGAGCGCTTCGCCGACGGCCAACTGACGTGCCCGGTGAGATCTCCGTCGTCGAGGTCTTCGAGCTGAGCGCCGACCCGGCCGAGCTGGAGGCCGCCGGGCCGCCGGAGCCGGGTCACGCGCTCGAGGAGCCGTGGCACTGGGACCACGACGGGGTGGAGACGGTCGAGCTCCTCGCCCCGAACCTCGTCCGGGTGACCGCGGCCGCCTTCGAGCTGAAGTCCCTCGGAATCGAGCCGCGGCCCGTGCCGCCCTCGCCGTACGCCCGCCAGTGCAGCTTCGACTCGGTCGTCGCGCTCGAGCTCGCGACGCGGCTGGGGCCGGACGTCGTGTGGCGCGTCTACGGCGGCGGCGAGGGCACGCCCGCCGATCCCGACGGCTGGTTCCTCCAGCGCCGGGACCGGCTGGCGAGTTCGCCGACCGGCGTCTTCTGCCGGTCGGCCGCGAACCCGGCCGCGTTCGAGCGGCACGACGCCGACGACGAGCTGTGGCGCGCCGTGCAGCTGCTCGGCGCGCACGCGAGCCGTGTCCGGTCCGGGAACTGCGCGTTCGAGCCCGCGGACTGGGTGGCCTGGGTGACCGCCGGGACGCTGCCGCCGGTGGCGCGGCTCAGGCCGTGAAGTGGGCCTCGCCGCGGGTGGCCGGGCCGTCCGGGCTGCCGCAGCGCTGGACGAAGGTGACGTCCACGCCGGTCGCGTCGAGGCGGTCGATCGTGAAGTCCGCGTAGTCGTCGCCGCAGCCGAAGCCGGCCGTGACCGCCGAGAACCCCGGGGTGCTCAGCGCCGGCTGGTTCGGATCGCGGTAACGCGCGCCGGTGTACGTCCCGGTGTGCAGAGCTTCCCCCGCCGGGGCGCTCAGCTCGACACGCAGGTAGTCGAAACCCGCGTCGACGTCGATCGTCAGCTTGCCGTCCCGGTTCCAGACGGCGATCTCGGCACCCGGCGACGCGTAGTGGGCGCTGCCCTGCATCGGCCAAGCGCCGTCGTCCGAGGTGTAGTCCACGGTCCGGACCGGATCCGCCGAAGCGACCGGTACGACCGCGACGCCCAGCCCGGCCGCCGCCGTCAGGACCACGCATGCACGACGAAGTGAATTCACGGAACCTCCCCAGTCAGAGCCGCCCTCCGCGGCGCTGACTCGAAGGATGGCACCGGCGGCGCGTCACGCACCCGGTTTGCGCGGTTCCCCACTTTTCGCCGGGCCGGACAACCGTTCGGGCGTCCCGCTCACCGGTGCAGCGACGCGCCCTTGAGGATCTTGTCCACGGCGTTCTTCGGGCCGTGCACCGCCAAGCCCGCCAGCGCCAGCTTCTCCCCCGGCACCGCGCGCACCGCCGCGCGGTTGTCGACGTCGTTGCCGGTGTGGAACAGCTCGTCAGTGAAGATCGAGAACCGCAGGCCGCGGCCCAGCGCGCGGCCGTGCGCCGCCGTCAGGACGTCCGCGGACCCCGAAAAGACCATCACCGGCTGGCCGAACATCGGCAGGTACTCGGTGTCGTCGGCGTCGCGGTAGGGCTCGCCCATCAGCTCCGGCGTCACGTGGGCGATCCCGCTCACCAGGAACGCGGTCACGTTGAGCCGCTGCCAGGACGCCAGGTCTTCCCGCAGCAGGACGGCGATCTTCGTGTCGAAGGAAGTCATGCCGCACAGACTCGCCCGCCGGTGACCGGCGCGTCTTGTACGTTCTTGACATGGCGGACGTCGAAGCTTGGCGGCCGGCGGTCCCGGGGATCGCCGAGGTCTTCCACGCGCGCTTCACCACCCACGCCTACCCGCTGCACACGCACGACACGTGGACGCTGCTGATCGTCGACGACGGCGTCATCCGCTACGACCTCGACCGCCACCATCACGGCGCGCTCGGGCCGGCCGTGACGCTGCTGCCGCCGAACGTCGCGCACGACGGGCGGGCCGCGACCAGCCACGGCTTTCGCAAGCGTGTGCTCTACCTCGACACGTCGGTGCTGGGCGAGGACCTGATCGGCGCGGCGGTCGATCAGCCGAGCGTCGCCGACGGGCTGCTGCGCACCCGCATCCACCAGCTCCACGAGTCCCTCGCCGACGCCGGCGACGCGCTCGAGGCCGAGAGCCGGCTCGTGCTGGTCGCCGACCGGCTGCGCACCCACCTCGGGCAGCCGGTGTCCCACGAACCCAAGCGCGGCCTCGCCGACGACCTGCGGGACCTGCTCGACGCGCGCCTGCCCGAGGCGCTGACGCTGGCCGAAGCCGCCGAGACGCTCGGCGCGCACCCCGCGTACCTCGTCCGCTGCTTCGGTTCGCGGTTCGGCCTGCCCCCGCACCGGTACCTGACCGGCCGCCGCGTCGACCGCGCACGCCGGCTGCTGCTCGACGGCGCGCCGGCCGCCGAAGTCGCGGTCGCCTCCGGGTTCAGCGACCAGGCGCACCTGACGCGGCACTTCAAGCGGTACCTGGGGACAACGCCGTCGCGGTACCCGAAGGCTCGCTGAGCAGCCGACGGGAGTCCCCCGGGCGGGGACGGAACCGTCCCTCCGGCGGGGGACGATCACCGGGATTCGGGGACCGGGCATTTCCTGGATGGCACGGCGGCCGCGGGACGACAGGCTTTCGGCATGAAACGAACAGCGATCGCAGTCCTCGCCACCGCAGCCCTCGGACTCACCGCCCTCCCCGCCCACGCCGAGACGGCCGGCGGTGTCGTGAACGCCTGCGTCTACGCCGATCCCGGCGGGACGGAACCCGTTCCCGAGCTCAGCCGGCCCAACGCCTCGGCACTGGCCGCCTCGATTTCCAGCGCACCCGACTACGACACGACCGGCGCGCTGGTCCGCGTCACGGGCTCGGCGGGCGACTGGAGCGGGACCTCCGGCGAGTCCGACCGCCGCACCCACGCCCCGGTCGATCCCGGCGGTTACGTGCGGATCGGCAGCACCACCAAGACGTTCACCGCCGTGGTCGTGCTCCAGCTCGCGCAGGAACACCGGCTCGACCTCGAGCAGCCGGTGCAGCGGTACCTGCCGGGTGTCCTGCCGCGCGGCTACCCGCCGATCCCGGTCCGCACCCTGCTCGACCACACCTCGGGCCTGCCGAGCGTCGACATCCCGTGGCTGTCGGACCCGGACCTGGTGCTCGAACACCGTTACGAGCACTGGAGCCCGTCCCGCGTGCTCGGCACGGCGACCGCCCACCCGATCGACTACCCGCCGGGCACCGCGCAGAAGTACACCAACACCAGCTACGTCCTCGCGGGGATGCTCATCGAGAAGGTCACCGGCCGCTCGTACGGGCAGGCCGTGCGCGACCGCATCACCCGGCCGCTCGGGATGACGCGGACCTTCGAGCCCGGCGACGACCGCGGCTGCCGAACCCCCACTCGAACGGCTATCTCAGGAACGGGGACGGCGACCTGGTCGACGTCACCGAGATGAACCAGTCGATCCCGTGGTCGGCGGGCAGCCTCGTGTCCACTGCGGCCGACCTCGACAGGTTCGTCACCGGCCTGTTCCGCGGCCGGCTCCTCGGCCCGGCCATGATGACCCGGCTGTTCACCGTGCCGAAGGTCCCCATGTTCGACGGCACGGGCGACGCGTACTACAGCCAGGGCCTCATGAAGATCCGGCTGGGCGACCTCACGGTCTGGGGCAAGACCGGCAGCCGCTACGGCTACTCCAGCGGGGTCTTCGCCACCTGCGACCTGCAGCGCAAGCTCGCCTACTCCGTCAACGCGACGACCAAGAGCAGCGATGGCCAGCCGGCGATCGTCCAGCGGATCGCCGTGGCCGCGGCCACCCCGTCGCCGGCCGGGACATCGCCCCAAGGCCGGCCGGAAAATGTGTCAAGATGACCCGCATGCTGCGCGAACTGCACCTGACCGGCGACCCCGCCGCCGACAAGCTGCTCAACGACGACCCGTTCGCCCTGCTCGTCGGGATGCTCCTGGACCAGCAGTACCCGATGGAGCACGCGTTCGCCGGTCCGCGCAAGATCGCCGACCGGATGGACGGCTTCTCGCTGGCGAAGATCGCCGCCACCGATGTCGAGACGTTCGTCGAGATGTGCGTGGTGCCGCCGGCGATCCACCGCTACGGCGGTTCGATGGCGCGTCGTGTCCACGCGCTCGCGCAGCACATCATCGAGAACTACGACGGCCGGACCGAGGGCCTCTGGCTCGACGGCCGCCCGAAGCCCGACGGCCCGGAGGTCCTCAAGCGCCTGCGGGCCCTGCCCGGGTTCGGGGAGCAGAAGGCGAAGATCTTCCTGGCCCTGCTGGGCAAGCAGCGCGGGGTCCAGCCGAAGGGCTGGCGCGAAGCGGCCGGCGCGTACGGCGACCGCGGGTCGCGCCGGTCGATCGCCGACGTCACCAGCGGGGAGACGCTCGCCCAGGTCCGCGCGTTCAAGAAGGCCGCCAAGGCCGCGGCCGCCTCGAGCTGACGCACCCAGACGCGCAGCGGGCCGAGGGCTGCTGTTCTGCTGACGTGGCTCCTCAGTAGCTGTAGCACGGACGGCTTGCAAAACGACTATCTCAGGTGGCTTCTGCTGGGCGCCGCCTCCACACTGCCCAGCCGCGATGAACAGGTAGGCAACAGATGCGGCATGGGCGCGACGAGGGTGAATGGACACAGTTGGTCGCCGCAGGCAAGACGTTCCTGGTCGAACGGGCCGAGATGCAACGGACCACCTCGTACACCGAGTTCAACGCCACCCTCGCAAACCGGACCGGCATAGCAGGCTTCGACTTCGATCTCGAAGCCGAGCGCGCAGCTGTCGGCCGCCTGCTCGAGCAGATTACCGAAGAAGCTCTCGCCGAGACCGGCGGCTTGCTGATCAGCGCACTTGTCCAGTATCTCGACTCCAACGACGCCGGCCCCGGCTTCTACTCCCTGGCCAAGAGCAAAGGACTCGACGTCCCCAGCAGCAAAGATGATCGTCAGCTCTTCTGGGCCGGTCATGTTGGACAAGTACATCGGCATTACGCTCGGTCGCGCCGCCGCCCCGGCACCAAGTGACATCAAGCGGCTTCTTCGAAGGTTTCGCTGGAATCAAAGCCGAGAATCCGCTACATTCGCGATTCACCGTGAAACGACGGCAGAGGGGATCGACGTGCAAGAGGAAGTCCTGTTCGACACTTACGCCGACGAGAGCGACGACGGCTCGGAAGATCAGTCGGATCCTCTGGAAATCAGTCAGGCCGAGCGCCGCCTGGTCACCCAACCGTACGATCTTTCCCTGGCGACACTCGTCGATGACATCGGCCGGGGAAGACTCTTGCTCAACATCGCATACCAACGCAAGTACGTATGGGATCTAGCCAAAGCAAGCAGGCTCATCGAGAGCTTTTTACTAAATATTCCCGTTCCTGTCTGCTATTTCGCAGAGAACGAAGATGGAACCTATGAGGTAATCGACGGTCTTCAACGGATTACGACCATCAAGAAGTTCCTCGGGGACGGATTTCCTTTACGCGGCATCTCCGTACTGCGCGAACTCGAGGGAATGACCTATTCGGAAATGTCCCCCAAGGATCAACGCAGACTACAGAATCGCACTGTTCGATGCATCGTGATAACCGAGGATTCCCACCCGGACATCAAATTCGATGTCTTCGAAAGACTGAACACCGGCTCCGCTCGATTGGCACATCAAGAGCTTCGCAACTGCATTTATCGCGGCGAGTTCAACTCCGCACTCAAAGCAATAGCCGAGCATGGATATTTTACTGGTATCCTTGGAGGCCTCCGCAATCAGCGCATGGAGTACGCCGAGCTGGCACTGCGCTTCTTTGCACTGTACGACGACTTCGAGTCCTACCGTCCACCGCTGCGCCAGCTCCTCAACCAGTACATGCGCGAACACCGAAAAGACAGCCCAAAAAAGGGCGACCTGACGGTATTCGAAGAAACATGCAAGACCGTCTCGCATATCTTCGGCAAGGAAGCCTTTCGCCTTCCTTCGAAAACGTCAGGCAAGCAGCTCGGGGCATTTAACAAGGCTCTCTTCGATGCCATCATGCTTCCCCTTGCTTACGCCGATCGTGCACAGGCGGTTCGAAAATCCGACGAGATCCGAAACCTGAGGGAGCAGCTGATAGCCGACGAAGAGTTCAGCACCGCCATCGGCCGAGCCACCGCCGACAGGCTCCGCATGCGGACTCGAACTCATGCGTTCGCAAGCGGACTCAAAAAGCTCGGCGTGACATGCACTCTACCTCAGATTCCCCTCAAATAGATATGACCACACCAAATACCGAAGCATTCACCGACTTCGAGAGAAGCGTGCAAGAGGTCAGAACCCTTCTGCGCGCCGACCGACGGCCGGAAAATTCCCTGCCAGCCAAAGGGAAGCGCGATAGCCATCGAGACCTCGAAAATGCGCTCTGCCGAGCTGCAATGGTCATGCTGGTTGCCCACTTCGAAGGATTTATCAAATCTCTCCTCGAAGAGTTCATCGACGAGATATCTCACACCAAGCCACCGACGCGACGACTTCCGGACTCGCTTTTGGAGCTATACACGAAAGAACGAATACAAGAAATTTCAGGGATCACCAAGAGCGAAGAGCGAATTAATCGAACTCGAAGACTGTTCTCGGTGTACGCCAGCCTCTGGGATCCCGACAGAAGCGTTGACCCACGCCTGATCTCGGGAAAGCTGCTTGCTCGCCAGTTCACCAACGCCGGCCCGGAATCGCTGACGCACGTATTTCAACTCGTCGGTGTAATCGACGCAATGAACAAGATCGGCAGCAAACTGCAGGACGATCCAACTCACTCAGGGATCGACGTATCTGTCAAGTTGTTAGAAATCGTCGCAAAACGGAACAAGATCGCCCATGGAGATCTCAATGAGAAGCCGACGTCAGCAGAAGTCAACGACTACCTTGTGTTCTTGCTTGCGGTCGCGGAAGCCGCTGACAATCTGGTGAGCCTGCAGATCGACTTCTGCTGCTCGTTGCGTTGATCGGCAATGCTCATGCAGATGGAGCGGGAACGCGAGAGTGGTTGCGGCACCTCGGACCGCGCACGCTACTGGCTTCGGTAGCCGCGCCAACCCCAACAGGGATGTGACTTGCTCCGCCGGGACTTCCGCAGCTCCTGTGGGGTGCGGACCCGGACCGCGGGGCTCACCGGCGCCGAGGCGCGGCGCCTCCGAATGTGGTCGTCATGCCCGGATTCTAACCCGTTCGCCGGGACCGCGGAACGACCCGCGCTCCTACGCTGGACAGGGAGGTGAGCCCCATGCGCGCAGCCGTCGGGGACGAGATCCGGGTACACGGCCGCACCGTCGGGTCGGCCGAGCAGCGCGGCGAGATCCTCGAAGTCCGCGGGCCCGACGGCGCCCCGCCCTACCTGGTGCGGTTCGCCGACGGGCACGAAGCGCTCGTCCACCCCGGGCCCGACTGCGAAGTCCAGGCCCGCGCCGACTAGACGGCGACCGGTTCGCGGACCCGGCCCCACGCGGTGCCCACGAGCACCAGCGCCACGAGGGTCAGCGCCGCCGCGACCTCGGGCAGCACCAGCGGCCCGCCGGACGTCAGCACCGCACCCCCGACCACACCGGACAGGCCGACGCCGAGGTAGATCGCCGACGCGTTGAGCGAGAGCACCAGGCCCGCGTGGCCCGGGGCCAGCTCGATCAGCCGGTGCTGCACCGGCGGGCTGAACGACCACGTCGCCATGCCCCACACGAACAGCGCGACACCGGCCGCGACCGGGGTGGTCGTCGCGATCGGCAGCAGCGCCATCACGACGGTGATCGCCGCCGTCACGACCAGCAGCGGCGCGCGTGAACCCCAGCGGTCGGCTGCCCGGCCGCCTGCGAAGTTGCCGACCGCGCCGCCGACGCCGTAGCAGAAGAGCAGCACCGTGACGGCCGTGCCGTGGAGGCCGGCGGTCGCGGCCAGCAGCGGCGACACGAACGTGTAGACCATGAACGCGGCGAGGCAGCCGAGGACCGTCACGGCCAGCATGACGAGCACGCGCGGGTCGCGGCCGGCGGCGAACCGCTCGGCCAGGGTCACCCGCGGCGGCGCGGCGACCGGCGGCAGCGCCACCCGCACGGCGAGCGCGCTCGCCAGGGAGAACGCGGCGACCAGCGCGAACGCCGTCCGGTAGCCGAGGTGCTGCGAGATGAGACTGCCGAGCGGCACACCGAAGATGAGCGCGACGGTCAGGCCGCCGAAGACGAGCGCGATCGCGCGGCCCCGGCGTTCGGGAGCGGTCAGCTGGGCCGCCACGGCACTCGCCGCGGGGGTGAACACCGCGGCGCCGATCGCGGTCACCACCCGGGCCAGCAGGAGGCTGCCGTAGCCGGGTGCGAGCGCGGCGAACAGGTTGCCGGCCGCGGTGACGGCGAGCGCGGCCACCAGCAGCGTCCGGCGTTCCCAGGTGCCGGTGACGGCGGCGAAGATCGGCGAGCCGACCGCGTACGCGATGGCGAAGGCGGTCACGAGCTGCGCCGCGGCCGTGGCCGAGACGTGCAGCTCACCGGTCAGCGCGGGCAGCAGCCCGGCGACGATGTAACCGCTGGTCCCGACGCCGAACGCGCCGAAGGCGAGCACCGAGATCCTCGAAGGCGAGGGTGTGGACATGGGTGGGTCCCCCAAGGGAGCGGGCGATTGGTTCGACGAACGTCGTAGTTCGACCGTCACCGTACTACGCGGCTCCGACAATTTCGACCGGCGTCGTACAATGGAGCCATGCCGAAGACCGCGGCGCTGCCGCCGATCGTCCACCCGTCGCGGGACGAGATCACCGTCGAAGGGGTGCTGCGCGCCCTGGCCGACCCCGTGCGCCTGGGCATCGTGCGGCAGCTGGCGGCGGAGGATCGCGAGCTGGCGTGCGGCGCGCTGACCGTGCCGGTGACGAAGTCCACAATCACCCACCACCTGAGCATCCTGCGCCAGGCCGGTGTCGTCGCCGGCCGCCAGGAGGGCACGACCCGGTTCAACTCGTTGCGCCGCAAGGATCTCGACGCGCTGTTCCCCGGCCTGCTGGACGGCGTCCTGGCCGCTCCGCGCTGATCATCGCGTTACGGTGTGGATCGTCACCCGATATCGGGATGACAACGACCCCCCTCGTCGGTTGGACTGTGCGTAGGACAGCTCACGGCGCTGGGGCCGCATGGCTGTCTTCCTTTTTGCCCCCGTACTGAACCGATCCAGCACACGAGATCGGAACAGCCGAGTAATCGTTTACCCACCCTGGAAGGAGTGCCGTGCCCGTCGCGCTGCTCGCGCTCGCCATCGGAGCCTTCGGCATCGGGACCACCGAGTTCGTCATGATGGGCGTGCTGCCCCAGGCGGCCGCCGACTTCGGCGTCGACATCCCGACCGCCGGCTACCTCATCTCCGCCTACGCCCTCGGCGTCGTCGTCGGCGCGCCGCTGCTCACCGCGGTCGCCGTCCGGCTGCCGCGCAAGACCATGCTGCTGGCCATGATGGGCCTGTTCACCCTGGGCAACGCCCTCTTCGCGCTCTCGCCCAACCAGGAGTTCGGCGTCGCGTTCCGGTTCCTCGCCGGGCTACCCCACGGCGCGTTCTTCGGCGCGGGCGCGGTCGTCGCGTCCAGCCTCGTCGGACCCGGCCAGCGCGCCAAGGCCGTGTCGCTGATGTTCCTCGGCCTGACCCTGGCGAACGTCATCGGCGTGCCGCTGGGCACGCTGCTGGGCCAGCAGGTCGGCTGGCGCGCCACGTTCGGTGTGGTCGCCGTGATCGGCCTGGTCGCCGCCGCGGCCATCTGGAAGCTGGTGCCCCACCAGGGCCGGCCCGCCGACGCGTCGCTGCGCACGGAGCTCGGCGCGTTCAAACGGCCGCAGGTGCACCTCGCGCTGGCGATCGTCACGTTCGGGCTCGGCGGCGTGTTCGCTTGCCTCTCGTACATCACACCGATGCTGACCGACGTCGCCGGCTACTCGCCGTCGAACGTCACGCTGCTGCTGTCCCTGGCCGGCGTCGGCATGACGATCGGCAACCTGCTCGGCGGCCGCCTGGCCGACCGCGCGCTGATGCCGGGCCTGTACGCGGCGCTGCTGGCGCTGGCCTGCGTGCTGGGGATCTTCACGATCACCGCGCAGGGCAAGGTCGGCGCGGCGATCACGATCTTCTTCGTCGGCGTCGCCGGGTTCATGATCGGCCCGATGATGCAGGCGCGGATCATGGAGAAGGCGGGCGGCACACCGTCCCTGGTGTCGGCCGCCGTCCAGTCCGCGTTCAACATCGCCAACTCGATCGGCGCGTACCTCGGCGGGTTGGTGATCGCGGGCGGGCTCGGCTTGGTCGCCCCGAACTGGGTCGGCGCGTTGCTGGCCGTCTTCGGACTGTCGTTGGCCATCGTCTCCGGCACCCTCGACCGCCGGGAAGCGAAAGCCGAACGTCGCGAGCTCGCGATGGCGTCCTAAGAAGACGCGAACGGCCCGCCGATGATCGTCAGGGCCACGTAGAGCACTGCCGCGGCGAGGCCGGCGTACGTCACGATGTCGACGGCCTTGCCGCGGATCACCAGCAGGCCCGCGCGCTCCGTCGGGAGCACCGCCCGCAGCACCGCCGCCAGCACGAGCGCGGCGCCGATCAGCGCCGCGCCTTCGCGCCAGTGGTACTGGACGATCCGCAGCACCGCGACGGCCACCACCAGTAGCACCACCGCGAACGGCAGCTGGGTGAACCGGGCCGGCCCGCTCCGGCGGTCGTGGACGTCCCGCCGGTCCTCCGTCATGGTCATCGGCCCTGGAGACCTTGGACCGCGCGCTCCGCCGCTTCCACGACGTTGCTCACCAGCATCGCCCGGGTCATCGGCCCGACCCCGCCCGGGTTCGGCGAGATCCAGGCGGCCACCTCGGCCACGTCCGGGTGAACATCGCCGGTGAGCTTGCCGTCCACGTGGGACACACCGACGTCGAGCACCGCGGCGCCCGGGGCCACCATGTCCGGCGTGATGATCCCCGGCACCCCGGCCGCGGCGACCACGATGTCCGCGCGGCGGACCTCGGCGGCGAGGTCACGGGTGCCCGTGTGGCACAAGGTGACGGTGGCGTTCTCGCTGCGGCGGGTCAGCAGCAGGCCCAGCGTGCGGCCGACGGTGATGCCGCGGCCGACCACGGTGACGCGCGCGCCGTTCAGCTCGACGCCGTGGCGCTTGAGCAGCTCGATGATCCCGTACGGCGTGCACGGCAGCGCGCCCTGCTGGCCGAGCACCAGCCGGCCGAGGCTGACCGGCGCGAGGCCGTCGGCGTCCTTCTCCGGGTCGATCCGCTCCAGGACGCGGTTCGCGTCGAGGTGCTTCGGCAGCGGCAGCTGCACGATGTAGCCGTGGCAGGCCGGGTCGGCGTTCAGCTCGTCGACGACGGCCTCGAGCTTCTCCTGCGTGATGTCGGCCGGCAGGTCGCGGCGGATCGAGTTGATCCCGATCTTGCCGCTGTCGGCGTGCTTCATCCGCACGTAGGAGTGCGACCCCGGGTCGTCTCCCACCAGGACAGTGCCCAGGCCCGGCGTCACCCCCTTCGCGGCCAGCGCCGCGACGCGCGGCTCGAGCTCCGCGAAAATGGCGTTCTTGGTGGCCTTGCCGTCGAGAATCTTCGCCGTCACGGGGCCCATTCTGGCAAAGCGACCCCCGCGCGTCGCTTCCAGGCGCGGGTGGTCGCAGCCCGTAGAGTGATCGTCACCCCCGCACGGTCCATTCGCGACGCCGTCCGCGATCAACCTGTGATCTACCGCACGTCGCATCACGCGAGGTCAGACCGTGTGCCATCGGGTCGCCGAGCGGCAAAACCCACATGCGGGGTGCACTCGCGCGCGCGAACAGTCAAAATGTCCCCGTGGCACAACCGACGACGCAGCTGAACGCGACCGAGCAGGACACCCTGGTCAAGCAGATCGGGCTGGCACTGCTGCGCGCCGCCCCCCGCGACTGGCGCAAGGTCAGCGCGGAGTACCGAGCCGTCGGGAGGTACCACGAGCTGACCGGCGAGATCGTCACCGAAGACGGCACGGTCCACGAGTGGCTGGCGACGCACGACATCGCCACCCTCTTCGGCCGGCTGCGCGGGGGTATGTACCGCGACGGCCGGGGCACCTGGTTCAACGCGCGGTACCAGCTCGACCACCCCTCCAGCTACAACCTCGAGTACAACCGCGACGAGCCGGTGTGGAACCTCGCGCCGCCGCCGCAGGCCTACTCCGACGAGCTGCGGATGTTCCCGCGCACCGAGGAGAACGTGCCCGAGTGGCTGATCCGGCGGATGTCCGGGCTCGGCCCGGAGCAGCCGGGCCCGCACTTCCGGATCGCGCGGATCTTCGACACCGTCGGGCCCGCCGGCCGTCCGGTGATCAACCGCCCCGACCTCGAGGTCGACGAGCAGGACCGCCTGCTGGAGTACCTCGAGCAGGCACCGCTGGTGGTGCCCGAGCGCGGGTACGACATCGACCGGCTGGCCGCGACACCGGAGGCCACCGTCCCGGTCGCCTTCCACAGCGACGGCCAGTGGGTGTGGCCCGCCGCCGTCAACTTCTACCTGCACAAGTACGGCGTTTCGCCCGAACCGGACCTCGTTGAGCACGTCCGCGCGGTCGGTTTCAAGCTGCCGCCGGTCGACGAGCCGACCCTGCAGGCCGCCGCCGCGTACCTGACCCGGGGCAACCCGCCGCCACCGCCGCAGCAGCAGCAGCAGCAGCAGCGCCCGGCCGGGCCGCCGCCGCAGGGCCCGCCGCCCCAGCAGCAGGTGCCGCCGCAGCAGCAGCCTCCGGTCGGCCCGCCACCGGGCGCGGCCGCCGTGGCCCCGCCCGTCGTGCCGCCGCAGCACCAGGAGCCGCCCGCGCCCGTCGAGGCGCCGCTCGCGGCGCACGCCCCCGCCGAGCCGGAGGCGCCCGCGGAGGAGCACGAGTACGTCGAAGAGGCCGAGTACCACGAAGACGGCTACGACGACCAGGAGTTCGACGACCGCTTCGCCGAAGAGGACCAGTACGGCGAGGAGGAGTACGACCAGCAGGCCGAGCACGCGGCGGGCTCGAACGGCTCGGCGCCGGAGCCGGGCCGGGTGCCTGACCTCGACGAGACCGCCGAGTACGTCCCCGACCAGCCGATCGGGCACAGCGAGGAACAGCCGCGCGACGGCGAGCCCTTCCCGGCCCACCGGGACGACGAGCCGGCGCAGAGCTTCCAGCCGCCCGAGCACACCGGGTTCGAGCCGCGGCACGACGACGAGCCGGCGCACGCCGCGTTCCAGCCGCGCCACGACGAGGAGGACGCCGAGCCCGCGCACGCGTTCGAGCCGCCGCAGCCCGCGTTCGACCCCGGCCCGCCGACGATGATCACCCAGCCCGAGGTGCCCGGGGTGCTGCCGGTGCCGGAGCCGCCGGCCCCGGCGCCCGCGGCACAGCCCGAGCCGCCGCGGTCGGGCCGCCGGGCGCTGCGCCGCGAGACGCCGGAGCACCCGGTGCTCGCCGGGCTGCAGGAGAAGCTGGACGAGCTCGAGATCCCGGAAAGCGGCTACAAGCTGGGCGAACCCGCCGAACACGGCTGGAGCGTCGAGCAGGTCGACGACGGCTGGCGGGTCGGCTGGTACGACGGCAAGCTCAGCAACCCCGCGGTGTTCGGCGACGCCGAGGACGCGGCCGCGTTCATGCTCGGCAAGCTGCTGCTCAACCCGGAGGGCCACGTGCCCGCCGAGGAGCCGCCCGCGCCGGAGCCCGAACCGGAACCCGAGCCCGAGCCGGAACCGGCGCCGCAGCGGGTCGTCGCGACGCTGTCGCCTGAGGTCGCCACGGGCTCGTACCCGGTCCGCAAGCCGGAGCCGGTGCCCGCCCAGGAGCAGACGGCGTTCACCAGCGCCGAGGAGCTGTTCGGCGACCTCGAGGACGACGAGCCGCCGGCTCCGCCCGCCCCGCCGGTCTCCGCGCCGGTCCCGGCCGGGCCGCCGCCCGTGGCGCAGCAGCAGGCCGGGCCGCCGCCGGTCGCCCCGGCGCCGCCCCGGCGTGAGCCGCCGCCGTCCGCGCCGACCGTCCTGGCCCCCGCGGTGCAGGCCGCCCCGCCGGTCCCGCCGCCCGCTCCGCCGGCGCCCCCGGCGCCGCAGCGTCGTGAGGAGCCGGTCCGCCCGGCCGTCAACGGCGGGGGTGGCGGCGGTGGCCAGCAGCAGTGGCCGATCGGGCCGATGGCCGGTGAGCCGCCGCTGACGCTGTTCCGCGGCAAGGAGCTGCGGGAGCTGCCCGCGGGCAGCGAGCTGGACCGCTTCGGCGGCCCGAACGGCAACCTGACGTACGCGGCGGGCACGCCGTTCGCCGAGCGGTCGCTGGTGCCGGAGTGGGTGAACCGCCCGTACCACGTCTACCGGGTGCAGCGGCCGCTCGAGGCGCTCGCCGGCGTCGCGATCCCGTGGTTCAACCAGCCCGGCGGCGGGTCGGCGTACCTGCTGCCGACGTCGATCGAGGAGCTGCTCGCCGAGGGCGACCTGATCGAGCTCGACCCGGGTGAGCCCCCGATCGACTGATGTTTCGCGAAGGCCCCGGCACTGCCGGGGCCTTCGTCGTTTTCAGCGGATGACGAGCCCGTGCGCGGCCGCGAAGGCGATGGCCGTCTCGACGTCGACCTCGGCGCCGCGCAGGTCGGCCTGGACCAGGGCGTTCGCGTCGATCCGCGCGCCACGCAGGTCCGCGCCCTCGAGCTTCGCGCCCTGCAGGCGCGCGCCGGTCAGGTCGCTGTCGCGCAGGTCGGCGCCGGTGAGGTCGGCGTCCATCAGGTTGGCCTCGCGCAGCCGGAGCCCGGACAGCCCGAGGCGGCGCAGCCGCGCCTTCGCCAGCGACGTCAGCGAAAGGTCGCAGTCGGTGATGGCGATGCCGCCGAACCCGCTCTCGGCGAACGACGTCCCGAGCAGCGAACACGCCGTCCAGCGGCTCTCGGCGAGCACGGTCCGGTCGAAGGTGCAGGAGCGGAACGCCGACGCGTCGTGCCGCGAACGGGAGAGGTCGGCTTTGCTGAACACGCAGTCGTCGAAGGTGCAGCCGCGGGTCCGCAGCCCGCTCAGGTCCGCCCCGGTGAAGTCGCACCCGGTGAACCGGCGCTTTTCCCACCACTGCCCGGACAACACCGCTTCGCGGTAGTCCTCCCCCGTCTCCAGCACGGCCCCCAGGGTGCCACATCCGCCCTTAGAGCCTCACACCCTGGACGTAGTTCATCGCCTCGACGTACTCGGGCAGCTGCGCGCGGCGCGCCATCTCGGCCTCGTCCAGGTTCTCCAGGCGGGTCTGGATCCACCACAGGTTGCCGAACGGGTCACGCACGCGGCCGACGCGGTCGCCGAAGAACAGGACGGTCTGGCGGGTCACCTCGGTCGCGCCCGCTTCGATGGCGCGTCGCTGCGTTTCTTCGCTGTCCGGCACGTAAAGCCGGAGGAAGGCCGGGGTGGCGTCCCAGCCGTCCGGTGAGTCGAACGCCATCACGACGGCGTCGCCGATGCGGACCTCCGCGTGGCCGATCTTCCCGTCCTCGCCGACGACCTGGCCGAGTTCCTCGGCGTCGAACGCCTCCTTCAGGAAGTCGAGCAGGCCGGCGGTGTTGTGGCCGATGATCCACGGGGTGACCGTCGTGTAGCCGTCGGGAACCATGTTTTCCTCCTCGGTCGGTGTAACTCCGACTCTAAGATCGAAATAGGACGGTTCCTGACCGCTGCATACTGGGGCCATGGGAGTTCCGCTGCGGCCGCTGGCGATCGCCGGGGCGCGGTCGGTGTACCGCGAAGTCCCGCCGCCGCCCGGGCTCGAGGCCGTGCTCGCCTGCGGCTGGCACGGGCGCACCGGCTGGGCGCGGCCGCTGCGTGTGCTCCCCGACGGCTGCGCCGACCTCGTCTGGGACGGTGACGCGCTCACGGTGGTCGTCACGGCCGGCGCGCCGCTGCGGCTGTGGGTCCCGGCGTCGGCGTCGCGCGTCGGGGTGCGGCTGCGGTGCGGGGCCGCGGGCGCCGTGCTCGGGACGGCCATGCCGGAGCTGCCCGCGGGCGCGACACGGCTGACCGACCTCTGGGGCGCGCCCGCCCGTCGTGCCGAAGAAACCCTTGCGGGCACTAGTGATCCCGAAGCCCAGCGCGGGATCCTCGAAACGCTCGTCGCCCGGCGAAGTGCGTCACCGGACCGACGGGTGCTGGCTGCCGTGCAGGCCCTCGGCGCGGCCACGCGGACGGCCGAGGTCGCCGTGGGGATCAGCGAACGCGGGCTGCGGCGGCACTTCGTCCACGCGGTCGGCGCCGGGCCGAAGCAGCTGCAGCGGATCCGGCGGTTCCAGCGGTTCCTGCGTCTCCTGGAACCCCTGGTCGCCGGGCGGACCTCGCTGGCTCGCGCGGCCGCCGACCTCGGGTACGCCGACCAGTCCCACCTCGGCCGCGAATGCCGTCGCCTGTCGGGTTCCTCCCCCGCGGCGCTCGTGCGCGTGGCCGAAAAGTTCCAGACAGCGACGCCACCCGCGCGCCACGCTCTTGTCCATGTTCCGAGTCACGATCGCGGTGCGCGCTGACGACCTCGACGTCAACGGCCACGTCCGCGGCCCGGCGTACCTCGCCTACGCCGACCACGCGCGCTGGATGTGCGTCCAGGCGGCG
The DNA here is from genome assembly GCF_055582965.1 of Amycolatopsis sp. NPDC104863. NCBI lineage: Bacteria > Bacillati > Actinomycetota > Actinomycetes > Pseudonocardiales > Pseudonocardiaceae > Amycolatopsis > Amycolatopsis sp. NPDC104863. Next base: position 429,887 of record NZ_JBVJOW010000002.1, read on the forward strand.
GGAATCGACCCGGCCGCGCTGGCCGCGCGCCGCATCGGGCCGGTGAACCTGGAGACGACGGTGCGGTTCCACCGCGAGCTCGTCCCGGGCGGCGAGGTCTCCGTCAGCTGCGACTTCAAGTGGGGCGCGGGCAAGACTTCCCGGGTGGCGCAGGAGTTCCACGCACCGGACGGCACGCTGGTCGCGGAGGTGTCCTCGGTGTCGGGCCTGCTCGACCTCGACCGCCGCAGGCTGCTGCCCGACCCCGGCGCGTACTGGCGCGAGCTGGCCGCGCGTCCGGAACTGCTGGGCCTGGCCCCGAAAAACGGATGATCCCGGCCGCGGCGCTCACTACCGTGACGGCCATGCCCGACGAGCACTTCGCCGATCACGACCTTGCCGCGCTCTACGACGCCTTCAACCCACGGGAGAGCAGCGGCGACTTCGAGTTCTACCTGCCGATGATCATGGCGGCCGAGTCGGTGCTCGACGTCGGCTGCGGCACCGGGTCCCTGCTGCACTGGGCGCGCGAATCCGGCCACCCCGGACGGCTCGTCGGGCTCGACCCGGCCGAGGGCATGCTCGTCCAGGCCCGCCGCCGCGACGACGTCGAGTGGGTGCACGGCGATTTGTCGACCGCCACCTGGGACGGCGAGTTCGACTTCGCGGTGATGACCGGGCACGCGTTCCAGGTGCTGCTGACCGACGACGAGCTGCGGACGGCGTTCTCGGCCCTCCATCGCGCCCTGCGTCCCGGCGGCCGGTTCGGCTTCGACACCCGCAACCCCGCGGCCCGCGGCTGGGAACGCTGGACACCGGAGAACGTGGGAGAAGCCGGCAACGTCCGGTCGTGGAACAACGCCGGGCCGTTCGAGAACGGGTACGTCACCTTCAGGACCACGTACGAAAGCCCGGACTGGGACGCGCCCCGGTTCAGCGAGAGCACCCTGCGGTTCCTCGATGTCCCTTCCCTGAACGGGTTCATCGCGGAAGCCGGCCTGGTCGTCGACGAGCAGTACGGCTACTGGGACCGCACCCCCGTGACGGGCACGAGCCCGGAGATCGTCACGATCGTGCGCCGGCCGCTCACTGGAAGTCCCGCGACTTCGTCCTGATCCGCATCGGCAGCGCCTCGACACGGTCGGCGAGCACGCTCACCACGCCGTCGTACTTCTCCACCACCCCGCGGATCAGCAGCGCCGGGCTCGCGCGCGCGACGCGGTGGTAGCGCTGCCACAGGCCGAGCGTGCAGATCACGTTGACCATCCCCGTCTCGTCTTCGATGTTGAGGAAGGTGATCCCGCCCGCGGTCGCCGGGCGCTGCCGGTGCGTGACGGCGCCGCCGATCAGCACCCGCACGCCGTCTTCGAGGTCGACCAGCCCGCTCGCCGGGACAACACCGAGCGCGTCGAGGCGGTCGCGGATGAACTCGGTCGGGTAGCTGTCCGGCGACACCCCGGTCGCCCAGACGTCCGCCGACGCGAGGTCGAGGCCGTCCATCCCCGGCAGCACCGGCGCCTCCGCGAGGCTCAGGCCCGGCAGCTTCTCCGGCCGTTCCCCGGCGACCGCGCCCGCCGTCCACAGCGCCTGCCGGCGGTCACCGCCGAACCCGGAGAACGCGCCGGCCGTGGCCAGCGCCTCGATCTGCGGTGTCTTCAGCCGCACGCGGCGGGCGACGTCGGCCATGTCGGTGTAGCGGCCGTTCGCCTCCCGCTCGGCGACGATCCGCTTCGCGAGGTCCTCCCCGATCATCCGGACGGTGCTCAGCCCGGTGCGCACGTCGTGGAACTTCCCGGCGCCCGCCTCCAGGGTGGCGTGCGGCAGGCTGCGGTTGATGTCCGGGCCGTGCACGGTGACGTCGTGCCGCCGCGCGTCCGCGACCAGCGACTGCGGTGAGTAGAAGCCCATCGGCTGCGCGCGCAGGAGGCCCGCCAGGAACGCGTCCGGGTGGTAGAACTTGAAGTAGGCGCTGGAAAACACCAGGTGGGCGAAGCTCAGCGCGTGGCTCTCCGGGAAGCCGAAGTTCGCGAACGCCTTGAGCTTAAGGAAGATCTTCTTCGCGAGCTCTTCCTCGACGCCGTTCGCGGCCGCGCCTTCGAGGAACCGCTGCCGCAGCCGGTCCATCTTCCGGTCCGAGCGCTTCGAGCCCATCGCGTGTCGCAGCTGGTCGGCCTCCGCCGCGGTGAAGTTCGCGACGTCCAGGGCGATCTGCATCATCTGCTCCTGGAACAGCGGCACGCCTTTGGTCTTGCGCAACGCGTTTTCCAGCAGCGGGTGGTCGTAGTCCCACTCCTCGATGCCCTGCTTGCGGCGGATGTACGGGTGCACCGAACCGCCCTGGATCGGGCCGGGCCGGATCAGCGCCACCTCGACAGCGAGGTCGTAGAACTCGGTGGGCCGCAACCGCGGCAGGGTGGCCAGCTGCGCGCGGCTCTCCACCTGGAACACGCCGATCGCATCGGCGCGGCAGAGCATGCCGTAGACGTTCTGGTCGGTGAGGTCGAGCTCGGCGAGGTCGACCTTCTCGCCCTTGTGCTCCTCGACGAGGTCGAGCATGTAGTGCAGCGCCGAGAGCATGCCGAGGCCGAGCAGGTCGAACTTGACGAGCCCGGCGGCCGCGCAGTCCTCCTTCTCCCACTGGATGACACTGCGGTCGGCCATCCGCGCCCATTCGACCGGGACGACCTGGCTCACCGGCTCCTGGCACATGACCATGCCGCCGGAGTGGATGCCGAGGTGGCGCGGGAAGTCCTCGAGGGCGAACGCGAGCTGCACGACGTCGTCCGGGATGTCGTGGTCGTGGTCCTTTTCGGTGCTGCGCAGGGATCCCCAGCGGTCGATCTGCTTGCTCCAGGCGTCCTGCTGGCCCGGCGAGTAGCCGAGTGCGCGCGCGGCGTCGCGGACCGCGGACCGGGCGCGGTAGGTGATCACGTTCGCGACCTGCGCGGTTCTCAGGCGGCCGTGCTTCCTGAAGACGTACTGGATGGCCTCCTCACGGCGATCGGACTCGATGTCGAGGTCGATGTCGGGGTAACCGTCGCGGTCGGGCGCGAGGAACCGTTCGAAGAGCAGCTTGTTGGCGACCGAGTCGACCTTCGTGATGCCCAGGGCGTAACAGACGGCGGAGTTCGCGGCCGAACCCCGGCCCTGGCAGAGGATCTTGTTGTCGTTGCAGAACTTGACGATGTCCCAGACGATCAGGAAGTACCCGGGGAACCCGAGCTTCTCGATGATCGCCAGCTCGTGCTCGATCTGGGCCCTTGCCTTTTCTTCGTGTTCCTTGCCGCCGAAGCGTTCCTGCGCGCCTTCCTCGGTCAGCCGTCTGAGGTAGACCGCTTCGCTTTCCCCGCCGGGAACGTCGAAGGGTGGCAGTTTCGGGGCGATCAGCTTGAGCGGGAACGCGCATTCCATGCCGAGGAGGGCACTTCTCCGCACCGCGCCGGGGTAGCGCCGGAACAGGACGTCCATTTCGGCGCCGCTGCGCAGGAACGCCGTCCCGGCCGCCGGCAGCCAGCCTTCCAGGTCGTCGATGCCGCGGCGGGCGCGGATCGCGGCGAGCGCGTCGGCCAGCCGGGCGCGTTCGGGCCGGGCGTAGTGCGCGGCGGTGGTGGCCACGGTCGGGAGGTCCAGTTCGCGGGCGAGCTTCGTCAGGACGTCGTTGTGGGTGCTGTCGAGCGGCTGGCGGTGGTCGGTGAGCTCGACGTAGACGTGGTCACGGCCGAAGCGCTCGACCAGGATCTTCAGCTGTTCCCTGGCGGCCGCCGGGCCGTGCGTGACGAGCGCCGAGCGCACCGCGCCCTTGCGGCAGCCGGTCAGCACCACGCACTGCCCGGCGACCTCCTCGGCGACCGCGCCGAGGTCGTACCTCGGCCGGCCCTTCTCGGCGTCGTGGTGGATCTGCCCGGCGGTGATGGCGCGGCAGAGGGCGCGATAACCCTGGTCACCGCGGGCGAGCAGCAGGAGGTGCTCGCCCTCGGGGTCGGCGACGCCGTTCTGCGGGGCGCTCAGCCCGAAGCTCAGTTCGGTGCCGAACACGGTGTTGACGCCGAGCTCCCTGGCCGCCTCGGCGAAGCGGACGACGCCGTACATGCCGTCGTGGTCGGTGAGGGCGATGGCGTCCAGCTTGAGCCGCGCGGCCTCCTCGACCAGCTCCTCGGGGTGGCTGGCGCCGTCGAGGAAGCTGAAGTTGGAGTGACAGTGCAGCTCGGCGTAGGGCACGCGGACGGCTTCACCGCCGTCGTCGGACCCACGCGCGGGGATGTCCTCGGGGCGCCGGTACTCCTCGCGGTGACGTCCCCAGGCGGGGCTGTCCCCGTGGTCGCCCGGGGGAAGGCCGCCCGCGAGGGTGCGGGCGAGGTCCTTCCACCGGACGGGCGGGTTGTTCCAGCCCATTCACCGGCCCCCGGGGTCGTCGCCGCGCTGCTCGGCGTCCCGGCGCAGCCGATGCCAGTTGGACGGGTGGTTCCGGCGGCTGCGTTTCTCGGCTTCGCTCATGGGGCGCGGTTCGCCGCGGCTCATGCGGCAGCCGTTCTCCCGCGAGGAGCGGGGAACGGGGATGCCCTCGCCGGGGAAGATCAGCTCGCCTCGGTGAACCGTCCACTCTTCGCCGGGTTTCTCTTCCACCGCTTCCGCCGTCTCGGCCCCGGGGTGGCGGGCGGGGTCGAAGCCGGCGCGCAGCCAGGCTCGCATCCGTCGTGCGTAGTGCTCGTCCATGCTCAGTCGTACACTCCCTCGACCGTCCACAGTGGATTTTCCGTGCCCGCGCAGTGCACCAGCACCGCGTCGGGTGGCTCGTCTCCTTCCCCGGCGAGCACGAGCTGCAGCCGCGCCCGCCGGGGACCGGACCGGCGGCGGTCACCGGCCAGCGGCCACGGCCCGGCCCAGCCGACGACCTCCCGCTGCCGGCCGCCGATGCTCAGCCGTCGCGGAGCGCCCGTGACCTGCTCGCGGACCGTGATCCCGACGGCCCGGCCGTCGGCGTCGAAGATCTGGGCCGGCACCGGGCGATCGAGGACGGTCGCGGGGGACGGCGCGGGCAGCCGTCCCGGCCAGGTCGCGTCCGACGGCGTCGTCCGCTCGCGCGGGTCGCCCCACGGCACCAGGCGGACGCGGCCGGCGGGGTCGCGGCCGCCGTCGAGCAGCGGGGTGAGGACGCCTTCCGGGCCGAGCAGGCCCTGGACCCGCACAAACGCCCGGGCCGCACGTTCGTCGTCTTCCTCGGAGCGGCCGTTCTGCAGGAGGTCGAGCTGCAGCGAGCATCCTTCGACAACTTCGTCCGGCTCCAGCCGCAGCCGCACGACACCGGAGGTCGGGCGCGTGCCGGGCGCCGCGCGCAGCCAGCCTTCGAACTGCCAGCGCACGCGGTCGGCGACGCCGGCGGGGGTCAGCGGCTCCGCGCAGCGCCAGACCCGGCCGAGGTGCTCGCCTTCTTCGGTGACGGCGTAGATGCCGAGGCGGGTGCAGGCCAGGCCGTGGCCGGCGAGGTCCGCGCAGAAGCGCGTCGCGAGGTTCTTGGCCAGGAAGGCGGCGACGTCGACGCGTTCGACAACGGGGTCGAACTCCTCGGTCAGCGTCAGTTCCGGCGGCGGTCGCCGACGCAGTGGAGGACGTTCGGAGCGGCCCCGGGCGAGCCGGTGGGCCAGGACACCATCGGCGCCGAAGCGGTTGACGACGTCCCGTTCGGGCAGCGCGGCGAAGGCGCCGAGCGTCTTCAGGCCGAGCCGGCGGAGCAGGTCGACGAGCTCCGCGCGGTCGGCCCCGGGCTGGTCGAGTTCGGTGACGGGCAGCGGCGCGAGGAATTCGGCGACTCGCCCGGGTTCGACGAACTCCCCCAGCCGCGCGGCGAGCGTCGCGGCGAAGAGCCCTTCGGCCACACCGACCTGACATTCAACCCCGGCGGCGGCCGACACTTCGTCGACAAGCCGTTCGACGAGGGCGTGTTCACCACCGAAGTAGGCGGCGGCCCCGGCAACGGGCACCGCGACCAGCCCGGGCCGCACGACTTCAACGCCGACAACCAGAGCCTCAACGGCCCGAGCAACAGCTTCGAAGAGCCGAGCATCCCGGCCGTCATCGGCGGCTAAGACGGCAAGGTCCGGACAGCGCGACTGCGCCTCCCGCCGCCGCATGTTTCGCCGGACGCCATCCCGCCGAGCCCCGGCGTTGCAGGCGACAACACGGTTGGCACTGAAGACGGCGGCCGGTTGGGTAACGGCGATACCGGCAACCGCCGAGGCGGCGACGGCGGGCCAGTCCGGGCACCAGAGGACGAGCATTCGGGTGGGGGTGGCGGGGGTACCGCGTTGGGCGGGGACGGTCATGGCGCCTCCCGCGGTGGAGCGGTGTTGGGGTGGTGGAGGGGTCGGCTCGCGTGGTTGGAGGGTCGACACGCGTGATTGAGAGGTCGACTCGCGTGATTCGAGGGTCGACACGCGTGACTGAGAGGTCGACACGCGTGATTGGAGGGTCGACTCGCGTACCCCGAGAGTCTGCTCACGCACCCGCACAGTCCGCTCGCGGACCCATCGGACCGGCGCCCGTGCGCGGAGGGTCGACTCGCGTACCCCGCCGGTCGGCTTGCGTGCCCGGACAGTCGGTTGGCGTGCCAAGAGCGGCTCGCGTGATCCGAGAGTCGACACGCGTGATTGAGCAGCCGACTCGCGTGATTGAACGGACGACACGCGTACCCCGCTGGACGACACTCGTACCCAGCCGGACGACGCGCGTACCCCGGCGGACGACACGCGTGCGCTGGCCGAGGGCGCGTCGAGTTGGGTCGGTGGGTAGGCGGGAAGGTGCGTGCCGGGGTCATGCCGTGGCCTCCTCGGCGGGGGTCAAGCCGGAGGTGACCACGGCCGGCGAGGCCGGGGTGATCTTTCCTCCGGAGCCGGGGAGGCAGAGCTGTGCCGAGACCGGGCGGGCCGCCGCGCCGCGGCCGCAGGCCCGGACCTCGACCCGGCGCTCCTCCAGATGCCCGTAACCGTCCGCAGGACCCGCCCAGGACGACGGGCTGCACGACAGCTCGACGTCCGCGCCCGGCCAGGCGCCGAACGTCAGCAGGACCGCTCCGCGGTGACGGGCTCGGGCCGACAGCCGCCGCGCCACGGCTGCCTGGACCGTCTCCGAATGGACCGCCACCACGTCGACGCCGTCGAGCAGCGCCGCCACCACCGCGGGCAGCTCCGCTCCCGGACGCGGGACCAGCGCCAGGCGGGCGAGGTCCGCGCCGTACTCGGCCGCCGCCGCCAGCCCCAGCGATGGCATGCCGACCACCGCCGCCCATGCCCCCGCCGCGGTCGGTTCCGCGAGGAGAGCGAGCAGCAGCGACGTCGAACCGTGGACCGCCACGGTGCTTCCCCGGCGGAGCCCGGCCGCGGGCAGCAGCTCAGCCAGGGCGGGGGCGACCGGGAGCACTCTTCCCGTCACCCGCGCCTGGTCAGCCTGAGCCGCCACCCGGCTCGCCGTGCTCACCCCGGGCAGGGCCGCCAGCCGGGCCACCGGCGGCTCCACCACAGCGGTCACCGCACGCACCTCCCCACCACGGACCAGGCCGGCGGTCGGGCCTCTCCCAAAACACGACCGACGGCACTCGTTCGCCGCGGGGAAGGCGGCGGTTGACGTCGAACACCTGTTCGACGTAGTCCAGTCAACCGTGAACCGCCCGGGGTGTCAAGTCACCCGGTAGTGGGGTACGACGCCTGGAAAGCCAGCCGCGCGTCGGCGTCCGCGGTGAGGCGTTCGAGCTCGTCGTCCAGCGCCATGAAGGCCTCCCACGGCTCCCCGCCGAAGCACGCGGCCGCCCGTTCCTCCAGGTCAGGGACCCGCTTCGCCTTCCACACCTTGTCCGCCAAGCTGACGAGCAGATCTTCGAGCGTGACGTCGGGCGCGTCCCAAGACCCGTGCGTCCGCGCGAAGCGCGCCGACGCCTCTTCGACGCCCTGCTCAACCAGCAACCCGTACCCCGCCACCTCGTGCAGCGACCCCGGACCGGACAGCTCCGCGGGGTGCAGGATCTTCCCGATGTCGTGCGTGGCCGCGCCGAACAGCACCGCCGTGCCGTCGAACTCCGCCCGGGGACGCGCCCAGCCGGTCAGCGTGACGGCGACGTCGTGCACCACGCGCAGGTGCGCGCCCAGCCTCGGCGGCGCGCCCAGCGTCTCCAGCAACGCCCGCGCCCGCGGTGGGAGCGGCGCGAAACCCGGAGCGTCGAGAGCGTGGCGCAGGAGATCGGTCACCCCACCAAGGTAATGAAGTTGCCCGCGGGCCCCGGCCGTCACTAGACAGTCCGGCGTGGAGCTCACCGAAGTCCGGCCCGAAGACTGCCCGGAACTGCTGGTCCTGCAACGCTGCTGCTGGGTCCAGGAGGCCATCCTCAACACCACCCTCGACATCCCCGCCCTGCACGAGACCCTCGACGACGTCCGCGACTGGACGAAGACCTGGTCGGTCTGGGTGCTGCGGCACGAGCACCGGCTGGTCGGCGCCGTGCGCGGCCGGCTCGAACGGGACTGCTGGGAGGTCGGCAGGCTGATGGTCGCGCCGGACTTCGCCGGGCGCGGGCTGGGCCGCCGCCTGCTTGCGCACATCGAGGCGCAGGCGCCCGCCGACGTGCGCCGGTTCGCCCTGTTCACCGGGGCCCGCAGCACGCGCAACATCACGATGTACCAGCGGGCCGGCTACCGGCTCGTCGACGCCCCGGCCGCCGCCGGCCACATCGCCGGCGCCGTTTACCTCGAGAAGGACGTCACGCAGCGCAAAAACCCCGGTCCGCCCGCCTGACGCTGCGGGGTCGGCTAGATTGCCCGGTGGAGTTCAGGGGGATGACGATGACCGAAGGGCGGAAACGGCCGATCCTGTGGATCGCCGGGGCGCTGGTCGCGGCGGGCGCCGTGCTCGCCGTCGTGCTCACCACCGGCGGCGGGGTGCCCGGCGCCAAGGCCGAGGCGCCGGGGCCGACGACGATGGGCGCGGAGTGGCGCTCGTTCCGCGCCGAGGTCACCGGGATCCGGCCCGGCGGGGACACCGGCCTGTTCGTGCAGGTCGCGCTGCCCGGCAAGGACCCGGGCTGCGTCCGGGAGCCGCGGATCGAGCAGGTCGTGGAGTCGAAGACCGACATCCGCGCCGACGTCGTCTACTCGACGCGGCCCGCGGCCGGCGGCTGCCAGGACAAGGTGTCGGCCGAGCTGCGGCTGACGACGAACGCGCCGATCGCGGACCGGACCGTGATCCTCAACGCCGACGCGGGCAACGCCTGGCACAAGCTCGGCGCCGGCTGGGGCCACTGCTCCCCGCAGGGCGCCTGCGCCCCGCCGGCCGACCACTGCGACCCGGCGTGGATCGGCGCCGCGGTGTCCGCGACGGGCGCCGAAAGCGCCGGCACCACCCGCGCGTGCGACCCGAACTGGCTGGTCCTCGACCTGCTGGTGCGCCAGACCGAACCGCCGTCGCGCAGCGCCTTCCGCTGGAGTGACGCGGGCTGGACGCCGTTCGCCCAGGCCAAGGCGGCCGGCTGCCCGGAGATCCGGGCGGCCGACCCGAAGTTCCCGGTCGCGCTCTGCAAGGAGCTGCCCGCTCCCGCGTGACCGAGGCTGCTAGCGCAGCTTCTTGACGACCTCGGCGCCGACGGCTTTCACGGCGTCGTCCGTCTCCTGCTGGGGCATCGCCGAGTTCGAGAAGAACCCCTTGTCCCAGCCGGACACCTCGACGATGACCACCGTCGTGCCCTTCAGGACGTGCAGTTCGGAACCGCTGAACGCGCTGTTCGTGACCAGCCGGACCAGCGCCGCCTTGTCGCCGACGCCTTTGACGTCCGTCGGCGGGACCGCCGGGGCGATCGGCTCGTAGGAGCGGTTGGCCGATTCGCGCGCGCCCTCGCCCGAGTACGTCGTGATGCGCACGCTCAGCGTGGCGTCGCGGACGTTCTCGTCGGGCCCGGGCTTCCAGCTGCAGTTGACCTGCTTCAGGCCCGGCACGTTCGCGGAGCCCGGGCCGCTCAGGGCGAAGCTCGGGAAGCCCGCTTTCCCGAGCGTGGGGCCCGGGACCTGGCACTCGGCGGGCACCGGCGACGACGACGGCGCCGCGCCGGTGCTCGCGAAGTAGTCGCTCGCGAAGATCCCCAGCGGGATGCCCGCGCCGAGCAGCACCACCACGCCGAGGACGATGCCGAGGATCAGGCCCGTCCGCTTCTTCTTCGGCGGCGGCATCGGCCCGCCGTACCCCGGCGGCGGGTACCCGGGCGGCGGATATCCCTGCTGCGGCGGATATCCGGGCGGCGGGTAGCCGGGCTGCTGGGGATACGGCCCCTGCTGCCCGTAACCCGGCTGACCCTGCCCGTACGGCGGTGGTTGCTGCATCGAGCCCTCCCTCTCGAAGCGCGGGGTCAGTGCGCGAAGTGGCGCGTCCCCGTCAGGTACATCGTGACGCCCGCCTTCTCCGCGGCCGCGATCACCTCGGGGTCGCGGACCGAGCCACCGGGCTGCACGACCGCGCGCACACCGGCCTCGACCAGCACCTCCAGGCCGTCGGGGAACGGGAAGAACGCGTCCGACGCGCCGACCGAGCCCTTGGCGCGGTCGCCCGCCCGCGACACCGCGAGCCGGGACGAGTCGACGCGGTTGACCTGGCCCATGCCGACGCCGACGGTCGCGCCGTCAGCCGCCAGCAGGATCGCGTTCGACTTCACCGCGCGCAGCGAGCGCCACGCGAACTCGAGGTCGCGCAGGGTCTGCTCGTCGGCCGGGGCGCCGGTCGCGAGCTGCCAGTTGGCCGGGTCGTCGCCGGGGGCGTTGATCGCGTCGACCGTCTGCACGAGGACGCCGCCGGAGATCTGGCGGAACTCGATCGGCGACGGCGCGATCTCGGGGAGCTTCAGCAGCCGGATGTTCTTCTTGCGCTGCAGGATCTCCAGCGCTTCGGAGTCGAAGTCCGGCGCCAGCACGACCTCGGTGAAGACCTCGGCGATCTGCTCCGCGGCCTCGCGGCTGACCGGCCGGTTCGTGGCGATGACGCCGCCGTAGGCCGAAACCGGGTCGCACGCGTGCGCCTTGCGGTGCGCCTCGGCGATGTCCGTGCCGACCGCGATGCCGCACGGGTTGGCGTGCTTGATGATCGCGACGGCGGGCTCGGCGAAGTCGAACGCGGCGCGGCGGGCGGCGTCGGTGTCGACGTAGTTGTTGTACGACATGGCCTTGCCGTGCAACTGCTCGGCGTGCGCCAGGCCGGCCCGGTGTCCCTTGTACAGCGCGGCCTTCTGGTGCGGGTTCTCGCCGTAGCGCAGCACCTCGCCGCGTTCCCAGCTGACGCCGGAGAACTCGGGGAAGCCGGAGTCGACAGCGTCCTCATCGGGGGCGTAGACGTTCGAGAACCACGAAGCGACGGCGATGTCGTAAGACGCCGTGTGCGCGTACGCCTGCGCGGCGAGGCGCTTGCGGTCGTCGAGGTCGAAGCCGCCGTCGGCGACGCGCTCCAGCACCCAGGCGTAGCGGGCCGGGTCGACGACAACCGCGACGCTGCCGTGGTTCTTCGCCGCGCCGCGCACCATCGCCGGGCCGCCGATGTCGATGTTCTCGACGCAGTCCTCGGGGCTCGCGCCGGACGCGACGGTCTGCTCGAACGGGTACAGGTTGACCACCAGCAGGTCGAACGCCGCGATGTCCAGCTTCCGCAGCTGCTCGACGTGGTCGGCGTTGCCCTGGTCGGCCAGCAGCCCGGCGTGGACGCGCGGGTGCAGCGTCTTGACGCGGCCGTCCAGCGACTCCGGGAAGCCCGTGACCTCTTCGACCGGCGTGACCGGGACCCCCGCGTCGGCGATGACCTTCGCGGTGCCGCCGGTGGAGACGATCTCGACGCCGGCCGCGTGCAGGCCGGTCGCGAGGTCCAGGAGGCCCGCCTTGTCCGAGACGCCGATCAGCGCCCGGCGGACCGGGCGCCGTCCCAGGTCAGTGCTCACGAAATGTCACCTTTCGTCCGTCCACGGTGCAGCCACCGCGGCCGAGTCGCTCGATCGTTTCCACCAAAAGCCTGCGCTCGACGGCCTTGATCCGTTCGTGCAGGACGTCTTCGGTGTCGTCGTGCTCCACGACGACGGCTTCCTGGGCGATGATCGGCCCGGTGTCGACCCCGGCGTCCGCGAAGTGCACGGTCGAGCCGGTGACCTTGACGCCGGCCTCGAGCGCGTCGCGGACCGCGTGCATCCCCGGGAACGACGGGAGCAGCGCCGGGTGCGTGTTGACCACCGTGAACCGGCTGAGGAACTGCTCGCCCAGGATCTTCATGAACCCGGCGGACACGACGAGGTCGGGCTGGTAAACCGCGACGGCTTCGGTCAGCGCCTTGTCCCAGGCGGCGCGGTCGGGGTGGTCGGCGACGCGGACGGTGAACGCCGGGACGTTCACGCGTTCGGCGCGGGTGAGGGCCTCGATGCCGGTGCGGTCGGCGCCGACGGCGAGGACCTTGGCCGGGAAGCCGGACCGGCCGGTGGCGTCCAGCACCGCCTGCAGGAGGGTGCCGGAGCCCGACGCGAGCACGACGAGCTTCACCGGAGTGGGCAGCTCCAACCGTTGAGACAGAGCGGGCTCCTTGCCGCGGGCGGTGCGCAGCCGGTGCGCACGGCGCTTCACCAGGTCACGACAACCCTAACGGTCGGCCTCGTCCGGCTCGACGTCGCCGCAGGTCTCGGTGCCTCCGGTCACAGCTTCGTCGTCCTCGGCGGAGCTTTCACGGGAAAGCTCCGGGTCTTCGAGGCCGAGTTCGGCGTCGGCCTCGGCTTCGAACTCGGCGTCCTCGTCTTCGATTTCTTCGACAGCTTCGTCCTCTTCGGACGCTTCCGCTGCTTCGATGTCCTCGACGGCTTCGGCTGCTTCGTCGGCGTCGACGTCGTCGGCGTCTTCGAAGGCTTCGTTGTCTTCGAGCGCTTCGGGCGGCGGCGCGGGCGGCTCGTGCTCACCCGCGAAGAACGCGACGAACGAGCCCGGGATGACGATCCAGCAGAACGCGACGACCGACGCGACCCCGACCGGCACGCTCACCGGGTCGAACGGGCCGTCGCCGAGCCGGCCGCCGGCCAGCGTGCCCAGCACGACGCAGCCCAGCGCGACCACCACCCCGGCGACCGCGACCGTCCGGATGCGCTGCGCCGGGTCGGCGTCGGCCCGACGCAGCGACCAGCCGACGAGCACGCCGGTCGCCGCGGGCAGCAGGAGCAGCGCCGGCCACCAGGCACTGTGGTGCTCGGGCAGGCCACCGAGCAGCGGGACGCCCGGCACGGCGCCGCCGCGGTACCCGAACATCCCGACGTTCAGGTCGCCGATCGAGAAGCCGGGCCCGGTGACGAACGACAGCCCGGCCGTCACGGCGTTGGGCAGATAGAGCAGCGAGAGCAGGAAGAGCCCGAAGCTGCTGCCGAACGCGGGCTCGTACATGTCGGCCACCGTCGACCACGACAGCGCCGTCGCGACCGTGAACACCGCGGCGCCGCAGGCCACCAGCACCGCGAGGCCCGCCGCGCCCGCGCGGACCCCGCGCAGCGCCAGCGGGTCGAGCCGGTCGGCGACGACGTCGGGCAGCCCGCAGCTCCGGAAGACGCCCACGGCCGAGGCCGCTCCGGCGAGCAGTCCCGGCACGGCGAACGCCGTCACCGGGTTCGCCGCCACCGGGGAGCCTTGGGCGCAGAACGCGATGACCAGCCCGAACAGCGCGTGCGCGCCGGTGATCGTGACGAACACCGGCAGCGCCTCGCGGGGCGACCGGCAGCCGAGGCGCTGGGCGGCGCCGGACGCCGTCCGCACGGCCAGCGCGAGCGCGCCCAGCGTCGGCAGCAGCGGCAGGACACCGAGCGGGTGGCCGCCGAGGCCGAGACGCACCTGGTGCGCCGCGAGCCAGCCGGGCCCAGCCGCGAGCAGCACCCCCGTGCCGGTGAAGGCGCCGCGGCCGGCGGTCAGGGTGACCAGCGTCAGCAGCGTCGCGACGGCGGCGTAACCCGTGACCAGCGGGCCGAGCGCGGCGGCGAGCAACACCCGCACCCGCGCCGCCCGGGAAAGTTCGACGTCGGGTTCGAGGTCGCCCACCGGCTCTTCGCGGGAGTCGGTGAGCACGTCCATGATCCGCACCCTGACATCCGCGCTGCTCCGACCGGGTGAGCCACGCCGCCGTCGGCCGGCGTGGGGAAGCTAACCCACCCGGTCGAGTAACGCCCGGAGTGCAAAACACCCGCCGTGACACGGAGCGTCACAGCGGGTGTTTTGGGCTGGCGTCAGTTCGACTTGCCGAAGCCTCCGGGCGGCGTGCCCGGGTTGTCCGACGGCGGCTGCTGGAAGAACGAGCCCTGCTGCGGGGCGTACGTCGTGGCCTGCTGCCCCGGCGGCGGCGTGGTCGACGGCGGGTTCGGCGAGCCGTACTGGCCCTGCGAGAACGGCGCCGACGGCTCGCCGGTCTGGGCCACCGGGCCCGGCTGCTGCTGGCCGTACTGCTGGCCCGGCTGGCCGTACTGTTGCTGGCCGGGCTGGCCGCCCTGGCCCGGCTGGCCGAACTGGGCGCCGTACTGCGGGGCGGCGGCCGGCTTCGGCGCCGGCGGCTTGATGACGTCGTGCTCGATCAGCAGCGCGGCGACCGCGGCGGCCATCTGCAGGAACCCCAGGATCAGGATGACGGTGACGATGCCGGGCGTCGTCTGCAGGCTGATCAGCGTGTCGAGGACGTCGAGCGCGCCGAGGACGCTGAACAGCGCCGCGAACGGCAGCGTCTTCGGGCCCCTCGGCAGCACGTGGAGCCCGGCGAGCAGACCACCGCCGAGCAGGAAGACCCCGCCGAGGCCGACTTCACCGGCGTCGGCGAAACCGAGGAAGTACTGCACGAGGCTGAGGGCGGCGACGACCAGGGCGAGCAGCATCGGCAGGTTCTGCGGCAGGCCCGCCGGACCCGACGGCGCCTGGTGCGAGTGGTGCTGCTGCGGGAGGCCACCGGTGGGCGGCGGTCCGGGGGGCTGCTGGCCGCCACCCTGCTGGGGGTAGCCAGGCCCGCCGCTGGGGAAGGTCATCGGATGCACTCCTGTCGGTTCGACCGGCACTCCGGGGTGCGAGGACACCCGGGGGAAGACGAGGCGGCTTGTGTGCGCAGAACGCTAGCGCACTGACGAGCCCTCAGCCCACCAGACGCGTGAATACCCCGGGAGGTTTCCTCCCCGAACGGAGGAGGGCCGGACACCTTGGTGAGTGTCCGGCCCTACCTGCGGTTACGCGCTGTCGTCAGCCGAGGCTGTTGTACAGCTCACGCGCGAGGACGGCGGTCTCGCTCGGGGTCTTCCCGACCTTGACGCCGGCGGCCTCGAGGGCCTCCTTCTTCGCGGCGGCCGTGCCGGAGGAGCCCGACACGATGGCGCCCGCGTGGCCCATGGTCTTGCCCTCGGGCGCGGTGAAGCCCGCGACGTAACCGACGACCGGCTTCGTCACGTTCTCCTTGATGTAGGCCGCGGCGCGCTCTTCGGCGTCGCCACCGATCTCGCCGATCATCACGATGACCTTGGTCTCGGGGTCCGCCTCGAACGCCTCGAGGGCGTCGATGTGCGTGGTGCCGATGATGGGGTCACCGCCGATGCCGACCGCGGTGGAGAAGCCGATGTCCCGCAGCTCGTACATCATCTGGTAGGTCAGCGTGCCGGACTTCGACACGAGGCCGATCTGGCCCGGGCCGGAGATGTCGGCCGGGATGATGCCGGCGTTCGACTTGCCGGGGCTGATCACGCCGGGGCAGTTCGGCCCGATGATCCGGGTCGTGTTGCCCTTCGCGACCGCGTGCGCCCAGAAGTAGGCCGAGTCGTGCACCGGGATGCCCTCGGTGATGACGACGGCCAGCGGGATCTCGGCGTCGATCGCCTCGACGACCGCGTCCTTCGCGAACTTCGGCGGCACGAAGATGACCGACACGTCGGCGCCGGTCTCCTTGATGGCCTCTTCGACCGTGCCGAAGACCTTGAGGTCCTTGCCCTCGATGGTGACGGTCTGGCCGGCCTTGCGGGCGTTGACGCCACCCACGATGTTCGTGCCGGACTTCAGCATCTTGGTCGCGTGCTTCATGCCCTCGGAGCCGGTGAGCCCCTGCACGATGACCTTGCTGTTCTCGTTCAGGAAGATCGACATCTTCACGCACCTGCCGCGGCGAGCTCGGCAGCCTTGTCGGCCGCGTTGTCCATTGTGTCCACCACGGTGACCAGCGGGTGGTTCGCGTCGGCCAGGATCTGGCGACCCTCGACGACGTTGTTGCCGTCCAGGCGGACGACCAGCGGCTTGGCGGCCTCGTCGCCCAGGATCTTCAGGGCCTCGACGATGCCGTTCGCCACCGCGTCACAGGCGGTGATGCCGCCGAAGACGTTGACGAAGACGCTCTTCACGTCGGTGTCGTTGAGGATGACGTCCAGCCCGGCCGCCATGACCTCGGCCGACGCGCCGCCGCCGATGTCGAGGAAGTTCGCCGGCTTCACGCCGCCGTGCTTCTCGCCCGCGTACGCCACGACGTCCAAAGTGGACATGACGAGGCCCGCGCCGTTGCCGATGATGCCGACCTGGCCGTCGAGCTTGACGTAGTTGAGGTTCTTGGCCTTGGCCTTCGCCTCGAGCGGGTTCTCCGCTTCCTTGTCCACCAGGGCCTCGTGGCCCGGCTGGCGGAAGTCCGCGTTCTCGTCGAGGGTGACCTTGCCGTCGAGGGCGATGATCTTGTCCTGCGGGTCACGGACCAGCGGGTTGACCTCGACCAGGGTGGCGTCCTCGGAGACGAAGGTCTCCCAGAGCTTCACGACGACGTCGGCGGCCTCGTCGATGATGTCGGCCGGGAAGTTGCCGGCCTTCAGGATCTCGAGGGCCTTCGCCTTGTCGACGCCCGCGATCGCGTCGACGGGGATCTTCGCGAGCGCGTCGGGCCGCTCGACCGCGAGCTGCTCGATCTCCATGCCGCCTTCGGACGAGGCCATCGCCAGGAAGGTGCGGTTCGCCCGGTCCAGCAGGAAGGAGAAGTAGTACTCGGACGCGATGTCCGAGGCTTCGGCCACGAGCACGCGACGCGTGATGTGGCCCTTGATGTCGAGGCCGAGAATGGCTTCCGCCTTCTCCTTCGCCTCGTCCGGCGTCTGGGCCAGCTTGACGCCGCCCGCCTTCCCGCGGCCGCCGACCTTCACCTGCGCCTTGACGACGACCTGGTTGCCGATCTGCTCCGCGGCGGCCTTGGCTTCTTCGGGGGTGCTAGCCACCGAGCCCGGCAGAACCGGTACTCCGTGGGCGGCGAAGAGATCCCTCGCCTGGTACTCGTAGAGGTCCACTACTCCAGTCTCCTGACGACACGCCACTGCAGGTGGTCCGCGACCGGACCGCGCTGTCGGACCAGTCGAGGTTAGCGACCTGCGCGAACGGCGGGGACTCCGCATCCGGTGAAGTCGGTCACCGTGTGCGGTCAGACGGTGTTCCCGAGGTGTGAGACCGCCCACCGGACAACCATTTAGCGGCTTCGGAGGGGGTCTCGAAGTCTCCGGCGGTGAAGAGGCGGAGGTCGGGGAGGGTGTCCTTGAGGTGGCCGGGCGGGGGCTCGCCGAGCACGCCGACGGCGTCGGGGTCCTCCTGTTCGGCGGTGCGGACGATCTGTTCGACGGTGTCGAGGGGCCCGGCGTGGATGACCTCCATGCCTTCGTCGCGGAGGGTGCGAGCGAGGGAGACGGCCGTGGGGTCGGGGCGGGTGAACTCGACCAGGAGGACTCGGAGGCGGTTGCGGGTCATGGGGTGGGGTCGTTCTGGGTGGGGTCCGGGTGGGCGGCGCTCATTGGCCGGGGTGCGCTCGGCATCGCGCGGGCCAGCGGCGGGGCCGGAGGCGGGGCGGCGCTCGGCACGGCGCTTGGTCGCGGGGTGGCACCCGGCATCGCGCCGACCGGCGACGCGGCGCTCATTGGTTGCGCTGCGTTCGGCATGGCGCGGGCCAGCGGCACGGCAGCCGGGGTTGCGGCGGCACTCGGCGGCTGCGTGTCACTCCATGCCGCGTCGGCCGGTGGTGGGGTGCTCATCGGCCGGGCTTCATGTGGCACGGCGGGTGCCCGCCGCCGACATACTCGCCGCGATGAGCAGGGCGGCCGCTGCGGCGAGCGTTACCCAGAAGCCGGTTGCCGGGCTTGCGTTGCCGAGGGTGCCGCCGACCAGGGGCAACTCCGCTGCGTGGAGCGCCGCCAGCAGTGCCGCGCCGGTCAGTAGCGCCGCTGCGGGCTTCGGGCGTGAGCGCAGGGCCAGCCCCGCCGCGCCCAGCACCACCGCCGCCGCCGTGAACAGGCCCCACGATGGGGTGTCGAGGTTCGACCAGAGGCCCGGTGCCACGTAACCCGGCACGCTGAAGACCGGCAGCCCGAACCCGGCCACCGCCAGCACCCCGCCGGCCACCACCGGGGTGAGTACGCCGGCGGCCGCGGTTGTGCCGTCGCCCGCGTCCTCGCGTTCGACTACTCCGGTCCCGGCGGCGGCGAGCGCGGCCAGGACTGCGAGGACGAGGGCGGCGAACGTCCAGGCGGCGCCGGCGCCGAGGTCATACGTGAACGCGGGCGCCGCGCCGGTCGGGCCGGCGCCGCCGAAACCGGCGAGGTTGCCGGCCTGGGTGGCGGTGAGCGCGGTGTTGAGAACGGCCGTGCCGGCCAGGACGATCCCGGCCCAGGCGACCCCGAGGACTGGCCGCGCGAGGGCGGCCGTCTTCGGCACGAGCGTCCCGAGTGCGACGACGGCGAGCACCACCGCGGCGACGAGCAGGAACCACCGGGCCGGACTCTCGGCGGCCGCACTGACCGGCGCGGTGGCGCCGGGGTTCAGCGCGCTGACCGCAACCTGCGGCGCGAAGGTGCCGATCACGGCGGCGAGCGCGGTGGCGAGGCCAAGCAGTCCGGTGGTGAGACGCCACCAGAAGAGGCCGGGGAGTTTCAGGTCGGCTTCGGTGTCGGCGGTCTTCTCGGTGAGCCGGGTGAAGGCGAGGCCGCCGGTGATCGCCGTCGTGACGAGGACGAGGACGGGGCCCCAGGCGACGTGCAGGTCGTCGCGGTAGAGGCCGGCCAGCACGGGCGGCGCGGCGACCCCGAAAGCGGCGGCGGTCAGGCCGGCCAGCGCGCCCCGGGCGACACGTTCGTTCGGCGCGGCGAGGGCGAGCGAGGCGGCCAGCGGCAGCGCGGCGGCCAACAGCAGGTAGCCGCCGAGGGCGGGCCAGGGCCCTTCGAAAGCCGAGCGTGCGAGGAGGAAGCCGTTGTCGGAGCCGACGGGAGCGGTCAGCAGTCCGACCGAGGCCGTGACGGCGAGCAGCGGGACGAGCAGGCGCCACCGGCGGCGTTCGGGCTCGTCGTCCCTCCGGTTCGCCCGCCACGCGGCGACGCCGGCGGCCACGGAGAGCACGTCCGCGACGAGGAGCAGCCAGAATCCGGCGCCGACGGCCGAGCCGCCGACGAACCGGACGGGCAGGTAGAGCTCGGGCCGGATGGTGAGGGGGCCGTTGACGGCGAACTGCAGATCGAGCACCAGCCGTCCGGGCGCGAGCGCGGCGAGGCCCAGAACGATCCCGCCGGCCAGCCCGGTCTTCCCCGCGCCGGCGGCCCAGACCGCGGCGACGGCGGGCGCGAGCGCGAGGACGGCCAGCCAAGGCCAGCTGGCGAACCCGGGCCCGGCGGCCGGCGAGACGGGAACAAAGGCGGCGACGGTAAGAGCGACAGCGGCCAGGGCGGCGAGCACGAGGGCGACGCGGAGGGGGCCGCGGTCGGTGTCGTCGGCCCAGAGTTCACGCGGGTCGTAGGCGGGTTCCGGCTTTTCGTCGGCTTTCAGCGCGGACTTGCTGGGCGGCGCCGCGGGCTTCCGCTTGCCGGTGGGACGGGAGGTCGCGGAGCGCGAGGCAGGCCCGGAGGGACGGGGGTCCGGGTCGGGCTCGGGATCGCGGGGAGAGCCGGGGGCGCTCCCGGTGGGGTGCTCTGAGCGTGGGGGCATTGCCCGCGACGCTAGCAAGCCCGGCCGTCGGGAGCCCGCCACCGTGGCCCGAGTCGCCGAGCGGCGGGTGGCGGTCGGCGGGTGCGGCGGCGGGTATGGGTTGAGGTCGGCCGCGGCGGTTGGTGCGGGTTGCCGATTGGCGCGGCAGCCCGAGGCGGAGGCAGATCGAGCTGGTTCGCGGCGATCCGTGCGGGCCGCCGGGCGGTGAGGCGAGTGCGCGGCTATCGCCCGGTCGGCAAGCGGTGGGGGTGCCTTCGGCAGCTGCGTGCGCGCGGGGCGGTGAGGCGAATGCGCGGCTGTCGCCCGGTCGGTGAGCGGCGGGGCGTAGCCGGCCGCGCAGGGGTGGCGGGCGGTGAGGCGAATGCGCGGCTTTCGCCCCGGACGGCAAACGGCGGGGGCGCCGTCGGCAGTCGCATGCACGGCGAGCGGTGAGGCGAATGCGCCGTTGTCGCACGGTCCGTGAGCGGCGGAGCCTGGACGGCTGCGCAGGGGTGGGGGCCGCGGCGCACCACTCGGGCGGGGGCGGACGGTCGGCGCAGTTACGGCGCCGAAGGCCGGGGCGCGTGGGCCGCAGTGGGTGTGGAAATGGGGCTGGTGCTGGGCGGGGAAGCTGCGTTGAGTCCCCGAGGTGCCGGATTCGACGACCGCTGCAGACAGGGGGCGAGTCGGTGAGTGGCGGGTTCTTGTCGACGAACGGATCGGCTCTTGCGCGTCGGCGGGGGTCCGAAATGCCCGTTGTGGGCCTTTTTCGGAGCTGCCGGGGTGCGATCAAGGCGTCGAAGGAGCTTCAACATCGGCTCGCAAACCCTTATTCCGCGACTTTTGGCCTCAAACATGCCTCGAAGGGCCTCTGGCGGTCCTTCACCGGCTTTGGACCCTGTAAGCCAAGTCACACCGAACGCGGTAAACCCCCTCTAACTTTGGGTAATTGGCACAGGTGAGCGCCAGATCGGAGCCACCCGTTCGGCCGACGCCGGGGCCAGATCTTGCTTACAGCGGTGCCCCTTCGTTACTGTCCCCCGGTCCCCATTACAGTCAGGTCACGAAGTAGGACGACGAGCGAACCACCCCCGAGGTTGGCTCACCGGGTTCCCCCGCCCGCAGTCCTCAGACCCGGCTCCCCGACGATGGAAGGCCCTGTCTTGGCTTCACACCGCTCCCCCGGCGGCCAAGCTCCTTCCCCGGCACTGAAGGACGCACTGGAAGGTGCGGTCGTTCGTGTCCGGGGTGCGCACCGCATCGCCCCGCCCTCTTCGGCCCTTCGCGGCCGGGTTGTGGTTGCCGCTGTTGCGGCCGGTGCGTTCGCTGCCGCTGCTGCGGGCTCGACCCTCAAGACAGTCACCGACTCCGACGCCGCCGTGACGCCGCTGGCCAACAGCCAGGACGCCAGCGCTTCCCTGACCGCGGGGGGTGCGGGCACCGGGGGCGCCCCGGAGCTCCTGCCGACCGGCCACGCCGTCGACGCCTCCGCCGAGGCCGCGAAGCTTTCCGACAGCGCTTCGATCACCCAGGCCCGCGAGCAGCGTGAAGCCGACGCCGCCAAGAAGGCCGCCGAAGAAGCCGCTCGCCCGAAGACCTGCCTGCCGGCGCACGGCACCTTCACCTCGGGCTTCGGCGCCCGGTGGGGCACGAGCCACCTCGGCATCGACATCGCCAACTCGATCGGCACCCCGATCTACGCCGCCTCCGACGGCACCGTGATCGAGGCCGGCCCGGCCAGCGGCTTCGGCCTCTGGGTCCGCGTGCAGCTCGACGACGGCACGATCCAGGTCTACGGCCACATGAACAGCTTCTCCGTCAAGGAGGGCCAGAAGGTCAAGTGCGGCCAGCAGATCGCCGAGATCGGCAACCGTGGCCAGAGCACCGGCCCGCACCTGCACTTCGAGGTCTGGCAGAACGGCACGAAGAAGATCGACCCCCGGCCCTGGCTGGCCGCGCGCGGAATCGTCGTCTGAGCCGTCCGAGCACCGCACCAGGTCGTCCAGACCACCTGAGCCGGAACCGCGGCCACGCTCCAACGCGGGAAACCCGGCCGTAGCAGCATGATCCGCCACCGAGGACCGATGACGCTCCTCGGCGATGAGAACACCCGGCGACCGCGCCGCGCGATCACCTGACGCCGAGAGCTCCTCAGGCCGCCGCCACCATGCGCAGGCGTCCGCGACCACACCGAGCCTCGCCAAAGCCGCCTGAAAGCCCCTCAGCGCCCGGAAACGGCTAACGCTGCCCGCCGGGCAACCGCCGGATGAAGTACGCCACGGCGACCTGCCACACCGTGCAGAACTCCGCGGAGCGGCGAATCGGCAGCCAGCCCCACGGGACGCGGGCCCCGGCGCCCCCCGCGGAGCGGACACGCGCGGCACTCCGGGCCCTGGTCGTCCAGCGGCGTCCCCGGCCGCAGGTGACACAACGCCCGTCCGCGCCGAGCTCGTGCTGCCTGAGCAGCGCTCGCCAGGCGGCGGCCAGCCGGCACGCCTCCGCTCCCGCACGCGAAGGAATTCCTGAGGCCCCCGAAGGCTCCGGACCCCGATCCGCAACCGTCGTCCCCAGGACTCCTCGCAAGTATTTTTGTACCCCGTCGGCCACCAGGTGAAACAGCACCGCGTCCACACCACACTACCCCCTTCGTCGAACCTGTGTTCGATTGCAGGGTCAGTTCTACCGGTGGGGTACGACGATTCCGGCGGCGATCGGGAGGATCGCCGCCGGGTTCACTCGGACGGGTGTTAGAGCTTCACCATCGGCACGCTGCCGATCAGCATCAGCCGGACCTTGCCGGCGGCGCCGAAGTCGATCGTCGCGGTCGCGCGCGGGCCGACGCCGTCGCACGAAACCACCGTGCCCAGGCCGTACTTGTCGTGGCTGACGCGGTCGCCGACGTCCAGCTTCAGCGCCACCGTGTCCTTCCAGCCCTTGCCGAACGAGCTGACGCCCGGGGACGAAGACGACGACGAAGACCGGCCGCCCCAGGTGGTCGCCGCCCGCGGGGTGCCCCGCGAACCGCTGCCGAACGAACCGAAGCCGCGGCTCGACGGCTCCAGCCGCCGCCAGTCGACGAGGTCCGGCGGCAGCTCGTCCAGGAACCGCGAAGCCGGGTTCATCGACGGCTGGCCCCACGCCGACCGCGTGATCGCGCGCGAGACGTACAACCGCTTGCGGGCCCGCGTGATCGCGACGTACGCGAGCCGCCGTTCCTCCGCCAGTTCCGTCGGGTCGCCCAAAGCACGCATGTGCGGGAAGACGCCGTCCTCCCAGCCGGTGCAGAACACCACCGGGTACTCCAGGCCCTTCGCGGTGTGCACGGTCATCAGCGTGACCACGCCCGCGCCGCCGTCGCCGTCCTCGCCGCCGTCCGGCGAAGGCACCGAGTCGGCGTCCGCGACCAGCGACACGCGCTCGAGGAACGCGGGCAGCGAACCCGGCGCCGGGACGCCTTCGTCCACGACCAGCTCGGCGTTCTCGTCCGCGACGATCTCGGCGGTGATCTCGGTGAACTCCCGCGCCACCGTGACGAGCTCGTCCAGGTTCTCCACGCGCGTGTGGTCCTGCGGGTCGTCCGACTCCTCGAGCTCGACGCGGTAGCCGGTCTTCTCCAGCACGGCTTCGAGGACGTCGTGCACCTCGGCGCCGGCCGTGATCAGGTCGCCCAGCTCGTCGAGCAGCCCGACGAACCCGCTGATCGCCTTGACCGAGCGCGGGTTCAGCAGCGCCACCTTGCCCTCGACGGCGTCCCGCAGCGCCGCCGCGAACGAGATCCGCTCACGCTCGGCGTGCGTCGCCACGACGGCTTCCGCGCGGTCGCCGATGCCGCGCTTGGGCACGTTCAGCACGCGCCGCAGGCTGACCGTGTCCTCCGGGTTCGCCAGCACGCGCAGGTACGCGATCATGTCGCGGACTTCGCGCCGCTCGTAGAACCGCACGCCGCCGACGACCTTGTACGGCAGGCCGAGCCGGATGAAGATCTCTTCGAAGACGCGGGACTGGTTGTTGGTGCGGTAGAAGACGGCGACGTCGGAGTAGTCGGCCTCGCCCTTCTCCGCCAGCGCGTCGATCTCGTTCGCGACGAACGCGGCTTCGTCGTGGTCGTTGTCCGAGACGTAGCCGACGATCTTCTCGCCGTCGCCCGAATCCGTCCACAGCCGCTTCGCGCGCCGGTTCGGGTTGCGCTCGATGACGGCGTTCGCCGCGGACAGGATCGTCTGCGTGGAGCGGTAGTTCTGCTCCAGCAGGATGGTGTGCGCGTTCGGGAAGTCCCGCTCGAACTCCTCGATGTTGCGGATCGTCGCGCCGCGGAAGGCGTAGATCGACTGGTCCGCGTCACCGACGACGACGAGCTCGGCCGGGTCGACGCCGGCCTCGTTCGGCGCGGTCCCGGCCAGCTCGCGCACCAGTGTGTACTGCGCGTGGTTCGTGTCCTGGTACTCGTCGACCAGCACGTGGCGGAACCGCCGCCGGTAGTACTCGGCGACGGCCGGGAACGCCTGCAGCAGCGAGACCGTGCGCATGATGAGGTCGTCGAAGTCGAAGGCGTTGGCCTGGTTCAGCCGCCGCTGGTACTCGACGTAGACCTCGGCGACGCGGCGCTCGAGGTCGTTGCTCGCGTTCGCCGCCGCCTCTTCGGCGTCGACGAGCTCGTTCTTCAGGTTCGAGATGTGGATGGCCAGCGTGCGCGCGGCGTAGCGCTTCGGGTCGATGTCGAGGTCCCGCGCCACCAAGGTGATCAGCCGCTTGGTGTCGTCGGAGTCGTAGATGGAGAAGCTCGACGACATGTCCAGCGTCTTGGCTTCACGGCGCAGGATCCGCACGCACATCGAGTGGAACGTCGACACCCACATCGCGTTCGCGCGGCGCCCGACGAGCGCGGCGACGCGTTCGCGCATTTCGGCGGCGGCCTTGTTGGTGAACGTGATGGCCATGATCTCGCCCGGGTGCACGCGCCGTTGCCCGAGCAGGTAGGCGATCCGGCGGGTCAGCACCCGGGTCTTGCCCGATCCCGCGCCCGCGACGACCAGCAGCGGGCCACCGGCGTGGGTGACGGCTTCGCGCTGGGCGGGGTTCAGGTCGTCGAGCAGATCGGCCTGCCCGCCGGAAGCGGGCTTGCGCGCGGGGGTCTCGGCGGGGAGATCGAAGAGGGTGTCCATCGTCTGTCCACGCTACCCCGGGCGGGTGGGCTACCGCGGCAGGCGTAGCGGGAGATGTCGCCTGGCGCCCGACGCGCGGCGGCCGCGGCGCGCGGAGCATCGACGGACATGGAAGACACCAGCCCCGCCCGCATCCGGGCCGCCGACGCCGATCGCGAACGCGTCGCCACCACCGTCCAGTCCGCCGGCGCCGAAGGCCGGCTCACCCTCGAAGAGGTCGAAGAGCGCCTCACCCGCGTCTACGCCGCGCGGTTCACCGACGAGCTCGCCGAGCTCACCACCGACCTGCCGCGCCCGGCGCCGCCGCGGCCCGGCTTCCCGCTGACGCGCACGGCTTTGCGGCGTCACCCCGCGCTGCGCGTCCACCTCGCCGTGGTGGTCGCGGTCGCGGTGCTGCTGGTCGTCCGGTGGGCGGTGCTGGGCGCCGGGTTCTTCTGGCCGGCGTTCCCGGTGTTCTGGCTCGCGGTCAGCCTGGTGCTGCACGCGCGGGCGCGCTCGTTCCGTGAGAACGCGCGGACCGCTGTGCCATACTGATTCCATGCGGCACCACGCAGAGCGATTTTTCTACGGGACCCGGACTCCGGCTCCCGTGATCGCGTAGTGCCCAGACCGCCATCACGCCAGCCCCGGAGTCCACGGACCCGGGGCTGTCGCCGTCCCTGGGGCCGGGTCCGGGCCTCGAGGAAGAGGTCCCGATGAACGCACAAGCGACGAACGCCGACGGCCAGCCCGCCGAGCACACCCCCGCGGGCGACGACATCGCGTCGCTGCGGCAGGAGATCGACTGGCTGGACAAGGAGATCCTGCGGCTGGTGAAACGCCGGGTCGAGGTGTCCAAGACGATCGGGGCCGCGCGGATGGCCGCCGGCGGCACGCGGATCGTCTACAACCGCGAGATGGACGTGCTCGCGCGCTACCGCGAGCTCGGCCCCGAGGGCCGCCAGCTGGCCATGGCGCTGCTGAACCTGGGCCGCGGGCGGCTCGGCCGGTAACGGTTGGCCGAATTCGGGGTCTTCCCCGAGGCACCGGCGCCCCCAGTGCGGGCAGACTGGGGGCATGGAGTGGCTCGTGAACCTCATCGCCGTCATCGTCGCGCTCGTGAGCGTGCTGGCCGCGCTGGGCCATGTGGGGTATCTGGCGCTGTTGAACAATGCAGCGGGTAAGCGGGCCGGCGGCGCTCCCGTGGCGCAGTACGTCCGGAGCCGCTGGGCCGTTGCCGGCGGTACCACCGCGGCGTCGCTGTTCGCCTGGCTGCTCACGACCGGGGGAACGACGCTGGACATCCTGGCGATCATCCTCGCGGCGGGTAGCGGCGCGGTGGCGACGAAGGCGCTGCAGTCCACGCGTGACCGTTATCGCACCGGCGGCTGAACCCCGTCTGAACTGGGCTGATGGCGCTGCGTGAAATCGCGCGGCGCCACTTTCGCCCGATCGGTCGCGCCCGACCGAGTGAAACCTCTGCAACTTGCAGCTTCGGGGGCGACTTTCTACGCCGGATGCTCCTAGGGTTGAGGCCGTGAGGACCCTTGCGTCTGGGTCGGGCCCAGCCCGGAAGACGCGCGGGGGCACCGGCCCTGCGCGTCCGGTCTCGCATGCGCGTGCATCTGCGCAGGATTCCGAACAGGATTTCGCTCGTGAGGATGGTGCTCCGATCGGGTTGCTCCGGCGCCGGACGGCGTCAGGACCGGACAGCCTGGTGGTCGAACCCGCATGAGCAACGGCACGGAGTTCCACGGACGCGGTGGCGCGCCCGCGCACCCCGGACGGCACCGGCCGGGAAGCGCGGAGAGCTGGACGCCGCCCCTGCCGCAGCACCGCCCGCCGCGGCATTACGCGGCCGGGCCGCCGGTCGACCCGCCGGTGTCCGGCTCGCTCCCGCTCCCCCAGCCCGCTTCGCCGTGGCGGGACGGCCACCCGTTGCTGCCCCAGCCCCGTGGGGGGCGGCCCGCACCGCCGCTGTTCCCCGCCGCCCACGGCAGTCTTCCCCTCGACGACGCCCCCGAGACCGGCCCGGACACCGGCGAGTCCCGTGAAGAGCAGGCCGCCCGCCGCACCCGGGTCACGCTGGCCACCCCGCGCCCGCGCGACGCCGACCAGGAGGACGACGACGTCCGCGTCTACGCGGTCCCCCCGCTCGACGGGCTCGGCGGCTTCACCATCGGCTCGGTGCCGGCGTCGGTGACCCCGCCGAAAACGTGGCGGAAGGCCGCCTGGTTCGCCACCGGCGCGTCCGGCGCCGTGGTCGTCGGCCTGCTGTGCGCGGGCTCGTTCCTGGTCGGGAAGCCGGCGATGGACCAGTCCGTGCAGGGCTCGTGGCCGGGCTACCAGGGCGTCCCGACCGTCGTCGACCCGACCGGCGAGCCGCCGCCGTCGGAAGGCGGCGGCGCCGCGGGGCCGGACACCGGCACGTCCCGCCCGGCCGACGACGCCTCGGGAACGACCACCAGCGGTGGGGGCGCTGGGCCGGTCGACGGGGTCGTCCCGCCGCCCACCGGCCGCACGAGCAGCGACACCACCGACTCTTCGACCGCCGGCACCACCACGCCGGACGGCACGCCGCGGAAACCACCGGTCACGCCCGCCCAGCGGGAGACCCCGGCCCCGGCGCCGTGGTGGTACTCCTTCCCGCCGGACGCCCAGACCATGGGGGACAACTCCGAGAAGTTCTTCAACACCGTCACCACCGACCCCGGCACGGCGTCCTCGGTGACCACCGGCAACCTCCACGACCAGGGCCCGCAGGCCCTCTCCGAGCGGTACGCGGGCATCGCGTACTTCGAGGTCAAGAAGGTCAGCATCGACCAGCAGCGCGGCGTCACGGTCAACACCGTCGAGGTCACCCACACCGACGGGACCAAGACGACGGAGGAGCGCACGCTGACGTTCGGGGACGGCGACAAGATCACCTCTGACGGCCGGTAACCAAGCCTGCACGTGCGGTTCGCCCGTTCCGATGCACGTGCGGTGCGCCGAGCGGTTATGCCTGGTCCGGGTGGGTGACATAAGCTGCCGCTCGTCGTATCGCGAAGGCATTCCGGCGACGGAGCCTGGTGATGGCCGCCCGCACAGGGTTACCTGACGACAGCGGATCCGGAACCGGCCACGAGTCGGCCGTCCGGACCAACCGGAAGCTCGGCCGAACGGCCGAGTGACCGTCCCCGGAACCCCAGAGCGAGGACTTTCGTGCTTGATCGGCAGCGCACACGGCGTGAGGCACAGCACGCCGTCCGCGTCGAGGACGTGATCCCGGCCGAGATTCTCGACGGTGTCGGCGACGCCGACCGCGACTATCTCGAGCAGGTCTTTCGCGACCCGCAGAAGTTCCTGCCGCCGCGGCCGGAGCCGGTCCGCGAGCCGGAGCAGGCCGAGGACGACGGCGAGCCCGAGAGCCGCTTCGTCCGCCGCGCCAAGCTGGCCGGGCTGCTCGGCGCGGGCGCGCTCGTCGCCAGCGCCGTGGTCTTCGCCCCGCTGCTGACCCAGGCGCACCGCGCCGCCTCCGCCGACGGCCAGTCCACGCCCGCGGGCTTCAGCGGCGCCGCGGAGCTCGGCGGCCTCGCCGTCCCGCAGCACCAGGCCGGCGGCGGCGCCCCGGAGCAGCACGGGACCACCACGCCGGAGACGCACTCCGGCGGCACGCCGTCCTCGAGCGAGGAGCGCTCGGCCGGCAGCCCGCAGCCGCAGGCGGCGCCCAGCACGGCGCACGCGGTGCCGGACCAGGCGGCCGACGCGCGCAGCGCGGCCCGGAAGATCCAGGCCGTCAAGGAGTTCTACGCCGCCATCGCCGAGAACCCGTCCGGCGCGCTGGCCCAGCTGGCCCCGTCGCTGGCCGACGGCGCCGCCGGTGAGCTGGTCCGCACCTGGAGCTCGATGGACGCCATCGACGTCCAGGAGGGCGACACGCAGATCAACCCGGACGGCTCGATCCTCGCGGTCGCGACGCTGCGCCGGCCGGACGGCGGCCTGGTGCGCGTCACCCAGCTGTTCCGGGTCGCGGACAGCGGCGGGTTGATCACCGAGGCCGAGCTCGTCTCGGCCCAGTACATGTAGCCCATTGCGATCACGCCTTCACCCGTGGTTCAAGTGCCCGTACCGGATTCGTGTGCGCAGAGTGAGCGCCTAGCCTTGTCACGCGTCGGTCCCGGAAAAGCCGGCGCACTGCCCACGACATGTGCATACGCTCCAGCCAAGCGGCGTGTGTGTGGCCGCCTCACCAGGCACCGATCCTCACGCCCTGGTGAAGTCGGAGCCCAAAGGGAGGTCGCGTGAGCGACGAGGGTCGTCTGGTCGCCGGTCGATATCGCATCGACGGCCGGATCGGCACGGGCGCGATGGGGGCCGTCTGGCAGGCGCACGACGAGGTCCTGGGCCGCACCGTGGCCATCAAGCAGCTCCTGCTCCAGCCGCACCTGGACGAGCACGACAAGGAAGACGCCCGGCAGCGGACGATGCGCGAGGGGCGGATCGCGGCCCGGCTGCACCACCCGAACGCGATCTCCGTCTTCGACGTCGTCACCGACGACAACGGCCAGCCGTGCCTGATCATGGAGTACCTGAACTCCACCAGCCTGGCCGCCGTGCTGCAGGAACGCCGCACGCTGCCACCGACCGAGGTCGCCCGCATCGGCGCCCAGGTCGCCGCGGCGCTGCGCGAAGCGCACGCGGTCGGGATCGTGCACCGGGACATCAAGCCGGGCAACATCCTGCTCGCCGGCAACGGCACGGTGAAGATCACCGACTTCGGCATCTCCCGCGCCAAGGACGACGTCACGGTCACCAAGACCGGGATGATCGCCGGCACCCCCGCCTACCTGGCCCCCGAGGTCGCCATCGGCGGCGACCCGGGCCCGGAGTCGGACGTCTTCTCCCTCGGCTCGACGCTCTACGCGGCGTGCGAAGGCCAGCCGCCGTTCGGGCTGTCCGAGAACACGCTGAGCCTGCTGCACGCGGTCGCGGCCGGGCAGATCATCCCGCCGCGCCAGTCCGGGCCGCTGGCGAGCGTCCTGGCCGTGCTGCTGCACCCGGACACGCAGCACCGGCCGACCGCCGAAGAGTGCGAAGAGCTGCTCGCCGCCGTCGCGCGGGGTGAGACGCCGCTCGGCGCGCCCGCGGAGGAGACGATGCTGGCGCCGTCCGCCGGTGTCCTCGGCGCGGCCGCCATCGCCGACCCGAACGCGACCCAGATGTTCGACGAGGTCCCCGTCGGCCACTCGGGCACGCTGCTGGGCGAGGCCGCGCCGACCCAGGCCGTGCCGTACTACGACGAGGACGACTACCCGGAAGGCACCGGCTACCCGGAAGACGACTACGACGGCGGCTACCGCCGGTACCCGGACGACGACGAGCACTACCCCGACGGCGTGCCGCCCGGCCTCGCCGCGACCCGCGCCGTCCCGGTGCCGGGGCCCGACCAGGCCCGGTACGCCGACGACGATTACGACGACTACGACGACGAGCCGGTCCCGCCGCCCCCGCCGCGGCGTCCGCAGACCAGCCCGGTCGACGAGGACGACGACGGGAAGCCCGGCGCCTGGAAGCGCCCGGCGATCATCGGCGGCGTTGTCGTCGTGGGCCTGGTCGCGCTGGCCGTCTGGCTGTTGAGCCCGAACAACCCGGAGGCGCCGGCGTCCCCGGTGTCGAGCTCCAGGCCGACGCCCGCCGCGACGTCGGAGTCGCTGCCGTCGACGACGGACGAGCCGACCAGCACCGCGGAGGTGCCGCCGCCGGTCGAGGAGACGACCTCGTCGTCGAAGCGGACGACGTCGCGGCAGACCGAGCCGCAGACGACGCCGAAGACCACGCCGAAGACGACGACTCCGACGACGCCCACGACAGAAACGAAGCCGACCGACACCGGCACCGAGACGTCGACGCCACCTAGTCCGTAACCCGAGGTTTGAGTTGAGTTCCGAAGGCACCATCGTCGGCGGCCGGTTCCGGCTGGACCAGCCGATCGGCCGTGGCCGCGCGGGCATCGTGTGGCTGGCGTTCGACACGCGGCTGTTCCGCACCGTCGCGATGAAGCGGATGTACCTGCCGGTCGGCGGCGGTGACCGCGCCGAGCAGGCGCGCGCGGCCGCCATGCAGGAGGGCAAGGACGCGGCGCGGATCGAGCACCCGTCCGCGATCAAGGTGTTCGACGTGCTCCCCGACGGCCAGGACGTCTGGCTGGTGATGGAGTACATCCCGTCGCGCAGCATGGCGACGTTCCTCGCCGAGCACGGCCGGCTCACCCCCGACCAGGCGGCGGCGCTGGGCATCCAGCTCGGCAACGCGCTCGCCGCGATCCACGCGGCCGGGTTCGTGCACCGCACGCTCGAGCCGGGCACGGTGCTGCTGGCCGACGACGGCGGGGTGAAGCTCACCGACATCGGCATCAGCGGCGGCGGGCCGCACGCGGCGTACGTGGCGCCGGAGGTCTCGCGCGGGCTGCCGCCGACGCCGGCCGCGGACGTCTTCTCCCTCGGCGCGACGCTCTACACCGCGGTCGAAGGGGTGCCGCCGTTCGGGGACGACGGGCAGTCGTCCGAGCGGCCGCCGCAGAACGCGGGGGTCCTCACCGAGGCGCTGCGCAAGATGCTGCGGATGGACCCGACCACCCGGCCGACGATGTCCGACACGGTCCGTTCGCTGAGCGCGATCACCGAAGGCCGGGAGACGGCGTTCATCCCGCCGACCGCGCCCGGGCTGCCGCCCCCGCCAACCCCTCCGTTCAACCCGGCACACACCCCGGCGCCACCGTCGGGGCCGCAGTTCCAGCAGCAGATGCCGCTGCCGCCGTCCGGGGTTTCCGCGGCGGAGGAGACGCAGCGGATGCAGCCGGTGGCGCGGCCGCAGGCGACGCAGTACGCGCCCCCGCCGGTCCCCCAGCCGCAGCAGGCGGGCGGGGACGAGTGGAACCTGCCGGTGTCGAAGAAGACGCTGATCACCGTGGCCGCGATCCTGGCGGCGGTGCTGGTCGGCATCCTCGTCTCGGAGCTGTTCTTCGTCTAAGCGACCTTCGCCGTCGCCTCACGCATCGCTTCGAGCAGGGTGCGGACGGCCGGCTGCCCCCACGCGCGTGACGCGACGGCGGCGTGGATCGACCGGATCGGCTCCGGGTTGCGGATCCGGCGCACGACGATGCCGGAGTTCTGCGAGCCGAGGCCGAGCTCGGGGATCAGGGCGACGCCGATGCCGGCGGCCACGAACCCCTGCGCCGTCTGGTAGTCCTCGGACTCGACGACGACGTTCGGCGCGAAGCCGGCCTGCGCACACGCGCCTAGCAGGATGTCGCGGCAGATGCCGGGCAGGCCGTCGACGCCGACCCACGGCTCGTCGGCGAACTCGGTCAGGTCGAGCACCCGCTTGCGGGCCAGCGGGTGCGCCCGCGGCAGCACCGCGCGGTACGGGTCGTCGAGCAGGTGCACCAGCTCGACACCCTTGCTGGGCGGCGTCCGGCGCGGGAACACGGTGATCGCGACGTCCGCGTCCCCCGATTCGACGTCGGCCAGCGGGTCGAGCGGCTCGACGAGCTTGAGGTCGAGGTGGATGCCGGGGTGCTCGCGGCGGACCGCGGCGATGGCGGGCGGGACCAGCGACGCGCCCGCCGTCGCGAAGTAGCGGACGGCGACGCGGCCGATGCGGCCCTCCTTGAGCTCGGTCAGCGCGGCCTCGGCCTTCGCCAGCTCGGCGCTCAGCGTCTCGGCGTGCTCGGACAGCAGCGCGCCCGCCGGGGTCGGCCGGACGCCGCGGCCGACCCGTTCGAGCAGTTCGGTGCCGGCTTCGCGTTCCAGCGCGGAAAGCTGCTGGCTGATCGCGGACGGCGTGTACCCCAGGTTGCGGGCCGCGGCGGTGATCGACCCGCTGGTGATCACGGCGCGGAGGACCTGCATGCGGCGGACGTCGAGCATGCCCAGATCGTACAGCTGAGCTTAAGGGTTCCTGCAGTTATTTTCGCTTGTCCTTACGTCTTTCCGCGACGAAGCTCGGGTCGATCGTCGAAGGAGGACATGGGGTGGGCGAGACGAAGACCCTGCTCAGGATCGCCGCGCTGGCGCTGATGTGGGGTTCGAGCTTCTTTTGGATCAAGCTGGGGCTGGGGATGTTCTCGCCGGTGCAGCTCGTGCTGGCGCGGCTCGTGCTCGGCGCGGCGATGCTGCTGGTGCTGTGCCGCCTGCAGCGGGCGCGCCTCCCGCGTGACCGGCGGTTGTGGGGGCACCTGACGGTCGCGGCGTTCTTCCACAACGCGCTGCCGTTCCTGCTGTTCGCGGTCGGTGAGACGACCGTCGACTCCGGGATCACCGGCGTGCTGAACTCGACCACCCCGCTGTGGGTGCTGCTCGCGGCGCCGATGATGGGGACGTCGTCGCGGATGACCGGGACGCGGCTGGCGGGGCTCCTGGTGGGGCTCGGCGGGATCCTGCTGATCTTCGCGCCGTGGCAGGCGTCGGGCCTGCTGAGCTGGGGCGCGCTGGCGTGCCTCGCGGCGGCGGCGAGCTACGGCTTCGCGTTCGTCTACGAGGGCAAGTACCTGTCGGGGACGTCGACGTCGCCGTACGCGCTCTCGGCCGGGCAGATGCTGCTGGCCAGCGGGTTCCTGCTGCTGGCGCTGCCGGCGGGCGGGTTCACGCCGGTGCACTTCCAGCTCGGGCCGCTGCTGGCGATCCTGGTGCTCGGCATCGGCTCGACCGGCATCGCGTTCGCGCTGAACTACCAGCTGCTGGCGAGCGAAGGCGCGGTCGCGGCCTCGGTCGTCGGGTACCTGCTGCCGGTGGTCTCGGTGCTGCTGGGCGCGGTGTTC
Source organism: Amycolatopsis sp. NPDC104863 (assembly GCF_055582965.1). Taxonomy (NCBI): domain Bacteria; kingdom Bacillati; phylum Actinomycetota; class Actinomycetes; order Pseudonocardiales; family Pseudonocardiaceae; genus Amycolatopsis; species Amycolatopsis sp. NPDC104863. The sequence goes on from NZ_JBVJOW010000002.1 coordinate 463,759, forward strand.
CTCGGTGAGCAGCTGAACGCGCGGGTGATCGCGGGCATGGTCGTCGTGCTCGGCGGGGTCGCGCTGACCCGGCTGCCCAAACGAGCACCGGTGGAGCCGGTGCTGGAACGCGTCTGACCGTCAACGGCATCGCGGAGTGCGGACGGAAACGGCACAGGCCATTGCGGTCGGGATCTTGTCCAGTGTGGTGGCTTCGACGCTGTGGATCCTGATCCTCAGCCGCCTTACCCCGAAGATGATCATCGCGCCCGAAATCGCCGAGGATCCGAGTTCAGGCATCTTCCGCATCAAGGTGGTGACCATGAGCCGTCGCGCCGCGGTGGACTTGCGCGTCGAGGCTCACCTCGTGACTTCGGTCGGCGCCAAGGGCGGAAGGATCAATCGGCGCATGAACCTCGATTGCGGGAACCTTCCGCTCGTCCTCCCTCGTCGGGACCGTACGAGCGCGGAGTACGACAACGAAGTGACCGGTATGGGAAAGATGTTCGAGCGGCGCTACCACCACCGAGGCTCCGAAATCGTCACGGGCAGCTTCGTCCACGGAGAAGAAATGACGGTCGTGCCCGAAGAAGCTCAGACGAGACGGCGGTCGGAGGCCCAGCGGGAGAGCTCGTAGCGGTTCGAAAGCTGGGTCTTCCGCAGCACGCTCGACACGTGCGTCTCGACGGTCTTCACCGAGATGAACAGCTCCGACGCGATCTCCTTGTACGCGTACCCGCGCGCCAGCAGGCGCAGGACGTCGCGCTCGCGGGGTGTCAGCAGGTCGAGCTCCGGGTCGTTGATCGGGGCCGAGCCCGGGCGGTCGGCGAACGCGTCCAGCACGAACCCGGCCAGCCGCGGGGAGAACACCGCGTCGCCGTCCGAGACGCGGACCACCGCGCGGACCAGCTCCTTCGACGAGATCGTCTTCGTCACGTAGCCGCGCGCGCCGGCGCGGATGACCGCGATGACGTCCTCTGCCGCGTCGGACACCGAGAGCGCCAGGAACACGACGTCCGGCAGCTCGGGGCGGACGCGGCGCAGCACCTCGGCGCCGCCGCCGTCGGGCATGTGGACGTCGAGCAGCACCACCTGGGGCTTCGTGCGCGCGATTCCGGCGACCGCCTCGGCGACCGAACCGGCCTCGCCGACCACGCGGACCTCGTCGGTGATCGAGTCGAGCTCGGTGCGGACCCCGGCGCGGAACAGCGCGTGGTCGTCGACGAGGAACACCTTGACCGGTTCCCGCTGGTTGTCCGTCACGACTCTCCCTCGCTAGCCCTGAGCCCCGAGCATAGCCGCCTCACGCGGCCCCCTTGCCCGCTTTCACCGGCATGGCGAGCTGCACTTCGGTGCCCTCCCCCGGCGCGGTGCGCACCTTGCACGTGCCGCCGTGGCGGGTCATCCGGCCGCGGATCGAGTCGGCGAGGCCGTGGCGGTCGTCCGGGACCAGGTCGGGGTCGAAACCCTTGCCGCGGTCGCGGACGAACACCGTGACCGACGTCGGCTCGACCTCGGCGAAGACGCTGACCTCCTCGACCCCGGCGTGCTTGGCGGCGTTGACGATCGCCTCCCGCGCGGCCTGGACCAGCGCGACCAGGGACTCGTCCAGCTCGGCGTCGCCGACGACCACCTGGCCGACCGAGATCGCGAAGGTGTCTTCGACCTCGCCGCACGCCGTCGCGAGCGCTTCGGACAGCTGCCCGGCGGCCTGGGTCTCCTCGGCCTTCTCGACGGGCTTGCCGTAGCCGTTGGGGCCGTAGAGCCAGCCGCGCAGCTCGCGTTCCTGGCTGCGGGCCAGCCGCGCGACCTCGCGCGGCTGCTCGCTCTGCTTCTGGATCAGCGCGAGCGTCTGCAGCACGGAGTCGTGCAGGTGCGCGGCGATCTCGGCGCGTTCGTCGGTGCGGATGCGGGCCTTGCGCTCGTCGGAGAGGTCCCGGACCAGCCGCAGCCAGAACGGCACGGTCAGCACGGCGACCCCGATGAGCGTCGCGATGACGGCGATGAGCGCGAACTGGACCTGGTCGAGGGTGCCGCTGCGCAGCACGACGACGGTGATGCCGGTGATCACCAGCGCGACGCCGGCGACGATCCGGATCGCGGCCGACCAGCCGCCGCCCCCGAGGAACGCGCCCGCGAAGCCGTCCTTCGCGCCGACCCGCCAGCGGCGGCGCTGCGACTCGTCGGCCTCCCGCCAGACGACGGCGAGACCGAGCATCGCGACGGCCAGCGGCACGGCGACCCAGCCGCTGATGAACCCGGTGAGCGTCCCGCTGGCGACGGCGAGACCGACGCCCAGCGCGATCAGGCCGAACGCCTGCTGGCGCTCCTTCGGCTTGGGCTCTTCCGCGGCTTCTTCGGACTGCTGCTGGACGAACACCCAGAGCAGGCCGTAGGCGAGCAGGCCGGCGCCGTTGAGCGCGGCCAGCAGCGCGAACGCCGTGCGCACCCAGAGGACCGGCACGCCGAGGTGGTCGGCGAGACCACCGGCGACCCCGGCGATCGCGCGGCCGGACCGGCGCCGGAACATCTTGGGCGCGGCCTGGTCGGCCGGGACCACCGGCTGTTCGGCGGTGACCTTCTCGAGGGACTCCTGCACGTGACCCATCGTCACACGCGGGCACGAGGGGTTCCATCGGGGAAACCCCTGAACCGCCACCGACCCCGGGAACCCGGCTCCGGGAAACCTCAGGGACCATCCCGGATGTCCCCGCGGACGCCGTCCAGCAGACTTTTCGTCATGAGTGGTGCGAGCGAAACGCGGTCGTCGAACGCCTTGAACGGCTTCGAAGAGACCGTCAAGGACTTCTGGGCCAGCCGGCCGCGGCGGCCGCACGCCGGGCGCAAGGTCGCCGGTGTCGCCGCGGGGATCGGCCACCGGTACGGCATCGACCCGGTCGTGGTGCGGATCGCGCTGGTGGTCGCGACGATCTTCGGTGGTTTCGGTCTGACCTTCTACCTGCTGGCCTGGCTGTTCCTGCCGGGCGAGAGCGACGACGTGTCCGGCTTCGAAGGCCTGATCGGCCGGGGCCGCTCGTCGGTGTCGCCGGCGTTCGCCGTGGTGCTGGCGATCCTCACCGTCGCGAGCGCCGGGGGCACGTTCAGCTCCACCTGGTTCGACGGCGGCGGGCTGATCGGTTTTGCGCTCATCGCCACCGCTCTCTATCTGCTGCACCGCAACCGCGGCCACCTGAACCGGCCCGCGCCGGTCGTCGCGCGGTCGCGGTCCGGAGCCTTCACCGGGAACGGAGCCTTCACCATGACCGACACTGCGACCGCCGAGGCGAAGTCGCCGGCGCAGGGCTGGGACCCCCTCGCCGCCGACCCGGCCGGCTGGGACCTGCCCGAGGCGCCGGCGGCGCACGAACCGCCGCCGCCCGTGCCGCCGTCGTCCTACCAGCGCCCGGAGCGGCGCCGGAACTCGAAGGTGGGCTCGGTGACCTTCGCGCTCGCCGTGCTGACCGCCGGCGGCGGCGTGCTGGCGAACCTCAACGGCGCGAGCTGGTTCTCCGCGCAGCACGTCATCGGCCTGGTCCTCGGCGTGGTCGGGATCGGCCTGGTCACCGGCGCCTTCGTCCGGGGCGGGCGCGGCCTGATCGGGCTCGCGGTGCCGCTGGCGATCGCCGGGATGATCCTGACGACCGCGCCGTTCCAGAACTTCAACGTCCGCGGCGGGGTCGGCGACCTCAACGAGACACCGCGCGCGGTGACCGAGCTGAAGCCGCTCTACCAGCACGCGGCGGGCGACATCGACCTCGACCTGACCAAGCTGCCGGCCGGGCTGCCGATCACCACCAACGTGGTCAACGGCGCGGGCGACACCACCATCACCGTGCCGGCGACGGCGGACGTCACCTACGACTGCCACACCGGCGCGGGCAAGGCCGAGTGCTTCGGCCGCTCGACCGACGGCATCAGCCAGGAGACGCTGTCCGGGACCGACAACGGCACCGACGGCGTCGGCGGCCAGAAGATCACCCTGCACGTGTCGAACAGTGTGGGCAACGTGGAGGTGCGGCGTGACTGACCAGAGCCCTTACGCCTACGACAACCCGGCCGAGAGCCGGCCCGCCAGGCGCGGCGGCCTGGACGTCTTCACCCTGATCGTCGGGGTCGCGACGCTGCTGATCTCCGCCTACGTCCTCTCGGACGGCGCGAGCTGGCTGCCGCACTTCGACTTCCGCTGGGTGATCGCGGGCGGCGCGGTGTTCGTGGGGCTGCTGCTCCTCGGCGCGTCGTTCGGCAAACGCCGGCGTTAGAACCGAAAACCACCACTCTCTCGAGGCCCTGGATCCCACGCCAGGGCCTCGAGTCCTGTCTGGGCCCTTATTCCCACTCGATGGTGCCCGGCGGCTTGGACGTCACGTCCAGGACCACCCGGTTGACCTCCGCCACCTCGTTGGTGATGCGGGTGGAGATCCGCTCGAGGACGTCGTAGGGCAGGCGTGTCCAGTCCGCGGTCATCGCGTCTTCCGACGACACCGGGCGCAGCACGACCGGGTGGCCGTACGTCCGGCCGTCACCCTGGACGCCGACACTGCGGACGTCCGCGAGCAGGACCACCGGGCACTGCCAGATGCTGCGGTCCAGCCCCGCCGCGGTCAGCTCCTCGCGGGCGATCAGGTCGGCCGCGCGCAGGGTGTCGAGGCGTTCCTGGTCGACCGCGCCGATGATGCGGATGCCCAGGCCGGGGCCGGGGAACGGCTGGCGCTGGACGATCGTCTCCGGCAGCCCCAGCTCCAGGCCGACGCGCCGGACCTCGTCCTTGAACAGCAGCCGCAGCGGCTCGACCAGCTCGAACTGCAGGTCGTCCGGCAGGCCGCCGACGTTGTGGTGGCTCTTGATGTTGGCCGTGCCCTCGCCGCCGCCGGACTCGACGACGTCCGGGTACAGCGTGCCCTGGACCAGGAAGCGGTAGTCGCCCTTCGCCTTGAGGTCGCGCTCGGCCTGCTCGAAGACGCGGATGAACTCGCGGCCGATGATCTTGCGCTTCTGCTCCGGGTCGGTGACACCGGCGAGCGCGTCGAGGAACCGCTCGCGCGCGTCGATCGTGACGAGGTTGACCCCGGTGGCGGCGACGAAGTCGCGCTCGACCTGGGTGCGCTCCCCCGCCCGCAGCAGGCCGTGGTCGACGAACACGCAGGTCAGCCGGTCGCCGATGGCGCGCTGCACGAGCGCGGCGGCGACGGCGGAGTCGACACCGCCGGAGAGGCCGCAGATCGCGCGGCCGTCGCCGATCTGGTCGCTGATCCGCCGGACCTGCTCCTCGACGATCGACGACGTCGTCCACTGCGGCTTGATGCCCGCGATGTCGTGCAGGAACCGGCGCAGCACCTCCTGGCCGTGCGGCGAGTGCGCGACCTCCGGGTGGTACTGGACACCGGCGAAGCGGCGCTCGACGTCTTCGAAGCCGGCGACCTCGGCGCCGTCGGAGGACGCGGTGACGACCGAACCCTCCGGGGCCTTGGTGACGCTGTCGTTGTGGCTCATCCACGCGGGCTGGTGCGCGGGCAGGCCGGCGTGCAGGACCCCGCCGTCACCGGTCACGCGGACCTCGGTGCGGCCGAACTCGCGGACGCCGGTCGGCTCGACGACCCCGCCGAGCGCGCTGGCGAGCAGCTGGTGGCCGTAGCAGATGCCGAAGATCGGGACACCCGCTTCGGTGAGCTTCGGGTCCATGCCCGGGGCGCCTTCGGCGTACACGCTCGAGGGGCCGCCGGAAAGGATGATCGCCGCGGGGTTCTTCGCGAGCAGCTCCTCGACGGACGCGCTGTGCGGGACGACCTCCGAGTAGATCTGCGCCTCCCGGACGCGCCGGGCGATCAGCTGCGCGTACTGCGCCCCGAAGTCCACGACGAGAACCGGACCGGTGGGGTTGGGCACCTGAGGACCTCCTGGCAGCGGCGGGATTCGCCTCCATCGTCCCAGGTGGGCCGGGTCACCCGGGTCCCGGCCCCGGTTGCGAACGAGGACAGCGGGTGTCCGCGACGAGTCCTACGGTCTCGGTATGGCTGTGAACTGGACGAAGGAACTGACCGACCAGCTCGACTTCCACTGGACGGTGCACACGCGCCCGAAGCTCGAGGGGCTCACCGACGACGAGTACTTCTGGGAGCCGGTCCCGGACTGCTGGACCGTGCGGCCCCGGAAGTCGGACGACGAGTTCGGCACGGGCCCGTTCACCATCGACTTCGCCTTCCCTGAGCCGGTCCCGCCGCCGGTCACGACGATCGCGTGGCGGCTCAGCCACATCCTGGTCGGCGTCCTCGGCATGCGGACGGCGTCGCACTTCGGCGGCCCGCCGATGAGCTACGACGACTACCCGTACCCGGGCACGGCGGCGGAGGCGATGGCCCTGCTGGACGAGTACTACGCCCGGTGGCTCGAAGGCGTGCGCTCACTGGACGACGAGGGCCTCGCGCGGGCGTGCGGACCGGCGGAGGGGCCGTACGCGAAGGAGCCGATGGCGACGCTGGTCCTGCACATCACCCGCGAGATGATCCACCACTGCGCCGAGCTGCTCCTGCTGCGCGACCTCTACCGCGCCCGGTCGGTGTAACACCGAGTCACGATCAGTCCGACTCACGGGGTGAGGCCTGACCAAGGCCGACTGCCGCCGAGGGGACCGTGGATGCTCTACCGACTCTGCCCTCCCGGCCGCGTGACCTGGTGCGACGTGCCCGGGTACGCGGTCTGCCGCGCCGACGACCAGCCGCTGCCCGACTGGGAACGGCTGTCCTGGCTGCCCGCCGAAGCGCGTGCGTTCAGCAACGACCTGCTGCGGATCGCCGTGCGCTACGGCGTCCGGTCGGACCGCGGGATCGTCCTCGACGCCCGGCACACCGTGGACCTGGGCCGCGCCGACGAGCTGCGCTGCGACCTGATCGCGGCCGGCCACGCCCGGACGGGCGCCGGCGCGCGGGTGGCCGTCGAGGCGGACCTCCGGGCCTGGGAACGCACCGAGGCGGCGGCCCGCGCGGCCGAGGAGGACCTCGCCGAGCTGCTCGCGGTGCCGGTGCAGACCCACCTGGTCGAGCACTGGCACCGCCTCGGCGGGCTGACGCCGTCGTGAGTGGCAATTCGGGTTAGAACCCTAATCGCCACTCACGACCGGCCGCGGCAGGAACAGGAAGCCGAGGGCCATGCCGAGCAGGCAGGGCAGGCCGTGGTTGTCGTGCAGCACCGTGTCGACGACGGCCAGCACCGGCACGGCCCACGCCCACACCCGCAGCCGCGTCGGCAGCACGATCCCGCGCCGGCCCGCGGTCAGGAGCACCGTCGTCAGGCCGCCGACGAGCCCGGCCACGCACATCGAGTTGCCCGCGCCGACCGGGTTCAGCCAGACGTAGCTCATGACCTGGCCGAACAGTCCGCAGCCGAGGTAGAGCGACAGCCACGCGACCCGGCCGAAGACGCGCTCCGCGAAGAAGCCGGCCACCGCGAGCGCGACGAGGTTGAAGACCAGGCCGGACGCCCAGCCGTCCTGGAAGAACATGCCCGTGACCAGGCGGTACCACTGGCCGTCGTTGATGCGGGCCGCGTCACGGACAACGGCGTCGTAGAGCGGCCGGTGGACCAGCTGCGCGACGCCGCACGCCAGCGTGACCGCGAAGACCACCGCCGTCAGGAGCGGGGCCCGGGTCCCGGTGAACAGGTCGCGGGGTGCGGTGCGCGTCGTCATGGACGAAAATCTAGGCGCGCCACCGGCGTCGCACCCCCGACGTTTGTCACGAACCACCACGGAAAGGCCCAGCCATGCGAGCGACAGTCATCTACGGCGCCGGCGACGTACGGGTCGAGACCGTCCCGGACCCGAAGCTGGCGGAGCCGACCGACGTGGTCCTGCGGGTCGTGCGGTCCTGCATCTGCGGCAGCGACCTCTGGCCGTACGCCGACATGCCGCCCCGCGAGCACGGCCGCCGCATCGGGCACGAGTTCCTCGGGATCGTCGAGGAGACCGGCGCCGACGTCACCACGGTGAAGAAGGGCGACCTCGCCGTCGCGCCGTTCGTCTGGTCCGACAACACCTGCGAGTTCTGCCGCGAAGGCCTCCAGACGTCGTGCCTGCACGGCGGCGGCTGGGGCGCGAAGGGCGTCGACGGCGGCCAGGGTGAGGCCGTGCGCGTCCCGCAGGCCGACGGCACCCTCGTCAAGCTCCCGCACACCGAGGACGACGACCTGCTCGCGTCGATGCTGACGCTGTCGGACGTCTTCTCGACCGGCCACCACGCCGCCACGAAGGCGCGGGTCAGCGAGGGCCAAAACGTCACGGTCATCGGCGATGGCGCCGTCGGCCTCTCCGCCGTGCTCGCCGCGAAGCGCCTCGGCGCCGACCGGATCGTCCTGATGGGACGCCACCAGGCCCGCACCGACCTCGGCCGCGAGTTCGGCGCGACCGACGTCGTCGCCGAGCGCGGGGACGAAGGCATCGAGAAGGTCCGCGAGCTGACCGGCGGCCAGGGCACGCACGCCGTCCTCGAATGCGTCGGCACGAAGGGCGCCTTCGAAATGGGCGTCGGGGTCGTGCGCCCGGGCGGCGCGGTCAGCCGGGTCGGGCTGCCGCAGTACGAAGAGGGCCCGATCGGCGTGTCGGTGTTCCGGCGCAACGTCACCGTCACCGGCGGGGTCGCGCCCGCGCGGCACTACATCCCCGAGCTGCTGCCGGACGTCCTCGAGGGCAAGTTCCAGCCCGGCCGGGTGTTCGACCGGACGATCGACGTCGAGGGCGTGCCGGACGGCTACCGCGCGATGGCGGACCGCGAGGCGCTGAAGGTGCTCATCAAGCCGTGACCCGTCCGGGTGGGGGTCCGCCGGCCGGACCGCCACCCGGATTACGTTGGTACACATGGACATGATCACCCCCGAGCCGCGCCCCGCCTGGATCGCCGGCCGCCCCGAGCCGGGCGCCACCACCCTCGTTGTGCACCACCCGTACGACGGCAGCGAGGTCGCCACGGTCGCCGTGCCCGGGCCGGAGCAGGTCGAGCGCGCGGTGGCCGCCGCGGTCGCCGTCGCCCGTGAGCTCCGCGGCACTCCCGCGCACGTCCGCGCGGGCGCGCTCGACCACGTCTCGCGCACGCTCGCCGCGCGGGCCGAGGAGATCGCCGAGGTGATCACGGCGGAGAACGGCAAGCCGCTCAAGTGGGCCGAGGCCGAGGTCGGCCGCGCGGTGTCGGTGTTCCGCATCGCCGCCGAGGAGGCCCGCCGGTTCGCCGGTGACGTCCAGCGGCTGGACACGGACCCCGCGGGCGAGGCGCGGCTGGCGCTGACCCGGCGGGTCCCGCGCGGGCCGGTGCTCGGCATCGCGCCGTTCAACTTCCCGCTCAACCTGGTGGCGCACAAGGTCGCGCCGTCGCTGGCGATCGGCGCGCCGATCATCGTCAAGCCGGCGCCGCGGACTCCGCTCTCGGCGCTGATCCTCGGGGAGATCCTGGCCGAGACGGACCTGCCGGAAGGCGCGTTCTCCGTGCTGCCGCTGGGAAACGAGGAGACGCAAGCACTCGTCGCCGACCCGCGGCTGCCGGTGGTGTCCTTCACCGGGTCCGGGCCGGTCGGCTGGTCGCTGAAGGACGCCGCGCCGCGCAAGCACGTCGTGCTCGAGCTCGGCGGCAACGCGGCCGCCGTCGTCCTGCGGGACTGGCCGGACCCCGAAGGCGCCGCGCACCGCATCGCGACCTTCGGCAACTACCAGGCGGGGCAGTCCTGCATCGCCGTGCAGCGGGTGATCGTCGACGCCGCCGTCGCGGACGAGTTCGTGCCCGCACTGCTGGAAGCCGTGGAGGCGCAGCGGACCGGCGACCCGTACGACCGCGCCACCGACGTCGGCCCGGTGGTCGACGAAGCCGCCGCCGAGCGGATCATTGCGTGGGTCGACGAAGCCGTCGAGGCGGGCGCGAAGGTGCTCACCGGCGGCACCCGCGACGGCGCGACCGTCGCGCCGACCCTGCTCACCGACGTCCCGGCGGGCACGAAGGCCTGGGACGAAGAGATCTTCGGGCCGGTGCTCGCGGTGTCCGTTGTGGACGGTGTGGACGCGGCCTTCCGGTCGGTCAACGAATCCGCGTACGGGCTGCAGGCCGGCGTGTTCACCGCCGACGTCCAGCTGGCGTTCCACGCCTCGGCCGAGCTGGAGGTCGGCGGCGTGATCATCGGGGACGTCCCGTCCTACCGCGCCGACCAGATGCCCTACGGCGGCGTCAAGGGTTCCGGCGTCGGCCGCGAAGGGGTGCTCGCCGCGATGCACGACCTCACCGAGGAGCGCGTCACGGTGTTCACCGGCATCGACCTCTAGATCTGGACGCTCTGCCCGAACCGGAAGACGTTCAAGGGGTCGTACTTCTTGCCGACGTCCCCGAGCCGCTTCACGTTGTCGCCGTAGTAGGCGGTCTTCCAGTCGGGCAGAGCCGGGTCGATGTAGTTGACGTAGCCGCCGCCCGCGCCGGCCGCGTCGAGGCCCGCGACGACGTCGGCGACCGACTGGGCCGCCTTCGCCCGCGTCTTCGCCGTCGCCTGCGTGTAGACCTGCACGCTCGCGAGGGCGTCGCGGTGCCAGAACGCCGTCGCGTCCTTCGCCGGTTCGCCGACCTTCCCGCCGAGGCCGTCGATGAGCAGGTCGGTGCCGGTGCGGCCGTCGGCGATCGCGACGATCTTCGCGGCGTCGACCGGGGCCGTGATGATCCGCGACGACCCGAGGAAGGTCTGGCGGGCCGAGCTGCCCTCGAAGTACTTCATCGCGCCGAGGTAGTCGAGGCTCTTGACGGTCCGCTGGGTCGGGCGCGCGCCGGAGTTGGTGGTCAGGTTGTTCAGCAGCGTGTTCAGCCCGGGCGCGTTGCCGACGTAACAGCCGCTGACCCGGCACTGCACCGGCGAGCCGCCCGACAGCACCAGGTTCGCCCAGAGCTCCGGCGGCATCGCGGGGATCCACTGCTGCCACGCGGTGAGCACGTCGGCCGCGGAGCCGGCCGGGAAGCGCAGCGAGAACACCGTGAGGTTCGGCGCCGGATCGGTGTCGAAGGTGAACTCGGTGACGATGCCGAAGTTGCCGCCGCCCCCGCCGCGCAGCGCCCAGAACAGGTCCGGCTCGGACGTCGCGGACGCCGTCAGCAGCTTGCCGTCGGCCGTGACGACCTGCGCCGAGCTCAGGTGGTCGCAGGTCAGGCCGTACTTGCGGGCGAGCACGCCGATGCCGCCGCCGAGGGTCAGCCCGGCGATGCCGACCGTCGGGCAGGAGCCGGCGGGCAGCGCGCGCCCGGCCCCGCCGAGCCCGGCGTAGACGTCCTTGAGCTTCGCACCGGCGCCGATCACGGCCTTGGTGCCCTGGATGTCCACTTTGTTCAGCGCGGCCAGGTCGACGACCAGCCCGCCCTCCGGCGCCGAGTAACCGGCGTAGCTGTGGCCGCCGCTGCGCGCGGCGATGGTCACGCGGCCCGCGGCGGCCTGGACGGCCGCCTGGACGTCCTGCGGTGTCGACGCCGTCACCACGGCGACCGGGTTGTTGCCGTCGAAGAGCGGGTTGAACGCGCGCTTGGCCGTGTCGTAGGTGTCGTCGCCCGGCCGCAGCAGGTTGCCGGTCAGCTTGCTGCGCAGGTCGTCCCAGTTCGGCGGGCCGGTGGGCAGCCGCGTCGAGGGCGGCGCGGAGGTGGTCGGCGCGGACGTCGCGCTCGAGGCGACGGGCGAGGTGGGGCCACCCGGCCCGCACGCGGCGGCGACGGCGCCGGCGGCCGACACCCCGGCGACACGCAGGAACGTCCTCCGGTCCAGGTCCATACGGTGGGGGACGTGCGGCCGTCCGGCGGGTTGCCCGGTCATCGGGCCGGCCTGCTCACGTTGTCCACATCGGACTCCTCGCTGCCGGGGACGCCCAGTCTAGGTCGGCGGGCCGTCGTCAACATCTCGACCGGCCCTACGACCTACACGGCGGCGGCGCGCGCGGCGTTCAGGACCAGGCGGGGATCCGCGGCACGGCACCGTCCAACGCGGACCCGTCGGTGCGGCCGCTGAGCCAGGCCAGCAGCTGGCCGGCGGTCCCGGAGACGGTCGCCCCCGGCGCGGCGCCCATCGTCCACTCCCCGGTGCCCTCGGCGACCAGGCGAAGCGCGGGCAGGTGCGCGCTCCGCGAGGTGATGGCGTGCTGGACGACGTCCTCGGCGAGCGGGCCGAGCAGGCCGAGCACCCGGTCGAGGTCGTACCCGCGGTCGAGGTCGGCGAGGTGGATGGTCAGCTCGGACAGCCGCATCCGCGCGACGACGGCCCCGGTGACGGGCGCACCCTGCCGGTTGCGGGCCTCCCGCGCCCAGCCGTCGTCCGGCATCGCGGCGGCGTACTTCTCGAACCGCGCGGCCGAGGAGACGAAGTCGGCGAGGAGGTCGGCGGCCCCGTGCCGGGAGGAGGCCTCGATGTCGGTTTCGCGCGCTTCGGCGCTGGCGTACATCTGCGTCTCGACCCCGGTGTTCGCCCAGACGAGCAGGTTCCGCAGGCCATCGGCGTTCCGGGCGACGTGGGCGAGAACATGCGCCCGAGTCCAGTCCGGCAACGCACTGGACGCGCGCAGCTCGGGTTCCCCGAGGCCACCGATGGCCCGGGCCCATTCGTCGTCGAGCTTCCGTACCCCGCCGAGCAGCGCGTGCGCCTTCTCGAATGCCGTCACGGCCTCGAGTCTAGGAGGTCCGGCGCCTCACCGGGGCCGCCCACGCGACCCGCTCCGGACGACACGCGTACCCAGCCGGACGACACGCGCGGCGTCACGAAGTCCGGCGCAGGGCGGCGGGCGCGTCGGCCGGAACCGCCGGGTTCTTCGGGGCGATCGGCGCCAACCGGACATACGACGCGTCCTGCGTGGGGCGCTCGTCCGTCTCGCCCTTGTTCGGCCAGAACGAGAATGCCCGCTCGGCCTGGGCCGTGATCGTCAACGACGGGTTCACGCCCAGGTTCGCCGTGATCGCCGCGCCGTCGACCACCGACAGGCCCGGGTAGCCGAACACCCGGTGGTACGGGTCGATCACGCCCTCCTCGGCCGTCGCGCCGATCGGGACGCCGCCGATGAAGTGGGCCGTCAGCGGGATGTCGAAGATCTCGCCCCACGTGCCGCCCGCGAGGCCGCCGATGCGCTCGGCCGTGCGTTCGTTCGCCTCGTGGCCCGCCGGGATGAAGCTCGGGTTCGGCTCGCCGTGGCCCTGCTTCGACGTGTACTTGCGTCGGCCGAACAGCCCGCGCCGCGTGTACGTCGTGATCGAGTTGTCCAGGCTCTGCATCACCAGCAGGATCACCGTGCGCTCGCTCCAGCGGTAGCCGTTGAGCAGCTTCGCCGTCTGGACGGGGTGCTTGACCATGAAGCTGACCGCCTGCCGCCAGCGCGGCACCGGCGACGCGCCGTCCGTGGCGATCGTCTGCAGCAGGCTCATCGCGTTGCTGCCCTTGCCGTAGCGGACCGGCTCGATGTGGGTGTTCTCGTCCGGGTGGATCGACGACGTGATCGCGACCCCGCGGCTGAAGTTCCGGCTCTCGTCGACGTCGGTCCGGGCCGCGCCGATGATCGCCTCGGAGTTCGTGCGGGTCAGCTCGCCGAGCCGGCGCGACAGCTTCGGCAGCGTGCCGGTGTCCTTCAGCTTGTGCAGCAGGTTCTGGGTGCCCCAGGTGCCGGCCGCGAAGACGACCTTTCCGGCGGTGATCGTCGTCCGGAAGCGCCGGGACGTCGTGCCCGTCTTCTTCAGGTCGACTTCGTACCCGCCCTCGACCGGCCGGACCGAGGTGACCGTCGTCAGCGGGATGACCTTCGCGCCGTCCTGCTCCGCGAGGTACAGGTAGTTCTTGACCAGCGTGTTCTTCGCGCCGACGCGGCAGCCGGTCATGCACGAGCCACACTCGGTGCAGCCGGTCCGCGCGGGGCCCGCGCCGCCGAAGTACGGGTCGGCCGCCTTCGCCCCGGGCTTGCCGAAGTAAACGCCGACGGGCGTCGCGTGGAAGGAGTCGGCGACACCCATGTCCTTCGCGACGTCGCGCATCACGACGTCGGACGGCGTGATGGTCGGGTTCGTGACCACGCCGAGCATCCGGCTGGCCTGGTCGTAGTGCGGCGCGAGCTCGGACTCCCAGTCCGTGATGTGCGACCACTGGCGGTCGGCGTAGAACGGCTTCAGCGGCCGGTACAGCGTGTTCGCGTAGACGAGCGACCCACCGCCGACGCCCGCGCCCGCCAGGACCATGACGTCGTTGAGCATGTGGATGCGCTGGATGCCGTAACAGCCGACCTGCGGCGCCCAGAGGTAGCGCTTGAGGTCCCAGGACGTCTTCGCGAACTCGTCGTCGGCGAACCTCCGCCCGGCCTCGACGACGGCTACGCGGTAGCCCTTCTCAGTGAGCCGCAGCGCCGCGACGCTGCCGCCGAACCCCGACCCCACCACGACGACGTCGTAGTCGGGTTCGCCTGCGCCGGTGGTGGTGTTACTGGCAGTCACACCTTGAGCGTAACCCGGGGTTCCCGTCCTGACCAGAGGTAAGTTACTGGCCAGTCACCCTTCTGGACGCTTTCACGGCGCCCGGAAGTGGGTATCTATCGAAGTGCTCGATGTCCACGTCGGCGATTCACCGCTGAGCGGGACACGAATCCAGGAGGCACCACGATGAGCCCGCAGCAGCAGCTCACCGGTTGGCGCAAGTCGAGCCACAGCCACTTCGAGGAGAACGCCTGCGTCGAGATCGGCGCCGCCCCCGGCGTGGTCGGGGTGCGGGACACCAAGCAGCCGGCGCCCCGCCCGATCCTCGTCTACTCGGAAGCGGCCTTCGGCGCGTTCCTCGCGCACGTCACCGGGCAGTAGTCCACTCGGCCGGGAGCTGACCCGTCAGCTCCCGGCCTTCGCGTTGCCCAGCACCATCGCCGTGACCTGACGCGCGGCCTCGCAGGGATCACTCTTGCCGACGTTCTTCTCCGACTGATCAACGCTGATGTCGATGGCTTGCGTGTCACTGGTTCCCACAGCGACGGTGCACTCTCCCCTGGCCCGCTGATCCCCGACGCCGTCATAAGCGGCGAGCGGGTACCCGTCGACCGGCTCCAGCGGCTCGACAAAGGGATAGACGTTCCCCTTCGCGGCATAGACCCTGGTCAGGCCACGCTTGTCCAGCTTGCCGAAAATGATGCCGACGCCGGCCCTGCCGGGCGCTTCCCAGTTGCACACGGGCCCTACGTCCGCGTCAGGCTCAGGTTTTGTCTCCACCTCCGAGCCGAGCAATGCGGCGACCTGAGCTGGCGTCAACGCGTCACACGGTGCCTGCTCAAGCCTCGTGAGGTCGATCGGGTTCGCCACCTTCGGCACGCCCGGCCCAGGAACCTCGTCTGCAGTCTCGGAGGAGGGCGCCGACGGAACCGGAACAGCCGTGCCCCCGTTTGTGGTGCCACAAGCACCGAGCACCAGCAATGCGGCACTCAGCGGAACCATCACGCGGCGCATCACAGACTGCCTCCGGCCTGATCGATCTCGGTCCGATGAGCGTCCTCGGCAGCAGCGTACTTACCCAACGCCGCCCGGAATCGTTCCGCCATCGCCCGGCAGTACTCCTCACGCGCAGTCAATGTTTTCAGCAGAGTCTCACCGGAAGCTCGGATCTGCTTGGCGTTGCCCTGGCTGGCGTACTCAAGGCCCGGGCCCTGAGCACTGGCGATGTAGTTGGCCTTCTTGCGGTCTTCCCTGAACTCGTCGGCCAGATCGTCCCAGTCCTTGGCCAGCTCCCGGAGCGTCGCCTCGTCGTAGGCGAAACCGGCCCCAGGATCAGCCGGCACCCCATACGAACCCGCCACCGGAACACCGTTCGGCCCCGGCAACGACCAATCCGCGTCCGGGTCGTACACGGAACCCATCGTCGCCCTCCCCGGCCACGCAGCGCTCTATCTCGGACACTCTGCGTTGCCCGGCGCGCCGCGTCAACCTCAGCGGCGGACGGTGAGCCCCACCCGCTGGAACTCCTTGAGGTCCGAGTAACCCGTCTTCGCCATCGCGCGGCGGAGCGCCCCGAAGAGGTTCACCACGCCTTCCGCGTCGGACGACGGGCCGAACAGCAGGGTCTTGAGGTCGACGGCGTAGTCCGGCCCGGCCGCCACGCGCGAGCGCGGCAGGGACGGGTGCGCGGCCGCCGCCGTCCAGTAGAGGCCCTGGCCGGGCGCGTCCGACGCCGCGGCCAGCGGGGAGCCCAGCATCACGGCGTCCGCGCCGCACGCGATGGCCTTGGCGATGTCACCCGAGGTTGTCATGCCGCCGTCGGCGAGCACGTGCACGTAGCGGCCGCCGGTCTCGTCGAGGTAGTCGCGGCGGGCGGCCGCGGCGTCGATGATCGCCGTGGCCATCGGGACGCCGATGCCGAGCACGCGGTCGGTGCTCGTGACACCCGGCGTGTAGCCGTGGCCGACGATCACGCCGGCCGCGCCGGTGCGCATGAGGTGCATCGCCGTGCGGTAGTCGCTCACACCGCCGGCGATCACCGGGACGTCGAGACGGCCGATGAAGTCCTTGAGGTTGAGCGGCTCGGCGTCGCGCACCACGTGCTCGGCGGAGATGATCGTGCCCTGCACGACCAGGATCTCGACGCCGGCCGCGATCAGGTCCGGGGTCAGCTCGGCGGCGTGCTGCGGGCTGACGCGCGCGGCGACCGTGACGCCGGACTCGCGGACGGTCTTGATCGCCTCGGTCAGCAGGTCGAGCCGGATCGGCGCGGCGTGCAGCTCCTGCAGCACACGCCCGACCGCCGTCGGGTCCTCGAGGTCCTCGGCCGCGCGGACCAGCTGGAAGATGGCGTCCTCGACGTTGGGGTGCCGCGCCCAGAGCCCTTCGGCGTTGAGCACGCCCAGGCCGCCCAGCTCGCCGACGGCGACCGCGGTGCCGGGCGAGACGATCGCGTCGGTCGGGTGCGTGACGAGCGGCAGGTCGAAGCGGTAGGCGTCGATCTGCCAGGAGGTGGACACCACCGAAGACGACCGGGTCCGCCGTGACGGCACGATCTCGACGTCGTCGAGGTCATACGCCCGCCGCGCGGTGCGGCCCATCCCGATCTCGACCAGGTCCCGCACGTGAAGCCTCCTCCGACGACGACAATCTGCCGTGCCCCATTGTCGCTAGTCCGCGTGGGTGACCCGCGCACGGGGGTTAGAACAACAGCAATACGGGCGCCACGCCCATGCCGAGCCCGGCCGCCGTGCTCAGCGCGGCCGGCAGCGGACGCCGGGCCTCGGCCGCGCTCGCCAGCGCGCCGAGCAGGGAACCGCCGCCGAGGAGCACGCCCCAGAAGGCGACGCCCTCCCCCTCGTCGGTGCCGACGCGGCGGCCATAGACGCGCACCGCCTGCACCTCCCTCCCGACGGCGGAGACCTCGATCCCGACGTTGTCCCCCGGCCGGACGCCGAGGCCCTTCTCGGAGCCCTCGGCCTCGAAGCGCTCGCCGGACGCCGTGCGCAGCACCAGGTCGTAGTGGTGGCGGCTCCCGGACGACTCGTAGTCGTGGCTCGCCTCGACCACGGCTTCCGCGTGCTCGACCGGCCCGGCCGACTCGAGGATCCCGTAGACGGCGAAGGTCAGCCCCGCTCCGGCGGCGACGCCCCACACCGCGGGTGCGGCCAGGCTGCCGGGCACCTCACACCCGCACGAAGACGACCACCGGCGCCAGCAACGCGCCGAGGGCGAGCGCCAGCCAGGTGGCCAGGGGTGGGTACACGTTCAGCCGGACCGCGCCGAAGTACACCGCGCCCAGTGCGAACAGCGAGGCGACGATCAGCAGCACCGGCCGGATCACGCCCGGCCGGAGGTCGATCACGCCGCCGCCGGCGCGGAGGTAGGCGATGCTGCCGTCGGCCGTCGAGACGTCGAGCGCGACCGGCTGCCCCGTGGGCAGGTCGAGGTCGGGCCCGACCGCCGTGACGCGGTAGAGGTGGTTGCCGGCGTCGACCGCGATCGTGTGGCTGACCGCGTCCTCGTCGCCGCCGACCGGGAGCGCGCCCTGCTCGTGGGACACGATGTGCCCCTCGACGCGG
The DNA here is from genome assembly GCF_055582965.1 of Amycolatopsis sp. NPDC104863. Taxonomy (NCBI): domain Bacteria; kingdom Bacillati; phylum Actinomycetota; class Actinomycetes; order Pseudonocardiales; family Pseudonocardiaceae; genus Amycolatopsis; species Amycolatopsis sp. NPDC104863. The sequence goes on from NZ_JBVJOW010000002.1 coordinate 481,751, forward strand.
TAGGTGGGCGCGTCACGGCCGGCGAGCACCTGGCACATCAGGCACACGATGCCGCCGAGGAAGAGCGAAATGATCGCGACGGCCGTGAAGAACACCGTGCGCAGCACGCGCGTGAAGCGGCTGACCGTCATGCCGTTCAGTGCACACCAAAGTGGCCACGCAAGGCGATAGGCCGATTACCGTAAGCACTCTAGGTCACGAAAACTCAGAAAGAGACCTTCTCCACTGAGTCCGAACGCAGTACGGACTCCTGGTGGAACTGCTTTTTGTAGTCGGCACGCAGCCCTTCGATCTCCCGCTCGGCGTCGCGGTCGGCGAACGGGTAGAGCAGTACGACCACATGGGTGTGTTCCCGGACGATCGTCCCGGACCCGCCGCGCCACTGGCCGCTGCCGTCGAGGCGGGTGAAGCCGTCCGGGAACGCCGGGGTGATCTCCCGGTCGGAGAAGGCGGCGAACTCGCGGTCGGTCACCTCGGTGCCGTCCGGCTTGCCGGTGCCGAAGTAGAGATCGGTGCGCTTCCAGATCTCGCCCGGCGACTGCTGGACCTGCGGGGCCGCCGGGGTGTCCGACGCCGAGGCCGCTGCCCCGCCGCCGACTCCCAGCAGCGCCGCCGCGGCGGCCGTGGCCACCAGTGTCCGTCGTGAAATCCTGGTCATGGGCCGAGTCTCACGGCCCATGACCAGGGGCGGAACGACCGAAAGGGCGGCCTAGCGGGTCGTGTAGTTCGGCGCCTCGACGGTCATCGTGATGTCGTGCGGGTGGCTCTCCTTGAGCCCGGCCGCGGTAATCCGGACCAGCTGCGCGTCCTGCAGCTCCGCGATCGTGTTCGCGCCCGCGTAACCCATGCCCGAGCGCAGGCCGCCGACGAGCTGGTGCACGACGTTGGCCAGCGGCCCGCGGAACGGGATCCGGCCCTCGATGCCTTCGGGGACCAGCTTGTCCTCGCTCAGCACGTCGTCCTGGGCGTAGCGGTCCTTCGAGTACGACTTCGCCTGGCCCCGCGACTGCATCGCGCCGAGCGAGCCCATGCCGCGGTAGACCTTGAACTGCTTGCCGTTGACCAGGATCAGGTCACCGGGCGACTCCGCCGTGCCGGCCAGCAGGCTGCCCAGCATCACGGTGGACGCGCCGGACGCGATCGCCTTCGCGATGTCGCCGGAGTACTGGATGCCGCCGTCGCCGATCACCGGGACACCCGCCGGGCGGCACGCCTGGTCGGCCTCGAAGATCGCGGAGATCTGCGGGACGCCGACCCCCGCGACGATCCGGGTGGTGCAGATCGAGCCCGGGCCCACGCCGACCTTGACGCCGTCCGCGCCCGCGTCGACCAGCGCCTGCGCGCCCGCCCGGGTCGCGACGTTGCCGCCGACGATGTCGACGGCGTCGCCCAGCTCCTTCTTCAGCAGCGAGACGGTCTCGACGACCGCGCGGGAGTGCCCGTGCGCGGTGTCGACCATCAGGACGTCGACACCCGCGTCGGCCAGGGCCATCGCGCGCTTGTGGCCGTCCGGGCCGACGCCGACCGCGGCGCCGACGATCAGGCGGCCGTCCGGGTCCTTGGTCGCCTTCGGGTACTGCTCGGTCTTCACGAAGTCCTTGACCGTGATCAGCCCGCGCAGCTTGCCCGCGCCGTCGACGATCGGCAGCTTCTCGATCTTGTGCCGGCGCAGCAGGCCGAGCGCGGCGTCCGCGGACACCCCGACCTGCGCGGTGACCAGCGGCGGCTTCGTCATGACCTCGGACACCGGGCGGCTGTGGTCCACCTCGAACCGCATGTCGCGGTTGGTGATGATGCCCACCAGCGCGCCAGAGGCGTCGGTCACCGGGACCCCGGAGATGCGGAACTTCGCGCACAGGGCGTCGACCTCGGCCAGCGTGGCGTCGGGCGCGCAGGTGACCGGGTCGGTGACCATGCCCGCCTCGGACCGCTTCACCACCTCGACGGCGGCGGCCTGCTCGTCGATCGGGAGGTTGCGCTGGAGCACGCCGATGCCGCCCTGGCGGGCCATGGCGATCGCCATCCGCGCTTCGGTGACGGTGTCCATCGCGGCGGAGACCAGCGGGATGCCGAGGGTGATGTTCCGGGTCAGCCGCGTGCTGGTGTCCACCGCGCTGGGCACGACGTCCGATTCGGCCGGCAGCAGCAGCACGTCGTCGAAGGTCAGGCCGAGCATGGCGAACTTGGCCGGCACGGGGGCGGTGATGCCGTCGCTGGTCATAGCGGGTGAAGGGCCTTCCTGGCGCGGGATGAGCGGGGTCGCTGTGTCTGATCAAGATCAACTGGCGACTCGGAGCCTTCCCCTCATGATATCCGCCGTCACGCCCTGCCCCGGGCGGTGGGCGAGGCGCCGGGAGCGCCCGGTACCGTGCAGGCCGTGGCGCATGATGTATTGCCTCCAGACCCGTTCGCGGACGACCCGGACGACCCGGCCCGCGCCTTCGGCGACGACGAGGACCGGCTGGACGAGCCGATCAGCGACCAAGAACGCACCGAGCTGCTGGCCGACCTCTCGGATCTGGCCGTCTACCAGGCGCTCCTCGAGCCCCGCGGGGTCCGCGGGATCGTCGTCGACTGCGGTGAGTGCGACGAACCGCACTACCACGACTGGCACCTGCTGCGGGCCAGCCTGGAGCAGCTGCTGGCCGACGGGCGGATGCGGCCGCACGAGCCGGCCTTCGACCCGAACCCCGGCGACTACGTGAGCTGGGACTACTGCCGCGGCTTCGCCGACGGCGTCACGGCCAACGAAAGCGCCTACTGACTCCACCAAAAAAGCCCTGGTGAGCTTGCTCACCAGGGCTTTTTCGTGGGTTCTTACTGGCCTTCGCCGACGCTCTGGCCACCGACCGAGGACTCGCTGCGGCCGGTGTTCGTGCCGGGGTCGTTGCCGCTCGCGGCCGTGCTGGTCGGCGGCGGCTCGGTGGTCGGCGGCGGCAGCGTGGTGGTCGGCGGCGGGGGCGTCGGGGTCGGCGTCCCGCTGCCCGGCAGGCTGGTCGTGCCGCTGCCACTGCCGGGGATGGACGTCGCCGAGCCGGCCGGCGGCACCTGCGACGACGTGGCACCGCCCGGCGGCACCTGCGGCGAAGAGGTCTGGATCGGGCCCTGGACCGGCGCTTCCGGGTTCTGGAGCTGGGCGGCGAGCTGCCGGTGCTGCTCCAGCAGCTGGTCACGGTTGTCTTCGTCGCTGACCTGCGACAACGCGGCCTGCGCGGCGTCGAGGGCTTCGCGGGCGGCGTCGAGGTTGCCGCCGGCGATGGCCAGGTTGGCCTTCTCGAGGTCGAGCTTCGCGTTCGCGGCCGCTTCGACCGAGCGCGTGTGATCGGAGTAGAGGACCTTCGCGAGACCCCAGAGGGTGTCGCCGGGTTGCGCGGAGCGCGCGGCCAGCCCGGTCCCGGTGAACGCGATCGCCAGCACAGCGGCGGCGACGGCTACGGGGACGAGCAGCCTGCGGCGGCGTCCGCTCGAAGAATGCCGCCTCGCGAGAGCGGCGGTGTTGACGGTCCGCACGGCGGTGTCGACGTCGACGAGTTCGGCCAGGGGCTCACTGTCGATGTCTCTTCGCCACGCGACCAGCAACGCGTTGAGCTCCTGGTCTCCGAGACCGTCGGCCAGCGCCGGGTCGGACCCGCCGAGCGCGTCGAGCAATGCGTCGTCGGCTTGCACCGCCGACAGATCGGCGGCGAACTCCGCCTCCGACGACGACAGGCCACTGCCGAAGACGTCGTCCGGGTCGTAGCTCTTCTCAGGACCGGTCACTCAGATCACCTCCTCCGCGGCCAGGACCTTTCTCAGCCGCGCGAGGGCGCGGTGCTGGGCGACGCGGACCGCGCCGGGCGTCGAGCCGACCGCGTCCGCGGTCTCCTCCGCCGACAGGCCGACCACCACGCGCAACACCACGATCTCCCGCTGCTTGTCCGGCAGCACCTGCAACAACTGGGACATCCGCTCGTTGAGCTCACCTTGCAGCGCCCGCTGCTCGGGACCGACCCCGCCTTCGACCTCGTCGGGGATCTCGGCCACCGGTTCGGCTCGGTTGCGCGCCGCCGCGCGGTGCGCGTCGGCCACCTTGTGCTGGGCGATCCCGTAGACGAACGCCAGGAACGGGCGGCCTTGGTCGCGGTACGAGGGCAATGCCGTTAGCACCGCGAGACACACCTCCTGCGCAACGTCGTCCGCCGAAGCGAAGGATCGCTCCTGCCTGCCAACCCGGGCGCGGCAATACCGCACTACCAGTGGACGGATAGCAGCCAGCAGCCGCTCCACTGCCTGGGGATCTCCCTCGACAGCAGCGGCGACCGGTTCATCCAGTCCATCCCCCACATTGGCCATCGCAGACAACAGTCCCAGTGTTACGTGTAGGCGTGCAAAGAGTCCGGTTCGTGGTTGCCCTGCACCGCGCGCCGGTGACCGCTACCGTACCTGCGGCCGGCAACGGAGCGACGCGCGCGGTGTTCCCCGGCGCGCCGCGGCTGCCGGAGCCGCAAAAATGCGGGTTGTCCTGCGGACCCGCGGTCGGCTTCGTCGTTCAACGAGCGAGCGGCGTCGCGGGTACGAGATCCGCCGGGTGCCGGGGCTGAGAACCGCCGTGAGGCTGCCCCGAAGGGCGCCGGAATGTGATGGGGACCACACAGGTACGGGCCAGGGCGGTGCGCCCTGGCCCGTGTCACCTGTATTCCGGCCGTGTCAGGATCGAGGAGAGTGCCGTGGAACCGGTCAGCTGACCAGGCCGCGGCGGAAGCCGTGCGCCACGGCCTGCGCGCGGTCGCGCACGCCGAGCTTGCGGAACAGCCGCCGGGCGTGGGTCTTGACCGTGTCCTCGGACAGGTACAGCTCGCGGCCGATCTGGCCGTTGCTCTTGCCCTGGCTCATCCCGCGGAGCACCTGAAGCTCGCGCTCGGTCAGCTGGACGCCCGGGTCGGACGGCTGACGGGGCGCGGGCACCGAGGTGCTCGCGAGGGTGTGGGCCAGCGCGGCGACCAGCTCCGGCCGGGACGCGTCCCAGCGGAGGTAGCCACGGGCGCCGCCGGCGATGGCGGCGGCGATGCTGCCGGCGTCGTCGGGGGCGCCGAAGACGATGACGTTCGCCTGGGGGTTCGCGGAGACGAGCCGTCGAGTGGCTTCGACACCTGTCGGGACCGCGCGTTGCGTCCCGACCAGCACGACGTCGACGGGCTGACGGGAGTACCGGGCCAGCAGCTCGTCACCGTGCGCTACGCAGTCGATGCGACTGACCCCAGGGACCGCGGACATCACTCGGGTGAGCCCTTCACGGACACTGCGTCGGTCATCGCAGATCAAGACCGTCGTCACGGGGTTTCCTTCCTGCAGCCGGGTGACATTCCACTTCCCCTATCGGACGCTTTAGCCCGAACCTTGACACGATCCGGTGGCTTTTTTTGAAACTTCTTAGCCCGGATGCCGGAACACCCCATTCCGACGGCTCAACCACCCGGGGCGGGCACCCATGGGGATTCCCCCGCGATCCTCCTCCCGCAAGGATCTGCGCTTCGTAACACTGCGTGCAACACCTGGGCGGCTCTGAATCGATACTCCTCGGCGTGTCCTGGGCGCAGATCGGCCGCGACGAGGGCCGCGGGCCACAAAAGTGAAAGCAGTTCGCATTCCTCGGCAGTCGCCATTGCCTTTCCGACAAGGTCGTCCGAAATGTTCCGGTGATCGGGGGCTCCGGCCGCCAGCAGGGCGACTGCCAGCACAATCCCGGATTTCACGGCGTGCCGCCGCGCACCCCGGGCCTGCGCGGTTTCGAAAGCGCGTTCGGCATGGGGCACGGCGTCGGCGCCCTGACCTGCGGCGAGCTCGATCTCGGCGCCGACCCACCCACCGCGGACCCGGGTTCGCCAGCGGTCGTCCTCGGCTCCGGCCCTGGCGGCGAGCCGCCTCGCGGCTCGGAGGCGCCCCAGGGCGAGGTTGTCGGCGGCGAGGCCGAGGTAGGCGTCGGCTCTGGCTCCCCGGGCGTCGAGGCCGTCGGGGTCGGGGGGCGTGTCGAGGCCGGCGGCCTTCGCGAGGGCTTCGCCGTCGAGGGCGCGGGCCTGCCGGTGGCCGCCCAGCTGCCGCCGGTGCGCGCCGAGGGTGCTGGCGGCCAGGGAGGACAGGAGGGGGTCGTGGTGCCGCCGGAGAGCCACCAGGAGCGTCGCAGCGGCGGCGTAGCGGCCCTGGGCGCCGAGGACGATCGCGGCGAGCAGGGGGGCTTTGGGGGTGTCGTTGCCGCCGCTTCGGAGGGCGGCCGGGTCGGGCAGGGGGTCACTCCCGAAGGCTGCGGTCCTGAGGGCGGGTTCGTGCACCCGTCCTTTCTAGCGGTACCCACCGACAGAATCATGATCGAACTCACCGAGCGACCCGGCTCAGTGGCGTCCGCCGACGAGGACGTGCTCGATGCGGTCCGCCGCTCCCGGCAGGTCCGTCAGCAGCTCCACCTTGTCCGGCAGTCCCGCCGGATCCCACCCCGGCCCGCAGGCGAACAACCGGCTCCGCTGCCGCCCGCGGGAGACCCGGGCGAACAACCTCGTGTCCGCCACCCCCCGCCGATGCGCCCACAGCACCACCGCCGCCGGGGCACTCCTCCGGACCGCCACCGCCAGGACCTCCGCCGGCAGCGCCACCCCGAACAGCTGCGCCCCGATCCGCCGGCCCGCCAAGGACGCCGCCAGTGCGTACATCGGCATCGTGTCGCGCTCCTCCGGGACGCACCCCAGGAGCACCGGCCTCGTGTTGCGGGGCTCGTCGAGGACCGGGGTCGCGCGGACCAGCGCCGCGAACACGCACTCGGCCAGCAGGTACTCCACCTCCGCGCCCGCGCTCGCGCCTCGCCAGCGGGCACCCAGGGCCGAGAGCACCGGCTCGATCACGCCCGTCCACGCCGGCAGGACGCCGAGCTCGGCGATCGTGTCCGCGAGCATGCGCTGGACCGCGCCCACGTCCATCGCGAGCGCCGCCGTGCTCAGGCGGCGGGCCAGGCGGGAGCGGACCTCGAGGCCGTCGTCGGCGCCGGGCACTCCCGGGGGCTCGTCGGGCTCCTCCGGCTGGGGCGGGCCGGACCGCGGCATCTGCTCCAGCGCGTACCGGGCGGCCTCGGCCGTCGACGCCCCGCTCAGGAGCGCGCGTTGCATGAGTTCCAGACGGCCGATGTCGGAGGTGCCGTAGCGGCGGTGCCGGCCGTCGGTGTGGCGGCTGGGGCCGAGCCCGTAGCGCCGGTCCCAAGTTCTGAGGGTGGACGGCGCGACCCCGAGCCGGCGGGCGACCGAGGCCACCGGCAGGGTGGGTTCTTCGGTACCCGACCCAGCTCCCACGAGCCTCAATATCCAGGCACTCAGCGCAGTCGGCAACCGGAGGCGAAACCCCAGCTCACACATCCGGGGGATGCCTAACGGCTGAATCGAACCGAATCGCTTGAACAACTATTGGCGCGCTTCTAACGTTACCGCCGTTGCACCGAATGGAGTATCGGCACCACAGCAGAGCAGCTAGCGGCATCGACCGAATGACGGAGGCGGTCAGGATGGCAGACACGCGCAGGCTCCCAGGACCCAACGCCGACATGTGGGACTGGCAGCTCGAGGGGTCGTGCCGGGGGATGGACAGCGCGTCCTTCTTTCACCCGGACGGCGAGCGCGGCCCGGCGCGGGCACGGCGGGAGGCCAGGGCTAAGGCGGTCTGCCTGAGCTGCCCCGTCCTGGAGATGTGCCGCAGCCACGCGCTGGCGGTGCACGAGCCCTACGGCATCTGGGGCGGCCTCTCGGAGTCCGAGCGGGAGCACCTCATCAAGTCCGACAAGCGCGCGCTCAGCATGTCCGGCGGCTGAGCGCCCCACAGACATCGGAGGGCGGCACCGGGTGGGGTGCCGCCCTTCGTGCTGTCTACCGGCCTTCGACGCGGTGCTTGAGCGCTTCGTCCAGCCTGCGGAAGCCGACCTCGGTCCGGTCGAGCGTGCCCCGGAGGAACGGCACGAGCAGGCCGGTGCAGTCCTCGGACTGGCTGAGCCGGGTGCCGCCGTCCCGGGGTTCGAGGCGGAACTCGTGCCGCGCGGTGAACAGCCCCGCGGGCGCCTTGCCGAGCCAGGCCGGCTCACGGCCGGGCGTCGCGACCAGGACGACGGGCCGGTGCGTCATCAGCTTCCCGCCGGGTGGCCGCATGTCGAGCTCGAGCGTCTCGCCGGCTTCGGCGCGTCCGGCGCCGCCTCGATGTCGATCGCCGTCTCGATCCTGCGCACGGCGCTCCCCCGGTCTTCCGAAACGAAAACGGGGCGGCACCCCAGCAGGAGTGCCGCCCCGTTCCGGCGAAAATCAGTGCGAGTGGCCGTGGCCCGCCGCGGCGGGCTCTTCCTCGACCGGCTTCTCGACGACCGACGACTCCGTCGTCAGCACGAGACGCGCGATCGAAGCGGCGTTCGCCACCGCGGACCGGGTCACCTTGACCGGGTCGACGATGCCGGCGGCCAGCAGGTCGGTCAGCTCGCCGGTCGCGGCGTTGAAGCCGTGGCCCCAGCCCTGCTCCCGGACCTTGTTGACGATGACCGCGCCCTCGTGGCCCGCGTTGGTCGCGATCCAGAACAGCGGGGCGGACAGCGCGTCGCGCACGATGCGGACACCGGTCGCTTCGTCGCCCTCGAGGCCGAGGCCGTCTTCGAGCTCCTTGACCGCGTGGACCAGCGCCGAACCGCCGCCGGGCAGGATGCCCTCCTCGACGGCCGCCTTGGTCGAAGCCACGGCGTCCTCGATGCGGTGCTTGCGCTCGTTCAGCTCGGTCTCGGTGGCCGCGCCGACCTTGATGACCGCGACGCCGCCGCCGAGCTTCGCGAGCCGCTCCTGCAGCTTCTCGCGGTCCCAGTCGGAGTCGGTCGTCTCGATCTCCTTGCGGATCTGCGCGACCCGCCCGGCGATGGCGTCCTTGGTGCCGTCACCGTCGACGATCGTGGTGTCGTCCTTGGTGACGACGATCCGGCGGGCCTTGCCCAGCGCGCCGAGGTCGACGTCGGCCAGCTTGCGGCCGATCTCCGAGGAGATGACCTCGCCGCCGGTGACGACCGCGAGGTCGTCCAGGAACGCCTTGCGGCGGTCGCCGAAGAACGGCGCCTTGACCGCGACGGCGGTGATGGTCTTGCGCAGCGAGTTCACCACGAGGGTGGACAGCGCTTCGCCGTCGACGTCCTCGGCGATGATGAGCAGCGGCTTCTTGGCCTCGACGACCTTCTCGAGCACCGGCAGCAGCTCGGCCAGCGACGAGACCTTCTCGCGGACGAGCAGGATGTAGGCGTCCTCGAGGATCGCCTTCTGCTCCTCCGGGTTGGTCGCGAAGTGCGCCGAGAGGAAGCCCTTGTCGAACTGGACACCCTCGGTGATCACCAGCTCGGTCGCCAGGGTCGACGACTCCTCGATGGTGATGACGCCGTCTTCGCCGACCTTCTCGACGGCTTCGCCGAGCAGGGCGCCGATGTTGGCGTCACGCGAGGTGACGGTGCCGACCTGGGCGATGTTCTCGCGGCCCTTGACCGGGGTGGCCTTGGCCTTGAGGACCTCGATGACCTTCTCCGCGGCGGCCTCGATGCCACGGCCGACCGAGGTCGGGTTGGCGCCGGCCGCGACGTTGCGCAGGCCGACCTTCACCAGCGACTGCGCGAGCACGGTCGCGGTCGTCGTGCCGTCACCGGCGACGTCGTTGGTCTTGGTGGCGACGCTCTTGGCGAGCTGCGCGCCGAGGTTCTCGAACGGGTCGTCGAGCTCGATCTCACGCGCGACGGTCACGCCGTCGAGGGTGATGGTCGGGCCGCCGAACTTCTTGTCGAGCACGACGTGGCGACCGCGCGGGCCAAGGGTGACCTTGACCGCGTTGGCGAGCTTGTCCACCCCGCGCTCCAGCGCGCGACGAGCGTCCTCGTCGAAACTGATCTGCTTGGGCATAGCGTTTTCCGCTTACCTTTCGGTGGGTCCAGAACGCAAGAACGCCCCGCTCCCCGGCGTTGTGCGGGGCCCGGGGCGTCATGCGCTGCGAGCGGACGTCAGTTGATGACGGCCAGCACGTCGCGGGCGGACAGGATGAGGTAGTCCTCACCGTTGTACTTGACCTCGGTGCCGCCGTACTTGGAGTAGATGACGACGTCGCCGACGTTCACGTCCAGCGGGACGCGGTTGCCCTTGTCGTCGATCCGGCCCGGGCCCACGGCCAGAACCTTGCCCTCCTGGGGCTTCTCCTTGGCGGTGTCGGGGATGACGAGGCCGGAAGCGGTCGTCTCCTCGGCCTCGCTCGTCTGGACAACGATCTTGTCCTCGAGCGGCTTGATGTTCACGCTCACCGGGTTGACCTCCACGGTCGTCGAAAGCGTTGGCAGGATGTGGTTACGGCTCTACCACCCCCGCCGTCGCGGGTGCCGGGGCTGTCGGGCCGTGCGATTAGCACTCTAGCCACGTGAGTGCCAGTCGTGCAAGGAGGGTGCCCACGAGCGTGTGGAACGAGCCCGGCAGGGCCCTGACCGGCGGCAAGCCCTACACCACCCCCGCCCCTCGTCCCTGCCGCAGTCAACACCGGGCAGCGAGGGATGGCCTCTACCCCCAGCGTGAGTTTCTGGTTAGGTTCTCACCGTCTGGCACCTGAACCCTGGGGGTTTATGCCCATGTCCCTCCCGAGATCCGCAGCACTCATCGCCGCGGCCACCCTCCTCACCGGCCTGGCCGCCGCACCCGCGCAAGCCGACACCACCAGCCAACGCCAACACGACTTCACGGCGGCCGCGAAGGAGTTCGGCGTCCCCGAGAACGTCCTCCTGGGCGTCTCCTACCTGGAGTCCCGCTGGGACACGAACGCAGGCACACCCAGCACCGCCGCCGGCTACGGCCCGATGCACCTCACGGACGTGCGCGAAGCGGGAGTGGCGACCAGCCACCACGACGAAGGCACCGAGGACCCGCGCGGCGACGACGCGCGCCCCGCGCTGCACCCACAGGCAGGGCCCGCCGCCCCGCCCCAGGGCCTGCAGACGATCGACGAAGCCGCGCAGCTCACGGGACAAAAAGCCGAGACCCTCCGCACCGACCCCACGCAGAACATCCGCGGCGGAGCCGCCCTCCTCGCGAAGTACCACGCAGCGAAGCCCGACTGGTACGACGCGGTCGCGCAGTACAGCGGCTCCACCGGCGACGCCGCCCAGACGTTCGCCGACGAGGTCTTCGACACCATCAAGACCGGCATGAGCCGCACCACCGACGACGGCCAGCAGGTCACCCTCGCTGCGACGCCGGACACCGCCGCGAGGCAGCACCCCGGGAACCCGGCGAACGTCGAGTGCCCCCGGACCGTCACGTGCGAGTCCGTCCCGGCTCCCTACCAGGAGCTGCCGAACGACGACTACGGCAACCACGACCTCGCCAACCGCCCGGTCAGCCAGAAGATCGACCACATCGTCATCCACGACACCGAGGGCTACTGGGACAGCGTCCTCAAGCTCGCCCAGGACCCGACGTACGTGAGCTGGCACTACACCGTCCGCTCCAACGACGGCCTGATCGCGCAGCACGTGCCGACCAAGGACGTCGCCTGGCACGCCGGGAACTGGTACGTCAACGCGAAGTCCATCGGCGTCGAGCACGAGGGCTTCGCCGCGAAGGGCACCTGGTACACCGAGGCGATGTACCGCTCGAGCGCGAAGCTCGTCGGCTACCTCGCGCGCAAGTACGACATCCCGCTGGACCGCGCGCACATCATCGGCCACGACAACGTGCCGGGCACGATCCCGTCGACCATCGCGGGCATGCACTGGGACCCGGGCCCCTACTGGGACTGGTCGCACTACTTCGACCTGCTGGGCGCGCCGCTCGGCGGGTTCGGGCTGCCCGGCTCGTCGCTGGTCACCATCAAGCCGGACTTCGCGAAGAACCAGCCGATCTTCACCGGCTGCGACACCGCCGGAGCCTCCTGCGCCGCCCGGGGTTCCGAGGCCGTCGTGCTGCACTCGGAGCCCAGTGAGACGTCGCCGCTGCTCGTCGACATCGGCCTGCACCCGAAGGGCACGGCGTCCACCATGGACGTCGCCGACGTCGGCAGCCGCGCCGCGACCGGGCAGCAGTACGCCGTCGCCGAAGTCCGTGGTGACTGGACGGCGATCTGGTACCTCGGACAGAAGGGCTGGTTCCACAACCCGCGCAACGCTCGCGTCGCCAAGCCCGCGATCGGTTGGGTCGTCACGCCGAAGCCGGGCCTCGCGACCGTGCCCGTCTACGGCCGCGCGTACCCCGAGCCCGAGGCCTACCCGGCGAACCTCACGCCGCAGGCCATCACGCCGCTGCCGTACACGCTGGCAGCCGGGCAGAAGTACTCCTCGGCCGGCACGGTCGGCTCGGAGTACTACTCGGCGACCACGTTCGACGTGGCCGACCATGTGGTCGTGAAGGGCAAGCTCCGGTACGTCCAGATCCAGTTCGGGCACCGGATCGCGTTCGTCAAGGCGGACGACGTCCGGATCCTCCCGGCGTTCTGACCGAAAGCGAAGGTCGCGCTCACGCGTCGAGCGCGACCTTCGCCCCGGCCGCCTGTTCGGTGTTGCGGCGCGTCTTCGCCCAGCCGTTGCGGCCGCGAACCAGCCGGAACAGAGCTCGCCACGACGTCACGTAGAACGTGTAGATGTACGCCGCATAGGCGAACCCCAGCCCGATCCCGCGCAGGATGTTCTTGCTGCGCAAGCACTTCAGCTGGTAGATCGGGCCCCAGACGAGGAACGGCAGCAGCCCGAACGAGCCGTAGATGGCGAAGAGGATCCACGCGCCGCCGGTGAACCACGTCCACATCTGCGCCGGGTCGCCCGCGGTGCTCACCACCAGCAGGATGAACGGGATCGGGTACAGCAGCGAGCCGAGCAGCTGCAGCCACGGCTGGGCGAGGTAGTACATCATCTCCGCCGCGCCGAGCGTGCTGACGTGCGGCGAGTCCCAGATCCGCCGCAGGTAGCGCGCGCACTGCATGGTGCCCTGGCCCCACCTCGTGCGCTGCACCAGGAACCGCCGCAGGCTGTACAGACCTTCTTGCGCCACATGGGAATCCGGCGTGAACCCGGTGCGCCAGCCCTCGGTGAGCAGGTGCACGCCCAGCTCGAAGTCCTCCAGCAGCGAGCCGCGCCACGGCTCTTCGCCGGGGCCGGCGATGGAGTCGAGCGCGGTGAGCCGGGTGAACTGGCCGTTGCCGCCCATGGAGATCGTGCCGGTGAAGCCGCGCGACGTCTGGATCGCCGCGATCGCCGTCCGGAACTCCAGGTCCTGCAGCTGGGCGAGCTTGAGGCCGAACCATCGCCCGACCGGGTTGCGTGACGGCGGTGGTGTCCCGACGTTGCTCATCCACACGTCGAGCTGGACCGCGCCGATCTCCGCGTCGCCGAAGAGGTGGTCCGCCGCGCAGACCTCCAGGCAGTTCGGGGCAGGGCGGCCGTCGGCGTCCACGACCACCACGACGACGTCGTCGCGGGTCGCGTCCGGGCCCATCCAGTCGTTGAGCGCCCGGTAGGCGGCGTTGAGGGCGTCACCTTTGCCGGTTCTCGCCTCGGGCCGCACGCGCGGCACCAGGTGCAGGTACGGGTCGTAACCGCCGTGGCGCCGCCACAGCATCCGGACGACGCGGGCGGTGCGGTCGTCGGAGTCGTCGTCGACGACCCAGACGTGCGCCTTGCGGAACGTCGTGCGCAGGTAGCGCACGGTCTCGCGGATGACGGTCTGCTCGTCGCGGCAGGGCACGAAGAAGTGCCAGGTGAAGTCGGCCGGGTCGCCGACCGGCCCCGGCTTGCGGCGCAGGTACGGGACCACGATCACCACGACGTAGACGAGGAACGCCACGCTCATCGTGAGCGCGAACGCCTGGGTGACCGCCAGCAGGACCTGGACGCTCATGCCTTCTTCTTCCGCGTGGCCAGCCAGACGAACAGGACGAGGGAGACCGCGCCACCGAACACGCTGACCATCGAGCCGAGCAGCGTGTGACCCCAGTAGTACCCCTCGTCGGTGCCGTACCCGTGCACCAGCCCGACGATGGTGAGAATGCGCAGCTGGTTCACCAGCACGACGACGAGCGCGGAAATGCCGAGGGAAAAGAAGAGGCGTTTCGCATTGGCCGGCCGGAAGTACAGCATCGCCATCGTCACAACGAGCAGTGGCAGCAAAAGGAACGCGGAAGAACATTCCGGGGTCATTCTCAACCCGAACGGAGTAGCGCTGCCCAACCCAAAGTAAACAGCCTCCCGATCCGGGGCCACATAAACACCCGATGTAGTGATGACGTTGAGGATCGCGCCGGCGAGCCGCACTTCCAGTTCCCGGTAGAACCGCTCGGTCAGCACCACCGCCGCTCCCGCGGCGGCCAGCGCACTCAGCGCGATGATCAGCGGAAACCGCGCTGTACCTGGGTTCGGAGCGCTCGCTACGGCCACGACGTTCCCCTCGGTGTCGATTCTCGGATCAAGCTGCGGACCCCGGGCGAGCGTAAGACACAACCCACCCGTTGTTCCACCCGGAGGTGTGGTTTAGCCGCCCTTTCGGCAGAAATGGCCGCCGACTTGCTAGGCCGTCCGGGTGATTCACCGACGACCTGCGGAAACTTCGCCGGGTAATACCCGATCCGGTGATTCGGGAAATTTTGTGTGCTATTCGAGCCACTGTTCGCGATAGTCGATTCGCGTGCCGAGTCGAGGCAAACCGGTTGATCCGCGCCGCCGTCACGCGAATCTCCAGGGAAACCCAGCGAATTCGGAGGATCAGTTGATGAAGAGCTCCCTCGTGCGCCGCGGCGGCCTGCTCGCCGCGGTCGCGGCGAGCGTTGTGCTCGCCGGCGCGACCCCCGCTTCGGCGGCGCCCGGCGACGGATCCGCGTACGGCGTCAAGGTCGACGTGACGCTGCTCGGCCAGCCCGCGGTGCACGTGGGGCCGCTCGCGGCCGCCAGCACCGCCGGGCCGACGACCAGCACGTTGGCGAGCGCGACCGCGCCCGGCATCCTGACCGCCGGGGTGATCAAGACCGAGGCCACGCGCGACGAGAACTCCGGCGCGGTGACGGCGAAGGCCACCACGGCCGACGTCGGCCTGCCGCTGCTCAAGGTGCTCGGCACCGTCGGGGTCAAGACCGTCGAGGCCGTCTGCACCGCCACCCAGGAAGGCGTCAAGGGCAGCAGCACGCTGGCCGACGCGAAGCTGGGCAGCATCGGCGCGGTCGACGCCAACCCGGCGCCGAACACGCAGGTCAAGGTCGCGGTCGCGGGCATCAACATCGCGACGGTCATCCTCAACGAGCAGATCAAGAACGGCGACGGAAGCCTCACGGTCAACGCCCTCCACGTGAAGCTGCTCGGCGGAGTCGTCGGCTCGCTCGGCTCGGGTGACGTGATCGTGTCGTCGGCGACCTGCGGCCCGGCCGCGCCGCCGATGCCGCTGGCCTCCGGCCCCGGCCTGTGGATCGGGCTCGGCCTGCTCGGCGCGATCGCCGTGCCGGTCGGGACGCGCATCTACCGCCGCCGCGCGGCCCAGGCCTGAGCGAGGTCCGGATGTACAAGATGCCGGGCGCGGGTGTCGGCGTGGCCGGTGGCGGGGTGGGCACCCTCGCCGCCACCGGCGCCGACGTCGGGTGGTGGCTGGCCGTCGGAGTGCTGCTGGTCCTGCTCGGGACCGTCGCGCTGATCGCCGTCCACCGCCGCAACCGCCGCCTCTCCCGGGCGCGGGAGTGAGCTGGGGCCGCCGGCGTGTGCCCCTCGCACGCCGGCGGCCGCCGCGGTCAGGAATTTCCGGGAGACTGGACTATGTGGAGAAGGGGCACCGCGAGGTGGATGTGATGTTGCTGGCCGGGACGCGCCCGGAAGCCCTCAAGCTCGCGCCCTTGGCCCTGGCGCTGGAGGAGCACCCGGCGCTGCGGCCGGTCCTGGTCCACAGCGGCCAGCACACGGGCATGGTCGAGCAGGCGCTGGCGCCGTTCGGCCTGGTCGTGGACGCCTGGCTGGACGTGCCGCCGCGCGTCACCGGCGGCCAGGCGGAGCTCGTGGCGGGGCTTCTGCCCGCGCTCGACGACGTCCTGCGCCGCCACGCGCCGGCCGCGCTCGTCGTCCAGGGCGACACGACAACGGCGCTCGCCGGCGCGCTCGCCGCGTTCTGGCTGGGCATCCCGGTGGTGCACCTGGAGGCCGGGCTGCGCACGCACGACCTCACGGCGCCGTTCCCGGAGGAGGGCGCGCGGCAGATGGTGTCCCGGCTGGCCGCGCTGCACCTGGCCCCGACGCTCGGCGCGGCGGCCGCGTTACGCTCGGAAGGCGTTGCGCGGCAACGGATCGCGGTCACGGGCAACACGGTGGTCGACGCGGTGCTGGAGATCGCGGCACGCGACCTCCCGGCGCGCGACACGGCTTTGGCGCTGCTGGAGATGGAGATCGCGGAGGCGGGCGAGCGGCTGGTGCTCGTCACGTCGCACCGGCGCGAGTCGTGGGGCGAGCCCCTGGAGCGGACGCTGGCCGCGGTCCAGCTGATCGTCGCCGAGCACCCGGACGTGCAGGTGCTGTTCCCGGCGCACCCGAACCCACAGGTCCGCGGCCAGGTGGAGGCCGCACTGGACGGCGTCCCAAGGGTGACGGTGACGGACCCGCTGGAGTACCCGGACCTGGTGCGCGCGCTGCGCCTGGCATCGCTGGTGCTGACGGACTCGGGCGGCATCCAGGAGGAGGCGCCGACGTTCGGCACCCCGGTCCTGGTCCTGCGCGACGTCACGGAGCGCGTGGAGGTCGTGGAGGCGGGGTGCGCGTGGCTGGTCGGCACGGACACGGCCCGCATCGCAGACACGGCGGCCCGCCTGCTGACCGGCGAGCTACGCCCAGCGCAGGTCGGAAACCCCTACGGCGAGGGAGATGCGGCGGCACTGGCAGTCGCGGCGATCGAAGAGCTGCTGGGTGTGGGCACGCCAGCCCACAAACACGCCGCGGCTTCCTGACGCGCGCGCCGGAAGACGGCCGGCACCCACACCCCCCGCAACCCCGATCCGAAGCCAGAACACGGCCGGCGGCACCGGGTCAAGGCATCTTTCCCGCCTTGACGCGGCGCCGCCGGCCGTAGTCACAATGGGCGAGCGGGGTGGCGGACGAGCCTAGAGCGAGACCACTGACACCGGCAAAGCCGGATTCGCGCTGAAGTCCAAAGCCGCAGTCGGACGCTTGGCCGCCACCACATGCGCACCCAGAGCCGCGATCATGGCGCCGTTGTCCGTGCACAGCCGCGGCCGCGGCACACGCAGCTCGATGCCCGCCGCCGCACAACGCTCGGCCGCCAGCGAAGACAACCGTGAGTTCGCCGCCACCCCACCGGAAATCACGAGTGTCCCGATCCCCTGCTCCTTGGCCGCGCGGATCGCCTTCATCGTCAGCACATCCGCGACGGCTTCCTGGAACGACGCCGCGACGTCGTCCACCGGGATCTCGTCGCCGCGCCGCACGGCGCCTTCGACCCACCGCGCCACCGACGTCTTCAAGCCGGAGAACGAGAAGTCGTTCTTCGCGTCGCGCGGGCCGGTCATGCCGCGCGGGAACGCGATCGCCGCCGGGTTGCCGTTCTTCGCCGCCTTGTCGATCGGCGGACCTCCCGGGTACGGCAGGCCGAGCACGCGCGCGACCTTGTCGTACGCCTCACCCGCCGCGTCGTCCACAGTGGACCCCAGCTCGGTGATCTCGGACGCGATGTCGTCGACGCGCAGCAGCTGCGTGTGCCCGCCGGAAACCAGCAGCGCCAGGCACGGCGTCGGCAACGGCCCGTGCTGCAGCGTGTCCACCGCGATGTGCCCGGCCAGGTGGTTGACGCCGTAGAGCGGCACGTCCAGCGCCGTCGCGTACGCCTTCGCCGCGGAGACGCCGACGAGCAGCGCGCCCGCCAGGCCCGGCCCGGCCGTCACCGCGATGGCGTCCACATCGGACAGTGCGAGCCCGGCTTTCTCGAAGGCCCGCGAAGTCGTCGGGACCATCGCTTCGAGGTGCGCGCGGCTGGCGACCTCGGGCACCACACCGCCGAAGCGCGCGTGCTGCTCGACGCTGGAGGCGACCTCGTCGGCGAGCAGCTCCACCGCGCCGTCGTCGTGCAGGCGGACCAGGCCGACGCCGGTCTCGTCGCACGAGCTCTCGATGCCCATGATGATGCGTGACATCAGCCCGCCACCCCGTCTCGCGTCCGCGCCGGGCGGACCATCGTGTACGCGTCGGCGCCGGAAGGCTGGTAATAGCGCTTCCGGATGCCGAGCCGTTCGAAGCCGTGGCTCTCGTACAGCGCGAGGGCCGAGTTGTTGTCCGTGCGGACCTCGAGGAACACCGGGGCCTCGAACTCGTCGGCGCGCTCCAGCAGCGCCCGCAGCAGCGCCTTGCCGATGCCCTGGCGCTGGTGCTCGGGCGCTACGCCGATGGTGTGCACGGTCGCCTCGTACTCACCGCGGCGGCGCCCGACGACGGCCAGCCCGGCGTACCCGAGCAGCTCGTCCCCCTCGTCCGGGCGCGCGGCGAGGTAGAAGTTGCCCATGTCCAGCTCGGAGTGGAAGGCCCGGGAGCTCCACGGGTCGTCGCCGGGGAAGAGGATCTTCTCGATCTCGACGCACCGGGCGATGTCCCGTCGGCGCAGCGGCTCGAGTCTCACGGCGTGGTCACCCGCTTCGGCGCCGTGGGCTCGGCGGCGTCGGGACGGCGCAGGTAGAGGGGTGTCAGCGGCGCGGGGGTTTCCTTCGCCAGCAACGCGCGCCGAGCGGCCTTCACCAGCCCGGCGGGCGACGGGAAGCGCGGCTCGACCGGCCGGACGTCGAGCGCGGCGGCGTACAGCACCGCGCCGTCGCCGGCCGCGACCTTGACGTCGGTCCCGAGGTCGGCCGGGCGCTGCACGTGCGGGCCGTCGGTCCGGTTCCCCGCGGCGTCGTAGGCGGCCCAGTAGACCTCGCGGCGGCGGGCGTCGGTGAGGACGAGGAAAGCGCCCTCTCCGGCGGCGACGTCGGCGGCCAGCGCGTCGAGGCTGCACACGGGGTACACCGGGATGCCGAGGGCGTGCCCGAACGCGGCGGCGGTGGCCATCCCGGCGCGCAGGCCGGTGAACGGGCCCGGCCCGACCCCGACGACGATCGCGTCGAGGTCCTTGAGGGACACTCCCGCGGCTTCGGCGGCGGCCAGCGCGTGCGGGGTGATCAGCTCGCCGTGGGCTCGGGGGTCGACTGTGACGCGGTCACCGCGCGTCTCGACCCCGCCGTCGTCCACCGTGACGACGCCCGCGGTCACGGCCGGGGTCGAGGTATCGATCGCCAGTACCAACACGGTGAGCAAGCGTACGACCTGCGTCTTCCATGGCTTGCTGCAGGGGACTGATCCGCACGGTGCTGCGCCGTTTGTTACCAAGTCGACCGCAGTCACGGCGGATATCGGCGCCTCGCGCTCATCGGTTGCGGAACGTATCCGCCTACTTTTCGGCCGACTTGGTAACGTGCCAAGCGAGTCCGACACTGGGAGGTCCCCGCGGTGCCCGACCCGTTGTTCCCCACCCTCACGTCAGGTTCGGGCAAAGAGGCCCTCCGCTTCGGCGAGCAGGCCTTGACCTACGAAGAGCTCGCCGCGGTCGCCGGGAGTCTCGCCGCCGGGCTTCCCCGTGGCCGGGTCGCGGTCTGGGCGACGCCGACCCTCCATACGAGCGTCGCCGTGGTCGCGGCTCTGCTCGCCGGTGTTCCCGCGGTGCCCGTCAACCCGAAGATCGGTGAACGCGAGCTGGCGCACATCGTCGCCGACAGCGAGCCGGAGCTGGTGCTGGCCGAGCCGGGTGCCGAGCTGCCCGAAGGCCTGGCCGCGCTGCCGCGCCGGGACATCCCGCTGACCGGGTCCGCCGCCGGACTCGCCGAGGAGCCGGACGCCGAGGCGCCCGCGCTGATCGTCTACACCTCGGGGACCACCGGCCCGCCGAAGGGCGTGGTCCTCCCCCGCCGTTCGATCGCCACCACGCTCGACGCCCTCGAGGACGCCTGGGGCTGGACCGCGGACGACGTCCTCGTGCACGCCCTGCCGCTGTTCCACGTGCACGGCCTGATCCTCGGCGTCCTCGGCCCGCTGCGCCGCGGCGGTTCGGTGCGCCACCTCGGCCGGTTCTCGACCGACGGCGTCGCGCGTGAACTGTCCGCGGGCGCGACGATGCTGTTCGGAGTCCCGACGATGTACCACCGGATCGCCGGTGAGGTCGGCGCGGACCCCGCCCTGGCGGAGGCGCTTCGCAAGGCGAGACTGCTCGTCTCCGGGTCCGCGGCCCTGCCGGTGCACGACCACCAGCGGATCACCGCGGCGACCGGCCAGCAGGTCGTCGAGCGCTACGGCATGACCGAGACGCTGATGAACACGAGCGTCCGCGCGGACGGCGAGCGCAAGCCCGGCACCGTCGGCGTTCCGCTGCGCGGCGTCGAGCTCCGGCTGGTCGGCGACGCCGGGGAGACGATCGACGACACCGGGAACGTCGGCGAGATCCAGGTGCGCGGGCCGAACCTGTTCACCGAGTACCTCAACCGCCCGGACGCGACCGCGGCCGCGTTCGACGGCGGCTGGTTCCGCACCGGCGACATGGCGACGCGCGACTCCGACGGGTATGTCCAGATCGTCGGGCGCAAGGCGACCGACCTGATCAAGAGCGGCGGGTACAAGATCGGCGCCGGGGAGATCGAGAACGCGCTGCTCGAACACCCCGGGGTTGCGGAAGCGGCCGTCACCGGCGAGCCGGACGACGACCTCGGTGAGCGGATCGTCGCGTGGATCGTGCCGTCCGGCGAGCCGCCGACGGCCGAAGAGCTCGCCGACCACGTCGCCCGGCTGCTCTCGCCGCACAAACGGCCGCGGGTCGTCCGGTACCTGGACGCGTTGCCGCGCAACGACATGGGCAAGGTCATGAAGCGGGCGCTCGGTGCCTAGGCGTCCGGCGCGCGAAGTCGTCGAGGCGATTTCGAGCGGCTTCGAGGAGTTCACGACGCCGTTGCGCGACGAGCCGGCCGACGGTCCGATCGCGTGGCCCGGCTACCGCGAAGCACGCTCCGCCGCCGAAGAGCGCACCGGCGAGCGGGAGTCGGTCGTCTGCGGGACGGCGAAGATCGGCAACGTCGAGGCCGTGCTGATCGCGTTCGAGTTCGGCTTCCTGGGCGGCTCGCTCGGGCAGCGCACCGGCGACCGGATCGAGGCGGCGTTCGCGCACGCCCGCGACGCGCGGCTGCCGGTGGTTTCGCTGATTTCGACCGGCGGCAGCCGTATGCAGCAGGGCATGCGCGCGTTGATGCAGCTGCAGCGGGTCGCCCGGGCGGCGGCGCTGACTCGGTCGTCGGGGATCCCGCAGGTCTCGGTGCTGCGCGACCCGACCACCGGCGGCGGCTGGGCGACGCTCGGCGCGGGCGCCGACGTCATCCTCGCGCTGCCCGAAGCCCAGGTCGGCTTCGCGGGCTCGCGGGTGCGTCCGCCGGGCTCGCCGGAGGCGTACACGGCCGAGGCGAAGTACGAGTGGGGCCAGGTCGACGCGCTCGTCTCGCCGGACGAGCTCGGCGCCGTCCTGGAGCGGTGGCTGCGGCTGTTGACCGCGCGCTCGTCGGCGGCCGCTCCGCCGCCTTCGGCGCTACGAGCGGCTTCGCTGCCTTCGACGGGCTGGGAAGCGGTCGAGGCGGCCCGATCACCCCGGCGGGCCCGGGCGGTGGAGTACCTCGACGCGTACTTCGACTGGCGCGAAGACATCAGCGGCGACCGCTGCGGCGGCGTCGACCCGGGTGTCGCGTGCGGCTTCGGCTGGCGCGACGGCCGGACGATCGCCTACGCGGCCCAGTGCGGCACCCCGACGTCACCGGCGGGCTTCCGGACGGCGGCCCGCCTGGTGGAACTGGCGTCCCGGCTGGCGCTCCCGGTGCTGACGCTGGTCGACACCCCGGGCGCGGCCAACGACGCGGCGGCCGAACAGGCGGGCGCGGGCGGCGCGATCGCGGCGATGTTCGAGGCGGTCGCGACGGCTTCGGTCCCGGTGACAACGCTGGTGATCGGCGAAGGCGGCTCCGGCGGAGCGCTGGCGTTCGCGGCCCAGGGATCGACGTGGGTGGCACCGGACGCGTACTTCTCGGTGACGTCCCCGGAAGCTGCGGCGGCGATCTTGAAGCGGCCGGCTTCGGAGGTGCCCGACATCGCGAACCAGCTGCACCTGCGGCCCCAGGACCTGGTGGAGCTGGGCGTGGCCCGGGCGGTCGTGAGTCCGGCTCGATGATGGACGTCCGATCAAGGTCCATTCGTGGTTGGATCTTGTGATGGGGTATCGACTCAACAGGCGAGCAGCGTTCGGTCTGGGGACCGCCGTCGCCGCTGGAAGCATTCTGGCCGGCTCTCCCGCGTACGCGCAGGAAGCAGACATCGAGGCCAGCCCGGCCACACCGGACCGGGCCAGGCAGAAGGTGAAGCGCGTCTACGACACCGCGGCCGCTGAGGCAGGTGGCACCTGGAACTCCTGCATCAGCGTGGCCGACCAGGTGGCCGTCGACGTGGCATCCGACGAGATCGTCGAGGCGTACAGCGTCAACAAGGTGGCCGTCGCGGTCACCTTGATGGACAAGATCGACCGTGGCCTGCTCACCCTGGACCAGCAGGTCCAGGTGCCGGAGAGCATCGTCGTGCCGGGTGGTGACGGCATCATCATCCTGGACAAGGCGTACCCGAGCGCGTTCACGCTGGGCCACGTCCTGTCGCTGTTCCTCACTGTTTCGGACGACACGTGCGTCCGGCTGGTGGGGCTCGTGGTCCCGGCGGCCGAGATCAACCAGATCCTGGTGACCAAGGGCTTCCCCAAGACCCAGGTCACGCCGGTGGCCAACCCGAACCGCTACTTCCTCGGCCAAACCACTCCGCGCGAAACCCACGACCTGCTGAAGGCGCTGGTCGCGGGCACCTTGCTGAGCCCGGCGTCGACGGACTACCTGCTGTCCATCCTGCGGTCGCAGGTGGCGTTCACCGACGGCATCCGCCGGGAGATGTCGTCCGTCGATCGGGCGAGGATCGCCACGAAGGCCGGCTGGCTGAACGACGGCCGCAACGAGGCGGGAATCATGTTCGACGCCGCGGGCAAGCCGGTGCTGATCTACTCGATGTTCGCGCACGGCCAGGCGAACCCGGACGACTTCGGGGCCACGCACCCGGTCCGGCAGGCCACCGCGAAGATGGGGCCGAAGTTCCTGCGCGCGGTCGACAAGATCGCGGGCGCCGGCACCAAGACGTTCCGGGCGCCGGCCTACCAGCAGTACAACGGCGGCTGAGCGCGCTCCCGAGGTCGTGAGTGGTAATTCGGGTTAGAACCCTAATTACCACTCACGACATCTTGGCGAGCTCCGGAGTCCGGTCCGCCCAGGTGCCGTGCGGTTCGAGAGTCACCTCGCGGACGTCGTCCTCGCGGCGGTCCAGGCGCACCACCAGGTAGTCCTCCGACAACCGCTCCGCCGACCCCTCGCCCCACTCGACGACGATCGCCGAGCGCTCCAGGTCCGTGTCGAGGTCGAGGTCGTCGAGCTGGGACAGGTCGCCGCCCAGGCGGTACGCGTCGACGTGCACCAGCGGGACTCCCGCGGCGCCCGCCGGGTGGACGCGGGCCAGCACGAACGTCGGGCTGCTCACCCGGCCGCCGACGCCGAGGCCGGCCGCGATGCCGCGCGTGAGCGTCGTCTTGCCCGCGCCGAGCGGGCCGGCCAGGAGCACCAGGTCACCGGCGCGCAGGGAGCGGCCGAGCACCCGCCCGAAGTCCATCGTTTCTTCGGGCGTCGGGAACACCATGGTCAACGGGGCCACCACCAGTTTCGCCGGGACGAGGTTTCGCCGTCCACACCGGAACAGCGTTGCAGGAGATCGATCAGATGGCTGTTCACCAGCTCGGGCTGCTCGAGCTGCACCATGTGCCCGGCGCCGCGCACCCGCACCAGCTCGGCGTCCGGCAGCTCGGAGGCGATCCGCTCGGCGTGCGCGAACGGCGTGAAGCGGTCCGAATCACCGCCGATGACCAGCACTTCCGCGTGCTTCAGCCCGGCCAGCGCGGCGTAGCGGTTGTGGCTGCCGAGCGTGTCGACGAAGTTGACGAGCCCCTTCACCGGGGTCACTTCGAGCATCTCGAGCATGAAGTCGACGAGCCTCGGCGCGACGTCGCGGCTGCCGAACGCCAGCCGTCGCACGGCTTGGCGCGTCAGCTGCCCGCCGGCCGCGCGGACGAACTCGACCAGCCCGGGCTGCCAGCCCGCGAGACCGCCGGCGGCGCGCGTCAGCGGGTTGTACTTCGAGAGCAGCGAACGCGGCAACCCGCGTGCGCCCACTTCGCCCGCCGCGGTCGCGATGAACGCGACACCCGCGACGCGGTCTTCGAAGAGCGAAGGGAACTCCGCGGCCAGCTCCATGATCACCATGCCGCCCATCGAGTGCCCCATCAGCACGATGGGTCCCTCCGGCACCACGGACCGCAGCACCACGTCCAGGTCGCGCGCCAGCTGTTCGATGGTCGACGTCTCCGCCGAAGCCGCGCCGGAAAGGCCGTGGCTGCGGTGGTCGTAGTACACCTGACGCACCCGAGGCAGCCGAAGCGACGCGAGGTCGCGACGCTGGAAGTGCCAGCAGCGCCGCGAAAGCGCGAAGCCGTGCACCCCCACGACGGTCAGTCCGGGCTTGCCGCCGTCCTCCGGGTCGATCTCCTCGACCGAAAGCGGCGTGCCGTCCTCGGCCGCGACCGTGGACGTGCGGTCCGGCTTCAGCTCCCCCAGCGGCTCGTCCACGTACGGATCCTCACTGTGCCGCCGCTGCTGCGCGGCGACGATAGCGGCGGCGGTCCCGGTGGCGATGGCCCCGACCCCGCCGGCGATGGCCAGCAGTCGACGTGAAGGTGTCACGAGCGCTCTCCCGGATACCGGCGCCGCACCCGCGGGCGGTACATCGAGGTGACGATCTCGTAGTCGATGGTGCCCAGCTTGTCGGCCCATTCGCGGGCCGTCGGCTCGCCGCGCGTCCCGGCGCCGAACAGGACGACCTCGTCGCCGACGGCCGGTTCGTCGTCACCGCAGTCCACGACCAGCTGGTCCATGCAGACGCGCCCGGCCACCGGCCGCCGCTGCCCGCCGAGCCACACGTCCATCCGGCCGGACAGCGATCGCGGCACGCCGTCGGCGTACCCGGCCGGCACCAGCGCGAGGTTCGTGTCGCGCGCCGCGGTCCAGGTGTGCCCGTAGGACACCGACTCCCCGGCGTCGACCCGCTTGACCAGCGCGACCGCCGACCGGAAGGTCATGGCCGGGCGCAGGTCCTCGGCCTGCGGCACCGGGTTGAGCCCGTACATCGCGATGCCCGGCCGGACGACGTCGAAGTGCAGGTCGGGCCGCGTCAACAGGGCCGCCGAGTTCGCCAGGTGCCGCTTCGGGTCGAGCCCGGCGGCACGCGCGACGTCGTAGGCCTCGGCGAAGCGCTTCGCCTGCGCGTCGATGGAGGGGTGGCCCGGCTCGTCCGCACACGCGAGGTGGGACCAGATGGCGACGACCTCGACCCGCGGTTCGGCGGCCGCCGCTTCGACCAGCTCAGCCCAGCGGGCGGGCGGGCAGCCGTTGCGCGAGAGGCCGGTGTCGATTTTGAGATGCACACGAGCCTGGGTACCCGCGGGGACGGCGGCCGCGATGCGACGTAGCTCACCCAGCGAGCTGGCGGCGAGGTCGACGCCGGCCTCGATGCCCGCCGCGAAGTCGACCTCCGGGACGTCCAGCCAGCTGAACAGCCGCGTCGTGATCCCGCCTTCGCGGAGGGCGAGGGCCTCTTCGAGGGAGCACGTGCCGAGCCAGCTCGCGCCGGCCTCGACCGCGGCGCGCGCCACCGGCAGCGCGCCGTGGCCGTAGGCGTCGGCCTTCACCACGGCCATCACCTCGCTGCCGGGCGCGCGGGCGCCCAGCAGGGTGAGGTTGTGGCGGATGGCGTCGAGGTCGATGTCGACCTGGGCCCGCGGGGAACTGGAGGTCATGACACCTCCAGTTTCCCATGACCGGAGGTCAGGACAGGCGTGCCCCGGACTTGGCCGAGAACACGTGCAGCTCGTCGGGGCGGATCCGCAGGTGGAGCGTGTCGCCCATGGTGGGCGGCGTGCGCGGGTCGACCCGGGCGACGACGTTGGACTTGGTGCCCTCGGCGTCGGTCTCGGCGAGCTTGCCGTAGACGTAGGCGTCCGAACCGAGCTCCTCGACCAGGTCGACCTTGATCGGGATGGAGCTGTCACCCTCGCCGACCACTTCCAGCGACTCGGGCCGGAAGCCGAGGGTCACCGTGTCGCCGTCGGCGGCCTGGATGACCTCACGGGTCAGCGCCACGCTGCCGCCACCCAGCTCGGCGCCGTCGGCGGTGAGCTTCGCCGTGACGAGGTTCATGGCGGGCGAGCCGATGAACCCGGCCACGAAGGCGTTCGCGGGCCGGTCGTACAGGGCGCGCGGGGTGTCGCACTGCTGCAGGAGGCCGTCCGACAGCACGGCGACGCGGTCACCCATCGTCATGGCCTCGACCTGGTCGTGCGTGACGTAGACGGTCGTGACACCGAGGCGGCGCTGAAGCGCGGCGATCTGCGTACGCGTCGACACACGCAGCTTCGCGTCGAGGTTCGACAGCGGCTCGTCCATCAGGAAGACCTGCGGCTCACGCACGATCGCGCGGCCCATCGCGACACGCTGGCGCTGACCGCCGGAGAGCGCCTTCGGCTTGCGGTCGAGGTACTGCTCGATGTCGAGCAGCTTCGCGGCGTCGAGCACCTTCTGCTTGATCTCGGACGCGGGGCGGCCGGCGATCTTCAGCGCGAAGCCCATGTTCTGCGCGACCGTCATGTGCGGGTACAGCGCGTAGTTCTGGAACACCATCGCGATGTCGCGCGAGCGCGGCGGCAGCTGCGTGACGTCGCGGTCGCCGATCCAGACGGCGCCGTCGTCGATGTCCTCGAGGCCGGCGAGCATGCGCAGGCTGGTCGACTTGCCGCAGCCGGACGGGCCGACCAGCACCAGGAACTCACCGTCGGAGATCTCCAGGTCCAGCGCGTCGACCGCGGGGCGCTCGGAACCCGGGTAACGCCGGGTCGCCTTGTCGTAGGTGATGGAAGCCATCGGTCAGTCCTCTCCGAAAGTCCGCCGGACCCCGTAACCCGCTTCGCGGGCTTCGAGGTGGCGCTGCTGGATCCGGTGGCCCTCGGCGCGCTGCGCCTCGGTCGGCTCGTCCAGCTCGAGCCGCGTCTGAGTGTTTTCCTGCCAGGACGGGGGTTCCGCACTGGAAGCCAGGGCCCACGCCGCCTGCCGCGCCGCGCCGACGGCGACGTACTCGGCGACTTCGGGCAGCTGCACGGGCACGCCGAACACGAGCGGCGCGATCGCCTGGACGGCCCGCGACTGCGCGCCCCCGCCGATCAGCAGCACCCGGCGGACGTCGAGACCGTGCGCGCGAACGGCGTCGAGACCGGCGGCCAGGCCGCACAGCATGCCTTCGACGGCACTGCGCGCGAGGTTCTCCGGTGTCATGTTCGCCCGGGTCAGGCCGGTCAGCGAGCCGGTGGCGTCCGGCAGGTTCGGGGTGCGCTCGCCGTCCAGGTAGGGCAGGAACGTGAGGCCGCCGGCGCCGGGCTCGGCCCGCAGCGCGAGCCGGTCGAACTCGCTCAGCGTCGCGCCGAGCATCGCGGCGGTCGAGGTGAGCACGCGGGCCGCGTTGAGGGTGCAGGCCAGCGGGAGGAACCGGCCGGTGGCGTCGGCGAACCCGGCGACCTCGCCGGTCGCGTCGGCGGCGCCGGTCTCCGCGACGCCGAACACGGTGCCGCTGGTGCCGAGCGACACGACGACGTCACCGGGCTGGAGTTCGAGGGCGAGTGCGGCGGCCATGTTGTCGCCGGTGCCGGCGGAGACGAGCACGCCGTTCGCCGTGTGGCCGGCGGTGTCGGCCGGGCCGAGCACGGTCGGCAGCTCCGGCGTCCGGCCGCCGAAGGCGTGGGTCAGGACGTCGAGGCGGTAGGCGTTGTCGGACGGCGAGAAGTAGCCGGTGCCGGACGCGTCACCGCGGTCGGTGACCGGGTCGCCGCCGGTGAGCTTCCAGGTCAGCCAGTCGTGCGGCAGCATCACGCGGGCCACGCGGTCGGCCAGCTTCGGCTCGTGGTCGGCCAGCCAGCGCAGCTTCGTGACGGTGAAGCTCGCGACCGGCACCGAGCCGACGGACTTCGCCCAGACCGACGGCCCGCCGAGCTCGGTGATCAGGTCGAGCGCCGACTGCGCCGAGCGCGTGTCGTTCCACAGCAACGCGGGCCGGACGACCTCGTTGTCCTCGTCGAGGGTGACCATGCCGTGCTGCTGGCCGCCGACCCCGATGGCCTGGACGTCGTCGAGCAGGCCTGTGGTCGCTTCCTGGAACGCCCCCCACCAGGCGGCGGGGTCGACCTCGGTGCCGTCCGGGTGCGGCGCACGGCCGCTCCGGACGAT
Organism: Amycolatopsis sp. NPDC104863; assembly: GCF_055582965.1. Lineage (NCBI taxonomy): Bacteria > Bacillati > Actinomycetota > Actinomycetes > Pseudonocardiales > Pseudonocardiaceae > Amycolatopsis > Amycolatopsis sp. NPDC104863. The sequence goes on from NZ_JBVJOW010000002.1 coordinate 510,224, forward strand.
CTCGCCGGTGCGCGCGTCGCACACGACGACCTTGGTCGACTGCGTGGACGAATCGATGCCGGCCACCAGCTCAGCTGTCATAGGGCTGACCCTCCTCGACGTGTTCGACGATCTCGATCGTGGTGCCCGCGTTGAGCGCGGCCTCGATCTCCTCGGTCGGCGTGGTCTCCCCGGTGATGAGCAGGTCGTAGTCCCCGACGTCGCCGTGCGCGTAGGTCGCGGTGCGGCCGAACTTCGAGTGGTCGACCACGAGGACGTTCCGGTTCGCGACCTTCAGCGCGGCCTTCTTGAGCTCGGCGTAGTCGCGGTCCGGGTGGTAGAGCCGCCCGACGGCGACCGCCGTGACCGACACGAACGAGACGTCGGCGCGGATGGAGTCGAGCAGGCCGAGCACCTCGGGCCCGGCGCAGGAGTCGTACTCCGGCGAGTAGCGCCCGCCCGCCAGGACGACATCGGTCTTCGGGCCGAGCAGCCGCGCGGCGTGCAGCGAGTTGGTGACGACGGTGAGGGCGTCGATCTCGGCCAGGCGCTTGACCAGCGGCAGGAGGGTGGTCGAGTCGTCGACGAAGACGGTCTGCCCGGGCTGGACGTGGTTCGCGGCGGCCTCGCCGAGGGCTTCTTTTTCGCCGTGGTGAAGGGTGTCGCGGAAGCGGGCGGCGGTCTCGATGGTGAGCGCCGGGTAGGCCTCGACCTTGCCGCGGAGCTTGCGCAGGAGCCGACGTTCGGCCAGGTCGTCGAGATCGCGGTGGATGGTCATCAGGCTGACCCGGAACTTCGTCGTCAGGTCGTCGATGCGTACTTCGCCCTGCTCGATGACATGGTCGAGGATGTCCTGCCGCCGCTGCTCGACCACAGCATCGGACGGCCGGGTCTTCCGGTCTCCAGATGCTGTGCCGCCGCTCACACGGCATTCTTACCAGATTTACCGCCCAGAGTTAACAGGGAACTCGATAACTTCTCTCCCGGACTCGCGTACCCCGCTGGACGACACGCGTACGCAGACGGACGACGCGCGTCCGGGCGGGTCGCGTGTCGTCCGGTCAGGACGTGAGGGAGCGGATCGAGCGGATCGCTTCCGGGATCGCGTGGACCAGGGCCGAGGAGGACGTCGGGGCGTTCTGGGCCGCGATCGCGCCCGCCAGGGAATGCACGTGGGCCGCCGTCGCCGCGGCCAGCCACGGGTCCAGGCCTGCCGCCAGGAGGGAACCGAGCAGGCCTGACAGCACGTCGCCCGAACCCGGGGTCGCCAACCACGCGCCGTGGGGCTTGTTGACCGCCACGCGGCCGTCCGGGGCCGCCACCACCGTGACGTGCCCCTTCAGCAGCACCACCGCGTTGTACTTCTTCGCCGCTTCGCGCGCCGCCGTCACCCGGTCCGCGCCCGGCTTCCGGCCCATCAGCCGCTCGTACTCGCCCGCGTGCGGGGTCAGGACCAGCGGCGTGTCCGGGTCGCGGGCGTCGAGGACCTCGGGTGACTTCGCGATGATCGTCGTCGCGTCGGCGTCCGCGCATACCGGGAGGCCCTGGCCGAGCACGTACCGGACGACGTCACGACCTTCCGAGCCGGTGCCGATGCCCGGTCCGACCGCCCACGCCTGCACGCGGCCGGCGTCGGCGACTGTGCCCGTCGCGATGACCTCCGGCCACTGCGCCCGGACCACGTCCGCCGCGTGGCCCGCGTACCGGACCATCCCCGCCGTCGCGCGGACCGCCGAACCGGCCGTCAGGACCGCCGCGCCCGGGTACGTCGCCGAGCCCGCCGCGACGCCGACGACGCCCTGGCTGTACTTGTCGTCGTCGGGCCCGGGCACCGGCCAGGCCGCGGCAATGTCGGCGATGTCCAGCCGCTGCAGCGAAGGGTCGGCCAGCTCGAGGCCGATGTCGACCAGCACAACCTCGCCACACCACGACGGCGCCAGCACGTGCACCGGCTTGAGCGCGCCGAACGTCACCGTCCGGGTCGCCTTCACCGCCGGGCCGTCGACCGCGCCGGTGTCCGGGTCGACGCCGCTGGGCAGGTCGACCGCCACGATCGGCGCTTCCACCAGCGAAACCAGCCGTGCCGCGTCCGGGCGCAGGGAACCGGACGCCGAGATGCCGACGATCCCGTCGACCACGACGTCCGCCCGGGAAATCCACTGTGGACCGTCCTCGGCGGACACCACACGCCCCTTGGCCCGGCGCAACGCCGCGAGCCCGGCTTCGTGCGCCCGCGAGCCCAGCAGGACGGCCGTGACAGCGACTCCGCGTCGCCGCAGGAAAGCTCCCGCCCACAACGCGTCACCGCCGTTGTCGCCGGAGCCCACGAGCAGCACGACCCGACGACCGGAGACACCGCCGGTGTGGTCTTCGAGCACGTCCGCGATCTGCACCGCGAGCCCGAACGACGCCCGCCGCATCAGCTCGCCTTCCGGCGTGACGGCGAACGCCCGCGCCTCCGCCTCGCGAATCCGTTCCGTGGTCCAGATTCCCTGCACGGCGGCGGCCTCCTGGCTACTCGACAGTCACAGACTTCGCCAGGTTACGCGGCTTGTCGACGTCGTACCCGCGGGCGCGGGCGATCTCCGCGGCCAGCACCTGCAGCGGCACCGTGGACACCAGCGGCTGCAGCAGCGTCGGCACCGCGGGGACCTCGATCAGCTCGTCCGCGAACGGCCGGACCGTCTCGTCACCCTCTTCGGCGATCACGATCGTGCGGGCGCCGCGGGCCTGGATCTCGCTGATGTTCGACACGAGCTTCGAGTGCAGCACCGCGCGTCCCTTGGGCGACGGCATCACGACCACGACCGGCAGGCCCTCTTCGATCAGCGCGATCGGGCCGTGCTTGAGCTCGCCGGCGGCAAAGCCCTCGGCGTGCATGTACGCGAGCTCCTTGAGCTTCAGCGCGCCTTCGAGGGCGACCGGGAACCCGACGTGGCGGCCGAGGAACAGCACCGCCTTCGAGTCGGCGATCCGGCGGCCGAGGTCCCGCACCTGGTCCACAGTGGACAGTACCTTCTGGACGGCCGCGGGCATGGCCTCCAGCTCGGCGAACTCGCGCGCGACCTCGTCCGGGTACTTGGTGCCGCGGGCCTGCGCGAGCGCCAGGCCGACCAGGTAGTTCGCCGCGATCTGGGCGAGGAACGCCTTGGTCGACGCGACGCCGATCTCGGGCCCGGCGTGGGTGTAGAGCACGGCGTCGGACTCGCGCGGAATCTGCGCACCGTTGGTGTTGCAGACGGCCAGGACGCGCGCCTTCTGCTCACGCGCGTGCCGGACGGCTTCGAGCGTGTCCGCCGTCTCGCCGGACTGCGACACGGCGACGACCAGCGTCGCGCGGTCGAGCACCGGGTCGCGGTAACGGAACTCGCTGGCCAGCTCGACCTCGACCGGGAGCCGGCACCAGTGCTCGATGGCGTACTTGGCGACCAGCCCGGAGTGGTAGGCCGAACCGCAGGCGACGACGAAGACCTTGTCGACGTCGCGGAGGTCCTGGTCGGAGATGCGCTGCTCGTCGAGGATGATCCGGCCGTTGTCGAAGTGCCCGCGAAGGGTGTTCGCCAGCGCCTCCGGCTGCTCCTCGATCTCCTTGAGCATGAAGTACTCGTGGCCGCCCTTTTCGGCGGCGCTCAGGTCCCAGTCGACGGTGAACGGCTTCGCCTGGGCGGCGTCGCCGTGGAAGTCGGTGACCTCGTAGCCCTCGCGGGTGATCACGACGAGCTGGTCCTGGCCCAGCTCGACGGCCTCGCGGGTGTGCTCGATGAACGCCGAGACGTCGGAGGCGACGAAGTGCTCGCCCTCCCCCACCCCGACGACCAGCGGCGACGACCGCCGCGCGGCGACGATGGTGTCCGGGTGGTCGGCGTGCGTCACGACGAGCGTGAACGCGCCTTCGAGCCGCCGGCAGACCCCGGCGACGCTCGCGACGAAGTCACCCTTGGTGTCCCCGTCGGCGTAGGCGCGCGCGATCAGGTGCGCGGCGGTCTCGCTGTCGGTGTCGCTCGCCATCTCGACGCCGTCGGCCTCGAGCTCGGCGCGGAGGGTGGCGAAGTTCTCGATGATGCCGTTGTGGACCACGGCGACCCGCTGCGAAGTGTCGCGGTGCGGGTGCGAGTTGCGGTCGACGGGCGCGCCGTGGGTGGCCCAGCGGGTGTGCCCCATGCCGGCGGTGCCGCCGAAGCTGTCCCGGCCGACCTTGTCGAGCTCGGCCTCCAGGTTGGCCAGCCGGCCCGCCTTGCGCTCGACGGTCAGCTCGCCGGCGCCGTCCAGTACCGCGACACCGGCCGAGTCGTAACCGCGGTACTCCATGCGCCGGAGCCCGCCGAGGACGACGTCCAGAGCCGGGCGGTGCCCGACGTATCCCACGATTCCACACACGCGGACAAGCCTAACGAGGGATTTTCGGGGGGTTGACCGGGTCCGTGAACCCGCTCTGACCTGCACGGACCTTTGTGGGCGTGGTCCGGACCAATGTCGTTTCACTCACACGTGGAGGTTTCGTTGCCCGCCACCCCGACGCCTGATTGTGACTACGGACGGCGGCACCGCGTCAAGGCGGGAAAGATGCCTTGACCCGGTGTCGCCGTCCGTGTTCTGGCTTTGGATCGGGGTGGGGGAGGGGGTCTGGGTGGAGTTCGACCCGTTTCGCTCGCCCGGGGGGCGGCGAACGAGCTTCCTCTGGCCTCGCACAGTAGGGTTCCCGCCATGGCCAGCAAGCCCAAGCAGCTGCTCGCGGAGTTGACGCACCCGGGTCCGCATGAGGTCCTGCGGGGCAACCTTGCCCTGGTCGGGCTGCCCGGGGTGGTCTTCACGCCGCGCTCCGGTCTCGGGCTGCCCGCCGTTGCCTTTGGGCACGGGTGGCTGCAGCCTCCCCATCGGTACCGGCAGCTTCTCCACCACCTCGCCAGCTGGGGGATCGTTGCCGCCGCTCCGGCCACCCAACGCGGCCCGCTGCCGTCGCACCGGCTGCTTGCCGCCGACCTCCTGACCACCCTCGACGTTGTCACCACCGTGCGGCTGGGGCCGGACGGCATCAGTGTCGATCCGGCCAAGCTCGGCCTCGCCGGGCACTCGACCGGGGGTGGCTCCGCCGTCCTCGCCGCGGCGCAGGACGCTCAGGCCGAGACGCCGCGGATCAAGGCCGTTGCCACCATCGCCGCCGCGCAAACGCTTCCGCCTGCCACCGAGTCGGCGAAGCTCATCACCGTGCCCGGGCTGCACCTGGCCGCCGAGGAAGACCTCGTCGCTCCCAAGATCGCGCACGCCGAGGCGATCACCGATGCCTGGGGCGGCGAAGACGTCCAGCTCCGGACCCTCGGGAAGGCGACGCACCTGGGTGTCACCGAGGGCAAGCACTGGTCGCAGCTGGTCATGCACGGCAAGCCGCACCGGGGCACCCAGCGGCTCACCCGCGCGCTGTTCACGGCCTTCTTCCTGACCCACCTCACCGGCACCGACAAGTACCGGTCCCTGCTCGACGCGGACGTCAAGCGCGCCCCGATCGAGCGGGAAGAAGAACCCGCCCACTGACACGCAAAAGGCCCGGCCGAAGCCGGGCCCTTCGACGGAACCTCAGACCAGCCAGCTCGTGCTGGAGAAGTCGTCCTCGTCCTCCACCGGACGCGCGTGCCGCCCTCGCCGCGGCTGCTCCGCGACCGGGGGCGCCGGCGGCGGTTCCGGGGCCGGCTCCGGGCGGGGCGGCGCCGCGCTGGGTGCCGCGTAGCCGGCGAAGCTGCTGGTCGGCTCGGTCTCCTCGTCCTGGACGCCGAACTCCATCAGCGACTCGCGGTTCTTGTCGGCCAGCGCCTTCTCCGTGGCCCAGCCGCCCGCGCTCTGCTTGCGCTTGTTGAGCTCGTCCATGTGCTCGGCGTACTTCTGCGCGGCGGCCATCTCCTGCTTCAGCCCCTCGCGCGCCTGCGCCTCGGCCTCCGCGACCCGGCGTTCGCGCAGCCCCCGCTGCTCGTCCTGCTCCCGCGCCGCGGCGTCCATCGTGGACACCGCCGCGCGGTACCGGTCTTCGGCGCTGCTCATCGGCCCTCCTCAGCCCTCGTCACCGGTCGTACCGGATCGAGCGGTCACCCTCGTCGTCCAGCGAGCCGCTGATGCGGCCCTTCGCGCCGCTCGTCTCGAAGACGTTGCCCTCGATGCGGTACTGGCTGGCCCCGCGCTGCTGGTCACCACCGCCGCCCCCGCCCGGCGCGCCACCCATGCCGCCCATCATCCCGCCCATGCCCCCCATGCCGCTCATCCCGCTGGCGGAGCTCGCGGCGGCCTGGTGGGCGCCCGGGTCGACCGGGGTCGCGCCGAGCCCGCCGCCGTCGGACATCGGGACCGCCGCGTCACTGGCGCCCGACTGGGACCCCGGGTCCAGCGACACCGCGCCGGCGAAGTCCGCCGAGCCGCCGCCGGTGACCGCGGAGCCGAAGTCGCTCGCGCCGGCCGTCGACGTCGCATCGGCCCCGGCCCCGGCCCCGCCACCGCCGGCGCCCGCGTCGGCCGTCGCGACCGCGGGTTCCGCGCCGGCGGAGCCGCCGAAGTCACCAGAGAAGTCCTGGCCGCCCGGCGTGCTGAACCCACCGCCGCCGCCCGAAGCGGACGCGGCCTCGCTGTGGGTGAAGCCCGGGTCCGGGTTGGGCGGCGCCGGGTCCTTCGTCAGCGGCGACCCGGCGTCCGTGTCGTGGTGGACGGCGGAGCCGTTGCCGGTCGACGAGGCGTCCGTCCCGGTGCCCGGTTTCGGGTCGTTCTTCAGGTCGCCGGCCTTCGGGTCGTCCTTCTCGTCGAGCGTGTACGTCGTCGGCTCGCCCTTGCCGTCGTCGACCGTGACGACCGTCGGGCCGTCCGGGCCCTCCGGCCGCTCGGCCGTGATCTCGAGGTTGCCGTCCTTGATGTGGATCTTGCCGTCGGGGCCCGGCTTGTAGGAGCCGTCGGCCGAGGGCTGCCCGTCCTTGCCCGCCTGCTGGCTGCCCTGCGGGCCGAAGCTGCCGTCCTTGGCGGCGTCGGCGCCCTTGCCGTCGGCGTCCTTGGCCGCGTCGGCCTTGTCGTCGTCACCCCAATCGAGGTGGTAGTCCTTCTTGTTGCCGTGGCCGTCGTCCACGGAGATGTCCTGCTTGCCCTCCTTGTCGGGCTCGGACATCTCGATCGTGTTGTCACCCTTCTTCACCGACACGGTGTCGGTGTCGTCGGTGTCCTTGATGGCCTCGCCGGTCGTCGGGTCGATCGGGTACGGCTTGCCGGTGTCCGGGTCGACCTCGAGGGGCTGCCCGGTGATCGGGTTCTTGCCGTCCTCGGGCTTCGCCGGGTCCTCGGCCTTGGGCGGCTCCGCGGTCGCCGACGGCGTCGTGGCCCCGCCGCCGCCCGTGCTGCCCCCGCCGCCGGTCGAACCGCCACCCCCGGTGGACCCGCCGCCGCCGGTGTCGCCGCCGTTGCCGTTGTGCGTGTCCCCGCCGCCGGTGTCGTCGCCGCCCTTGCCGTCGCTCTTGGCCTCGGTCAGCTGGTTGCGGTAGCCGTCCATGAACCGCGCGAGCGCGCCGAACTGCTGGTCGATCGTGTCCTTGGCGGACTTGCAGGAGCCGTCGAACGCCTTGATCAGGCTCTGGAACTCGGTCGTGAACGCGCCGTCACGCCAGTAGCGGCAGACCTGGCGGCCGTAGTCCTTGTTCTCGTCGTTGAAGCCGCAGTCGTCGTTCTGCAGGCGCTCGGCGAGGTTGGTCTGGTTGCCGTTCTTCGCGTTCACCGCGTCGACCCAGCCGGCGACTTTCATGAAGTCGTCGAACTCTTCGGTCTCGCCGTTCGCGATCTTGAGGACGTCGCGGGCCATGTTGATGTCGGCCTGCGCGATCGTCGTGCGGTGCAGCGCGAGGACCTCGTCGACCTTCTTCTTGACGGCGTCGTAGACGTGCGTCACGGTCTCCGGGATCAGCTTCGCGGCGCCGTCGATCTGCTGCGACAGCTCCTTGGCGTGCGGCTTGATCGTCTCGTCGTACTTGATCTCGGCCGCGTTCGCGCCCTTGCCCTTCCACTCCCCGAAGAGGGTCTGGAGCTCGGTGTCGCTCTTGGTCAGCGTGTCCTCGACGACCTTGTGCGCCTTGCCGAGGTCGTCGGCCTCGGTGAGGAACTTCTGGAACTGGATCCCGCGGTTCTCATGGAACTTGTCCTTGAGGTCCTTCTGCGCGTCGAGCTGGCCGGTGCCGCCCTTGATCTTGTTCCAGATGTCGTTGGTCCACAGCACCAGGAAGTCGACGGTGACGTTGCCCTGGTCGAGCATTTCGTCGGAGCTCTTCGCGCCGGCCCCCAGCGTCGGCGCGGCGATTCCGTCGAGGTTCTTCTTCGCGTCGTTCTTGCGATTGGTCTCGCGCTGCTGTTCCTGGCCCTTGGCGGCCGATTCCTGCTTCGCGCGGGCGACGATCTCGTCGGTGTCGTCGTTCTCGAGAACGCGGTAACCGTCGTTGTCGCCGTCGGAGTAACCCTCGACGTACTCCTTCGCGTACCTTTCTTCTTCGTCGTTGAAGTTGAAGGTGTTGCGGTCGTACTCCTCCATGAGCTCTTGCTTCGTCGCCATGGAGACGTTCGGGTCGTCGAGGACCTTCTTGATTTCCGCCCAGTCGGCCATTACTTGCTCCCCGCCGACTTCGCCGTCGAGCTGGCGTTCTGCTCCTGAGCGGTGTACTTCGAACCGGCGGTGCCGATGCCGCTGCCGAGGTTCATGAGCGCGTTCGACAGCCCGGTCATGCCGGCGCCGATCTCGTCGATCCCGGACTTGTACTTCGGGAAGCCCTCACCGTGGACGCGCCCGAAGTCCGCTTGCGCGATTTCGGTCGGCGCGACCTTCTTGGCTTCCGCGGCCGGGTCGTCGGCGGCGTCGTTGAGGCGGATCTGCGCCCGCGTCATCGCCTCCGAACTCGCTTCGTAACCGTTTGGCATGGTCGGCTTTCCCCCTTCGATCCACGGCCCCTGTTCCGGGTGTCAAGACTGTGACGCACCCGGTCGCGATTCGGTGCCGTCGCAGATGCACACAGAGTCTAGCGTTCGGCCGCCCGCCCGACCTGGGCTTCGGCGAAGTGCACTCACCCGGTGGGGCGCTGCGCCGCGATCGACTCGGAAACCACTTCGGCGACCCCGCGGACGTCGACGAGCCGGTCGAGCTCGTCCAGGTCGACCGAGACGCCGAAGCGCACCTCGACCCGCGCGAGCAGCTGGACGCGCTGCCGGGACGTCATGCCGATGTCGTCGAACGGCGTGGTGTCGGTCAGCTGCCCGGGCTCGAGCTGCAGGGCGGTGCCGACGATCTTCCGGATCTCCTCGGCGAGGGCGGCGTCATCCATGGCGCCCATTCTCGCCCCACCAGCGGTCGCGGGCGGCGGCGCGGGACACCTTGCCGCTGGAGGTCCGCGGCACCGCGCCGGGCCGGACCAGCCACAGGGCGCGCAGCGGCAGGTCGTGGCCCGCCGACACCGCGCGCCGCACGGCCGTCGCGACCGCCTCGTCGTCCGGCGTGGCACACCCGGCCACCACCGCGACGCCCTCGCCGTGGCCGTTTTCGACGGCGAACGCGGCGACCCGGCCGGCGCGGACCGCCGGGTGGGCGGCCTCGACGGTCGCCTCGATGTCCTGGGGGTAGTGGTTGCGGCCGTCGACGATGATCAGGTCCTTGCGGCGGCCGGTGACGTAGAGCAGGCCGTCGTGGACGAAGCCGAGGTCGCCGGTGCGGAGCCAGCCGTCCTCGGTGAAGGTCTCGCCGCGGTCCGGCCGGCCCCAGTACCCGTCGGCGACGTTGGGACCCGCCACCCAGATCTCTTTGTCGACAATGCGGACGCGCTGGCCGTAGGGGCGGCCCACCGAGACCAGCTCGCCGTGGCCGAACTCCGTGACGGTCGGGCCCTCGTCCCCCGCGCTCGCGACGAACACCGTCGCCTCGGCCAGCCCGTAACACGGCTTGAGCGCGGCCCGCGGCAGCCCGAACGGCGCGAAGGCGCGGTGGAAAGCGTCCAAGCTGGCCGCGCGGATCGGCTCGCTGCCGTCGAGCACCGCGTTGACGTGCGAAAGGTCGACGTCCTCCAGCTCCCCCGCCGCCTCGGCGGCCAGGTCGAAGGCGAAGTTCGGCGCCGCGGTGATCGCGCCGGGGTGCTCGGCGAGCAGCCGGATCCAGCGCAGCGGGTCGCGCACGAACTCCATCGGTGTGCAGAACACCGAGTGCGCGCCGAGGAAGACGGGCGTGCCGATCAGCAGCACGAGCCCCATGTCGTGGAAGAACGGCACCCAGCCGGCCAGGTGGGTCGACGCGTCGGCGTGGTAGCACTCGGTCGTCTGCCAGCAGGCGGCCACGAGCGCGCGGTGCGAGATCACCGCGCCGGCCGGGCGGCGCGTGGAACCCGACGTGTACTGCAGGTAGGCCGGGTCGGTCATCACCACTTCGGCGGGCGGCTCGGCGGTGTCCGGCTCGATGTCCTCGACGGCCAGTGCGAGGCCCGGCGGGATCTTGTCCAGCAGGTTCTTCGAGGTCAGGCAGGCCGCCGGGGTGGCGTCCGCGAAGGCCGACTCGATCCGCGCGCGGCCGGTCCGCCCGGTCGGGACCGACAGCGGCACGGCGACCCGCCCCGCGTAGAGCGTGCCGAGGAACGCGACGACGTAGTCCAGGTCCTGGCGGGCGACAATCGCCACCCGGTCGCCGGGCCGGGTCGTGCGCCGCAGCTCGCGGGCGACCCCGCGGACCCGGTCGAGCAGCCGCGGCCAGCTCAGCGTGTGGTCGACGGGTCCCGGGTACGTGCGGCAGGTGAACGCGGGGCGGTCAGTGGCCGCGTTGCGGAGCAGGTGGGCCGTGAACGGCGTGCTCAGGACCTCGTCCGGGACGTCTGCGGGCGGCACGGCCCCATCCTGCCCTACCGTGGGCAGGCGATGGACGAGTTCGAGCGGCACGGGATCCGGGTGGTCTCCGGCCGCGACGCGTGTGTGCACGCCCTGCGTTCCCCGGACCTGACCTCCGACCCCGGCGGCGGCTCACCGAGCGTCCTGCTGCGCGACGGCGAAGGCCACACGCGGGTGCGCGGGGTGCTGCGGGAGATCATCGCCGGGCTCGAGCCGCTGCCGGAGTCGCTGCGCGCGTCCATCGAGACGGTCGTGAGCGAGCTCGGGACGTCGTTCGACCTCGTGCGCGACTTCGCCCGGCCGATCGCGGGCGCCGTCACCGCGGCGGTGCTGGGCGTGCCGCTCGACGACGTCTTCCTGGATCACCTGGAGCGGACGACGGCGAACCTCGACGTCCTCGGCGGCGCCGACCGGGCGGCCCAGGCGTCGGCGTTCCGGCTGTCGGTGCAGCTCAGCCGGGCCACCGCCGGGCCGGGCGGGCTGACGGCGTTGCGGGAGGCGCACGCGGCCGGGCGGATCGACGACGACGAGCTCGCCATCAACCCGGTCGTCCTGGCCCACGCGGCCTACGAGAACTCGCTGAACTTCCTGGCCTGCGCCGGGCTGGAACTGGCATCCGCGCCTTCGCCGGCGCGGGTCCGCGAGCTGGTGACGGCGGTCTGCCCGGCCCGGTACGTCCTGCGCTTCGGCCCGGACGGGCCGGTGGCCGTCTCACTGGCCGACGGCCTGCCGTTCGGCCTCGGGCGGCACGCGTGCCCGGGCTCCGGCGTCGCGGTGGCCGAGGGCGAGATCGCGCTCGGCGCGCTGGCGAAGCTCCTGAGCGGCGGATGCCGGGTGGGCGAGGTCCGGTGGAAGACCCACCCGGTGTTCCACGGCCTGGTCTCGGCGCAAGTTGTCGTGAGTGGCAATTAGGGTTCTAACCCGAATTACCACTCACGACGGGTTACGAGACGGCTGAGACGACGCCGGCGAGCCGGTCGGCCGCCGCCTGGGCCGTGGCCTGGGCCGGGGCCTCCACCATCACGCGGACCAGCTGTTCGGTCCCGGACGGCCGCAGCAGCACCCGCCCCTCCTCGCCCAGCTCGGCCTCGACCTCGTCGACGGCGTCGCGGACCTCGGTCGAGCCGGCCACCGCCGCCTTGTCCGCGACCGGGACGTTCACCAGCACCTGCGGCAGGCGGTTCATCACGGCCGCCAGGTCGGCGAGGGACTTGCCCGTCTCGGCCATGCGGCTCATCAGGCGCAGCGCGGTGAGCAGGCCGTCACCCGTGGTGGCGTGCGCCGGCAGGACGACGTGCCCGGACTGCTCGCCGCCGAGGGCGAAGCCGCTGGCGCGGAGCTCCTCGAGGACGTAGCGGTCACCGACCGCCGTCGTGACGACGTTGATGCTGTGGGCCTTCATGGCCAGGTGCAGGCCGAGGTTGCTCATCACGGTCGCGACCAGCGTGTCCTTGTGCAGCTCACCGGACTCGGCCAGCGCCAGGGCCAGCACCGCCATGATCTGGTCGCCGTCCACGAGCTCGCCCGCGGAGTCGACGGCCACGCAGCGGTCGGCGTCGCCGTCGTGGGCGATGCCGAGGTCGGCGCCGTGCTTGACGACCGCCTCGCGCAGCTTCTCGGGGTGGTTCGAGCCGCAGTGGTCGTTGATGTTGATGCCGTCCGGCTCGGCGAACAGCGCGACGACCTCGGCCCCCGCCCGGCGGTAGATCTCGGGGGCGGCGGCCGACGACGCGCCGTTCGCGCAGTCGACGACGACCTTCAGGCCGGCGAGCGAGTGCGGCGTGACGCCGAGCAGGTGGGTGGCGTAGCGCTCGAGGGCATCGACGACGTCGTGGACGCGGCCGACGCCAGTGCCGGTCGGGCGGATCTTGCCGTCCGCAAGACCGGCCTCGATCTCGTCCTCGATGCCGTCGGGGAGCTTGTGCCCGCCCGCGGCGAAGAGCTTGATGCCGTTGTCGGGCATCGGGTTGTGCGACGCGGAGATCATCACACCGAGGTCGGCCTCGAGCGAGCCGACCAGGTAGGCGACGGCCGGCGTCGGCAGCACGCCGACGCGGAGCACGTCGGCCCCGGCGGAGGTGAGGCCCGCCACGACGGCGGCCTCGAGCATCTCACCGCTGGCGCGCGGGTCGCGGCCGACCACCGCGACCGGCCGGTGCGAGCGGTCGTGCGCGGCCAGCACGCGGGCGGCGCTGGCCGCCACCGCCAGCGCCAGCTCCGGCGTCAGCTCGGCGTTGGCCAGGCCACGGACCCCGTCGGTACCGAACAGGCGTGCCATCGATGGACCTCCTCAGTGCGGTTACGACAGTGCAACCACCACGACAACGTAGCGGCCCTCCCGGGCCGCGCTACCCCTGGATGTCGCTCCGGACCCCGGAAACGACACGGTCTGTGAAAACGCCGAAGCGCCCATCCGATGGACGGATGGGCGCTCCGGTGGGTTGCGCCAGGGGCGCGATCAGCGCTTGCTGTACTGCGGGGCCTTGCGGGCCTTCTTGAGGCCGTACTTCTTCCGCTCCGTGGCGCGCGCGTCACGGGTGAGGAAGCCGGCCTTCTTGAGGGCCGGGCGGTCGTCGGCGTCGACCTCGATGAGCGCACGGGCGATCGCGAGGCGCAGCGCGCCCGCCTGACCCGAGACGCCGCCACCGTGGAGGTTGGCGAAGATGTCGAACGAGTCCGGCTTCTCGACCAGGACCAGCGGCTCGCGGATGAGCTGCTGGTGCACCTTGTTCGGGAAGTACTCCTCGAGGGTGCGGCCGTTGAGCTTGAACTCGCCGGTGCCCGGGACGACGCGCACGCGGACGACGGCTTCCTTGCGGCGGCCGACGGTCTGCGCGTTGCCGCCGGCGGCGCGCGAGGGGCGCGGGGCGGCCTCGGACTCGCTGGTGGCGACGGGGGTCTCGCTGGTCGCGACGGCGCCGGTCTCGGTCGCCTCGGTCGTGACCTCGGCGGTCTCGGTCTCGGTGCTGGTCACAGACTGTTCCTCACTCACTGCGCGACCTGCGCGATCTTGGTGATCTCGCGCACCTGCGGCTGCTGCGCGGTGTGCGGGTGCTGCGGGCCGGCGTAGACCTTCAGCTTCTTCGCCTGGGCGCGGCCGAGCTTGTTCTTCGGCAGCATGCCCTTGACGACCTTCTCGAGAAGGTGTTCGGGCTTGGAGTCGAGCAGCTCGCCGAACGAGCGCTTCCGCAGACCGCCCGGGTAACCGCTGTGCCGGTACGCGAACTTCTGCTCGCGCTTGTTTCCGGTGAGCGCGACCTTCTCGGCGTTGACGATGATGACGAAGTCACCGGTGTCCACGTGCGGGGCGTAGGTCGGCTTGTGCTTGCCGCGCAGCAGCGTGGCGACCTCGGTCGCGAGCCGGCCGAGCACGACATCCTCGGCGTCGATCACGTGCCAGGCACGAGTGACGTCGCCGGGCTTGGGGCTGTACGTGGGCAAGGGTCTACCTCGTCGTCAACATTGCGTGTGGGTTCTGTGCGGGCCTAGCGCTGATGCGCCGCAACGCACAACGACATATGAAGATACCCCCACGTCCGCCGCGGCCACGCATCGGGGGTGGGTCCAGGGGCCGGAACAGTCCCGGCCCGCAGTGACTGTACCCGGTTTTCCGGCCGAAGTGCCTGCACTCGCCGCCCCGACACGCGAGGATGAGACGATCCGGGCGACACGGTGCTTTCCAGCGGAGCGGGGGACGGCGATGAGCAGACGACCGACGGCGATCTTCGTCCTGGCGGCCGTCCTGGCCCTGGTCAGCGCGTGCGGCACGGCCAAGGCCGGGACCGCGCTGCCGAAGGGCGACGACGCGGCGGACTACGTCGGCGGCAAGTTCGAGCAGGTCATCGGCAAGCTCGGCGACGCCATCACCGACACGCGCGACGTCACCAACTCGCTCGACGCCTACTTCAAGTTCGACGACAAGTGGATCCACAGCACGGTGACGTCGGCCCGCACCGGCAGCCCGGAGAGCCGGGCGGTGCGGCACCGCTCGCAGAAGAACCCCGACGAGATCATCGACACGTACACCCCGGCGGACGGCGCGGTCGAGTACACCTACCTCGGCCCGGTCTACGTGCAGAAGGGCGTCTCGCCGACGGCGTGGGTGTCGATGCCGAAACCCGAGGCCGGCCTGATCGTGCCGTGCGCCTGGGGCGGGGTGCTGACGCCGTGCCGGATGGCGGACTCGACGGTCGACGCCTACCAGGCCGACAAGCGGGCCGTCCGCGGGGCGAAGAGCCTCGGCGACGGCAAGACGGCGCTCACGGTCAACGTGCCGTTCGAGGTCTTCGTCAAGAACAAGGTCGAGATCCTGCCGCAGAGCCTGGTCGACCAGGTCGGGCCGGAGCTGAAGAAGGCCGCGATCCCGACCACGATCACGCTCAACCCGGACGGCAGCCTGGCCTCGTTCGTGATGGAGGCCAAGTTCGCCGGCGACGGCCACCAGCTCGAGCTCAAGTACGAGTTCAAGTTCACCGGCAAGGCGAGCCTGCAGGACATGCCCAAGCTGCCGGACCCGGCGCAGATCACGGTGCTGCCCGACCGCGCGGCGATGGACGACTTCTACCGCCGGCTCGGCGAAGCGCAGGGCCAGTGACCACGACCCGAGGTGAACGCCGATGACCCAGCCGCCCGACCCGCGGCAGCCCCAGTGGTGGCAGCCGCCGGCGAACCCGCAGCAGCCGAACCCGCCGGCGTGGCAGCCGGAGCAGCAGCCGACCGGCCCGCACGCCGGCCAGTGGCAGCAGAACCCCGAGCCGCCCACCGGCTCGTACACGGGCCAGTGGAACCCGGCCCAGCCCGGCACGACCGGCTCGTTTTCCGGGCCGTGGCAGCCGAACAACACTCCAGGTGGTGGCTGGCCGGCCCAGCCGGGAACACCACCCGGCGGCGGTCCGGCCCAGGGGCAGCAGCAGTACGGCGGCGGGTTCCAGCCGACGCAGTACGGCGGCCTGGGCGCGTTCACGCCGGAGCCGGCCCGGAAGCCGAAGTCGAAGAAGCCGTTGCTGATCGCGGGGATCGCGGTCGTGGTCGTCGTGCTCGGCGGCGGCGCGGCGTGGCTGCTGGGCGCGTTCCGCGGGGACGTGCTCGACCAGCAGTCCCTTGAGGACGGTGTGGTGAAGGTCCTCAACGAGAACTACGGCGAGCCGGACGTGAAGAACGCGCAGTGCCCGTCGAACCAGGCCGCCCGCAACGGGACGACGTTCGACTGCACGGTGCAGATCGGCGGCCAGGAGAAGAAGGTGACGGTGCGGGTGCTGAACGACCGGCCGGAGTACGAGGTCGGCGCGCCGCACTGAGTTTTTGTTGCGGGAAGGCAGGTCCGCCGGACCCACGCACCGCGGCTCGTTCCGGCGGCGGCGCCGGACTGGCCAGTTCCCTTGCGGGCAAGGCTGAAGCAAGTTCGGCCGGGCCTACGCTATGACCGCGCTCGTGGGCCCGAGCAGCGCGCGGCTCGTTCCGGGGCCGCGGCCGCCGCGCCCACCCGACCTGGCGCCGGGCAGCAGGCCGCTCGTTCCGGGACTACGACTCCCGACCGGCCGCGTTCCCTTGCGGGCAAAGCCGAACGCGGCACCCTCGTCACACTCCCCTGCCGCACCAACGAAAACGGCGGGCCCTGCACCGAAGTGCGGGCCCGCCGTGGTTTCCGGGGCTAGCGGCTCAGAACAGGCCTTCGACGGCGTTGTCCGTGGCCTGGTAGCCGTCGGCGATCTGCGGGAGGGCGGCGGCGATCTGGGCCAGAACCTGCTTGAGGTCCTCGAACTTCTGGTCCCAGGTGCGCTGAGCCGCGTCGTAGGACTCCTTGGCCGAACCGGTCCAGGTGGTGACCAGCGGCTTGAGGTCGTCCTTCAGGCGGTCGAAAGCGGCCTGGAGCTCGCCACCGGTGCTGTTGCAGTCATCGGCGGCCGCGTGGATGGTGGCATAATTGACGACAATGCCGGCGTCGCTGGGCATATTCGCTCCTTCGGTGCTGAGAAAGTTTTGGTGTACGGGAAGAAAAGTTCAGGGTGTGGCTCAGCCGAGCGCTTCGAAGCCCTTGTTCAGGGCGCCGATGGTCTCCTGCTGCTGCTGCTCGGAACGCTCGTACTTCGAACCGGCCTCGCGGAGCAGGTCGGCGATGCGCTGCAGCGCCTGGTTCATCTGGCGGGCGTCGTCGTCGAAGCGCATCATCACGTGGTCGAACGCCTTCTGCGCTTCGCCCTTCCACCCGGCGCGGGTGGCCTCGATGCGGTCGCGGAGCGTCGCGAGGTTCTGGTCCATGCCGGTGCGGACCTCGGTCACGCGGCTCTCGGCGTCGGTGAACTGCTGCGGTGTTCCCTGAAATCCGGATCCGGTGCTCATACCGGTACCCCCTTCTTAAGAGTGATGGCTGGCCGTACCAAGCTCGTTCGTTTGTACGGCCCTACGACGCAGACATTGCCATGTCCGGTTCCCCCTTGTCGTGGTTTGCCGGCAAGTAGTTGCTTGCGGGAACGCTCGCGTCCGGAACCGGTCGCCGCCGGTATTGGCCGCGTGCCACGACACGGCGATGCGTCACCCGGAAATGCGCGCCCTACCAGGGGAGTTAGCACACGCACAGCGATCACGCGCCGAGGCTCAGCGATCCCGATTCATGATTCGCATCTGGGAAAAGTCCTCCTCGTCGTCACCCGTTCGAGGGGGCCGGGCGGGAGATTGCGAACGCGAAGGAACGGAATCGACGGGATCGGGAACCGGAACGGACAGTCCCCGGGCGCGGCGGAACCGTTCGGCGGCGGCGCGCAGCGTGCCCGGGGTCGGGTCGCCGGACTTCACGCCGCGGCCGCTTCGCTTGAGCAATTCGACGTTTTCGCTGTGGTGACGCCGGTTGCGCGCCACGGCGTTCCCCGCGACGCGCCGGGCGTGCGTCACCGCGTCCTGGCCGATCCGTTTGAAGGACGCCGCGGCGCTTTCGAATTCCTCGGACGGCACCGCGCGCCCTCCTCTCAGTTCACGATTTCGGCGGTGCGCACGGCCTGCGTGCACGCCGCGTCGACGCGGCCCTTCAGCTGGTCCGTGGCGTACTGGCAGCCGACGTGGACGCGGACCCGGCCCTTCGCCACGACGTACCAGTCGACCTGGATGTCGGGGCGGTCCGGCTTGACCTGGTGGTAGAAGATCACCGTCCGGCCCGCGTACGACGCGCTCGGGTTGTACGCGCTGTACTGCTGCCGCGGGTCGGTCTCCACGCCCCGCCGGAGCTCGTCCGCGAGCTTCTGCGGGTCGGCGGTCGCGTCGTAGTCCATGACGTACTCCTGCGCGACCAGGAGGTCGTTGCCGTCGCGGGACTCCTGCGGGTGGATCACGACCTGCCGCTCGGCGACGCGGTCGTCGGTCTGGACCCAGTCCTCGGGCGCGACGAACTTGAAGTCGTACTGCGAGAGCGTCCGGCCGCTTTCGGGCTGGGCGCCCGAGTCGCTGAACACGAAGATCCCGCCGACGACGAACGCGGCCACGACGACCACCGCGCCCGCGACGATCCCCCACAGCTTCCGGCGGCTCTTCTTCTCCGGCGCCGCGGAGGCGCCGCCGGGCCGGTTGCCGCCCGGGGCCGGCTGCCCCGCGGGCGGGGTCCACGGCGGCCGCGCGACCGGCTGGCCGTGCGGTGGTGACGGCGGCGGGCCCCCGCGGTTCGGGAACCCGTTGGCGGCCGGCGGGCCCGGTGTGCGCGGGGGCGCCGGACGCTGGCCGGCGTCGGCCGGGCGCGGGGCGGCGTCGGCCGGGCGCGGGGCGGCGTCACCGGGCCGGACGACCTCGGTGCGCTGCGCCGCCGGGCCGAGGGCGCCACCCGGGACCGCGCCCATCCGGGCCATCGCCTCACCGGGGAGCGCGCCGGTGCGGTCCGGGTCCACCAGCACGGCTCGCAGCGCGCCGCGCGCGACGACCGTCTCGGGCTGATCCAGGCTCGTCGGCACGACGCCGGTGCGTTCGTGCACCAGGCGCGAGATCATCGGGATCCGGCTCGACCCGCCGACCAGGAAGATCGCCGTGAGCTGCTTCGGGCGCAGGCCCGCGTCGCCGATCGCCGCGACCGTCAGCTCCACCGCGCGCCCGAGCGGGGCCGTGATCAGCCGCTCCAGGTCCTCACGGGTGACGTGCGCGTCGGCGAACGGCGGGGGCATCGGCACGTCGGTGTAGGCGTGCCGGGAGAGGGTTTCCTTCGCGCCGCGCACGTCCTGGCGCAGCACCCGGCGGCGGCGCCGGTCGACCAGCTCGCGGCCTTCGACGAGCTGGCGCCACGCGTCCTGGTCCGCCCCCGCCACGAGCGCGCCGACGTGCTCCAGCAGCGCCTGGTCGATGTCCGCGCCGCCGAACGCCGGGTCACCGCGCGTCGCGAGCACCTGGAAGCCGCCGCGCTGGGGACGCCCGGAGCGGTCGCGGGCGGTGTCCGGCGGGAGCCGGCGGACCACACTGACGTCGACCGTGCCGCCGCCGAGGTCCAGCACCGCGAGCGCGTCCCCCGGGCGGCCGCTGAACTCCACCGTGCGGTCGTTGGTCACGTCCTGCGGCGCGAACGTCGCCGCGTGGTAGACCGCCGCGGCGACCGGCTCCGGCACCAGCGCGACCTCGCGCGCCAGCCCGCCCGCGGCCTGCCGCAGCAGCCGGGTGCGGATGGCGCCCCAGTCCGCGGGGTGGGTCAGCACGAGCAGGTCGACCTCGGCCTCGCCGGCGAGACGGCGCGCTTCGGCGACCGCCCGGCCCAGGACCGCGTGCACCACGTCGGTGACCCGCAGGACGCTGTCGCCGAGCAGCAGCTCACCTTCGTCGATCCGGCGTTTCGGGTTCGGCTCGTAGCGCGACGGGTCGACGGCCGCCTGCCGCTCGGCCTCCTGGCCGACGAACAGCGTGCCGTCCGCGGCCGCGAACACCGCCGAGGACATCAGCGGCTGGCCGTCGATCACCACGACCTGCGGGTCGCGCCCGTTCACCGAAGCGACAACGCAGGTGCTCGACGTCCCGAAGTCCACCGCAACCCGGACCGTCACCAGCAGCTCCCGAAACAGTTCTTGTCGCGTTCCCCCGCGCCCGGCCGACGGGGCGTTCCCTCGCGGAGGAACCTACCCTTCGCCGCCGGGCGTTCCGCGGCCGTCCTCAGTCCGGGTTGATCCACGACACCTGCATGAGCTGCTTGCCGTACTTCCGGGTCAGCATCATGCCCCGGCCCGGCGGCATCGCGCTCGCCTTGATGTTGCCGACCAGCGCACCCTCGTCGCGGGAGCCGTTCATGACCATGCCCGGCGCCGCGATCTCCTTGAGCTTGCCGATGATCGGGTCGTACATCGCCTTCGACGCGCCACCGGTGCGCCGCACGACCACCAGGTGCAGGCCGACGTCCTTGGCCTGCGGCAGGAAGTCGGAGATCTTGCGCAGCGGGTTGTTCGTCGACGTCGCCACCAGGTCGTAGTCGTCGACCAGGACGAACAGCTCCGGGCCCTTCCACCACGAACGGGTCTTCAGCTGCTCCTGCGTGACGTCCGGGCCCGGCAGGCGCCGGGTCATCGAGTTGAAGACGTCGCTGACCATGCTCTCCAGCTGCGCGGCCGACACCGCGTACCCCAGCAGCGAGTCACCCTGGACGAACCCGAGCATCGTGCGCCGGTAGTCGACCAGCAGGATCAGCGCCTCCTTCGCGGAGTAGCGCTCGGAAATGCCCCGGGCGATCTGCCGCAGCAGGTTCGTCTTGCCCGACTCGCCGTCCGCGAACGCGTAGAAGTGCGGCTCGGCGTTGAAGTCGAGGTAGATCGGCTGCAGGTCCTCTTCGTTGACGCCGATCGGGATCAGCTTCGAGTCCCGGACCTGGTCGAGCTTGAGCACCTCGTCGTAGGTGATCATCTCCGGCAGCAGCCGGACCTGCGGCGCGATCCGGCCGCGCCAGGCGCCCTTGATCTTCGCGACCGCGTCGGCCACGCCGGAGGCGATCGTCTCCGGGTCGCTCGAGCCGTCGATCCGCGGGAGGCCGCCCAGCAGGTGCAGCTTCTCCCGCGTCAGGCCCCGGCCCGGCCGCCCGGCCGGGATGTTCACCGCGACCCGGCGGTCGATGTCGGACTCGGTCGGGTCACCCAGGCGCAGCTCGAACCGGGTGCCGATCATGTCCTTGATCGCCGGGCGGATGTCCGCCCACCGGTTGGCGGCGATGACCACGTGCACGCCATAGGACAGACCCTGCGTGGCCAGCCGGGTGATCGTCGTTTCCAGCTCTTCGAAGTCGTCGCGCAGCGCGCGCCAGTTGTCCACGATCAGGAACGCGTCGCCGAACGGGTCCTGGTCCGCGCGGATCTCCCCGCGGCGCTTGCGGTTGCGGAACTCGGTCATCGAGTCGATGCCCATCGCCCCGAACCGGCCTTCGCGCTCGGTCAGCAAAGTGGTCAGCTCGGCCACGATCCGCCGCGCCTTGTCCGGCTCCCGCCGCGCCACCGCCACACCGCCGACGTGCGGCAGGTCGGCCAGACCCGCCAAGGTGCCACCACCGAGGTCGAGACAGTAGAACTGTGCCTCTTCCGGGGTGTGGGTCAGCGCCATCGACATGATCAGCGTCCGCAGCATCGTCGACTTGCCCGACTGCGGGCCGCCGACGATCACACCGTGCCCGGCCGCGCCGGAGAAGTCCGCCCACAGCGGGTCACGGCGCTGCTCGTACGGGCGGTCGATGATGCCCAGCGGCACCTGCAGCCGGCCGTTGCCGAAGAAGCCGACCGGGGACAGGCCGCGGTCGTCGGTCGGGTTCAGGTTCGGCAGCAGCGTGTCCAGCGAGCTCGGGTCCTTCAACGGCGGCAGCCACACCTCGTGCGCCGGCGGGCCCTGCCCGATCAGCCGCGAGACGATGACGTCCAGCTCGCTGGGCTCGACGGCCTCTTCGGACTGCCGCTCCTCGACCTTCGGCGCCGCCTCGAGCAGCTCCGGTTCCGGCTCCTTCGGCAGTTCGACGAAGTCCGGGACGAACAGCTGTGGCCGCTTGTCCGCGCGGACCACGGTCGCCGCCGGGCCCGCCGCCTGGATGCCGGCCGGGCGGTACGGGCCCGAGACGTAGGACGCCTTGAACCGCACCAGCGTGGAGGTGTCGAACTTGAGGTACCCGCCACCGGGCACCGACGGCAGCTCGAACGCGTCCGGCACGCCGATCGCGGCGCGGGACTCCGCCGCGGAGAACGTCTTCAGGCCGATCCGGTACGACAGGTGCGAGTCCAGGCCGCGCAGCTTGCCCTCTTCCAGGCGCTGCGAGGCGAGCAGCATGTGCATCTGCAGCGACCGGCCCAGCCGGCCGATCGCGACGAACAGGTCGATGAAGTCCGGCTTCGCGGCGAGCAGCTCGGAGAACTCGTCACAGACGATGAACAGCGCGGGCAGCGGGTCGAGGTCCGCGCCGTTCTCACGGGCTTTCTCGTACTCCCAGACGTTCTTGAAGTTACCGCCGTTCTTCAGCGCCTCCTGGCGCCGGTTCATCTCGCCGGCCAGCGCGTCCTTCATGCGGTCGACCAGCGTGACCTCGTCCGCGAGGTTGGTGATGACCGCGGAGACGTGCGGCGCCTTGTCGAGGCCGAGGAAGGTCGCGCCACCCTTGAAGTCGACGAGGACGAAGTTGAGCGTCGACGA
The DNA here is from genome assembly GCF_055582965.1 of Amycolatopsis sp. NPDC104863. Taxonomy (NCBI): domain Bacteria; kingdom Bacillati; phylum Actinomycetota; class Actinomycetes; order Pseudonocardiales; family Pseudonocardiaceae; genus Amycolatopsis; species Amycolatopsis sp. NPDC104863. Next base: position 532,670 of record NZ_JBVJOW010000002.1, read on the forward strand.
CGAGTGCGTCGCCAGCATGCCCAGCACCAGCGTGCGGAGGAACTCCGACTTACCGGAACCGGTCGCGCCGATGCACAGGCCGTGCGGGCCCATGCCTTCGGCCGCGGCTTCCTTGATGTCCAGCTCGACCGGCTGCCCGTACTCGCCGACCCCGAACGGGACGCGGTAGCGGTCGCGGATCGGGCGGGGCCGCCACGCCTGCTGGACGTCGAAGGTCATCGGGTCGCCCGGGATGCCGAGCAGCTCCAGCAGCGACGGGTTGGACAGCAGCGGCTCTTCGTCGCTGACGTCCTGCCCCGCCGCGCCGCCGACGCGGTAGGGCGAGATGAGCCGCGCCAGCGACTCGGTCTCGACCAGGCTCAGGGTGTCCGGGCGGCCGAACCACTCGACACCGCCGGCGCTGCGCGCGCCGAGCCGGTCGGCCTCCACGACCAGCCGGAGGCCGCGGCGGGCGGCGAGGTTGCCGATGGAGTCGGAGAGGTCGATCAGCGTGACGCCGACCAGCCCCTCTTCGAGGATGATCTGCTCTTCGCGGGTGACCTCGGCGTCGTCGACGATGATCACGACGTGCGGCTGGTCCGGCGCCGGGGTGGCGTTGCGGGAGAAGCGCTGACGGTCACGCAGCTCTTCGTCGAGCCAGTTTTCGATCTGGGCCAGCGAACCGGCCATCATGCGGAGCTGGCCGATGCCGTCCGACAGCGTGGGGTGCTGGGCGTGCGGCAGCCACTTCGCCCACTCCCACTCCTCCTTCGCGCGGCCCGCGGTGGCCACCGCGATCAGCACGTCGTCCGGGCTGTGGAAGGTGACCATCTGCGCGAGCATCGCGCGGGTCAGGCCGCGGGTCAGGGCGCGGTCGCCCTGCATGCTCACCGCGGCGAACCCGCGGAGCGTGATCTGGGTCGGCAGGTCCGGCACGATCGAGTGCGCGCGCACGAACCGGCGCAGCGCGAGGGTGGCGATCGGCTCCAGCTCGTCGACCGGCCCGGTCTGCGGCGGGACCAGCCGCGTCGCGAGGCGGTGCGAGCTGCGCCCGACGCGCAGGTGCAGGAAGTCCTGGTCGTTCTGGCGGCGCTCCCACATCCGGCGGCTGGCGGCCAGCGACCAGAGGGACTGGGGGTCGGGGTGGACCCACTCGAGCGCGGCGCGCTGGTCGACCATCGCCTCGCGGGCGCGGTCGCGCATCTGGCCCAGGTACCGGAGGTAGTCCTTGCGGTCTTCGTCCATCTCGGCGCGCTTGGCGCCGCCGCCCTTGCCGCCCCCGCCGCCGGCCATCATCCCGAGCGTGCCGACGACCATCATGCCGCCCATGGCCATCATCATCGGGTTCCGGTTGCTGGCCTGGAACATGAAGACCATCATCCCGAGCGACGCGACGATCATGACGATCGGCAGCGCCTTCATGACGATGTTGCCGGGGATGACACGCGGCACCTCGGGCGGCGGCTCGAGGTGCACCTCACCGCCCGGCGGGCGCGGTGCCGCCAGCCGCGGCGACTTCTTGAACTGCAGCGTGCTCATCGAAGGACCCCTCTTCAAACTCGACGATGGCGGCCACCGTTTTAGTGCACAAGGTGCGCGGACAACCTATCGAACGTCCCGGCGGAATTCCGGCGGATGCCGGTTCTCACCCGCCGGGCCCGCCCTGACCTCGCCTGACGAGTGTAGGGCCCGCCACCGACAGTAATGCCGGGCTCCGGCCGCCGACCAGCGGATGACGGTGAATTTCGGACGTTCGATGATGTCCGCGCCCGGGTCCGGTATAAGTTCCCCCGGGAGCAGTCTCATCAGAGCGGGGGCAGTGCAGTGGCTACGGGCACGACAGTTTTCAGCAGGGTGACGGTCGTCGCGCCCTCGACCCGGATCGACGTGGCGCTGCCCGCCGACGTCGCGGTCGCCGATCTCCTCCCGATGCTGCTGGACATGGCGAAGGAGTCGTCGCCGGACGGCGGCGCCCGCCACGGCGGCTGGGCGCTGGCGAAGCTGGGCGACGCCCCGCTCGACCCGAGCCGCACGCTGGCTTCGCTCGGCGTCGTCGACGGTGAGCTGCTGCAGCTGCGCAAGCGCAACGAGAACCCGCCGCCGCCGCTCTACGACGACGTCGTCGACGCGATCGCGGAGTCCTCCCCGGACAGCTTCCGGCCCTGGACCAAGGAAACGGCGAACCGCTTCGGACACGTCGCGGGCGGGCTGGCGCTGGTCGCCGCCGCCATCGCGCTGTTCATGAGCGGGTCGTTCTACGGCGGCAGCGCGCTCGGCGCGGCCATCGCCGGCGGCATCGGCGCGATCGCGTGCGTCGCGGTCGGCGCGACGCTCGCCAAGGCCTACCAGGCGGAGGCGACCGGGGTGCTGATCGCCGCGGCCGGCGGCCTGCCCCTGGCGTTCGTGAGCGGCTTCTACATCGTGCCCGGGTTGTCCCTGCGGGCGAACCTGCTGCTCGGCGCGGTCCTCGTGATCATCGTCGCCTCGGTCTGCATCATGGTCATCGGCGCCGGCATCACGACGTTCATCGCGGCCGCGACCGCGGGCACCTTCGGCGCGCTGGCCTTCCTCTTCGGCACGCTCGTCGCGCACCCGGGCGCCGGCATCGCGGCCGGCACGGTCGCCGTCGCCCTCGCCTGCATCTCGGTCCTGCCGCGCGCCACGATCTGGCTCGCGAAGCTCCCGCTCCCGCACGTCCCGGGCAGCGCGGAGGAGCTCAAGGAGGACTCGGGCTTCCCCGACTACCGGGCGATCGAGCGCCGCACGGCGATCGCGCACAACTACATGACCGGCCTGATGATCGGCTGCGGCGCCACGGTCGCGGTGTCCGCGATCATCGCCGCCACCGCGCCCGGCGCGTTCGGGATCATCCTGGGTGTCGTCGCGAGCCTCGTCCTGATGCTGCGCGCCCGCGCGTACGCGAACGGCAGCCAGGCGATCGCGCTGCTCACCACGGGCCTGGTCTCGGCGACCGGGATCGCCGCCGGCTGGCTGGTTTCGGCGAGCGCCCAGAACCGCCTGCTCTACGTCTTCGGGGTGCTGATCCTGCTCGCCGCGGGCGCGCTCGTGGTCGGCGTGATCTTCCCGAACCAGCGCTTCTCGCCGCCGCTGCGGCGCACGGTGGAGATCATCGAAGCGCTCTGCATCGCTTCGGTGCTGCCGCTCGCCCTGGGTGTGATGGACCTCTACACCACCCTGCGGCACCTGAACTTCAAGTGACCGGATCGGGTGACTCTCGGATGGTGGTAGGACGGCGTTTCGGCGCCACTCGGCGCACCACGACCGCGTTGCTGGCCGGCACGCTCGGCGTGCTGGCCCCGCTGGGCGCCACGGCCCCGGCCGCGGCCCAGACGACACCGGCCGACGGCTACTTCGCGAGCCCGCCCCCGGTGGACATGAGCAAGCTGATCCCCGACTCGCGTCAGCCGGACAAGAAGTACAAGCCGTCGAAGGGGTGCGTCCAGCGCAGCACCCTCGGCCAGAACATCGTGCTGAAGAACCGGCCGTGGGGGCAGGACTACCTGCAGATCTCGGCCGCCCAGGCCATCGTCAAGGCGGCCACCGGCGGCATCGGCAAGGGTGTCCGGGTCGCCGTGGTCGACACCGGTGTGACGCGGCACCCGTGGTTGCAGGACCTCAAGTCGGGTGGCGAGTACGTCGCGAAGCCGGGGAACGGCCAGCCGGACGGGCTCGAGGACTGCGACGGCCACGGCACCGAGGTCGCGGGGATCATCGCGGGCAAGCCGGACAACCCGGAGGTCGGGTTCGTCGGGGTCGCCCCGGACGCGACGATCGTGTCCTACCGCCAGCTGAGCGAGAACTACGAGCCCGACACGTCGACGACCACGCCGCCCGCGAGCAACACCGCCGGCGGCACGCCGTCGTCGAGCACCAACCCGCCTTCCGGCACCGAGACCTCGCTTCCGCCCTCCGGCGGTGGTGGTGGCGGCAGCGGTGAAGGCGACCAGACGTCGCCCGGGCAGTCGAACGGCGGGCGCCAGCTGGAAAAGGCCGGCACCGCGGGCACCCTGAAGACGCTGGCCGAGATCATCCGCGGCATCGCCGAGCGGGGCGAGGCCGACATCATCAACATGTCGGTCGACAACTGCCGGGCCGCCACCGGCGGGATCACCGACGGCGAGCAGCAGGTCCAGGCAGCCGTGCACTTCGCGGCGGAGAAGGGCGTCGTGATCATCGCCGCCGCGGGCAACGCGACGGACACCTGCCCGCAGAACGACCAGCCGGACGCGAAGCGCCCCAAAACGATCGTGACTCCGCCGTGGTTCGCCGACGACGTGCTGTCCGTCGGTGCGATCGACGAGAACGGCGGCGTGGCGCCGTTCAGCGTCCACGGGCCCTGGGTCGGCGTCGCCGCGCCCGGGACCAAGATCACTTCGCTTGACCCCGCCGAGGGATCGGACGGGCTGGCCAACCTGACGTTCGAGAGCGGCGACAAGGCCAGCGAAATCCAGGGAACGAGCTTCGCCGCGCCCTACGTCGCCGGCCTGGCGGCGCTGGTCAAGGCCAAGTTCACGAACCTCGACGGCCGGGGCATCGTCAACCGGATCAAGCAGACCGCGCAGCACCCGGCCGCCGCGGGCGGTCGTGACAACTTCGTCGGCTACGGGGTGATCGACCCGGTGGCGGCGCTGACGGCGAGCCTGCCGTCGGAGGTGGGCGGCCTGGCGCCGATCCCGGCGCCGCAGCAGGCCCAGCTCCCGCCGGCCAACGACCGCGACTCGACCCCGATGATCGTGGCGCTGGCCGGCACCGGCGGCGGCGTCGCGGCGCTGCTGATCACCCTGTTCGTGATGCGCACCATCCGCCGCAACCGGCCCGAGGAAGCCGCTTCCCGGCGCTGATCCGGCGTCACGTCGCCGGCGGCGCCGGGGGTTTCTTCGGCTTCGGGGCGTTTTCGTCCTCGCCGATCACCGGGGGCGCCACCAAGCCCGGCTCCCCCAGCAGTTCCGACGACTTCACGATCGGCCGGTTCTTCGACGGGCGGCGGCCGCCCTGGCCGCCGCCGAACGAGCCGAAGCCCATCATCGGCATCATCGGCATGCCCGACGCGTTCTGGTGCGCCGCACCGTCTTCGGCCGGCTGGGGCGCCGCCGCCGCGGCGGGCTGTGCCTCGTCCGGGGTGCCCGCGCCCGTGTGCTTGGGCTCCGCCGGGTCGCCGTCGCCGCTCGCCGACGACGGTGTCGTCGACTCCTCGGCCGAGGACGGTGTCGTCGCATCGGCCGAAGAAGGCGAACCGCCGGCGGAGGCGGTGTCTTCGTGCAGCGCGAAGCGCTCCTCGGGGTACCGGTGCGCGATCTCGATGCTGCGGGCCGTCGCGTCGGGATCGTCGACGCCGTCGCACAGCCGGTCGAACGCCTCGAGGACGTCCCGCGCCGTCTCGTAGAGCGCCTTCGCCGATTCCTGCGTCTCCCGCAGCTGGGTCCGCGCCCGGTTGGCGCCGCCGCTCGGCAGCGTCATCGTTTCGGAGATCAGGTCCGCGGCGTCGACCAGGACCTCGACGAGGTCGACGACGACGTGGCGGAGCGTCGTCACCAGTTCGTCGAGCGCGCCGGCGAGGACGGTCAGCGCCTCCTGGAGGTCGCCGCCCGCCGCGCCGATCTCCCTGATGTACGCCACGAACGCATCGGCGTCCCGGCCCTCCCAGCCGCCGTCGAGCCGGCCGAGGCCCTCGTCGAGCCGGGTGGACACCTCGGCCGCGGCGCTCGCCGCCCGGCGCAGCCGTTCCGCTTCGGCCCCGAGGTCGGCCCAGCGGCCGATCAGCGGGCGGAAGTACGTCTCGACGGGGTCGATCAGCCCGAGCTGGTGCGAGACGTCGGTGACGTACGCCAGGTACGGCTCGGCCGTGGCGGCGATCTCGGCGCCGTCCGCGTCCGGGGCGAAAGCCACCACGGGCACGGCCGGCGCCGGAGCGGCCGGCTTGGCCAGCGGGTGCGGGATCGAGTCCGTGGCTTCCGGTTCGGCGAACATCACCCGAGCTCACCGGCCCGCTTGATCAGCGCCGCGGCTTCCGCGTCCTGCCCGCTGTGCCGGACCGTGACGTGCCGCAGCGCCTCCGCGGCCGACTTCAGCGCCTCGGCGCCGTCGGTCAGCTGACGCCGCAGCGCGCCGGCCGCGCGGCCGTACGACTCACCGAGCCCGATCCGCGCCCCCAGCGGGCCGTAGGACTCACCGGAAACGCCTTCGCCCCCCACGTCGGCCGCGGCCGCACGGAGGTCGTCAGCGGCCTCTTCAGCCGTCCGGGCGTACTCGGCGACGACCACGCCGTCCATCCTCAAGCCGGCCATGGCATCTCTCCGCTCGCCAGAAGATCCGTCGGGCGTAGGACGTCCGTCGCCGCCCGATGGTTCCGCCTCAGCCGCCCGCCTGCGCGGCTGGGGCCGGGAACGAGCCGGCGTTCGGGTCGATCGGCACCGAGTCGAACTGCTTGAGGACGTCCTGGGTGTTCAGCGAAGCCCCGGTCGGCAGCAGGCCGATGATCGACTCGGGGGCGGGCTGCCGGTTGTTCAAGCCGATCGCGTCCGCGGTCGCGGCGTCCGGGACGCTGTAGCGGATGCCGCGGTCGGAGATCAGCTGGATGGTGCCCTTGCCGAAGCTGGCCTGGCCGGTCGCGGACTGGACCACCGCGCCGAAGCCGGGCTGGAGGTAGAACCCGTTGATCGGCACGCGGTTCGGGCCCGGCGTGGTGACCTTCGTCGTCGCGAACTTCGGGCCGTGGCTGTTCTGGCCCGGCAGCAGGGTGTCGATGTAGACCGAGGTGTGGCCGTCGCGGTTGGCGCCGTCACCGACGACGGACCAGCCGAGGCAGGCGACCGCCGAGTTCTTCGTCGCGTCGAGGACCGTCGGGACCGAACGCGGGAACGAGTCGACCGGGATGTAGTCGGCGTCGCCGGACCGCAGCACGCGGATGCCGGACAGCTTGTCGAGCCCGAGGGTTCGCAGCGAGCTCGCACTGCCGTGCTTCGCGACGCGCACGACGTCGGCGACCGCCTGCGACACCTGCTGGATGCCGTTCGTGGTGATGGCCCAGTACTGCGGCTGCTCACCCGTGGGCTGCGTCGAGAAGACGTCGCCCGCCACCAGCCCGTCGAGGTCGGCCGGGGCCGGGCCGTCCGGGATCTGCGGCGGGGTCAGGCGCGGCACCTCGGGGATGGCGTTCAGCAGGCCCGGCGTGATCTTCCGCGGCTTCTGGTTCAGCAGCTGCAGGGCGGTCGAGACCGAGTTGTGCAAGTCGCTGGTGTCGATCTCGGCGCGGACGGTGTTGGCGTTCGGGCGGTTCTGTGTGCTCGGCAGGCGGTAGATCAGGTAGGTCTTGCCGTTGTCCGCCTTCGCCAGCAGCGCTTCCTTCTCCCCCAGCTCGGTGCCGAGGCCGCTCGGGGCGACGCCGCCGAAGACGGACGTCTCGGTCTTGCCGATGTCCGGGTTCGGCTGCGTCGGGTCCAGCAGAACCTGGTCGCACACCGCCCAGTTGGGGGTGATCCGCTGGGACTCCGTCGGGATCAGCTGCGGTCCGTCCGGAATTCCGGTCAGTTTTCCGCGCGGAATGTCCTTCAGCTGGTCGTCGGAAACGACGGTGGGATTCTTCACAGCCGCGGTGCTCGCCGCGGCCGGAGCCGCGGCGCCGGGGCTGTTGCCCGCGTTCGGCTGCTTCTGCTGGGCCAGCAGAAGAAGCCTCGCGGACGCGAGGTTGAACGTCGGGACGAGCGTCTTCGGGTTGCCCATCACCACGTAGACCGTGCCGGACTGCTCGCCGATGACGATGTTGCCGGCCTCGGGCACCGACGGCGCCGGGCTGAGCAGGGCCAAGACGACGAACACGATCGCGACGAGGGCGCCGAGCACGACCCCCACGATCGTGGCCCGCGTGTGGGTGCGCATCGGGTCGTGCAACATCACGGCGTCCCGCCGGACCAGTGCCGACTGCATCCGGCGCAGGACGAACTTGTAGGCCTGAACCTGAGACTTAGTCGTCGGTGTTGATGGCATTCTCGACCTACAGTCCTCCCCGTCGCGGTACGGTTCCGCAGGATAGCCGTACGGGGACCGTCTGGTGTGGGGTTTCTACCAACTCAAGCTAGGGTCGGACACCCCGGGACCCGGCTTCCGGATACGCAGTGAACTCGAGGGGAAGAGAAAGCGCGGATGTCCGTCACCAACCCTCCACGTCCGCCTGGCCCGCCTGGGCCCCCGCCGCCCGGGCAGGGACGTCCCGGCCCGCCGCCGCCGCGGCCCGGGAGACCCGGTGGCCCTGGTGGAGTGCCGGGCGGTCCGGGTGGCCCCGGTGGCGGTCCTGGTGGGGTTCCCGTTGGTCCCGGCATGCCTCCGCGCGGCCCCGGTGGTCCCGGCCCCGGTCCCGGTGGTCCTGGCGGCCCGGGTTCCGGCGGACCTCGTCCCGGTGGCCCCGGTGGGCCTGGCGGTCCCGGTGGGCCTGGCGGTCCCGGTGGGCCCGGCGGCCCGGGTGGACCTGGCGGTCCCGGCGGACCTGGTGGCCCCAGCGGCCCGGGTGGCCCCGGCGGTCCTCAGGGACCCGGCGCCGGTGACTCCGACGGCCCGTCCGCCCCGGCCGCCGCGACGCGGCTGGCCCCGCCCGCCCGGCGGCGCTCCTCGGGCGTGAACCTCGGCCCGCTGCCGGTGGCGAACCTCGTGGTGCTCGAGGTCGGCCTGGCGGTCGGGCTCGTGCTGCTCGCGATCGACATGTCGCTGAAGTACGTCGGGATCGGCATCCTCGCCTTCGCGCTCATCGTCGCCCTGCTGCGCTGGCGCGGCCGCTGGTTCACCCAGTGGGTCGGGCTGACGACGCGCTACTCCTTCCGCTCCCACGACCGCGTCGCGGAGCCGCTGCCGCCGAGCACCGTCGAGGAGCTGGCCGCCGAAGAGACCACCGTCACGGGACCGGACGACGCCCGCGTCAACCTGCTTCGCATCGCGGTGCCGGACCTCGTCGTCGCGCACGGTGTCGACCACGAGCGCCAGCAGGTCGGGCTCGCCTGGAACGACGGCACCTGGACGGCGGTGCTGCTGGTCGAGCCGACCCCGGCGCTGATCACCCAGGCCGGCGGCGCGCCGAGCCTGCCGCTGGCGGCGCTCGCGCCGTGTCTGGAAGACCGCGGCGTGATCCTCGACGCGATCCAGATGATCTGGCACTGCTACCCGGGCAGCGCGGCGCTGCCGTCGGACTCGCCGGCGTTGAGCTCCTACATGGAGGTGCTCGGCCCGCTGCCCGCGGCGGCGCGGCGGACGACGTGGGTCGCGATCCGGCTCGACCCGAAGCGCTGCCCGGCGGCGATCCGCGAGCGTGGCGGCGGTGTTGTCGGCGCCCACCGCGCGCTGATCGGCGCGCTTTCCCGCGTGCGCAACGCGCTGGAGTCGCAGGGCGTGCCGACCCGGCCGCTCGACCCGGACGAGCTGCTGCGGGCGAGCATTTCGGCCGCGGAGCTGACTTCCGTTGCCGGTTCGCCGAACAAGGTGACGCTGCAGGAGCGGTGGTCCGGCGTGACCGCGGCCGGCATCGGCCACGCGAGCTACGCGATCACCGGCTGGCCGAAGGGCAAGATCAGCGGCAGCCTGGACGCGCTGACGAGCGTCCGCGCGCTGTCGGCGACGCTCGCGATGTCGATCTCGCCGGCGTCCGACGAGGGCAAGATCGGCCTGCGCGGGGTGGTCCGGCTGAGTGCGCGCAACCCGCGTGAGCTCGACGCCGCCGACCAGCGGCTGCACGGGCTGTCCGAGCGGCTGGGAGTGGACCTGACGCCGCTGCGCGGGTTGCAGGTCTCCGCGTTCGCCGCGACGTTGCCGATCGGAGGCACAGCATGAGTACCCGCGTCCGTGACGCCGGGCAGAACGTCGGTGTGGCGCCGGAGTTCACCGTGGACCCCGCGATGCTCGACGCGATCAGCCCCTCGGGCGACCGCGGCGGCATCGTGCTCGGCTCGGGCCTGAAGGGCGAGCCGCTGACGATCTCGGCGCTGCGCTCGACGCCGACCCGCATCGTGCTCGTCGGCGGGCTGTACCTGGCCCGCCAGGTCGCGATGCGCGCGATGGCGGTCGGCGCGTGGGTCGTGGTGGCGACCGGGCGCCCGACGGAGTGGCAGGTGCTCTCCCGCGCGGCCGGCACCCGCGACGGCCGGCCGTCACCGCTGGTGCAGATCCGCCGCCTGTCCCCGGTCGAGCTGCCGCGGCCGTCGGAGGACGCGCCGCTGCTGGTGGTCACCGACGGCGGCCCGACCCCGCAGGACCTGTTCCCGCCCCGTTCGCCCTGGCAGACGACGATCTACGTGCTCCCGTACCTGCACCCGCAGGCGGGCGCGACGGCCAACGCGGCGGACCTGGTGCTGATGCAGCGCCTCCCGGCGGGCCAGGCCGAGCTGGCGGCCCGCATCTGGCGGCTGCCGCCCCAGATGATGCGCCAGCTGACGACGTTGAAGGACGACCAGGTGGTGGCACTGGGCCGCAACCTGTGGCGGCCGCTGAGGCTCGTGACGACGGGCAAGGAGCAGCAGCTCCTCGGCCCGGTCCGCCGCGGCGACTGAGTCCACTTCGGACGGATGGAAGCGGGTGGTTCCCCCTCGGGGAGCCACCCGCTTTTTCGTCGCCGGCTCAGCCACACCTGTGAGTGACAAACAGCAAGTATCAGCTCATTGACATGACGTAGCGAACCTTCCAAGATCAATTGATCCCGTTCGACGGGCTCAGCACACAATCTTGGGAGGGTTTGTATGCGCGTCCTCAAATCCGTTGCCGTATTCGCCGCATCCGCCGCGCTTTTGGCGGCGAGATTCACCCCGACGGCATCCGCGGCGACACAGGCCGCTTGCCCGGCAGGCAAGATCTGCCTGTACACCGGCGAAAACGCCACCGGCCGGATGGCCTCGTTCGAATGGGGCTCCCCCGACCTGCGAGGACAAGGCGTCGACCACGCGATCTGGGTGATCAGCAACCACCCGCGAGGCATGTGCCTCTTCCCGGGCTACAACTACAGCGGTTATTCGAACGGGATCGGCCAAACCGTCTCACGAGGGTTCCGGGTCAGCCCCGCGAGCTCGGTCAAGCCCTGCACCGGATAGGCGCCATCCGCTAGGCGTCCGGCTGGGACGCGCTGCAGATCCAGTTGCCGGAGGCGTTCTTCAGCAGCCTCGGCGGCGTGTTCACGAAGTACGCGTTGACCTGGCGGTGCGGTCCGTCGTGCCAGAGGGTTTGCTCGTCCCAGGGGCCGTAGCAGTCGGTGTAGTGGTTCCCGTTGTCCCAGTCCACGTGGATCAGGGCGAAGGTGTTGGCGCAGTGCCGGTAGTGCGCGTCCATGCCCTGCGAGCTGTACCCGCACGGGAACGGGACCGGCGCCGCGGAGGCCGTGGCGGGGATCGCCAGGACGGCGCCGAAGGTGACCGCGATGCCCGCGGTGATGCGACGAAGACTTGTCGACATGCCTCGAACATGCCACATCGCGGACGGCGTGCTCGCCGCCTTCACCCGATCCGATGATCTTGTCAGGGTGACGTGCGGACGTTCCGCGTCTGCTCCGCCCGGGCCGCCAGCTCGGCGTCCGGCGGGTAGTCCACCGCCGTCAGCGTGAGGCCGTGGGCGGGCGCCACCGCACTGTCTCGGACCCCGCTCGCCAGCACTTCCGAAGGCCAGTCACGCCCTCGGCGGCCGTCGCCGACCAGGAGCAACGCTCCCACCAGGCTGCGGACCATCGAGTGGCAGAACGCGTCCGCCGAGACCGCGACCTCCAGCAGGTGCTCGTCCGCCCGGCGCCACTCCAGGCGCTGCAGCTCGCGGATCGTCGTGCCCGTGTCGCGCTGCTTGCAGTACGCCGCGAAGTCCTGCAGCCCCAGCAACGCCGAAGCGGCGTCGTTCATCGCGTCCGTCGACAGTGGACGATTCCAGGCCAGCGTGTCGTTGCGGCGCAACGGGTCCACGCCCCACGGCGCGTCCGAGACGCGGTAGCGGTAGTGGCGGCGGATCGCCGAGAACCGGGCGTCGAAGCCCTCGGGCGCGATCCGGGCGCCGAGCACCCGCACGTCGCCCGGCAGGAGGCGGTTCCAGCGGCCGGTCATCCGGGTCAGGTCCGGAACGCCCTCCGGGGACACCGGGACCCGCCCGGCCGCGCCGGGGTCGAGCGGGACGACGTCGACGTGCACCACCTGGCCGCTGGCGTGCACCCCGGCGTCCGTGCGGCCCGCCACGACCACGGACTTCGGCACGGACGCTCCCGGCGGCTGCCGCTGCAACGCCTCCTCCAGGAGGCCCTGGACGGTCCGCCGGCCCGGCTGGCGGGCCCAGCCCGAGAAGTCCGTGCCGTCGTAGGAGACGTCCAGACGCAGACGAACGAGCCCGCCGTCCCCAGCGGGGAGGGCGGGCTCGTCCGGAACGGCTTCCGTCGTCAGGACTCGTCGTCCTGCTGCGACGGCGGCAGCGAGAAGCCCGCGGCTTCGGCAGCCTCGGCGGAGGCGAACCACACCTCGGCCTTGGTCTGCTCGTAGTACGGGCTTTCCTCGGTGTGGTAGTACTTCGACTCGTCGTTGCCCTTGATCGGGAAGCCCTCGGGCTGCGTCCCGTCCTCGAGCGCGGCGTGGCTGCCCTCACCGTAGGGAGCCTCGGTAGCGGCTTCCTCGGTGGCCGCAGCAGGCACAGCCTCCACCGGCTTCTCGTCCTTGGCGAACTTGGTCTTGCGCGCGCGCTCGGCCTCGCTCGTCACGGTCTTCTCGTTCACCAGCTCGATGACCGCCATCTTGGCGTTGTCGCCCTTGCGCGGCATCGTCTTGGTGATCCGGGTGTAGCCGCCCGGCCGCTCCGCGAAGTGCGGACCGATCTCGGCGAACAGCTTGTGGACGACGTCCTTGTCACGGACGACGCGCTGAACCTGACGGCGGTTGTGCAGGTCGCCCCGCTTCGCCTTCGAGATCAGCTTCTCGGCCAGCGGACGGACCCGCTTCGCCTTCGCCTCGGTCGTCGTGATCTTGCCGTGCTCGAACAGCTGCGTGGCCAGGTTGGCCAGGATCAGCCGCTCGTGCGCGGACGACCCGCCGAGCCGGGCTCCCTTGGTAGGGGTGGGCATTGGTTCTCCTCGTTCAGCTCACAGCGTCCAGGCTCAGCGCCTCAGAGCTGCTCGGTCTCTGCGTAGTCCTGGCCATCGTCGTGGCCGTCCGAAATCCCGTCGGCGATGCCACCGACACCCTCCGACCAGCCTTCACCGTCGTAGCTGGCGGCCGCCGCGGTCGGGTCGAACCCGGGCGGGCTGTCCTTCAGCGCGAGGCCGAGGCCGACGAGCTTGAGCTTGACCTCGTCGATCGACTTGGCGCCGAAGTTGCGGATGTCGAGCAGGTCAGCCTCGGAGCGCGAGACGAGCTCGCCCACCGTGTGGATGCCCTCGCGCTTGAGGCAGTTGTACGACCGGACGGTGAGGTCCAGGTCCTCGATCGGCATCGCGTAGGCGGCGATGGTGTCCGCTTCCTGCGGCGACGGGCCGATCTCGATGCCCTCGGCGTCGACGTTCAGCTCGCGGGCGAGGCCGAACAGCTCCACCAGCGTCTTGCCGGCCGACGCGACCGCGTCGCGCGGCGTGATCGACGGCTTGGTCTCGACGTCCAGGATCAGCTTGTCGAAGTCGGTGCGCTGCTCGACACGGGTGGCCTCGACCTTGTAGGTCACCTTGAGCACCGGCGAGTAGATCGAGTCGACCGGGATCCGGCCGATCTCCGCGCCCGCCTGCTTGTTCTGCAGGGCCGGAACGTAACCGCGGCCGCGCTCGACGACGAGCTCGATCTCGAGCTTGCCCTTGCCGTTCAGCGACGCGATGTGCAGGTCCGGGTTGTGCACGGTGACACCCGCCGGCGGCACGATGTCGGCCGCCGTGACCTCACCGGGGCCCTGCTTGCGCAGGTACATGGTGACCGGTTCGTCCTCTTCCGAGGACACCACGAGCTCCTTGAGGTTCAGGATGATGTCGGTGACGTCTTCCTTCACCCCGGGAACTGTGGTGAACTCGTGCAGCACGCCGTCGATGCGGATGCTCGTCACGGCCGCGCCCGGGATGGACGACAGCAGCGTGCGACGCAGCGAGTTGCCGAGCGTGTAGCCGAAGCCGGGCTCCAGCGGTTCGATGGTGAACCGGGAGCGGGTCTCGTTGACCGTCTCTTCGCCGAGAGCCGGCCGCTGGGAAATCAGCATTTCTTCCTGGTTCCTTTCCAGACGACGCCCGCCATATGACGTCGAAGGGATGGCGCGGGGGGGGGGGGGGGGGGGGGGGGGGGGGGGGGGGGGGGGGGGGGGGGGGGGGGGGGCGCGGGGGGGGGGGGGAAGGGAGGGCGAGGCGGACGAGACCCA